>NZ_DS022272.1:2155956-2311873 GCF_000153705.1 Fulvimarina pelagi HTCC2506
GCCTCTCGTATTCTTCATTTGTCTTGATGGTCGCTCCTACCGGCCCAAGCGAAGGATGCTTCGGCCGGCATAGTCCGCCTGGCTGCCGAGCTCTTCCTCGATGCGCAAGAGCTGATTGTACTTGGCGACCCGATCGGACCGGGCGAGCGAGCCGGTCTTGATCTGTCCGCAATTCGTCGCGACGGCGAGGTCGGCGATGGTGGAGTCCTCCGTCTCACCCGAGCGGTGCGACATGACGGCGGTGTAACCGGCCCGATGGGCGACGGAAACTGCATCGAGTGTCTCGGACAACGAGCCGATCTGGTTGACCTTGACGAGGATCGAGTTGGCAGCGCCCATCTCGATGCCCTTCTTCAAACGCCTGGAGTTCGTGACGAAGAGATCGTCGCCAACGAGCTGCACCTTTGATCCGATCGTTTTGGTGAGCTTCGTCCATCCATCCCAGTCGTCCTCATCGAGGCCGTCCTCGATCGAGATGATCGGATAGGCATCGGAGAGCTCCTTTAGGTAGCCTCCCATGTCGTCCGAGGAGAGCTTGCGGCCTTCGCCGGCCAGATCGTAGGTGCCGTCCTTGAAAAATTCGGTCGCGGCACAATCGAGCGCGATGAACATGTCATCACCGGCCTTGTAGCCGGCCTTCTCGACCGCCTTCATGATGAAATCGAGCGCTTCCTTCGGCGAGCCGAGGCTCGGAGCGAAACCGCCTTCGTCACCGACATTGGTGTTGTGGCCGGCGTCCTTCAGCATTTTCTTCAGGACGTGAAAGGTCTCGGCCCCCATTCGCAGTGCGTCAGAGAAACGCTCCGCGCCGACCGGCATGATCATAAATTCCTGGAAGTCGATCGGATTGTCCGCGTGGGCCCCGCCATTGATGATGTTCATCATTGGAACGGGAAGAACATGCGCCGAGGGACCGCCGACATAGCGATAAAGCGGCAGGCCGGCAGATTCGGCCGCGGCCTTGGCGATGGCGAGCGAGACGCCGAGAATGGCATTCGCGCCGATCCGGCTCTTGTTGTCGGTGCCGTCGAGATCGGAGAGCGCGGCGTCGACCATCAGCTGGTCCTCGGCCTCCATGCCTACGATCTCCTCGGCGATCTCGTTGTTGACCGCATAGACCGCCTTCTGGACACCCTTGCCCATGTAGCGCTCGTCGGCATCGCGCAGCTCAACCGCCTCGTAAGCCCCGGTCGACGCGCCGGACGGAACGGCCGCGCGGCCCATGGAGCCGTCTTCGAGAACCACGTCCACCTCGACGGTCGGGTTGCCCCGGCTATCGAGGATTTCACGGCCGATGATGTCGATGATGGCAGTCATGGGGATGCGTCCTCCCGAGTGGTGGCGACTTTCGTTAGTCGGCTTTTATGACAGGCGGTTGCGGCTGAACAGTCGGAACCGGCAAATTCAAAGGTCCGATTGGGTGGAAATCAAAACCCTTTAACCAGATCATCCAGTGCCTTGAGCCGTCCCAGCAGGTCCGGCATCCGGTCGAGCGGCACCATGTTCGGGCCGTCCGAAGGCGCGTGGTCCGGGTCATCATGTGTCTCTATGAAAAGTCCGGCGACTCCGACGGCAACCGCGGCCCGCGCCAGAGTTTCAACAAAGCGCCGCTCGCCACCAGAGGATCCGCCCTGGCCGCCCGGCTGCTGCACCGAATGGGTGGCGTCGAAGACGACCGGCGCACCGGTCTCGGCCATGATCGGCAACGCGCGGAAGTCCGAGACCAAGGTATTGTAGCCGAAGGAGACGCCCCGCTCGGTAAGGAGCACGTTCGGATTTCCGCTCTCGGTCACCTTGGCGAGGACGTTCTTCATGTCCCAGGGCGCGAGGAACTGGCCCTTCTTGATGTTGACGACGCAGCCGGTTTTCGCGGCAGCAATCAGCAGGTCGGTCTGTCGGCAGAGAAAGGCCGGTATCTGCAAGATGTCGCAGACCTTGCCGGCTTCCGCGGCCTGCTCTTCGGTGTGAATGTCGGTGAGCACCGGCAGCCGGAGCTGGTCGCGGATTTCCGCGAAGACGGGAAGCGCATCGGAGAGGCCTATGCCGCGACGGCCCTTGAGGCTCGTGCGGTTCGCCTTGTCGAAGCTCGCCTTGAAGACATAGCCGATCCCTAGATCCTCGGTGATCCGCTTCATCCGCTCGGCAATCATCATGGCATGGTCGCGACTCTCCATCTGGCAGGGGCCAGCGATCAGCGCAAAAGGCGAGGTGTTGGCAAAGTTCACCGTGGCGGCGGCGACCTGGTTGTGGATGAGATGCATGAGCTCGTTCAGCCGGTAAAGACGATGCGACCCGCCCCGTTCGGACAGGCGACGGCAAGATGCCCGTCTTCGTCCTCGAAGTCGATGGCGTGGCCGGCGAGCCGTGTGCGAAGCGCGTTGAGGTCCGATATCGTGATTGTCATCGCGCTGAGGGAAAACGAAGGCGCGTCTCCGCCACCGAACTCGACGAGGGTGACAGTGCTGTTCGGCAGATCGAAGCGGATTGTGCCGTCCTCGGTCTCCGCGCCCTCACCGCCGAAGACGGCGCAAAGATACGCCTCTGCGGCTTCGATATCGGTCGATGCGAACTCGAAGCCAGCGATGCTCTTCGCGCCGTTGGCATGGCGCATCAGACTTGCGCGATCGATCGCCAGCTGATGGCGCTGTTCGCAGAGGAACAGGCTGGGCGCACGCGGCCCGAAGTCCTTCACGAAAGCAAGGCGAAAGGCGAGCGTACCGGAGCTTGCGTCAGAAAGAGTTAGCGTGCGTTCGAAATCGACGGTCGCCTCTTCGGCAAGCCCGATGACGGCGAGACTTTCGCGGTCCGCCAGCGCATCTTCGGATTTGAGGGCAAGGGCGGAAAAGGCGGCCGGGTGCTTATCGCGGAAAGCTGCATCCCGGCGAACGAAGAGATTGCCGTCCCGATCCGCCGCCTCGCAGGCTTCCTCATCGAGACGCGCGAGCGGCTCGATGAAGAGACCATCCGCCAAATAGATACAAGCGTTGCCGGTGCCGAAGGGATGCTGCGCATCCGCAGCGACGGTGAAGCCGAGGCTCTCGAAAAACGCCCGTGCTTCTGAGAGCGCTGCGAACGGCATGACGACGTGATCGAGTTGGCGCATGGAAATCCCCTCCAGGTCTCCGGCGTCGAGATCAAACCAGCCGGCTTCGTTCGACCGCCGCCTGGATGAAGCTCGTGAAGAGAGGATGTGGCTCAAAGGGCCGCGACTTCAATTCCGGGTGGTACTGCACACCGATGAACCAAGGATGGTCCGGCAGTTCGATCGTCTCCGGTAGCAGCCCGTCGGGCGACATGCCGGCGAAGATCATTCCAGCGTCTTCGAGGCGTTCACGGTAGGCTCGGTTGACCTCGTAGCGGTGGCGATGGCGTTCGCTGATCTCGACGTCGCCGTAGATTTCGGCGATGCGCGAGCCTTGCCTTAGCTCCGCCTTGTAGGCGCCAAGGCGCATGGTTCCACCGAGATCGCCCTCCGCCGCGCGCTGTTCGAGCTCGTTGCCCTTCAGCCATTCGGTCATCAGACCGACAATGGGTTCGTCCGTTTCGCCGAACTCAGTAGACGAGGCCTTGGCAATGCCGGCCAGCGAACGAGCCGCCTCGATGACCGCCATCTGCATACCGAAGCAGATGCCGAAATAGGGAACATCGCGCTCACGCGCGAACTTAGCGGCCAGGATCTTGCCTTCAGAACCGCGCTCGCCGAAGCCCCCGGGGACGAGAATGCCGTTGACCCGTTCGAGATAGGGAGCCGGATCCTCCTTCTCGAAAACTTCGGAGGGAAGCCAATCGAGCTTGACGCGCACACGGTTGGCTATACCGCCATGCTGAAGCGCCTCGATGAGCGATTTGTAGGCGTCCTTCAGGTCGGTGTACTTGCCGACGATGGCGATCGTCACCTCGCCTTCAGGATTACGTATATTGTCGACGACCTGATGCCAGAGCTGAAGCTGCGGCTTGGGGGCAGGATCGATGCCAAAGGCAGCGAGAACTTCGCCGTCGAGGCCTTCGTTGTGATAGGCGATCGGCACGTCATAGATCGTCGCGACGTCAAGCGCCTGGATCACCGCCGTTGGACGGACATTGCAGAAGAGGCTCATCTTGCGGCGCTCTTCTGCCGGGATCGGACGGTCGGCGCGCACGAGAAGGATGTCCGGCTGGATGCCGATGGCGCGCAGTTCGCGCACGGAATGTTGGGTCGGCTTGGTCTTCAGTTCGCCGGCCGCCGGAATGAACGGCATCAGGGTGAGGTGGACATAGATCGCACCACCCCGCGGCAGATCGTTGCCGAGTTGGCGGATCGCCTCCATGAACGGCATCGCCTCAATGTCGCCGACGGTTCCGCCGATCTCGCAGAGGACGAAATCGTAGTCTTCGTTGCCCTCGAGCACGAACTCCTTGATCGCGTCGGTGACGTGCGGGATCACCTGTACCGTACCGCCGAGGTAATCGCCGCGTCGTTCCTTGGCGATGATGTCCTGGTAGATGCGCCCCGTGGTGACGTTGTCGGCCCTGTTCGCCGACCGGCCGGTAAAGCGCTCGTAATGGCCGAGGTCGAGATCGGTCTCGGCCCCATCATCGGTGACGAAGACCTCGCCGTGCTGGGTTGGGCTCATCGTGCCCGGATCGACATTGAGATAAGGGTCGAGCTTTCTGAGGCGCACGCGGTAGCCGCGCGCCTGAAGAAGTGCGCCGAGGGCTGCAGAAGCAATGCCCTTGCCGAGTGAGGAGACCACGCCGCCGGTGATGAAGATATATCGCGCCATGGGCCTTCCCGTTATCGCGAGACGCCTGACGATGCCAGACAAAAAACTGGACGATGCGCTTATTCACAAAGAAAGCGGGGCACCGTGGGCACCCCGCTCGATATTAACGGCTACAGCAGAACGCTTGTCGATCAGCCGATTGCTGGGAAGTCGAACTTCAGTTCTGCGGCTCTTCGTTCGAGAGCGGTTCCTCAGGCACCTGTTCGACGGCAGACTGGTCTTCGACCGGCGGAACGAAAGCTGGATCAGCAGCATTGGGCGCGGTTTCGCCCGGATTGGCCGGGATCTCGCCAGCCTCGGTGTCTGACGCCTCACCTTCAGGCTTGTCGCTCGCAGGCTCGCCCTCGCCTGACTGTTCAGGCTGGTCTAGCAGCAGACTGTTGTCTGCACCGGTCGCTGCCGCCGGCGACTCGTTTGTCGGCGCCTGCGTTTCGGGGGCAGCTGGAGCCGGCGTTGCTGTCTCAGAGGCATTGCCGCTAGAGGCATCGGGGATAAGCGATGGCGAGTCGGTCGCCCCGGTCTCGGCGGCATCAGAGCCCTCCCCGCCAGCGGCATTGTCAGCCGGCGCGGCTGTGCCTGCATCTCCAGTGGCGGCGCCGCTTGCGCCCTCGTCTTCACTCGGCAGTCCGCCAAGCTGGTCGAGAAGGCTGCCGCCATCCGTGGACTGACCCTGGTTCGATGGAAGCTGGTCGAGAATGTCTGTCGGCTGCGACCCATAGCGCGCAAGGATGCCGAGCGAGAGCGAGGTGATGAAGAAGCCTGCTGCGAGGATGCCCGTCGTTTTGGTCAGCGCGTTTGCCGCGCCGCGCGCCGACATCATACCACCGCCACCGCCACCGATGCCGAGGGCACCGCCTTCGGAGCGCTGGAGAAGCACCACCACGACGAGCGCGATGACGATCATCAGATGGATGACGATAAGGATGGTTTCCATGAATGATCCAGGACGCGCGAGACGATCTTACGTTGATTGCGCGCCTTCTAAAGACAATGGCTTGCTATTCCAAGCCCATTTCAAGGTCCGAGAAGTCGGGTTCGAAGGGATCGCGGCCATTGGGCCGCGCCGCGGCCTCGCATATCGCAATAAAATCTTCCGCCTTCAAGCTCGCCCCACCTACGAGCGCTCCATCGACGTTCTCAGTATGCAAGAGGTCGAAGGCGTTGTCGGGCTTCACCGACCCGCCGTAGAGGATGCGAATGGCCGAACCGGTGTCGCCACCGAAGCGCTCGGAGAGGGTCTTGCGAATAAAGCCGTGCGCCTCCGCGACGTCGTCCGAGGTTGCTGTGCGACCGGTACCGATCGCCCAGATCGGCTCGTAGGCCACGACAAGATTGTCCGCCGTGGCACCATCGGGGAGCGATCCGGCCAACTGCTCGCCGAGCCGATCGAGCGTCCGACCCTCGTCACGTTCTTCCTGGCTCTCGCCGATGCAGACGATTGCGGTCAGCTTGGCCCGCCAGGCCGCTTCCACCTTGGCGCGGACCATTTCGTCGCTCTCGCCATGGTCGGCACGGCGCTCGGAATGTCCGACGATCACATAGGTCGCACCAACATCCTTGAGCATTTCCGCAGCGACATCGCCAGTATGCGCGCCGCTCGCCTCGGCATGGCAGTCCTGGCCGCCGACCTTGGCCGCGTTGTGCAGGATGCCACGGCTCGCCGAGAGCATCGTCGCGGGCGGACAGACCACGACGTCTGTGCCTTCGGTACGACCGTCCTTGATGGCGTCGGCAATCCCCTTCAATTCGGTCAGGGATCGCAGCGTGCCGTTCATCTTCCAATTGCCGGCAATGAGTGGCGTCGTCATATTGAGCCCTTCCGGGAACGCTGAAGCACTTGTTTCGGCCTTGGAACTACCGCCTCGAAAGTCCGAAATCAATCGGCAGGCGGCGTCTTGCACCGGTCGCGCCTTGTTTCCTAATAAGAACGCAAGTACGCCGCCCGAAAGAATAGCGGCCGGATATTCAGGGGAGTGACATGCTCAATTCGCTGCGCAAAGCGACGACAGGCTGGACCGCCAAGATCCTGCTCGGTCTTTTGGTGATCAGTTTCGCCGTCTGGGGGATTGGCGACGTCTTTCGCTCGGGCAACCAGAACGCAGTCCTGAGCGTCGGTGAGACCGACGTGCCGCTCGCCGAATACGCTCTCACCTACAATCAGGCGAGTTCCGGCATCGCAAGGCAGCTCGGCCGACCGCTAACGCCGGAAGAAGCGGCGACCTTCGGGATCGACCAGGCGGTGCTATCGCAGCTGGTGTCGGGCGCTGTACTGACGGAACAGGCCCGGAATATCGGCCTCGGCATCTCCGACGAGCGCTTGGCGCGGCTCATCGCCGACGATCCGAGCTTCCAAGACGCTTCCGGCAATTTCTCGCGCGCCCAGTTCCGCAATCTCCTGAACCAGGCCCGTTTGCGCGAGTCCGACTATATTGAATTCCAGGAAGACGCGGCGATGCGCACTCAAATCGTCGACGCCGTCAGCAATGGGATCACACTTCCGAAGGCTTACGAGGAAGCGCTCGGACTGTTCAACGGCGAGCGGCGGAATGTCAGCTATATCTCCGTCGGACCGGGCGCGCTTGAAAGCGAGCCGGAGCCAAGTGACGAAGCGCTGCAGGCCTATTTCGAGGAGAACAAGCAGGATTACGCCGCGCCTGAATATCGCGGGCTTGCGGTCGCAAGGCTGACGCGTGAAACGATCGCCGACGAAAGCGCGATCACCGACGAACAGGTAGCGGCCGATTACGAGCAGTATCAAAGCCGTTATGGCGAGGCGGAGCGGCGCCAGGTCAGCCAAATCGTATTCGGCGACGAAGCGGCCGCCACCGAAGCCGCAGAGAAACTCGCTAACGGCGCGACCTTCGAGAACGTCGCCCGGGCCGCCGGCAAAAATCCGGCGGACACGGCGATCGGTCTCGTCACGCGCGAAGACATCCCGGATCCGAGCATCAGAGACGCAGCTTTCGCGCTCGAAAGCGGCCAGACCTCGGATGTGATCGACGGCCGGTTCGGACCGACGATCGTCCGGGTCTCGGAAATCCAGGAGGCGAGCGTCACACCGCTCGAGGAGGTCGCGGGCGATATCCGCCGCGACCTTGCTCTCAACAATGCGAGCGATACCCTGAACGCGGCCTATCAGACCTACGAGGACGCCCGCGCCAGCGGCGCGACATTCGAGGAGGCGACGCAAGAGGCAGGTCTGAAGGTCGAGACCTATGAGGCGGTCGACAGCCAGGGGCGCAATCCCAGTGGTGAGGCGATCGAGGGCATCTCCGGAAACGGCGATCTTCTCGAGGAAGCGTTTCAGACCGAACCCGGCTTCGACAACATTCCGATCACGACCGAGGACAACGGCTATCTGTTCTTCGACGTGACCGACATCCAGCCGGCGCGCGACCGCACGCTCGACGAAGTGCGTCAGCAGGTGGTTGACGACTGGACCCGCGACGAAACCCTGCGGCTCGTGGAAGAGCGGGCCGCGGCGCTCGCCGAGGAAGCGCGCGGCGGCAAATCTCTCGAAAACATTGCCGAGGAAAACGGTCTCGAAGTCGCGAGCGCGGTCGGGATCACGCGCCAGAGCGGCGCCGGTGAGATCGGAGCACAGGCGAGTCAGGCGGCCTTCGCGAGCGGCCAGGGATCGGTCGCCGCGGCGAAGGGGCGGGGCGAGTTGGAGCAGGTCGTTCTCAAGATAGACGAGGTGGCTCCGCCGGCCGCGCCGCTCGACAACGTGAACCGAACGCAGATCGGCCAGGTCCAGACCGGGCTCACCAACGATCTCGTGCAGAGCTACGTGACCCGGGTTCAGGGCGAATACCCGCTGCAGATCTATCCGAACGGGATCGAGAACGCCAAGAGCCTGATGCGATGAGCGAGCGGATCAAACCCTATCTCGCCAAGGTCGCCGGCGGGAAGGCACTGACGCGGTCCGAAGCGGAAGCCGCGTTCTCAATACTGATGTCCGGAGAGGCGACGCCCGCGCAGATCGGCGGCCTGCTGATGGCGCTTCGCGTGCGCGGCGAGAGCGTCGACGAGATCGCCGGCGCCGTCTCGGCGATGCGGGCGAATATGACGCGCGTCGAGGCGCCGGAGGGCACCGTCGACATCGTCGGCACGGGCGGTGACAATTCCGGCACGGTGAACATCTCGACAGCCTCGGCCTTCGTCATTGCAGGCTGCGGGGTGCCTGTGGCCAAGCACGGCAACCGGGCGCTCTCGTCCCGTTCCGGCGCGGCGGATGTGCTGACGGCACTCGGCGTCGACATCGACCTCAAGCCGGATCAGCTCTCGAAAGTCATCAAGGAAGCTGGCCTCGCTTTCCTCTTCGCACCGAACCACCATGCCGCGATGCGCCACGTTGGTCCGTCCCGCAAGGAGCTTGGGACGCGGACGATGTTCAACATTCTCGGGCCCATGACCAATCCAGCCGGAGTCACGCGCCTGCTTATCGGTGTCTTCGGTCCCGAATGGATCGAGCCAATGGCTAAGACCTTAAGGGAACTGGGAACCGAGGCGGCCTGGGTGGTCCATGGCGACGGCCTCGACGAGATGACGACGACTGGGGAGACGAAAGTTGCGGAGCTGAAGAACGGCGAAATCCAAACCTTTTCCGTCAACCCCGAGGATGTCGGGCTGAAGGTCGCGCATCTCTCCGACATCCGCGGTGGGGAAGCGGCCGACAACGCGCTGCGCCTCTCGGCCCTCCTCGATGGCAAAGCCGGTGCCTATCGCGATATCGTGTGCCTCAATTCCGGCGGCGCGCTGGTCGTCGCAGGTAAGGCGAGCGACCTCGGCGAAGGTGTGCGAATGGCGCAAGACGCGATCGACGGCGGCAGCGCGAAGGCCGCGCTCGACCGGCTGGTCAGCGTCACCCAGCGCCTCGGAAAGAACGCGGCATGAGCGACACCGAGACCGCCGTCGACATCCTGAACCGTATCGAAGCTTACAAGCGCGAGGAGATCGCGGCCGCGAAATCGCGCAAGAGTCTCGACGATCTAGAAAGCGAGATCGCGCAAGCAGAACCGCCGCGCGGCTTCGTCGAAGCGATCCGCAACCGGACCGAGAGCGGCGGATTGGCGCTGATCGCCGAGGTGAAGAAGGCGAGCCCATCCAAGGGCGTGATCCGCGATGATTTCGACCCGGTTGCGATTGCCGAGGCCTACGAGCGCGGTGGGGCGGCCTGTCTCTCGGTCCTCACCGACGAGCCGAGCTTCATGGGAAGCCCGGACTACCTGACGGCAGCGCGGGCCGCCACCCAGCTCCCGGCGCTGCGCAAGGACTTCATGTACGACACCTATCAGGTTGCCGAAGCGCGGGCTTGGGGCGCCGATGCGATCCTCGTCATCATGGCGGCGGTCGACGACGCGACCGCGCTTGCCCTTGAGGACGCCGCGATCGCCTACGGCATGGACGTGCTGGTGGAAGTGCACGACGAGGCCGAGACAGAACGTGCGCTCAAGCTGCGCTCGCCGCTGATCGGGATCAACAATCGCAATCTCCGCACGTTCGAGACCTCTCTCGCAACAGCCGAGACACTGGCGGCGATGGTTCCCGAGGATCGGACCATCGTCGGCGAAAGCGGTATCTTCACCCACGCCGACTGCCTGAGGCTGAGCGATCGCGGCATTCGCAGCTTCCTCGTCGGCGAAAGCCTTATGCGTCAGGCGGATGTCGAGGCGGCAACTCGCGTTCTTCTCGGCGGACAGCGCCCGGACATGCCCCATTGAGCGACGCAAACCGAAAGGCGGGGGACCGGCTGACCCATCTCGATGAGACCGGCTCGGCCTCGATGGTCGACGTCGGTGACAAGTCCGAAACCGTGCGTGTCGCGACGGCGGAAGGCTTCGTGCGCATGAAGCCGGAGACGCTAGCGCTGATCCGCGACGGGCAGGCGAAGAAGGGCGACGTCGTCGGGATCGCGCGGATAGCGGGCATCATGGCTGCCAAGCGGACGCACGAACTGATCCCGCTCTGCCATCCGCTGCTTCTGAACAAGATCGGCGTTGAGATCGAGATGGACAATGCGCTGCCCGGCTTGCGCCTGACGGCCATCGCCCGTGTCTCCGGCAAGACGGGCGTCGAGATGGAAGCGCTCACAGCCGTTTCGGTGGCCTGCCTCACCGTCTACGACATGGCGAAAGCGGTGGACCGTGAAATGGAGATCGGCGGCATCCGGCTTCTCACCAAATCCGGCGGCAAGTCGGGCGACTTCCAGGCCGGGGCTCGGGACGCATGAGCCTGCTTCCGGTCGAGGACGCCCATGCCCGCGTCCTCGCGGGCGCCGAACCGATCGCGCGGACGGAGACGGTTTCCTTGCGCGCCGCGCGGGGGCGCGTTCTGGCCGAAGACATTCTCGCTCGGCGGACCCAACCCGGCTTCGCCGCCTCGGCGATGGACGGATACGCCGTAAGGGCCGACGACGCGGCCCGTGGCGCGGTGCTTCAGGTCGTCGGGGAGGCCGCCGCCGGCCATGGCTGGACCGGATCGATCGCAACCGGCGAAGCACTGCGGATCTTCACCGGCGCGCCGCTCCCCGAAGGCGCCGACAGCGTCCTCATTCAAGAAGATGCGGAGCCGGCGGGAGACGACCGCATCCGCGTGAGTGAGGCACCCTCGCGTGGCGATCACATCCGGCGGGCGGGCGTCGACTTCTCTGAAGGCGACCGGCTCCTTTCTGCCGGAACGGTGCTTTCCGCCGGTGCCATCGCTTTGGCGGCAAGCGGCGGACATCCCGCATTAACGGTGCGTGCTCGGCCGAGGATCGCGATCCTCGCGACCGGCGACGAACTCGTGATGCCGGGCGAGACCGTCGGCCCACACCAGATCGTCGCCTCGAACACCTTCGGCATCGCGGCACTGGCCGAGGAAGCCGGCGGCGAGGCGATCCAATGCGGCATCGCTGGCGACGACGTTGCGGAAATCGCGGCGCGCTTCGACGAGGCGGTCGCTGAGGGGGCCGACGTCTTCGTGACGATCGGCGGGGCCTCCGTCGGCAAGCACGATCTCGTCGGCAAGGTGTTCGCCTCGCGGGATGTCGATCTCGATTTCTGGAAGGTGGCGATGCGGCCCGGCAAGCCGTTCATGGCCGGACGGAAGGGTTCGCTCCGGATCGCCGGCCTGCCCGGCAATCCCGCTTCCTCGCTCGTCGCGGCGACGCTCTTTCTCGCCCCGCTCATCCGCCGGCTTGCGGGGTTCCCCGACCGCCCGCTCTATCACGACGGCGTTTTTGCCGAGGCGATGCCGGAGAACGGCGCGCGGGCCAATTTCGTGCGAGCGGTCTTCGAGGGTTTTGAGGGAACACGGCCAAGGCTGAGGCCGCTCGGAAAGCAGGATTCCTCACTGCTTTCCGTATATGCGCGGGCCGACGCGCTTCTCATGCGGCCGGTCGATGCGCCGCCGGCGAAAGTCGGCGATCCGTGCCGTTACGTGGCGCTCGACTGAGCCTATTCCTCAGGCTCCGTCGAGAAGAGCAACGGATAGCCGTGCTCCTTGGCAAGGTCCGTCGCCTCGCTCGCTTTCGTCTCGGCGACATCCCGCGGATAGACGGAGACGACGCAAGAACCCTTTTGATGCGCCGTCATCATCACAGTCTCCGCCTGACTGTCGCTCAAGCGGAAGACCGCGCGCAGCACCATGACGACGAATTCGCGCGGCGTGTAGTCGTCGTTGAGGAGCAGGACCTTGTAGAGTTTCGGCCGTTCGACCTTCGGCTTCACCCGGGTCTTGCGTTCGACGGTGGTGTCGGCCATGGCAGGCTCCAGGAATTGCTCGTGCAGGCTTGCCGCTCCCCTACTGGTTCTCGGCCTTGCTTACAACGCTGCGTTCGGTCTTCTGCTCTCGCTTGAACTCGCAAACCGGGTATCTAGCTTGCGTACGCGCGCCTAAGCGCCATCGCATCGCCTCCCTATCCGGAAGGATCCTCCCCATGAAGAAACGCCCGCTCGGCCGCACCGGCCTCTCCGTGTCCGAAATCTGCCTGGGCACGATGACCTTCGGCAGCCAAAACACGGAAGCGGAGGCCCATGCCCAGCTCGACAGGGCCGTCGAATGCGGCGTCGACTTCGTCGATACGGCCGAGATGTATCCGACAACGCCGATGGCGAAGGAGACGATCGGCCGGACGGAAGAATATCTCGGCAGTTGGTTTTCCAAGCCGGGCAATCGGGAAAAGGTGATCCTCGCGACAAAGATCACCGGCGAAGGCAATATGAAGGTCCGCGACGGTGCGCGCATCAATCGCGAGACGATGACGGAGGCGGTCGAGGGCAGCCTAAAGCGGCTGAAGACCGATGTGATTGATCTCTACCAGCTGCACTGGCCGAACCGGGGCTCCTACCACTTCCGCAAGTCCTGGACCTTCGACCCGAGCCATCAGGACGGCGACCAAGCCAAGGACGAGATGGTGGAAATTCTTCAGACGTTCGCCGATTTCCAAAAGGCCGGCAAGCTGAAGCATTTCGGCCTGTCGAACGACACGGCCTGGGGCACGACGCGCTTCTGCACCCTTGCCGAGGCGCACGATCTGCCCCGCCCGGTCTCGATCCAGAACGAATACAGCCTGATGTGCCGCTATTTCGATCTCGATCTGGCGGAGACCTCGATCCACGAGGATGTCGGGCTCATGTGCTACACGCCGCTGGCGGCGGGGCTGTTGACGGGGAAGTATTCAGGCGGCTCCATCCCCGAGGGCTCGCGCGGCGCGATCAACACCGGGCTCGGCGGGCGGCTGACTTCGACGGGCTATGCGATCGAGGCCGCAGACGAATACGTCGCCGTCGCGAAGAAACACGGGCTCGATCCGGCGCAAATGGCCATCGCCTTCTGTCTGACGCGACCGTTCATGGCCTCGGTCATCATCGGCGCGACGACGATGAAGCAGCTCGACACGGCATTGGGGGCAGCGGATATCACCCTCAACGACGACGTGATGGATGACATCGCCGCCGTCTACAAGCGCTGGCCGATCCCGATGTGAGGGCGGGGAGCCTTCGGCCCCTCACCCGTTCTTCAGGACTTTGGCCAGTTCCCGTTGTTCCTCGTCGGACAGCGTCGGCGTCTTTGGCTGGTCCTTGCGGCGCCGGCGCATCGCGACGAACGCGTAACCTGCACCGGCGAAGAGCACGACGATCGGGGTGACCCAAAGGGCAACTGTGCCGGCCGAGACACGGGGCTGAAGCAGGACGAACTCGCCGTAGCGCGAAACGAGATAGTCGATGACCTCCTTGTTCGTATCGCCGGCAACGAGGCGCTCGCGCACGAGGACGCGCAGGTCCTTGGCAAGGCCGGCATTGGAATCGTCGATCGACTGGTTCTGGCAGACCATGCAGCGCAGGCCCGCGGAGAGTTGCCGTGCCCGTGCTTCTAGCGCGGGATCGTCGAGGACTTCGTCCGGTTCGACAGCATAGGCCGGCGACGGAGCGAAACCATCACCGGGGGCACTCATCAAGAGGGCGGTTGCCAGAGCGATCGCTACGACCAGTTTCGATTGCATCCTCACGCCTTCGCTCCCGATGCGTGCAGGCTCTTACGCGCAGCTGGCGCGCCGACGCGCAGCCGCCGGTCGGCCAGCGAAACCATGCCGCCGAACGCCATGAAGAGCGTGCCGATCCAGATGAGCGTCACCCAGGGTTTGTACCAGATGCGAACCACGGTCGCCCCGCCGTTCGCCGCGGAGTCCCCGAGTGAGATGTAGAGCTGGGAGAACCAGTTCGTGCGGATGCCGGCTTCCGTGGTCGGCATCTGCCGCGCCGTATAGAGGCGGCGGGCGCTCTCCATAGTGCCGAGGGCCCGGCCGGCGTCGAGCACGGTGAACGTGCCGACCTCCTCGGAAAAATTCGGCCCTTGTCGCTTACTCATGCCGTCGAAGCGGATTTCGTAGCCGCCGGCTTCGCGCGTTCCGCCGGGCTCCATCGACGTCACGATTTCGGTCTCGAAAGCCGAGACGCAGACGATGCCGATGACCGTGACGCCGAGACCGAAATGGGCGAGCGTCGTTCCGAAAGCTGAGCGCGGCAGCCCCTTCAGGCGGGCGAACCCTTTCGAAAGACCGGCTTTCCGGAAATTGGCCCGCTCGGCGAGATCGGTCAGGCTGCCGATCAGTAGCCACACGCCGAGACCCAGACCGAGCGACGCCAGCACTTCGGTGCCCTGCGTCAGGGCGATGGCGATGATCGCGGTCAGCAGCGCGGCGCCGACGGCCCAGTAAAGCCGTTGGGTCGCGCCCGCGATATCGCCGCGCTTCCAGGCGAGCAGCGGTCCGAAGGGCACAGCGAGCAGCAGCGGCACCATCAATGGCCCGAAGGTGAGATTGAAGAACGGAGCACCCACGGAGATCTTCTCGCCGGTCACCATCTCCAGCAGCAGCGGATAGAGCGTGCCGATCAGCACCGTCGCCGCCGCCGTGGTCAGGAATAGATTGTTGAGAACGAGCGCCCCTTCCCGGCTAACCGGCTGGAACAGGCCCCCGCTTTCGAGTGTGGAAGCCCGGAAGGCGAAAAGCGCCAGCGATCCGCCGATGAAGATGCAGAGGATCATCAGGATGAAGACGCCGCGTGACGGGTCGGTCGCGAAGGCGTGGACTGAGGTGAGGACGCCGGAGCGGACCAGGAAGGTGCCCAGCAGCGAGAGCGAGAAGGTGAGGATCGCAAGAAGGATAGTCCAGACCTTTAGCGCCGAGCGCTTCTCCATGACGACGGCCGAATGGAGAAGCGCCGTGCCCGATAGCCACGGCATGAAGCTCGCATTCTCGACCGGGTCCCAGAACCACCAGCCGCCCCAACCGAGCTCGTAGTAGGCCCAGTAGGAGCCCATCGAGATGCCGAGGGTCAGGAAGATCCAGGCCGTCAGCGTCCAGGGCCGCACCCAACGCGCCCAGGCGGCGTCGATCTTGCCGTCCATAAGGGCGGCGACGGCGAAGGAAAAGGCGATCGAAAAGCCGACATAGCCGAGATAGAGGAGCGGCGGATGGATCGCGAGGCCGACATCCTGCAGGATCGGATTGAGGTCCTGCCCCTCGAACGGCGCCGGGAAGAGCCGGGCGAACGGGTTCGAGGTGAAGAGGATGAAGGCGAGGAACGCCGTCAGGATCCAGGCCTGAACGGACAGGACGTTGGCCCTGAGGCTCGGCGGCAGGTCGCGACCGAAGCTCGCCACAAGAGCGCCGAAGAAGGCGAGGATCAGCACCCAAAGGAGCATCGAGCCCTCGTGGTTCCCCCAGACACCGGTGATCTTGTAGAGCATCGGCTTGGCCGAATGTGAGTTCTCGTAGACGTTGAGGACCGAGAAGTCCGAAGTCACGTAGGCGACCGTCAGCGCCGAGAAGGCGAAGGCGAGCAACAGGAAGACGCCGAGGCTGGAGGACTGGCCCACCTCCATCATCCGCGCGTCGCCGCGATAGGCGCCGAGCGCGGGAATGACGGACTGGATCAGCGAGGCCGCAAGCGCCAGAATGAGCGCGTAATGTCCAAGTTCGACGATCATGTTCCGGCTCCCTCGGTGGCCATGGGACGCGAACTCTCGTCATCCCACAGGCCGCGGGCCTTCAGATCGTCGACGACTTCCTTCGGCATGTAGTTCTCGTCATGCTTGGCAAGCACGGTGTCGGCGAGGAAGAGCCGGTCCGGCCCGAGCGTGCCTTCGGCGACAACGCCCTGGCCCTCGCGAAAGAGATTCGGCAGGATGCCGGTATAGGTCACCGGTACACTTTGGACGGTATCGGTAACGCGGAAGGTGACGGTCTCGCCCTGATCGCGCACGACGCTGCCGGTTTCGACCATGCCTCCAAGGCGGATACGCTGACCGGGTCCTGGCGTATTCTCCATAATGTCCGTTGGCGAATTGAAGTAGGCGACGGAGTCCGACATCGCGGTCAGCACGAGGCCGGCGGCGAGCGCGACCACTGCAAACATGCCGCCAATCGAGAGCAGGCGCTTACCTTTGCGGGTCATTTGTTTCCTCACTCACTCTCTTCGATCCCGAGCGAGCGGCCAAGCGCCGCGATCTGATCGCGCGCCTCCACGTCGTCCGAAAAGACGCCGAGCGCGGTATTCAGCGCCCGCGCCGCGTTCTCGTCCTGCCCGAGGACGGAATAGGACCGGATAAGTCTCTGCCAACCTTGCGCGTCATTCGGTTCGGCTTCAAGTCGATCGGCCAGTTGCGACACCATGCCTTCGATCATTTCCCGGCGCTCGCCGGCGTTCATTTCGGAAGCGGCGGCGATCTGTTCCGGGGCGGGTGACGGTCCCGATCCGTCTTCCGGTGGCAAGTTACGTGCCGGTTTTGGTTGCGGAATTTCCGCAAGCTCAGGCAAATTCGCCTTCTGGCGCGCATCGGTCAGCGCTTGGGTTGCAATCGCCAGCCATGGCGCGTCGGCCGGACTTTTCTCGATAAGCGAAGCCCAGGCTTCCGCCGCCTCGGAATTCTTGCCCTCTTGGCTTAGATCGAGCGCCACGAAGAAGCGGGCCGGCAGATAGTCCGGTTGCTCCTCGAGCGCCCGGTCGAAGTATTGTCGGGCTTCGTCGGTCACCTCGCCGTCCGCGGCCTGCGCCAGAGCCTCGCCGAGCCCGGCATTGCGCGAAACGCTCGGTCCGAGCAGGCGATTGGCGTTCCGAAAGGCTTCGACTGCATCGTCAGAGCGGCCCATCCTGAGATAAATCGGAGCGAGGACGTTCCAGCCTTGGCCGTCCTCGGGGTTGGTCTTCAGCCGCTCCTCAGCGCCGGCCACCAGCCGCATGATCTCGTTCGGCGCCCCGTTGTCGTTTCGCGGGGCGGGTTCCGAACGGCCCGCCAAGGGCAGATCAGGCAGGCCCGAGGCGCCGAAATACCGATAGGCCGAAAGCGATATGGCCGGCACGAGGAGAACGATCGCGAGACCTGCCGCAAGGCTCTTTCGACCGGCACCAGGAAGGCCGGCGCGCTTTGTCCGGCCGGCTTCGGCGGCGGCATTCGCCCTGAGCAGGCGACGCCCGATCTCGGCGCGCGCGGTTTCGGCCTCTTCGGCGGAAAGCGTGCCGCGCTCGACATCGCCGTCGAGCTCTTTCAGCTGCGAGCGATAGACTTCGACGTCGTGGGACGCGCGATCGGATGCGGGATCGATCGAGGCGGCAAAGACCGGATAGACGAGAATCACGACGACGCCGAGCGTCATGGCCGCTACGATGAACCAGAAGACCATTGAACCGACTTGAACCCGTCTTTCCTCTTGCGAGCGCGCCGCACGGACCGGCCGCGGCCCCAAACTTCAGAACCTCTCTAACAGATGGGTCCGGCCGCCCCAAGCAGAACCGGGTTTAAGAATTCGTCATGAATAGAGCGAAGACGGCATTTGGTCTCAGACCAAGATCCAGCTGCCGTCTTCGGCCCTGCAGGCGGTCCCAGTCAGCCCTTGGGTAATGCCACCATCAAGATACTGGGTGTAGCCACGGCAATCCTGCGAACCGACGCGATAGACCTGCGTCGGCACCACACGCCCCGAAGCACCGCTTGCGGACCAGGTAATCGCCTGCCCTGCTGGCGCGAATTGAAGCGCCTGATACTCGGCCTCGACCGCGCGCGCTTTAGCGCCGGTAGAGAGCTGCGCCGCGTAGGAACTGCGCCCGATGATGCCACCGTCGAGAGAAGCGGCCCCAGGCGAGGAAGGGCCGAGGCCAGAGCCCGTGCTCAGGCAGCCACCGAACGTAGAGGCAAGACAAGTGAACAAGAGAAAGGACAGGCTTCGATGGTGCATCGGTCAACAACTTCGAATTCGGCCGAGGAGGCGGAGCGCCACCCTTATCGCAGCGCGCGCCTTGGTTCTTTCGTCTTGCCTATCATGTCAAGCCGGCAGAGGCGCGCAAGTGCGGCAACACCACGATCACCGCCAAGCCGCCGAGTTTGGAATCTTCAAGGCGCACGCTGCCCTGATATTCCTTCGCCGTATCCGAAACGATGGCGAGGCCGAGGCCGCTTCCCGGCGTCGTCTCGTCGAAGCGCTGCCCGCGTTTGACGGCGCGCTTTCGTTCGCCCTCCGACAGCCCCGGTCCGTCGTCCTCGACGATCGTCTCGAAGGCACCCTCGCCCGCGATACGGCAGGCCAGCGACACGCGACCTTTCGCCCATTTCGACGCGTTTTCGAGAAGATTGCCGACGATTTCCTCGTAATCCTGCCGCTCGCCGGCGAAGACGAGGTCTGCCGCGCTCTTTCTGTCGAAGACGATGTCGAGCCCTGGATTGAGCTTGTCGATAACCCGTGCGAGCCGTTCCAGCACCGGCAAGACCGGCGTCCGATAGACGACGCTCTCGCTCTGGGCCGCGACACGGGCGCGATCGAGATAATGCTGCACCTGCTCGCGCATCCGCGCGCCCTGGTCCTTGACGATCCGGCCGCTCGAACCGCCGATCCGATCCGCTTCGTTCACCAGAACGGCGATCGGTGTCTTGAGGGAATGGGCCAGATTGCCGACCTGCGTGCGCGCACGTTCGACGATGCGCCGATTGTTCGCGACAAGGGCGTTCATCTCGTCGGCGAGCGGCGCGATCTCAACCGGGAACGTACCCTCCAGCTTCTCCGCATGACCGGCGCGCACCTTGGCGAGAGCTTGGCGTACGGTTCGCAGCGGCCTGAGGGCCAGAAGGATGACGCCGGCATTGATGATCACACTGCCGAGCCCGACGATTGCGAGATAGAGCGCCAGCCGGCGGTCGAAGGCCGAAATTTCCTGCTTGAGCTCGCTCTTGTTGCCCATCACGCGGAACCGGGCGGCCCGGTTCGAATCGTCTAGCACAACCTCCGTCTCGAGAATCTGCAATTCTTCGTCGTTGAGGCCGGGCTTCGAATAGGTCCGCTGGTAGTCGAATTCGAACGGTACCTGTTGCACCGGCTCGGACGGGATAGAAGAATAGCCAAGCGAAGACGAACTGAGCCGGCCCCGGAGGTCCTGGCTGACCGGCACGATCTCCCAATACCAGCCCGACTGGGGCTGGACATATTTCAGATCGCCGAGATTGGGGCTGCCGGAGAGATAGCCGGCATCGTTTATGCTGACGCTGTTGATGAGATTGAAGAGCTGCGCTTCCAGAAGCGCGGAAAATCCGTCTTCCGCCGCCTGCCGATAAAGCGCCGAGATCAGAATACCGACCGCCAGAAGAGCGGCGATCGTCCAAAGGCTCGACATTCCGACGACCCGGACGGCGAGCGAGCGCCCGAGGATCCGACCGAGCCGTCTTAGTCTGAGTTGTGCGGCACCCGGAGGCCGCGCCACTGCGCGCGAAGTGAGGGGGTTCTCTCGATCGTCTTCGCTGTCGGTGGCTGCGTCATTCATGCCTGAGGCGATATCCCTGGCCCCTGATCGTCTCGATCAGGTCGATGCCGATCTTCTTGCGCAGGCGACCGACGAACACCTCGATCGTATTCGAATCCCGATCGAAATCCTGATCGTAGAGGTGCTCGATCAGTTCGCTGCGCGAAACCACACTGTCCTGATGGTGCATCAGGTAATCGAGCAGCCGGTATTCGTGCGATGTCAGCTTCAGGGGCGTCCCGTCGACGCTGACACGCGCCGTCCGCGTGTCGAGGCGCAGCGGACCGCATTCGAGTTCGGACGTCGCATGCCCCGCCGCCCGGCGGATCAGAGCGCGCACCCGGGCCAGCACCTCTTCGATGTGGAACGGCTTCGTCACGTAGTCGTCGGCTCCCGCATCGATACCGGCGACCTTGTCGCTCCAGCGATCGCGGGCCGTCAGGATCAGGACCGGTACCTTCTTCTGGTCGCGGCGCCAGCGTTCCAGCACGCTGATCCCGTCCATCACCGGAAGCCCGACGTCAAGCACGATCGCGTCATAGGGCTCGGTATCGCCGAGGAAATGACCTTCCTCGCCATCGGCTGCCTCGTCGACGACATAGCCTCCTGCTTCGAGCGCCTCCCGCAACTGGCGGCGCAGATTGTCGTCATCCTCGACAACGAGAACCCGCATCTCAACTCCCTTTCAATTCGCTTCGCCTCTACGGGCGCACGGTCACAACGGTGCGGCGCGGCTTGCCGTCGCCCTGGGATGGAACAAGGACGGTGATGCGGCAGACGGTCGATCCCCCTTCGGAAGATTGACTGACGGACATCATGCGGCCACCGCTCCGCTGCTCCGCTTCGCGAACCTCGGCCTGGGAGCAGCTTTTTCTGTCACCGCCCCCCTGGCCTTGGCCGCCGTTGCCCTGACCACGCCCCTGGCCCTGCGCAAATGCGGTCCCATCCGCCGCGAACGCAAGCACGACGACAGCAATTAGCAGACGAGAGAGAAGGTTCGTTGCAGTCATCTTGTTAGCCGCTCGTTTCAGCCGGCCGCACCCGGCCGGACCGCATATCTATAGCTCACTCGGTGAACCCCGTCTGAATGATCGGCCGAAAGGATAAATTAACCATAAGTGATTGATTTCCATAACCTCGTCGGGTGCGAGAAATGGAGCATAACACGCTGATATTCCATCTGTCAGCGTAGCGTTTTTTCAGCCGCCAGACGTCCGTAGATCGCCACCAGCGCGCCGATCGCCGTCGCCGTGTCAAGAATGGCCGTCGTCAGCGCTTCCTGGGCGGGACCAGGGATCTGAAGTCCTGCAAGTCCGGCCATTGCCGCCGCCAGCGCGACCAGACCGCCCCAAACCGTGCGCGACTCGTACCACTTCTTTTCGTTCTGCATGGCATTCTCCTTTCGTTGTGAGGCAGGTCAGGCTTGTGGGCGCTGGAAGGTCCGGCTCGTGGCCTTGCCCGGGCCCCAGACCGGCGAGACCTGAGCAACACTTGCGGTGAGCCGCGCCGGCAATTCACCGAAGGTCTCCGTCTGAAGGTCCGCGCTAAGCTGGAAGTCAGGATCGGCGACGTCCAGTGTCAGAGAAGGCGATGGCGAACCGGTGACCGAGATCGTCAGGCGATAGAGTTCCCGCTCCTCCCCGAGCGGGACCTCTTCGGCCTCCCAGCTGTCGCCACCGATCCGGGTGCGGCGGATCCAGCCGAGCCGGCAGTCGCCGTTCGCCTCGAAGCCGGCACGAAGATGGACGGGCGCATAGGGCTCGACGGCTCTGAGGCCCATAACCGCTGTCGTCTCGATCACCGCCGGATCGTCGAGCGGGCGTCCCACCGGCGCGAACCTGATCTTCAGGCTCCGGCCGATCTCGCTTTCGTCGAGATCGAGCCTCCGCAACGCGTCGTTCAGCAGAACGAAACGCGTGCCTTCGAAGAACGGCACGGACGCGTCAGCCTCCGTACCCGCCTGGCCGCGCAGGAAGACGGCGAGATGGAAGGTGCCAGGCGCGATTTCCTCCGCGTCCTGGAACTGGAAGACTTCGACTCGGCCGTCCTCGGCGATCAGCGCGGCCGCATTCTCGCCGGCGAGCAGCCCGTCGCGGGTGACGTTCGAAAGCGTTCCGCGCGCGAGCCGTACGGTCATACTCGCGGTATGGTCGATCACGCCGAAGACGCCTGGGCGGAAATTCTCCGTAAGGCGTCCAAGGGTCGCCGGGATATCGACGACGGTGCGGTGCGTTAGGCGCCCCTCGCCGCTGCCGGCGAAGACGACGAACGGCATCCACGGCCTTGCGTGAAGCGCTACCGCCGCGCCGCCGGTCGCGCGGCCCGGCAAAACCGGCAGATCGACGAGAGCATGGAAAGGCCGTGACGCGACGACCGGTTTTGCCGGAACGACGACGCCTTCGGCGCTTCGTCCGACACCCGAGCCCACCGCCTCGCTCGGCACGAGCCGCCGCGCCTCGATCCGGCGCTCGTCGCCACTTTCGATGCGCACCGCGAGCCAGCGTCCCTCCCGGTCATCGAAGGTCAGCACATCGCCGGCCTCAATCGCCGCCTCGCTCGGCGCGAGCGCAAACCGCATCTCTTCGCGCGCCGGGCCATTCTCACCCATCAAGCGTGCCGCGTACCGCTCCGCGAGCTCGGAATTGAGCACCGCCGGAAAGGTCGAGACTCCTGTCCGCGGAATCAGAATTCCGTCCCGTGCGGCCGAGGAGGTTCCGGGCTGATAGGCTCGGTCCGGGTCGAGATAACGGATGGCGATCTCATCGGGCCGTTCGCCGGCCTCGCTGCGCCGCAGCTCGACAATCGGCCCCTCGCCATCCACGAGCGCCTTGATCCCGTGCTCGCCGCTTCTGCGGGACAGGGACGCAAACTTGAGGATGCCGTCCGAGCAGACGGCGACGCCGCCGATCAGCGAGAGGATGGTTTCGATCTCCTCGCGCGCCGTGCGCGGGCCGTCGACGATATAGCCGTCGAGCACCGCCTCGACGCCGGAGACATCGTATCCGGTAATGCCATGGTCCTCCAGGATCGCCTTGATCAGGGCGTCGGCCGGCGCATTGGCAAGGCGCCCGTTCAGCCAGTGGCCGAGGCGCCAATTGGTGCCGTCAGTCCAGAGATCGGTGCGCTGAGGAAACGCCGGGTAGGGCCGTGCGTCCCAGGTCCAGACATGGATCGCGCCCGGATCGACCATCGGCCCACCATAGAGCGGGGAGATCGGGTTCAGCGCAGCGCCGAGCGGTCCGATCTTCTCTTTCCAACCTAAGAGCGAGGCCTCCAGAAACCGTCGCTGGGCGAGGTCGTCGCGAAAGCCGCTGCTATGATAGGGCGTGAAGCTTTCGGACGATTTCGGATCGACGAATACGTTCGGCTGGTTGCCACCCCGATCGATCGCCGGGCAGCCGAGTTCGGTGAACCAGATCGGCTTCGACATCGGCACCCAGGACGTTGGCAACCCGGTCTCCACGCCACCGATCCGGTTTCGATGAGATTGCGACCACCAGCCGGCAATGTCCTTGTCCCGGTAGACGAACGGCTTGCCGGCAGCGCCGTCAGTGATCGGCGTCCTGATCCCGGCGCGCCGGTCCGAAGGTGTCGCATAGGACCAGTCGAACCATTCCCCGCTGTCGAGGTCCCCGGCGAGCGCGTCACGATCATACTGCGACGGCGTCTCTTCGCCCGGCTCTCCATCGCTGCGCCAGTCCGACAAAGGCAGGTAATTGTCGATCCCGACGACATCGATCGCATCCGAAGCCCAGAGCGGATCGAGATTGAAATGGACTTCGCCCGTTCCGTCCGCCGGCCTGTAGCAGGCATATTCGCTCCAGTCCGCCGCATAGGTCACGATGGCGCCGGGCATCATCGCCTTGATCTCGGCGGCGATCGCGATGAGCGCCTCGACGAACGGAAACCGGCCTTGATGATCTCGAATTCGCGTGAGCCCACGCATCTCCGAACCGATCACGAAAGCCGAGGCCCCGCCCCGCTCGGCGAGATGCGCCTGATGGAAGATCATCCGGCGATAGGACCACTCCTCCGGCCCGTGATAGCGCAGCCGGTCGTTTTCCCAGACGAAATCGTGACGCGAGGCCGTGCCGACGAAGCGCTCGATATCGGCCCGCGCCGTCGCCGTCCGGTCCGCGCTGCCCGAGACGATCTCGGCCCGATCGAGCGTCATCCGGCCGCGCCATGGAAACGCCGCCTGCCGCGAACCCCCATAGGGATCGGGAAGGTCGTTGTCCGGCGGCACGTCCATCAGCAGGAACGGATAGTATGTGACCGCAAGCCCCCTGTCCCGCAGATCCTCGATCGCGCGCACGACACCCTTGTCGCTCGGCGTCCCGCCATAGGCCGGCGCGCCGTCGATGCGCGAGACGAGCCGCGCCTCCGCACGATCGGTCTCGCCGACCCGCCAGGCCTCGTCTTCCTTGCGTTCGCGAATCTCGACACCGGGCCGGATTTCGCAATGACCGGCCCTGAGATCGTCGCCGAACCAGGCAACGACGAGGGCCGCGCGCGAAAGCTTCGGCAACAGCCGGTCCATCTCGTCGATCGAAGCGGTCCAGTCGCTCTCGCCGAAGGTCACGTTCCGGTTGAGAATGCGGTCTTCGCCCTCGCCGATCTCCTCGCGAACCGGTTCGGGGTCGAACCCGTGCTCCGTCGCGCCTGGAATGATCGTGATCGCCTCGATCCGGTTTTCCAGGTCGCCGACGGGCCGCATCACCTCACAGGAGATCTGCGGGATGCGATTGCCCCAACGCTCCAGAGGCAGCCTTTGGAAGACGAGATAGGCAAGGCCCCGATAGGCCGGCGCGTTGCCGGAGCCCTGCTTTGCCTCGATCAGCGGATCGCCGTCCTGGGTCTCCCGGCCACGATAGACTCGGATGTCGTATCGGGTCTGGTCGAGTTCCTCGCCGTCGGCCCAGATCCGGCGAATACCGGCGATCGGCCCTTCGCAAAGCCCCACCGCGAAATTGCCGAAATAGCTGTAGGTCGTCACCTCGACGCTCGGCGGACCGCCTTTGCCGCCCTGGCGTTCGGTCTCGATCTGCTCTTCGAATCGCGTAGCCCAGATCACCTGACCCGCCACACGCGCAGTTCCGTAGATGCGCGGAATTCCGCCGCCTTCGTCGGCCTGCATGAAGCGGACGGCGTCGAGGCGCGGGCCTTCCCGCTTCTCGGTCGTGCCGAACAGGCCGTTGTCGATCGCGGCGCCCGCGAGCCTGCCCGCCGCGCGGCCCAGGATCGCTCCGATCGGCCCACCGATCCCCCCGCCGATGAAGGAACCCGCCGTCTGCAGAAGAAGCGTCGCCATTGGCCGCTCACCTCACGTCTTCAGGAAACTGGAAAATGCCTGCGATGCGTCGCATCCAGGGCTCCGGCATCGCCGACCGCACGACCGCGCTGCCGTCATAGGCATGGATCAGCCGCCCGCCGCCGTCGACGATCCCGCAATGGCTCGCCGGCAACCGATTGCGCCAGCGAAAGAGCACCACCGAACCCGGTTCGGGCCGCCGGCATTCACTCGCGACCAGATGCCGCCCGGCGGCCTCGAGCAGCCGCTCGCCCGATCGATCGAGCACCCAGTCGACCGCATAGGGCGCCGGTCGCTCCGGCTCCTCACCGTAAAGATCGCGCCAAACGCCCCGAACCAGACCGAGACAATCGCAGCCCACGCTCTTTCGGCTTCCCTGATGTCGGTAGGGCGTTCCAAGCCAGGCCTCCGCCAAACGGACCACCCGCGCCGCGGGCGCCCCGTCCGCCGCGGTCGAAATCTCCGTCATGGCACCAGCGGCCGCCCGTCGTGACCGCCGACCTCCTTGGCAACTCCGAGCGCGGCATCGCCGCCCGGCAGATGCGGAAAGCCTCTAAAGCTCTCGGCATTCGCGAACCGGTCGCGGCAGGTCGCGAACCGCTTGTCGCAACCCTCGGCCACCTCGACGGCATCCCCAACGACAGGCAGAGTCTGCAACGGCTGCGTCAGCGCGAAGAGCACCTCGCCGCTTCCGGCCTCTTCGCCATAGGCGATCTCGGCCTTGAGACCTAAAGCCGGACCGCTTTGGAAAAGCAGATGGCCATGCCGATAGCGATCGAGCGGCATCGCAGCCGACAGCGCGACCGTCACCGACCGCTCCCCAAGCCCGGTAACGGTGCCGCTCCGCTTCAATCCCGCGTCCTCGAGATCGATTCCGCAGCGATGGTCGCCGAGCGAGGCGTCGCATTGCCGTCGGTAGAGCCGGCCGCGGACGCGGTCGAGATCGGCCATTCGCGAGCGCAGTTCCACCGTGAAGGCGAGATCGCCTCGCTTGATCTCGCCGATCGAAAGGACCTCCGTGCGCGCATGAGCGGCGACCGGATCGGTCCAGTCCACCAGGAACGTCTCCACGCGAGCGCCGTCATAGCGTCCCGCCGCGATGTCCGCCTCCTCGATGCGCGCCGAACTCAAGGCGCCCGCGACCTCCCGCGTCTCGCTCGCGAGCCCGAGCTCACTCTCCGCCTCGCTCGCGGTCAGCCCGGTCCGCGCCTCGAAGCGCGTACCGTCGAATTCGAGATCCGCGTCATGGTCCGAAAAACCGAGGACCACACCGTCCTCGCGCGTGATGCGCCAGCATTCGGCAAGTGTGGTCACCGGCCCCTTCAAGGCGGCTCTCAGAGCTGAAGGAAACTGCTTCATGGTCTGATCTCCACGAGCGGAATGGAGGGAATCTCGCCGGCCTCGAAGGCCGTCACGTTCGCCGAGAGCTGATCCATGTCGAACCGCACCGGCACGTCGAAGGCGAAACCGACCTGAACCAGCACGCCCGCAGCGGGCGCCGCATCGAAGACGACCGCGTCTCCGCCCTCGGACAGCTGGAAGCCGCTTGCGACCTCGTTTCCACCGAGGGCAACCAGCAGGCTTCCCGCGACCGCCTTGTCGATCGGTCGCCAATAGGTGTCCGCGCCATTCCCATAGGGCTTCAGAAGCGGAAATTTTCGCCGGCTCCCGTCACCCGAGCCCAACGCCGCATCGAAGGCGCTCGGCGTTTTGCCGAACGCACCCGAATGCCAGTCGAATGGATCGCGGAAGCGGAAGCCGACGAGCTTTCCGCGCCGCGCCTCGAAAAACGCGACCACCTCGGCCAGATCGGCCAGACTTCTGACCCCCGACCCCGCATCGTACCGGCGCACCGCATGAGCCGTACGCTGGTTGCGGTGCTCGAAACCCGTCGAGAGCCGAACGATCTCCACGCGCCGCTCCGGCCCGCCGCTGGCACCGAAAGCGACGCGGAGCGGAAAGCGCTCTTCGCTGAAGGCCGGGGCCGTCATCGCTCAAAGCCCCCGCTGGCCGCGGCCGGCCGCACGCGCCAGCATCGCGTGGATCTGCATCTCGGATTTCCGAAAGCTCTGGGCATCGGGTGTCGAGACGTTGAAGACGATCGTCCGTCCGCTCCCCGGGCCACCCGGCGCCGCCACCCCGAGCCGTCCGTCCGCGCCCCTTTGCAGCGGCAGGATCGCCTCCGCACCCGCCTCGCCCATGACGCCAAGCCCGCCGCCGCTCGAAAAGAACTGCGGGGCCGCGACGACGCCGCCCTTGGCGAACGGCGTGATCGATCCCGCGCCACCACCGCCAAGCACGCCGCCGATCGCGCTCGAAAACAGGTTCTCCAACGGTTTCAACGCCGCCTCGAGCGCGATGTCGGAAATTCGCTGCGCCAATCCCCGCATCACCTGGTCGAGCGACTTGCCACCGCTGACGGCTCCCTTCAACGCTCCGGTCAGCGCGGAGCCAAACTGGCTCGCCCGCCGGGAGAGATCGTCGAGCGCAGCCGTCAGCTCCGCCGTATCCGCGCTCATGTGAACGCGGATGGTTTCATCCTCTTCCATCGCCTGAATGTCCTAAAATTGGTCGGGAAAGCGCCGCATCAGTGCGTCGAGGTCGCCCGGCGTGGGCGCAAAGCCCCCGAGCTTCGGCTCGAAGGCGGAAAAGGCCGCCGCCAGTTCACGCGGCGTCAGTGCCCAGAATCGCTCGGCGCCGAGTTTCAGGACGCCGAAGCCGAAGCGGAGGGCGTCGTCCCAGGGAAAGGCCGCGACGGCCGGGCGGTCTCCCGTCGCGGCGTCCGGGGGTTTGAGCCGGCCTCCAACGCCCCCTCGCCCGATTCCCTGCCGCCGAACGCCGCCGTCAGCAGCTCGACCGCAATTCGCGCGGCGCCGGCAACGCCATCCTCGAACCGCATCGCCGAGACCTCGTCGGCAGAGACTGGCTCGCCGCTCCCTCGCAGCCCCGCCGCGATGATGATGGTCAGGTCGCGCGCGGAAAGGCGCCCCGTGTCGAACCGCGCCGCAAGCGCCGCAAGGTTGTCCGCCTCAAACGCCGCCTCCAGCTCGGCCAGCGCCCCCAGCGTCAGACAAAGGCGTCGTTCCGTCCCGTCGATGACCGCCGGAACCTCGCCGCGGCGGCGGTTCGCGAACATCGGATCAGAGGGCCGCAAAGCTGAGCACTCCGGCCGATTCCATCGCGATCTCGAACGTCACTTCGCCATTGTGCTCGCCGGAATATTCGAGGGCCGTCACTTGGAACGGCCCGGTCACGCGGCCGAAATTCGGGATCACCGCCTGGAATGCCTCGATCCGGCCTTCGAAGAACGCCGAGCGGAGCGCCGCGTCTGACCCCGCATCCTTGAAGATGCCGCTTCCCGAAAGCGACGCCCGCTGCACGCCCGCCCCGGCCAGGAGTTCGCGCCAACGACCGGCACTCTCGGTATCGGTCACGTCGACGCTCTCGGCGTTGAAGGCGAGTTTCCGCGCCCTCAGGCCGGCAATGGTGGCAAAACTCCCCTCGCCGGTCTCGTCCATCTTCAGAAGCAGATCCTTGCCCTTCTGCGCTGCCATGAGCGAAGTCCTTTCGAGCCGTTCGGACAACAAAAAAGCGGCCCTCACGAGCCGCTTTCGATTGATGTCGGATATTGGTTGGTAATGCGGGGCCGTCAGGCCAGCGGTTCGGTCACTGCACGGAACCGCAGGATCCCATGATAGGTGGTGCTGTCCGGTTCCTGACGCGCTTCGGCGAACTGGAGCCGCAGGTTCACCAGCTGGTGGCCCTCCAGCGGCAGGTTCGCATCATCGAGCTTCTTCGAAACCCGGTCCATGATCTCGTAGGTTTCCTGCTTGCCGCCGCCCTTGGCCCAGACATGCAGGGTGAGGATGTGTTCCGATCCGTCCTCGGTCCCGGTCGACCAGTCCATCACGGTGGTCCGTCCGAGTGTCAGATACGGAAACGCCGCCCGCTCCGGCCGACGATCGAAAACTTTCGGCCCGCCGAGCAGCCCCGTCAGCGCCGGGTCGCCGGTGAGCGCGTTGAAAATCGATCGCTGCAGTTCAGAACTTGGATGCGCCAAGGCTCTTACCTCCTTCGAGCAGTTCTCGCCGTGTCACACATTTTCATATGTTGTGATAATGGCGCACTTTCATCGCGCATGCGCGAAAAATTGCGATCATTTTTTTCACACTTTAGTAAGTCCATCACGATCCGGCCCTTCGCCGGACGGCCGCAACGCGAAATCCTTGGCCCGAAATCCCGATGTCGTTGGCAGGCCGAGTATCCAGTTCGAACCGAAAGCTTCGGCGTTGTCGCTCTTCCGACCATCTCTGCGCGAGGTTCGAGCCAATACTTTCGAAAGACGAGACCGCAGGCTCGCCACGTTGGTTCGGCATTCGAACTTCATTGCGCCTCCTCCCGGCACAGACAGAGCAGATAGCGCCCGCTTTCATCGGGATCGTAGACCGCCTCGATGAAGAGCCGCCGCTCGCCGATGCGAAACCGGCGTCCGCGCACAATGGTTTCGGCCGTGCGGCAAAGCACCCGAAGTCGGGTCTCCCCCTGCGCCTGGTCGAACCGCTCGAAGCGCCGTGCCGAGACGGGTTCGATATGAATTGAGACCGACCCGACCGCGACCCACTCGATCAGTGCGCCGCCCATCCCGTCCGGCGTCTCAGAAGGCCTCTCGAGCACCGCAAGTTCGCGCAGAAGGCCGGGATCGATGAACAACCGTTTTGCCGTCATCAGATCCGCACCGTCTTCAGCGACCGGACGAGACGCAACTCCGCGTTCGGCAGCACCGGGCGCGCCCCGCTGTCCACGGCGGTCCGCGTCTCCAACCAGCTCGCCGCCGCGACGAGGATCGCGTGTCTCGCACCAGCCGGCACCTCGTCCGGCAGAAGCCCCGCCGTCACGGTTGCCTGAACCCCGTTTGGGCTCGCCGCCCAGACGGAGGAGGACAGCTTGATAGCGCTTCCATCCGCCGATATCTCGGCATCGACGGCAGGATCGAAGTCGATCTCCGCCCCATCGAACCCGGTGCCGACCACGGCATCCACGCTCACCACCGGCCGCTTCGCCGCTCCGATCACGCCGTCCCTCGGTCGCTTCTCGACCACCAGGCGAAATTGCCGCCGCGACAGCGCCAGCCCGGTCGCCGCTTCGACGGCAGATGTCGCCGCCGCGACCAGGAGCCCGATCGTTTGGTCCTCGTCGTCACGCGCGATCCGGGCCCACTCCTTCAATTCGCTGACACTGACCGGCGCGGTTCCGCTGCCAAGATCAACCACGAGCACGGCTTGATCCTTTCGCTGTGAGAAAATCAATCGGTGCCGGCGGGGGAGGAACGCCGGCACCGCTTCGATGAGTCCTGAGGCGCGATCAGACCGAGAAGGTCAGCACCTTGCCCGCATCGAAGTCCTGAACTCCACCGCCCACGCGCTTCGTCGTGTAGAAGAGGACGTAGGGTTTGGCGGAATAGGGATCGCGCAGCACCCGCACGCCCTGGCGGTCAACTACGAGATAGAACCGCTTGAAGTCGGCGAAGACGATCGCGTTCGCCCCGGCCTCCGCGTCCGGCATGTCCTCCGCCTCGATCAGCGGGAAGCCCATCAGTGAGGCGCGGGCGCCGGCCGCCGAGGGCGGCTGCCAAAGATAGTTGCCGTCCGCGTCCTTCAGCTTGCGCACCATTGCCTGGGTCCGTCGGTTCATCATGAAGCTGGCGTTCTGGCGGTAGCCCGCCTTCAGTGCATAGACGAGGTCGATCAGCTTGTCGGCCGCCTCTCCGGCTGCGAACGCCCCGTCTGCTCCAGTGTTCAGGCTACCCACATTGCCCCAGCTCCAGGCATGTTCCGCCACCGTCGGATAGGTCATGAAGCCGCGAGGCTTGTTCACGCCGTCGCCGTTGACGAAAGCCTGGCTTTCCTGCGCGGCGAAGGCCTGCTCCACCTCCTCGCCGATCCAGCGGTCGAGATCGACTGCCGCATCGTCGAGCAGCGCGTTGGTCGCCGCCGGCATGGCGTAGAGTTCCATGGTCGGGAAGCTCAGTTCCGCCAGTTGCGGCGCGCTAGTCTCGGGACGGATTTCCGTCTCGCCCACCCATCCGGTCTGGGCGCCGGAAATCGCGAACGGCTTCTTCAGCACAGCCGCCGACACGGTCCGCACGGTCGCAGCCGCGCGCACCGGCGAGATCGCCGCCAGCCGGCGACCGATCTCCGTCTCCGTCTCGTCCGGCACCAGGAAGCCACCATCGCCCCCCGTCAGCTGCGACATCGCTTTCGCCTCGAGTTGCCGCAGACCGCTCTCGTCGCCGCCGCGGGCATAGGCCTCAAAGGCCTGTCTATGTTCGCTCGGAGCAGCATCCGCCTGCTTCTCGTCGAGGCCGATGCGCGGCCGCGTGCTCTTCAGCGTCAGCCGCTCCATGCGCCGCTGCTGCTCGTCGAGCGCCTTGGTCAGGCGATCGACCTTCTCCTCGGTCACAACGTCGGCGCTCATCCGCTTTTCGAGCTGCGCAAGACGCTCATCGTTCGCCTCGCGGAAATTCTCGAAAACGCTCATGAAGCGCTCGTGCGAGGCGTCCATCTCGCTGCCATGCGCTTTGATTTCAGGCGCGCTGATGCTCTCGTTCATTCTCACGAACTCCTCTTGCTTGTTCGATTGTTCAGGCTGAAACCGCGGCGCGGTCAGTTCGGCAGGGCCCGGGCAGACCCCACGGTCCCGAGCCGCCCGTTCGTTAGGGCGCCCGAGCGTCCTCCCTCGCCCGGCGCCCTCAGGCGCGCGCCCTCCTGCATCGGGAAGGAGACGAGCGAGATTTCCCATAGATCAATCGTCACCAGCCGCCTTCGATGCGGCGGACTCGCCCGGCGCGCGAGCTTGGTGCGGAAGCCGATCGATAGGCCGTCGAGGGCCCCCGCCGCGATCAGCGCCGCCGCCTCGCGGCCGGCCAATGCACCCGAGGCGATTTCCCCCTCGGCATAGAGCCCGTTTCGGTCCTCGCGGATCACGTTCCAGCGCCCCACCGGGCGCGCCGGATCATGGTGCCAGAGCATGCGGATGTTCCGCGCGCCTCTCGTCATGAGCGACGCCGCGAATGCGCCCGGCTCGATGATGTCGCCCGACAGGTCCGGCCGTCCGAAAAGGGCCGCATAGCCCATGATGACGACCCTCTGGTCCGCGGCGAACGCCGATGTCGACGGGCCCGCCATGGTCAAGTTCCCGACCACTCAGATTCTGTCTTGACAATTTGAACGATCTGTTGCACCTTTGCACCTGTCCTGAAATCTTGATGTCGTGGCAGTCGTTTGACAGCACCCTCTTCTCGAGCGGTGCTGTCTTTTTGTGTGCCGCAGGCCCTGAATCGGGTTGGAAGCTTGATTTCAGTCGTCGCGACCATAACCGACCGCTTGGCGCTTCTCGTCTCGGCCTAGAAAATCCGCTGCGCTCACGCGGGCCCAGAGCGCCTCCCGCTCGGCGGAGAGCCCCTCCACCGCATCGAGATCGATCCCGAGCTTCACCTCGGCGTCTCCGAGATGGCCGCCGAGCCAGGCGCCGATCGCGCCCGTCATCCGCTGGATCAGCGGCAGCACCGTCAGCCGGTAGAAGGCCCGGTTCGCCTCGGCATAATTCGCATAGGTCAAATCGCCGGGAATCCCGAGCAGCATCGGCGGCACGCCGAAGGCGAGCGCGATATCCCGCGCCGCTCCGTGCCTTGCCTCCATGAAGTCCATGTCCTTCGGTGTCAGGGCCATCGCCTTCCAATCGAGCCCGCCCTCCAGCAGCATTGGCCGGCCAGCAGTGCCGGCGCCTGAATAGCCGCTTTCCAGCTCCGCCTTCAGCCGATCGAACTGCTCGACCGACAGGTTGGACCCGTCGGCCGGCTGATAGACGAGCGCCCCGGATGGCCGCTGTAGCGCGCAAAAACGAATGGCGGGCCGCGCAAGATCGAATGGCAACAGTTTTGCGGCTGTTTTGACGCGCTTGTAAGCTGTCGGCAAATCGTGAAAGAGGCGCCGATGCGCAGCTGGCTCAAACAACCCCTCTCTTCGCTGACAGACTTCATCGCAGGCCATCGGAAGGTCCGGGTCGCCAGACGCCGCGCCGTCCGGATGGCGGCAGACGTTCTTCTCCTCGCCACGCAACCGCGGGGAGCGTGGTCGGAAGCCAAATGGCGACGGAACAAGGCCTACAAGGAGAACGACAAAGAGACCGCGCAGCACTGGGCCGCTGTCATGGACCGGATCGTCGAACTACACGGTCCGCAGGAAAGGGCCGACACGGCCACGCGGTATCTGGAGCCTTGAAAGACTATCCCGCCGACAGCCTCGGCCATCTGCGGGAGCTCGGCATGGGATTGAAGGCCTTCTGCCAGAACCGCGACTGCATCCACTCCATGCCGATCCTCGACGAGCTGATCGCGGCATTCGGGCCGAATGCGGCCTATATCAACCGGCGCTTCCCGCTTCGCTGCCGCAAGTGCGGCTCCCGCGATGTGATCACCATGGTCCAGTCGAACACGGCGACCGGAGCCAAGATGGTGCGTTGAGACCGGTTCGAATGCCGCTCGAAGCTCCTTCGAACATTCTTTAAAGACCAGCGGTCAGCCGCCGTAAGCACCCCCCGAATAGCGCGGCCAGTCGCGAGCGAAGCCGTGGCGGACGAGGTCGCCGGCAAGGTCGAGGTCGCCGACGAAGCACTGGGCGACGATGCGGTCGTAGCTCGTCGGTCGCGAGAGGCCGTCGCAGACCGAGCCTTCCCCCACTGGCAAACAGCGCACGGTTCTTCCTTCGACGAGCGCGCGCAGATGAGCCGTCGCCTCAAATCCTCCGGGTCGCGTCGCCTCCGGCGCGTCGATACCGCAGAGCCTGATCTCAGTGCCAGCGACGACGAGGCCGTCGCCGTCAATAACGGCATTGACCCTGCCCTCGATCGGGTCGGCGAAAGCAGGCGATACCAGCACGGACAGAACGAGGGCCAGGGCGATCAGGCCTCGTCGGCCCCATCCGCAGGTGCTTCTCGCCTGCCGTCGAACAGCATCTCGATCAATCATCGCGGACGTCTCCATGCGGCTGCATCATGATGGTCGGGAGCCTCCCGCTATCACGCTCTGCCAGTTCCCGAAACGATCAGTTCCCCGAAGGCCCGGCGTTTCTCGCGGGCCAGGGAATAGCTCGCCTCGACCGCCTCCATCGCGAAGTCGCTGAAGATCTCACGGACCTCGGGCCGGTCATTGATCGAGAGGATGAAGCGGCCCTTCAGGTCGCGCAGCTGCTCGGCCATCTCGGCGAAGTCTTCGCGGCCGAAGACGCCGACACCGTAGTCGTCTTCGCCGTCCCAGTAGGGCGGATCGAGATAGAACAGCATGCCCGGTCGGTCGTAGCGGCGGATGAAGTCGGCCCAGTCCAGTTCCTCGATGACGACACCGGCGAGGCGTTCGTGGATTGCCTGCAGCTGTGGCGCCAGCGTGAGCGGATTGAAGCTGGACGTCCGCGTCGGCGTGTAGCCGAAACTCCGTCCGACGATCTTGCCGCCGAAGGCGAGCCGCTGGAGGTAGAGGAAGCGCGCTGCGCGTTCGAGGTCGGTCAGCGTTTCCGGCCGTTCAGCCTTCAGCCGCTCGAACTCCCGGCGCGAGGCAACCTGATAGCGCAGCATCTCGATGAACGGGGTGTGGTGCCGCTGCAGGATCCGAAAGAAGTTGGCGACATCGCCACTCCGGTCGTTGATCGTCTCGGCCTTCGGCACTCGACGCCGGCGCAGGAAGATCCCGCCCATGCCGACGAAAACCTCGGCGTAAGCGATGTGCGGCACCGCCTCGATCCGTTGAATCAAACGCTTGGCAAGATTCCGCTTTCCTCCGCGATAGCCGGCAGCCGGCTGAACGGGTTCGACTTCCAGGAAGTCGGTCATAACAATTTCCTAAGACATTTCGTCCACCCTCCCCCGACCGGCTTCGGCCGGCGACGGCGGTGGCGTTGTCTTCTGTGGCGCCAGCGGGGACGACGTCGCAAACCACGCCCCCGCGCCGGGTTTGCCCGGCCCGTCGTCCTCAACTCACGTCTCGACCACCCTTTCGCCTCTCACCAAGCCAGCTCCGTCTCGATCGTCGTCGTCCAGCCCATGTCCGGGCCGGCCTCGTGGTAGACGGCCCTGATCTCCCAGTTCACCGCGTCGACGTCCGGCCCGTAGCCCTCCGCGACGGCCCGCGCGCCGGCGACGGCCGTCGCGTCTCCGGCAAACTGGAAGAAGCCCGTCGCGGTCTCCGCTTCAAGACGACGTGCGGTGCCTTCGGCCGCGGCCTTCGCGAAGTCGATCGACGGCGCGATGTGCGGCATCGCAAAACGCGCAATCCCGTTTCCAAGCGCCTTCAAAGTCTCTTCCGGCCGACCCTTGCCTGCGTCGAACCAGCCAGCTGCCACCTCGAACTGGCCAAAGCGCGGCTCCAGGTCGACCTGCCAGGCATAGTTCGGGTCGAACGGGATCCTCACATCCGGCAGGTCCGATCCGCTTGGAGAGGCAAAGGAGCCCTTGCGCCGTGCGGTCAAACGGCCGGCCTGCGGCTTGACGATCGCACCAAGCTCCTCGGCGATATCGGAGGCAAAGCCGATCGCAGACTGCTTCCAGCGCAGGAGATAGCCGCCAGCGAGCGGAATTGCCCTCAGCTCGTCGTCGATCGCCGTCGACAGCCCGGCGCGCCGGGCGAGCTCGTCGAGGACGTCGCCATAGGTCCGGTGTCCGGTCTCCGCGTCGAAATGCTCGGTATCGACCCGCTTCAGGGCATCGGTGAAGTCGGCCGATCGGCAGACGAGGTTCATCTCCTGCCCGCCTTCCGGATCGCCGGAATACTGTGTGCGCTGGTACTTGTAGGTGCCCGTGACAAGGGCGCCCCGAGGGTCCCAGCCGAGGGCGGCGGTGAACTCGGTGTCGACCGGCGGCGGCTGCAGATAGGGCTTCCGGCGCCGGAAACGGATCACCAGCTCGTCGGCCTCGCCGCCGTCGAGATCGGTGATCCTCACGCCCACGAACTCGTCCCCGAAGCGCTCGGCGAGATTGACGCCGGACGGGCCTTTGACGTCGATGAAGGGGACGCGGATCGTCATTGATCAGTCCCAGGGCCGGGTGACCGCCGGCGCCGCCCGTTCGACCACCTCGGGCAGGACGACATCCGCCCCGGCTGGGATGACGCCGGTCGGAAAGATCAGGGCGGCAAGGCCGACGTTCGCGTCGAGGATCGCCTCGACCGTCCCGCCGCGCTCGGTGCCGTAGACGCGCTTGGCCAGCCGGTCGATCCGGATGTCCTCGATCATGATCATGTCCGGTTCCCGAACATCACGAGATCGATCTCGACGTCGAGGATCCGGCCGACGCCGTCGTGCGGATGCAGCTTCGTCTCGTCGTAGGACAGGAACCGCACACCGATCTGGCCCATGTTCCGGCCGGCATAGTTCGCGCCAAGCCGGATGAAGTTGACCGGCCGGTTTTCCTTCAGGTGGATCTTCAGCCAGGCCAGCGCGTCGAGCCCGCCGACGAGATGGGGCGCCGTGCGGGCCCGGATGACGGCGCGCTCCTCGCCGACGCCGGTCGCCTGGTAGTCCATGCCGGTCCAGGTCGCAGCGCCCGGCCAGCGGCCTTCGGCTTCGGTCGAGAAGGATTCCGGGTTGAGGCCGATCACCTTCAGCGTCGCCTTGCCGATCCTGCAGTTCGGACGGACCGCCATCAGGCCACCCTCGCTTCGGTGTCGTGCATGGCGCGAGCCTGGGCTGCGGCGATGTCGCGGCGCTGCCGGCGGGCGGCCTTGGCGGCCATCACCTGCGGATCGACGCCATGATAGTGGTGGTTCGTCACCACTGGCTGGCCGTTGCCGCCAGTTCTCGCATCGACCGTGCCGCCACTGGCCTCTTCGGCGGCCGCGGGTTTCGGCATGGAGCTCTTCGCCTTCGGCGCCGGGCGCTTCGCATCGTCCTCGGGCCAGCCATCCTTCGCGAAGGTCTCGCGATCCGCCCCATGGGCCGCCGCGGCATCCATTTTCGCTGCAGCGTCGGGCTGGACGCCGCTGAGGCCCTGGCGGACCGCCTCGGCCTGCTTGCGGGTGAGCCGGCCATAGTCCCAGTGCAGCGACTCGCCGGACTTCAGCTGGTCCTTCGTGATCTCGTCAAGATGGATGCCGCCGCCGCTCATCTCGAGGCCGACAGAGCCCTTCCTGTTGGCGAGCCACCACTGCGCCAGCGGCGCCAGATCGTCACCCTCCAGGCGCTTGCCGTCCGGCCCGTAGATATAGGTGTCGGAAGCCCGGCCGCCGTGGCCGTGATCGTCGTGCCGGCGCGAGCCGGTCCGCCGCCTGCCGGCCTGACCGCCGGAATAGATCTCTCCGCGATAGCCGGGGCCGTAGACGGCGGCGATGCCCTCCTGGATCGACTGGTAGAGATTGTCTGTGATCGGCCGGTTCCGGGTCGCCCCCTGGTTGGCATAGTCGAGCTGGACTCCACCGAAGGCGGCTGCGCCAGCCGTCGCTCCAGCGCCGAACTCGCCCGCCGCCCTCCGGGCATTCGCGAGGCGCTGACCGCCCGAGCCGTCGCCGAAGCGGACATAGTCTTCGAGCGCGGCCGAGGCCTCCTCGACCGTGTTTGCCTCGCGGAACCGCTTCGACCGACGCCGTTCGTAAGGATCGTTCTGCATCTCATACGCGACGAAGGCGGCTTGCACCTTCCGGTCTCGCCAGTCCATGCCGCGCGATGACGCGAACTGCTGGAGGTTCGCGAGCCGGTTCCCGCGCCATTGAAGGAGGCCACCAGCCTGCTCACCGGCGTTCCAGGCATTCGGGTCGAAACCGCTTTCCTGCTCCATGTGACCCAGAAGCGCGAAGGCCTGCGGATCGGAGAAGTCGGCCGAAAGGACGTCGAAGATCTCACCCTTCGCCCCGCCAGGATTAGTCAAGGCGCCGCTCGAGGCCCCGAAGCGGGCATTGTCGTTCGCCGAAGGGCCTCTCCCTGGCGAGCCCATGCCGGCGAACCCGTCCATCTGCGGCGCGCCGGCATAGGCGCTGCGATAGGGCGCGCCGGACCCGCCGCGCCCTCCGCCGCCGAGCGACGCGTTGATGATCCGCCCGCCGCCGAAACCGTCGCTGCCGAAGGAGATCGGGGAGACGGTCTCGTCCTTGAGGCTCGAGAAACCCTCCTCGAGGGTCTTGTTGATCTCCTGGAGCCGCTCTTCGACCCCTTGCACCTGCCGGCGCAGGGCGTCGGCTTCGGCGCTTTCGCCTTCGGCCTCGCTCAGTTGCTCCCTCAGAACGCCAAGGCGCGCCTCGGCATCGTCGCGGTTGCGGCGAAGCAGGTCGCGTTCGGCCGGTTCCCGTACGGCCGCATCGGGCCCGACTTCCTCTCCGGATCCGTCTCCCTCACCTTTCAGGAAGTACCGGCCCACGAGCCCGAAGTCGCCACCGAAGAGCGGATTGAACTTGCGAAGGAGATCCCAAGCCCCGCTTGCTGGGCCCTCCTCCATCGTCTTGTCGGCCGACCCAGCGAGATCCTTCATCAGCGCCGTGTAAGCCTCAGACGCTCTCGCCCGGCCTGGCGAGACCGCCTCGCCGATCGTGAGCTGCGAGGCCTCGCGGTCCGCCTGGCGAGCCTCTTCCATCCCCTGCGGCATGGTCCGGTAGTATTCGTAGTCCCGTTCGACGGTTCCCGCCGACTCGGTGCGGATCTCGCGCTCGTACTTCGTTAGGAGATCGCGGTTCTGCATCAGGGGCCGCAGCGCTGCCATCACCTGCTGGTCACCGAACAGCTCGCCCATCCGGAAGGGATCGCCCCCGGTGACCTCGGTGGCAAGATCGAGCACGGTCAGCGCCGGATGCTCGCCCCGTTGCCGCCCAGCCTCGATCTCGCGGGGGAGATTCACGCGCCGCTTCTTGAAGTTGCCAACTGTTTCCGGTGAGAAGAGCTTCGCCAGGTAGTTCTGGAGATTGTTGGCCGCCTCGTCCTCGCTGCCGGCGCCCTTCGCGGCGATCTCGGCGAGCGCGACCAGTTCGGACAGTCCCTTCAGGCCCGTTCCTCCCGCCGCCGCATATTGGGAACCGAGGGACGGCAGGTTCTTCGCAAGGGCCTCCAGCTCGAACGAGCCGAGCTTCCCGCCCTTCGCCATGATGTCGTAGGCGGCGGGGAGCTCCTCGGCCTTGCCGCCCATGGTCCCGAGATAGGCCCGTCCGGCCCGGGCAATCGTCTCGGCGCTCGCTCCCGAACCGATCGCCGCCCTCAGGGTCGGCGGCAGAGCCGTGTTCTGCTCGGCGATCGTCATGCCGCCCGCGACGAAGGTCTGCCGCGCGTCGGAAATGCTCCCCTGCGATGCGCCGACGTCCCGGCCGAGCGCCTTGTTCGTCTCAACGAGTTCCTTGCGGGTACCGATCCCGTAGCGCTCCGCCGTCATGGCGGTCCGACCCGCCGCAGCGTCGACGTCGCGGAACTTCTGCTCGACCTGGCTGAGGCCGGCCAGGATCGCGGTCGGCGCGGCGAAGGCCATCAGGGCGTTGAAGGCGTTGCCGGCCCCCGTATTGAGAATACCGAGTTCCTGGTTCAGCCCGCCGAACCTCGTTCTCGCCATCGCGATGTCGCGGCTGAGCGAACCGATGCCGCCGACGCGCCCGAGACGCTCGGCCGAGGCGCGTAGCTGATCGATGTCGCGATCCGTCCGGTCGACCTCGATCCCCAGCCGGCGAAAGCGCTGTGCCATCTCGTCCGCGCCGCGGGACGCTCCGAAGCGATCGACCGCGCGTCGGAGCGTATCGACGTCGCGTCTGGTCGTTTCGGTGGTGCGGGACACCTCGCGCAGATCCCGGCCGAGCTTGTCCGCACCCCGGTTCGCGCCGAAGCGATCGGCCGCCTTCTCGATCTCCTGCAGGTCGCGCTTGATCCGCCGACCGTCGTCGTCGCGATAGTCGATCCCGAAGCGCATCGAGACATCGAAATCAGCCACGGCGGCGCTCCACTTTCTTGTCAGTCGCCCGCGTGGCCGCTACCGTCGAGCGTGTCGCCTGGAGGCATCCGACCCGATGAGACCGATACTCGCTCTTCTCCTGACCTTCGCCGTCGCGTCTCCGGGCCTCGCGCAGGCGCTCTCGCCTCGTACCGTCCATACTGGCGAACTGATGATGGGGAACGTTCCCGAGGCGACGCAGGTCGAGGTTTACTGCCACGTCGCCGAGATGGATGAAGCTCGCGGGCGTTGCGCGGTTCCGAACGACTTCGGCGAATTCGGAAGCTACTGGATCGATCTCGACTTCAGCGAGATGGTCGACGGGCCCGCCGGCTTCGTGGACTATGCCCGGGACAACTGCAGCGGCGCGGCGATCCGGCGCGAATGCCGGTTCCGGATGATCGGTCTCTACGAAGAGCGGCAGGCCGACGAGTGGATCGTGCTGAGCGAATTCGAACGTTACGAGTGAAACGGCCATAAACGCCTCAACCATGGTCTTCGGCCGCGATCAGCTCCGCCTCGGCAGACCAGACGAGAATCTCGTGCCAAGGCCTGGCGAGCCAGTAGGGCACCGGTGTCGCGGAAACCCGCGCGAGCTTCAGGACGAGCCGTCGGCAGGCTCGCGGGTCGACCCGGAGCCGCCGGCCTTCATGAAGCGGGGCAAAAAACCGTAGCCGATCTCCGCCAGCCGATCGCCGTCGCGGCCGGGAAGCGCCCGGCACACCGCGGCGGGCATGCCGCTCATCACAGCGTAAAAATCGTAAGGGTCGGCTGCATCCCGCTCGAAAAGAACGTCGGCGACCTCCTGGCCCGACAACGGCCGCACGAAGACTTCGCGGATCTCACGAAAGGGATGCCCAGAATCGTCCGAATGGCGCAGCCGGAACGGATGGTCGAGGGCGAACCCCTTGCCCGGACGTCCGTTGAGGAAGTCGAGCTCGGCGACCTCCTTCTTCGCTCGCGCGGCAGGTTTCTTTGCCTTGGCCGCAGGTTCGACTTCAGGCGCTTCGTCCCAGTCGCTGCGCATCTCCTCGGGCGGAAGGGGGATCTCCTCAATCCCGACCTTGCGCGCCTCGCCCGCAAGTTCGGCCGCCCCGTCAGGGCCGGTCTTGCGCTCTTCGTTCGTCACGTCCGACATGCTCGTCCCCCGGCGCCCGAAGCGCCCTCTTCAGTGCGCATTTTCGCGAGCGCGAAAGTCGTGCGACTTTCGCTGAAAATGCCCTCAAGCCGCGATCAGGCGGTTGCCCTCGCTCGAATAGTCGATCCCGTCGATCACCAGCGTCTGGTTTTCGACCGAGAACTTGTGGATCGTCTCGCCGTCGAAGATGTCGTGGTAGAACCAGACACCACCGCCTCCGTAGCGGGTCGCGTCCGCCCGCTTGCCGATTACGCGCGGATGGCGCACATCCATGATCAGCGCCTTGATGATGACGACGCGGCCCTTGTTCTGGCCCTTGGTGATGTCGCGCAGGCGCTCGTAATAGGTGAACGTCGTCCAGTCGCCGGCTTCGCGGCCGAAGCGGCTTTGGAGGTCGCGGTGCGAACCGTAGACGCCGAACTCGAAGGTCGGCGGTTCGATATCAGTCGGGAGCTCGAAGCCGAACCAGCCGAAGGCCATCCGCTCGCGTGCCATTCTGAGATCCGGCAGAGCAACGGCTTCGAGCCGTTTCTTGCAGTTGATCTCGCCGACATACCAGTTCGCGCCGTGAATGATGGAGTCCATAAGAACCTCTCAAATGCCGTTCGAGCGGCGTTCGAAGCCGCTTCTCAAGCGGCGACGTATTGGATGTTCGGGTTGCCGAGCCGTTCCAGGGCGGCGCGGATATTGTCCGACAGGATGTCGAAGGCTTCCGGCTGCGGCTCGGTGTAGATACCGAGATCGGTGAGGTCCGGCGTCTCCTCGAAGCGCAGCTTCACCCGCATTCCGCCCTTCCGGAGGAGATTGTTCGGGTTGAGCGAGCGGTCCCAGATGACCTGGCTGCCCTCGATGATCGCGCCGACCGCCTGACGCTCCTCCAGCGCCTCGTTTGCGGCCTGGAAGATCTGCGTGACCGCATGCGGCCCGATGTCCTCGGACAGGTAGAGACGCAGCGGACGCAGCATCGCCTTCTCGATCGCCCGACGGGTGCGGATGCGCTTGATCGAGCGGTAGCCGACCGTGGTCGGATCGGTCGCCGTCGTGAAGGGCGCCCAGAAGACGCGGCCCTCGATCACCGTGCCGACGCCGCGCTGCACGAGATAGTTGGCGTCGTGGCTGGTGTCGCCGTCACGGTAGGACACTGACTGCGAGAGATTGGTGAGCCCCTTGAGCGGCCGGTTCCAGGCCGCCTTGTAGGGATTGCCGACCTCCTTGTCGCGCCTGACGATCGCGGCGGCGACCGAAGGCGAGAGCGGCCTTGTCACCGTCTGGCCGTCGAGGAAGTAGCGGCCGTGCGGATACATGCCGATGACGTTGTAGAAGGTCGCCCAGTCGTCCGCCCATTCGGCCGCCGCATCGCGGCTCGTGTCCGGGGTGTCTCCAACCACCATGCAGTCGATGATCCGGTCTGAGATCGCGCTCAGGGCGGCGACGACCGGATTGGCGCCGGCGTCGATCCGCTGCGACATGAAGCCCGGTGCCTGGACGAGACCGGGTTCGAGATCGAACTCCGCCTTGCCTTCGAGCAGCGCCCAGGCGCCCGTCTTCGCGTTCGGATCACCGGCGATGAGGCCAATCTGGGTGTTGAGGATCTCGGAATGAGCGGCGCGCACGAAGAGGACGTCGGTGATGATCCCTTCGAGCGCATATTGCCGGATGGTGTCGTAGGCCATGCCGGGCCCGAGCTTGGCGAGGGTCTCCGGATCGTCCGTCGAGATCACCCGCGGCTCGTCGACCGGGAATGCCGCTTCGTCCTCGGCCGCGATGTTCGGCAGTGGCAGGCAGAGGCCGATGACGGTGGAATCGCGCGTGTCGATCGCGGCGACCGTGTCGCGCAGATTGGAAAAGACGCGGGTGCCGACATTGTCGGTGGTGGCGGCCATGGAACGCTCCGGATGCAAGAGGCGGCACGAGCCTGAAGGCTCGAGCGGGGACCTCAGGAGAAATCTCCGGCGACGCTAGACCGCGTGATGGCGGGCGGTCATGCTGACAGCTGTCAGCACCATCGAAAGGGTCAGAGGGCAGTCATCCGAACATGGACGCGACGATGAAGACCGTGACGATCAGGCCGATCACGACGGCGACGATCAACATGACCTCGCCCCAGCCCGGCTTCGGTCGGCTGCGGTTCGGGTTGTTGTCGTAACCGGACATCTGGCCCTCCGAATGCGTGACGCCGGGAAGCTACCGAAACGGCCGCGATTTATCGAGCCCCTTCCGTCGCCAGCGGAAGAAGATCCATCCGAACAGCGTCGTCCCGATCGCCATCAGAACGCCCCAGGCGCTTAAGCCCAGCGCGGCGACGCAGGCCCCGAGATCGACATTGGACGCAACGAAATCGACCAGCGAGCCACCGGCGTCGTAGGCCTCGTCGTGTGGCTTGCAGCACGCCTCGCCGATCTCGACGCCGAAGAGCCGGTCCGGCCAGAGGGTGCAATAATCGGTCAAGTTCCGGGACCATGAATATGGTCAGCCGTTGCCGAAATCTGCGCCAACACTCGCTCCAATGCGGTGTTCAAATCCGCCTCGGTCGCAATGTCGGAACTGCGAAGCCCTTCAGCGATACGGCGAAGTCTCGCGCAGTGACGTGAGACGACGCGATACTGGTTGGCGTAATCGATGACGCTCCCCGCATATTCCTCGATCGTTGTCTGGGCGCCAGTGTAGGCAACCTTATCCGCGTGCATGCCGGGAAGTATGGCGCGGTCAAGGTCGAGGGCAGCGACACCTTCAGCCAAGATCGCCAAAGCCTCCTTCTCCTGAGCATCCCAAGAGTCCCGCTCGCCTTCAGACCACTCCGATTTGATAGCGTCTGTGATCGCGTCGATCTTCCGGATTGCGAGACTGAAAGCAGCCTGACGCGCATCTACCATCGGATCGATAGCGTCGAGGATCACTTGGATATCGGCATACTCTCGCGCAGTAACCTCCGTCTCGTCGAGGTGCGTGACAACGAAGGAAAGCTCATCAATCATCTTTACGATGATGTCGTCAGAGCCAAGAACCGATCGTGCCGCGTTGATGATATCGAGAGTTTTCATCAGGCGCCCCGAAGGTCCTTGTAGACACGGTAGATCGCAGAGGCGCCGTTCACCGACGCCACGTTCCCTGAGTAAGTTGCGTAGAAATACGGGCGGAGATACCACCTGGTCGGTTCGCTTGGCCGCTTATAAGAAGCGTCCAGAAACGCCGACAGGTAGGCTATTCCGCGGAGCGCCTGGTCCGTAGATGAGCCGGGGTTCGAGTGGAGGACTGTGCTGTGCATACCGTTCACAGGTATGACGTAGTCTGTTCCGTCGAATACTTTGAGAACGATCGCTGATCCGCCATCGTCTCTGATGGCGCCGTTTACGTCAACGTACAGGTTGCAGCTGAACGTGACCTCCAAGAAGTCACCCTCTTCGCTGTCTATGTAGAACGGCTCAGTAGCATGAGCGGCATAGGCCGTATTCGTCGAGGTCGAGTTGCCGTTCAAGGCAACCCTCCCGGCGTCTATGACTTTCAAACCGTCGAGATCGAGGTTCGCGCGGGCGACAGCTTTGTCAGAAACGTCGTTGAGGTTTTGGCTCTTCGACATTTTTGCGTTGTGCAGCTTATTCAGCGTGTCGAAACTCGCGGGAACGCCGTCACGGATCGCCGAGGCGATTCTGTGCGGATCGTTCGTATCGGCAAGGTGTGCTGCCAGCGCGGAAGCCGCAGCCTTGTCGCCGATCGCCGTAAAGAGCGACGCGATCACGTCGTCCTGGTCGGCAAGCTTGTCCGCCACTTCGATGAGCGTGTCGTAGGCCGCCGGAGCGCCGGCCTTGAGTTCCGCGATCGCCGTATCGACGGCCGTCGCAATCCGCGTGCCGACCGTCCCTTCCCGTTGCGATAGAAGGATGAGCGCATCGCGAATGCGTCCCACATCGACCGACCGCGGGCTGTTGTCCGGATGCGGAAGCGGAACGCCTTCCGGCGTCTGGTCGAGGACCGGCATCGATCAGACCTCCGTCGCACGAAGTCGCAGCGCCCGCGCGCTCGGCCGCGCCGCCGGCGTGCCGGTCAGCCGGATTTGGACACGGGTCTCGGTGTCGCTGACGGCGCCTTCAAGGTACTCACGCTCGATCCAGCCGTCGCCGAGATCGGTCGAGTTGACCGCAGCTTGGGTGTCCCAGGCACCGTCGCCGCCGATATCGAGCGCGATCGACGATCCGCCCGGCGCGTTGGCTTCGAGCACCGTACGGACCTTCAGATTGCCGTAGGTCTGGTCGAGACTGGTCGCCTCCGAAACGTAGTTCGCCACTGTCTCCAGCGTCCCCCAGAGGATCTGGCAGGTCGGATAGACGATCGGCGACATCGTCGCCGTTCCGGTCAGCACCATCCGGATCGTCACTGACTCCGAGACGTATTCCGGCAGCGAGAGGCGCTCGTTCGGATCGAAGCTGATCACCTCGCCGCTGGCGCGGACGAGTTCGAGGGTCACGCGCGTTTCCGGCGTAGGCTCGTCGACGACGAGAAGGACGAGGATGTCGGAGACGTCCTCGACATTGAAGGTCCCGATGATGACCGTTCGCGTCGTCGACGTGAACCGCCAGGCGCGAAGTCGGAAGGTCAGGTCGGCTGCAGGTTTCGCAACCCAGGTCGACTCGTTCGAGGCCTCGAACATCACGCCGCCATAGGGATTGGAGCGGACCCATTCCTGGCGACGCTTGTCGTAGCCGCGAACGCCGTCCTCGTTCTGAGACCCCAGTTCGGCGTAGGCGACCGCATGATCGGCATCGTCGGTCAGAAGTGCGATGGCGCGCTCCTCGCCGGCGAGCTGCGGGATCGGCAGCGCGAAGTCGATCGCCGTCCAGTTCGCCTCCTGGACGAGGTTCGGATTGGAGAGCGCAAAGGCGTTCCCCTCGATAGCGCCCTCGGCCAGCGTCTCGTTGACAGGGTAGCCGTCCCGCATCGGTCTGAGATCGCAGATGACGCGATTGTCCGGGTCGCCTCGGTCCGTGAACTCGAACGACGCGCCGGCGAGGATCCGGTCCTCAGCGAGCTTGAAGCTCTGCGCCACGGGGTCGGTGTAGTAGAGCTCACGCGTGATCGACCGGGTTTGACGCACGACGATCGAGGTGATCTGGCCGGAGCCTTCGAACCTGGCCGTCGCATCCAGCCCGGCATTGCCGACGAAGCGCACCGCCTTCCGGCCGGTCCGGACATTGGCCGGGATGGTGAAGGTGCCGGTGATCGTCCCGCTCGCATCTGCGACGCCGCCGCCGGTGAACGGCACGGCGATGCGGTCGAACGTCACCTCAGTCAGCGTCTCACCGGGGGCCGCGAACTTGATCGTAAAGGTCACGGCGATCCGGCGAAGGAAGCGGGCAGCTTCGCTCGTGCGGTTGATCGAGTCGATGCGGGTCGCGATCGTTGTCCCGCGATCGGTCACGCGGCGGATGCGGCCGGGCACGAAGTGACCTGTCCGCAGGATCTGCCTCGTGACCTCCGTTTCCGTCGACCGGGTGACGTCGTGCCAGCGGTCGACCGCGGGGCGAAGCGTGACCTGTCCAGGCAGCGGATCGAAGGCCTGATACTTGTTGATCGGCTGTTTCGCCGTCCGGTAGGGCTGTTCGACGATCGTCTCGATGACGCCCGCCAGCATGATCGCCGACGTTCCGATGTCGACTTCCTGAGACGTGACGGTGATCGGCAGCTGGACGGTACCGTCGACGATCGCCGCGTTCTGGACGATGCCCTCGTCGCGCTGCTGGTCGGAGATGAAGTCGTCGACGAAAGAGCCGCGGCGGCTCGCCGGATCGCGGTCCTGCACGTCGAGCTTCAGCCTCAGCTGCGAGATGAGATCGGCATTGTCGACGACGAAGCGCAGCAGCGAGCGGACCTCGGCCTCGGTCATGCGGCGCTGTTCGTAGGGCGTGACGATAGCCGCGATGCCCCAGAGATGTTCGACGATGGCGAGCGGGGCGAGCGGTGCCGGAACCCGCGGCGGATAGGCCTGGTAGGCGCTCGACACGCCCTCGATCATCACCACGCCGCCGTCCCGGTCGATCGCGATCACGTCGCGCCGCTTCAGCTTCCATCGGTAGTTGATCGTGACCGGCAGGCCGGTGACGGCACCGGAGACCTGGAGCGACGTGCGGCCGATCTCGTCCGGCGCGACGACGGAGGTGTAGCGATAGGTGACGGTGTAGCTGTCGCCGGGGTTCGGCTCGGCCCCGGGAAGCGACCAGTCTACCTTGTCGGCCGTCAGCTTGTAGTCCGTGCCCTTCACATAGGTCGTGCCGCCCCGCACCACGGACTGGATGGAATAGACCGGGGTCGAGGTCATCGGGTCGGAGCCGCCGGCGAGCTGATGGGTCAGCGTCTCCGTCCGCTCCTTGACGACGGTCACCAGCTGGACGTCGGCGATCGGGCCGTGGCTGAGCGTGATGTCGGCCCCGTCCGCGACGAAGTTGTGGATCTCGCCGACGACGGATTTGAGGACCGGGTTCTCGGCCTGCCGGTGCCGCGTGTCGACCGAACGCGTGATGCGCCGGCCCGCCGCCCGGAGGACGCCGGCGCTGATCAGGTAGACCTGCTCGCCGGTCGCGGCGTCATAGCCGCCCGAAAGCGCGTCGAAGCCGTCGATGATGTGCGAGCCGTGCGTTTCCTCGACATGCCGCTCGACGGCCCGCTCGGCGAGATCGCCGAAGGGCGCGACGGGTTCGCTCGGCACGACGCCGTCGACGATCGTGAAGATCGGATAGAACGGATCGCCGTCCCGTGCCCAGACCGCATCGTAGCGTAGCCGGGCAGCAAGCTCCTTGCCGTGCGATTCCGTGTTCGGAACGATGCCCTTGAGGTCGACGTCCTCGACATCGGTGACAACCATCTCGCTCACCGCGATGCCGATCGCGACCGTTCCCACCATCGGCACGCCGGTGAGCGTCGCAGCGGCGACCTGGTGCATGTAACCGCCGGCCCAGATGAGGGACTCGCCGAGGGTGACCGTGCCCGCCGCGCTGTCGACGACGATCGTGCCGCCGTCGCGCAGCGAGACCGGCCCGAACGCCTGGTCGCCGATCGAGCGCTGCCTTTCATAGGCGATCTGCTGCGCTTCGTTCGCCTCGGCGCTCTCGACGAACTGGCGTCCGCGATGGAGCAGCTCGGCAAAGCGCCGCGCGATGTAGTCGGCGCCGGACCGCGGCTCGCCCTGCGGCGATGTCCCGTCGCGGCGGCGGTTGAAGTAGTTGGCGAGCGCGAAAGCCATCAGACCCTCAGAATGAAGTTGCGGGCGTAGGAGGTGCCGGTCTCGAAGTGCTGGGGCCGCGACCAGATCGCCTGCATCAGCGTGCCCGGCGAGACGATATCGCCCGCCTCGAGCACGGTCTTTCCGGGCGGCACGCCCTCGGCATATTCGGCCTTCGCGAAGATCCCGACCTCGCGGATCTCTTCGTTGTCGAACGTGCCGGCAGGCACGGAGACCCGCACACGCAGGTATCGGGTCGACTCGGGGCTAAGCGCATAGCGCCCGCCCTCGTCGGTGAGGATTGCGCCCGCCTCGTCCGGCTCCACGAAGTCGATGATCGTCGGCCGGACATGGACGGCGAGATCGAGGACGTCCCTCGCGTCGAGACCAGGCGCCGGCGGGTTCGCTCCCTCCCATGTACCGTCCCAGGCAGGATCGCCGCGCGAGAGGGCGGCGACGAAGGAGAGCGCCGCGATCGCCTCCGCCATCACCACCCGGCCGCCGGTCGTCAGAATCGTGTTGCTCATAGCGTCTCCCATGCGCCGGCCATCGCCTGCGGTTCGGCGGCCTCGGCCCAGCTCTCAGGCCAGGCGTCGGGCCAGTGATCGTCGGCGAAGGCGTACCCTTCGCCGGTGATTTGGATGTCGGCGCCGCCCTCGGTCAGCGCTGGCACGCGCCCGCCGAAGCGGTCGACGTCCATGCGCAGGCCTTCGCCCCGGTCGAGGAGCTGCGATGCCTCGATCTCGACCGAGCTTTCGAGCCCGTTCTCGAAGGCGGTTTCGCTTGAGCCGTCCCAACCGAAGGAGATGAGCGGGCCGCCCTCCCAAAGCGCCTCGCCGGAATAGCCGTCCATCAGCCCGCCGCCGGCGCGGTGCATGTCCATTCGGACGGGACGGTGATCCCGGCCGGGCGAGAACATGCGGAAGAGTTCGTCCTCGGACGCCTTCGACAGGCGGATGATGCCGCCCAACTGCCGGATCTGGTCGAGGTCAGAGGCCGGCGCCTCGAAACCGACCTGGAACTTCCACCAGTCGTGCCGCTGGTCGCTCGGTGCGACCTCGCCCTCGCTCTCGACCCAGCCGATACCGATTGCGATCCCGCCCGGTGTCCCGCGCACGCTCTGCCAGAGCGGTCCTTCGGAGAGCACCCGGCGATAGTCGCGCACATACGGCACGACGTCCTCCAGACCGTAGTCCCAGATGAACCAGGGCACCCAGTCGTCCGGCGCGGTCGTGAAGCCGATCTCCCTGATCTCGGCAGTAAGGGGCGCAAGGCGCTTCGCAGTCGCGAAGACCGCGGCCATCGTCTTTGTGATCGGTAGGCTGACGGAGGGAAGACGATCGCCGCTCATGACGGCAACCGGAACGAAGTGAGCGTCACGGTCCCGAGGCGGATCGCCTCGTTGAACTCGGCATAGGCGTTGACCCAGCCCTGCAGTTCGACCCGCTGGACGCCGGCAAGATGCAAATGCTTCTCGGCATAGGATCGCGTCAGGTCGAAGCCGAGCCTTTGATCGGCGGCAGCCTGGTCGATGAGGTTCAGCCGCGCCTGCTCGAGGATGCTCTCCGGCGTTTCCGGGTAGAGATAGACGTGGGCAGCGAGGTTCTTTGTCGTGATCACCGCCTGGACGATCTCGACCGTGACGTTGCGGCTGCGGAACAGGCGATCATTCAGCGAGGCGGTGAGACCCGCCTGAAGCTCGGCATCCATGTAGCCGCCGTTGTCGGACGTCAGGACCGAGACGATCAACGAGCGATCCGACGAGTTCCGCGTCTCGGCCGTGACCGCCACATCGCGGACGCGGCTGTCGAAGTTCCGCGCCCGGCTCTTGTAGTAGTCGTCGGGCCCGGCCGCGGACTTCGACTTGCGGGCGAGCCGGATGCGCTCCAGCAAAGCCGGATCGCTCTCGCCTGGAAGCCGCGGGTTCTCGCCGAGCCCGGCATTCGTCGCATGCCGTTCGAGATCGGTACCGCTCGCGAACGAGGGCAGAAGGATCACGCGAGCCGTGTCGTTCAGCATCGCGGTAAAGAACATGTCGCCGTCGGCGGCATGGCCGAGCGACACCTTCGCCGGGTCGGTCTCTTCGTTCTCGACGTCCCAGGTGAGGCCCGCCTCCGCCATCGCCGCCTTGAAGTCGGAGACGCGTAGCGCCTTGAGGGACGCATGATCGAGCTCCTGGACGACGACGGGACGCGGCAGGCCCTGCGTGGTGAAGCGGCTCATGCGGCAAACCTCCGCGCAAGCGCTTCGCGGGCGGCGAGCGGCGCGAGGTCGCCGAAGGGTTCGGCGATCGCGTAATTGCCGAGCCGGCCTTCCGGATAATAGGTGCCGTCGTGCCTGAGGCCGAGCCCGCCGATCCGGGTCAGCGAGACGAGCTGCAGGTTGGCGATCCGGTATTCCGGTTCGAAACTGTGGGTGGCCGTGACCAGATCGTCGTAGATGTCGAGAGCGAGATCGGGCGTGATGTCCTCCGCGAGGAAGGCGCGCAGATCATCACCGAAGTCGAGCAGCATGAAGCGCTGGCCCGGGCGGGTGGTCCAGAGAACGGCGAGCGACTGCGCGAGATGGGCCTTGCCAGTCAGCAATTTGCCCGTCACGCCGTCGACACCGGATCTGTATCGGACCTGTCTCGCCACGCCTTCGAACCCTCTTCAAACGCCCTTCGAAACCGCCTCACGCAGCTTCCTGATCGCCCTTGTCGGCCTCGGCCGGGTTCTTCGGATCGAGCCCCTTCGGCAGCGAACCGCCTGTCTTGATGAGAGCACCGGTCAAGAGGTCGGATCGCGCCTCGGCCTCGGTGAGGCGAAGCGTGTCGCCCGCCTTGACGCGCCTGCCGGCAACCTTCGGCCCAGCGCGTTCGGTCACCTCGTAGACCTCACGGCCGTCCTCGGATGCGGGTGCAGACTTTGCATCGGCGGCTTCGCCCTCGCCGGAGGCAGGTACCGGCACGGCCGCGCCGGGCGTCGGCGTCTTCGGCGGCTCGCCAACTTCCGCCTTCGTCACCGGCGTCTTTGTTTCGCCGGTCTTCTCCGGCTCGCCTGTCGTCTGTGGGGTCTTCGCCATGTCTGTGCTCCTCTCGCTCAGATCAGGATGTTCGCGTTGCCGTCTGCGGCGGTGTCGCCGGCGGAGTCCTTGCCGCCGACAAAATGGGCAGGCCGGGAGCCGCCCTTGGCTCGGAAGACGGTCGTCATCTTCAACTCGTCGGCCGACAGCTCGAAGCCCGTGCCGCCGAAGGTCACCGACAGAGTGTCGGGTCCGAACTGGATCCGCCCGGATCCGAGCTCGAGGACGCCCTCCTCGGCCGACTGGCTCGGCGGGGCGTTGTCGTCGTCATAGGTCGCCCAGTCGGCGAGCGAGGCGGTGCCGACAGTGCCGGAGGGCGAGCGCAGCCGCATCTGCTCGTTGTCGGCGGGGGTCGCATGGGTCTTGAGGCGACCGGCGCCCGGCTGCTGCCAGCTCGTCGGAGGTCCCTTGACCACGCGCCCGTCCGCGGACCGGCCGATGTCGAGGCGCAATGTCCGCGTCTGGAGATCCTGGCTGCCGGGGATCACCTTCCCCGGAATGTCGGCCATCGCGATCCGGCGGTTCACCCGCTCGATCTGCCGGCGGATGCGCCGGAACTCCGAGGCGACCGGGCTGAAGGGCAGTTCGGCCATCATGGCGTCTCCTCCCCTCCGCTGGCCTGTTCGTCGGCTTTGGCGATCATCGCCGCGATCTCGGTCTGCTCTGTCTCGTCGTCGTAGCCGACCTCGATGCGGGGCCCCGTCGCGCCGGGATCGGGCGCGCCTTCGGCCACCGTGACGCCGCCGCAATCGAAATATCCCTCGCCGACGTTCCAGAGCGCCTGATACCAGGAGACGGCATAGAGCGCGGCCCCTTCCGCCCAGGACTTCGCGGTGAACATCGGCACGAATTTCGGCGCGGGCTCGGGCAGCGGCCGGTCGATCTCTGTGAGGCCCCAGCTCGCCGTGGTCGGGTCGCGCAGGATATCGAGGATCCGGCTCCCGATCGCGTGGGCGACGGTGTCGCGCGAGACCCGCCGCCTGGTCGCGGTGTCGGCATGGTCCTCGGCGACGATATAGGCCGACCACTGGATGGTCTGCCGGGCCCGGCCGTCGATCTCGCGATCGTCCGAAAGTCCGGTCCAGCCGATCATCACGCCGGGCGCCGAAACGATCTCCTTGGCGACGACGTCGTTGATGTCGAGCTTGCCGTAATGGGGCACGATCTTCACGCCGGGAAGGAGGCTGGCAAGTGTCGCGACGATCCGTTCGCGGGTCGTGTCGAGCTTCGAGGCCTCGAACATCTGGGCAAGGGAGAGCGGCTGGATCGTCATCGCGCGCTCCAGGCTTTGTCGTCAAAGAGTCCCGAGAAGAAGTCGGTTATGAGATCGTCCATCTCGGCCCGGTTCTCGTCCGAAAGGCCGACGAACGGCCGCGCCGGGATCGTCACCTTGCGGGCGAAGACTGTTCCGTTCGCCCCCCGGAAGACGAGAGCCTTCGCGGTCTTCGGCCCGATCACGGCGCCCTCCTGGTGGACATGCGCGTGTTCCCAAGTCGCGCCCCATTCGGCACTCGTCTCGCTCGATGTCGAGGCGACGCTGTCGAGAAGGTTGCGGCCGGTCTGCTTGAGGATCGGCGTTCCGGCCCGGTTCGCCGGCCAGGGCGTGCCGTCTGGCGCGGTCTTCTCGGTGTCGATCCGCCGCCGCGTCTGGCTCTCGCCGAGTGCCGCGATCGAGGCGGTCAGTTCTCCGAAGTCCGGGTCGAGCAGCGGCTTGAGCCGCGCGATCGCCGTGTCGAAGTCCTCGGCCGTAACGGTGATCCGGATACCGTTCATTCTTCGGTCCCCGTCGAACTCTCTGTTCTCCGCGCCTCTTGCATCACAGATCCCTCGTCGTTCGCCGATCGAACACGCGTGACGGCGCGTCCATCAGCACCTCGTTGGCCGAGCGGTTCGGGTCGGCGGCGTCTTCCCCGCCGGGTTCGGACGCAAAGGAGAGCGAGGCTTTCCCGGCCGCGATCGCCTGCAGGCGCTTCACCGCTTCGTCGTGCCGCTTCTCGATCCGGTCGGAGGACCGCGCGAAGGAGATGGCGACCCGGTAGAGCACGATGTCGATCGCATCGATGCGCAGCGTGTCCCGGCTGTCGGCGTCGAGGCGTGACAGCTCGTCGACCGAGTAGCGCGCCCTCAGGATCGCACGGATCTGCGCCGAGGCATCGCCGATCGCCGCCTCGATGCGCTCGTCGTCGCGAAGGCCCGTCGTCTCGTCGGCGGCGAGCGTGATCAGCTCGGCCGGATGACGGGCTTCCAGATCGGCAAGAGTGACGAATGGCTGCAAGCGGATGGCCTCGCGCGGTGAAGAATGGCTGACCGGCGGGCTCAGCCCCTACCTTCGAAGGTTTCCATCGGGTGCTGGGGGCCTTGCGAGCCGTACCAGACCGGTCTCGGGTATCTCGGTGGCGCGGCCGGTTTGGGAGAGCGGCCGCGCCGGTGCCCCGCCGTTTGGCCGGGGCGTTCACGCCGGCGGACGTGACGAACGAAAAGCGCCGGCGATCGGGGTCCCCGACAGCGGCTTGCCGCTTAAAGGCGGGGCGTCGAAATGCTAAGCGGCCTCGATGTCGACCAGCCCGCCGTCGTCCCAGTCGCGTTCCGCGATCGCACCCTTGCCGGACTTGGAACGGAACTCGGCGCGGGTGAGCGGGATCGAGGCACCGGGTTCGTACAGCGCTTTGGAGCGCAGGATCCGCGTCGCGGCCGTGAAAATCTTCTCGGACTTGTCCTCGGACTGGGCCGAGAGAGACACCGTCCGCCCGCCCGCCATGACGCGGGTCGTCGCGGGCAGCGTGCCGCCATAGGCCTCGCCCGTCGTCCGGACACTTGCAGCAGCAGCCGGGTGACGGATGGGGTCGAGCCGCTCCTGGCGAAGCTCGGCCGAGCTCGTCCGGCCCGCGCTGTCCGTGTTCGTCTCGACCTTGTCGCGGACCAGTTCGGTCGCGCGCGCCTCGGTGACCTTGACCGGACCGCCTTCGGCCGGGGCGGGCCCGGGCGCTGCGGCCGCCTCGATCTTGCCGGCCTCCTCGATCCAGGCGCGCGACTGCTCCTCGCCGGTGCTGATGCCGGCGAGCTTCGCCAGATCCTCGACGGCGGCGAGCGCCGCGAAACTTCCAAGATCGGCGGCCGCGAGCTTGCTGGCCGTCGCAGTGCCGATCCCCTTGATCCTCGTCAGATCGTCCATGTTCAAATCCTTACTGAAGGGTCTTTCCGCCAGCTGGCGAAAGCGTCCGTTAGATGCCCGGTGCGACGACGTCCTGGAGAAGGAAGGAGACGCCCGGCGCGACGATCAGCTCCTTCACCCGCTCGCCCGAGCGGATGACTTCGCCGCCTTCGAGACCAACGTCCGGATCTTCCATCGTGCCGACGATCTTCGTCCCGTACTGGGCCGTGTAGGCGTGGGTGATCGTGCCGGACATCGGGTCGGCCGAGCCGTTGATGTGCTGAAACACCATGTCGTCGCCCCAGACGCGGCGGAGATCCGCCACCTGGCCCGGGCGGGAGGCGTCCATGTAGGCCGCCCCGACATGAACGCCGCGCGACAGTTCGAAGAGATCAGCGAACTGCTGCTTGGTGATCATGCCCTCGGTGGTCAGTCCGCCCTTGACCGCGTTGATCAGCTTCGGGTGCGAAGAGATCTTGTTCCAGGTGTTGAAGCCCATCGCGACCTGGTTGGGGCGGAAGACGAGGGTCGCGTTCAGCGCGTGCTTGATGACGCCGATCGGATCGGAATTGTCGTAGTCCGACAGCTGATCCGTGCCGGAGAGCGCGAGCTTCTGCTCGGTCGGATAGGAGGCCGGGTTCTGGACGAGGGTCGCGACGCGGATCTCGCGGTTGATCTGGTTGTAGTCTTCCAGACCGATGACAATGCGCTGGCGCGGATCGAAGTTGCCGAGGCCGGCCTCGCGCTGCTTGGCCGCCGCGTCGATGTCGGAGTTCGGGATCGGACCGTCGAGACCGAAGTCCTCGACGCGGGACTCGCGCTCCTCGCCGGTGAACTCGACGCGGTTGACCCGGCCCGTGCGGCCGACCCGGTTGTCGACGACCCGGAAGCTCTCGTCGATCGGATATTCGGTCCAGGAGAAGCGCTCAGCGGGCACCGGCACGCGCGGCAGGACCTTGTCGCCGATGAAGGTGAGGTCCGGATTGCGGTAGCCGATCGCGAACGCGGTCATACGGGCGTGAGTGACGAAGGGGCGCTTGGCCATGTCGGCAGGATCCTGTGAGATGAGATGGCTGTTCGGGCGCGCCGGCGGTGAGCCGCCGCGGGGCGCGCCTCACCGGAGAACCGTCAGACGGTCGCCGGCGTGACGAGGAGGCTCGGGGCGACATGGATCGGGGCGATGTCCCCGAGGACGGCTTCGCGGCGCATGAAGCCGACGATCCGCACCGTCTCGCCGGCGACGGGGACCGCCTTCACCGCACGCCCTTGCGCGTCTGCGGTCACGGGATCGTCGAAGTCGAGATCGCCGCCGCATGTGACCTCGTACCAGCCGGAGCAGACGACGTCGGCCATGTCGCCGGCCTCGCAGCCGACGCGCTCGGCAATACCGAAGCCCTGCTTTGCGCCGGCGGTCGAGACCTTTCCGGTCGCATCGCCGGTAACGATCAGATTGCCGGCGATCGCCGCGGCTGCCTCGAAGGAGCGGATGTCGAGATTGTTCGTGTAGCTCAATGCGAGGCCTCCTTCTCCAGCTCGGCCTCGACATGGTTGAAGGCCGAGAGATAGGTGATCGGGTTCCCCGCCGCGTGCTGGGCGGAGAGATACTCGTTGGCCTTCGCCGCGAGCACGACCGGGTCGATCTCGGCGGGCTCGCCGCCGGTGCCAGGATCCGGCTTCTTGCCGTCGAGGCCGGAGGCCGTAAGGTTCGCTGGTGTCGCGGCAAGCAGCGCCTTGACGTGTTCCAGCCCCTCGTCGCTCGCGCAGAGCGCCTCGTAGGTCTCGCGCTGGGCGGGGACGATGCGCTTTTCCTTCAAGGCCTGCTCCAGCACCGCGTCGACGCTCGCCTTGCGGCCCGCCGCCTGAAGCGTCTGCAGCTGCTTCGTCGTCGAGGCCAGATTGGCGAGGGTCTGGTCGTGGACCGCCTTGTCCACCTTGTCGCCGTCCTTGAGTTTCTGGACGGCCGCGAGGACGGCGGTTTCGGTCGCGTCCGAACCGAGACCGAGCGTCGCCGCAAGGGCTGCGTAATGGCTCATCGTGTGTTCCGTGTCGGGTTTGAGGGAAAGGTCTGCGTGTGCGAGCGCCGGCATCTTCGAAAGCGCCGGGGCCGTCACCAGCGCGACGGAATGGATCCAGCCGGCATTGCCGGCGGTGTCGCGCGGAAAGGAGGGGCTGATGTAGCGATGGGTGCGGGCGGCGAGCGCGGCCTTGCCGGTATCGAGCCAGTCGACCCGGCCGTAGAGCCCGTCGGCCCGCGCTTCCATCTCCTCGATCCAGCCGACCGCGTCGGACCGCTGGCCCTTCGCGCCGAGGAGGACGGTCGAGTGGTCGAAGTCGAGCGGGATCTTGGTGTCGTCGGCGGCGAACCTGGCGGCGAGCGCCTCGGGGTCGAAGACGTGCGTGGCGCCGTTGCGATCGGTCACCCGGCCGCGCGGCGCGATCTTGATCCAGTCCGGCGCCGGGCTCGCCGGCCCGCCGACCTGGGCGGCGAGCTGGACGAGGACGTCACCGGCGGAGACCGCGGCGGGAACGGGCGTCGAGGAGGATAGGGTCTGGGCGTTCGTCATGGGGCGACGATACGAAGACGCCTAGCTCGCCCGTCATGCTGACAGCTGTCAGCACCATGCGCCGATCGAATGCGGAGTCGCCGCGCGCTCGCACGATCGTCGCGGAGCCGGTCGGTCGGGTCAAGCCAGGATCAAAATTAAAGGGCTTTCAAAGGCCGTGGGCGCGATTCGTGTTGTCGTCGCGGGAACGATACCGCCCAGAGCCGTCAGCAGCGCTCTGTGGCCTTCTGTGGGAACGACCTCAGAAGAGGTCTGCCTGCGCCATGTCGGCGTGATCGAGACGGATCACTCCAAGCAGAAGCCAAGTCTTGGGATATCGAACCTTATTGCCCATGACGAAAGCCATCCCTTTCCTCGGATAGGTTTCGTTGTAGGTCGCACTTAGCCAACTGAGGGCTTCATCCTCGGAGCTGCGATTGCACTCGCGAAAGAACGCGGCATGCGTCTCCCAGTCGTTGTTGCCGAAATCGTGCTTGCCCGTGCCATCCTCAAACCGAAAGCGAAAGTCGTAAGGTGACGGTTTGATCTCGGCGAGCTTCTTGTCGAGGAGGGAACCTTGACGCGCTGCCTTTTCGAAGGCGGCCTTGGCCTGTTCAAGCTCTGCATTGGTCCTCTTAACCGCGACGAAGCGAGGATTCCGCGGCCGAATGAGCGTCAGCGATTGTCCCTGATCCGCTGCTTCCTGGATCGAGCTTGTGATCAGAGGGCTGAGTAGTCGCGCACGCTCACGCTCCTTCAGCGTACCTTCAACGACGAGACTGTCTTCTTGGACCGCGCAGCTTTCCTTCCGAGTGTCGCTTCTCGGCATCCGATAGCGAAATTGGAGCCAATTCCATCTCTTGAAAGTGGAGTCGCTTTCGAGATGACGGTACCGGACAGGAAAAAGACGCTTCCACTGACGGTCGGCGGTAACTCCCGCACAACAGACCGTTTCACCATACTTCTCGCTAGGCTGCGGCAACGCTTTCACGAGGACGACCACGCGTTCCTCTCTGTCCCGATCCAGATCCAACGGCCTCGCCTCCTACAAAAAGATGCTCAATACGAACATCTTCTCTATCTTGGAGTGTATTGGCAACGATCGCTCGATGGCATGTCAAGGGATCCCGCTCGAAGCACAGAAGGCAGACAGCAGCGCCATCGACCGACCTTTCGAGGCGATGCAATGCCTCTTGTGCCCGCGCTTCCGATAGATGCTGTCCGTAGATCGAGCGGAAGAGATCGAACTTCCCGGCCCGGGCGGCCTCGCGACCTGGCTTCGGATCTCCAAGCTCGACATGGTGAACGTAATCAATTCCCTCGGCGGCAAGACGCTCACGTAAGCGGTTCTTCGAAAATCCGGGCTTTCGGGATACAGCGACAGCTCGAACGTCTGCAAGAAGCGTGACACCAGCCTCCTTGAGGGTGTCTACGAACTCATCGATGTAAGCCCCCTCGTACCCGATTGTGCGAAGCACGTTCATGGTTGAGCCCTTTCGTTGCATGCTGTCACGGCACCCCCGAGTGCGGGACGCCTTCTTCCGTTGTCACGTGCGCTGCTTGAGTGGATCTTGTCGAACATTTTCAATGCGATCATATTGAGGCTCGACAGCAGTGCGTAAATCGGGCGCAGGCATCAGCTTTTTCGGGGTTGTTCCTTCCTCCGCCTCCTTCTCTACCGTTCCACCAGACCGGTCGCCTCGTCCGCCGTGAAGTCGGCGCGCAAAACCCATCCGGTCTGAGGCCAGGGTCAAGGATCTCGAACGCCACTTGGTTTATTCAGTCCCAGATGGAAGCGTTTTCAGGAGGGCTTCCTCGACTCTCATTTGGGTTCGTTCGATCTCCATGTCTCGAAGCGCCTCGATAATATCTGCGTCAGCATCTTGAGAGACGCCTTCATCTCTGCCTGAGATCCCTTCCTCGCTCAGAAATGCTGAGAGCGCGCAACGGTAGAGAGGTGCTGCCATTTTGAATAGGTTCGATCCGTCATCGGCAACTTCAAGCGTATCTATTGAGACGGGTTTGCCATGAAGGAAATCGTTTCGCGCATTGTATAGTTTCATATAAAGGGTGTGGTGTGCTCTCTCTTCTGAGAAAGAGCCGTGTTTCCAATCGACTTTATTAAGAAGCTTGAGCACCTTAAATTTGCTTCCCTTGCCCTCTTCAATCAAAATCTCACAGGCGCTGATCCAGAGCGCTATAACCCGCCCAATGTCGTAAATGTCGACTTCTGGGCCGCCGGGCATTCTTGCCGCTGCACGGGCCATGTTCAGCGAGCGGAAAAGTCGTCGATTGCGCTGCGTTTCTCCTTCGCCGGCGAAAGCGTCTTCCCATTTTCGCCGAAGCCCTCGGTACAGCGGCAGATCGAGGTGATGGATCTGCAGCGACAAAACGGAAAAAGCTGGACTGCACTGAGGATTTAACTCGCTCAGGTTATGTGTTCCCAACACTGATGCAGTCTGCACGAAGATAGTGTCATCGTACTGTCTTCCGAAGAACCACGGATAAAAGTCGAAGGCGTTGGAAAATCGAAATCCGGCACCTCCTGTATAGAGGAGATCTCTAACGTAACTTGCACAAACCGCGCTGATGCAGACAAGATCCCGAAATCCTGCCAACGCCTCTAACGTTCGAATGGTTTGAGGAGAATCTGAGCGATAGAGTAGCACTGTCGGCTCGAGCTCCATGCCAAACTCATCCCGAAATTTTCCAAGGAAATCACCAAACGCCGGATACGCATGTGCCAAGCCCTGAACTCTCTCATCGCAACACGACATGAGAGCGACTTGCGAAGTTTCTAGCGGTTGCTCCAAAGCGACGTTCGGAAGAAAGCGGATGGCGCTCCAGTCTTCATGCATTGCTATACAGCGTCCCCGGAGTTCTGACTGTTCGAATTGCCAGCCAATTGCCAAAATACGATATGCACTTCGCAGCGGTGCATAAATCGGGCGTAGGCTTCAGTCTATCCGGGGTTGGCCCCTTCCCCTCGCTGCCTCTTCCATCTCTTCACCATCGGCTCGATCTCTTCTGCGGCAAAGCCTGCGCGCAGGAGCCCATCCGTACCGAGCCCCGCGTCGAGGATCTCGAAGGCGACAGACCGATCCGGCCGCTGGTGAAGCGAGCGCACCCGTAAAAGGCCAGTCTCCGATCGCCTGACAACGGCCTTCCACCAGGTCTTGCCGATCCGCTTCACGACCGTTCGCTCGTTTGCCTCGTCTTCGCCAGGTTTCGGATCCTGAAAGGCGACGCCCGTAAAGAGCAGCTCGGGCAGCGTAATGAAATCAGTATAGCTGCCGTCGGGCGCCTTGATCCGCGCCGCCACCGCCGCCGAGTCGATCGAAACGATTGGCGAAACCGCATTCGTCGCGGCCGCGACCTCCGGCGCCACACCCGCCGGCATCCAGACCTTCTCGGGCAGCAACGGCGCGAGCCGCTGATAGGGATCGCTCCAGAGTTCCTTCGCCATCCGCCGAGCGTTGCCTGCCCCGCCCGGCACCTGTGCCAGCTCTTCGAGCCGCCTCGAAAGGGTGTCGAGCAGCGTTCGCGACCTGGCAAGACCCGGATTGGTCTGCCAGCCGGGGTCGATACCCACGGGCACCGATGTCACCTCGCCGGTGCGGCGATTTCTGAATTCGCGGCTGCCGAAGTCCGGCGCCTTGTTCGTGTAGCGGATGGCGCTTTCGTCGTCTGGATCGGGCTCGGTTCCCAAGAGCTGCTCGGCCTCGCGCCGGGTGATCTGCCGCACCGAGCACTTGCAGCCCCAGCCGTTCGGCGGGAAGTGGGTCGACCAGAACGGATGGTCGACCGGCAGGATGATGCCGACGAAGCGCAGGTGTTCCGCGCGCGGCTCGGCCGAGGCGGACCGGACATAGAGGAGATAGGGAAGCGCCCGCTTGGTGCGCTGGATGCGCTCCCACTGCCCGGCCGCGCGCGCGGTTCGCATGTTCGTCCAGAAGATCGTCTCCAGCCGGCGCCGCGAGGAGAAGTCGGCGAGCTTGTCGGGATCGGCCCCGGCCGGATCGCCGATGCGGCGCGGGCCCCACCATCCGAGCTTTGCCAATTCGTCCTGGATCTCGCCTCGCCAGGTCTCGAAGCTCTTGGACTCGGCGATCGCCGTCGAGATCGTTTTGCGGAACGTGCCGAGCAGCTCGGCGTCGACCGCCTTGGCGACGGTGAAGGCGTGGGCATGCTCCTCGCCAAAGACGTCGAGCCAGGAGAAGGCCGGCCGGTCGGCCTTCCCGTCGAAATAGGACGTGACGGCTTCGGGCGTCCGGAAGGCGCGGGCGATCTCGGCCATCGGGCGCTAGTCCTTATAAAGCACGGGCGAGTGTTACCATTCGGCGGCGCGTCGGGACCCGTGCGGCACTAATCATCGACGTCGCCGATACCGCGGGCGATCGCCGTCGATCGGGCGAGTGCGGCCGCGAGCCGGCGTGTGTCGGGACCTTCCGTTTCGAGGCGCTTCAAGACCCCTTCGAACGTCGTTTCCTCGGCAATGATCGCCCGCAGTGGCGTCAGGATCGGGTCGGCGATCGCCTCCCATTCCGACAGCGCTTCGGCGGCGAGCTGCTCGACCTCGTCGACGGCATCAACCGGCGCCGGCTTGGCCGCGAGGGTCGCGATCGCGCAGGACGAACAGCGGCAGCCGGTGGTGTGGACCGCAAGGCTGGTCGGTGGCACCGTTTCGCTCTCTCTCGCGACGCCCGCCGTGCCCGGCTTCACCTCGATCGCCGGTGCCTTTGCTTCCGGAACCAACAGCTCTTCGTCGTCCTCAGGCTCGCCGAGGCCGATCCGCTCGCGCATCTCGCGTTGGGAGACCTTCAGTCCGAGCGGCACCATCCGGGAGACGGCGTCGGTCAGGCCCTTGATGTCCTCAGGTTCGGCTACCGGGAAGGCGACGCGCGGATAGACCGCCTGCTCGCCGAAATTCATGATGACGAAGGGCCGGATCAGATCCCGGTTGATCGTCTGGGCCTGTTGCTTCGCATCAGCCTTCAGGATGTCGAGGCGCACGTCGTTGTGGACGTTGGCCTGGGCTTGCGACGAGCCGTCGTCGGACGTCATCGTCTGGCCGAGGATCAGTTTGGAGACCTGCTTGTCGCAATAGTCGAGCAGTCCGCCGAAGACGCTCTCGCCGTGCTGGCCCTCGACCTTGGCGAACTCGAACTCCATGCCCATCGGGATGATCGCGGCCGCATCGTTGGAAATGTCACGCACGGCCCTCAGAAGCGAGCGTTTGTCCTTGTCGGATGCATTCGCGTGATACTTGCCGACGCGCAGCGGCACGCCGTAGATCTCCGCGAAAGCCGCCCAGTCCTTCAGCGAGTAGCTCTGGATCAGGAACGCCCAGGCGGCGGGCCGCGCCATGCCGCGCCGGATGGTCAGGCCCATCTTGGTGCGCGGCTCGTGGACGATGAACTTCGCGGCTGGAAGTTCGAGCCCGTTGCGGATGTCGCTCATGTCCCGCAGGCGTAGCTCGGTCCGGGTTGCCTCGTCGAACTGGAAGAAGCGCGGATCGCGCCATTTGTATTCCACCGGCTGCAGCACCCGGTCCTGGTACTCCCATATCATCTCGGAAACGGAATAGCCCTTGCCGATCGCATCGGTCAGCGAGCCGCTCATCTCCTCGAATGCGTCGCCCTCGATGAGCGCGTTGACGGCATCGACGATCTTCGCCGGCACGGTCTCGTCGTGCTCGATCGACGGCGCGATCCCCTCGATCGCGAGACGCCGCGTCTGCAGCTGCGAGGCGTAGTGGAGGTATCGCTCCTCCATTTCCTCGGCGAGCGTCAGATATGAAAGGTTACGGCCCTGGGCCGATTCCTGCAGGATCGAAGCCAGGCGCCGCGGCCCAAGCCCGGAAATGATTGTCTCGCCGATCACCCGGCGCGGGCCGACCTCCTGCGGGGTCGCAAATTCCATCGACAGCGAGCCGGCGTCCGGCGAGCGGCCCCAGCGGTCCATGAAGCGGTGGATGGATGCCTTCACCATAACGTCCGTTCCCCGTCCGCCATCCGGTCCAGTCCGTCGCCGAACGCGAAGGAACTGGCGTCGGCCTCGTGCGCCGGCGTGTAGCCGTATTCGACATGATCGGCCTTGGCGGCCGCGATGGCGAGGCAGAGCGAGACCGCGAAGTCGCCGTGCCGCTGCCCCCCGTCCGCGCCTTTGGTGCGCGCATCGTTCGGCACCATCGGGATGCCGCGCACCATCTGGATCTGGCGGAGATCCGCCTTCAGGTCCGCGTCGGCCGCGAAGAGCACCGTCCGGTCCTCGATCGCCGCCTTCAGCGGCGGCATGTTCTCCAGATACCAGCCCTGGGAGAGCATCACCGGCTCGACCGCCAGCGCGCCGTAGCGCTGCATGGCGTATTCGGCGAGGAACTGGCCGTTACCGCGCGCATCGTGCCGGCCCGAGCCGAAGCGCGGCAGGCGATCGGCAACGTGGAAGAGGATCTGCTCCTGCTGGCGGAAGGGCACGTTCCGAAGCTCCAGCACGAAGGGCGCGCGCAGGGTGAGGTCACGCTCTTCGGCGAGCGGCGTCAGGATCGAGAGATCGCCCGAGCGGCCGAAGTCGAACCCGTAGGAATGCCGGCAGCGCCTATCGAGCTTCGCGAGCGCGGGGTCGACATGTTCGCCGAGCCAGTCGGCGACGAAGGTGAACCGGGTCGCGTCGTCCTTCAGCTCGAACCCCTGCGGACAGGAGAGCCGCAGCACGGGGATGGCTCGCGACATGCAGGCCTCGATCTGCGCCGAGGTCAGATAGACGCCCGAGCCCTGGGACGGGATGCAGTCGAGCTCCTCGGCCGCACCGTCGCCGTAGAAGGCGCGGATCTCCGCCCGGAACTGCGCCTCCGCTTCCGGAGACCATTCCCGGCCGCGGATCAGGCAGATGCGCTTGTAGAGCCCTTGGTTCAGCGCGTCGTCGAAGGTGCAGCGCACGACATTGCCGGGGCGCCGGCCCTCGCGGATCTCCTGGATCAGCTGGTTGAAGGGGTTGTCGACGCCGTTATGGGTTGAGATCACCAGCACCTTGCCGCCCCAGATGAGCAGCGCCATCGCCGCCTTGAGCAGTTCTTCGGCATCGTCGTGGAACGCGAACTCGTCGAGGATGACGAAGCCCTGGCGGCCGCGCAGAGAGCGCGGTTTGGAGGACAGTGCCGCGATCTCGAACCCGGAGGCGAAGGTGATGCGGAACGCCTGGATCGAGCGGTCCTCGCCCTTTTCGCCCTGTTCGGTGAAGAGGAACTCCTGAACGCCGGACGAGGCTTGGTTGAAGGCCTTCGCCCACATGGCGCAGGTGTCGATGAACTCCCGGGCCATGTCGAGATTGTAGCCGAGATAGAGGGTGTCCATGCCCCCGGCCGTGCGCTTCGCGCCGGAGGTCAGCACGGCCGCTGCCCCGACGCCCCAGGTCGCCCCGATCCGGCGCGACTTGTCCGTGACGGTCAGCGCAAAGGTCGAAACCGAAAAGACGAGCTCTTGCTGATAGGAAAGAAGCACGTCCGGCAGCCCGTCGATCTCCGCCGGCACGACCGCCATCGCCTCGCGCCGCAGCTCGGCCCATTCGGCTTCGGCTATTAATGCGGTCATTGACGCAACGCTTGGTTTTGTGAGGATATATGCTCGAATGCGTTTTTGAAGATTGAGCGATGACGAAGTACATGGTCGAACCGCCGCCTCGAGATGATCCTCCGCAGCCCAGCCAATCGACTTGGCAATGGATTGTGGCCTTTGTGAAAGAGTTTGAAGAGCATCCAGTTACAAAGATGATTGTGGCGGGTGCTTTCCTTTTTACTCTCGTCGCGACTTGGCTGAGCCTTCGCGCGACACAAGAACAAAGCCGGATCACTAACATACAGCTGGAAGATCTGAAATCCGAGCAGACGGCGAGGTATTGGCAACTTCTGACAACTCCCGCGTCTGGAAACAGCGGGAAGGTCGAAGCAATTGAAGAATTGGCTCGACGCGGTACCGAATTGGTTGGGCTGGACTTCTCCTGCAGTAGATTGGGAGGCGGAGACGCAACGACCGCGGCTTGCGAGAACGGCGTCTATTTGCGTGGTTTGACTCTGAGAACTGATAAGAAGAGCGAGGAAAGGCTCGCATTCCAAGCAAATGTAAGCGGCGCAGATCTGGGATCGTGCAGATTCGAAGCCGGTGTCAACATAGTGTTGAAAGCAAACCAAACGAACTTTGCGGGATGTGAGTGGAATGGAGCCACTGTTTCGCTTGTTGGGGAAGACGTTCAACTCGATACGATGAAAACCACCAAGAGCCAAGTGGAAGTGGCGGGCAAAGTAGTCTTCAATGACGCAGATCTCCAAGGAGGAAATGTCTTCAACATCGCGTCTGGCGGTAGCATCGAAACATACTACAACCGCCTCGATGGAAGCACGATAAAATTTGAGGCCTTTGACTACTTTCCAGAATCTATAATTGGCAATTTCCATTTTCTTGGTCTCAGTGATGCGACGTTCATCATAGAGACATCTGGCCTCAATTGGCTCGGCCACTTTAATTCGAAGCAACAGGCGGAAATCATGCGCCAACTTTTGAATTTCGATCAAGGTTGGTTTTGGAAAGGCTCTCCGCCCAAATTCTTGAATAATGCCGATGGCGAAACATACCCGATCGAGAAAGCAATCTCGACGTTCGAGTTGTTCGAGTGCGATAGGTCTGGCCTTCCAAAGGAGCCTTTGAGCGTCAATTTTCCACTGGGCATTAACTGGCAAGACATCCCGATGTCGCTCACAGCTAGCACGTCTTCTGGAGAAACATTCTCCATCGAGTGCCCTCTGTACCGATCTGATTGAGCTCACCCCACCACTCCCAAAATCCGCGCCTTGATCGCCTCCACCGTCTCGGCCGAAAATCCCTTCTCCCCCGCCACGACCTCGACCGCCTTCGCCGCCTCGTCGAGCTTCTTCCGAGTCTCGGCCTCGGCCGATCGCCGCGCATCGGCCGAGACTTTCTGGGTCGCGAGCGCCGACTTCAGCGCATTCGCCAGGAACATCACGCCTTGCGTGTCGACCTGCCCGGTTTCGAGGATCGAATAGACCGAGGACTTGATCATCTCGACGAGCATGATGGTGATGTCGTCGGCCTTGTCCGGCCCGAGCCTCTCCGTCACGGCCGTCGCGATGTCGCGGGTTTCCTGCAGCCGGCGCGTCGTGGCCGCAAGCCGGGTCGAATAGCGGTTGAACGCGCTCGGCGAGATCGGATCGCAGCCGATCTCCTCGAGCCTGCCGTTCATCTCGACCAGGATGTCGAGCTGTGTCCGCTCGCGCGACTGCAGTTCCGCGACCGCCCACTGGACGATGCCGTCGGCATCGGCGGGTAGAAGGTCGATCGAGGAAAGCCGTCCTCGCCTCACGCGGTCCGCCATGACGGTCAGCCCCGCGTCCGGCTCGGCCGGACGATGCCGGGAAGCACGCGGCGCTTCTCGACATGGTCTTCGCCCGCCTCGGTCAATTCGGCGATGATGACGGTCTCGACACGCCGCAGCTTCACCGCCTGGGCGTTCGTCTCCAGCCAGTCGAGCTGCTGGTGGAGATAGTCCCGCCCGCGATTGATCCCGAACGCCTGCAGTTCCTTGATCAGAACCCCGTCGTTGAGCCGCCCGTCCGGTTGCGCCGCCAGCGCCCGGAGGATCGTCAGTCGGGCGTTCTCGTCATAGTGGCTCGAATAGCCCGCGAAGATGTTCATTTGCCCCTCTCCGAAATTCTCAAGAGAAAGTCCTCCATGCGGGTGACCGAGCCGCCGATCGCCTTCATGCTCGCCTCCATCAGGTCGAACCGTCCCTCCATTCGCGCGATCGAGAGCTGGAGATCGTGGACCTCCTGCCGGGTCGCGCGATCGCCGACGTCCTTCTCGACGGCGGCGACGCGGCGATCCAGATTCTTGAGGTCGGTCGCGATCGCATCGACTCCCTCGCTGACCTTCACGATCGCCTTGGCGTCGACGAGCTTCGAACGGTCGCCGAAGGCAGTGAAACCGGTCCACTTCAGGATGAAGACGACGCCGAGGACGACGGTGATCACCAGTCCGGCCACGACGAGACCCAACAGCCCGTACTGCTCGAAGGAGCCGGTCAGGACTTTATCGTAAGACATCCGAGCCAGACTCCTGCGAGGGCGGACAGGCCAGCCCATGTCGCGTACATGTGCGTTCCCGTAGACGGCGTCCCGCTGACACCGAAGTTGAAGGCGACGACGGCCCAGAAACCTGCAGCGAGCGCCATCGCGACGAATCGGAACGTCGCCCGGCCGGGCACCTTCGGCGCGACGATCGCCACGAACTGGACGAACGCGGTCGCCCCCATGAGGAGCGCCCAGACATTCGCCGGCAGCGCCGAGAAACCCCGGAAGCTGCCGCGTTGAAGGACGTCCGGATGACGAAGAAGGAACAGCGCCCAGCCGCCGAGCCCGAAGACGCCGACATATTCCATCGACCGGGCCCAGTCCGGAAAGAGCCAGTTCAGGAAACGCCAGACCTGGTCTGCGAAGGAAGGCTGATGCTGCATGGTTCGATCAGGTCCTGGCCGATCTTGCCAGCTGAGCGTCGGCACGTTCCGTTTCGGGATCGACCAGCCAGCCTTCGAGCCGGCCCTCGATCATCTCGGAGAGCTTCGTCGTCGGCCTGCGATCGGCGTCGACCAGGCCGAAATGCCTGAGCGCGTCCGGCAGCTTGTCGATTGCGTAATCCGCGACCGTCTCGATCGCCTGGTTCTTCATGTTGACCGGTATGCCGCCGATCGCCCGGTCCTTGAGCCTCTCCGTGGCGAAGTCGATCCCGCGCTGAAGACCCTGATCGACGATTGGTCCGATCATGGCGTCGAGATCCCATCCGGTCTTTCGCTTGAGGAGCCGAAAGGCCCAGAACCGCAGAACCGCCCAGATCGCGGCCGCGACCGAGAGCGCGATCGGCAGGAGCACCTCGACCAGCGGCCCGAGATCGATTGCGCCGTCAGCAACCGTCTGTGCGAACGCGGCCGTCGTCGCTCCGATCGTCATGAGCACGACGAAAGCTGTGAAGAGAACGGCGAAGATCGCCGCGGAGATGAGGCCGAGGGCGAGCCGCATCAGGGGATCGCCGGCATTCCGGCGGACAGAGAGGTGCATGGAACGTCCTTTCGAAGATGGTTTGAAGGGGCTTTGAGATCAGGCTGGGTGGCCGAGGTCGCCGAGAGCGCCCTTGAGCTTGGCGACCGCCGCGAGGACGCCGGGATCGTCATCGTGTTCGGGAATCGCCTGGAACGGCGGCTTGCCGGCGAGCGCCAGTTCCATTTCCTCCCGGGTCTGTGGACCGACCTTGCCGTCCGCCACGATGCCGCGGGTCTTCTGGAAGTGGAGGGTCGCCAGCTCGACGGTGTGGTCGAAGGCATCGCCGTCCGGCATGCCCCAGGGATGCGCGATGCGGTCGCGCCAGATGTCGAGATCCCGGCGCCAGGCGGCGACGTCCGGACCACGTTCGCCGCGCTCCAGGATCTCGTCGGCCATCGCGTCGAGAACCGGCGCGGCTCTGCCGAGCAGACCCTTGTATTCGGCCGTCGCGTCGTAGGACGGGCAGGCCTTCGCGGCATGGTCCCGGTGGCCGGAAATCCTGAGGGCGCCGGTAAGGGCCGAAGTCCGGCGCAGCTCTTCGACCAGCGCCTCGGTCTGGGCCTTCGTTCTCGTGTCTTTCGCGGTCACGCCGTCCGCGGCGACCCCGCCGACATAGACGATACCGGCCGTTCTCGAATTCCGGCCTGCCACATGTGCCCCGATCTTTTCCATGGCACGGCCGGTCTCGACGCGGCCGTCGAGATGGATGACCCGGTGATAGCCGATGCCTGACCAGCCGCGGGCGCGGTGCCAGGCGTCGATCTCTTTGACGGAGACCGCGCGCCCCTCGGGGGTTGCCGTGCAATGCACGATGATTTCGTCGATCGGGCGCATGTAAGGCTCGCTGAACGGGGATGATGCGAGCACTATCGCCGGTTGGGAGGCCACACATGATGCTGACAGGTGTCAGCACGATCAGGAGAAGAGATCGCCCTGCCGGTCGTCCGCGGCCTTCATCCGGCGCCGGATCCGGTAGGCGGTGCGTTCGGTGAGACCGGCCGCGCGGGCAGCATCCGCCGCCGAGCCGCCATTTGCAATACATTTTGCAGCACGCCGGCGCGCATCGCGCAACGATCCGGTCGCGCCGAGCGGCAGCAAAACTTGCTGGCCGACCGGGTTGCCCTGTTCGTCCATGTGGGAGAAATGCGCGCAGATCCGGTTCGCCGCCTCGCGGCCGACGAGCCGGGGCAGCCAGTGACCGTCCGATGCGTCGCCCGGGATGTAGCGCCGCGTCCCGCCATGTGCGGCCGCAAGCTTCATCGCCGCTTCCTCGCCGGCGACCTCGGCAATCTCCTCCAGAAGCGCCGGCAACGTCATGCCGCCACCCCGTCCTCTTTTGGCTGCCAGGGCGACCAGATCGAATGGCCGAACCGCTCGACGTCGCGGGTATAGTGCAGCTCGGCGCGGGACGGCGGAATCCAGACGGTCGGCTTGGGCGGAAGCAAGAGCCCGCTCGACGCGCTCCGCTCCCAGACCAGCCAGCAATAGGCGGTGAAGGTATCGCCCTCCGGATCCCACCGCTTCCTGTGAAGAGGCACCCGCTCGACGAACTGGGCGTGGATCCGCGGCGGATGCGGCCGGTAGACCTGCCGGTACCGGGCCATCCCGTCGAGCTTCACGGTCGGGATGAACATGGCGACGCCATGCCGGGCCCGGCCGATCGCCCGGGCCATGAAGTCGACGATCTTCGCGCCGAAGGGCGGATTGGTCACGATCCAGTCCGGCCGTTCGATCGCCGTCCAGGAAACTTCGTCGAGGAAGTCCCGGACGTCGCCGTAGCCATAGCCGAAGACATCGCTCGCCCGGACCTCGCTGAAGAACTCCTCCAGCGCATAGGCCATGTGCCCTTCGCCGCAGGCCGGTTCTTCGCAGGTCATCCCGAGAAAGCGGCGGCGCCCGAGAATGTGGTGGAAGAGCGCGCGGGTCGCCCAGGGCGGCGTCGGGAAATAGTCGAGCGAATCGGGCGGCTCGAGGCGCGGCCCGCCGACGACCCGATTGATCGACCCGGCGGCGCTCACTTCGTTCGTCTCCGGTTTGGCAAAAGCGGACCACGCGGCAGGACCGTCACGACGGTCACCTGGCGGGGCGAGTGTTGAAAGAGCAGTCTGACCTTTTCGACCTGAACCGCGATCGCGCCGATTTCGGCTGCCGGTCGCGCGGTATCGGCGAGATGCTGCCTGACGGCCGAGACGTCGAGCCCATGCTCGCGCTCCAGATACCGAAGCACGGCATGATCGCTGACGCGCACATGGGTCCGCCGTCGCTTCACTGAGCCGCCGCCCTTTTAAGGAACGCAAGACCCTCTTCCGTCAGGGTCCAGATCTCGTCCTCGACTTCGAATCCTTCGAGGACGTCGTCGTGGAGATCGACATCATCGACATCGATGCGACGGATCAAGCCGGCGCGATCGAGCGCTTTGAGATGCGCGATCGGGAACTCGTCATCGACGTCGTCGATGGTGAAACGGTTCAAGGCAGCAGCTGCGGCTCGCAAATCCTGGCCCACATGCGAGAAAGTGTTGTTTGCCATCACCCGGCCCTCCGTGTCTGCATCGAACGCAGCCTGAGGCGCTTGCCGAAGGCGTTCATCACCCGCTGCCATTCGGCATTCGACGGCGGCCGCTCCGGCGTTACGGTTCGCTTGAGGATCTCCGAGATTGCCGCCCAGAAGGCCGGCGTAATCATCTGGCCGGTGAGCTTTCGCCATTGCGCCTGGGCGATGTGATAGCCGTGCTGGCGCGCGACCTCGTAGGTACGCCGGGAGACCGTCCAGACGACGCCTTCGCGTTCGCACCAGGACTTCAGCGCTTCGATGACAGCCTTGGCGTCGTCCGGATCGCGGATCCATTCGGTCCGCTCGATCCCGCACTGGCGCTTGGCGAAGGCGAGCAAGGCCGCATCGTCACGGTTGGCCACGGCGCCGAGATTCCATAGCGCGATCCAGAGCGCCTGCAGCTTCCGCGCATAGTCCCCTTCGAGGGGCTTTCGAAGGCCGTTCGAACCGGGTTTGAAGCCAGCGCGGCGCATGGCGCCCAGGACCCGGTCGCACTCCGCCGAGGTTAGGTCCTTCGCGCTCCGCTGCCCGGTCTCGCGCTGCAGGAGGTCGCGATAGGTATCGTCGTCGAGCCCAAGCTGCTTTTTGCCGACGTGGATAGCCGCGAGCGCACTCATAGGCAGCTATCCAAAACAGTCGAAACTTTTCGTATGTTAGGGGTTCGCAGGCCGTAGAAGGAGCGACTTGTGGGTCTGGAGTAACGAGTTTGAGCGAACTGATTGCGGATTGCCCCCGCTGTAAAGCAACACGGGCAACATTCGATGTAAGAGCGGATCACCACATACGAGTCGTGGATGGATGGTCGAGTGTCTTCGAGGCCTTCTGCATTTGCAGAGCATGTTTGAAAGGCACTATCTTCGTTTTGAAACAGAAAAGCACCAAATCCGCCCTGATCCTGGAGAAAGTGGGGATTGCGGGTCTGGTCGGGTCGGCAAAACGCGTTGTTTGAGTCGCAAGATACATTCGTATTCGAGACATCTCTGCCGAAGATCCACGTCCTTACCTTGCGAAAAATATCGCGCGTGTATCCAAGGAAGGAGCGGCCTCGGTAGCGACTGATTGCTGGACTGCGGCCGGCGCGATGCTCAGAACTGGGATAGATCTGGCTACTTTGGGTCTTCCGCCGGCGGAAGACATCGATAACGGGCCGATTGCTCCTCAGCGACGCTTGCGCCATCGTTGGTTCTTCGAGAGCGGAGGTTTGCCGAAAGATCCCAAGGATCTCTCCGCTTGTATTCAAGAAGCCGGGAATGACGGCGTACATCGAGCATATCTCGAGTAAAACGACACCGAAGATCTTCTCGATACTACCCGCGCACTCTTTGACCTCCTCTATACACAGCCGAAGCGCCCGCAGCTGGCAGCCCAAAGAAGGGCGCACATGCGGAAACCTCAGGAATAGCGGACCGCAAGAAATAGAGTAAAAGCTAGCCAGTTCGGGCTGTATGTTGTTCATTCTGCTATCCTTCTGGATCGCCGAGATCGGTCGCGCTGGGATCGACGGCACGCGGCGGATCGTAGGGGAGCACCTGCGCAACCCGGATCGGATACCCTGCGCACTTCGACTCGCTCTCCAGCCAGTCGGCGACCTGTTGGGCGGAGGTCCCGGGCCCGACGCGCAGGACGGCGGTAATGACCATCTCCGTCATGGCGTCACGATCTCCTTTGCCTTGGCGAGGTCGATGGTGACGGCCTGCCATTCGCCGTCCGGCGCGTCTCTCTCGTAGAAGCGGACATACTCCTTCGACCCGACCACGCGGACGGCCTCGGTGATCGCCCGCATGGCCTCCTGCCAGAGCGGATCGTCGATACGCAGCCGCCGCAACCGGAAGAGCTCGGCGCGGTTCACCTGGCCTTCCTTGTCGACGTCGAAGGCCTTCTTCACGAACGCCTCGATCTCCGCCGATGAATCGGCCGTGAGCTTCGTCAGGTATTCGTCGACGAGCTTCTTTGCGGTTTGCAGCTGCGCGCCGAACTCGATGAGATCGGCCTGCTGGACCTGGACCTTCATCAGTCCGTCGAAGGTCATGAAGGTCGCATTGCCCTTCGCGCCGCCACGCTTGGCGCCGTATTCCTGATCGAGGATCGCCTGGAACGCGCCGAGATCCTCCATCGTGTGGCCCTTGAAGCGCGCGATCTGGGCGGACAGCTCCCTGGCGAAGCCGATGATCTTCCGCACGGTCTCGTCTTCGAGCCGATCGTCCGGCCGCACCATGTCGAGGGGGACGAGATTGCCCTTGGAGTCCGGCAGATAGACCTTGCCGTTCACCTCCTGGGCGCCGGGCGGCAGGGGCTTGTCCTCGACCGCTTCCGGCCGTTCGAGAGTATCCGCGGCCATTATGCGAAGTCCTTTCGTGAGGTGTGGCGGGCGACCTTCGGCCGATCGCCATCGTCGAGCACGGCGTCGATCAGACCCGCGCAGGCGACGGTCTCGACGATCAGTGCCGCAAAATCCTCGACGGTGAGGTCCCGCAGCGCCGCCTGGCATCGCAGCGTCTCCTTGGCGGCGGGCGCGATATCGCCCATCGCATCGCTCCAGGCGTGCTCTTCGAGCCGCTTTCGATGCTTCCGCCGCGTCTTCGCCTGGGTGAGAAGCGAATGCACCTGGTGTGTCGGCAGGGCTGTCCTGTCCGCGATCTGATGACAGGACAGACCGTTGAGATGCAGCGTCAGAACGGCTTCGGTCTGGCTTCGGAAGCCGGTGCAGGAGGAGGAGTGCGTGCGCATCACGGCCTCCGTCCGGCCGCGGCGCGCGCCGCGACCAGCTGGGTCATCGCCGCATCGATCGACCGTTGGAGGGTGACCCCATCGAGTCCACCGCGCGCAGCGAGGCGGCGCAGTTCGTTGATCTGCAGCTCGGCACGGCCGAGCCAGTCGGCCGTCGTCAGGGAGGGCCTCTCCTGGCGCTCCTGTTCTTCGAGAAGCTCTTGCATCGTGCCGACGCTCTTCGCCATCTCGCAGATGTCGGGCATGCCGAGCGTCAAGATGCCGTCGGCGACACCGTCCAGCTTTCGCTTGTGGCAGCGCATCAGCTCCAGGAGCGGCTGCTCCAGACGGGATGGTTTCGCGGCGCGGGTCATCGTCTTAGTCATTGCTGTTTCCTTTGGTTTGGGCCGGTGTGTGACGGGAATGGGGGCAGCCACCGCGGCAGGCGTGGTAGAGCTGCGCGCGCATGGCGCTGGTGGAGCGGAAGGGCTCGACCTGTTCGGTCAGGCAGCGGTCGCGGCCGATCTGGCCGAGGATCGGACAGTCGACGACGCTGCCCATGAGCGCGCCACGGACACGCTCCTCGATACCGGGCAGGTCGCCGCGATAGGTCTTCGAGATGATCTGACTGACGGTCGAAGACGCCCGGTCGATCTTCTGCGCGGCCCCCTTGAGGCCGTGCATGTCGGCAAGGGTCGCAAGTTCCTCGACCCAGTCCGGGACCTCGCCCCATCGCTCGGCCGCCCTCGTGCGAAACGCATGCTCGTCGCGATGCTGAAGCCGGCTCATGAGCGCGCCTCCCGACTGTCGCCGATGCCGACCGTCGCCTTGGCGTTGGCGTCGTAGACGACGTTGGCGGTCAGAATCCGGGGTGCGCGCGGTCCAAGCTTCTTTGCGAGCTTCAGGCGTTTCGGCCCGCGGTGATGTGTGCGGCCGAGATCCTCGATCACGCCGGCGCGCTTCAGATAGGCGCAATAGGTGCGCAGGCTGGTGACTTTGATTTCATCGCCCGCGGCCGAGGCGTAGCCGGCGAGTTCGGGGATCGTGAACTCCTTGAGCATCCGCATCGTGCGCCAGATGCGCTGGTTCTGCCGCTCCGGCATCAACGTGCCGTCACGTGAGATCCGGGGAGCCTCGACGCTCTTTCGGACGACTTCGAACAGGTGAGGATCGTTTCCATGACGCCCGGCCTCGGGCGCAGCTTTACCAACCCGCTTGACGAAGCCTGCCTTTTCCAGTCGCGCCACGTAGTTGTGGACGACGTTCGGCCGGTCGCCTGCGAAGAGGGCAACGTCCGTGATCGTCCAGGTGCCCTGTCCGTCGAGCAGTTGGACGATCATCCAGGTCCTCTGTTCGGATGGCGGCAGTTCGAAGATCGCCTTCACGCGGGTGTGCTTGGTGCCGGGGGTCATGCGGCCCCCCAGGCGCGCGGCGCCGGAGCCTTGACCCCGACGATCGCCTCGATGCCGCCGAAGATCTTCAGGTCGACCGTGTCGACGCCTTCGCCGGCAGCGCACTCTTCGGCCTTGGCCAGATTGACGACCAGGCGCCGTGTGTTGCCGCGGGTCTTCTCCAGCATGGCAGTCGCAAGGTCCGCGGAGATTCCGATCCCCGGGCAGACCGATTTCATCAGCTGCCGGAAGTCTTCCTCGTCGCAGGGGATTGCTGCGACCCAGTCGAGCATGCGGTTGTGGACGCGCTCGTGACCTTCGAGCTGCTTTGGGAGCGTCTCCTCGCCAATCAGGATGATCGGGGCGAGCGACTTGTCGTGCAGCTCCCGGATCACGTCGACGAAGCGCTTGTGTGCGACGTGATGCGCCTCGTCGATGATCAGAGGCCGCTGGCGATCCATCGCGAGGAGCTCGACGGCCTCCTCGATCATGTCGGTCGCGGTTCCCCGCGGCTTGACCACCCCGATCTCGCGCAGGATGGAAATGAGCAGGCTGCGCGCGGTGGTCAGCTGGCCGCATTCCACATAGGCCGCCCGGTACTGGTTCGCGCCGAAGATCGCCGACTTCGTCTTGCCGAGACCGGAAGCACCATGAAAACATGCGAGCCCGGGCAGTCCGGCATGTCGGTCGACCACCTTCGATATGAGGGCCGAGAACAGCGCGACGTTCTTCAACGCTGCCGGCCTATTGACGTAGAGGCTGTCCGCCATCATTCTCTCCTTGCTAAGCGGCGGTTTTCGAACCGCTCTTCTCTTCAGACCCGGCCCTCGTGCCGGGTCTTTTTTTCGCTCGCTACTGGGCGAGGTACTCGTCGCCGAAGGCCTCGTGGACCTTCTGCTGACCCTTGAATTCGCTGGTTGTCTCGTACCGGCCGAGCAGGATGGCATCCTGCGGATCGACGACTTCGCCCGCCTCGATGCGGCGCCGGATCCCGACCATGCGGACGTATTTCGCCTTCGCGCTTTCAGGCAGCGCCCGGACGCTTGTCGGCAGATGAGCGATCCGGTCGGCCTCGATCTCGGCTTCGCGGGCCCTCGTCCGCTCCTCCCCCTTGCCGAGGAGCGCCGCCTCTTCCGCAGCTTCCATTCGCTCGACGAGACGCCGCTGCGCCTCGACCAGCTTCGGATCGGAGGGACGCTTCGCCAGCCGGTTCGCCATCTCGTCGAAGGCGGCGCGTGCCGCTTCGATCTGCGGCGTCGAATGGGTCTCGGACCGCTTCGGAAGCGCGACGACGTTTTCGGGAATGCGGGCCTCGCGGACGCCGAGAATGCGCTCGTGATAGGCGCCGCCCTTCTTGATCCGCCGGATCTCGGCCTTGATGGCGGCGGCGCCTTCGGCCGTGATCTCGTTCTGCATGGCTTTCAGGGCTCGCGCGGCAGCGGCCGGATCGACGCCCGAGAGTGCCGGACAGATTCCCACTCCGAGGAAGTCGTGGCCGTTCGGCGCAAAGGCGTAGACGAGGCCGAGATCGTCGGAATCCATTCGGGCAAGGATCGCGGTGCCCGGCAGGATCGACGGCGTCATGTAATAGCTTCCGTCGATCCGGATGCCGCGCGCCGTCACCGTGCGAAGACCGCCGCCGCTCGCCACGGTCATCAGAAGGACGTCGAGAGCACGCTCGTCGACGTGGCGAACCGGCCGCGTCGACCGCTGCGCGGCCTGATGAGGAGAGATCCCGAGGGTGCCGTGCGTCCGATGCTCCTGGGTCCGGACCCACCGGTCGATCTCGCCTTGCAGCTCGTCCCGCGTCAGTTCGACCGCGAACGCTTCCTGATCGGATGTACCAAGGCGCTCGGCGAAACTCCTTCGGGCTTCGATCGCCGAGCGATCCGAAACATTGTGCCCGACGAAGCCGGGCAGCATCGTCGCGCAGTCGTGCTGGAAGGTTCTGATCGCCCGCTCGACATGGCCTTTCTGCTGCGGCGTGTACGCGGCCGACAGTTCGATCCCGATCCCGAGGGACTCGAAAAGTCGCTTGATTTCCTTCGCGACGAAATCGGAACCGTTGTCCGTCTTCACGAGATCGGGGACGCCCCAGGCGAGAATGGCCTTGCGCATCATTAGGGCGACGGCCGAGGCGCGCGGCGTCTTGGAGACGTGCATGATCTTGCGCCGCGTCGCGATGTCCTCGCACATGTAGATGTGGTTGCGACCGTCCTTGCAAAGCGCGTCGGTCGGCGAGGCGTCGATCTGCCAGAGCTGGTTCGGCTCGCGGATGTGAGAAAGCGCACCGGTCCCGCGCGGTGCCGCATGCGACCGGAACTTGTCCGGGTTCTGGACCCGCAGGAGGGTCACCCGCTCGGAGCTTCGAAGCCCTTTCAGATAGTGTTGGAACGTCCGGATTGGCGGGAGCGGAACGGTCTTTTCCGATCCTTTCGAGGCGACGATGAGGGTCCGACCATATTCCGATTCGACGACGTCCCGGATGTGCTCGGCCGAGAAATGCAGATTGTCCGCAAGAAGGGCGAGGATCGTGATTCGGACGGCACCGCCGTTTGCGGTGTCGAGAACGCCTTTGCCCTTGCGGTTCGCGCCGCGATCGAACCCTTGGGTCGCTCCGCTGTCGCGCTTCTGTTTGCGCCAGCGTTCGAGGCTCCGGCCGGACAGCCGGCTGATTCGGTCGCGGACCCAGTCCTCGATCTGCAGCTCGCCACCGTTGAACCGTTGGACGAAGAGGTGGATGCTCGCCTGGTTGTTGAGCCGGCAGCTCTTCCGGAAGCGATCGAACGCGTTGACGATGGCAAGGCGCGCGTCCCGCTCTTCGCTGGCCCGCGCAGACAGGCTCGGGGCTCTCGTCGCTGTTTCCGCTTCGACGTGATTGCGATCGTCGACCTGACCGATCTGCAGATGCCGTCGCTTGTACGCGACGAGGGCGAGGGTCGGCAGCAGACGAAGGTGATATTCCATGCCGCCGCCCCGCCCCGTGCGCCTGCGGGCGAAAGCCGGATGGTCGACCCAGTCCTCACGCTCGGCGAGCAGCTGGACGGCTCTCTCGGTCTGAGGCAGTTGCGGCAACGATTCGGCGGCGATCTCGCGTGCGGTCAGCCATTCCTTCATAGCCGCCCTCCGATCGCCGCTTTGCGGGTTGACCGAAGGACCGCTTCGTTCGCCTTCACCCATCGCAGGGTTTCGAGAGCCGCACGAAGATGCTCCTGCTGAAGGAGCTGCTGGTCTCGCGTGAAGGGAGATCGTCCGGCAACGACATTCTGGACGGCGGCGATCTGCGAGGCGAGAGAAACCTTCATGACCGCGCCCTGCGCTTTGCAGAGAGGGTGGCCCGCCGGGACTGCAACAGCTCGATCTGGTTCTCGACCTGAACCTCCTCGATCAGATCGACATATCGAGCCTCCACCACGGCAAAGCCGAACATCGAAGGAATGAAGCCGAGCGCTTCGTAGCTCTTGGTCTCGCCGATCAGCGCCACGAATGCGTCCAGTGGGATTCTGTTGCCCTCCGCGGCCTCCGACGCCCACTTCTCGATCGTATCCTCCGAGACCGGGCGGCCGAGGCGTTCGGAAAGCGACACGGACAGCATCGCCCGGGTAATCCCGAAGTCCTCTCGAGCGTCCTGTGTCGCTCGGCTGACAATTCGGGCGATTTTCGACGAAAGGGGCCCCTTCCCGACGATCACTTCGTCGTAGCCGACGGCGACCGACTCGATGTCGGCGAAGAGGTCGCGGGTATGGAGATCACGCGGACGCCGGGCCATCGGTCAGGCGACCTTCTTGGCGGCCGTCTTGACGAGCCAGGCTTCGATTTCGGATCGATTGAGCGCGTAGAACTTCTCGCGATCGGAAGGCTTCAGCCGGACGAATCGCTCGTAGATGCGCTCGTGGGCGGGGACCGGATTGGTGGCGACCGTCTGGTCGAGGAGCGCGATCGCCTCGGTCACGGTGACCGCCTGAGGTGCCTCCGCGATGAGCAGATCGCACACGGCTCTCTGCCGAACCGGCGTCAGGTCGGCGAGGAGAAGCAGCTCCCGCTGGTTCTTAGCCACCGGATGGAGCGCGATCGCCGACCGCACGGCGCCTTCGATCCTCGCGATCTTCAGTGCGAGGAAGACCGAACGTCGGGACAGGGAAAGTGCCCGCTGCGCTGCCTCGGAGAAACTGAGTGCAAACATTGCACTCTGTTCTTCCTCTTTCTCCGCCAGATCCGGTGCTGGCACCTTGCGCCCGCGCTTTCCGGTCTCTTTGGCGGTGTCGAAAAGGCTCTTCCAGGTTGCAACGAAATGCGCGCGATCGAGCGCCGTCAGATCGCCGCGCAGCATCGTGGCCTTGATCTCTTCGAGCCGGTATGCCGCTGCGTCCTTTAGAGCGTCGCCCTCGACGACCTCGGCGCGGACTTCGGTCCTGCCGAGCTTGAGGAGCGCTGCGATCCGTCGTGCCCCCTTGATCAGCTTGAAGCCATTGCCGGTCCCGACGACGCGAATCGGCTCCATCTGGCCATAAGCGACGATGTCGTCTGCAAGGGTGTCGACCCAGTCGGGGTCGAGCGTACGCAATCGGTCTGCGGTGTCGATCGAGGATATGTCTATCTGGACGCTCATGCACTCAGTCTTTGTCTGGAGGAGTCGAAAAGGTCGGGTTGAATGGACGCCGTGCGCAGGCAGAGCCGGGCCGTCGTCTTCATCTGATTACGGGCGCGCTCGCAGACGGTTCGGACGTGATGGGCCCGGGCGCGCGGATCGACGGCGAGTTCAGGCTCGGGCATCGCGAGCACCGCAGCCGGGTGCCGGCGGGCGAATGCGACGCAGGAACGGATGAACTCGCTCGCCGTCATGTCTTGCTCTTCAGTCCGCGAATCGCGGCGATCGAACAGACGAAGATCATCAGGGCGGGCAGGAAGCGCGCGATGGCAGCGAGATCGAAGAGCACCGACGAAACGGTCATGCGGAGACCCGCGCACTGTCGGAGCGATCGGCTCGGTTTTTCCGAGACGGGCCGCCAGGCTTTGCGTTAGGCTTGGCATGGCTCGAACGCGAGCGGACGAACATGTCCTTCGGAAAGAGCGTGTCGAACGGAATGCCGAGCGCCGCTGCGATGGCGTCGGCGCCTTTTCGGTTCATGCCCATCAGGGCGAGCCGGCAGGCGCTCTCGGGAAGGTCCGCGTCACGTGCGATTCCGCTCAAGGACAGGCCTCGACGATGCACTTCCGCCTTGATGGTGTGGCGGTCCCATTCGGCGGGGGGTTTCGTCGCCGCTCTGTTCATTCGGGTTCCTCGGTTGACGGCCGGCTGGCAGGCCGGCCTTCTTTCGGGGTGTGTTCAACGGTTGGTGTTACGGATATTCGTATAATTGTACTCGATATTCAAGTGTAAATATTCGAATTCCTCGTTTCGGAGTTCGAAGACGAAGGACTCGCTCCCGGATGCGCCTCGATGGCCTGCGTATGGGGGATCTTGCAGTCCCGACGAGCGCTTCTCCGAACTCCGAAGGCGTTTCGGAGTTCGTATATGAGTACGTTCTCGGATCGACTTCTCGAATTAATCGGCGAAGGCAGTCGAAATGCGTTCGCTCGTCGCGTAGGAATCCACGAAGCAAGCTTGCGTCAGTATCTTGGGGGGACTCTGCCGCGCATGGATGCGCTGGTGAAGATTTCCGAAGCCACGGGCGTTTCGATGGACTGGCTATGCACCGGGAGCGGTGCACGGGAGCACTTAACGTCTCTGACGCTTTCCCGGGACGAACCGATCATGGTCGACGAGGGACGTGTCGCCATCGTGCCGCGAATCGGCACCCGCGCTGACGCCGGTCCCGGCGCCCTCGTTCAGATCGAGGACGACGATGTCAGTTATTTCGGATTCCGCAGTGCCTGGCTTCGCGCTCAAGGGGTCGAGCCGAAGGCAGTGCGCCTCCTCGACATCCATGGCGATTCGATGCTCCCGACCTTCAAGGACGGAGACACGGCACTGGTCGACACCGGCATCAATCGCGTGGTCGACAGTCGTATCTATGCGATTGTTTTCGCAGGACTTCTCATCGTCAAGCGCGTGATCCTGAAGCGCGACGGATCTCTGATCCTCAGGAGCGACAACCGTGACGTCTACGAGGATGAGATGGTCCCGTCGGGCGAGGTTTCGGATCTCCACGTCGCCGGACGGGTCTTCTGGGCTGGAGGCTCGATCTAGTTCCTGAGGACCAGGTGTTCTGCGGAAGTCTCGAAGGCTTCGGCGGTTTCCGTCAGATCGTCGAGGAGCGCGGGATCGGGTTTCTCGCAGAGAAAGCCGCCAGCCTCGCCGATCCGGCCGATCAGCGGCATGACGCGATAGCCGCCGGCTTCCGCCATCGGCGGTCCGTCGATGATGTGGAAGCTGTAGTCCGGATGATGCGCCCGCATATGGGCGCTCAGCCGGCTCTTGTCGGCATCCGAGAAAGGCCGGCCGAGCGGCGGGAAGACGAGGAATTCGCTTGCGGATCTGCTCCCGCCGCGAAACGCATCATGTTTCAAGTCTCAAACTCCAAATGGTCGCGCCGCATGTTCTCTTTATGTTCTTTTTTGCGACCAGGAGTCAACGCACCGCTCTTCGCCATCCGATCTTGCGCGCCCTCCGCCTCGTCGATGCGGATCTTGCCATTTGATCTTGCGCAGCCTTTTTGCGGAGCGGCTTTCGCGAACGCTCCTCAAAGCCCTGCCACCCCGGGCTTTTCCCACCGAATTCCGCCTAATTTCGGATAATTCCGGCCTCTGCCATCCGTTCTTGCGGGTTACAGCCGCGCCGAGTTCTTCAGCAGCGCCGCATTCCAGTTCGCCGCCGCATTGTGCAGATCGAGGGCGGCCTGCGCCGCCGAGAGCGGGGCCAGCCCCACCTGATCCGACAACGGATGGAACAGCCGCAGATGGAGGAGCGCAGAGGGCCGGTCGCCCTCGCCATCCGCCGCGATTCGGCGCACCGTCGAGCCGACCCGATATTCGTAGGCCTCCGGCCAGCCGTCAGCCGCGGCGATCGTCCGCACCCGGTCCGGCCGCAGCGCATAGAGCGCTGTCAGGTCCCCCGCAGCCTCCGCGACTTCCAGATAGGCGTTCCCGGCCAGCAGAAGGTGACCGCACAGCATTTCGAAGAGGCTTGCCCGATCCTGCGCCGCGTTCGGTCGTCGCAACCGGTCCAGCACCGGATGGTCGTCGAACTCACGCCCGTCCTTCTGCAGAACGAGCGGAATCGCGCTCGCGGCCTCCGAGATCAGCCGCACGGACCGATACACTACCGGGTTCGCCATGAAACCGATCCGCGCCAATGCCTCGTAATTTCGCGCACCTCGATGTTCGCCGGCCGGCCCGGTCAGGAGGAACGCGCCGGTGCTGAGACCCAGCCCCGTCGATTTCGCTTCCTCTGCCTGGGACGCCGTCGTTTCGGCACGCGTCTTGGCACCGCCGCCGAAGAGGGCGGCAAGCGTCGAAGTCAGCCCCATCAGCCTTCTCCCCTGTTCGAAGATGTCGTTACAGATTGCGAACCCGAGGGTTCGTCTCGTCGCCGCTCAGAGCCGTGACAGCCCAGACCAGCGCATCCAGCCGATCGGGAGACCGCCCGTCACTCAGCCCGTCCGGGCCGAAATCGGCCATCTCGTCTTCGAGCTCCGGAAAGACGCCGACATGGCGCACCCGACCCTGCTCGTAGAGAGCCGCCACCGGCTCGGCCCGCGTCCATTTCCCGCGCGTTGCCCGAACCGCCCGATAGGGAACGTTCGGCGCGACCGTCCGCAGCACCGCCTCCACCATGTCGCCGCCCTGGTTCACCTCCGCGACGATCCGGTCGGCCTCCAGCCTCTCGAGCAGCGCAACCGCACATCGCGCCCACTTTTCCGGCCTCACCGCGCGCCGGCTCTCGTCGGCCAGGACGTAGATCGCCCCCTCGCCATCCTTTCCGGCGGCGACGATCCCGCAGGCATCACTCCGCTTCGTCGACGTAGCCGGCGGATCCACCGCGACCACGATCCGCTTCAGCGGCGGCGCATTGGTGACCCGCGAGCGCTCCACCAACGCTCTCTCGAACAGCCCGTCCTTGCGATCGTCCAGAAGCTCGCCGTCCAGTTCCTGACGCCCAAACCGCGTCCCGTCGTAGCGCCGCGCCATCGCCTCCAGAAAGCCGGGCGCCAGGTTTTCCACGTTCTCCGCCGTGCGCATCCGCGTCACCGCGGTCTGCGGATCGGCCATCAGCCGTTTCAGGATAGGCACGTTGCGCGGCGTCGTCGTGAACAGCGCCCGCGGCCTCTCACCGAGCCGCAGCGCCAGCATCAGATTGTCGAAACTCTCCTCCGGCTTCACCCATTTGCCCAGCTCGTCGCCCCAGGCTGCGTCGAACTGATAGCCGCGGATCGAATCCGGGTCCTCCGACGAGAAGATCTGCGCGGTCGCCCCGTTCGCGAAGACGAGCCGTCGTCTCGTCACCTCGAACACCGGCCTCTCATTGCCGACGATCGCCTTCAGGCCGCTTTCGCCCTCGATCATCACCTCGCGCGCATCGGCCAGGGTCTCCGCGACAAGCGCGATCCGCCGATGCGGCAGGCTGGCGAACGGAGAAAGCCCCAGTGCCAATCCCGTGATCCATTCGGCCCCCGCCCTCGTCTTGCCGGAGCCACGTCCCCCGATCAGCAGCCACTGCCGCCAGGCCTCGCGCGGCGGCAATTGTTCGGATCGCGCCACGCGCCACCATTCCGGCATGACCCGTCGGATGACTCCAAGCGGCAGTTTCCGGGCCTCTTGATGCACTGCGGCCGCGTATTGTCTTTCGCGCTCTTGCGGAACGTTCGACCAGGCTGCTTCGCTGAGAAGCTCGTCATCAGTCATCCGGAAGCGCCACCGGTCCCCGACATATCGGCATTCCCCGCACCGATGAGTCCAGGATCGCAGCCATCCGGACCTATCCCCGCCATCGATCCGGAAGCCGTAGCGCCAATCTCCCGACGCTTCCGATCGAGGATCCGCAACCGTTTCACTAGCTCCCTCGAGAGCCGCTCGGTCTCCGCGGGATCCTCCCAAAGGCTTGCCGCTTCCGCCGCCTCGGCCCGTTTCAGTTCCATCAGCTTTTCCAACGTCCGGGTTATCTGCGCAATCGTGTCAATGCGCTCCTTGCCGGACAGTACCCTGCCCGACTGCGCCTTACCCTGCGAACCGGCATCACCAGAGTTAGGATCGTTGTCCTTCTCAGTCGTTTCGACAGCCGCGACCTCCGCAAGCAGCAACGTCATCAGCCGCTCCGCAACCGAACTGTTTCGCTTCGACGCGCCCCTGCCCTCGCGTGCCGCACCCATCCGCCTCACGCCTCGACATCCCCGCAATTTGAAAGATAAGCGAGCCGGAAACGCAAAAAGGCGAAGCACCCCGCTCCGCCTTTCCCAATTCTCCGACTGTGCCCTTTACCTATTCGAGGACCGTGACGGTGTCAAGGATTATTTTCATAATTCTTCGAAGGCCTGTTTCCTTCCCCCGGATTTTGATCCGGCCACTCCACGACATGCTCCTCAAACTCATCGAGCTCCATGCCCTCTTCGCTAACCGTCCGTCCCCGCACCGAGACGCCGGCCTGGTGCACCGTTTCGTGGCTTCCCGAAAGGAGATGATGCCACCAATAGAGATCCCGCCGCTCGTCCACCAAGCGGTAGGCGCAGCTCGGAGGCAGCCAAGTGATTTCTCGCACCGTCCTTGGGTTCAGCCCAACACAATCCGGCACGGTCTCCTGCCGGTTTTCGTAGTCGCTGCACCGACAGGCCTCGCCGTCGAGCAAACTGCAGGCGACGTTCGTCCAAACAATCTCGCCCGTATCGTAGTCCTCCAACTTGTTGAGGCAGCAACGCCCGCATCCGTCGCAGAGCGCCTCCCACTCCTCGTCGGTCATCTCTTCGAGGGTCTTCGCCCGCCAGAACGGCTTGTTGCCGGAATCACGCATGGCCGAATTCTCTGAATTTGTGTCGCAACTTTTTACGTCCTTGATTATAAAGTAGTAGGACGCCCGAAACTTTTGAAAGGGGCCGCACGCGCTTGCGGCGTTCCGTCCAGCACTTCGATTAACGGCGGCATCGACACGTGGCAGACAAATCCGAAGCCAAACGTTCACACAAGAGCCCTTCGCGGCTGATCGAGGTCGACGCCTGGATCGACTCCTCGATTTTTAGGCTTTGGCATGGTTTCTCTCGCTTCTGGGAAACCGTCACCATCCAGTCTCGCCGTTTGCGCGCCCGCGGTTTCACCCGTGTTGTCTCGGAGATCGTCGGCGAAGGTTTCACGCTCGGCGTTGCCGGCGTCATCCTTCTCCTTGTCCTAGCTCAGCCCGCGATGGAGATGACAGCCGAAGGGCTGCCGGAAGAGGCCGACTTCTCCGTCACCTTTCTCGATCGCAAGGGTAATGAAATCGGTCAGCGCGGCATACTGCGCGCTGCCGCCGTTCCCATCGACGAACTGCCAGACCAATTCATAAAGGCGGTGCTCGCTACTGAAGACCGGCGCTTCTTCGAGCATTGGGGCATTGATTTCTTCGGCCTCGCTCGCGCGATGGGCGAGAATGCCCGTGCCGGCGGCGTCGTTCAGGGCGGTTCGACGCTCACCCAGCAGCTCGCGAAAAATGTCTTTCTCACGCCGGAACAGTCCCTCGAGCGAAAGATCAACGAGGCCTTTCTCTCGGTATGGCTCGAGTCGAATCTGACGAAGCGCGAGATTCTCTCGATGTATCTCGACCGGGCTTACATGGGCGGAGGCACCTTCGGTGCGGCTGCCGCGGCCGAATTCTATTTCGACAAGTCGATCCGCGACGTGAACCTCGCCGAATCGGCGATGCTCGCCGGTCTTTTCAAGGCGCCTGCAAAATATGCCCCGCATATCAATCTGCCGGCCGCCCGCGCCCGCGCCAACGAGGTTCTCACCAACATCGTCCAGGCCGACTTCATGACCGAGGGCCAGGTCGTCGCCTCGCGTCGCCAGCCGGCCGAAGCGGTCGACCGCTCCCAGCGCCAATCGCCTGACTATTTCCTCGATTTCGCTTTCGAAGAAGCTCAGCGCCTCGTTCGGGAGAACAAACTCGGCACCCGCAATCTCGTGGCGCGCACAACGATAGACCTGAAGCTCCAGGCTCTCGCCGACGAGACCATCGACTATCACATGCGCCAATTCGGCAAGAGCTACGATGTCGAGGAAGCCGCAATGGCGGTTCTCTCCGACGACGGTGGCGTCCGTGCGATGGTTGGTGGTCGAGACTACGGTAAATCTCAGTTCAACCGGGCCGCCAACGCGCTGCGTCAGCCGGGCTCCTCCTTCAAGGTCTACGTCTACGCAACGGCCATGGAGCAGGGCATGCAGCCCGATGACACGATCGTGGATAGCCCTCTTCGCATCGGGAACTGGGCGCCGCAAAACTATGGTCGCTCCTTCGCCGGCCGGGTGACGCTGCAGAACGCTCTCGCCCGCTCGCTCAATATCCCGGCCGTCCGCCTTTACCAAAAGGTTGGCTTCGACAATACGGTCAAGCTCGCGCAGGAAATGGGCATCGAATCCGAACTCCGCGGTGACAAGACCATGGCGCTAGGTACCTCCGAGGTCACCGTCCTGGATCAGGCAACCGCCTACACCACCTTCGCTAATGGCGGCAACACTCCAAGACGCCACGCGATCACCCAACTCTACGATGCCGAGGGACGTATCCTCTGGGACGTACGCCGCGACCTTCCGGAACGTCGGATGATCCTTTCGGAACAGGCCACCAAAAATATGAACGATATGCTCGTCGGTGTGACCGAGCAGGGCACCGCGCGACGGGCACAGCTTTCTATGACCCGTGCGGCGGGCAAGACTGGAACGACCCAGGACTACCGGGACGGCTGGTTCGTTGGCTTCACCGGCAATTACGTCGCCGCCGTGTGGTACGGCAATGACAGCTTCCGCCCCACCAAACGGGTCAGCGGCGGCACACTTCCAGCCATGACCTGGCAGCGCTTTATGGAGGCGGCGCACCAGAACATTGAACTCAAGCCGATCCCGTACATCGAAGATCCGTTCCCCGACGGGAAACGTGACGTGGCCGAACCTACGGACAACCCGCTTATCGCCTCCGGCCAGACCGGCCTGACTGTCGACGCGGAAGAAGTCCTCACGAAAATCAGCGAGCGGTTCGAGGCGCTGAAGCCGATGACCAATGACCGCGTCGCTTCGGCGTCTGGTGGAGCAACGCCCGTCGCAGCGGCAACTACCACGTCGCAGTCTGTCGAGAACTAGACCGCGACATCGGATCGAGATGCATGTAATCAGCCGTAATGCGTTTTCTCCTCGCCTCACTACTCGCAATTGCGATTGCTCTGGGTCTCGGCGGCTGGACGGCCAAGCTCGCGATCGACGGTGGTACGAACTTTGATGCCGTCGAACTTGGTCCGTGGACTGCGAGCCCACTAGCGGGCACCCGCGCGGCTGATCCGTATGCAAAGGCCCGCCTAGCGAAGCTCGCGCAGTTGACCCTCGGTGGCGGCGAAGGCATCGTCTTCCATGCCGAAGAGGACGATCAGGGTCGAAGATTACTCCTGCAATGTTCCTACCGGCTCGAAGGAGGCACGCCGGCCGCCCGATTCTTTACCCTCTCGGCCCATTCGGATGCCGGTCGCGTCGACCTCCCACAGGCCGGTCGCCCCGGTTGGCTCACTTCCAATTCGCTCCTTCGAAAAGAGGACAACAGCTTCGAAATCGCCGTCGGCCCCGAACCACGCTCTGGCAATTGGCTTGCGACGAACTTGACGGGCCCCTACCGTCTGACCTTCGCCCTTTATGACACACCGGCAAGCGCGATCACGGGAGCGGCCGGCCTTACCATGCCTTCGATTCAGCGCGAAGGATGCCGCGATGATGGGTAGGTTCATTCTCGCTATACTGATCGGGCTCGTGGGCGCCGGCCTCGTCCATATCGCGGTGGTCTTTATGATACCACGTGTCTCAGACAACAGCGCATGGAGCCGGCTCTCTTCGCTCGGCGAATATTTCCAGGTCGTTCGGATTGCCCCTTTGCGAGATTCGAGTTCGTCGGCTTCTGAGCCGCCGTCCGAAACCCCTCGCGAGCGCTTCGCCTTCGCCGATCCCGCCTTCATCGTTGCAAGTTGCCGTTTCGAACTCGGTGATGGACCCGTCGAGATTACTGCCAACGGCACGATCGATAACTTCTGGTCCGCCTCGATCTATGACAGCCAAGGGGGCAACATCTATTCGATCAACGACCGCGCGGCGATCGACGGCATCGTCAATCTGGTCGTGGGCACACCCCAGCAGATCGAGGAGGTCCGCGCGACGACCCTTCTGGAAGACAGCCCTGCGCTGCCTGTCATCGTCGACGTCCTTCGCGGTTATGTTACTGTCCGCGTCCTGATCGACGAAGAGAGCAAGCGCGCCGCGGCTGACAGCTTCCTGCGCTCGGTTACCTGCCTGCCGATCGACATCAGACCCACCGCAGCGGCTTCCGGCGTAGAACGCGATAGCTAGACTGTCGCTCGTCTCCCCGACGAAAGCCGATCTTGCGCCGGCGCCCTGCCATCGCAGGGTGCCCTTGAAACACACCGCGTTTCCAGGCTTTCTCACGCAATCGATAAAAATTTAATCACCGCGTTAACCATGCCGTTTAACGGCGCGGCAAGACTTCTTACGGCAATCTCAACTCTATCGAAACCTTCGGGAAACCATCGGAGCGTCGAATGCGCAGCCAACTGCCAGACCTTTACCGGTCCCTTGAGAAGGGTGGTTCGGCGAAGGGTTACGACGCCATCGCAATGGCGGCGAGCCTTAACTTTATCGCGATTCCGATCCCCTCGCAGCGCCAAAGCGATGCCTTCGCCCACCTTCTCGAACCGCTCTGGTCCCATCTCGCGCGCGACACCCGCATCCACCTCGCAGCGCAACTGTCGGAGCACCACATGCTTCCGAAGTCCGTCGCCGACCTGATCGGGGGCGATAAGGCGTCCGAGACGTGTGATCAGGACGACGAAACATCGTCGCCCGAAGCGGCGGACACACCCTCACCCATCTCGATCCGCGATCTCGAAGTCCTCGCCGACCGCCGAACCCCATGCATGGACCCCACCCGCACCGCGACATCCGCCGCCGACGCCCGTGCGACGCTCCGCGCCCTTGTCGCCCGCCCGGCCGCTGCGAGACCGGCGCCGCGACCGATCATCCAGATCGCCCAGAGCCGCGACCGCATCGCCCTCTGCGCCCATCTCGCCGATAATCTCGAGCTTTCGCGATCGGAAGCCGAGGCGCTCCTCGATCCCGACAATCTGCCGGACCTCGCCATGGCGCTGAAAGCACTCGGCCTCGGCACCTCGGACGCGATGACCGTTCTTATGTTCATCGACCAGACCGTCGCTTCGGACATGGCCGTCTTCGCCATCGCGAAGAACCACTACAAGCGCCTGACGCCGGAAGCAGCGGCGGCCCATTTCGGCCAGGACGCCCGACAATCAATGCCGACGCCCAGCTTGCAGCCGACCTCCGCTGATCTCCTGACTCCGATTCGCTCGACCGGGCGCCGAAGGTCGGAATTCGGCCGCCGCGGCGACAACCAGAACCGCCGCGCCGGAACCCGGACCTGATCGCGAGTCGGCTGCGAAACTTGGCGTCCGGTTCCCCGATGCGTATCTGAAGGCGAGCATTCCAGCGCCTGATCGGATACCGCCATGCCCCTCGATACCGTCACCCCGTTCACGCCGCTCGCCTCGACGCTGGGCGGCATCCTCATCGGCCTTTCGGCCGTCATGGTCATGGCGCTCTTCGGACGGATTGCCGGCATCTCCGGCATCACCACCGGCGCTCTGCCCTTGCGCCGGGAGGACTGGGACTGGCGCCTCGCCTTCGTCCTCGGCCTCGTCGCCGCGCCGATCGTCGCTCTTCTCGTCACCGGCGAATCGATCCGGCAGACCGTTCCCGACGATCTTCCCATGATGGCCGTCGCCGGTCTCCTCGTCGGTGCCGGCACCGTCCTCGGCTCCGGCTGCACCTCGGGCCACGGCGTCTGCGGGCTTGCTCGCCTCTCCTCCCGCTCGCTGGTCGCGGTCCTCACCTTCATGGCCTTTGCCGGCGTCACCGTCATCGTTCTGCGTCACGCGATCTGAGGAGAAACCACCATGCGTCTCGTTCTCGGCTTCGCCTCCGGTCTCCTCTTTGGCCTCGGCCTTATCCTCGCCGGCATGTCGAACCCAGCAAAGGTTCTCAACTTCCTCGACGTCTTCGGCACGTTCGATCCCTCGCTCGCCTTCGTTATGGGCGGCGCGGCAGTGACCACATTTATCGGATATCGCCTCGCTTGGCGGCGCAAGGCGCCGTTCATCCTGTCCGACTTCCAAATCCCGACCCGCAACGATGTCGACGCGCCGCTCCTCACCGGCGCGGCCCTCTTCGGCATCGGCTGGGGCATAGGCGGCTTCTGTCCGGGCCCGGCTTGGACCGCGCTTGCGCTGGCGGCGCCTGGCACGCTCGTCTTCCTACCGGCCATGCTCGCCGGCATGGCGATCGCGACCATCCTGAAGAACCGGAAACCGGCTCTCGCCTGATCTACCGAACGATGGTCAGCGTCTTCGCCGCCCGCGTGATCGCCGTGTAGAGCCAACGCTCCCGCGTCTCGCGGAACGCCCAGCCCTCGTCGAACAACATCACGTCGTCCCATTGTGAGCCCTGTGCCTTGTGGACGGTCAGCGCATAGCCGTAGTCGAAGTCGTCGAATCGCTTTTTCGTTGCCCAGGGAACGTCGGCCTCAGCATCCTCGAAGGCCGCCTTCAGTAGCCGGATCTTCGCCGCACCCTTGTCGATGTCGTCGTCGTCCGGCTTCACGATAAGATTGATCCCGGGCTTCACGGACTCCTTCGACGCCGTCATCACCTGCCAGAGCGAGCCGTTCAACAGGCCCTTTTGCGGATCGTTGCGGAGGCAGACCAGCTTGTCGCCCACCTGCGGCAATTCGTGGGTAAACCCCTTCAGTTCCCGCAGCCGTCGATTGTACGCCCGGCGCGTCTTGTTGGTGCCGACCAGCACTTGATCGACCGCCAGCACCTTGGCCTGGTCCACGTCGCGCTTGCCGATCACTTGCACGGTTCCGTAGTCGCCATGCATGATCTGCCTACCCTCGCGCACGTCGAGCGCAAGCTTGACGATCGGATTGTCCCGCGCCTGGCGGTGAATATCCGTCAGTAGAAAATCCGGCTCGGCATCGGTAAAAAACCCACCACCGGAGACAGGTGGTAGCTGGCCCGGATCGCCCAGCACCAGGATCGGCGTCCCGAAACTCATCAGATCCTGCCCCAACGCCTCGTCCACCATCGAGCATTCGTCGATGACGACGAGCTTCGCCTTGGCGACCGGGCTCTGCCGGTTCAGCGAAAAGGTCGGCGAAACCCGGCTCGTGCCGGTCTCCTCGTCCTCCACCTGCTCCTCGCCCTTCGGCCGGTAAATCAGCGAATGGATCGTCCGCGCACTCTTCGCTCCCTTGGACCGCAGCACCTGCGCCGCCTTGCCAGTAAACGCCGCGAATTGAACCGCGCCGTCGACACCCTCGGCAAAATGCCGCGCCAGCGTCGTCTTGCCGGTTCCGGCGTAGCCGAACAGCCGGAACACCGGGCTGTCGCCGTTCTCCAGCCAATCGGCGACAGCCTTGAGCGCCGCATCCTGCTGAGGTGAAAATTCCAAGGAGAGCAGCCCGCCACGATTCTCGTTTCGTTCGCTTCCCGCAATAGCCGCCACGTCCTCGCGGCGCAATCTTTGTAGGCGAACCAGACGCTCGTTCGCATTTCCCGTTTGACGCGGCACAACCATCAAGTATCGTCGGCCTCATGAAACGGCATTTCCCCTTCACCGCGATCGTCGGCCAGGCCGAACTCACCACGGCGCTTAAGCTCGCTGCGATTGATCCCGCCATTGGCGGCGTCCTCGCCTTCGGCGATCGGGGAACGGGCAAGTCTACCGCCTTGCGTGGCCTTGCCGCCGTACTGCCACGCCTCACCGCCAACGACTGCGCCTATCGCTGCGACCCCGGGCGAGAAGACCGCCTCTGCCCGGACTGCCGCGCGAAACTCGAAGCAGGCGAGAAACCGGACACGCGAGACGTCCCCGTCCCGGTCGTCGACCTCCCGCTCGGCTCCTCCGAGGATCGCATCGTCGGCGGCCTCGATCTCGAACACGCCCTCCTCACCGGCGAGCGCCGCTTCGAACCCGGCCTCCTCGCCAAGGCCAATCGCGGCTTTCTCTATATCGACGAGATCAACCTTCTCGAGGATCACCTCGTCGATCTCCTCCTCGACGTCGCAGCTTCCGGCGAGAACGTCGTCGAGCGCGAGGGCCTCAGCGTCCGCCATCCGGCGCAGTTCGTCCTCATCGGCAGCGGCAACCCGGAAGAAGGCGAACTCAGGCCCCAGCTCCTTGATCGCTTCGGCCTCTCCGTCACTGTCACTACGCCACAGGACGTCAAGACCCGCATCGCCGTCGTGAAGGCCCGCGACCGCTTCGAGCGTGATTCGGCAGCGTTCCTCGCAGAGGCCGCCGAAGCCGAAGGCGCCCTTCGGGACAAACTCGAGACTGGGCGCCGTAACCTCGAAGACGTAAACGTCTCCGACCGCATCCTCGAACAGGCCGCCCAACTCTGCATCTCGCTCCAGACTGACGGTTTGCGCGCCGAGCTCACCCTCGTCCGCGCCGCCCGCGCGCTCGCCAGCCTTAACGGTGAGACCGACGTCACCTTCCAACATCTCGCCGAACTCGCGCCCTTCGCGCTCGCCCATCGCCTGCGCCGCAATCCACTGGAAGAAGCCGGCTCTGGCGTCCGCATCGAACGCGCCCTCGCCGAGCTTGACGCGGCTTGATGGACGACCGCTTCAAACAGCGCGCACGCCTCTTACCCCCTCACCGAGCGGCGATCGCGATCCTCCATGCCCGCCCGGAAATCGGCCTTGTCGTCCGTGCCCAACCGGGCCCGCTCCGCGACAATTTTCTCGCCGAACTGCGCCGATCGAGCCCGTGGTCTCACGCTAGAACCATCGCCCAGCGCGACATCCGTCAGCTCTCCGAGAAGCGCTCGCGCGTGTCCGCCCTCGCCGTCCTCGATGACGAAACACCGGCGGACAACCCCGATCATCCCCTCATTCTCACCGGCGCCGATCGCTACGGCGCTTCGGAAGCAGCCCACCTGCTGCCGCAACTCGACGCCGCCCGCCCCATCATCGCTCTCGACGAAGGCCTCGGCGACGAGACCCTCCCCGACGCCCTCTTGGACCGCCTCGGCATTTGGCTGGACCTGACCCTGCCAGACCCCGATGCGAATGACCTCGATCCCGGCATCGACCCCGTCACCCCAACCGGCCCCCTCAATACCCGCGCGATTTCCGTTCCCGAAAGCGCCATCGCCACCCTCTGCGAGGCCGCGTCCGCCTTCGGTATTCCGAGCCTCCGCGCCCCCCTCCTCGCCCTCGACGCCGCCCGCGCCTCCGCCGCGATCATGGGCGCCCGCGAGATCGCCGATGAGGACGTCCTCCTCGCCTGCCGTCTGGTCCTCGCCCCGCGCGCCCGTCAGGCGCCCAGCTTCGACGAACAGCCGCCGGAAGAGGACAGCGAGAGCGAAGACCACCCAGACGCCTCAAACGACGACACCCCGCCCCAGGACCACGACGAACCGGACCAGTCCGATTCCGAAAAGTCTGAAACTAATCAGGAAGCATCCTCTCAGAGCGGTCAGGACACCGATGTCCAGTCGGAAGACGTCGCCATCCCGCTCGATATCCTCAAACGCCTCGCCGCGATGGTCCGCAATCACCACACCGCCGGCAAGACCGCCCGAAAGGGCGCGACCGCGAGATCCGGCGGCGCCCGCGGCCGCCCCCTCGGCAGCCGCGCCGGCGATCCCCGTCACAGTTCGCTCGATATCTCCGCAACGCTGACGGCCGCCCTACCCTGGCAGCGCTTCCGCCGACAGCGTTTCCCCCGCCTCACAGATCGCCCTGTCATTCTCACGCCGAGCGACATTCGCATCCGCCGCCTCCAGGCCAAGCGCGAAACCGCGACGATCTTCGTCGTCGACGCCTCCGGCTCCGCCGCCCTCGCGCGCCTAGCAGAAGCCAAGGGCGCGATCGAGCGTATCCTAGCCGAATGCTATCGCCGCCGCGATCGCGTCGCGATGGTCGCCTTCCGCGGCACTTCAGCCGAGACCCTTCTGCCGGAAACGAAATCCCTCACCCGCGCCCGCCGTGCCCTCGCGGGCCTCAGCGCCGGCGGCGGCACGCCGCTCGCCTCCGGCATCGCGCTTGCCGGCGATCTCGCCCGCCAGTGCGAGCGCCAGGAACGCACCCCCCTCATCGTCTTCCTCACCGACGGCAAAGCCAATATCACTCTCGACGGCATGGCCGGCCGCTCCTCGGCCCGCGAGGACGTCAACACGCAGGCCACCGTCCTCCGCTCGCAAGGCTACGCCAGCCTCGTCATCGACTTCTCGCTCCGCCCCGGCCCCCATGCCCACGACCTCGCGGATATGCTCGGCGGCCGCTACCTTGCTCTTCCGAATGGCGACGCCTCTAGCCTCGCGGACGCCGTCGCCCGCGATCCCAGCAAGTCCGCCCGCCCATGAGAACCGGCGCCGGACGTCCCCCGGCCGACTGGCCGCTCAGCGAACACAGCCGCTCCGTCGACGCCGGCGGCATAAGATGGCACTTCCAGATCATGGGCGAAGGCCCGGCCATCATGCTCATCCACGGCACCGGCGCCTCCACGCATTCTTTCCGCGACCTTGCGCCGATCCTCGCCGAAAACCATCAGGTACTCATGGCGGATTGCCCCGGCCTCGGCTTCACCGATCGCCCATCGCGATCACTCACCCTGCAGACCATGGCCGCCATGCATGCCGAGCTTCTGCAGAAGCTCGGCGTCAATCCAGCCGTGATTGTCGGCCATTCCGCCGGCGCGGTGATCGCCATCGAGATGGCGCTCGACGGCCGCGTCGCGCCGCAACACCTCGTCTCCCTCAACGGCGCGCTCCTGCCCTTTCCGGGCCTCGCCGGTCGCCTTTTCCCGAAGATCGCGAAGGTCGTATACCGCAACCCCATCGTGCCGCGCTTCTTCGCCTATCGTGCAAAAAGCGAGAATGCCGTCTCCGGCCTCCTCGACGGCACCGGCTCCGCCCTCACTCCAGGAGGGAAATCCCTCTACGCCCGCCTTTTCCAGGACCGCCACCACGTCGCCGGCACGCTTTCCATGATGAGCCACTGGGATCTGGACCGCTTCTCTGCCCGGCTCGACCGCCTCGAAACCCCGCTCCTCCTTGTCACCGGTGATCGCGACAAGGCGATTCCCGTTTCTGTCAGCCACCGCGTCGCCGCCCAAGTGAAGAACGGAAAGGTCGTTGTTTTGAATGGACTCGGCCACCTTGCCCACGAAGAAGCTCCCGGGCTGATCGCCGAACTGATCTTCGAAGTGGTAGGAACGAGTTGACACCCCGCCGCAGGCGGCGACGATAAGCCTTCGGGCCAAGCCGGTCTTCAACAGGCAGGAGGAGTCGCATCATGCATCGTTTCTTCGTGTTTTTGGCCCTCGCTGCAGTAACCTTCGTGCCTTTCGATGCCGCCGCGCAATCGGGCACGACGTCGACCGAACCGAGGACCGCGGTCGACGCTTGCCTGTCCCGAACCTCACAAGATGCACAAGGCAGTTGCATCGGCGCCTACGCCGACGCGTGCATGGACACCTCAGAAGGCCAGACGACCTTGGGCATGACCAACTGCGTCAGGGCCGAATCTGATGCATGGGATGCGATCCTCAACGAGAACTACCAGGCGAGCATGACCGAGGCGAAAGCCGTGGATGCGGATCGCAGCGTATCAAGCTCGACAGACAGTGAGGCCGCCGCGAGTCTTAGAGCTGCCCAACGCGCCTGGATCACTTTCCGCGACGCCGAATGCGCCCGCATCTTCGAGCTCTACAAGGACGGCAGCATACGCCTCCCGTTAACAGCCGGATGTGTGAACCGGCTCACGGCGGAGCGCGCGCTCGAGCTCCGGTCGACTGCGCAGTAGGATTCTGATCCATGCGCAAGTACGTGCGCTCCCGGCCGCGCATGTCTCTACTCTCTAGAAGAATCGGCGGGGCATCTTGTAGGGCAGCATCGTCTGAACCACCCAGTTCCTGAACCGGTCGAGGTCGAGGCTTTCGTGCATGGCGACCGTCCGCTGGCCGAACAATGTCGTATGCACCAGTGACCGCGCGTAGAACGGCGAATCCTCCAGCGTTTTTTTCACCTCCGTCACGCTCGGCGCTTCGGTACGCGTCGTCCGCTTCATCCGCCAGAAGCTCGTCTTCAGTTTCTTCAGCGCCGGCGGCTCGAAATCGGTTACGTCCGCCCTCGGATCGAACTTGATCGCAAGGCTCAGTTGCTCCCCGTCCCGCTCGATCAGGTCGTAGAGCACGGCCGCCCCGCCCGGCACGCAGGCGCGGCTCCAGTTCCAGCTGGAGAACCTGTCCTCCAGCGGCTCGGCCCCCGTATTGAAGTCGAGATAGCCGTGCCCACGCCAGGAAAGGCCCGGATCGGAAAAAGCCGCCTCCACCCGCGCGCATGGGGCGATCGGCCACCAGCAATGCCTCCCGCCACGGTCGAGCGGCATCGGCCGGTTCTGCAGCGCTTCGGGGTAGAGCCGCACCGTCCCCCTAACACGTTTCGGGATCAGCGGCGTGATCTCGTCGATCGTCACGGTCAGGCAGTCGCCGTCCCATTCCATCGCACTCGGGCCGACGGACAGCACCGAGGCATCGCGCGTCAGGTCCTTCTCGCCGCGTTCGGTCATCGCCCAGCGCCGCGCCCCGCGTCCGTAGAGCGCGCAATTGATCGAGACATGGTTCTGCGGCCGACCGCGCCCGGAAATCTTGTAATAGGGCGAGAAGACGCTGCCGACGAAGCCGATGATCGTCAGGCCGAACGCGCCGTCATCCGAGATCGCGTCGCAATACCACCAGGCGTAGCCCCCCGGCCCAACCGGCTGGTCGAAGCGAGGTCCTTCACGATGGCCTGTACCGCGAGGGTTCCCGAGAGCGAAGCCATCGGCACGCCGGCGCCCGGATGGGCGCTCCCGCCGCAGAGATAGAGGCCCGGTATCTTCGAGCGCGCGGCGGGCCTCTGGAACGACGCGGTCGACCCATGAGAGACCTGCCCGTAAAGCGCTCCGCCCGTCCCCGGGAAGAGAGCCGAGTACTCCGAGGGCGTCGAAAGGCTGATCCCGCCCCCCTCCAAATCGAGCGTCAAACCCGAGGCCCGGAGCCTCCCCATAGCCGCGTTGATGCATCGTCCGACCTCCTTGGGATCGATAGATTCGAGATCGTCGCCAAGCGCGGGCGCATTGACGATAAGAAACAGCCGCTCGGTTGCGCCCAGCCCTTCCGCGCAGTCGTCGCGGTCCTCGGCGCACACGTAGACATTGGGATCGCTCGGCAGCCGGCGCGCTTGGAAAATCTCGTTGAACTCGCGCATCGGATCAGGCGCGAAGAACACGGTATGGTGCGACAGCGGGAAGCCCGAAACCTTCGCCTTCACCGCGATCCCGAGCGCCGAAAGCGAACGCTCACGAGGCGTCGCAGCCTTGCCGAACGCATGGGCGACAATACCCCCGAAAAGCCCGCGCGCGATGGCATCGGCATCGCAATTCGCCACCACGAGATCCGCCGCGATCACCTCGCCGGAGCCAAGCCGCACGCCGACGGCCCGGCCGTTTTCAACGAGAATCTCTTCGACGTCCGCGCCATACCGGAACGCCGCACCCTGCCGCTTCGCAAGCCCTTCCACCGCCACCGCAAGCCGCGACATTCCACCCGCGACACGCCACACCCCTTGCGCCTCCACGGCAGCGATCAGCCGCAAGGTCGAGGGCGCTTCATAGGGCGATGAGCCCACATAAGTCGTGTAGCGCGCGAACAGATGGCGCAGGCGCGGATCCGAGAACTCCTTAGTCAAAATGTCCCAGACGCTCTTGTTCGCGCCGAGCTTGGCAATCCGCATTGCCCCACTGAAGCCTGCCCGCATCGTCAGTTCGATCGGACTGTCCGGCCGCTCGACGCTCATGAAGATCGGGTCGAGCAGGTCGAGCACATCGTCCGACCGGGCCATGAAGCTCTCGAATTCCCGCGCCGAACGCCGCCCAGCGAACGTCTCCACCGCCACGATCGATTGCTTCCTGTCGGAGAAAAGATCGAGCATCGACCCATCGGCGAAGACATGCCGCGCGATGGTCGCGGAGCGAACGATCTCCACTTGGTCGTCCAGCCGCTCACCACAATCGGCGAACAACGCATCGAACACATGGCACTTGGTGAACACCGTCGGCCCGGCATCGATCTCGCTGCCCGCGACCTTAACCCGCCGCATCTTGCCGCCCGCATGGCCCGCCCGCTCGCACACCGTCACGTTAAAGCCGCCGGCCGCGAGCCGTGCCGCAGCGGTCAGTCCGCCAATTCCAGCGCCGATGACGACGACATCCATGGACGATCCCCGAAAGGTCGAGAGAAGTGTCAACTGAATTTGACACCTCGCCGCCCCCATGTCCAATTCAATTCAGGTCGGCCCAGCCGAACCCACGGTGCGGATTACGAGCGGAGGCAGGACTTGAACGGATCGAAAGCGCCCTTCGCCGTTCGATGGCGGGATCGCCGCAACCGCATCCTGCTCGATCAGCGCTTTCACAAGCTGGCTATGAAATTCGGTATCGGCCGCTTCTTCGCCCGCCGCTCGGCGCAAAAGCTGTTCGACCTGACCGCCGGCTTCATCTACTCGCAGGTCCTCGCCGCAGGCATCCGCGCGGGGCTCTTCGAACATCTCGCCAAGGGCCCAACCAGCCCGGCCGAAACGGCACGGGCAATCGGCCTCCCGGACGACGGGACTCGTCGCCTCCTCGCGGCCTCCGCCTCTCTCGATCTCGCGGACAAGCTATCCGACGGCCGCTTCATGCTGGGGCCCCAAGGGGCCGCGCTCCTCGCCAATCCCGGCATTGCCGCAATGGTCCGACACCACGACGCGATCTATGCCGATCTCGCTGATCCGCTAAAGGCCCTTGAAACGCGCGGCGGCGGAGAGCTCGCCAAGCTTTGGGATTACAAGGGCCCCGATCAGGATCGACCGACCGGCGAGACCGAGCGATACACCGCCCTGATGACCGCCAGCCAAGATCTCGTCGCCGCAGAAACCCTCCGCGTCTTCAACATCTCCGGCTACACGCGCATCCTCGACATCGGCGGCGGCAGCGGTCGCTTTCTCACCCATGTGGCGACCCGAAACGCGAACGCCGAACTCCACCTTCTCGATCGCAAGACCGTCGCCGACCTCGCCCGCGAGGCACTCCGATCGCATCCGGCCTCCCACCGCTTCACGGTCCATGGGGGCAATTTCCTTGACGCGCCGCTTCCCGACGGATGCGATCTGATCACCCTAGTCCGCATCCTCCACGACCACGATGACGACATTGTCCTCGCATTGCTTGACAGGATCTCCCACGCGCTCCGTCCCAGCCGCGGCACCCTATTGATATCCGAGCCGATGGCCGACGAACGCGCCCGCTCGCGCATTGGTGATGCGTATTTCAACATCTACCTTCACGCCATGGGCACAGGCCGTCCCCGTACGCCGAGCGAACTGACACGATTCCTTGAACGAACCGGCTTTAGCCGGATCCGCCACCTTTCGACCGGCATGCCGATTGCAACCTCGGCTTTGGTCGCTGAGACACGCTGAACCTAGGGGCGGGCCGTCTTACCCAATTGACATTTGAGAGTGTCCAGTTAACTTGACACATATTAAGGGAGCTATCTCAGGATGCGCCGCACCAACGCCATCATCTTCAAGCAGCCGAACGCTATCGACATCAGTGCAACCGCGCTGAAGCCGGTCGAGGCGGGCGAGGTGCTGATCGAGGTAGAGGCGTCCGGCATTTCCACCGGAACCGAACGGCTGCTCTTCTCTGGCGAGATGCCACCCTTCCCGGGCATGGGCTATCCCCTAGTTCCCGGCTACGAGGCCGTTGGACGGGTCGTTGCCAGTGAGGCAGAGACCGGACCCACCATTGGAACCCGCGTCTTCGTACCCGGCTCACATGGCTTCACCGATGCGCACGGGCTCTTCGGTGCCCAAGCCGGCCATCTCGTCGCGCGGTCGGACAAGCTCGTGCCGATGCCCGACGGTCTTGGCATCGAAACAACGCTCTTCGCCCTCGCGGCGACCGCTCATCGCGCCGTCATGCGGGGAAGCGCCCTGCCCGATCTCATCGTCGGCCACGGCGTCCTCGGCCGGCTCGCCGCCCGCATCGCCGCCGCCAAGGGCAAGGCACCGACGGTCTGGGAAGCCAATCCGCGCCGTCGCAGCGGCGCCCGCGGCTATGACATCGTCGATCCTTTGGAGGACAATCGCTGCGACTACGCCCCAATCCTCGATGTGAGCGGCGACTCCAGCATCATCGACAGCCTCGTCGCGCGCTCGGCGAAAGGCGGCGAAATCGTTCTCGCCGGCTTCTACAAGCAGCCGCTTGCTTTCACCTTCCCCCCGGCCTTCATGCGCGAGACGTCGATCCGTATTGCGGCTGAATGGTCGCGCGCGGACATGGATGCGGTCGTCGGCATGGCCGCGAGCGGCACGCTGTCCTTGAGCGGTCTCGTCACCCATACAGCCCGGCCGGCAGACGCCGCCGAGGCCTATCGCACGGCGTTCGAAGACGCCGACTGCCTGAAAATGATCATCGAATGGGAGAGAGGCGCATGAGCGCACTCGCAAGAACCGAAGCTAAATCGGGTCAGGCCGAGATGCATTCCGCCCTCCGGGCCGAAGCGCAGGAACCGATCGACACGCCGTCAAGCGGCCCGATCACCAAGGAAACGCAGATTATCGCGATCTACGGCAAGGGCGGCATCGGCAAGTCGTTCACCCTTGCCAACCTCTCCTACATGCTCGCCCAGCAGGGCAAGCGCGTCCTCCTCATCGGCTGCGATCCGAAGTCCGACACCACGTCCCTTCTCTTCGGCGGCAAGGCCTGCCCGACGATCATCGAGACGTCATCCAAGAAAAAGGCGGCCGGCGAGGAGGTGGACATCTCAGACGTCTGCTTCAAGCGCGACGGCGTCTTCGCCATGGAACTCGGCGGTCCGGAGGTCGGGCGCGGCTGCGGCGGACGCGGCATCATCCACGGCTTCGAACTCCTCGAAAAGCTCGGCTTCCACGACTGGGGCTTCGACTACGTCCTCCTCGACTTTCTGGGCGACGTCGTCTGCGGCGGCTTCGGCCTGCCGATCGCCCGCGACATGTGCCAGAAGGTCATCGTCGTCGGCTCGAACGATCTCCAGTCCCTCTACGTCGCCAACAATGTCTGCTCGGCGGTTGAGTATTTCCGCAAGCTCGGCGGCAATGTGGGCGTTGCCGGCATGGTCGTGAACAAGGACGACGGCACAGGCGAGGCCGCAGCCTTCGCGAAAGCCGTCGGCATCCCTGTTCTCTCGGCGATTCCCGCCGACGAGGACATCCGCAAGAAGAGCGCGAACTATCAGATCGTCGGCAAACCCGGCGGCCAGTGGGCCTCCCTCTTCGAGGAACTTGCCGCTGGCGTCGCCGACGCCCCGCCCCTTCACCCGACCCCGCTCGATCAGGACGGCCTCCTTGGCCTCTTCGACGACGAGGAAACGGGTCGCGACTACGTCCTACAGCCGGCGAGCCAGGAGGACATGATGGGCCGGCCAATCAAGCCGAAACCGAGTCTCGAAATCGTCTACGACAACGCATGAGGCCGTAGACATGGATTTCGAACCTCGCGCAATCGATAGAGACGAAAGCCCAGGCCGGACCGAGGCTTTCGGCGACACCGAGCCGGTCACTCAGGCGAAGGACGGCGATGCCGGCTGCCACGCCGGTAAGGCCGAGATGCTCGCCGCGGCGAAGAAGGCTGGTGCCAGCGACGCGCTCGACCAGTACGCGAAAGACTATCCGACGGGCCCCCACGACCAGCCCCAATCCATGTGCCCAGCCTTCGGCTCGCTCCGCGTCGGCCTGCGGATGCGCCGAACTGCCACTGTGCTCTGCGGCTCGGCCTGCTGTGTCTACGGCCTCACATTCACCTCTCACTTCTACGGCGCGCGCCGTACCGTGGGATACGTACCGTTCAGCTCAGAGACGCTCGTCACCGGTAAACTATTCGAGGATATACGCGACGCGGTCCACGATCTCGCCGACCCGGAACTCTACGACGCGATCGTCGTCACCAATCTCTGCGTTCCCACCGCCTCCGGCGTGCCATTGCGCCTCCTTCCGCAAACTATAGACGGCGTGCGCGTCATCGGCATCGACGTGCCGGGATTCGGCGTGCCGACCCATGCGGAAGCAAAAGACATCCTTGCGGGGGCCATGCTGAAGCGCGCTCGGGAAGAGGCTGAAGCGGGGCCTGTTTCGCGGCCCAATCGTAGGGAGACCGACAAGCCCGAGATCGCCCTTCTCGGAGAGATGTTCCCCGCCGATCCGATGATCATCGGTCAGCTTTTGGAGCCCATGGGCCTTGCCGCCGGACCGGTCGTTCCGACCCGCGAATGGCGCGAGCTCTACGGCGCGCTCGACTGCGCGGCCACCGCGGCCATTCATCCCTTCTACACTGCCAGTATACGGGAATTCGAGACCGCCGGCCGGCCGGTCGTAGGATCTGCACCGGTCGGTGCCGAGGGCACGGCAGAATGGCTTTCTCGAATCGGCGAAGCCGCCGCCGTCCCGGCGAGCAAGGTCGCGGCTGCCCAGAACGCAATCCTCCCAGCGATCCGGGGTGCGCTCGCCGGGTCTCGTATCGATGGGCGCATCACGCTGTCCGGCTACGAGGGCTCCGAACTCTTGGTGGCCCGCCTTCTCGTCGAAAGCGGCGCGGATCTGCGCTATGTCGGCACCGCTTGCCCGAAGACAAAATGGTCCGATTACGATCGCGAATGGCTCGAGGCGAAAGGTATCCACGTCAAGTTCCGCGCTTCGCTGGAAGACGATCTAGCTGCCTTCGAAGAGTTCAAGCCCGATCTCGCCATCGGCACGACGCCGGTCGTCCAGAAGGCTAAGGAGAGCGGCACACCCTCTCTCTACTTCACCAATCTCATCTCGGCCCGCCCGTTGATGGGACCGGCCGGTGCGGGCTCACTCGCCGAGGTCATCAACACCGCTATCGGCTCGAAGGCGCGCTTTGATACGATGAAGGCATTTTTCGAAGGCGTCGGCTCCGGCCACAACACCGGCGTCTGGCCGACGCCTCCGGAGAAGAAAAAGCCGGTCTCGCACCGCGACGACGTGCCGATCCGCGCGAAATCGAAATCCGACGCCGTTCTGGACAGCGTCGCATCGAGCGAGGGAGGCATCTGATGCTCGTCCTCGATCACGATCGCGCGGGCGGCTACTGGGGTGCTGTTTACGTCTTAACCGCCATCAAGGGCCTGCAGGTCGTCATTGACGGCCCGGTCGGCTGCGAAAACCTCCCCGTCACCTCGGTGCTCCACTACACCGACGCGCTGCCGCCGCACGAACTGCCGATCGTCGTCACCGGCCTTGCGGAGGAAAATCTCGGCCAGACCGGCACTGAGGGCGCGATGAAGCGTGCCCACTCCAAGCTCGATCCGAAGCAGCCTTCGGTCGTCGTCACTGGATCGATCGCCGAGATGATCGGCGGCGGCGTGACGCCGGAAGGCACCAATCTCAAGCGCTTCCTGCCCCGCACGATCGACGAGGATCAGTGGCAGGCCGCCGACCGTTCGCTGAAATGGCTCTACACCGAATACGGGCCGAAGAAGCGTAAGACGAAGGAGAAGACGGCGGACGCTAAGCCGAAGGTCAATATCCTTGGCGCGGCCTACGGCATGTTCAACATGCCCTCCGATCTCGCCGAGATCCGCCGCCTCGTCGAGGGCATCGGGGCCGAGATCAACCTCGTCTACCCGCTCGGCAGCCACCTGAAGGACACCGCCAGACTCGACGATGCGGACGTCAACATCTGCATGTATCGCGAGTTCGGGCGTCAACTCTGCGAGACGCTCGAAAAGCCCTATCTCCAGGCGCCGATCGGCCTCCATTCGACGACGGCTTTCCTGCGCGCGCTCGGCGAACTGACCGGGCTCGACCCGGAACCCTTCATCGAACGCGAGAAGCACACGACCATCAAGCCGCTCTGGGATCTCTGGCGCTCGGTCACCCAGGATTTCTTCGGCACGGCGAGCTTCGGCATCGTCGCGAACGAGACCCATGCCCGCGGTATCCGCCTCTTCCTCGAAGACGAGATGGGCCTCCCCTGCAAGTTCGCAGTGCCCCGCAAGGCCGGCGCGAAGACCCTAAACGACGAGGTGCGAGCCAAGATCAGGGACACCAAGCCCTTGATCATTTTCGGCAGCTACAACGAGCGCATGTATCTCGCCGAGTCCGGCGGGCGCAGCGCCTTCATCCCGGCCTCCTTCCCCGGCGCCGCGATTCGGCGCGCCACCGGCACGCCGTTCATGGGCTATGCCGGAGCGACCTACCTCGTCCAGGAAGTCTGCAATTCGCTCTTCGACGCGCTGTTCTTCATTCTGCCGCTCGGCACGGAAATGGACGCGATTCCCGCAACGCCCGCCCGCGAGAAGTCCAGCGTCGGCTGGTCCCGCGCGGCATCCGCGGCCCTCGAACGTGCCATGGCGCGCGAGCCGATCCTTACCCGCATCTCCGCCGCCAAGCGCTGGCGCGACGATGCCGAGCGCCGCGCCCTTAATGAGGAAGCGATCGCCGTCGAGGTGAAGCACCTCGATGCGACCCTTCTCCGCGAAGATGAGGCCGCGGAATGATCCGGCCTTACCCTTCCCGTTTCGCCCGTCCCAAAGCCTAGGAGGATATCCGATGAGCCTGATGACCCGACATGCGCCCTCGCTCTTTTCGTTGGAGCGGCGCGAATACCGGCTGATCTACGCACTTAGCTTTCCGCTCTTCTTCGCGGTAGCGCTCCTATCGCGCCTCCTGCCGGCCTCGCTGAGGCCGCTACCCTTCGAGCGTGGCCGTTTCTTTGCGGTCCTCTCCGATGCGCGCCAGACGGCGCATTCGGTGCTGCCGTTCGCATTCATGCGCTGACGCTCGTGACCAGCTTCCCTCGCCGAGTCTTCGTGTTGGACGTGGCGACGTGAAGGCATCCGAAACAACGGAGAAAGGTAATGTCAAACACAACAACCACCGGGACGGACTCAGGCACGCTTACCGGCCTGACCGAGAGGGAAGCGAACGAGTTCAACTCGCTCTTCATGAAGTCCTTCGCCGGTTTCACCGGAGTCGCCGTGCTCGCCCACATCCTCGTCTGGATCTGGCGTCCGTGGCTCCAGACGCCTGAAGTCTCGGCGAGCCTCGATCTGGCTCAGCCGCTGACGTCGATGTTCACCTGAAGGAGACGCATCAAATGGGTCAAATCTGGTTACTCTTCGATCCGCGCCGTGCGCTGATTGGCCTCTTCACCTTCCTTCTGGTGTTGGCGCTTCTCATTCACTTCATCCTGCTGTCGACGGCTCGCTACAACTGGCTGGCCAACCCTGCGGCTGAAGGCGGTGGGGAGCAGGCAAGCTCGCTCGTCATCGATCGCAGGATCGTCTGACGAGCAGTTGTGAGTCCACCGGGGGCGACGTCGACCCGCCGGCCCCGGGTTTCAAACAAAGAAGAATGTCACCGCTTGAGGGAGGCAGACGCCATGGCGATGCTGTCGTTTGAACGTAAATACAGGGTCCGTGGCGGCACGCTGGTCGGCGGCGATTTGTTCGACTTCTGGGTCGGCCCCTTCTATGTCGGCTTCTTCGGGGTCACGACGCTATTCTTCTCGCTGCTCGGGTCCCTCCTGATATTCTACGACATCAGCCAAGGGACCGAGACGAACATCTTCGCGATGTCGGTCAACCCTCCGTCGATAGAATATGGACTTGGTCTCGCTCCCCTGGACGAGGGCGGAATTTGGCAGATCGTGACGATTTGTGCCGTAGGCGCATTCACGTCATGGGCACTTCGTGAAGTGGAAATCTGCCGCAAGCTCGGGATCGGCTGGCACGTCCCTATCGCTTTCGCCGTGGCGATCTTCGCTTATGTTTCGCTCGTCGTCATTCGTCCGCTCCTCCTTGGCGCATGGGGACACGGCTTTCCTTACGGAATTATGAGCCATCTCGACTGGGTGTCGAACGTCGGCTACCAATTCCTGCACTTCCACTACAATCCGGCCCACATGCTTGCGGTGACGTTCTTCTTCACCACAACGATGTTCCTCGGCCTCCACGCCGGTGTCATCCTCGGTGCCGTCAACCCGCCCAAGGGCGAACCGGTGAAATACGGTGAGACGGAAAACGCCTACTTCCGTGATTTCATCGCTTATTCCGTCGGCCCTTACGGCATTCACCGACTGGGTCTCTTCTTCGCCCTCAACGCGGGGTTCTGGAGTGCGGTCTGTATCATCATCTCAGGGCCCTTCTGGGACCGGGGCTGGCCGTATTTCTACGACTTCTTCCTCCAGACTCCTGCCGCTATCGGCAACATCTCCTACTGAGGGGTGAAACATGGCCTACTATTCTTCGATATACTTTCGCTCCCAGGTCCGCGGACCTTTTGACCCGGGCGTTCCTCTTCCGAAGAGCAATCTTCCACGCTACCAGGGCGCCAAGGCATTCAGCTACTGGCTCGGCAAGATCGGCGACCCGCAACTTGGACCCATTTACCTTGGCTGGTCCGGCGCGCTTTCGCTCGCTTTCGGCATAATCGCGATCGAGATCATCGGCCTCAACATGTGGGCTTCAGTTGACTGGGACCCTTATGCGTTTGTGCGCAACATAGCGTTTCTCTCCCTCGATCCGCCGCCGGCGAAATATGGACTGAACCCACTTGTTCCTCTTGGCGACGGCGGCTGGTGGATCCTTGCTGGTTTCTTCCTCACCATCTCCATTCTCTTGTGGTGGGTTCGAAGCTATACGCGAGCTCGAGCGCTTGGCCTTGGAACCCACACGTCTTGGGCCTTCGCCTCGGCAATCTTCCTTTACCTCTCCCTCGGCCTTTTCCGTCCGATCCTCATGGGCTCGTGGTCCGAAGCCGTACCGTTTGGAATTATAACCCATCTCAACTGGACCGCGTCAGTCTCGGTGCTTTACGGAAACTGGTACTACAACCCATTCCACATGCTCTCGATCGTTTTCCTCTATGGTTCTACATTGCTGTTCGCCATGCATGGTGGAACGATCCTGGCAGTCGCCCGCTTCGGCGGCGAACGTGAGGCTGAGGAAATCGTCGATCGCGGTACGGCAGCGGAACGCGCGGGTCTCTTCTGGCGCTGGACGATGGGCTTCAACGCCTCTTACGAATCAATTCACCGTTGGGCTTGGTGGTTCGCAGTCCTCACCACGTTCACCGGTGCGATCGGCGTCCTCCTGACCGGCACCGTTGTCGACAACTGGTATCTGTGGGGCGTTAAGCACGGCATCGCACCGAGCTATCCCTCGGTTTATCCCGATTTCCCGATACCTAGCGGCGCAACTCCGGGGGCAGGACAATGAACAACGAACGCAAGAAACGGATCGCGCCGAGATACCGTGTCGCTCCCATCATCACGGGCGTGTTCGCTCTGGCCCTTGGTCTCATAATTCTGACTGTTCCACCGTGGGTCATCCCGCCGATCGAGGCGATCGAAACAGGGCCTGCCGCTATCGAAATGGTTCAGTTCAAAGATGGCAATCGCCAGCCCGACTATCTCCTTCCGGAAGCCCCGCCACCCGCGGAGCCGTACGAAGGCGAGTTGAAGGCCAGTGAAGCCTACGAGAACGTCGAAGTGCTTGGCGATCTTACCGAGGGCGAGTTCACCCGCTTGATGCTGGCCATCACCGAATGGGTCTCGCCAGAACAGGGTTGCGAATATTGCCACAACGTCGAGGAGGGTTTTGCCTCCGACAGCGTCTACACCAAGATCGTCGCTCGAAACATGCTGCAGATGACCCGGAACATCAACACGAACTGGCCCGAGCACGTCGCTCCTGCTGGCGTCACCTGCTACACCTGCCACCGTGGTCAGAACGTCCCTGCGCAGAGCTGGTACGATCAGGAGGAGCCGGACGGAAGTCAGTTTCTTGGGAAACCGCGGCCATGGTATCTTGAGGCGAAGACGATCCGCCAGTTCTTCCCGTCCGTTCCCTATGCGGCCTACCTGCAAGAAGATCCGGCGCCAGGAAACATCCAATCGCAGGATCCGCTCGTGAGCGACACCGGAGAGGCCGAGGTCGCACTCGAGCAGACAGCGGAGAACCTTTACCTCTTCATGATGCAGCAATCGAACGCACTCGGCGTGAACTGCACCTACTGCCACAATTCCCGCGCCTTCTATGACTGGTCCCAATCGACCCCGTTCCGCTGGATCGGTTACTGGGGCATTCGCATGGCGCGCGAAATCAACGTGAATTACATCCAACCGTTGACCGACGTGTTTCCCCCCGAGCGGCTCGGTCCGCTTGGCGATCCGGCCAAAGTTCATTGTGGCACGTGCCACCGCGGCGAAACGAAACCGCTCCAAGGCTACGAACTGATGCACTCCTTCACAGCTGGCCTCAGCGAGAATGGCGAGGTTCCGGATCCCGGTCCAAAGGAAGCCATTCTCCTTGGCGAGGCGGTCCCCGTGGCTCAGACCGGCCCGGAAACCGATGCTCAGCCTGAGCCAGAACCTGCTCCGGTCAGCGAGTCAGCGATCGAGCGGTCGGTCGCTCCCGAAGATGATGGCGAAGCTGCCGAAGACCAGTCTGGGGACGGAGTGCAATACGAGTCGCAGGAGGAACCTGGCCAGGAGGTCGACGCTCCGGCAATCGAAGAAGCGACCGAACCATTGCCAGAGGAGTCGTCTAGCGAGTCCGCACCGCCGGTCGACGTTCCGACCGGAGCGGACGCACCGTCGGGCGCGGATCCCCAGCAATTGAACCCCGGTACGTCTATGCAGGAGGGCACCTCGACGAACGATGCCCCTTCCGCCGGCGATCCTGGGACCGGGGCCCCGAGCGAAGGCGACGGTGATGCGACACCTGGGGTGTCTGGATCGGATGCAGGCTCCGCGACGCCGCCCGAGAATGAAGGTAGCACGGCGGTCGAAGCCGGCGCTGCGGCAGGCGCCTCGACGGACGGCTCGCAAGAAGCCAGCGGCGGTGAGCAGGCTGGTGCATCATCTTCAGGGCAGGCTTCGTCCGACAACGAAGGTGAAACCGAGTCAGACAGACAGTCGGAGGGCAGCAACAGTTCGCGTCCGTCGATTGTCATCGTCCCAAGGTCGCCCAACTGAACGGAAGCAGACCAGCGATCTCGCTAGCGCACATCAACCCCCGAGCCAAACGCTCGGGGGTTTTTCAACGCCCGCTATTAATTCTTGCCGTTCTGTGACGCATTCCCCGCGCTCCTAACTCCAAACCGCGTCAAGTTGATCCGGCAGCTCACTTTTCAGAAAGCCGGCTCCATTTAGCTCCGTGAATTACCGGGATGGGACCAAAAGTGTTATGCGTGTTCCTCTGAATGTCGAGCAGGCGATCGAGTCGCTTCGTCAGATCAAGGAAGGCCGGGAGTCGACAGCAGAGATCTCGCGCAAGCGTGCTGGCCCAGCCAAACTTCTGATGCTCGGCTACCTCTCTTACATTGTGGTCGGCTGGATCCTGCTTTGCCTGCCCTGGGCTCAGGAGGGCGAACCGATCGCGGTGCTCGACAATCTCTTCATTGCCGTCTCGGCCGTTTCAACGACCGGGCTGATCACCGTCGACCCTGGCACGAGCTACACCTTTCTGGGCGAACTCGTCATCCTGCTTCTCATCCAGTTCGGCGGCCTTGGCTACATGACGATGAGTTCATTCGCGTTCCTCGCGATACAAGCACGCCTAAGCAACACCCAGGAAGAGACCGCGCGAACCGCGTTTGCCCTGCCCGCCAACATGACGCCGGCTTTCTTCATCCGCTCCGTCGTTTATTTCACCTTCGCAACCGAGTTTGTCGGCGCCGTCTGCCTCTATCCCATCTTCCTCGCCGAAGACGTCGCCCAACCGCTCTGGAGCGCCGTCTTCCACTCGATTTCGGCATTCTGCACGGCCGGCTTTTCTCTCAACGTCAACAGTTTCGAGGCTTTCTCTGACCACGTCGGGATCAACGTCGTCATCTCTGCCTTAAGCATCTTAGGGGCGATGGGCTTCATCATCGTCGCCGACGCGGCGCGGCGAGTTATCGGTCGAGCCAGCCATTTCGGCTTCACGAGTAAAGTCATCTTTCGCATGACGGGGATCCTGATCGGGTTCGGCACCTTGCTGATCTTCTTGGCCGAACCGACCGTCCGCGCCTTACCGCCGGCCGATCGCTTGCTGGCGGCCTTTTTCCAGGCGATGAGTGCATCGACAACGGTGGGTTTCAATACCCTGCCGATCGGTAGCTTGTCGAACGCCGTCATAATGGTTCTGCTTGTCCTCATGGTCATTGGCGCCTCGCCCTCGGGCACGGGCGGGGGCATGAAGACGACGTCCTTTGCCGCTCTCGTCGCTCTCGTTCGCTCAACCCTCAAGGGCCGCGACAGCGTCCGTTTCTTCAAGCGCCGCGTGCCGGAGACGCAACTCAACCTCGCTGCCACGACCCTCTTCTGCTATCTCGCCTGCCTGTCGATCGCCCTCTTCGTCCTGTTCCTCACAGAAACCGGTGTCGCCTTCAACGTCATGGCCTTCGAGGCAATTTCGGCGCTCGGCACGGTCGGCCTTTCGATGGGCGCGACCGGCGATCTCAGCGAAATCGGAAAACTGACGATCATCGCGCTCATGATCATAGGCCGCCTCGGCGTCCTCACGTTCGGCCTTGCTCTCGCCGTACCGGATGAGACGCTGGAAGAGGAAAGGGACAATGAACTCGTGATGTAGGCGCAGCTCGATGGTGAAGAGAGGACCGGCACCTCCGGCTGGTCGCAAGCTCCAACGCATACGCTTGGCCCATTAAAGGGGCTTGCTTAAAGTTTTTGCTGACAGCTCACGAAGCTAGAGCGGCGCGAGGTGGACCGCTCTTTATGCTCCTATGGAAACTATAGCGGATAGGTCGGCACCCGTTTCCGTCGTAGGCGAAGCCTAAACGGCAAGAGCCGCCTCCGCGTCGAAGCTGCCCTTCGGCTTCGTATGGGTCTCGTCTCTCACCGCTGCGGAGCTGACATCGAACAGACGGTCGAGCGTTGAAGCGTCGAGATTTCTACCGATCGCCAGCGCCCGCGCTGCCTCATTCTTCTGCGGGATATGAACCGACATTGATACGCGGCCACCTGCGATATCGAACCTGATCCATCCATCGCCTGTTTTTGCGATGCCCTTCATGCGTTCGACCCGTCCAGCATCGCCCCGCGCCACTGCGTGAAGCCGCGTCGAAAGCTCATCTGCCCCCATACGACCTGATAGCAAGCGGCTCCAGGACGCGAGACCGAGCCCGGGCTCCGGATGATGGTGCCCGTGCTCGTGATGATGCGCATGGCTATGGCCATGGCTATGCTCGTGCCCGTGTTCACGATGCACGTTTTCGCGGTGTGAGTGGTCATCAGCCTCATGATCGCGTCCAGCGTCTATCGCTTCGGTCGCGTTCGAATGAACATAGATCGCCTGGCTCGGGATCAGTTCCTCCTCCACCGCGCCATATCGCGCCGGCAAAACCCTTGCCTTCGGATTGAGCGCGATCAAGGTTTCTCGCACGGTGGAGAGCTCGCTTTCCGAGACGAGATCGATCTTGTTCAGTATGAATACGGGCGCAATTCGGGCCTGAACATCGAAATAGTCCGGCATACGAGCATAATCGGCGAGGAATGCGCCAGCGTCGATCACCGTGAACAGCTTGGTCGCTTTCACATTTGTCGCGATCTCTGGGGCGGCCAGCACCTGCAGGAGCGAAGCAACGTCGGCGACGCCGGATGGCTCAATCAGCACACGGTCCGGTGCCATGGTGGCGACAACTTCCCGCAACTGGGCCGAGAGATCCTTGCGAAGCGAGCAGCAGATGCATCCGTTCGGCAATTCGACGACATCCGCTCCCTGTCCCGAAAGAAGAGAACCGTCGATCCCGAGTTCACCGAAATCATTGACGAGTACCACCGTCTTCTCCGCCGGATTTGCCTCGGCGAGCATTCTTCTCAGCGTCGTCGTTTTGCCGGCCCCGAGGAAGCCGACCACGATGTCGACCACGAATGGCTTGCGCTCACCGCGCGACTTTAGGCCCATATCCCAAAGGACAGTCCAATTGATCGGTAGCACCAGCATCCAATGCTCTAGGATTGCGAGTGCCATAAGCACGCCGAGGAACGTATAACCCGCCATCTCGAACTGGCTCGCGCTGTCCGAGAAGGCCCAGGCGAAGAGTAGCACGGTGATGACGGTCGAGATCGTCACCGAGAACGGGAAGAGGAGATTCATCGAGCGCTTGTTGAGGAAGCCCTTCAAGAACTCCAGATGCTCCGGCAAGAACTCTTCATTCAAGTTCCGCACGCCGAAGAACACGTTCAGCTTCGCGCTCTGGTGCATCCACCAAAGCACCATGAAGGTCCACATGCCGATTTGGTTCGGCGCACCCCGGGTCAATGAAACGACAGCGACCGCTGCGACGATGATTGCGAGTTCATGCCATAGGCTTGTCTGCACGGCATGGACGAAATGCGGCCAACCACGGCAGCTCTCCGGACACGGCTGCTTCCGCGGGCCTGTCACATAGCCCATATAGAAGCTCATCTCCTGCCAGCCCCAGGCGAGAAGACCGAACGTGAAGGCAAAGTAGGCGCCGGATACACTCGTATCATCTGCTGACCAACTGAGCCCCCACAGCGACAGCGCAAAGACCGCGGTCGCTGCAATCATCGAATACTTAAACGTCTTCTGCGGCAGACCGTCGAGATAGATGATCGCGACCGTCGAGGCCCACCATACGACAAGCGCAAACAGCGCCGGTAAGACATACTCGATCATGAATTGGTCTTTCGCTCGATATGCAAGACTCGTCCGAGCTCCTTGGGAGGCACGTCAGTAGGCCGGAACCAGCGTCCCGTCTTCGGGAATGGCATTTGGGACCGATCGCATCGCGTAAAGGCCGACAAACGTGGAGGCGGCAATCGCTCGGCCACGCAGCATCTTCATCTTACCGGCAACTCCGCCAGCCCTGCGGCCATCGTCGATGATGCGGCTCGCGACGAGCAGGCGGTCGAGCTTCGCCCTGAACTTCGGATTCTCGATGTCGAGGGAAAGTGGGAAGACCTGCTTCGAGATCTCGCTCGTAATGCGAAACACCGTCATCCCGTATTCAGAAGGGTCGATATCGAACGCCTTATGGAATTCGGGTCTTGCGTGGTCGCGGACATACATCGTCGCGAAAACTGCGAGCAGGAAGAACTTGATCCAGAGCTTGTTGTGGCCCTTCAACACGCGGTCGTCGGCCCGCATCAGCAGCGCGAAGGCCTCGCCGTGGCGGAACTCGTCATTGCACCACTTCTCGAACCATTTGAAGATCGGGTGGAAGCGCTTGTCCGGATTGCGTTCCAGATGCCGATAAATGGTGATGTAGCGGGCGTAGCCGATCTTCTCGGAAAGATAGGTCGCATAAAAGATGAACTTCGGCTGGAAGAAGGTGTACTTCTTTTCCTTGGTCAGAAAGCCGAGATTGACGCCGATCCCGAATTCCTTGAGCGCGTCGTTGATGAAACCAGCGTGGCGAGCCTCATCGCGACTCATATAGGAGAAGAGTTCGCAGATATCTGGGTTCGTCCCGCGCCGCTTCATCTCTTTGTAAAGAACGCATCCGGAAAATTCCGCGGTCAGCGAAGAGACGAGAAAATCGACGAACTCCTTGCGCAGGCCCTCGGGCAGATCGTTGAGATCGATCTTGTCCCAGTTCTCGTCTCTCTTGAAGTGCCCCCTGTTGGGGTCGGACTTCATCTCGGCGATCAGCTTATCCCACTGCGGCCTCACGCTGGAGACGTCGACCTTATCCAGCTTGTCAAAATCCGTCGTGTAGAAACGCGGGCTAAGGAGGGTGTCTTCCTGAGCCGTTCTCGTGGTTTCGTTGACGTCGCCTCTGATGGGTCGGGCACCGTCGATCTTCGCCGGAGCGTTCATAGCGTTGCCTTTTCGGAAAATGAGAATTCGCAAAGTTCCATGAATTCAAAGTCGCCGGTCGCCCTGGTCCACTGGCGTTCGAGCCAGCCGGCCCGGCGGATTGTAGCCGTGCGCCTGAATTCAGCTTCGTCGCCGTAGGGAACTGCGATCGGTTTTCCGTGAACGATGACCTCGTCGCCTGGCTCGACCGTCACGCCACCGTCAAACCGCACATGCGCGTGTAGGCTGTCGAACGTGTTCGAAATCTCGACTGTGCAGTCCACAGTCTCTTCGGCTCCACCAAGCAGGGAACGCAGCATCAGTTGATCACTTCCTCCCAATCGAGCAGTCCGGCAAAGACCTCCGTGTTCACCTTGCCGAACGCCCTCAATTCCACCTGCCGGTTCGTTTCCGGATCCTCAACCACAAGACGTCCGTCGGCCTTCAGCGCGAGCAGAAACGCACCTTCCTCCGGCACGCCTCGGATTGTGCGGTAACGCTGCAGATTGCGCAAGGACTCAAGAGCAAACCCGCCGCTTTCGGTGGGCAGGCTGAGCAAGGTCTCCCCCGTTTTCGCATCGGAGATCACCGCTGTCTCGGCCCGCGTATCGTCGAGCGCCAGTGGGCGCGACGCCACCGTCTGGACGTCCGGCGTTCCGAAGGCACCGACGCCGGTTCGGTTGCTTGCGAGCCCTAAGCCGATTGCCGTCACAGCCAGAATCCCTGCAGCGAGAAGGATCGCGAGCGGAATTGGCCGTTCCGGTGTCGGATAGAGCTTTAACGGCTTGCCGTCGGCACTTTGAAACGACTTTGTCATGCCAGTGCAGCTCCCTGACCTATCTCGTCGGCTTGGCGGTCACGAACCGTCTCTTGCAATGCGGTACCGCCGGTTGCTGCCAAAGCTCGGGAAAGGGTCTGCGCGACGCGTTCGGCATCGGGAATCGCCCGCAGCATGGGCTCGGCCGCCCGATATTTGAAGGGACGAGCAAACGGCCAGATCTGGAAGTAGAAAGGCCTGCCCTTCTTCGGCAGCACGAGCGGAATGTCGCCGGTACCGTCTTTGTAGACGCGCAGGCCAGCTGCATCGATTTCCTTCAACGGAATATTTAGCTGCGAAGGCAGCGCCACTCCGTACCGCATGACGACACGGCGGTCGGTGACGAGAAAGCCGGTGCTTCGCGAATAGAGAAGGGAAAGAAGCATCAGGATCGCGCCGACGACAAGGAACGACCCTAGAAGGGGCATCGTCTTGGCAAATGCCATTGCCCATGAAGCGGTATCGTTGTGAACCGAGCCCAGGCGCCAAGCGATCAGCACGAGAAAGTAGGCCGCGACCCATTTCACGCGAAAGGCTTTGACGGCAAGGCGCCACCAGTCGGGCCGTCCCTGCCAAAGAATGCGCTCCCCGGCAGGCAGTTCGTTTTGCGCAACTCGCGTCTTAAGGTCGTCGGTTTCGTCTAGCTCGACATGTCTCATAGCAAGGGTGCCTGTGCGCCGGTTTTGTTGTAAAGTGTGCCGCCCGCGAAATACGCGTTGAGCCGGTCTTCCTCGCGGGCCGTGATATACTCGTCATTGCCGAGCACGGGAGCGGCCAGAAGCTGCTCGCGCGACAGCGTGCCGAAGGTCATCCTTTGTTTGCGCGTGTCGGCAAAGGCGAAGGGCGCCAGCATGGTCCCGGGCCGGCCGTCGATTTCGAGCTCGACGTAACGGACGAAGTACTCGATGGAATTCACCCACAGGTCTTTAACACGGCCTACAGGGTCGCCATCGGCGGCATAAACCGGCATGCCAAGAAGCTCCGGCCCGGATCCCTCCAGATGGTAATCTGGGTTGTTGCGCAATGGCGAGAGCGTCGGATGGCCGTCCATAGTTCGGAACGGCTTGTCCTGCTTCAGCGCGTATGAAGCTGGACCGACCCCGTCGGCCAGTGGATCGCCAAGTGGCATGATCGGCGAGCCAGGAATGCTGTATGCATTCCGGACGTTGAGTTCGCGCTCATTGTCAGGATGTGGCGCGTAATGGACGTTCCCGTCCTGCAGAAGGAATGCCTTCTTCTTCGGCAGTGGCGGAAAACCAACGACCTCCATGCGGTTCGCAGTGCCGCGCGTGCGATCAGAAACCAGTGGATAGCCTTCGCGCTTGTCTTCCGATCGCAAGTAGTAGACGAGCGCAAGGAAGAACAGGAAGAAGGCGATGACGAGAAGCAGCGGCAAATCGAGCTGCTCGGTAAAGGCTCCTGTCGGCATGATATGCTTCTCCTTGGTTCAATTGGGGAGGTCGGGTAGACCGAAACGCCCCGGCTGCACGGGCCGTGGTTCCAGTATCTGCGGGCGTACGAGCGGGCCGAGGACGACAAGACCAACGAAGAGCAGCCCGATTTCGAAATGGTAGACGACGCCATAGGCAGCGGCTGGCCCCTGTAGTGCGGGACCGAGTACGCCGGTCTCTGCTAGCATCGCGACCTGATCCCTCAACGCGCCCCCAATAAAGACGGCGAACCCGAGCGCGATCGCCTGAACCGCACCCCAGATGCCGAGAACGAGACCGCTGCCTAGCTTGGCATGGCCGATCCGTTCCATCACCGCAACGAGCATTGCGACCGAGAACAGCCCTGAGCCAAGACCGATGACGAAGACGCCGGCCGAAAACATCAAGATCGAACCAAGCGCGCCAGCAAGGACGACGAGAGAGAACGCCGGAATGCCGCCCATCAAACCGATCGCGGCGACGACGTTTGGGTTCGCATTCCAACGACTGTGTAGCCGCGCAGCGAAAAAGAAGCCGATCAGGCTTCCGGCGGCGAACAACGCGGTCAATAGCGTGGTCGAGCCAACACCCATACCGAAGACGTCTCCGCCGTAGGGCTCCAACAACACGTCTTGCATCCCGAAGGCGGCTGTTCCAATCGCGAGGACAACGAGTAGCCGCTTGAGATCCGCTTGGCCGGCCAAAAGCGCGCGCACGACCGCCAGGAATCGAGGTGCATGATCCTCTACGTCCTTACAAGGCGCGAGGTCGCGCCGCCTTGGCTCCTGCTGCCAGATCGCAACCGTCGTCATCAGGATCGTCACGACGGCCGATCCTTGGAGCACTTGGACGAGGCCCAGATAGGTGAAGTCCTGTAGCAATTGCCCAATGACGATTGCCCCACCCAGCATCCCGAGGAGCAGCATCGTATAGAGCAGCGCGACGACACGCGGGCGTTTCTCCTCAGTCGCAAGATCGCAGGCCAGAGCCAGTCCAGCGGTCTGCATGATGTGCACGCCAAGGCCGACGAGGAAGAAGGCCAACAGCATGGCAGCCTGACCGATCAGCAACCCATCCGGCTTTCCTTCGGCGACGATAAAGAGCGCAAAAGGCATGATCGCGAGGCCACCGAACTGGGTCATCGCCCCAGTCCAGATATACGGAGTGCGCAGCCAGCCCATGAAGGAGCGGCGATTGTCGGACTTGAACCCGACCAGCGCCCGAGCCGGCGCAAGAAGGAGCGGCAAGGCGAGAGCGACGGCAATCAGCGAGATCGGAATGCCGAGTTCGATGGCCATCACCCGATTGAGCGTCCCGCCGAGAATGACGAGCGTGATGCCGACCGAGACTTGAAACAGGGAAAGGCGTAGCAGACGCGACAGCGGCAGTTCGTTCGTCCCAATGTCGGCGAACGGCATAACCCTGCGCCACGCCGCGATACGCTCGGCCTTCATCTGTTCGTTTCTGGTCGCAGTCTCGCTCATCTGCGCCTCAACTCCAGCGCATGGCTCTTGTAGAAGCCGGTATCGATCCGCCGTCCTCGCCCGATTTCGAACGCCGACAACGCCGGCTCGGCGCGAACCATCGCAGAAAAACGGGCTTCAGCGATCGGCACGATCGCGGGCGATCGGTCGCCGCGCGGAAAGAGCTTGCCGACCTTGTGCATGGCCGCCAGCAGCGGCGTCTTCGGCGCAAAGGTGATCGCCAGTGATCCGTCCGTTCGCTCGGCAAGCTTGCCAAGAGTCATCGCGGCGTCGGCCGGCTCGTAATGGATCAGCGAGTCCATCATCACCACATGGTCGAAGCGCCCGAAACCCTCGTCCAGCATGTCTCCAGCAACGAACCGGATGCGACTGCCCAGGCCTTGCGCATCGGCGAGGTCCTGCGCATGCGTTGTCAACGTCGGCGACAGATCGACCGCCACCACCTCCGCACCCCGCCGCGCCGCTTCCATCGCAAGCGCGCCCGTGCCGCAGCCCGCATCGAGCAGCCGCAGGCCAGTGAGGTCCGAGGGCAGATAGGAGAGCAACGTCGCCCGCATCTCGTCACGGCCCCGGCGCACGCTCGCACGCACCCGACCCACTGGCGCCGTCGACGTTAGCTTCTTCCAGGTCTCGGCGGCGGTGCGATCGAAATAGGTTTCGATCTCGGAGCGCCGGCGCTCATATGTCATGACGTCGCTCATGGGCGATCCTATTCGAAGCCGAGGAAATCGAAGATCTCCCGGTCCTTCATGCTTTTGGCCTCGTTCGGCTCCGTGCCGGCGTAGAGCGCGGCGGCAAGGCGGAGATATTCGTTCTGCACAGCCTCCAACTCGGGCGAAGGCTCCATCTCGAAGAGCGTCGACTTCTTCAGCCGCGAGCGGCGGATGGCGTCGAGATCGGGGAAGTGCGCCAGCCGATTGAGCCCGGTATGGGCCGCGAAGCGATCGATCTCGTCGGTGCCGGCGGAGCGGTTGGCGATGACCCCGCCGAGCCTCACGTCGTAATTCTTCGCCTTCGCCTGGATAGCGGCAACGATGCGGTTCATGGCGAAGATCGAGTCGAAGTCGTTGGCGGTCACCACCAACGCCCGATCGGCATGCTGGAGCGGTGCGGCGAAGCCGCCACAAACCACATCGCCCAGAACGTCGAAGATCACGACATCGGTATCCTCGAGAAGATGATGCTCTTTCAGGAGCTTCACCGTCTGACCGACCACGTATCCGCCGCAACCTGTACCGGCGGGCGGCCCGCCCGCTTCAACGCACATGACGCCGTTGTAGCCTTCAAAGACGAAATCCTCGGGCCTCAGCTCTTCGGCATGGAAATCGACGGTCTCGAGGATGTCGATCACTGTCGGCTGAAGACGCTTGGTCAGCGTGAAGGTCGAGTCGTGCTTCGGGTCGCAACCAATCTGCAGCACCCGATGGCCTAGTTTGGAGAAGGCCACCGACAGGTTCGAAGAGGTCGTGGACTTGCCGATTCCTCCCTTGCCGTAGATCGCGAACACTTTCGCGCCGTCGATCTTCGGCCCGGTGTTCATTTTGACCTGAACACTGCCCTCGCCGTCCTCACGACGATAGACGGTCTTCGGTAGCGGCAGCGTCGTCTTCAGGGAGCTCATTACGCAGCCTCCATCTCGTTCTTGGGTTTGCTTGCCGGCTGGGGCAGGATGCCCTCCAGCCGGTCTTCGAGATCGGCGCTCGCATCAAGCAGCGCCTCGCGCTCTGCGTCCGTCGGACGCCAGTATTGCCGTTCGTCCGCCTCGATCAGGCGTTCGGCCATTCGGGCGGACGCGGTCGGGTTCAGTTCGGCGAGCCGCTCGCGCATCTTCTCATCGAGCACAAAGGTCTCGGCGAAGCGCTTGTAGACCCAGGGGCTCACCTGGCCGGTCGTCGCCGACCAACCGAGCGTGTTCGTCAGATGCGCCTCGATATGGCGCACGCCCTCATAACCATGGGCGAGCATGCCCTCGATCCATTTCGGATTGAGCGCCCGCGTGCGGGTCTCCAGCGCCACCTGCTCTTCGAGCGTGCGCACCGTGCCTTTGCCCCGCGTGTCGTCGCCGATATAGACCGGCACCGACTTGCCCCGCACCTCGGCGACCGCACGGCTGACGCCGCCGAGCGTATCGAAATAATGGTCGATCGTTGTGACGCCGAGTTCGACGGATTCTAGGTTCTGATAGGTAAGATCGACGGTCTTGAAGGCCGAGGTCAGCAGCGCGCGCTGTTCGCTCGAATGACCCTTGCGGTCGATCGCGAAGCATTTGCGGCGGGTATAAGCGTTCGCGAGTTCGCCCTCCTGCTCCCAGGCTCCGCCGTCGATCATCAGGTTGACGTTCGAGCCGTAAGCGCCGTCCGCATTGGCGAAGACGCGCAGCGAAGCCGTCTCCAGATCGCAGCCCTCTTCCGCCGCATGGGCGCGAGCGTGCTTGGCGACGAAGTTCATGTCGTCCGGCTCGTTCGCCGTCGCAGCGAGATAGGCCGCCTCCGCGACGAGCTTTGACTGGAGTGGGAGAAGATCGCGGAAGATGCCCGACAGCGTCACCAGCGCGTCGATGCGCGGGCGCCCGAGTTCTTCGAGCGGCACCAACGCGGCCCCGGCGAGCCTGCCGTATCCGTCGAACCGCGGCACCGCGCCGATCAGCGCCAGCGCCTGGGCGAGCGATACGCCTTCGGTCTTCAGATTGTCCGTACCCCAGAGGACGAGCGCCACCGTCTCAGGCAGCGCACCGCCGCCGGCCGCGTGCCGTTCGAGCAGACGGTCGGCCTGCCGCCGGCCTTCCTGCACCGCAAAGAGGCTCGGAATACGGAACGGATCAAAGCCGTGGAGATTGCGACCCGTCGGCACGATCGCCGGATTGCGCAGGATGTCGCCGCCCGGAACCGGCTCGATATACCGCCCGTCGAGCGCACGCAGGAGCGCCGAGGTTTCATGGTCGACGGAGAGGTCGCGAGCGAGGTTGCTCAGCGTCTCGACCGCCTCTTCAGCCTTCGCGACATCACTTTCCAAGAGACTGCGATAGGCTTCCTCCTTGCGAAGCGCAGTCACCGTTTCGCCATCGGCGATCTGTTCGGCCGTCTCGATGGCGATCGGTGAGCCGAGTTGGGCTTCCGCCACCGCCTTCAGCCAGCCGGCGCGATCGTCTCGCGAAACCTCCCGGCCAATCACATGAAGTCCGCTCGGAATCAGCGTCGCTTCGAGCTCGCAGAGCGCCACGGAAAGGTGGGCAATCCCGGCCTGCTCGCTGGTGAACTCCAGATCGAGCATACCTGCCTGATCACTGATCAGCGCGACCAGATCTTCCCGCTCTGCAACCGCATCGGGCTCCAGCCCGCGCAACCGGTTGAGCGAGGATTTCAGATCGATCAGCCCTTTGTAGAGCCCGGCTTCGGCCAGCGGCGGCGTCAGATGCGAGACGAGAACGGCATTCGCCCGGCGCTTTGCGAGCGCGCCTTCCGACGGATTGTTCGCGGCGTAAAGATTGACGTTCGGCAGATCGCCGATAAGCCGGTCAGGCCAGCAGGTCTCGCCGAGACCCACCTGCTTGCCCGGCATGAATTCAAGCGCGCCGTGGGTTCCGAAATGCAGCACCGCATCGGCCTTCAGATCCTCGCGCAGCCAGCGATAATAGGCCGAGAAGGCGTGAGTCGGCGCGAAGCCGCGCTCGAAGAGCAGCCGCATCGGATCGCCTTCGTAGCCGAAGGCCGGCTGGACGCCGACGAAGACGTTTCCGAACTTCACGCCGTAGACGAAGAGGTGCGATCCGTCCGTCTGATGCTTGCCGGGGGCCGGACCCCACTGCGCCTCGATCTCGGCGAGATGGACCTCACGGCGAATGTGATCGTCGACGGCGATGCGTTCGTGAACGTTGACCGGCGTGCCGCTCCGCTCGGCATTGCCTTTCAGGATCGCGTCGCGAAGCGCATCGACGCTCTCGGGCACCTCGACCGAATAACCGTCCGCCTTCAGGCTCTTCAGCGTGTCGAAGAGAGATTCGAAGACCGAGAGATAAGCCGCCGTCCCGACGCTCCCGGCATTGGGCGGGAAATTGAAGATCGTTACCGCCACCGTCCGCTCGGCCTTCGCCTTGTGGCGAAGCGCGACGAGCTTGGCCGCACGGCTCGCCAGCATCTCAGCGCGGGCGGGATCGGACGACATGGCGCGATGGCCGGACGGCAGGGACAGCGAGGTCCGTCCGCCGAAGACGTTCGCACCGATCGCGCCGTCGATCTCGGGGATCGCGACCATCATGGTCGCCTCGACCGGCGAGAGCCCGGTATCGGAGGCCCGCCATTCCTCGAGCGACTGGAACTCAACCGCCTGTCCTGCGATCAGCGGCACGTCGAGTTCGCTCATCGCGGTCTTCGCCGCATTCGCATCGTTATACGCGGGTCCGCCGACCAACGAAAAACCGGTCAGCGAGACAAGGGCGTCGATGGTCGGCTTGCCTTCGGCGGTCTTGAAGTAGGCGTCGATTGCAGGCCGTGCGTCGAGCCCGCTCGCGAAAGCCGGCACCACCTTCAGGTTTCTTGCTTCAAGCGCTGCGATCACGCCGTCGTAATGGGCGGTGTCGCTGGCGAGCACATAGGAGCGCATGATCAGGATACCGACCGTGCCGTTCCGCCCGGAGGCCCGGTTCGGCAGGCTCTCGAGCCGCGTCGCGATCCGCCCCCGCATGCGCGGATGATAGAGCCCGACATCGGGATATTCGATCGGCTCGGGTGCCGTGAGCGCCCGGTCGTCCTCCTGCTTCAGCCAGTACCGGCTGACGAGGAAGCGCATCAGGTTCGTCAGGTTATCGCTCGAACCTCCGAGCCAGTATTGCAGCACTAGGAAGTAGGCGCGCAGGTCCTGAGCCGTGCCGGGAATGAAGCGCAGGATCTTCGGCAGCCGCCGCAGCATCTTCATCTGCCGCGCGCCCGACGCGGTCTTGTCTTTCTTTCCGGCCCCTTTGAGCTTTTTCAGGAGACCGAGCACGCCGCCGGCTTCCTCGCCCATGTCGAGTTTGCCGGCCCGGGTCAGCTTGACGATTTCGCCTGCCGAAAGAATGCCAAAGATCGCCGAGAACTCCTTACGGCGCTTTTCCAGCGCTGGCAGGATCGGCAGGATGTGCGGCTCCATGAAGAGCATGGACGCGAAGACGATGTCGGCCTTTTCGATATCGCGGATGCAGGCTTCGATCGCCGCCGGATCGCGATCGAAGTCGGTCGCCGCGTGAAAGCCAATGGTAAGGCCCGGGATCTCACCGCGTAGGTTCTCCCGCGCGCTGGCGACCGCCCCGCCCATATGGCCGTCGAGCGTGATGACGGCGATGTGCGGCCCTTTGCGGCCGCCCGCCGAACCCGTTCCGTCGCTAGCGCGCAAAGTGGGCTTTGGCGTCATAGAGCGTCTCCAGGGTGATTTCGCTCAGACCTCGGTCGGAGGCGAATTTCTCGGTGTTTCGCCGCGCCTTTCCACGCACGAAGAAGGGAATTTTCTTGAGTTCGGCTTCCGCATCGGAGGCCCAGACGCCGGCGGCCGGTGCCGCTTCGCCTTCGGCCACCTTGCCGGTGTCCGGCACGCGGATCGCATTGTCGTCCTGCGGCGCGACGCGGTGGCCGGGGCCGAGATGGGAGGGCAGCGCATCGTCAGAGAATTCGAAATCCTCGCGGAACATGCCGAGGAGGTGCTCTTCGAGGCCCATCACCAGTGGATGCACCCATGAGTCCCAGAGAACGTTCGCGCCCTCGAAGCCCATCTGCGGCGAATAGCGCGCCGGATAGTCCTGCACATGAACCGGCGCGGAGATCACCGCGCAGCCGATGCCGAGCCGCTTGGCGATGTGCCGCTCCATCTGCGTGCCGAGAACCAGCTCTGGCTCGGCTTCCGAGATCGCCTGCTCGACATCGAGATAATCGTCGGTGATCAGCGGCTCGACACCGTAGTTCTTCGCCGCCTCGCGGATACCCCTCGCGAACTCGCGGCTGTAGGTGCCGAGCCCGACGACTTCGAACCCGAATTCTTCGGTTGCGACCCGCGCCGCCGCGATGGCATGGGTCGCATCGCCGAAGACGAAGACCCGCTTGCCGGTGAGATAGTTGGAATCGACTGATCGCGAGAACCAGGGCAGCCGGGTCGCACCGGCCTCGCGATCCAGCACATCGAGCCCCGCGAGAGTCCGCACCTCGGCGACGAATTCCCGCGTCGCGTTGACGCCGATGGGTACGACCGTCGTAAAGGGCTGGCCGAAGTTCTTCTTCAGGAGCCGCGCCGCCTGTTCGGCGATCTCGGGATAAAGGACGACGTTGAAGTCGGCGTCCTTCAGCCGGCCGATGTCCTCAGCGCTCGCATCGAGCGGTGCGACGACGTTCACGTCGATCCCGTTCTCGCCGAGCAGCTTCCGGATTTCGGTGACGTCGTCGCGATGCCGGAAGCCAAGCGCCGTCGCCCCGAGGATATTGCAGCGTGGCCGCGCACCGTCCGGCTTCGCGGGCTCGTCCATGGGTTCGCCGGAGAGATGTCGGACGATCTGGTAGAAGGTTTCGGCCGCGCCCCAGTTCTCCTTGCGCTGATAGGAGGGAAGCTCCAGCGGGATCGTTGGACAGGAGAGGTTCGCCGCTTTGGAAAGGCCGGCCGGATCGTCCTGGATCAGCTCGCCGGTGCAGGAGGCTCCGACGAGCATCGCGGCCGGCCGGAAGCGATCGTGCGCGGCGATTAGCGTCGACTTGAAGAGTTCGGCCGTGTCCTTGCCGAGATCGCGCGCCTTGAAGGTCGTGTAGGTCACCGGCGGGCGCTTGTCGCGACGCTCGATCATCGTGAAGAGCAGGTCGGCATAGGTGTCGCCCTGAGGCGCGTGGAGAACGTAGTGCACGTCCTTCATCGCCGTCGCCACACGCATCGCACCCACATGGGGCGGCCCTTCATATGTCCAAACGGTGAGCTGCATGCCTCCCCGAGCCTCCCTCTCAGACCTGAAGCCGCGTGCGGCGATCGAAGGGCCAGGCGAAGAGGTTCGCCAGATCGCTTGCCTGATCGTAGCCCTGGATCGGGGTGAACAGCAGCTCGATCGACCACTTCGTGGTAAGCCCCTCCGCCTCCAGCGGATTGGCGAGACCGAGCCCGCAGACCGTCAGATCGGGCTTTTCCGCATGCACGCGGTCGAGCTGCCGGTCGACATCCTGGCCTTCAGAGAGGACTACTCCCTCAGGCAGAAGTGGTATCTCGCCGGCCAAATGCGCCTTGTGGATAAACGGTGTGCCGATCTCGATCGGCTCCATGCCGAGTTCGCGCGACAGCATCCGGGCCAGCGGAATTTCGAGCTGGGAGTCCGGCATGAAGAAGATGCGCTTGCCCTGAAGCGCATCGCGAAACGGCTCAAGCGCGCGTGTGGCCCGCGCCTCTGCCGCAGCCGTCGCCGAGCGGAACGTCATCGGATCGACGCCGAAGGTATCCGCCGCCGCCTTCAGCCAGGCCGTCGTACCCTCGGCACCCAGCGGGAACGGTGCCGGTATATGCTTCGCGCCGCGTTCAGCCAGCTCGCGCATGGTCTCGGTCAGGAAGGGCTGGGCGAGCAGGACCTTCGTATTCGGTCCCACCGCCGGCAATTCGCCGGATCTGCGCGGCGGCAGGAAGGCCACGTTTTCGATGCCCATCGCCCCAAACAAGCGCGCGAACTGATCTTCGACCACATCGGCAAGCGCCCCGACGACGAGAAGCTCCGGTCCATTGCTTTCGGACACCGGAAGCTCTGGAACCAGCGCGGCGAGGCAGCGATCCTCGCCTTCGGTGAAGGTCGTCTCGATACCGGAGCCGGTGTAATTCAGGATACGGACATCCGGCGCGTAGGTCTTCGAAAGACGCGACGCCGCCTTGGAGAGGTCGAGCTTGATCACCTCCGAGGGGCAGGAACCTACGAGAAAGAGCATTTTGATGTCGGGCCGGCGCACGAGAAGCCGTGCGACAACCTTGTCGAGTTCCTCGTTCGCATCCGCCATGCCAGCGAGGTCGCGCTCCTCCATCACTGCCGTACCGAAGCGCGGCTCAGCGAAGATCATCACGCCCGCTGCAGACTGCATCAGATGGGCGCAGGTGCGCGATCCGACGATCAGGAAGAAAGCGTCCTGGATCTTGCGATGCATCCAGACAATGCCGGTCAGCCCGCAGAACACCTCGTGCTGGCCCCGCTCGCGCAGCACGCTCGGCTCGGAGCACCCGGAGGAGGGCACGGTCGGCGCGCGCTCGGGAAGAAGCGAAACGGAACCGCTCATGCCGGTACTCCGCCCGCTGGCGCGACAGCCTCAGCGCGTTCGGCCTGAAGTCGCGCGGCGCGCAATTTGATCACGAATTGCGCCGCGTTGATCACATAGGCCGCGTAGGCGACGAGCGCGACGCTCAGCTGTTGAAGCGGGGTTCCGATCCCGGCCAGCGCCATCACCACATAGGCGGTGTGCAGCGCTATCACTACCATGGAGACGACGTCTTCCCAGAAGAAGGCCGGCGCGAACAGCCATTTGCCGAACACGACCTTCTCCCAGATCGAGCCCGTAACCATGATGGCGTAGAGAACGAGCGTCTTGACGACGACAGACGCCATGGCGATCCCGTGCCCCTCACCGGTGACGATGGCGCGCAATACCAGCCCCAGCGAAACCAGGAAGACGATGAATTGCAGCGGTGCGAGTAGACCCTGGACCAGGGTCCACCAGGACGAATCCCGCCGCGACCGCTCCTCCGGGGTGTAAAGCCCGTCACGAACAGGCGCTCGCCGCGTCTCCCGGTCCGAGAGGCCGCTGCTTGACCTCAACGCCTTGGTCTTCGAGCTTAACATGGAACCCAATGTGAACCCGTCGCCCGAGCACTGTCAAGCATACTTTACACTTGCCGAGCTGAGCGCTTTCACCCTGCGTCGTGTACACATGTTCGAAATAGGGCGTTGCCCGGTTGCAAGAATTGCAAGAATGAGCAAGGATCGAGATTAGACCGCTTCCAGCGTGAAGACTTGGTCGCTTGGGTCGGACCATCGCCTTCAGCTGGCGCCCCTGCCTGAAATACCGGAGTACGAAAGTGCTTTGGCCATATATTCAGCGTCGGCAAGGCTGGGATTCCGGAGCCGGGATCGAAGAATAAGGTCAACCGTTCGCAGTCTACGATGCGGGAGGAACGCTATGGCCTACTTCGCCGATGGTGCCCAGCTTTCTCGTCTGGAGCGGGAGCAGGGCAAGCCAGCTGCGTCAACCGGTCTGGACACAAGGAACGGTCTAGCATTTTTGCACGATGGACACCTCGTGAGGCCTCCGAATGCTGACGATATCCCCATAATCGAACGCCCTAGTCGCAAAGCCCCTTGCAGCAGTCTCGAAGATGCCGTCAGGCAGGCCGTCATCCCTCGCCTTTACGCCCAGCGTATGAAGGAAAAAGACCTGCCGCGAGCGCCCCTGCGGCTCGAGGACAGCGCCCAGGCGATTATCGCCGCCGGGGCAGTCGATCGCCTCTTACGGCTCGTTCAATCCGGACAGGCAAACCAGCAAGAAGCTTTCCTCCAAGAGCTTTACGACCAAGCCGTGCCAATCCGGAAGCTGCTTGAAGACGTCGTTGTCCCGGTTGCCAACGAAATTGGACGGGCATGGTCAGAAGACCACATGAGTTTCGCCGAGGTCACGCTGAAGATCGGTTTGATGCAGACCGCCGTCTCGAACTTTACCTCGAAGGCTTTGGTCACTCAGCCTCAGCGTCATGCCTCGCGCTTCCTGCTTTCTCCTGTGCCGGGCGAGCATCACGTCTTCGGATCGGTCGTTCTGTCGAGCCTCCTCAATGCATATGGATTCCAGGCGGAAGCGATCCTCGATGCCAATCATCGGAAACTATGCGAGCGCGTCGAAGCCCACCGCTACGCGGCGATCGGGCTATCCTGCAACAGCGATAGAACACTTCCGCTGGTAAAAGGCCTGGTCACCGATCTTCGAGGATGCAGTCGCAATCGTTCGATTGTCGTCATGGTCGGGGGTTGGGCTTTGCATCGAGACAATAAGTCGCTACATACCCTCGGCGCCGATCTAGTCGTGACCAACGATCGCGACGCTATGGAAGCTATTGCAGAGCGTTTCGAGCACGGAAATTAGGGCGTACGCATTCGCTAGACCAAGCAACCGGATCGGTGTGCCATGGGAGTAAATTTCGCCGAGGGCGGCCGGGCTTTTTCCGATCCGGATCGCACCTTCGCCAATTTGGACCCCGGAATCATCGCCTCGCTCGTAACGGCGACGGCGGATTTTGCGCTCCTGATCGACGATGAAGGTAAAGTCGTCGATGTAGCGATGCGCCAAGATGTTTGCCCTCCCGAGGTCTACCACGCTTGGATCGGCCGCGCATTCATCGACACCGTCACAAGTGAGTGTCGGCTCAAGGCAAAGCGCCTCTTGGCAGATGTTGCCGACCGGTCCGAAACCCGGCGCGAGATCAACCATCCGGTTCCTGACTCACCCGATCTCCCGGTGAGCTATGTTATGTTGCCGCTGGCTCGAGCAGGCGGTCGAGTTGCGCTCGGTCGCGATCTCAGAGCTGTGGCCGATCTCCAGCAGCGTCTCATCTCAGCGCAGCTGGCTTACGACCACGAGTTCGAACAGGTTCGGAGCGTCGAGGCGCAGTACCGGGTCCTTTTTGAAACGAGCGCACAGTTCTATCTGATCGTCGATCCCAAGAACCGGACGATCATCGAAGCGAACGCAGTCGCCCGAAAGGGGCTCCTCAAGCACGACGCGGTTGGGTCAAGTCTGGAAAGCCTCTTCGCCGCCGACACACACGCCGAACTCGACCGCTTGATCGCAACCGCCTTTTCCTCTGGGAAGAGCGAGCACGGCACCCTTCGTCATTCCGGCCCGGGAAATGTCCCAGCGACGGTCAGCCTTCGTTTCTTTCGCCATCTTGGCAGCCCCCGCCTGTCCGTTCAGATCGAGCCCGGCGGGACCGGATTTGCTCGGACCTCCGACGATCTGACACAATCCCTGCTCAGCGGTTTGGGCGCTACATCTCCTGACGCTATCGTCATCTTCGACGAGGAGATGAGGGTCGTTCTTACCAATCAAAGCTATCTCGATTTGGTCCAGGTCGCCGAACTTGCCCAGCTCCGAGGGCAGCAGCAGTCCGACCGAATTGGTCAGCGCGGCGTCGAAATGCGCGTTCTGAAAAACGCCATCGACAACCAGGGTATCGTGCGGACGCTAACAACCTATGTCACAACAGCCTATGGCGGAACGGTTCCAGTAGATATCGGCGGCACCGCCTTCAGTGTTGATGGGCGGCGGTTCTATGGGCTCGTTATCCGCAGGAATGAGCGGACTTCCTCCCCAGCAAACCAGAGTGGCCGAGGGGAGATGCGTCCGGCCAATGATATGATTGGTCTCGTCGGTCAAATGCCTCTTCGCGATATCGTGAGGGACACGACAGACATTATCGAGCGTCTGTGTATCGAAGCCGCGCTCGAACTGACGCAAAACAACCGTGCGTCAGCTGCCGAGTTGCTAGGCATCAGCCGCCAGGCACTTTACACCAAACTTCGTCGTTTTGGCATTATTGGTGAAGCTGGGTAGGCCACGAGTGTGGTGTAATCTAAACTTGACGCCGAAGGTCGGTCTTTAGAATTTGTCAAGTTTGGTTGACACCTAAGCCGAATTCGACCTAGCATCATCGGCATGAGCCGAACGGTCGCCCCACTCACTGCCGCACCTCGCATTCAGCCGTCGGCCTTGGTCGCGGTTCTGAAGCCGGTGACATGGTTCGCCCCCGTTTGGGCATTCGCTTGTGGAGGTATCTCGGCCCTAGAAAGCTTGGGTCCGGACACTGATCATCTTATCGTTCTACGCGACGTCCTTCTCGGTCTCGTGCTCGCTGGCCCGATGCTATGCGGCGCGAGCCAAGCGGTGAACGACTGGTTCGATCGCCACGTCGATGCAATCAACGAACCCGACCGCCCCATTCCCTCGGGACGCCTCCCCGGCCGCTCCGGGCTCACGATTGCCATCCTGTGGACAGCCGCATCCCTGCTACTCGCCTCGTTTCTCGGGCCGATCGTTTTCACCGCTGCCGCTGTCGGCTGCGCCTTCTCTTGGGCCTACAGCGCACCGCCACTGCGCCTGAAGAAGAACGGCTGGTACGGTAATGCGAGCGTGGCAATCTCCTATGAAGGCCTCGCTTGGGTGACCGGTGCAGCCCTCGTCGCGCAGGGCATGCCGTCGTTGCAGTCATTGTTTCTCGCGCTTCTCTATTCTCTTGGCGCGCACGGCATCATGACGCTCAACGACTTCAAATCGATCCAAGGTGATCTGCGCTTCGGCATCCGCACGCTACCGGCGCGCTACGGCGTCAAGGCCGCCAGTTGGATTGCTTGCGTCGTCATGGCAGGCGCTCAGATCGCGGTCATGGCTTGCCTCGTCGCGTGGGGGCATACAGTGGCCGCCCTTCTCGTCTCCGCCCTGCTCTTTGGTCAGGTCGGACTCATGAAACGCTTCCTCGCCGATCCGCAGGCAGAGGCGATCCGCTACAATGCGACCGGCACCGGACTTTACGTCCTCGGCATGATGGTCGCCGCCGTCGCACTCGGAGTGTCGTGATGCGAGGCGCGGCTCCCCACTCGATCGCCGGCTTCACCTGGACACAGATCTTTCGCCTGGCGCTCGTCCAGAATGCGATCGGCGCGATGGTCGTGCTGACGACATCGACGATGAATCGCATCATGGTCGTCGAGCTCGGCCTCGCCGCGATGGTTCCCGGCGCCCTCGTCGCCCTCCACTACGCCGTCCAGATGCTGCGGCCCCGCTTTGGTCACGGCGCCGATCGAGGACGCAGCCGCACCCGCTGGATTGTCGGCGGTCTCGCCATTCTCGCACTCGGCACGGTTCTCGCGTCGGTTGCCACCGGCCTTGCGGTATCGGACCGTCTTCTCGGCCTGTCACTCGCGAGCTTCGCCTTCGTCCTCATCGGCATCGGGGTCGGGGCTTCCGGCACCAACCTCCTCGCCCTCGTCGCGGCGGGTGTCGCGCCACATCGCCGCGGCCCGGCGGCCACTTTGATGTGGACGCTGATGATCGCAGGCTTCGCGCTGACGGCAGGGATCGCTGGGAGCTTCCTCGATCCGTTCTCCGCCGGCCGGCTCGTCGCCGTCACCGCAGCGACGGCTGGTCTCGCGCTCGCCGTCGGAACGCTCGCGACGCTTGGGATCGAGCGGTCCATATGTCAGGAGACATCGCCTAAGCGGCATGACGCAGTGAACGGCAATTTCTCCGCCACAATGAGGGACGTCTGGCAGGAAAGCGCGACCCGCCGCTTCACGGTCTTCGTCTTCATCTCGATGCTGGCCTACAGCGCTCAAGATCTTGTTCTCGAACCCTTCGCCGGCCTCATCTTCGCGATGACGCCGGGCGAGACGACGCAGCTTGCCGGCATGCAGCATGGCGGCACCTTCCTCGGAATGATCGTCGTGGCGCTTGCCGGGTTTCTTTTCGCCAGGAGGCATCCTGGCCTTCTCCGCCTTCTTTGCGTCACCGGCTGTCTTGGTTCGGCGCTCGCTTTTGCGGCTTTGTTCGCAGCCTCGCGAACCGGTGGTGAATTCCCGCTCGTGCCGACGGTCGCGACCCTCGGCTTCTTCAACGGCCTCTTCGCTGTCGCAGCCATAGGCTCGATGATGGGTCTGGCTTCGGGCACCGGCGCCGACGAAAGCCCACGCCACGGCATTCGCATGGGCCTGTGGGGCGCCGCGCAGGCAATTGCCTTCGCGCTCGGCGGCTTCGCCGGCACTGCGCTCGTAGACGTCACCCTCCATTTCACCGGCTCCAACGCGAATGCCTATGGTGGTGTCTTCCTCATTGAGGGCGTCGGCTTCGTCGTCTCCGCCCTCCTCGCTTGGCGCTGCATAGAAAACCGGTTCGAATTCGGTGAACGGGCACGACCGATGGCGAACAACCTTTCGGGAGCTGCGGCATGATCCCAAACACCGAAACGCGCGCGACAATGCCTGCGGCGAGTAATGCAGCGCAGGTGAAACGCTTTGATGCTGTCGTCATCGGGGGCGGTCCGGCCGGGTCTACCGCCGCGTTGCGCCTCGCCGAAGCTGGTTACAGCACGGCACTTGTTGAGCGCGGCGGCCGGATCAAACCATGCGGCGGCGCGATTCCGCCGCGGCTGATCCAAGACTTCGCCATTCCCGGTCATCTTCTGAAGGCCACCATTTCCTCGGCCCGCATGATCGCGCCGTCTGGCAAGACAGTCGATATGCCGATCGACGGCGGTTTTGTCGGCATGGTCGACCGTGAGGAATTCGACGAATGGCTGCGCGAACGCGCCGTTTCTCGCGGCGTCACCCGCATCACGGCCATGTTCGATGGCCTTGAGCCGGCATTCGGCGAGGATCGGCAAATTCGGATCAAAACAAAACTGGGAGAGATCCAAACCCTCTCGGCGCGCCTAGTCATCGGCGCCGACGGTGCACGTTCGGCGGTAGCGAGGGCGGCACTCCCGAATCAGAAACAGCCAAAATCGGTCTTCGCATACCACGAGATCGTCGATTCGAAGGGGTGTTCGAGCGAGCCCGCAAGCGCGCGAGCCAACCGCTGCGACGTTTTCTATCAGGGTGCGATTTCTCCAGATTTTTATGGCTGGATCTTCCCCCATGGCGAGACCGTCAGCATCGGCACAGGAACTGCCAAGAAAGGCTACGGCCTCAGAAAGGCGGTGGGCGACTTGCGCTTCGCGTCGGGCTATGGCGGCGCGAAGACGGTTCGCCGCGAAGGGGCGCCCATCCCTCTCAAGCCCATGAAGCGCTGGGACGACGGGCGCAACGTTATCGTTGCCGGGGATGCAGCCGGTGTCGTCGCACCGGCCTCTGGCGAAGGCATCTACTACGCGATGGAAAGCGCCCGCATGGTAGCGGATGCCGGCATCGCCTTCCTGGCCAATGGAGACGCCCGCGAACTCGCCAAAGCGCGCAAACTGTTCATGGGTGACCACGGCAAGATTTTCTTGGTTTTGGAATTGCTCCAAACTGTGTGGTATCGCTCAGATTGGCTGCGCGAACGGTTCGTCTCGATCTGCCGCGATCCCGACGTGCAGCGACTGACATGGGAGTCCTACATGCACAAACGAATGTCGAAAGCGAGCCCGACGGCGCATGCGCGGATCCTCTGGCAGAATCTCGGACACTATCTCGGATGGAGAACGGCATAATGTACGACTGGACGAAAGATACCGCTCTCCACGGTAAGCACTCGAAATCTTCTAAGACGAATTGTCCGCTGGGTTACGAGCGCGTCCCGTTGCCGGTCGATTACGGGCGTCATTTTTCGGAAGCGATCGAGGCTCTGCATGCCGAGAAGCGCTACCGTGTGTTCGCCGATCTGGAGCGGATCGCGGGCCGCTTTCCGCAGGCGATCTGGCGGCCGGGGAGCGAGCATGGGGGCGAAGCGCGCGAGATCACCGTCTGGTGCTCGAACGACTATCTCGGCATGGGCCAGCACGAGACCGTCGTCACCGCCATGAAGAACACCGTCTCGGCCATGGGCTCGGGCGCCGGCGGCACGCGCAACATCTCCGGCACCAATCATCCGCTGGTCGAACTCGAGCGCGAACTCGCCGATCTGCACGGCAAGGAGGCCGCCCTCGTCTTCACCTCGGGCTTCGTCTCCAACGAGGCCTCGATCTCGACCATCGCGAAGCTCCTGCCCGGCTGCCTCATCCTGTCGGACGAGCTCAACCATGCCTCGATGATCGAGGGTGTGCGCAAGGCAGGCACGAAGAAGCAGATCTTCCGGCACAACGATGTCGCCCATCTCGAAGAGCTGCTGAAGGCCGCGCCGATCGACCAGCCCAAGCTGATCGTCTTCGAGAGCGTCTATTCGATGGACGGCGACATCGCGCCGATCGGCGCGATCTGCGATCTGGCCGAAAAGTACAACGCTATGACCTATATCGACGAGGTCCACGCCGTCGGCATGTATGGGACACGCGGCGGCGGCATCTCCGAACGCGACGGCGAGGCCCACCGGATCGACGTCATCGAGGGCACGCTTGCGAAGGCCTTCGGCACGCTCGGCGGCTACATCACCGGCACCAGGGACGTGATCGACGCGGTCCGCTCCTACGCGCCGGGCTTCATCTTCACCACCGCATTGCCCCCTGCCCTCGCCGCGGCGGCCACCGCCTCGATCCGGCACCTGAAGGAGAGCCAGGCCGAACGCGACGGCCAGCAGCGCCAGGCGGCGCGCACCAAGGACGTTCTCGGCGGCGCCGATCTGCCGGTGATGCCGTCGGACACCCACATCGTGCCGGTCCTCGTCGGCGACCCGGACCTCTGCAAGCGTGCCTCGGACCATCTCCTCGCCAGGCACGGCATCTACATCCAGCCGATCAACTATCCGACCGTCCCGCGCGGCACCGAGCGCCTCAGGATCACGCCGACCCCGCTCCACGACGACACCCGCATCGAACACCTCAAGGATGCCCTCGTCGAGACCTGGAACGCCATCGGGATTCCGTTCGCTTCTAAGCATGCTGCATTGGAGGCGGCGGAATAGGCGTCGGGGTTCGGAGACCACAAGTCAAATGGACGTCCGCCAGTGACGTTCTCTAGGCTCGGCTATCTGATTAAAAAGGCCCGCGGCGCATCGTCGGCTCGTTTACCTGTCGCATTTTCGATCCATCAGCGGCGCACGAGCCGCCCCTGAATGTCGCCATCTCGCTAATGCCGTGCTGTGCGTGTCGCCGAGAATTCAGCGTTTATGGGCGATCGAGCGTCCGCTTATCCGGTTGGAACCAAACCTGTTTGCCGCTGTTTACGGCCTACGGTTAATAGGTTCCAACAGGAGACAAGTCATGATTTCGTTCCGCCATCTCATGCTCGCTAGTGTCATTCCGCTTAGCCTCGGATTGGCAGGCTGCGGCGAGTCCGAAGAGGCAAGCGAAGACGCCGCGACCGAGACGACCGAAACCGATGCATCCGCAACAGGTGAAGACGCTGGCGCAGCGACCGAGGGGGGCGACAGCGCGGCTGGCGGGTCTGGCGATACGAACATGGCGACGGATGTCGGCAGCGGCGACGGTGCTACGAGCGGGGAAGGTTCGTCCAACTCGCCTGAGGAAGGCGCCGCAGAATCGAGCGACCCCGAACAGACCAGTCAATAATTCGTCCAACAGGATCAACGACGTCGATATGGCGGTGCGGACTCGTTCCGCGCCGCCGTTTTACTGCGTGCGTGCCACCACCATCCTCGCGAACCGCTTGGCACTGCGCCGCTCCAACAGGTAGACCACGAGACCGGCACCGACCACGACCGCCATCCCGATCCATTTGAGACCGTCCGGCCAGTCGCCGAAGAAGACGTATCCGGCGAAGATCGCAAAGACGAGTTCGGCATAGCTGAACGGCGCGAGAGCGGCGGCCGGAGCTCGCGAATAGGCCTCGACGATGAGGAGGTGGGCGATCGTTCCCACCGCGCCGATGCCCAGGATGAGCCAAAGCGCGGCCGTCTCCTCCGGCCAGGACCAGGCGAGGATCTCCACGTCAAGCGGTAGGGCGGCGATCATGATCGCAGCGACTGTCACGCTTCCCCCGATACCGGCGTAGAGCATCATCGCCAGCGGTTCGTCGCCGCGCGAGGCAAAGCGGCTCAAAATGATATAGAGCGAGACGAGAAACGCCGTCGCCAGCGGGAGAAGCGAGAGCGGCCCGAAGACCGCGTAGCTCGGCCGGATAATGATCAGAGCGCCGCAAAATCCGATCATGATCGCGAGAACCCGCCTCCAGCCAATCGTCTCCCTCAGGATCGGCACCGCGAGCAAGACCTGCAGCATCGGCGCGATCATGAAGACCGCGACCGCGTCGGCAAGCGGCATGAAGCCGAGGGCGGCGAAGAACAGGATGCCGGCGCCCCCGAGCAGAGCACCACGAAAGAGGTTCAGCCCCGGCTGCGACACGCGGAACATCCCTGCGCCCCCTCTCATCGCCATGAACGGGATCATCCAGAGCGACTGCTGGAGCAGGCGCAGAAGCGCCACCTCACCCGCCGAAACACCATAGCTGTTGATCAGGATCTTGCCGCCCGCATCGAGAAGCGGAAAGACGGCGGTCGCGGCGACGAGGATCGCGATCCCGCGAAGGGTCTCGGCGGATGGATTGGCAGAATCGGCGGGAGACTTCATGGCGCTCTCTCGGCGGCGGAGACAGGCATTCCATGCCACCCGGCGCCGCCGAACGCCATGCGCGCCGCAATTCCATTTCGTGATAGGACGTTCGGAAAAACGATCGACAACTAGACGGACCCAAATCGCCATGCCGCTTCAATCTCTCAAGGTCCTGATCGACGCCGACGCCTGCCCCATGAAGGAGGAGGCGATCGAGATCGCCGGGCGCTACGGTGCCGAGGCGATCCTCGTCTCGAACGGCGGCATGCGTCCCTCGCGCTTTCCCGAGGCCCGGATCGTCACTGTCGCGGCAGGGCCGGATGCGGCGGACGACTGGATAGTCGACGCCTCCGACCAGAACAGCCTGATCATCACAACAGACATCCCCCTGGCGGCACGCGTTCTAGAAAAAGGCGCATCCGCTCTGCGCCCGAACGGCCATCCTTTTACGAGAGAGTCGATCGGCGAGGCTCTCGCTATGCGAAGCTTGGCCGAACATCTGCGAGAGACCGGTGTCTCGAAGGGATACAACGCCGCCTTCGCCGCCACCGACCGATCTCGGTTCCAGAACGCGATGGACGCCCTTCTGAGACGGCTTTCGCGTTGACAAGAGTGTAGCAAAGTGGATTGGCCGGCTGTTTCTTATGGCCACGGCTTCAACAACGCGATCTTTGCCGTTGCGGAAGAACAAATTTACCACAGTCGCCCTGCTAACGATTATTGTTGATTGACAGAATGCGCCAAGAGGCATACCCTTTTGGTACAGTCTTACAGCTGTCGCCTCACGGGGCGTTTCCTCCCTAGACTTTGACCGCGTTGGTTTTCCGTCGCGGTTTCTTTTTGCCTTCTATCCGCAAGCTGGCTGGAATACGATGCTGCGGTTTCCTGCTATTCGGCAGCAATAGAGCTGGGATAGGTCTCACGAACCTTCTCCGAGATGCGCGAAAACACCTCCTTCAGATCGTCCTCTACCTTCGAGAAACTGGTGCTCCGGCTGAAATCAGCCTCGTCAGCGTAGAGGGCTCTTGAAATTTCGACCTGCAGGGCATGTTCGCCGATCGCCGGTTTGCCGTAGCGTTCGGTGATGTAGCCACCGGCATAGGGCTTGTTTCGGGCTACATCGTAGCCCGCGCGCGCGAAACCGGACGTTACGAAGGAAACGAGCCGCGCTGCTGCGCTCGTGCCATAGCGGTCGCCTATGACAATCTCCGAGCGCCGCCCCCCGGGCATTGGCCTGACATTTGAAGGCATGGAATGACAGTCGATGAGGATCGCCATACCGAAAAGCGACTTCGTCTCGCTAATTAGCTGCACGACGGCGTCGTGAAAGCTTCGATGATAAGTCTCGATGCGCTCCAGTCCATCGCTCACCGTCATCCGGCTACGATAGATCTCGGTGTTCTCCGCAACTATCTTTGGAATAGTCCCAAGGCCGCCAGCAACCCTGATCGAGCGGGTGTTTACGTAATCCGGCAATTCACCCTCGAACATTGCAGGATCGAGCTCGAACGGCTCACGATTGACATCGAGAAAGGATCGCGGAAACCGCGCTGCGATGAGCGGTGCGCCAAGGTCTTCCACGAAGCGGTAGAGTTCGTCGACGAAAAGGTCTTCCGACCGCCTGATCAAATTCATTGGCAGGCGGGAGTTCTCGAGAAAAGCCACGGGGTAGTCACGACCGCTATGTGGCGAACAGAAGACAAGTGGCGTTCGCAACGTGTTCGGTCTGCGGATCACAAATGCGGAGGTCTCGCCCTCGTGGGTCGTGATGGTGGGAATGCGATTCAACGAGACCTCTTGCACACAGGTTCAATCTCTCCGGTAGTCGCGAAAACGGACGCGGCCGCGATCTCGTCTTGCAACCGCCCTTGGACCTTGCGCGAAAATAGCCTTTTAACTTTAGAGGTCCAATCTCTTTAGGTTTTATGTCAGCGTTCTGTTATATACGCTGCTCAAGGATAAGGCACGTGCGTGCACCCCGTGCCGGAGTTCGGTAACCTGGAATGAAGTAATGACGAAGATCCTTTTGGCGGAAGACGACAACGATATGCGCCGTTTCCTGGCCAAGGCTCTGGAACGCGCCGGCTACAATGTGGTGTCCTTCGACAACGGCGGCAGTGCGTACGAGCGCCTGCGTGAAGAACCTTTCTCCCTTCTTCTCACCGACATCGTCATGCCCGAGATGGACGGTATAGAACTCGCACGCCGGGCGACTGAACTCGATCCAGACCTGAAGGTCATGTTCATTACCGGGTTCGCAGCCGTTGCTCTCAATCCGGATTCGAAAGCACCGAAGGATGCCAAGATCCTTTCAAAGCCGTTCCATCTGCGCGAACTCGTCGACGAAGTCGGCCGAATGTTGGAAGATGCAGCCTGAGCGGGTAAGGCCCGGCATCGAACGACTTTCTCAGGTGCCCGTCGCCTTCAAATTTCCCGGCATATACTATTGACCGGGATCAAGGCCTATGGTCTATCGCCAGCGTCGGATGGGCGTGTAGCTCAGCGGGAGAGCACTTCGTTGACATCGAAGGGGTCACAGGTTCAATCCCTGTCACGCCCACCATCTGACTTTGCGTTTACTGCGATTTCCTATTCGACCAGTCATGTCTCAGTTCTTCCACTGAGTAGCCGTTTCTCTGGCGGAAACTGGCGTTAGCGCTTTGCGATCAGGTGCTGTACCGCCAATTTTGCCGCCTTGTCTCTGACGGACCCTTTGCACTTTCCCGTAAACGCTTGAGGCGATGCTCGTTCGCGCCCGACGGTCCTTGAGTCGTCCCTCACCCACGTTGAACGGAAGTAGCGGTAGGATTGCCGCGTTCAATTCAGCAGCGGGCGCGCGCACCAAGCCTAGTGCGAGACAGTGATCGAACAGCTGGACGATTTCCCCTGCCGCCTCCGGTTCTACGACGAACTCGCGATCTTCGGCTCGGTAGTCGAAGGGCCCGTGCCGTCCATCCACATGCCTTTGGACTTCAAGCGAGTTGAAGGCCTGGTCAAGTCCGTTCTCAGGCGATTTGCGCGTACAGACCGCGCAACGCAACCGCGCCCGACAGACTGGAGCCTGACCATTATCTGGCCTCATGGTTTTCGACCCAGAGAAAGCTTGCCGACTGTTCACCCGCATGGTCATAGGCCAATGTACTGTGGCCACGACCAGTGGGCGCAGGTGATCGTTCGGGCGACGGCGGACCATGAACGGCAGGTCGTCCCATCATAAAGATAGCCGCAGGCCGTAACGTACCTGCTTGGGCTTGACCATTCCAGTACCGGAGCAGATGGACGCCCTGCGAAAGCGACCGTCGCCGGTACTCGTTCGGCATCGATAGCTTCGCCGTGCCGGCGTCCATCGCGCCTTCGAATCGTGGGTTCGTCCAACTTTCCTTCCTAATGCGCGCGGGAAAGGCCGCGCTTGGCATCTTCGGACAGGCCACCCAGGCGCCTAGCTGATGGATGCCGGCGTGCCGAGATGGCGAGAAGGCCGGTGCGAAATCTTCGGTGCGGCAGGCGGCCATTGACTGCCCGCCGCCGGCTTCGCGCCCTGACGACGAAAATGATGCCACTGGCAGGACTTACTCATATCTCGACTACGCCGAAATTTTTGTATGGCCCAGCCAAGTGATACTCGGAATCAGATCCGCTGTTGGGTTTCGGTATCGAAGAGATGCACGTTAGCGGGATCGATCTGGAATCCTATCTCCTCGCCCGGCTTGGCTCGGACGCGCTCCTTGACGATCGCATCGATGAGGTCCTTGCCAGCGCGAGCGAACACCTGGGTCTCCGAACCCGTAGGTTCGACCACGACCACTTTCACCAGAACACCGGTATTGCTGGCACCGATGTCGATGTGCTCCGGCCGGATGCCGTAAGTCACCTTTTGGCCGTCGCTCGCCATGGTTTGCGGCAGGGGCAGTTTCAGGCCTTCGTGCGAAGTAAACTGCTTCATGCCGTTGGTAACCGAGACCTGGCCCTTCACGAAGTTCATGGAGGGCGATCCGATGAAGCCGGCCACGAAGACGTTTTGCGGATTATCATAGAGATCGAGCGGCGCCCCGATCTGCTCGACGCGGCCGTCGCGCATGACGACGATCTTGTCGGCCATGGTCATGGCTTCGATCTGGTCATGCGTGACGTAGACAATTGTCGTCTTTAAACGTTGGTGCAACTCCTTGATTTCGACACGCATGGTGACGCGCAGCTTCGCGTCAAGGTTGGAAAGCGGCTCGTCGAAAAGGAAGACCTGCGGATCACGCACGATCGCACGGCCCATTGCGACGCGCTGGCGCTGGCCACCGGAGAGCGCCTTCGGGTAGCGGTCGAGATACTTGGCAAGGTCAAGTATTTCTGCGGCCTTGCCAACCTTCTCCTCGATCTCCGCCTTCGGACGCTTCGCGACCTTCAGCGGAAAGCCCATATTCTCCGCAACCGTCTTGTGCGGATAAAGAGCGTAGGATTGGAACACCATCGCGATGTCGCGTTCCTTCGGCAAGGCATCATTCACTACCTTGCCGCCGATCGATATCGTGCCTTCGCTGATCTTTTCGAGACCGGCCAGCATGCGCAGAAGCGTCGACTTTCCGCAGCCGGACGGACCGACGAGAACGACGAACTCCCCGTCCTCGATATCGACGCTGACCCCGTGCATCACCTGCACGGCGCCGTAACGCTTGACCACATTGTCGATTTGAACGCCTGCCAATGTCTTCAAGCCCCTTATTGCGGTAGTTCTATTTGCATCTTCACATCGGCCGGCGGCGCAGCTGCCGCGGTCTCGAAGGCGTGGACACTCTCTTCGAAGGAAAATTTGCGGGTGATCAGCGGTTTGACGTCGATCGCACCCGAGGCGAGCATCGCGACGCAGCGCGGAAAGACGTGAGCGTAGCGGAAGATGTTCTCGACCCGAGCCTCGCGGATCATCGCTGCGCCCGCATCGTAGGAGATCGGGTCGGGCTGTCCGCCGATCATGACGACGCAGCCGCCCGGTGCGAGCGGCTCGAACACCTGCGCCGCTGCCTTCGGCGAACCGGTCGCCTCGAAGACGATATCGCAGCCCCAGCCGTCCGTATCGGCCCTCACACGCTGGGCGATGCTCTCCTTGCGGGCATCGACGCCGGTGATCGCCGGACTGAGGCTCTCGGCGATCTGAAGCTTCTTCTCGGCCAGATCCGAGACGTAGACCCGTGCGCAGCCGGCCGCCAGCGCTGCCAGCGCGGTGACGAGACCGATCGGACCTGCCCCCATGATAACCGCGATGTCGCCGGGCTTCACCCGCGCTTTGGTCGCCGCATGGACGCCAACGGCGAGCGGCTCGACCATGGCGGCTTCGTCGAAGCGGACATTCTCTGGAAGCTTGAAGGTGAAGGCTTCCGGATGGACGCAGGTCGGCCGCAGAATGCCGTGGACCGGCGGCGTCGCCCAGAAGCGCACAGCCGGATCGACATTGTACATGCCGAGCCGCGTCGCCTTCGAATTCGGATCGGGAATGCCCGGCTCCATGCAGACCCGGTCGCCGACCGAAAGCGTTGTCACTTCGGAGCCGACTTCCATCACCGTGCCGGAGGCCTCGTGGCCAAGGATCATCGGCGCCTCGACGACGAAGGGACCAATCCGGCCATGGGTGTAGTAATGGACGTCCGAACCGCAGATGCCGACCGTATGAAGCTTGATGCGGACATCACGTGGCCCGAGCACCTCCTCCTCTCTCTCGATCGGAAAATCGCGGAGTGAGAGCTCGTCTTTGCGTTCGAGGACAAGGGACTTCATCGATCAGCCCTTCCAGATAATGGTGATCGCTATTGCGATGGAAATTGCATTGGAGATCATCAACGGGAGTCCCGCCGGTTCGAGAAAGCGGAGCCAGACAAGCGAGAGAGCGACCCAAATCACCACCGAGATGAATAGCCTGTCGAACCAGTTCGTCTCGATCGGCAAGAAACCTGGCTGGCGTCTTGCGTCTTTCGAAGACTGCCGGCTCTCCTCCTCGAATTCTTCCAGATTGACCGGCGTCTGGATATCTTTCGGATCGGTGTACGTCATCGGCTTATCCTTTCACCGCGCCGAAGGTGAGGCCCGCCACGATGTGCTTCTGGACCATCGAGAATATGATCAGCGCCGGGATGAGCGTGAAGACCGAGATCGTAGCCATGATGCCCCATTCGGTGCCGGTGGTCGTGACATATTCCGAAAGGCCTGTGGTCAGCGTACGTGCGTTGAAATTAGTAAGCGTCGCGGCGAGCAGATACTCGTTCCACGCGAATACCCAAGTCAGGATAAGCGTTACCGCCAGGCCTGGCCGGGCCAGTGGGAAGATGATCTCGCTGATCACCGTCCAGGCGCTCGCGCCGTCGACGAACGCCGCCTCGTCGAGCTCCTTCGGTATGCCGTCCACCGTCGGGCGGAGGGTCCAGATTGCGAAGGGCAGGTTGAAAGTGCAGTAGACGAGGATCATGCCGATCTTGGAATCGAGCAGGGTGAAATCACCGAACTTGTAGACCTGGGTCATGAGCAGGAACAGCGGCAGCAGGAACACCGCCGGCGGCGCCATCCGGTTGGTAATTGTCCAGAAGAAGATCGATTCCTTGCCACCGAGATCGAAGCGGGTAAGCGCATAGCAGGCGAGGAAGCCGAGGGACGTCACCAGAACGGCGTTCCCGGTCGAGATGATGAGCGAATTCATCATGTAGCCGCGCAGAGTCGAGTCGTTGAAGACGTCGACGTAGTTTTGCCAGTAGACCGAATCGAGGATGATACTGGGCGTCGAGAAGAGCTCGACCGCCGGCTTCACCGAGATGACGAACAACCAGTAGATTGGGAAGAGCGTCAGAAAGCTGATCGCGATCCAGAAAAGAAGATAGAGCCAAGTCCTCTGCTTTTGCATGATGATCAGCCCTTCTTGTTACGCGGCGCGATGAGGGAGACGTAGAGAAGCCAGCAGGCGACGATCGTCAGATAAAGAACAATGATCGAGATCGCCGACCCGTATCCGTAATTTGTGCGCGGAAAGACTTCCTTGAAAATATGAACGCCGAGATAGCGAGTCGCCGAGCCGGGCCCGCCGCCCGTGAGCATGAGAACCTCGTCGACGGTTCTGAGCGCATCCATCAGGCGGATGAAGACGGTGGCGAGCACCGCCGGCATGATCATCGGTAGGGTGATGTGCCAGAAGATCTGCCGCTTGTTCGCGCCATCGATCTGCGCCTGTTCGAACGGATCGGACGGCAACGAGACGAGGGCGGCGATGAGGGTCAACGTGACCAGGGGCGTCCAATGCCAAATGTCCATGATCACGGTGACTGTGAATGCCGCAACAGCGCTCGTGCCGATATTAAGGTCAAAACCGAACCAGGAATCGAGCAGGGATGGAATGATGCCAATCGAGGGCGTCGTCATCAGCTTCCAGATCGAACCGACGATGATCGGCGCCATGATGAGCGGCAGGGTGTGGATCGTGCGGAATATCGCCTTCCCAGGAAAATCCTTCATGAAGGCCTGCGCCAGAGCGTAGCCGATGATGAGTTCGCTCACCACAGCGAAGAAGACGAAGGCGAGCGTCACCCCAAGCGAAGCCAGAAAGCCGGCATCGAACACAAGGGCACGAAAATTATCGGCCCCGTTGAAGACGATATCGGGATTGGCGGCAAACGGGTTCCACTGGTGAAACGACAGCCAGAGCACATAGAAGAACGGCACGACGCCGAAGAAGAAGAGGATCACGAGCGTCGGCGCCAGCAGTAACCAGCCCAGTCTATTGGAATGCATCGATGGCACCTTCCGCGTCGATCCGAAGGCCAAAAAGGCCTAAAGCTTGCGAGGGTTGGGTGGAGTGAGGCGGTCTCGCCCGCGAGACGAAACCCCGCACATGGACACTCAAGAATGCGGGCCGCCCGAATAGGGGGCGACCCACATGAGAGGACACTTACTGTCGATATCCGAGGGCGGTGAGTTCCTCCTCGGTTTTCTGCGCCATCTGATCGAGGCCTTCGTCCGGACCGATCTCGCCGGTCAGAATGCTGTAAAAGATAGGCGCGGTCGCCTCACGCAGCTGGGCGTGGAATGGGTACGGAGGGGCGCCCTTGAAGAGCTTTCCGTCGTCACGCAGCATCGTGTAGTAGCCGCCGAGTTCATCGTCCAGTTCCTTCACCTTCGCTGCGTCGTAGGTCGAGGTCAGCGTGATGCGCGGCGCCGCGACGGCCCATTCTTCCTGAACTTCTGGGAGCGCCATGAACTGAAGGAAGAGCAGCGAGGCGTCTTTGTTCTTCGACGTGACGGGCAGGCCAAATGCGCCACCGTCATAATAACCGATATAGCCCTCGCCGCTCTCGGCCGCCTGCATCACGCCCTCTTCCATCGGCGGAAGCGCTACGCCGACATTTCCAACGACCTTCGACTTCGACTCGTCGGATGCAATCCAGGCGGCATTCTCACCATAGACGAGACCCTGCGCTGCGCGGCCGGCAGCGAAAGTCGTGGCAACCTCCGTCCATGTCGATTGCACAGACTCCGGCGGCGCGATATCGCGCATGGAGAGCCACCACTTCATGGCAGCCTTGGCTTCATCTGAATTCATCGTACCGCCGCTCTCGACGGTTGCGGCATAGTTGTTATCCGCATCGATGCCCCAGTTGTAGACTCCGTAGGTCGGAGCTACGGACTCGAAGTATTCGTACCAGGAGGCTGGATGACCGGTATGGGCTTGGGCGGTCGTCCCCCACAGGTCCATGTCGTTTTCCGTACCGTATTCTGTGAAGAACTGCGCGATCTCGGCGTAATCTTCATGGTTCGTCGCCGGTTTCAGGTCTTTGCCGGTCTTTTCCTTGAAGGCGGCTTGGATGTCCGCATCTTCGAAAAGGTCAGTCCGGTAGAGATATATTTTGATGAACGCTTCCATCGGGACGCCAAAGAGGTTCCCGCCCTCGCCACGGAAGTTGTCGGCGAAGCTCGTAAAGTTGTCCTCAGAATAGGTCGGAGCCTTGAGATCGCCCTTCTCGTTCAGAGCCGCGGTGATATCGACGAGGAAGTTGCGCGCGAGATAGGCGTAGATGATGTCCTGCTCGATATAGATCATGTCATAGATGCCGGTTCCGGCTTCCATGTCCTTGATGGCCTTATCGTACATTTGGTCCCATGAGGTCGTCTCAACCTGCACGGAAATGCCGGTCAGTTCCTCAAATTTCGGCGCGAGTACATCGGCCACGAAATTCGATGGCGGCGTCGATTCCGTCACACCCTGAAGTGTCACGCCTTCGAACTGCTGACCGGCCTGCTGCCACCATTCCGGATTGTCGATCTGCAGATCCTGCGCAAAGGCTGAGCCGGTCATCAGCGACAAAATGATCGCGGATGCACCGAGTTTGTGCATGAGTTTCATCGATTTCCTCCCGTTGGATTCCCGGCCAAATGGCGATGGTGCTCTCGCCTGTCGCCGTGGCACTACCGGCTAATCATGCAAATGTATCGAGCAGAATGCAAGCGATTTTTTACAGATGTATCTGTTGCCTTCCATTTGTAAATCATGGCAGGATCGTCGCAGTGGTGAGGGAGGTCCGGCACAAATGGTACGGGAGGCAAGCGATGAGACGGAAGCGTTCGCCGCCGACGTTTGCTGGCACTACTACGTCAACGGGATGACTCAGGCGGACATCGCCAAACATCTTGACACAACGCGGCTTCGCGTGAACCAGGCAATCCAGAAGGCGAAATCGCTCGGTATCGTGAAGGTGCAGATCGACTCGCCATTTTCTGCCCGCATCGAGCTTCAGGAGGCCTTGCGCAGAGAGCTCGGTATAAAGCGGGTGCAGATCGGCCCAGCGCGGCGTGACAAATACAACTATCATACGGCCGTAGGCGCAGCGCTTGCCGCCTTCCTCTCCGACAAGATCCGGTCGAGAGCCTGGAAATCGATCGGCGTCTCCTGGGGCATGACGCTGGAAGCCGCCATCCAGAGGCTGCTGCCCCAGACCCTGCCCGATCTCGAGATCGTCTCGATGCTGGGCGGCACAATGCAGGGCGCTTCTTTCAATTCCTTCAGCATCGCCTCCGGCTTCGCGGCCCGCTTCGGCGCAAGCTACTCGCTTCTCGCCGCGCCCATCTTCCTCTCGGAAGGCGTCGATCGCGATCTATTCTTGTCACAGCAGATCTTCGCCGATCATTTCGCGAAATTTGAGACGCTGGACGCTGCGATCCTCACGGCATCGGACGTCTCGCCGCGCTCTTTCCTCGTCGCCAACGGCATGCAGAAATCGCTGGCCGAGGATCTGATGGAGGCCGGGGCGATTGGTGACGTTCTAGGACGCTTCCTCGACGCCGAAGGCCGGTCAATCGGCCATCCAATTGACGAGCGCACGATTGGCGTCGACCTTTCGGTCGTCGAGCGCATACCGGAAAAAATACTCGCCGCCGCCGGTTCCCATAAGATCGAGATTATCCGAGCCGCCTCCCGGCGCGGACTGGTCGATACGCTGGTGACCGACGATGTGACAGCCGAACTCCTCATCGAAGCAGCGACGACCTCTCGCTCTACCAAGCTCGCCGAGGCCTCGGCCAGCACCTAGCCGCGCGCATTCGAAATCGCGTGCCCATGCGAAATCGCATTCAGAAAGGACCGTCCATGAGACGTCTCGGCATTCATTCATTCGTCTGGACAGACGGCCAAACCCAGGAGGGTCTCGAACGGGCGCTCGACAAATCCGCCGAGCACGGATACCGGATGATCGAATTTGCTTATCTCCGTCCCGAGAAATTCGATCTCGACCGGCTCGGAAAGAAGGCGAAGGACCTCGACATCGACGTCGTCGTGACGATGGGCCTGCCGCGCGAGGCCGACGTTTCCAGCGAGGACAAGGCGGTCGTCGCGAAGGGACGCGATATACTCGCCAATGCCGTCAAGGCCGTGCGCGACATCGGCGGTATCCGGCTCGGCGGCATTCTCTTTTCCATGCACGGCAAATACGAGCGGATGCCGACCCGCACCGGCTGGATGAACAGCGCCGAAGCGATTGCGGCCACTGCGGAACTCGCAAAGGAGAACGGCGTCGAGATCGTCCTCGAAATCGTCAACCGCTTCGAGTCGAACCTTCTCAACACGACAGCTCAAGGGCTCAAGTTCATCGAGGACACTGGCCGCGACGACGTCTTCCTCCACCTCGACTCATTTCACATGAACATCGAGGAAGCCGATCCGGCGGCGGCCATCCGGCTCGCCGGCGACAGGATGACCTATTACCATATCGGCGAGAATTATCGCGGTTTCCTCGGCACCGGAACGATCGACTTCGACGCGATCTTCCGAGCGCTCGCGGACATCGGCTACGACCGGGACATCGTCTTCGAGAGCTTTTCGAGCGCCGTCGTAGACGAAGCTCTGTCACTCGCCTGCGGCATCTGGCGCGACACCTGGAGCGACAACGATCCGCTTGCCGCCCACGCCAAACGCTTCATCGAAATGAAGTGGGAAGAAGCGCAGCGCCAGCACGCCATCAACCGGGCGGCCTGAGGCGCAAGACGATGATGGCGACGCTCAGCCCGGACAGTCTCGGCCCGACGATTTGCGTCGGGGAGATCCTCGTCGAGATCATGGCGACGACGATCGGCGACGGCTTCCGCGAGCCGATCGATCTTATCGGTCCATTCCCTAGCGGCGCGCCGGCCATCTTCATTAGCCAGTGCGCGCGCATCGGCGGAATGGCGGCGATGATCGGCGCAGTGGGCGAGGATGATTTCGGCCGGATCAACACCGAGCGCCTCGCGGACGACGGCGCTGACATTTCAGCGATCGCCGTCGATCTGGACTACCCAACGGGCAGTGCCTTCGTGCGCTACCGGTCCGATGGCTCTCGCGACTTCGTCTACAATATCGCCACTTCCGCCGCCGCCCGCTTCGGCTGGATCGGGAATGTAGAGGCGTTGGTGAGCCGCGCCGGTCATTTGCACGTGATGGGTTCGGGGCTTTCGATGCAGAGTGCGGTCGACGTGATCGAGCGTGCACTTCCCATCATCAGAGAGCGCGGCGGCAGTCTCTCGGTCGATCCGAACCTGCGCAAGGAAATTACCTACGATGCGGACACTAAGAAGCGCTTTCGAAATCTGATTGCGACAGCCGATCTGCTTCTGCCATCGGGCGAGGAGCTGGAGCTTGCCGCCGGTATCGAGGGAGAGGACGCTGCCATCGAACGGCTCTTCGAGATGGGCGTGAAGGAGATCGCGCTGAAGCGTGGGTCGGCTGGCGCCACAGTCTTCCGTCCGGGTGCGGAGCCGGTTTCGGCCGCGGCCTTCGAGGTCGAAGAAATCGATCCGACCGGCGCGGGAGACTGCTTCGGCGGTGCCTATGTCGCCTCTCGGCGGCTCGGGCTCAGCGTCGAAGAAGCGCTGACCTATGCGAATGCCGCCGGAGCCCGGAACGTAACGCGCCGTGGGCCCATGGAAGGAGCGGGCACGCGCGAAGAGCTGGACAGGTTCATCGCCGAAACGCCGAGGCTGGGCGGATGATCGCGGTTCTCGACAGCCTCGCCGCGTCTCGACGTTCCGGAACACTGCGCGGCATAACCTCCGTCTGCTCGGCTCATCCGGTCGTGCTTCGAGCGGCGCTGCGTCATGCAAGGCAGCGGAGCGGCAACGTGCTGATCGAGGCGACCTGCAACCAGGTCAATCATCGCGGTGGCTATACCGGCATGACACCGGCAGACTTCTCTGCGTTGGTGATGCGCATCGCCGCGGACGAGGGCTATCCGGCGGACCGCATCATTCTCGGGGGTGATCATCTCGGGCCGAACCCCTGGCGCCACCAGCCGGCCCAAACCGCTATGGCCGAGGCCGAGCGGATGATGTCGGCCTATGCCGAGGCCGGTTTCGCAAAGCTCCATCTCGACTGCTCCATGGGCTGCGAAGGTGAGCCCGTCGCGCTCGACGATGAGACGACCGCCCGCCGCGCGGCAAGGCTTGCCAAGGTCGCGGACGAGACCGCGCAAGTCACCGGCAGAGACCTGCCCCGCTTCGTTTTCGGCACCGAAGTACCGCCGCCCGGCGGCGCCGACCACGCTCTCGACGGCGTGACACCAACCTCGCCTGCGGCCGCCCGCGAGACGATCGCAGTGCATCGCGTGGTGTTCCGGGAGATGGGGATCGAACGGGCATTCGACCGTGCCATCGCCGTGGTGGTCCAGCCCGGCGTCGAGTTCGGCAACCGGAACGTCGTCACCTACAATCCGGCCAAGGCGGCCAGTCTGACCCGTGTTCTGGACGACGAGCCTGACCTCGTCTTCGAAGCTCATTCGACGGATTACCAAGGCCTTGGTCCCTTGAGCGCATTGGTGCGCGACGGCTTCCCGATCCTAAAGGTCGGGCCCGAACTCACCTTCGTCCTGCGCGAGGCGCTCTATGCGCTCGACCTCATCGCCTCGGATCTCGTTCCGGACTATGGCGAGCGGCCGCTGATGCAGGCGATGGAAGCAGCGATGCGCGCCGAACCTGTGAATTGGCAGCGTCACTATCACGGAAGTGAGGCAGAGACGTTCGTCCTGCGGCATTATTCGCTGTCGGACCGCATCCGTTATTATTGGCCTGTGCGCGAAGCAGAGGCCGCCGTCGAACGACTCATGAAAGCGCTCTGTGGTGTACGCATCCCGCTCCCGCTTCTATGGCAACATCTGCCCGGTGCGGCACATTTCGCCGATTGCCCATTCGATCTGCAAGACGCGCTTATCTGGCGCGTGATGCAAAGCCTCGATGCCTATCAGGCAGCCGTAGAGCCCGGCGAAAGCCGAACTGACACCCAATAGTCGGAGGAAACAGCATGTCACTCGAACAATTCCGGATCGACGACAAGGTCGCCCTGATCACCGGCGGCAATCGCGGCATCGGCTTCGCGATCGCCAATCTCTTCGCCGAGGCCGGCGCGAAGTTGATGTTAACGAGCCGCAGCCGCACGCCGCAGCTCGATGAACTGCTTGCGTCGAACCCCGAACGCTGTGCCTGGGTCGAGGCGGACCTGACGGACCCAGCCGCGCCCGACGCGATTGTGAAGGCGACGACCGACAAGTTCGGCAGGCTGGACATTCTCGTCAACAATGCCGGCGTCGCAGCCAACGGCGACTTCCACGAATTCGACGACGACCAGCTCGCCTACATCATGGACACCAACCTGATCGCGCCCTTCCGCGTGGCGCGCTCGGCGATCAAGCCGATGCTCGATCAAGGCGGCGGAACCATCGTCAATATCGGCTCGATCTCGGCCGATGTCGCCAACGACCCCCAGAAGCAAGTCGCGTACAATTCCTCCAAGGCAGCCGTCCACCAGATGACCAAGGTGATGGCCTTCGAATACGGGGGACGGAACATCCGTGTGAACGCGCTCGCGCCGGGCTATGTCGTCTCAGATATGACCGCCGGCGGCATCGCGAACGCCGAATGGAACAAGATCTGGACCGAGAACACACCCATGGGCCGCTTCGCCCAGCCGGAGGAAATGGCGACCTGCGCGCTGTTCCTCGCCTCGCCCGCCTCAAGCTACGTGACCGGATCGATCCTGACCGCCGACGGTGGCTACACAACTCACTGACGAAGGCCGAAGGCGTACCCGCGGGCGGATCGCGAAGTCCGGTCCGTCCGCTACCTACAGCCGTTCGACCGCATCCCTCAATCTGGAGAACACTCATGGCTGAAAAGCTGGCTGGCAAGATCGCCGCGGTCACCGGTGCGGCGTCGGGCATCGGCCTCGCGACGACCGAAGCCCTTCTCGAGGCAGGCGCAATCGTCGTGATGGTTGATCGCGACGAGAAGGCTTTGTCCCAAATCACGGGCCGGCTCGGCGACAAGGCGATCGCCCAAGTGACCGACCTCCTCGACATCGACAGCTGCGCGCGAATGGTGCCGGAAATCCTGGAGAAGGTGGATCATATCGACATTCTCCACTGCAATGCCGGCACCTATATCGGCGGTGACCTGATCGAGACGGACACCGCGACGATCGACCGGATGCTCAATCTCAACATCAACGTCGTGATGAAGAACGTGCGCGATGTCATACCTCACATGATCGAGCGCGGCACGGGCGACATCGTCGTCACGGCCTCCGTCGCCGGCCACATGCCGATCCAGTGGGAGCCTGTCTATTCGGGATCGAAATGGGCGATAACCTGCTTCGTCCAGACCATGCGTCGCCAACTTAACAAACATGGTATTCGCGTCGGACAGGTCTCGCCCGGCCCTGTCATCTCGGCGCTTCTCGCCGACTGGCCGCCGGAGCGCCTGCAAGCAGCCAAGGACTCCGGCAGCCTGATCGAGCCGACCGAGGTTTCCGACGCGATCATCTTCATGCTCACGCGCTCACGCAACGTGACCATCCGCGACATGATCGTGCTGCCGACCAACTTCGACATCTGACGGCGGAGCCGCGACAAAGGGAGGAGACACCATGACCGATCTCAGCGGTCTGACCGCACTCATCACCGGCGCGGCCGGCGGCATTGGGACTGCGATGGCGGAAGCCTTCGCGAAGGCCGGAGCGCGGCTTGTGCTGGTGGATGTTGAGGACACGGCCGAGCTTGCGGCGAAGTACGGTGGCGACAACCGGCACGCGACCATCGATCTTCAGGACCCGGGTGCAATAGCATCCGGTGTCGAAGCAATCGGCAAGGACAGCGGCATCGATATCCTCGTCAACAATGCCGGACTCGGCATGGTCTTCCCAGCCGAGAAGACGGATATCGACGCCTGGGACCGAACCATGCGCATCAATCTGCGCGCGCCTTGGCTTATGGCCGCCGCCGCTCTGCCCTTTCTGAAGGCCTCGGGGCGCGGGCGGATCGTCAATCTCTCCTCGCAGGCCGGCGTCATCGCCATCGAGGAGCACGCCGCATATGGCGCAAGCAAGGCGGGGCTGATCAATCTCACCCAGGTGATGGCAATCGAATGGGCGCAATACGGGATCACCGCGAACGCCATAGCGCCGACCGTCGTTGAGACGCCGATGGCGCTCGTCGGTTGGTCAGGCGAAAAAGGTGACAAGGCGCGGCGCGAGATCCCGGTCGGGCGTTTCGCGAAACCGGCCGAAATCGCTGCCGCCGCGGTCTATCTCGCCTCGGCAGAAGCCGGCATCATCAATGGTGCCACGCTACGCGCGGATGGAGGTTACACGGTGCGCTAAGCCCGGCCCCTCCGGCACGCGAATTTTTCACTGCAACAACCCCGCCCGTCGATTGACCGGGCGAGGTTTTCTGTAAGTGGCTATCCGTTGACGTCAATCAGAAATCGAAGTCGTTGATGTCCTCCTTAGTGAACACCTTTGGTGCTCCGAGCAGCACTTGGCTCTGATTGACGACTTGGAGTTCACCGAGACGTCCAGCATTCACCGTCGTTGCGCCTGGCTCGAGCGTACCATCGGCAACCTGCCGCATCACCTGAGCGGCGGCATATCCGAGATCGACGGTGTTCCAGAGGATCGTAGACTTGATGCAGTCGCCGTTGATGTAAGGCTTCATAGCGTTCGGCAGAGCAAGTCCGACGACTGAGACCTTGCCGCAGAGACCGTTCTGCTGGACTGCCTCCGATGCCGCGGGGGTTGCGACGCTGGTCATACCGAGAATGCCGTTCAGCTCGTCGCCATATTTGTTGATGAGGGTCTGAGCCTGATTGAAGGACAGAATATTGTCCTCCTGGGCTTCTACCGTCTCGAGGAAAGTGAGGTTCGGATAGCACTTCTCGGTATAGGCCTGCATCTCGGAGATCCACCGCGCCTGGTTCGGCGTTGTGAAAGTGGAGGTGACGATGGCGAAGCTGCCCTCCTCGCCAATTTCCGAAGCGAGCTGGTCCATCATCGATTTCGCAACGCCATTTGGCAGCGCCTGGTTCACGAACCACTGGCGGGCGTCGGCCTCGGCGTCAGCATCATAGCCGACGACGTTGATGCCGGCATCGAGCGCCCTCTTAAGAACCGGCGCGATCGCCACCGGATCGTTCGCGGCGAAGAGAATACCGTCGACACCGCTCGTGATGTAGTTGTCGACGAAGGTGATCTGCTCGTCGATATTGGCGCGCGTCGGGCCGTCGGTGTTGATCGTGATATTACCGAGTTCCTCGACCGCTTGCTGCATGCCGGACGCGGTGCTCGCGAAGTAGCCGACCCCGACGAGCTTGGGAATGTCGACGACAGTGATCTCCTGACCGTTGCGGTCCGGCGCATCGGTAGGTGTGCCGCCATTGTATTCGCCTGGCTCGGGTGCCGGGGACTCACCCTCGCAGGCGAGCGGACTGGTCGGCTGGTCGTCGCCACCGGTCCAGGCCGACTGGGCGGAAACCGGGGTCGACAGCAGGCTTGCGCCCAGAAGGGCCGTGATCAGTTTCTTCATCTGTTTCTCCTCCGTGTGTCAGGTGCCGAGTCGGCACCCCTTCCCCAACCTCAGTCGTTCGAGAAACGGCCGAGAATATTGCTGATCAGAACCGCCACTATCAGGATCGCGCCGATGACGACGGTAGTGCCGTCGCCGCGCACTCCCGCGAGAGAAAGGCCGTTCTGAAGAATTTGCATGAGGCAAAGGCCAATCAGCGTTCCGATGACCATGCCGCGCCCGCCGAAGATCGAGGTGCCGCCGAGTACAACGGCGGTGATCACCTCGAGCTCGATCCCGTTGCCCATGTCCGAGCGCGTGGTGGAGACGCGCGAGACGAAGACGATCGCGGCAAGCGCCGAGATAAAGCCGGACGCCGTATAGATGAGAAGCTTTGTGCGCTCGACCGGAAGCCCCGAAAACTCCGCTGCCGCCTCGTTATTGCCGATGGCGTAAGTCGTCCTCCCGAACGTGGTGAAGCGCAGGATGAAGATGCCAGCGATCGCCACCAGCGCGAAGAGCCAGAGCTGGGTCGGAATGCCAAGGATCTGTCCTTGCCCGAGCTGGGCGAACCATTCCGGATAGCCGCGCACCGAGCGCGCCTGGCTGATACCCTCGGCTAGCCCTCGATAGAGAGCGAGGGTCGCGAGGGTCGCGATCAGTGGCGGCACGCGGAAACGCGTGATGATGATGCCGTTTGCAAGACCCGCTGCCGTCCCAGCCACGAGCGAGAGCCCGACAGCAGCCGGCAGTGGCAGTCCGGCATTCTGCCAAAAGACGCCGACCAGAATGGCGCACAGCCCCATGATCGAGCCGACGGAGAGATCGATCCCGCCGGTGACGATGACGAACGTCATTGGGATCGCGATCAACCCGACCTCGGTCATCAGGCGCGCCTGATTGAGGAGGTTTGCGGTCGTCAGGAACCGGTCCGATTGGGCCGCCATCAGGAAGAGCGCGATGACGAAGAGGATGGCGAGGATCGTTTCGTGACGGATGAGAATGCGGGTCATGACAGCCATACTCTTCAGCCCGTCCGCCGGCGCCGGGCCATATCGGCCAAGACGGTCGCAAGAATGAGGACGCCCTGAACGGCGCGCAGCCAGTAGGCCGAAACGTTGAGAAAGATGAGCGAGGAGCCGATCGCGGCGAAGAGGATCGCGGCCAGCGTCGATCCGACTACGGTTCCGACACCGCCTAGTATTGAGACACCGCCGACGACGGAGGCGGTGATGATGACGAGTTCCAGCCCCACCGGCGTCGTCGATTGGATCACCTGAAGCTGCGTGGCGAAAAGGACGGCAGCGACACCTGCAATCGCTCCATGGATGGCAAAGACCTTCACCACCGTCGAGGCATGGCCAATGCCGCTCGCGCGTGCCGCTTCCGGATTACTCCCGACCGCATAGACCGAGCGCCCGAAGGCCGTGTAGCGCATCAGAAGCGCGGCAATGATCGTCATGCCGACCATGAACCAGATCGGCGAAGGAACGCCGAGCAGCCGGAACTGTGCGAGCTGATAGGCACCCGGCAAGCCGCTGATCCATTGGCCGCCGGTGAAGGTGATGAGGCCGCCCGAGAGGATCGAGAGCATCGCTAACGTCGCGATGATCGAAGGCACCCGCGCATAAGCGATGAGGCAGCCGACCAGCGTGTTGATCGCAGCTCCGATGAGCAGAGGTGCAAGCCAAGCGAACCAGACCGGATAGCCATTGGTGACGAGAAGGCCCGAGATCACGGCGAGAACGCCAATCAACGCGCCGATTGAGACATCGATATTGCCGGAAATGATCACCAGTGACATGCCGATAGCGGCCACTGCAATGTATGCGTTGCCGACGAAGATGCTCGTGAGATTATTCTCCGAAACGAAGCGCGGATTGATCCAGCCAACGACCGCAAAGAGCGCGAGGATAACCACGACCAAGAGAATCTCCTGGCCGATCGAGCTCACCCCATGGAACGATCGCGCCTTCATCGACCGGCCTCAGCCAACTCGATTTCGCGGCGGGACCGCATCATCGCGGCGCCAACGCTGTCAGGGGTTGCATCCTTACGGTCGATGACGGCCGAAAGCCGCCCTTCCTTCATCACGAGGATGCGGTCGCTCATGCCGAGCACCTCGGGCAGTTCGCTGGATATCATCAGGATGGCGATCCCCTTGCGGGCAAGCTCGCCCATCAGCCGGTGGATTTCGGTCTTTGCGCCGATGTCGATGCCGCGCGTCGGCTCGTCTAGGATCAGCACCTTCGGGTCCGTGGCGAGCCATTTTGCCAGCACGACCTTCTGCTGATTGCCGCCGGACAGCTGGCCGACCCGCTGTCGGGCATCGCGCGCCCGGATCGCGAACCGATCGATCGCCTGGGCTGCCATGCGCTGCTCGCGGCCGGTATCGACGACGGAGAATTTTGTCAGACGGTCGAGGATCGCCATGGTCACATTCTCGCGCAACGGCTGCGGGCGCACGAGGCCGTGCAGGC
>NZ_DS022272.1:2311973-2313858 GCF_000153705.1 Fulvimarina pelagi HTCC2506
CGCGGGAGAGATTGCGCACCTCCAGCCGCGTCTCGCCGCGCTTGACCTCGATCTTCGGAAAAAGCTGCTGGATGTCCCGGCCGACCATCATCGAGACGAGGGAGGCTTCGGTGACCTCGGAAACTGGATGGGTGCCGATCGATTTGCCGTCGCGCAGGACTGTGACGCGATCGGCAATTGCGAAGATCTCGTTCATCCGGTGGGAGACGTACACGATGGCGACGCCGTCCTCGCGCAAGCGCCGTATCACCTCCAACAAGCGTTTGACATCGGCTTCGGCGAGCGCTGCCGTCGGCTCGTCCATAATGAGCACGCGGGCCTGACGCGATAGGGCTCTCGCGATCTCGACACGCTGACGATCGGCGACGGATAACTTTGAGACGCGTTGGTCGACGTCGAGCCGAGGGCAGTCGAGTCGGTCAAGCAGTTCTCGCGCCTCGCGCCGCATCTTCGCCCAGTCGACGAAGCCGCGGCGCGTCTTCGGCTGATGGCCGAGGAAGATGTTCTCGGCGACGCTCAGCGCCGGAAAGAGCAGCAGCTCCTGGTGAACGACCGCGATTCCTTCCGCTTGTGCCTCGCGCGGACCGCTGAACCGACGGACCTCGCCATCAAGATGGATTTCGCCCTCGTCCGCACGGTGGTCGCCGGAGGCGATGCGGATCATGGTCGACTTGCCGGCGCCGTTCTCGCCCATCAGGGCGTGGACCTCGCCGGGATAAAGATCGAAATCGACCCCCGCCAGCACCTTGACCGGACCGAACGCCTTCGAGACGCGCACAAGCTCGACGATCGGGGTCATCGGACACCAGGCGAAGACGAACCGCAGGTACAATAAGTCGACGATCCAGCCGTCATCTCGCTCTTCCCACCCTCTCACCTGTGTCCGGCATGTCGCCTGAGACCTGCCACCGCCATTCCGCAGCGTAGGCGTCGAGACCCCGAAGCGGCTTCCTCACCGTCTCATGTGGCTTCTGTCGCACCTTTCTGGGCCCGCCGGATGGTCCAAGAGCCAGAAGCGCGGCCCCGGCCGCCGTGCCGGTGAGACCGGGTTTCGCCTCCACCGCCATGCCGGTCAGGCCGGCAAGTGCATCGCAATAGACAACGTTACGGGCAAAAGGTCCCTCGACGATGATCGGGCCACTGGCCCCGATGAGACCGAGACATGTCTCAGTCGTCAGTGCGATGGTGAGGCTTGCGGCTGCCGTTCGTTCGGACTGCAAAATGCTTTCGGGATCATGTGTCCACGTCCCTTCCCGATCCGGGAAAGGTCCTGTGCCGCTCGCGAAACTCGGCAGGGCCATGACACCCTTTGCGATCACGGCTTCCGCAGCCTCGCGGCTCGCCTCGCCGGGCTCACCACCGGCCATCTCGGTGAACTCGCGGCCGGCCATGAAGCGCGCGGACGGGACCGGACGGCCGAACGCGTCCACATTGGCGAGGGTGTCCCGATCGCGGTCGAGCGGTCTCGACTCCGTCCCAACGGCGAAGAGGATCGCCCACGTACCAGTCGAGACGACGGTGAACGTGCCCTCGCGGGACATGAGATGCGGCAGGAGCGAGGCATTGGAGTCGTGGATTCCACAGAATACCGGAACCTCGCCTTCGCCTGCCATCGCGGCGCGGATCTCCGGCTTCAAAGGTCCCAAACAATCGAAGGCGGACCGCAGCGGCGCGAACTTCTTCCGCCATCTGCGTCTGTCGACCAGCGAAGAGTAGTCTTTCTCAGCCGACCGCCAGAGATCGGTATGGCAGCCGAGCTGCGTGACCTCCGAGGCTCTGACGCCGGTCAGCCTGAACGCCCAAAACTGCGGATAGGTGATGATTGTATCTGCCGCCTCGAAGCGATCGGGGAAGCGCTTTTCCAGCCAGAAGAGCTGGGCTCCGA
>NZ_DS022272.1:2314267-2545923 GCF_000153705.1 Fulvimarina pelagi HTCC2506
GCCGGTTTCGAGGTCGTGCAACACCAGCTTGGCGTTCGTCTTGCCGATATCGATGACGGCGACGTTTCGGATCGGACGCTCCATCGGCTTCAATCCATATGGAACAGGGGCTGGAGCGGCACAGCGACGGGTTCATTGTCGGGTTTGGTTCTCATGATGTCGGCCATCGTCGCCCACCAGCGCCGCATCACCGGCTGGTTCGGCAGGTCGTCCATGCCATGGTCGTGCGGCCGCGAGAGGATGCCGAAGAGGGCATTTGTCTCAGGATCGAGGAAGATCGAATAATCCCGGACGCCAGCGTCACGTAGCAACTCGACCAGTTCCGGCCAGATCTCGTCGTGGCGCCGGCGATACTCGTCCGCCATGCCTGAATTGAGCGCCATGCGGAAGGCATACCGTTCAAAGCCGGCCTTCTCGGAAAGATCAGGCGACATCGCGAACGCTCCCTTCCTGGGAAGCCTTGGCCACGATGAGCCGCACACCGGCGGCCTCGACCATCGCTGCGTCCTTGTCGGAGACACCGCCGTCGGTGATCACGACATGCGCCCGCTCGAGCGGCGCGATGATCATGCTCGACGGGTGGCAAAATTTTGAGGAATCGACGAGCAAAACGAGTTCGTCGGCTTGGCGCATCAGCCGCTGTTCGGACTGGATGATCAGAGGGTCGGTTTCCGCGATGCCAAAGGGGGAGATCCCCTGCGCCCCCATGAACATCCGCCGCGCTCGGAAATGCGCGATCCCATCGTTCTCGAAAGGGCTGAGGATCAGGGCCTGATCGCGATAGATCGCGCCGGCCGGCACCATCACAGTGCATTCGGAATGCTCGGTGAGATGAGTCGCGACCGAGAAGGAATTGGTCAGCACCTGAAGTCGGATACCGGCGAAGTGATGCACCATCTGGAACGTGGTCGTCCCGCCATTGATGATGATCGCATCACCCTCCCCGCAGAGCCGTGCGGCTTCCTTCGCGATCGCGCTCTTCTCACTTTCCTTGATCGTACGGGCGGTTTCGAACGGCAGGCTCGAAACCTCGCCGAAGGGCGCGGCTTCCATAGCTTCCGCACCGCCGCGCACACGTTTCAGCTTCTTCCGCAGCGCGAGCGCGGCGATATCCCGGCGGGTCGTCGCTTCCGACGCCTCCGTCAGCCGGGCGAGCTCCTGCACGGTCGCAACCGAGCGGGCCTGAACCACGCTGAGGATGATCCTCTGTCTTTCGCGCTCGTGCATATCCGGCGTTTCTCCCACTCCGGATGCTGGCCGAACCCCGAATGGTTGTCAATCAATTTTGATCATTTTCAATCATATTGCGATGCACAATGATGATTTATGATTGAATTCGTTGACTTGAATGCTGTTTTGGCAAATGCTGCGCGCGAATATCGCTTCGAAGAGGTTTACGATGCCGACACATCCGGAGACGAACGGGTCCGGGCTCCTGCCTTCGCTCTGGGACGAGACCCATGCATCGACCCTCGACGAACCCGGCCGGCTTCTCTACCGCTCGAACCTTCTTGGTGCGGACAAGCGGATCACCAATTACGGCGGCGGCAACACCTCGGCGAAGGTGACAGAGAAGGACCCGCTCTCCGGCGAGGACGTCACGGTTCTATGGGTGAAGGGCTCGGGCGGCGACGTCGGCACGATGAAGCGAGACGGCTTCGCGACGCTCTATCAGGATAAGCTCGAAGCGCTGAAAGGCCTCTATCGCGGCGTCGAGCACGAGGACGAGATGGTCGGCTATCTGCCGCACTGCACCTTCGCGCTCAATCCCCGCGCGGCCTCCATCGATACGCCGCTGCACGCCTATCTGCCCTATATCCATGTCGACCACATGCATCCCGACGCCGTCATCGCGATCGCCGCGACGTCGACGAGCCGTGAGCTGACCCGCGAGGTCTACGGCGAAGAGATCGGCTGGCTCGGCTGGCGCCGGCCAGGCTTTGAACTCGGGCTGGAGCTTTCCGCTTTTGCGGAGGAAAACCCGGACGCCAAGGGCGTTGTCCTCGAGAGCCACGGTCTCTTCACATGGGGAGATACCGGCCGCGACTGCTACGAGACGACGCTCCGCATCATCAATAAGGCCATCGCCTTTCTTGACGAAAAGACAGCCGGCCAGTCGGCCTTCGGCGGTCTCGTTCGCAAGTCTCTGGACGAAAACGAACGCCGCGCCGTAGCCGCGCGGCTGATGCCGGAGATCCGCGCTCGGATCGGCCAAGACGAGCGCAAGATCGGCCATTTCGACGACAGCCAGACCGTTCTCGAGTTTGTCGGCTCCAAGAAACTCGGCGACCTCGCACCGCTCGGCACTTCCTGCCCAGACCATTTCCTGCGCACGAAGATCCGGCCGCTCGTCCTCGTCCTTGGCCCGGCCGGCGACGTCGATACGCGTATCTCCGATCTCGACGCCTCCATCGCATCCTATCGCGAGGACTACGCGCGTTATTACGAGACCTGCAAGCATCCCGACAGCCCGGCGATGCGCGATCCCAATCCCGTGGTCTATCTCGTCCCCGGCGTCGGCATGATCACCTTTGCCAAGGACAAGGCGACGGCGCGGATCGCCGGCGAATTCTACGTCAACGCGATCAACGTCATGCGCGGCGCCTCGGCGATCGGCACCTATCGGGGCCTCCCCGAACAGGAAGCCTTCGACATCGAATATTGGCTCTTGGAGGAGGCAAAGCTCCAGCGCATGCCGAAGCCGAAGGCGCTTGCCGGCCGCGTCGCCTTCATCACCGGCGGCGGCGGCGGCATCGGCCGGGCGACGGCCGAACGGCTCCTAACCGACGGCGCCTGCGTCGTCCTCGCCGATATCGACGAAGGGGCGCTGGAGCGGGCGACGTCCGACCTCGCAGGGCTTTTCGGCGGCGATCTGGTGCGGTCCGTCACCGTCGACGTGACGAGCGAACAGGCAGTCGCAGACGGGTTCGCGCGCATGGCCGTCGACTATGGCGGCGTCGACATTCTCGTCTCCAATGCCGGCATCTCGTCCTCCGCGCCCATCGAAGAGACCGAGCTTTCGATGTGGAACCGGAACATCGATATCCTCGGCACCGGCTATTTCCTCGCCTCGCGCGAAGCCTTCCGCATGTTCCGTCGCCAGAAGCTCGGTGGCGCCGTGGTCTTCATCGCCTCGAAAAATGGCCTCGCCGCCTCACCCAATGCCGCCGCCTATTGCACGGCGAAGGCCGCCGAGATCCACCTCGCCCGATGCCTGGCGCTGGAGGGTGCGGAGGCCGGCATCCGCGTCAATGTCGTCAATCCAGATGCCGTGCTGCAGGGCTCGAAGATCTGGACCGGCGAATGGCGCGAGCAGCGCGCCGCTGCCTACAAGATGGCACCGGACGAACTGGAGGAGCACTACCGCAAGCGCTCCATGCTGAAGCGCTCGGTCCTGCCTTCGGATGTCGCGGAGGCCGTCGCCTTCCTCGTGGGCGATGCCTCGGCAAAATCGACGGGTAACATCATGAATGTCGACGCGGGCAACGCGCAGTCCTTCACACGCTAACGCCCTATACTTTCCCTCGCCTAGGGCCACTTAAGAGTTTCAGCCCATGACCGACATGCCGATCGATCCTTCGGTAATCGAAAGCGATAACGCCGAGCGAAGCACAGGCTTCGAGGCGGATTTTGCGGCCCTTGGCGAACAGCTCGAAAGGTGCGGCGTTGCGATCGACACCATCGTCAAGGCGGTGCGCGATTTCACCGTCGCGGTCCCCTCCTGGGGTGTGGGCACCGGTGGTACGCGGTTCGCCCGCTTTCCTGGCCCTGGCGAGCCGCGCGGCATCATGGAAAAGCTCGACGACTGCGCCGTGATCCATCAGCTCGGCCGTTCGACTCCCTCGGTCTCGCTGCATATTCCGTGGGACCGCACCGACCCGGCGGCGCTGAAAGATAAGGCGCAAAGCCTCAAACTCTCCTTCGATGCCATGAACTCGAACACGTTTCAGGATCATCCCGACGATCCGAAACAGCCGCTCTCCTACAAGTTCGGATCACTCAGCCATGCCGACGAGGCGGTGCGGAGACAGGCGGTCGAGCACAATCTCGACGTTATCGAATTCGGCCAAGCGATCGGATCGACCGCAATCACCGTCTGGATCGGTGATGGCTCAAACTTTCCGGGCCAGGTCGACCTTTTGCGCAGCTTCGAGCGCTATCTTGAATCGGCGAAGGCAATCTACGGCGCCCTCCCCGAGGATTGGCGCATCTTCACCGAACACAAGATGTACGAGCCGGCCTTCTATTCGACGATCGTGCAGGACTGGGGCACGAACCTCCTCATCGCGCAGGAGCTCGGGCCGAAAGCCTACTGCCTCGTCGACCTCGGCCACCACGCGCCGAACGTGAATATCGAGCAGATCGTCTCGCGGCTGATCTTCGCCAGAAAGCTCGGCGGCTTCCATTTCAACGACTCGAAATATGGCGACGACGATCTCGACACGGGCTCGATCGATCCGTTCCGGCTATTCCTCGTGTTTAACGAACTGATCGAGGCAGGCGAAGCGCTGGAACGTCTTGATCCGGCACACATGATCGACCAGTCGCACAACGTGACCGATCCGATCGAAAGCCTTATTCGCTCCGCAGACGAAATTCGCCGGGCCTATGCGCAGGCGCTTCTCGTCGATCGGGTCGCGCTACGAGAATATCAGGATGCGAACGATCCAATGATGGCGTCCGAATGCCTGAAACAGGCTTTCCGAACGGACGTTACGTCGATCCTCGCGAAGGCTCGGATAATGGATGGGGGCGCGATCGATCCAATCGCCGCGTATCGCGCCAGCGGCTACCGCAAAAAGGTCGCCATCGAGCGCCCTGAGGTCAAAGGCGGTGGGGGCGGCATCGTTTGATCGGATCCTCCGATGACAACGCTCACGGTCTGAGTTTGGTGGCCAATGGGTAGCGATAGCTTGGCTGACGCGATGAAGACCGAGCCGCGCGGCCGTCCATTTTCATCGCACCGCGCGCGATGCTCCGAGGTGAAGCCACCACGCAGGCGACCGAGCGCCTAGTTTCCAAAAGTCGCTTCTTACGTCGACTGCGCAAAGATGAGCACGTACGACCGTGGGGTCGAGCATGTCGGCCGACTGCTCTTGCTCCGCCATCGCGGCAAGCGTTTCCGGTATCGCATCGCACAAGCCGGTTTCGACCCAACGGCGATAACGCCGACTGTTCCACGTGCCATGCCGATCACCGTTCAGTTTTGGTGTATCCTGAGTTAAGCACACAGTGCATAGCGCTAGAGGATATCTTTTGATCGATGAATTGAATGCGAAGTAATTTTTGGAGCGGCACCTGTTTCAAAATCTCTCCATGAAGGAGGTGAATGGTGGGCAGAGCGTTGAGCGAAGATTTGCGTTCACGGGTTCTGAACGCATCTTCGGACGGGATGCCCGCACGTCAGGCTGCAGCCCAGGCCGGGGTCGGCATCTCGACGGCAATCCGTTAGGTCGGGCGCGCGAAGGTTTGTGAGCGAACGCCACAGCTGCAAGGTTGGCGGCGCGGTTCGGCTCTTGATTCGCATGAAGCTTTCATCGTCGGGATGATTGAGGAGCAGAAGGACGTCACGCTCGACGAGATGGTTAAGCGTCTCGTCGACGAAGTGGGAGTTCGAATTAGGTGCAGTACTATGAGCGTCTGGCTCTACCGCCGCGGCTGGGCCTTCAAAAAAGATCGCACACGCGCTGGAGCAAGAGCGAGCCGACCTCCTGGGTCGACGCCGAGCCTGGCTTAAAGCCAGCCCGATCTCGATCCCGCACGCTTGGTGTTCATTGATGAGATGGGACTGTCGACCAATATAGCCCGCTCGCGGTCGGGCGCCTTGCGGCGAGCGTTACCGGGCGGAGATCCCTCACTGTTACTGGAAGACGACGACCTTCACCGGCGCGCTGCGACTGACGGGAATGACTGCGCCCATGGTTCTGTACAGCGCCGCACACGATATCGCCTTGTAGGCCTACGTCGAACAGGTGCTCGTGCCGACGCTTATCCCAGGTGACATCGTGACCATAAATGATCTTCCGGCGCTACAGGCCGAGAGCGTACGATCGGTGATCGAGCGCGCAGGTGCCACGCTGCTTTATTTACCGCCCTACGATCTCGACTTCAATCCGATCGAGATGGCCTTTACCAGTTTCAAGTCACTTCCGCGGGCATGAGCCGAGCGCTCAGTCGACTGGCTCTGAGACGCTGTCGGCACCGTCCTTCCGCTCTCCCAAACCGACGAATGTGCCAATTACTTCATCGCCGTCAGATATGAGCCGGATCAAGATGGATTTGCTCTAAATCGTCGCGTTTGTTGGGACTATCGGAAACCCAGTGTGTGTGCGAGGATATTAGGGACTAAGGAGGCTGCCCTTGGCCGCCGCAGGGACCCAGGGTCCTTAGGCTACGTGAACAAAGGTCGACGCGCTTTCGCTTGGTCGATAGAGACTGCCATTTGGAGGCAGTTTTGGGCGAGCGCATCGAAATATCTAATAAGACTGTGCGATCATCGAGCCTCTCCTGCCTGCGGAGCGCGGGCGCGGATGCCGACCCTCACACGATAACCGCCGTTTCTTCGAAGGCATGAGGTGGCTTGCCCGGACCGGGCCGCAATGGCGGCATCTGCCCGATGAATACGGCAAATGGAACAGCGTCTTCCGGCGTTATCGCCTTTGGCTCGAAACCGGCCTGTTCGATGCGATGCTCGAAACGCTGGCGGAGATGGCGGATCGAGAGCGATCGGCCGACATGGTCGATTCCACTGTCGTGCGCGCTCATCACTGCGCGGTGGGCGTAAACGTATGGCCCGCCCCTGTTGCAAGTGGTTTCCGATTGAAGGCGTGAGCAGTCTGCAAAAACGTATCCGGCATGTCGGTCGTGCCGCCGCCAAGATGGAGATCCGCGCGTTCTGATCCTCATAAAAGGGCCGGCTTCGGAGAGCCATCTTGCACCGGAGGTTTTGAGAGCGCCGATCGACTGTCAGGCCATCTTCCTTTCACCGCTCGCAGCTCGTTGGCTCCGGCACGGAAATCGAGGCCAATTTCATCAGATCGTTTGCGGTCGCTCCTCGTAAGAACAAGCGTGACGAAGTAGCGCCCAGACGGTCCGCGCCATCTTCGCCGCAAGCGCGACCACGGCGGTGTTGGGATGCGTCCTCGCCAGAAGTCCGCGCAGCCACGATCCGACGGCCGTGTCCGACGCCCGCAAGACCGGCATTGCCGCTTGGGCACCCTGGATCAGCATCTTGCGCAGTATTTGGAACCGCGCTTAGTGATCCCAGAAGCTTGGGCCGTCCGCCGGTCGTCACCTGTCGCGGAACGAGGCCGAGCCAGGCCGCTAGGTCGCGTCCCTTCACAAAAGTCGCGGCGGCTCCCATGGCGGCCACAAGCGCCGTGGCGTTGAGAGGACCAATGCCCGGAATCGTCGTCAGCCGTTTGGCGCGTTCATCGCTTTTGGACATTGAGACGAATTCCGCGTCGAAGGCGGCGATCCGCCCGTCCAATTCGTCCCAGCGCTTTCTCATGTCCGCCAGCAGGAAGCTCATGCGGACACCGAGCCTATCGGTCTCGCCCTCGAGCAATACTTCCAACCGCAAACGCAACTTTACATGCCTTTGAGCGACGACATTACCGCGCTCCAGAAGCAGGCTTCGGATCTGGTTCGTCAGTGGTGTGCGGTCGCCGACGAGCCTGTCGCGCACCCGGTGCAGGGTTTGAACGTCTAGTTGCTCTTCGCTCTTGAGAGCGACGAACCGCATGGTCGGTCGTGTCGCAGCTTCCGCGATCGCCTCGGCATCGCGGTCGTCATTTTCTAGGCCTCCACGTAAGGCCGAACGTATTCCGGCAACATCATGCGGATGTCACGGCCTTGCGCCTGCATCGCCCGGCCAGCGTGATGAGCGCCATAGCAGGCTTCCATCGCAATTACGCAGGAGGAAGCTTGGCGGTGAAGGCAATCAAGTTCTCACGCCACACCCGACGCCTCAGGACCATGGTTCCACCTTCGTCGAAGCCAACGAGGTTGCAGCTGTTCTTGCCGAGATCAATGCCCAGAATCATGATGTTCACAGTTCGCTCCTTCCTATCCAGACATCGGCAACCCTACACGGGAGCCTGAGGGGCGGACCATCCATGAAAGGGACTTAGAAAACCTAAGCGCTCGGCCGATCGCAGGTCGACTTCACCTCGAAGCTCCACGCGTGGTGCGACGGCAAAGGGCGCCCGCTCGGCTTTCTCCTGCCACCGGGCCAGACACACGACGTCATCGGCTTCGGCCCGTTGATGCGCATGATCGACGATCGGATCGAAGCGCTTTTAGCCGATAAGGGAAGGGATACGACGTAGGACGCAGCCGGGGTGCGTAAGGAATTGCGAGTGGCGAACATCGAGGCGGTTATTCCCGCCAAGCGGAACCGGATCGATCCGTCGTCGCATGACGCTGAGAAGTACAAATGGCGCAATCTCGTCGCGCGCCTGTTTTACAAACTCAAGAACTGGCGGCGGGTCGCCACACGACACGACGAAACCAGAGAACCCTATCTCGGCTTCGTCTCCATCGCCGCAGTCAAACTATGGCTACCCTTCGTCCATTGGGCCTAATCTCTTCGCGAATGCGATGAACGGCACGACCTCGCCGTAGCCCTTTCGCGAGCTTTGGCCAATCGCCACGTGTCTCAGGGCCCGCTCGGCGTGTTCGAGCGCCGTTGGGTCTTCTATTATTCAGCGGTCGCTGCATCGGTGGTAGCTGGGTGGATGTCTTCCCGCGCTATGGCAACGGGCTTGCCGCTCTTGTAGGACATGAAGTCGAGTTTGTGACGCAGGACATGGACGATCCAGGTTTTAACCGTAGCGTTCAGGAAACGCCGGTGATTGCTTCTGGAGAGGCCTTCAGGCCGTCAATACCTGGAGGACCTCGTCGACTTCACCGGCTTTCATCTCGTTTGCGAGATGCAGCCAGAACTTAGCGCCCTCGTTCTGCTTCTGCCAGAAGTCAGTGGGTCTCTTTTCTGCCGTCGTCAAGAACCCCGAAAGCAATATGAACCGCCTTGTTGCGAACGAGACCTTTATCCCTAATCTTATCGGGGAAAACCAGGGAATAAACCGGCTGGATCGACTGGGCCCATCAGGGGACAACCCTGTCCAGAACCGCATCCATCGCCGCCGGGATCAGGTCCGACGAGACATCGGCGCATCAGAGACCATGGAAATGACTGACAATCTCAGTTAGTCATGCGGCCGCCGTACATCGAGATAACTTTCTCCTTGAAGCCCGGAAAGCGGCACTCCTACTTCAACACGTCGCTGTTTTTCGGCGTGGAGATTAAATGCCCTGTTACGAGCGATTTACCGATTCGACCAAATATACATTCCGAATTAACGGAAAATAAACAACTGAGAGGCTCTCCCTTCGGTCGCAGAAATACTTATTTTCGATAATTTTTACCACACAAAATTCCATCAGAAACCGTCTATTCTTTGCGGAAGTCGCTGCGCGCCTTCTGTAGATCGCCGATTTGCCCGACATCGATCCAATATTCGCGCATAGGAAAAACCACCGCTTTCATATTTCGCTCCAATATGCGGTCGAATAATTGTGTCATGTCGGCATGCTCTCTATACGCCAACAACTCAAGAGAATTGGGAGAGAGGACGTAGATACCAGCGTTGACATACTGAGATATAGTTGGCTTCTCTTCAATAGAAAGCAACCGGGCGTCGTCGCTCCGCACTACACCATATGGTATCTGCACGAGATGTTCCCTGGCGCAGAGAGTTGCATCTGCCAAGTGCTCGTCATGAAAACGGATGACCGATTCAAAGTGCAGTGTCGTAAGCAAATCACCGTTCATGATAATAAAGGGCCGGCTTGGGCGCTCAGGCAATAATGTAAGCGCGCCAGCTGTCCCTAAAGCCTCCTCTTCTTGGACGTAGGTAATTGAGGAGTCAAATGCTGAGCCATCGCCGAAATAGTCACGGACAACGTTGGCCATATAGTTGAGGCATATCGTAAAATTACGGAAGCCTTGATCCGTAAAATTTCTAAGGATGATCTCGAGTAGCGGCCGACCTCCAACCGGCAACATAGGTTTCGGCATTGTTTCAGTCAGCGGCCTCAGCCGTTTTCCAAGACCTCCAGCCATCAATATCACCTCAGTCTCTCTAGATTGAAGAGTCGAAAAGTCATCTAGAAAGGCGACATCAAATAGAAAACCGTCCGCGTCAATGATTGGCATATGATGGACGTTTTTTTCACGCATAAGCCGCGCGGCATCTTTGCGTGATGGGGCAGAAATAAAGTCTGACTGCATTATTCGGTTTACTGGGTCCTCGAGCGAAACGCCCTGCAGAAAACCCCGCCGCAAGTCACCGTCGGTGACCATAGCGACAAGCCGCCCATTGGACGAGATTACAAATGCGACTTGCCGACCGGCATGATCGATGCTTTCGATTGCTTCTCGAATTGTCGCATCTTCAAGTATGCAAAGTTGCTTGATATCTAACACGTTGTACCCTCGAAATTAGATCTGCCGCGTTTGCTCATGAAAGCGTCCAAGCCTACAGCTCCTGGATAGCAAAAAAGAAATCAATGCTAACCGAATGCTTGAATATTCGCGAAGCAAATTACCGCTGCGGCTGAAGCACGTGGTCCGATGCGACGTAAATGTCAAGCGTGGATCGCGAACGAATACCCGAAACTTGCTTCTTCTATGTATTTTGAGCTGACCTTGTGGTCCGAATTCGTGCAATTCTATGTTTTCCGCGTCGGTAAATTCAGACTGCGGTTCGCGATTCAATCTGTCGGGCCGATATAAAGCAGGCATGGCACGAACAATATCGATTGATCTCCGGCAATGGGTAGGACGCAATGCGCCAGGGTGCGATAACGCATGCGGCGGCTAATTGATCCAGAATACGGCGTAGGGCGCCTAACCGTTCGGCCTCATCGACTAATCGCGCGACAGGATTCGAGGACACTTCGAACGGGTGGTCCAGCGCACCGCTCAGGATCGGCTTTTATTCACCTTCGACTACGGCAATGTACGGTTCTATGACGAACTGTTTAAGAATGCGCTCATTTCACACGCTCCTCGCTAGGTGCGCTGCTCCTACCTCTGGCTCATTACATTCAACTCAGATTCCTAAGGTCATCACATTGAGATAATAGCATTGAACGTAAAGGTTTTAGTCACTGCAATAAATGCGAAGGCCGCGAACCCTGGAAATTAGCTTTGCGTTTAAGCTGAAAGGAAATGACCATGCAATATTTTAGTGGCGGAGAGGCAGGGACTCGCCTCCAATTAAGTCGATGTCATTGTTTAATTTGTGATCTCTGCCACCACTCGTTTTTTCTTTTGTATCACTACACAATACCATTTGCCCGAATCGCAAATAATAGAGGGGCCCGGTTTCGAAGACGCCGGATCTTCTACCTTGAAAGGAGAAAGCATTGCACGCAGCCGTTTCTTTTTACAGCGAGCGACTGCTTCCCCCTGGGTGACCTGCCACTCATTTCGTCGCGACACTTGATTAGACTCCGCTCTTGATGAGTGCGACCGAAATGACGCGAAAGCCTTTTACGGACGAGCAGATAATCAACGGCCGAAATGAGTATTAAGCCAGTGTTAAGGGCGCTGATCTCGCCCGCAGGCACGGAATCTGCGAGGGGACGCTTTACAACTTGAAGGCCAAAGACGGCGGCATAGCTGTCTCCGACACCAAGCGCCTTGAGGCTTTGGAGGAGGAGAACGCCAAGCTGAAGAGTTCCTGGCCGAACAGATGCTGGATTGTAGCCGCGCTCCGCGACGTTCGACCTACGGTCTCCCTGTAGCGAAAATGGTAGAGCCCGCCGCCAAACGCGGAGCCGTTTCGCATCTGCGGGCCGTGATGGACCTGTCAGAGCGGTGGGCCTGCCAGATCGTCGGTGCCGATCGGAAGATGGTTCGCTACCAGTCGCGCAGACCACCGGATAGAGAGCTTCGCGGCAAGCTGCGCGATCTGACCCATGAGCGGCGTTTTTTCGGCTACCGCCGCTTGTTCGTTCTCCTGCGTGGCGAGGGCGAGCCTTCCTTGATCGTCCGCATCTATCGTCTGTATCGCGCGGAAGGGATGGCAGTCCGCAAGCGCCGTGCCCGGCGGCGTGCCGTGGGAACCCGGGCGCCGATCCTCATCGAGGCCAAGCCGAACGCTCGCTGGTCATTGGATTTCGTCCACGACCAGTTTGCCTGTGGACTCCGTTTCCGCGTTCTCAACATCGTCGACGATGTCACGCGAGAATGCCTCGCAGCAATCCACAATACATCGGCCTCCGGTCGCCGTGTCGTCCACGAACCAAAAGCGTTGATCGCGAGCCCTGGCAAGCCTGGAATTATCTCCGATCACGGCACGGAGTTCACCTCGAACGCGATCCTCGCCTAGTCAGAAGACCATAGAGTGGAATGGCACTAAATCATGCCCGGCAAGTCGATGCAGAACGGTTTCATTTAGAGCTTCAATGGCCGCATACGTGACGAACGACTGAACGAGAGCTTGTTCCTCAGCCTCGGCCACACGCGCGCAGTTCGATCACCGCCTGGATCCGGGATTTCAACACGCGGCGGCCGCGCTCCCCGCTCGGCTACCTGACCCCGGCGGACTTCGCCAAGACGATCAGCACAACCGGCTTCGGCGCTCCGCTATCAGAGCGCTTCAAGTCTACGCCGTCCTGCGGACCTCAACCCGCGCCCGGCGGAGTAGCAGAAACGGACAAGGCTCCAATCGCCGTAGGATGAAAGATCGGGGGCAGATCAGATCGCAAAATTGCATTGCATCCAGCGCAGTTCACATGACGGCATATGGCGGCTGTTGAAGCCCTCTAATGATGACTATAAAACAATTTTTGTTCGGTGGCGGGCAAACGGATGGCTACAGGTCAAGCAGCTTTCGGAGGGGCCGCGCTATTGGCGATAGCGATCTACGGTAAGATAATTGGAGCTCCGAATAGCATTTCATAATTGAGCCTTGTCGCTCTTTTGGCTTTTGCTTGCCGTTCCTCAACTGGTTTGCAATTATTTCCCTGACGCGCTCTAGAGCTCGACCATCACGGAGCACATCGACTGCGGATTCATTAGCAGCAAGTCGCTTAAGCGTTGGAACTATCTCCTCTGGTGAAGATATCTCTGGTGCAATTCCTGATGAGTCGAGGTCGAATGGTAGAGGCTTTCCAAAAGGATTTACAGCGATGGCTGGCTTTTGCATTGCATGAGCCTCGATGGCAACGGAACTAAAGTGCGTAAAAACAGCGTCCGAGGCAACAATTGCAATAGGAGACTTCGCTTCCTGATTAACTAGGATCTCGATGTTGTATGTTCGTGCAAGTTCATCATAGGCTTGGCGGTACGGGCTGGTCTCGTTCGGATGCATCTTAATCAAAACTGTGACACCACCGCGAGCCAACGCTGCATCACAAACTACACGAGCGACGGTGATGATGGTTTTGACGCCAAGCGGCTGCGAAGCGAAGAGCCATACGTCACCATCTGTGCTGAGCCCAAGACATGAACGTGCTTCAACTTTATTCAGCGTTCGGTACGGCGCCATATCGTGATCAACTTTGAAGCTGCCGATCGGAAGCACGCCGTCCTTCTTGCCAAGACGCGCAAACATCCGCGCTGACTCATCGTTCAGAGCGAAAACGGTCTTGGCCGCCGGGGCTAAAAAGCGTCGTGTCCGGGTAATCGTGCCTGTTTGTACATCGAACGTTGGCAATCCCACTTCATGGGCGGCGGCAACCAGGATGTTCGACGGCAGATGCCGTCCGGGCACGACGATCACTCCATCAACACACGACACCAGCCTTTTTGCCTGTCTCCATATAACGCGGTGTAGCCGTTCTAGTCTCATGCATTCGCGCAACGCGAAGTCATGAAGGGCAGGTCCGAAACGATCCTCCATCTGTTCATATCCAGTTGCGATCCGACTAGCCGACCGCCCGACGTCCCGCATGCGTTTGAGATCTGCCATAGAGGCCTTTACGGTCGGAACCTTAACTAGGTCTACAAGAGCGAGCTTTTTCACCGGATTTGGAAGGTAGTTTTTAAGAAAATCCGGCTCAAAAGGGCCTAGCGATGCGTTCGATATTACGAGGTCGAAAGTGCGTGTCAGATCATTCAGAAGCGGCGCGGCGACACCGACATATTGCAAATTACCTGTAGCGATCGACAAACAAAGCCGGCCACGCGATTTAGAGCGTTCGAGTTTACGGATTGCCGTCTCATCGTAGCCCCTCAACCCGCCGCGCTGGATCGCATCCCATACCTCCTGTGCTGCGTTCCGGGACGGGGGAGGACTACCGACCGAGCGCAGGCGCTTGCCGAAGGATGCTGCGAGCAAATCCCAGAGTGCACGATTGCTGGTCTCATCGGGCGACGAAACGAGCGCGACCTCTACATCAGGTTCATCGGACAGAAGACGTTCCAAGACATACGGGCCTCGCAGTGCCGCAACGAGTCGGTCCTGAAGTGCCACGAAGTGGCTCCAGCGCCACTCTTCCCTGACGCATGCAGAATAGCCTTCTGCGACAGCTTGGCAGAACCCGTAAAGCAGATCGTCATGTTCACCCCCGACGCTCTCAAATGCAAGAAGCTCATAGGGCAGATCCCGATCGCGAATAACAGAAGCTAGTTCCGTCTGGCTATGCCTGTCCGGGCAGAACAAACGCGTTTTAGACGACCCTGGGGTGTCAGCGACGACTTCCGCAATCGCTCGAACGGCATCAACCTTCGGCTGTATGACGTAGACTGTGTTCGCTCTGTTCATTCCAAATGCCTCGTGCCTCGCGCACGTTCCTTGCGTGACAGAACAGACCGATACTCCCAAAAGTAGAGTAAGTCAGATGAGTTCTTCGCTTTTCACTGCAATTGTATCGCTCGCCATCGCCGGAAGGGAAAGTGCGACGACAGCGGAATACCTCACTTCGTGCTCCACCTCTTTGCAGCCGCTTCTAAAAATCTTTGTAGCGGAGGACGTTGTTGGTGTCCCAGGCGAATGAAACCAGGAACTGGTTCGGAACTTGTATATTCCAGTCCGATCTGCCTGATCTGACTTCCATCCGCAACAAACGATCTATTTGTGCTTGATGTGTCAATTGTGCGACGACTTTCAACTCGAACCTACGCGAAGGTTCAAAATGCGCTGCAATAGATGACTGTTACGTCTTATGTGTTGACAGCGAAAGCGGCACTGGGCGCAAATCTATCGAAGCGACCGGTCACCTCCGAAGCCGTCGGATGGCCGTATGGTTGGTGCATCAATTGCCGCTATCTGCCACCGATACAATCAGTAAAGTTGACCGTCTCCAGGATGCCATGCCTCCATCAATCCTTGTAAGATTTGCATTATTTCACCGCTGTTTCAAATTGCGATGATACTCTCGACGCGACCATTCCGCGTGCTGCTCGTCGCCTACATCCATTAATTGTAGGACCAAGGCACCGCATTCCAGCGACGTACACGTCGATCTTACAAACCAAAAATATGTTTTATGCTTCGTTACGTTAGATGATTGCAGTATGTCTGCAAATTGCAGCTCGTAGGGCAGCCTTGAAGTTGATTGTCAAGAACGCGCGTGTAGCGAACCGTTTGAAGGCGTTAGTTCCGATGGCTACGCCAATGCCACGGAGCAATTTAAAAGGCCGGTCATCCAATAAACCTGCCCTCTTCCGGTTCACTCGCGGCTGCGAATGGGCCGGTGGCGAGTTTCAGTGTATACCACAATAAGATGCGCTTAATTGTTTCTTCAAAAATTGAAAGCATCCTCAATGCTGCAAAAGCGTAAGAAGCAGAGCGTTCTTGCCAATATATATCAGAAATCAGAGAGTGTTTATCGAAAAGAGATGGGTAATTTTGAAGCTGCATTATGTGTACTTACTTCAATTGAACCCCTCGAAAAACACCCCTCCTGTCGTGATTTATGATTACAACGGCCTGATCGGGTTGGGAGGATGGGATATGTAAACAGCTGGAATTCTGGGATATCGATGAGCGCAATGGCTGACTGAGTGAGGCCGGCGATCTTCTTGACAAGAAGAACGCGATCATTCCGGGGAAAGGTTTTTCGGAAGCCGCTCTCTAAGGCTCTCAAGCGCTCGGACGGATCGCAGGGCAGCAGACCGCCCTACGATCCGGTTCGGATGTTCGAGGTGTTGATCCTTCAGATGCTTGACAACCTCCCGGACGATCAGGCCGAGTTTCAGATAGAAGACCGGCTCTCATTCATGCGGTTCATCTGGCTCGATCTCGACGACAAGGTCTCGGACGCCAAGACTATCTGCCTGTTCCGCGAACACCTTTCCGAACGTGGTGCGATCAAGAGTTTGTTCGCTCGCTTTGATAGCATCTCGCGAAGGCCGGCTAACTGACGATGGGCGGCTAGTTCGTGAACGCGACGATTGTCGCGGTATCGAAGCAGCGCAATACCGAAGACGAGAAGGTTGTGATCAAGGCCGGCGAGGTGCAGGGAGCCTTAAGAACAAAGGCGCCAAGCTGCGTCAAAAGGATCGTGACGCCCGGTGGACCGTGAAGTTCTTCAAGACGAAGCCGGCAGCGGAAACCAAACAGCAGCATATCGACATCGCGGTCCCCGCGTTCGGCTACAAGAACCATGTGTCGATCGACCGTCGTCGCGACTTCATCCGCGGCTGGTTAGCGACGATCGCCGTCTGGGACGGGGCGGAACTGACGGAGGTCCTCGCTCGGCAGAATACGAGTTCAAAGGTCTGGGCGGATACCGCTTACCGATCGAAAAGAACGATGACTGGTTGGATCGGAACGGCTTCACGTCGGATATCCACCGCAAGAAGCCAAAGAGGAGGCCGATGAGTGAGTGAATATCCGCGTCAATGGCCGGCGTTCTGTGATCCGCTTTAAGATCGAGCATGTCTTCGCTCGTCAGCATGGACCCAGGAGCACCTTTATCCGAATCATCGGATCGCGCGGGCCGAGGCGAAGATCGGCGTGGGTATTCTCGCCTACAATCTCACGCGCTTTGTCTGGCATCAGCGGCGAGGTGCGCCCGCATGATGGCAAAAGCGCCGTCAGAGCGACTTGAAGGCGGTCTGCAAATTACGAAAAAATCCGAAAATGCGACGCGTCAAAGAAAATGCGACCCCGACACAACCTTCAAGCCGTCTTTAGCACTTGCAAATCGCGGTTCTTCGAGATGCCCAACTTGAAGGCCAAAGACGGCGGCATAGCTGTCTCCGACACCAAGCGCCTTGAGGCTTTGGAGGAGGAGAACGCCAAGCTGAAGAGTTCCTGGCCGAACAGATGCTGGATTGTAGCCGCGCTCCGCGACGTTCGACCTACGGTCTCCCTGTAGCGAAAATGGTAGAGCCCGCCGCCAAACGCGGAGCCGTTTCGCATCTGCGGGCCGTGATGGACCTGTCAGAGCGGTGGGCCTGCCAGATCGTCGGTGCCGATCGGAAGATGGTTCGCTACCAGTCGCGCAGACCACCGGATAGAGAGCTTCGCGGCAAGCTGCGCGATCTGACCCATGAGCGGCGTTTTTTCGGCTACCGCCGCTTGTTCGTTCTCCTGCGTGGCGAGGGCGAGCCTTCCTTGATCGTCCGCATCTATCGTCTGTATCGCGCGGAAGGGATGGCAGTCCGCAAGCGCCGTGCCCGGCGGCGTGCCGTGGGAACCCGGGCGCCGATCCTCATCGAGGCCAAGCCGAACGCTCGCTGGTCATTGGATTTCGTCCACGACCAGTTTGCCTGTGGACTCCGTTTCCGCGTTCTCAACATCGTCGACGATGTCACGCGAGAATGCCTCGCAGCAATCCACAATACATCGGCCTCCGGTCGCCGTGTCGTCCACGAACCAAAAGCGTTGATCGCGAGCCCTGGCAAGCCTGGAATTATCTCCGATCACGGCACGGAGTTCACCTCGAACGCGATCCTCGCCTAGTCAGAAGACCATAGAGTGGAATGGCACTAAATCATGCCCGGCAAGTCGATGCAGAACGGTTTCATTTAGAGCTTCAATGGCCGCATACGTGACGAACGACTGAACGAGAGCTTGTTCCTCAGCCTCGGCCACACGCGCGCAGTTCGATCACCGCCTGGATCCGGGATTTCAACACGCGGCGGCCGCGCTCCCCGCTCGGCTACCTGACCCCGGCGGACTTCGCCAAGACGATCAGCACAACCGGCTTCGGCGCTCCGCTATCAGAGCGCTTCAAGTCTACGCCGTCCTGCGGACCTCAACCCGCGCCCGGCGGAGTAGCAGAAACGGACAAGGCTCCAATCGCCGTAGGATGAAAGATCGGGGGCAGATCAGATCGCCCTGCCATCCAGAACCTGCCCACGATGGCAGGGGCGCCACCCCTCGCCCGATGCGTACGATCAGCGATCGGATTGAAGTGCTACTTGCCTAAAGGGATACGATGCTGCCGCGATCTGCGAGGAACTGCAAGAGTCGGACATGAGGCGGTCATTCCCGACAAGTGGGACTAGATCGATCTGACGCCGCCTGACACCGAAAAGTGAAGATATCGCAATCGGGTAGAGCGCTCTTAAACAATTTAAAGAACTGAACCCAGGTCCGCAACGCGAGAAGACAAGACTAAAGAGCCCTAACTTGGCTTCCTCTCCATCGCGGTGTCACACGACGGTTACCCGTTGGTCATACACTTAGTGGTTTAGCCAAGTCGGATAAGCCCTTGATCGGTTTCCGATTTCCGTGGACGCACGCCACTCTTGAGCATGCATGAAAGAATATTAACCGAGCATGGCGCCGGCGATCGCGACCGGCTCAATACGATCGTTGCCGATCCCAACATGCCGCAGAAGCATGTCTGGAGGGCGCGGATCGTGATCATGAGCGCCAATGGTGTCTGCACGAACGCGATTAGGACCGCGACCAGCAAGTCGAATACAACGGTTTGGCGCTGGTAAGAGCGCTTTGTAAGGGAAGGCGTCGACGGGCGCTTGCGTGATAAGTCTTAGCCGCCCGGCTCGCCGCTGGTTTCGAATTGAGCGATGAAAGAAGTCGTGCGCCTGGCTCAAGCGCGTCCACCAAACTAGGCGACGCACTGGAAGGCACAGACGATGGCGAAGGCTTTTGCGCTGGCAGTCTCGACCCTTCAGACGATCTAGAAGGCACACGGCCTTGCGCCGCGGCCGGCGGCATACCTTCAAGCACTCAAACGATCCGGCCTTCGTCAAGATGCTTTGCGATGTCAACGGCCTTAACGTCGGACCGCCGGCGCCTGCCGTGGTTCTCAGCGTCGATGAGAAGAGCCAGATACAAGCACTCGATTGTACACAAACAGGACTGCCCGCGAAGACCGGCGCGGCGCGGCGCGACGACGACGCATGACTACATGTGGCATGCGACGACGACGCTGCTTGCCGCTCTCGACACCCTCGACGGGACCGTCATTGGCCGGAACATGCAGCGCCATCGCCATCAGGAGTTCAACCGCTTCCTCAACAACATTGAGCGCCGCTTTCCGGCGAGCAAACCATTCATACCGGGCTCGACAACTACGCAGTCCACAAGCACACGAAGGTCCGGGACTAACTTGCGCTGCGTCAACGCTGGACCTTCCACTTCACGCCGACCTCGTTGTCAAGGTTCAATGCGGTGGAAGGGTTCTTCGCAAAACTCAGCAGCAAAAGGCTGAAGCGCAGCGTCTTCCTCTCGCTCGTTGAGCTTCAGGAGACCATCAACCGCTTCATCGACGAATACGACGCCAACGATCCAAGCCCTGCGTGTGACAAGCCGACCCTAAGATAATCATTGTTGCTCGAAGTCGGGTTCCCGGCGTCAGAGCCGGACCACCAGCAAGAGGAATTGTGCAGACATTGCGCATAACGCTTACCGAAAGACGTCCTTCAGCTTTATCAAGTGAACTTATCGACAGTCGAACGAGTCGAGCGCTTCCTAATCGGTTCCAGCTAGTTGCATGGCAGCGCGGCCCATACAAGAACTCTGCCGACTAATGCCGCGCCGGCATCAAACTAGCGACAACGCGTCTATGGCTTGGGTCGTAGTTCCGTGTTTTAGGGGCTATAGCCTGCAATCCGTTCATGGTGAGGAAGCGCTAAAAGGTGATCGGCGATGCTACACAAACGCCCATCTTCTTTTGTACTGAGAAATGCCTTTACTTGTTGTAGAACGCCAGGCTTAAAGAGACGATCGTATCTATCGTCAATCTCGATTTCTACGGGTGGCTCAAATGCAGAGTGAATTTCCCAAAGTTGCTCCATTGGCCGCAATAAGAACCTCCTATGAACCGAATGAACTTCAAGGCCCCAGCGGCCCGGCGTACCCCAATTTGCTGCGTAAGAGAAAAGGGCCCCCTTCGTGCTTTCTCCGCTACCTGCGAATCGGCTGGAGGTTGGATGCCAATCCAATTCACCGGATGTAGTGGCATTAAATCTTCCTACTGGAGTACCGGCGATATAGAAAGCGAGATCAACAACGTGTGTCGAATTAGCAAGGAACCAGTTCGATTTTATAAGGGGGGACTTTTCGAGAACGCTAACACGTTCTGAAAGCTCACTAAAATCGAAATTGACAAGCTTAACTCCGCCGTCAGCAGCGACAAGTTGGCATAAATGATCTACTGAGGCATAAAAACGACGATTATAAGCAACATATAGCTTTGAGTTGAAGCCCTTCCAAACGCTCCCGAGACGACGTATTTCATCTCCATTCAGGCCGGCCGGCTTTTCGACGAGAATTCGGCTGCAACCAGACTCCATCAGAGCGATCGCATTGGCGCTGAGTGTTTCTATGCTCGTCGAAACAATTGCGCCTACCGGAGAACCATACTTGATGATTGCTGCTTCGAGGCCACCGCGCTCGACTTCTCTACCAGTTCTTGCTTCTAACTGGGCAGCGCTAATCTCGCTCCTTCCGACTATCCGAAATTCGCAGTCTAATGCCTCCAGAACTCTTACATAAGCCTCTGCCATAGGCCCTGCACCTATCAGCCACAACTTTTCAGTCACCGCGGGTCTTCTCCAGCACGAACGATCCTTAGGTAATTGGTAGCGTGTGCGTGTCACCGCCGTTCGCGATGCTATGCAATATTAGCGCCTCTAGGATTAAAGACTCAGCTCTCGCAAGCGGTTGCAGCGCCGGCAGTTCAGTTTCTTGGCCCGAAATTACTTGATCGACTATTTTCCCAGTTAGAGAGCTTTGCAATTCTAATTTTCCTTTGAGTATGAGACCATCGTCGCGTTTACAGATACCTTCACCCTCGTAAATTCGCCACTGATACGAGTTTGTGTTGACTGTAATGAGCAGTGGCTTGACTTCAGGTTGCGCCTCCATCGATAGCTCTATTCCTCCTTGGAACTCTACGACGAGACGGCCGAACACATCAATGAAGCCAGGCCGCTTTGCCGTATGCCATTCAGACCACAAGCTCGAAGTGTCTGCGGCTATTGGTTCCGCATTGCTCCAAAACCGGACGAGATCAATGAAATGCATCGCATTGCAGCTAATGCTCCAATCACCTCCGTGCACACTCACGGATTTAGGACCCCCATCCTCTCGTATCAGCCGTGCGATATGCTTGTGCCACTCCATCGCTCGCCTTGGTGTGTTCACAACCGCTCGATTTCCACAGGCGGAAACAATACCCTGAATATCTTCGAGTGACTGAGCAAGCGGCTTCTCCAAGATCCAGTATTTGACGGACGCATTTAAAAGAAGTGCCTCTATGGCTATGCGGCGATACTGAGCAGTTGTGGCAACTATCGCTATATCAATGTTATCTACCAACTCCGTACTGAGACGATGCGGACTCTTCTCGCCCCCAGCTTCTACCCATCGCTGCAAAGCCAATTCCCGATTTGTAGCTAAAGGCTCGACTATATGGATAACAAGTGAGCCCAATGAGCTACGGACAAGGGCTTGGAGGTGACGCGAACCGATTGCCCCGAGTCCTAAGATGGCTATCCTATACATTGCTTAGGTCCATTACTCTCAATCTTATAGATGACACCTCAGACCCCCATGCGTTGAACTTTATCGATTTTACAAATCCACTGCACTATAAGATCGGGAAGGCGTAACGCAAGCCGAGATGTTGCAACTGCTCTTCTTTCTGGTGTTTTGTAACGTTTAATTCTATCGACATGATATCTAAGTAACGTTCGCCAGTGAAAAATATCGAGGAGCACGTCAAAAGAGGGCAGTCTTTCTTTATCGCATGGCGATGCGATGGGCCTGCTTCAGTCGATCAAATGAGCGCTTTAGCTCGTTGCAATCTCTGCAGTGGCGAAAGTCGCATTCGGCAGGCTCTCAGCGGTCGTGCTAGGGTACGATGGCCGGGAAATAGCCTCGTTTAACCAAAGATCTTTAATTGCCGGCTTTCGGAAGTGTCAAGAATTTCGTGTGTGGGCGGGCGGTTGAAGATTTTCAGGCCCTAGCCGCTGTGAAGCGCTCGCCGTAGAGGATGGCGAACTGCGCTTTGGCCATCGCCCGGTCACTGGGCGCCATTTGCGACTCCTTCTCGGCCCGGTTCAAGGCAAGGAAGGGACGCTTGATGGCCGCGTCGTCGCGCGGGAAGTGGCCGCGGGCGGGTACCGTCCGGCGCAGTTTGGAGTTCATCGCCTCGATTTGATTCGTGGTGTAGACGATTTTGCGAACCTCTTCGGGGAAGGCGAAGAGCGGGATGACCTCGCTCCATGCCCGGCGCCAAGCTCTGGCCGATGGCCATGTATTTCTGGCCCCATTCGCCGTTCTCGACCGCCATCAGGGCCTTTTCAGCCGCTTCGGCGTCGGTGGCCCGGTAAATGTCCTTCAGCGCCACGGCGACGGGCTTGCGATCCTTGCGATGAAGTCGAAGCTATGACGCAGGAGATGAACGATGCAGGTTTGGACCGTGGCACCTGGAAAGACCGCGACGATCGCCTCGGGAAAACCCTTCAGGCCGTCGACGACGGCGAGGAGAACATCCTCGACGCCTCGGTTCTTCATCTCGTTCATAACCCGCAGCCAGAACTTGGCGCATTCGTTCTGCTCCAGCCAGAGGCCGAGGATGTCCTTGGTACCGTCGGCGCGCACGCCAAGGGCGATGTGGACGGTCCTGTTGCGGACGAAGCCCTCGTCCCGGATTTTGACCCTGAGGGCATCAAAAAAGACAAGAGGATAAACTGGCTCGAGCGGCCGGGCCTGCCAGGCGGCAACCTCGTCCAGAACCGCGTCGGTGACGGCCGAGATCAGGTCCGGCGAGACGTTGACGCCATAGAGATCGTGGAGATGGCCGACGATCTCTCGGTTGCTCATGCCGCGGGCATACATCGAGACGACCTTTTCATCGAAACCCGGAAAGCGGCGCTGATATTTGGCGATCAACTGCGGATCGAAGCTCGACTGCCGATCTCGCGGAACGGACAGCTCGAACTTGCCGCTGTCGCTCGTCACGGTCTTCTTGCCGTAGCCGTTGCACCCGTTTCCAGCGCCCTTCTCGCCGGCGAGATGGTGATCCATCTCGGCGTTGAGCGCCCGCTCGGCGGGCGCCTTCTTCAGGCCGTCGAGCAGGCCGCCGGGGTCAAAAGCAGTCGTCGGATCGGCGCCCAACAGAAGCTGGTCGAGCAATGCGTCAGAGATGTTGGGTTCCTGGCGGCGGGCCATGGGTGATCTCCTTTGGTCCCATTATGCCCGCCCACACACGGGGATACCTAACACTTCTGACGAACCCGACGAACTTCGGAATACCCGGAAGGGACAAACCATCAGACCGACTTATTAGCCGCGGCAGCTCTAACGCGCCGACCAGACGCCGTCGTCGTCTCGATCGAGGCGCCTCATCCAGAACTGCATCGGCTTCTTCGTCTCCTGCGTATCGCCGACATCGCGCCAGGACATCGGCGCCTCGATCCCCTTGAGGACGCGGTAGCCACGCTTTGTCCAGAAGCCGTCGAGCGGCTTGTAGTCGTCTGGCTTCATGGGGTGATCCGCAGGGCGCACCACACCGCAAAACGAGACGATGGAATAGCCCTGCTCCCGCGCAGCGGCTTCCCGCTCGTCGAAGAAGGCGTGGCCGATGCCGTATCCGCGCCACTCTGGCAGGAGCACCGATTCGGCGCAGTAGAAGACCTCGTTCGGATCGATGCCATTCTCGGCGAAGGCCTTGGCCAGTTGCGGCTGATGGTCGGAGAGCGGCGCCGCCGTCGAAGCGCCGATCACATCCCCACTTGGCGCCCGCGCCAGTATGACCACGGCACCCTTCGATTCCGCATAGGTCTTCAGGTAATCCCTCTCGTATTCGAGATCGCCATCGTAGAGATAGGGATAGGCCCGAAAGACCGAGATCCGAAGGCGGGCGACGGTGTCGAGCACATCGAGCACCGCATCACCGGCCAGCCGTTCGATCGTCGGCTGCGTCGCGCTAGGCGGCATCAACACCGAATGCGCCCTCGCAGGAAGGCGTCTCCTCATCGCGGATCTTGGAATTGCGGGTCGCACCGATCGACTGGATGCGGTCGCTCGCATCGGTCACGAGATCGATTTCGCAAACGCGGACCTCAGTCCCATCACCCGCCGCGGCCGATGGTGCAACATAGCGCTTGCGCCAAGTGTAACGGACGCCGCCATTGCGTTCGCCGTATTCGGCAAACGGGCTGCCGTACCGGGCGAAGAACGCGTCGGCCGATTGCCCACGCCAGCGCTCGGACAGGCTCTGCGGGCTTATGTCTCCGCCATTGACGCTTACGCAGGCGGACAGACCGGCGGTTACAACGAAGGCGACTACGGCAATACGGAGATTGCGGGCCAAGGTCGGATCTCCCAGCGGCGAAATTACCTGCAAGGCTGATTGAAGGCGAAGCAAGGTCCCGTCAAGGCTTTCCGCAAAGGTTCGGTCGCGAAACGACCGGCCCTTACAACATCTGCCGCACCCTGGTGTGCACGCTCTCGAAGACCGCGTCCGGCACGAAGAAATCTGCGACCGGATCTCTGCCGCCTTCCGGTCCATAGACGGAGAAATCGGTGACGCCTGCGTCGCGAAGGACTAGTTCGTCGATGAAGAAGTTCCCGGTCGTCTCACGGGCCGGCCGGGTGAGGATCGCATGGGCGGCATCGGCGACGATGTCCGGACTGCGGCTGATCTTGGCCATTGCGTCCCCACCGAGGACATTGCGCACCGCGGCCGTGTCGATCGCCGTCAACGGCCAGAGCGAATTCACAGCGACGCCCCGATCCTTGAATTCTTCTGCCATCCCGAGCGTGCACATGGACATGCCGAACTTCGCCATCGTGTAGGCGGTGTGACCGGCGAACCATTTCGGCTTCATGTCGAGGGGCGGCGCGAGATTGAGGATATGGGGATTTTCGGCCTTCAGGAGATGCGGCAGGCAGGTCTTCGAGACGAGGAAGGTGCCGCGCGCATTGACCTCGTTCATCAGGTCGTAACGCCGCATCTCGGTTTCGAGAGTGCCGGTCAGCTGGATGGCGGAAGCATTGTTGATGCAGATATTGATACCGCCGAACCGCTCGACGGCCCTTTCTACGGCCGCCTTCACCTGATCCTCCTCCCGGATGTCGCAGACGGCGGCAAGTCCCTGCCCGCCTGCTTTCTCGATGTCTTCGACAGCAGTATGGATGGTGCCGGGCAGCTTCGGATGAGGTTTGTCGGTCTTGGCGGCAATAACGACATTGGCACCGTCCCGCGCCGCCCGCAGCGCGATCGCATAACCGATCCCGCGAGAGCCTCCGGACATGAAAACCGTCTTTCCCCTTAGACTCGCCGCCGCCATTTCTTGCCATCCCGGTTCGACCTGATCGTCAAACTGGGCTGACAAATACGGTATGGCAAGTGAAGTCGATGTGGGCTTTGCGCGTGAGGAGCGGCTCTCTGATCCGAGTCGCCGTTCGCTGACGAGACCATATTCGGAATAGGATGCTCGGCGATTCGGCGGTTACTCGAGCCAGATGGTAGTCGTAACCTAGAGATATCGCGCTATTCACCCTGGCCTAGGAAACGAGCAAACTCATCAGGCGCAGTCAATGTTCGATGAGGTTTGCGATAGCGTGACCGTCCCCATTGGCCGATTCTGATCGAGAAAGCAGACGCTGCTGCGTTGATCCAGGCAACCTCGAAGACACGCTTAGGGAGCGCGGTCCGTCCCTTTCGGACGACTGCGGATGGCAGGGCTTCGTCTGAGCCTACCAGTTCGGGGAGAATTTCGAGTTCGATGCGGTTACGACCGTTTTTCTTGGCCCGATAGAGCGCCCGGTCCGCTGCTTGGAACAGATCGCAAAACGCGTTGATGTCCTCGTCTATGGCGACACCGACACTCGCGGTGATTTTGACGCGAAACTCACCGTTTTCAACCGCCATCCGGATACGTTCTGCGACGCTGCAGGCGTCGGAGTGCTGGGTCGACGGCAGGATGACCGCAATCTCTTCGCCTCCGTAACGCGCCAGAATATCGCCCCGGCGCACCTGACGGCGGATAGTAGTCGAAACGCTTCGGAGAACCTTGTCGCCGAAGAAATGCCCCCACTGGTCGTTGACCTGCTTGAAGTGATCGATGTCGATCAAAAGCAGGGCGACAGGGCCTGGAACCTCCCCCCGTTCGCGCAGATCGCTCAGCCGCTCCACGGACTGATCGAAGGCGCGGCGGTTCGGCAGACCGGTCAGCGAATCGGTAAAGGCTTCCCGTTGCAGGATGCGCGTCGCATGACGCCGCCGGCCGACACCGGTAAGGAAGTGGCCCAGCAACAGGATGCCGAACCAGTTCGCAGCAACGTGAGGCACCAGCGTGCGCATGGGATCGACGCCCGGCGCGAAAAACGGGATCAGCAAGAGGAGGAAGCTCTGGGCACAACCCAGTGTCGCGAGAACGAGCAATTTCGAGGGATCGTAGCCACCTTCACGCTTGCGCACGAAGCGACTGCAGAGGATGCCGATCAATACGGCAGAAACGACGACAATAACACCGAGATAGGCGCCGGCGCCGCCGATCCAGAGCCTGTAGGCGCCTGCAATCAACCCCGAAATGAGGCCCGCGAGCGGCCCGCCGAACGGCGCGGCGAGAACGAGAACGATCCCACGAGCGTCGACGATCACGCCCGGCCCGAGTTCGAACGGGTCGGACATCGCAATGACCGCCGCAAAACCAAATGCGAGGCCGATCGTGAAACCGCGGGGCAGAACCGACGGAGCAATGTCCGAAACGAAGCCGTAAAACAATGCGACGAGCGAAAGCAGCGCGGTGCCGCGTATCAAGACATAAATGATTTCCGACTCGAAAAGCGTCATCTGGGCCCCGCTCTGCGTTTTCAAGGAATCCCATAGAGACTGCAATTTTCCGTTAAATTCGAAGAATCCAGCCTGCAGATCGCCTGAAAATCCGTGGCCCTACGCAAATGACGGGCAAAAGAACTCCCGTGGAGGCGTTCCCACGAGCAGGTTCAGACTGTCCGGAGCTCGTATTCCAGAGCGAAGGGCTTCCCGCTGGCTCAGCGTACATCACCAGTAGCCATTGATGAAACCATAAGCCGGGAAGCGCCGACAGGACCGGCGCCCGCTTTCTTTGGCTTTACGTGAAACCTATGCGGCCTTGTCCTTGTGATCCTGCAAGCCATAGCTGCCGAAGGATTTCACCGTGTCCGCAATTTCGCCTTCGCTCAGGAGGTTCGGGCCACCTATGAGGAGGGACATGTAGTACTGTTTTGCGATCGTCTCGAGTTCGACGGCGAGCCACATCGCCTTGTCGAGATTGGCACCCGTCGCGATCATGCCGTGATTGGCGAGGAGGCATCCGGTACGGTCCTCAAGCGCTTTGAGCGCCGCAGTGGAGAGTTCCTTCGTGCCAAAGGTCGCGTAGTCCGAGCAGCGGATGTCCATGCCGCCGAAGGCCGCCATCATGTAGTGGCAGGCAGGGATCGACTTACCGGCGATGGCGAGCACCGTTGCATAGGTCGAATGGGTGTGGACGATGCCGCCGACATCGTGCCGGCCCTTCATGATGTCGAGGTGGAAGCGCCATTCGGTCGAGGGCTTCAGCGGGCCCTCCCAGCTGCCGTATTCGCCGTCGACCGGCATTGAGGCAACCATATCGGGCGTCATCGCCTCGTAGGCAGTGGCCGACGGCGTGATCAGCATCCGATCCTCGTGCCGGGCCGAGATGTTGCCCGACGTACCCTGATTGAGGCCGCTGGCATTCATCCAGCGCGCCTTTTCGACGATCGCCTCGCGCAACTCGCGTTCCGTCTGTGCCATTGCAATGTTTCTCCATCATACGGGATGACGCCCCAGGGCAGCGCTTGGGAGGACGGGTCAAGGGGCGTCGTTGAACGGCGCGGACAACCCTGTCCGCGCCCATAGGCATTTCGGTCAGCTTCCGAGCGTGAAGGGACCGGTCATCTGGTCGACGTTGTCCGGTGTGATAAGCGAGCAGTTGAACTGCTGCTTCTCAGTCTCCGGCTCGGTACCGTTCTGGATAAGGGCGTCGGCCTGGCGCACCGCTTCGGCCGCGAACTCGGCGACCGGCTGCAGCACGGTGTAGGACATTTCGCCGGCCTTCACGGAATCGACGGCGTCCGGGTTGCCGTCGAAACCACCAACGACCATGCCTTCGGAGAACTTGCCGGCTTCCTTGAGGGCTGCGATCGCTCCGAGCGCCATCTCGTCATTGCCGGAAATAACGGCGCCGACATTCGGGTTCGCCTGGAGGATCGACTGCATCTTGTTGTAGCCTTGGGTGCGATCCCAGTTGGCGGTCTCCTGGGCGAGCTTTTCGAGATCCGGATATTGGGAGAGCACCGTCTCGTAGCCGTTGGAGCGGGTGGCAGCGTTGTTGTCGGCCGGGTTTCCGAAGAACTCGACATATTGTGCGTCGTCGCCTGCGAGCTCGACCCATTTCACCGCTCCGTCCGCGGCGCACTGGGCGTTGTTGGAGACGAGCTGCGCCTTGGCGAGGCCGGTCTCATTGATCTCGGCATTGATGAGGAAGACCGGAATGCCGGCATCGACGGCCTTCTTGACCGCGCCGATCGAGCCGTCGGCATTGGCGGGATCGAGGAGGATCGCGGCGGACTGGTTGGTGATCGCCGTGTCGATGAGGTTGCTCTCGACATTGGTGTCGCCCTTATGGGCGGAGACGCTGGCCTGGTAACCCATTTCCTCGGCAGTTGCCTGGGCGACGTCGCCCTCGGTCTTCCAATAGGGGTTCGCCGGATCGTTGACGATGATGGTCATCAGACCCTTGTCCTGTGCCATCGAGACACCGGCTCCTGCAAGCAGCGTGGCGGATGCCATCGCGGCGATGGCGACGCGGCGTGTGATTGTCAGCATGGATTTCCTCCCGTTTGAATTGAGCCGGCGAAACCGGCGGTCTTTCCGAAGGTCTTGGCGCTATTCCTTGGCCTTGGCCTGCGGAGATGGCGGTGTTCCGGACCCCGACGGCTTGCGACCACCGGATCGGTACTGGATCGAGTTGAGTAGGACGGCGAGCACGATCACGGCGCCGGTGAAGACAGTCTGCCAGTAGGTCGAGACGCCGATGATCACGAGGCCGTCGGCGAGAAAGCCGATGACGAAGGCCCCAAGCAGAGTACCGCCCACTCGGCCTCGGCCGCCGGACAGGGCCGCTCCGCCGACGACGACCGCGGCGATGGCCGTCAGCTCGTAGGTCTGGCCGGCCGTTGGCCCGGCGGAGGTCAGCTGAGAGGAAAGAACGAGACCCGCGATCGCCGAGCAAATGCCCGATAGGACATAAACCGCGATCGTGACGCCGCGCACCGGCACGCCGGAGAGTTCGGCCGCGCGGGCATTGCCACCTGTCGAATAGATCCAGCGGCCGAAGGCGGTGCGCTTCAAGATGAGCATGGCGATGACCGCCACGACAGCAAGCACGATGACGCCGATCGGGATTCCGAACAGACGGTTGAAACCGAGCCAGTCGAAGCCTGTGTTCCCAAGAGCCTCGCGACCGCCAAGATTGTTGTAGGTGAGGCCGTTGGTCATCAGAAGCGCAACGCCGCGCGCCACATAGAGTAGGCCGAGCGTCGCGACGAATGCCGGCACCTTGAAAAAGGCGATGAGGACGCCGTTTACGAGGCCGACGAAGGCCCCGACGAGACAGGTGAGGATCGCGACCACCCAGACCGGCGGATAGGCGGTGAAGCCAAGGCTTTCGAAGGCAACCCCCTGCATCAGTGCGCCTGCGACGACGCCGGCGAGCGCCAGAACAGAGCCGACCGACAGGTCGATGCCGCCCGTTAGGATCACCAGCAGCATGCCGATCGCGAGCAGGCCGAAGATTGCCACATGCGAGGACATGATCAGGAAATTGTTCACCGAGAAATAAACCGGCGACAAGATCGAGAAAACGATGATGATCGCGATCAGGGCGAAGAAGGCGCGGCCTTCCAGCAGGATCCGCGCGATGTCGAACCGCCCGTCCGTAAGGCCGGGGATCGCGACTTTGCGTGAAGCGCCGATATCGGACATCTGGTCGGACTCCGCTTGAGAAAGGTTCAGGCCGCGGCCTTCGACTCGCCGGAGGCGGCCATGATCGCCTCCTTGGTCGTGTCGGGGCCGAATTCCGCCGCGATGGTGCCGCGGCGCATGACGATGATGCGATGGGCGATCGACAGACACTCGCCCACCTCGGAGGTGGTGAAGAGCACTGCGAGCCCTCGTTTTGCGCCTTCGGCGAGTAGTCTGAAAACCTCGGCCTTGGCGCCGATGTCGATGCCGCGGCTCGGCTCGTCCAGAAGCACGGCCTTCGGCTCGGTCGCCAGCATCTTGCCGATCACGACCTTCTGCTGGTTGCCGCCCGACAGCGATGTGATCGGAGCCTCACCGCCATCAGTCTTGATGTGGACGTTGCGGATCGAGCCGGTGACGATGTCGCCCTCGCGCTTCTTGGAGGTGAAGAGGCCCTTGGTGAAGGCCCCGATGGAAGCGAGCGAGAGATTCTGCCCGACCGACATGGTCTGGACGAGGCCGTCGCGCTGACGGTCCTCTGGCACGAGTACCAGTCCTTCGGCGATGCGGCCAGCGATCGAAAGCCCGTTCATCTCGCGGCCATTCAGCCGGATTGTGCCGCTCGTCTCCTGAAGGCGGCCCGCGACGCATTCCATCAGTTCGGTACGGCCAGCTCCCATCAGGCCGTAGATGCAGACGATCTCACCGGCCTTCACGTCGATGGAGACCTTGTCGACCAGAAGCCGCTCGGGATTGACCTTGTCGGGGACGCAGAGATTCTCGATCGAGAGCGCTGCCTCGCCCATCGTGTGGCCGACGGGCGGCGAGCCGAGGTCGAAGCCCTCGCCCACCATGTTGTGCACGATCCATTCGAGATCGATCTCGGAGCGCGGCGCGCGGGCGGTCATCGAGCCGTCCCGCAGGACGACGGCGTGATCGGTGATTTGCAGCGCCTCTTCCAGATGGTGGGAGATGTAGACGATCGAGACGCCGCGGCTCTTGAGGTCGTGGATGACGCTGAAGAGCACCTCGACTTCGCTCGCCGAGAGTGCCGAGGTCGGCTCGTCCATGATGAGAATGCGTGAATTCACCGACAGCGCGCGGGCTATCTCGACGATCTGCTGCTGGCCGAGGCGCAGGTCTTCGACCATGGTGAGCGGATCGATGTCTTCTTCGAGCTCTTCCATGAGAAGGCGCGTCTGGCGCTCTTCCTCGGCGTAGTCGATGCCGCCGGCCCGGCCCTTGATCTCGCGGCCCATGAAGATGTTGTCGCGAACTGAGAGATTGGGCGCGAGGCTGAGCTCCTGGTGGATGATCGAGACGCCGCGATCGCGCGCATCCGTCGAGGAGGCGAAGGTCACGGGCTCTCCGTCGAGGATAATCTCGCCGGAGGTCGGCTTCATGACGCCCGACAGGATCTTCATCAGTGTCGACTTGCCGGCCCCGTTTTCACCGAACAGCGTCGTCACCTGCCCCTTGTGGACGTCGAAATTGACGCCCTTCAACGCATGGATATTGCCGAAGGACTTCGCGACGTCCCGCGCCGATAGGACGACCTCGCCCATCGCGTATTCGCGTGCCGCGGTCATTGTTCGACGCTCATGCGGACCGGCGTCACTAGCCAGTTCTTTGGGTTGATCAGCTTGAAGACGCCGGTGACGGTGATTGTCTTGCCGGTCAGTTCGGAATTGTCGATCGGCTGGAGGACCTCGGCCTTCATCACGTCGTTGATAGCAGCGCCCGCGTTTTGATACTCGATCTGGTTCTTGAACTGACCGAATTCGATCGTGCCCATGGCATCGCGCAGGTCGGTGCCGTTGACGGCCGGACCGGTCTGAACGCGCACGCGCGTCTCTTCAGGCAGGCCCTCGACATTCACATCGTAGACGCCTGAGCGACCGTCGCCGACGACGCCGGAGAACTTGACCGGCATCACGGCACCGACGCCGGCGGATACCCCGTATTTCTCGGACGCTGCGGCCTTGTCTGCGGCAATCTCGTTCGCAAGGGTTTCCGCTTCGACGGCACGCGTCTCAACGAAGGTCTGTATATCCGGGAATTGGGCGGCCCCGAATTCTTCCGGAGAGAATGTGTCCGATGCGAAGGAGGCCGCCTCTTCCGAGCCCTCCCAGACGATCGTTGTGTCGAGCGCCATAGCCACAAGCAAAATCGCTCCCGCCGCGGGCAGAAGGATGCGGGCGGAGAAAAAGTTACCGCCGTTCTTGGATCTTGAAGTGGACTGAAGGCTCATGCGCTCGATCCCTCGTGCTGTCCGTTTGAAAATAATGCGGGAGCGAGACATCCTAGGACCCAGGACGGCGACCAAACCAAGCGGAAACGGCGCGGCCTCGTCTGATCCTGAAGGCCTCCTCCCGAAGCCTTTGCCGCCGCCCGGCATTTACCCTTGGGAGGTCATTTCGGGCAGCGACTGGGTTGATCCTACTAGCAATCCCCTGCAAAATGCAATAAGTTTCTTGTCATGAAATTTATTGCATCGCAAAAAAGAGACGGGAACGGACGAGCGATGGTGAGCGGAGTAACGAAGCGCAATGCAGATACGAGTCTCGCAGTCCGCGCGGCTTGGCTTCACTATGCTGGCGGTATTACCCAGGCCGAGGTCGCCAAGCGCCTCAAGGTGTCGAACGCGACCGCGAGCCGATTGATCGCAAGCGCACACGAAAGCGGCGCAGTGAAGGTTTCCGTAGTTGGAGACGTCGCCGATTGCCTTGCGCTCGCTGAACGGCTGCGACTGGCCTATGGCCTTTCGGCTTGCGAGGTTGTGCCCGATCTCGGAGAGGAAGGACTGCCGCTACGTGCGCTCGGGCGGGCCGGCGCCACCTTCCTGGAGCGCACCATTGAAAACGCCGATGGTCTCACGCTCGGGCTCGGCCACGGTCGGACTCTCGCGGCCGCGATCGACGCCATGTCAGGTGTTGACGGAAGCGGCCTCGAATTCGTGTCCCTGCTCGGGGGTGTCACGCGGAATTACGCCGCCAACCCGCACGACGTGATGTTCCGCCTCGCCCAAAAAACCGGCGTCGCGAGCTACTGCCTGCCAGTGCCTTTTTTCGCCAACACCGCTGCGGATCGAGACGTTCTTCTGGCCCAACGCGGTGTTCGACAGATATTCGACAAGGCGCTCGGCGCCGACATTATGGTAGCCGGCGTCGGCACGGCGGTCAGCGACACCCAGTTGCGCCTCTCGGGCATGCTGGAAGCCCACGAGATCGAGGAGGTGCGCGCGGCGGGCGGTGTCGGCGAGTTCCTTGGCCACTTCTTCGATGGAAACGGCATGCCGGTCCGAACCTCTCTAGACGGTCGTACGGTATCGCCGGGGCTCGACGACCTGTCGGGTCGCCGGGTCATCGCGATTGCAGGTGGAGCTGAGAAGGTGGCGCCGCTCTCGGCGGTCCTTCGCAGCGGCTATATCAGCGAACTGATCGTTGATGAGGCTACGGCGCTTTCGCTCGTTACGATGAAACGCCCGATCAAGATTACCGAGAAAGAGGCCGTATGATCTGGATCGAGACTCAGCGGCAAGATCCCGGAGCGCGATCGGAGCCCGCCGGTCATGGCTGATCGCGGCGACATCCTGATCGGCATCGACGCCGGCACGTCCGTGATCAAGGCGGTCGCCTTCGATCTCACCGGCCGGCAGTTGGCTTCGAGCGCGGTGCTCAACCGCTACGACGAAGGCGAGGACGGCTCGGCGACCCAGCCGATGCTGCGCACATGGACCGATTGCGCCGAGGCGCTGCGTGGGCTCGGCGACAAGATTGAGAACCTCGCCGCCCGCACCCTGGCGCTCGCGGTGACCGGTCAGGGCGACGGCACCTGGCTGGTCGGCGCGGGCGACGAACCCGTCGCGAATGCCTGGCTGTGGCTCGACGCGCGATCGGCGCCAACCGTCCGTAAGCTCGCCGCCGGTGATAATGAACGCGCCCGCTTCGAGGCGACGGGAACCGGCCTTAACACCTGCCAGCAGGGCTCCCAGTTGGCCCATATTGCAGCCCATCATCCGGAGCTTCTAGCCAGAGCCGAAGCCGCGCTCCACTGCAAGGACTGGCTCTATCTCAACCTCACCGGCGTGCGGGCGACCGATCCATCCGAAGCCTGCTTCACCTTCGGCAATTTCCGCACGCGCGCCTATGACGACACGGTGATTGCGGCCCTCGGTCTGGAAGACTATCGCCATCTCCTTCCCGAGATCGTCGACGGCACAAAGACCACCCAAAGTCTGACGGCCGCTGCGGCATCGCAGACCGGCCTCTTAGAAGGAACGCCGGTCTCGCTCGGTTACGTCGACATGGCAATGACCGGCCTCGGGGCCGGCGTCCATACCGGAGACCCGGCCGCGGCCGCCTCGACCGTCGGCTCCACCGGCGTCCACATGCGCGCCGTAACGCCGGACGAGGTGGTGTTGAACGCCGAAGGCACCGGCTACGTCATCGCGCTTCCGGCGCCCGATATGGTCACGCAGGTCCAGACCAATATGGCCGCGACCCTCAACATCGACTGGTGGCTCGATGTCGCCGCCGACATCGCCGGCGAATTCGGGACTAGCCCGAAGCGGAGCGATCTCGTCGGCCATATCGACGGCTGGCTGTCGCGCAGCGATCCCGGCGCGATCCTCTATCATCCCTATATCTCGGCGGGCGAGCGCGGCCCCTTCGTCAATCCGGACGCGCGCGCCGGCTTCATCGGCCTTTCGAGCGGCCACCGCTTCGCCGACCTGATGCGCGCCGTCGTCGAAGGTCTCGGCATGGCCGCGCGGGACTGCTACGCCGCGATGGGCGCAATGCCCGGCGAACTGCGCCTCACCGGCGGCGCGGCGCGCTCAAAGGCCTTTCGCGGGATCATCTCTGCCGCCGTCGGCGCTCCGGTCCGCATCTGCCGGCGCGAAGAAACCGGCGCGGCCGGCGCCGCGATGATGGCGGCGGTCGCCCAAGGGGTCTACGGCTCGATGGACGACTGCGTCGCCGAATGGGTGACGCCGCTTCTCGAGATCCCCGAAAAACCAGATCAGGCCCTCACAGAAACCTATGTGGCGCTCTATCCGAGCTACAAGCTCACCCGCGAAGCCCTTATTCCCGTCTGGGACGGGATGGCGAAGGACCGGCCACGGAACCGCCGCGTGGATGCGAGTGCCACGCCGCTCGATACGACCATGACAGACGAGCAGAAGGACGAAACCCGATGAGCGAAGACAATCTTATCGACGTCCTCGTCATCGGTGGGGGCATCAACGGGGCCGGCATCGCGCGCGACCTCGCCGGGCGCGGCCTCTCTGTGATCCTCTGCGAAAAGGACGATCTTGCGGAAGGCACGTCGTCGCGCTCGGGCAAGCTGGTCCATGGCGGCCTGCGCTATCTCGAATATTACGAGTTTCGGCTGGTGCGCGAAGCGCTGATCGAACGCGAAGTTCTGCTGAACGCCGCGAGCCACATTATTTGGCCGATGCGCTTCGTCCTGCCCCACAGCCCGGAGGACCGGCCCGCCTGGCTCGTGCGGCTTGGCCTCTTCCTCTACGACCATCTCGGCGGCCGAAAGAGGCTGCCGGGGACGCGGATGCTCGATCTCAAGCGCGATCCGGAAGGTGCGCCGATCCTCGACAAATACACAAAGGGCTTCGAATATTCCGACTGCTGGGTCGACGATGCCCGCCTCGTCGTCCTCAATGCCGTCGGAGCCGCCGAAATGGGCGCGGAAATCCTGCCGCGCACGGCCTGCACTTCGGCCCGGCGAGACGGCGAGACGTGGACCGCCGAGTTGAAGAGCGAGACGACCGGCGCGACGCGAAAGGTTCGTGCGCGCTGCATCGTCAACGCCGCCGGCCCCTGGGTCAACGACATCGTCGGCCGTGTCGCGGGCCGCAATTCGCGGCGCAACGTGCGCCTCGTGAAGGGCAGCCACATCATCGTGCGGAAGTTCTGGGAGGGCCCGCAGGCCTATCTCGTCCAGAACCACGACAAGCGCGTCATCTTCATCAACCCCTATGAGGGCGACAAGGCGCTGATCGGCACCACCGACATCGCCTTCGACGGCCGGGCCGAGGACGCCACCGCCGACGAGAGCGAGATCGAATATCTGATGGCGGCGGTGAACCGCTACTTTAAAGAAAAGCTGCGCCGCGAAGATATCCTCGAGACGTTCTCCGGTGTGCGCCCGCTCTTCGACGACGGCCAGGGCAACCCGTCCGCCGTGACCCGCGACTATTCCTTCGATCTCGACGAGGACGGCGGCGCGCCGATGCTGAACGTCTACGGCGGCAAGATCACCACCTTCCGCGAGCTCGCCGAGCACGCGGCGGGGAAGATCGCGAAATTCTTCCCCAAGATTGGCAAGGACTGGACCGCCGACACGCCCATGCCCGGCGGCGAGATCGAGAACGCCGACTTCATCGCCTTCGTCGAAAAGATGCGCGCGCGCTTTCCGGGCTTCCCCCGCGATCTCCTCATTCATTACGGGCGCCTCTATGGCGCCCGAATGGAGAAGTTCATCGGCGGCGCGAAGACCCCCGACGATCTCGGCCGGCACTTCGGTGCCCTGCTCTACGAGGCCGAAGTGCGCTATCTCGTGAAGCACGAGTGGGCAATGCGACCGGAAGACGTCCTCTGGCGCCGCACCAAGCAACGGCTTCATCTGACGAAAGACGAGCAGGAAGCCTTCGCGGGCTGGTTCGAGGACACCGTTCGATCATCGGGTGTTGGCGGCGGTTTCCATGCTGCCGCACAGTGATCACGCGAATCGATTGACTCTCGCTATCGACCTGTGACGGCAACTGATTTGCTGGCCAATGCCCGATCGGCCCGGATTTTCGTGAGAAGTGTTTCGCTGCGAGAAGGCGCGCGCCATGACAGCGCAGGCCAAAAATGATTTCATGCGCGACGTCGAGACTCATCGAGATGGTCCAGCATCGGCTGCGCTAGTGCGCCGTCGCAGATGCACCATAGAACTAGTTGGCCCGGGCGCCTCACACCCGGCACGAGGAGGAACCCGTTGAGCAGCTTCGTCTTCCAGACCACGCCATCCATCCTGTCTGAAGTCGGTTCGACCGCCCGGATGGGCGAGATCATGGCGAAGAAGGGCTGCAGAACGGTCTTCTTCGTCACGGACAAGGGCATTCTCGATCTCGCCCTCGCGGAAACCGCGCTTGCCGGCTTCAGGGAGGCAGGCGTCGAGACGGTGGTCTTCTCCGACGTCGAGGCCGATCCGCCGGAAGCGATGATCCTGTCCGCCGTCGAAAAGGCCCGCGCGGCCGGTTGCGACGGTGTCGCCTCGGTCGGCGGCGGCTCCTCGCTCGACACCGCCAAGCTGATCGCCGTGCTTCTCGCCGGCGAGCAGGCGATCGCAGAGATCTACGGCGTCGGTCAGGTCACCGGCGAGCGGCTGCCCCTCGTTCTCGCACCGACGACCGCCGGCACCGGTTCCGAAGTCACACCGATCGCCATCGTCACCACCGGCGAGGCGGAGAAGAAAGGCGTCGTCTCGCCCCAGCTCTTGCCCGACTGGGCAATCCTCGATGCCGAACTCACCATCGGCCTGCCGGCCCATGTGACGGCAGCGACCGGCATCGATGCCATGGTGCACGCCATCGAGGCCTACACCTCCGCGCACAAGAAAAACCCGGTTTCCGATTGCCTCGCCCGCGAGGCGCTCGCCCTTCTCGGCGGCAACATCCGCACGGCCTGCAAGGAGCCAGAGGATCGCAAGGCCCGCGGCGACATGCTGCTCGGCTCGATGCTCGCCGGCATGGCCTTCGCCAATGCGCCGGTCGCGGCGGTGCATGCGCTGGCCTATCCGCTGGGCGGGCATTTCCATGTGCCGCACGGCCTCTCGAACGCGCTCGTCCTGCCGCATGTGCTCGAATTCAACATGCCGGAGGCCGAAGCCCATTATGCCGCGCTCGCGCCGATCGTCTTCCCGGAGCTTGCCGGAAGATCACCGACCGAGGCGGCCAAGGGGCTCGTCGAAGGCTTCCGCGCGCTCGGCCCGGACCTCGGCATGAAGACGCAACTGCGGGATGTCGGCGTCAGCCACAACAATCTGCCGAAGCTCGCCGAGGACGCGATGAAGCAGGAGCGCCTGCTGATCAACAACCCGCGCACCATGACCTACGAAGCCGCGCTCGCGATCTACGAAAAGGCGCTGTGAAACCAGTCGCAGTGGCGAATCAGGTCGGGATGAGGTTGAAGGCTAAGGCTTCAATATCTGGAAAAATCGATGCGCCAATCTGCTTCTGACGCCTTCCAGATTTATGTGAAGGTCTGCGATATGCACGGCACGAGGCTCGCAGTATCACTCTACGCGCCTAACGACGGCGAACGTGACCTTCGCCTCTTGGGCGAGCCGCTTCTTTCTGCCGCCCTGCCCTTGCCACCACTCGGCCTCTACAGTCGCTCTTTCCCCGAACACAGGCCGAAAGCCCCGGTGTTTTGGACCGGGGTTTTTGGGTTTGCTGTGTGTGTTGTTTTGAGAAGAAGGGTTTGTTTTTGCTTGGGATTTGCGGACCTGGCGGCGACCGACTTTCCCGCGTCTTGAGACGAAGTATCATGGGCGCTGGCGCGTTTCACGGCCGAGTTCGGAATGGGATCGGGTGGGGGCGCGCCGCTATGACCACCAGGTCGGCAAATACCAAGCAGGGTGAGAAGCTGGTTTTAGACAATAAGAAGAATGTTGATCGCCTTTGATCTGGCTTGGCCCTCGCCCCAAGAGGGCTCGGGGATCTCAACCTGGCGAACGCATGGTTCGCCTTCGGCCTTTCGGCCGAACCGGTCTCAGCCTTCGAGCTGGTAAGCTCTCCGGCATCTTCGGCTCAAAACAGTTTCACTGTTTTGCCCCTCCCTGTCGGTCGGGGTCGCCTTTGATGATCATGGGCGAATGGGAACGATCAAGTTCGTTCGGGCGATTAGTACCGGTAAGCTTCACAGGTTGCCCTGCTTCCACACCCGGCCTATCGACGTGGTGGTCTACCACGGCCCTGATAGGGAGCACTCGTTTTCAGGTGGGTTTCCCGCTTAGATGCCTTCAGCGGTTATCCCGACCGGATATAGCTACCCTGCAATGCGGCTGGCGCCACAACAGGTCCACCAGAGATCCGTCCATCCCGGTCCTCTCGTACTAGGGACAGATCCTGTCAATGCTCCGACACCCACGGCAGATAGGGACCGAACTGTCTCACGACGTTCTGAACCCAGCTCACGTACCGCTTTAATTGGCGAACAGCCAAACCCTTGGGACCTGCTCCAGCCCCAGGATGCGATGAGCCGACATCGAGGTGCCAAACAACCCCGTCGATATGGACTCTTGGGGGTCATCAGCCTGTTATCCCCGGCGTACCTTTTATCCGTTGAGCGATGGCCCTTCCACTCGGGGACCACCGGATCACTATGACCGACTTTCGTCTCTGCTCGACTTGTCTGTCTCGCAGTCAGGCGGGCTTATGCCATTGCACTCGACGAGCGATTTCCGACCGCTCTGAGCCCACCATCGCGCGCCTCCGTTACGCTTTAGGAGGCGACCGCCCCAGTCAAACTACCCACCATACACTGTCCCGGATCCGGATGACGGACCGCGGTTAGACATCCATGACGGCAAGGGTGGTATTTCAAGGATGGCTCCACGCAAACTGGCGTCCACGCTTCAAAGCCTACCACCTATCCTACACGTGCCGACACGAATGCCAGTGTAAAGCTATAGTAAAGGTGCACGGGGTCTTTCCGTCTGACCGCAGGAACCCCGCATCTTCACGGGGAATTCAATTTCACTGAGTCTGTGCTGGAGACAGCGGGGAAGTCGTTACGCCATTCGTGCAGGTCGGAACTTACCCGACAAGGAATTTCGCTACCTTAGGACCGTTATAGTTACGGCCGCCGTTTACTGGGGCTTCGATTCAAGGCGTGAACCTCTCCTCTTAACCTTCCAGCACCGGGCAGGCGTCAGACCCTATACGTCGTCTTATGCGACTTCGCAGAGCCCTGTGTTTTTGATAAACAGTCGCTACCCCTGTCTTGCCACCCCCACTACTGCGTAATGAGTCACGCTCTCGAAGTACGCGTGCAATTGCCGAGTCATCAGCACAGTCTCTCAAGCGCCTGGGTATCTCTACCATCCACCTGTGTCGGTTTCGGGTACGGTCTATAAGATGGAGCTCTTTCCTGGAACCGCTTCACCGCAACCTCAATCCAATAAGAGATTACGATACACGCGATCCGTCACTTTCCATCAGGCCCACGAATATTAAACGTGGTTCCCATCGCCTACGCCTTTCGGCCTCGGCTTAGGGGCCGGCTAACCCTGCTCAGATTAACTTTAAGCAGGAACCCTTGGATTTTCGGCGAGGGAGTCTCTCACTCCCTTTATCGTTACTCATGTCAGCATTCGCACTTCCAATACCTCCACGGCTCCTCACGGATACCGCTTCACAGGCTTATGGAACGCTCCGCTACCACTTGCCATAAGACAAGTCCTCAGCTTCGGTGCATGGCTTCAGCCCCGGTACATTTTCGGCGCAAAGACCCTTGTTTAGACCAGTGAGCTGTTACGCTTTCTTTAAATGATGGCTGCTTCTAAGCCAACATCCTGGTTGTTTTGGGATCTTCACATCCTTTCCCACTTAGCCATGACTTGGGGACCTTAGCTGGAGGTCAGGGTTGTTGCCCTCTCGACGACGGACGTTAGCACCCGCCGTCTGTCTGCCGGATAGGACTCCTCGGTATTCGGAGTTTGGTTAGGATCAGTAAGACGGTGAGTCCCCATAGCCCATCCAGTGCTCTACCCCCGAGGGTCTTCATCCGACGCTCTACCTAAATAGATTTCGCGGAGAACCAGCTATTTCCGAGTTTGATTGGCCTTTCACCCCTAGCCACACGTCATCCCGATCTATTGCAACAGATATGGGTTCGGCCCTTCAGTGCGTGTACCGCACCTCCAGCCTGCGCATGGCTAGATCACTCGGTTTCGGGTCTAATCCGACGAACTGAACGCCCTGTTCAGACTCGCTTTCGCTGCGCCTACACCTATCGGCTTAAGCTTGCTCGCCAGACTAAGTCGCTGACCCATTATACAAAAGGTACGCCGTCACCCGGTCATCAAATGCTTCGCATTTGTTGACCGTGCTCCCTTGTTATTGCTTTGGCTTCAGTCGCCAGCGCGGCCATCCGGCCGCTCGGCTTTCGTCCCGTTCGGGACGCCGCTTCGTTCAAAGCGGGGCTGTCCGCGCGATGTGTCGCCTATCGGCGACGCGCTCGGACCTGCCACACTCAAGCTTGCCCGCAAGACGCCCGAAGACGCCCTCGTCAGCCACCGTCCGCGCCCGCGACCCCGAAAGGGTCGCACATGGCAAGGACAGCCAAAGGCCGACCGGCCGTCGCGCCTGATGGCGCGTTAGCCAAGGTCGCGGATGCGACCGCCGGCGCTTGAGGCCAAGCAATAAAAGGAAACCGGCTTCAAATTCGAAGAATTTGAAGACCGGGCTTCGACTGTTTGTAGGCATTCGGTTTCAGGTTCTCTTTCACTCCCCTCGTCGGGGTGCTTTTCACCTTTCCCTCACGGTACTGGTTCGCTATCGGTCATGCACGAGTACTTAGGCTTGGAGGGTGGTCCCCCCATGTTCGAACAGGATTTCACGTGTCCCGCCCTACTCAAGGATCTTGATCAAAATTACGCCTACGGGGCTGTCACCCAATCTCGCAACGCTTTCCAACGTCTTCAGCTTGTTCAATCAAAACCACTGGCCTGGTCCGCGTTCGCTCGCCGCTACTAACAGAGTCTCGGTTGATGTCCTTTCCTCCAGGTACTGAGATGTTTCAGTTCCCCGGGTTCGCTTCTTTGACCCTATGGATTCAGACCAAAGATACTTTCACTGACTACCGTTAATCCTAGCCGCTCACGCCAGATCGCTACGCGATCGGCTCCGCGAGGGCGGGCCATAAGGCCCGACGGCCGGTCGGCCTTTGTGGCTGCCACACTCGCCATCACGGCAAGTGCGCCAACATCAAAGACCGCAGATCACCCTCTCGGGCCATCAACGGCTCAACGGTTAGAACTTAACGGTAGTCGAAAGTGGGTTGCCCCATTCGGAAATCGCCGGATCAAAGCTTATTCGCAGCTCCCCGACGCTTATCGCAGCGTATCACGTCCTTCATCGCCTGTGCATGCCAAGGCATCCACCAAATGCCCTTCAGACACTTGATCGTTCCCATCGCCCATGATCATCGGTTCAAAACCCTTAAAGGGTTTTGGACCGTTGTTCCTTATCGCTCACGCCAGATCGCTTGCGCGATCGGCTCCGCGGGGACGGCCTGACCGGCCGTCGCCCGTTCGGGCTCTGGTGTCCGTTCCCCCTTTTGCAAAGGAACACCCACCATCGACGCCAATATCCGCCCGCTCGTCAGAACGGCCGAATGGAGCTCGAAGGAAACAGTTGAGAGAGATCATGGTCGATCAGATCATTCTTCTTGAGATCGCACCGCATGATTGACCCTGATCCAGCCCCCGAAGGAACTAAAGACCAAAGCCTCCTGCAGCAGTGCGTCATGCCGGCTGGTTGTCTAGACCAACCGGCGAAAGACCAGCTTCTCGAAACGGATCCGGACGATGCGCGGTCAGGCGACATCGACTTCAAATGACAGGAACCGTCTAGTCCAGCGTCGAGCGATGCACTCGACCTCTGGCAATCCCTGCCGGCAGGACCGTCGGACTGCCCTCCCCTCTTAAAGAGGCAGGCAGAACGCTTCGGAGCGAAGCGCGGGACAAAAGCCCCTATCCATGACGATCCTTCCAGATCCGTCTTCTTCTTCACGATGTTTGAGAACAGGCAGACAAGCGAGCCGTCAAAGGCAAACCGCAAGCTGCAAACCTGAACTTTCTCTCCTGGATATCAAAGCGGTCGCCATAAAGCGCCCTGCCCTGGAACATGACCTCACCTAGGACCTCCCGGTGGAGCCTCCCCGTCCGCCCACAACAAAGCGAGGACGGACAAAGCATACAACCGATAGGCGACGCCAAGAGCGTGACGCCAGCCCTCGCACCGTAGGCGCTCGGGCATCTCCGCCTCAAAACAGTTTTACTGTTTTGCCGGCACCTTGCGGTGCCGTCGGCTACGATGGTGGAGCCTATCGGGATCGAACCGATGACCCTCTGCTTGCAAAGCAGATGCTCTCCCAGCTGAGCTAAGGCCCCAATTCTTATCGCTCACGCCCTGGCCGCGCTCCGCGAGGGCGGACCAGAAGGTCCGACGGCTGCCTGCGCACCGTAGGCGCTTCGGCATCTCCGCTTTCGATCGACATGCGATCGACCGAGCATGTCGGACAGCTACGATCGGCCGACGCTTAGCTTCGCGTCAGTCCCTCGAACCATCGAGGGCACGATCCGGTGGGCCCGTGCCGCGCTCTCGCAGGAGCATCGCTCCGAGAAAGCGAAAAACCAAAACCTGCCCGGGCCCACCATTTTTGGCTGGCACGCTGGCAGATCTAAACTCCAAACTCTCACCAAAAATGGTGGGCCCGGGTAGACTCGAACTACCGACCTCACCCTTATCAGGGGTGCGCTCTAACCAACTGAGCTACGGGCCCATTTCTTATCGCTCACGCGCGAAGCGCTCCGCGAGGGCGCCGAACAGTCGGCGGCGATCGGTCGATCGCTGCGGGAACAACCCCATTCGATCGAGCGAGGAAGCTCCGCGACGCCAAAACGTAGCGCGAACGCGCGTCGGCGATCGTTCGCCGTGCCGTCCGCAGGGAAGTCGAGCGAAGCGAACGCTCGGCCGTAAGGACATAATATCCAAGAGAAGAAAGAGAAACGAAGGCGGCGCTCAGCGGCCATCACGCCGTGGCAACTGTCAAGACAGCAGCTCATAGGCGTCTTTGTTGTGACCGCATGTTTCCACGCGGGCGGTGCGAGCCTGACTGGCCAGCACCTTTGTTCTGAAGAGATCCGATAGGGCGATCCATCCGAGGCCTGGCGCGAAAGCCAGGGGCCGGACAGGACCCATATGAGATCATCCTTAGAAAGGAGGTGATCCAGCCGCAGGTTCCCCTACGGCTACCTTGTTACGACTCACCCCAGTCGCTGAGCCTACCGTGGCTGGCTGCCTCCAAGAGGTTAGCGCACCATCTTCGGGTAGACCCAACTCCCATGGTGTGACGGGCGGTGTGTACAAGGCCCGGGAACGTATTCACCGTGGCATGCTGATCCACGATTACTAGCGATTCCAACTTCATGCACCCGAGTTGCAGAGTGCAATCCGAACTGAGACGGCTTTTGGAGATTAGCTCGGCATCGCTGCCTCGCTGCCCACTGTCACCGCCATTGTAGCACGTGTGTAGCCCAGCCCGTAAGGGCCATGAGGACTTGACGTCATCCCCACCTTCCTCTCGGCTTATCACCGGCAGTCCCCCTAGAGTGCCCAACCTAATGCTGGCAACTAGGGGCGAGGGTTGCGCTCGTTGCGGGACTTAACCCAACATCTCACGACACGAGCTGACGACAGCCATGCAGCACCTGTCACTCTGCCCCGAAGGGAGGAAACCGTCTCCGGTGACCGTCAGAGGATGTCAAGAGCTGGTAAGGTTCTGCGCGTTGCTTCGAATTAAACCACATGCTCCACCGCTTGTGCGGGCCCCCGTCAATTCCTTTGAGTTTTAATCTTGCGACCGTACTCCCCAGGCGGGAAGCTTAATGCGTTAACTGCGCCACCGACGAGTAAACCCGCCGACGGCTAGCTTCCATCGTTTACGGCGTGGACTACCAGGGTATCTAATCCTGTTTGCTCCCCACGCTTTCGCACCTCAGCGTCAGTTGTGAGCCAGTGAGCCGCCTTCGCCACTGGTGTTCCTGCGAATATCTACGAATTTCACCTCTACACTCGCAATTCCACTCACCTCTCTCACACTCCAGATCAACAGTATCAGAGGCCGTTCCAGGGTTGAGCCCTGGGATTTCACCCCTGACTGGCTGATCCGCCTACGTGCGCTTTACGCCCAGTAATTCCGAACAACGCTAGCCCCCTTCGTATTACCGCGGCTGCTGGCACGAAGTTAGCCGGGGCTTCTTCTGTGGGTACCGTCATTATCGTCCCCACTGAAAGAGCTTTACAATCCTAAGACCGTCATCACTCACGCGGCATGGCTGGATCAGGCTTGCGCCCATTGTCCAATATTCCCCACTGCTGCCTCCCGTAGGAGTCTGGGCCGTGTCTCAGTCCCAGTGTGGCTGATCATCCTCTTAGACCAGCTAAGGATCGTCGCCTTGGTACGCCGTTACCGCACCAACTAGCTAATCCTACGCGGGCTCATCCATCCCCGATAAATCTTTCTCCTTACGGACGTATACGGTCTTAATTCCAGTTTCCCGGAGCTATCCCGTAGGGATGGGTAGATTCCCACGCGTTACTCACCCGTCTGCCGCTCACCCCGAAGGATGCGCTCGACTTGCATGTGTTAAGCCTGCCGCCAGCGTTCGTTCTGAGCCAGGATCAAACTCTCAGGTTCGATCAAAAGAGGTTAAACCCTGACCTTCTGTCGCTTGCTCAAAGCAAAAAGACGAAAGAACCAGACCCCAAAAAATCCAGCCAGCCCGAAAGCCAACAAGACCAAAATGAGACCCGGCATCGCCGATCATCCACCAGCCCAGGCCAAAACCCGAACCAGCCAAACAACCAACGTCATCTATGCTTCGAAAGACAAGACATAAGTCAGCGTTCAAAAGCTCTCCCCAGTCATCCCGAACGGCAAAGGTACCGCCCAAGAAGCCGGGAGCCGCAAAACGCCGCCCACGTCTCTCTTTCTTCTCAATTACATAACCAACTTGTCAAAGATCACGCAGACATTGAATGACTGCGCCGGACATCAGATCAACGCCTCACCGAGGCCCCTCACCCGTCCGTTTGGAGAAACAAGCTTCCATCCCGCCCGTTCGATCAAAGACCAGAACCCGGAGGGCGAAAGCGCTTCGCCGATATGGAGTGACACCGCAAAAGCTTCAAGACCCGACCAGCGTCTCCGCCGATCACCACAATCCCTAACTCAGGACCGCCGCCTCGAAACCCGGAACCAGAGCGAGCTGAAGAGCTCGCCGGCGGCCCCGCGCCGTCGATGAGCGGCATATAGGCCAATCAAATCCAAACCGTCAACACCGCCAAACCAGTTTTTTCCAACAAATCTCGCACCGCAGCAAAATGCCAAAACAAGCGCCACAGCCCGCAAAATAAGCGGACCAAACGTCACCTGAACAAAGAAAACAATCAGGCACAAAAGGAAGCAAAGGCAGTCAGACGTTAAGTTCGCGAAAAGCGCCACGGTTGAAAACCCAGCTTCATATGAAACTGGGTCTTCGGATCCGTGATGAGGTGCGCGGGTCGGAGGCACTCGATCTATCAGACGAGCTTTGCGTCCAGCGTAATCTCGACGCCCGACAATGCCTTGGACACCGGGCAGCCTTCTTTCGCCTTGGTCGCGAGCTCCTTGAACTTTGCCTCATCGATGCCCGGAACCTTGGCTTCGAGCGTAATGGCGCTGGTTTTGATGGCGAAGCCGCCTTCGACCTGCTGGATATCGACTACGGATTTGGCGTTCAATTCGTCCGCAGGCGAGCCGCTTTCCGCAAGCATGTGCGAAAGCTGCATAGCGAAACAGCCGGCATGTGCTGCCGCTAGAAGCTCTTCCGGGTTGGTGCCTGCCTGACCGCTTTCGTCCTCAAAGCGCGATTTGAACGAATAGCCTCGATTTTCCAGCGCGCCAGACTGCGTTGTAAGATGCCCTTTACCATCGGCAAGTGCGCCCTTCCAAAGCGCGATCGCTTGGCGTTTCATCGAATATCTCCTTTAAACTGACTGCCTGATCCGATCATCAGGCTCAGGTTCGACAGGTGGAATAGTTCACACGTGAACAAGTTCCACGCTTATCACGCTCTGTTCATTTCTCTCCCGCTATTCTACGGGCCCGCGCCGCCGATCTACCCACAGGGGCAGTTGCCTGCCGAGCTTCGGCGGTCTGGAATTCGAAAGGCAGGCTATGTCGAATGTCCTGATCTTCGCCAGCAAGTCCGTCATGCGAGAGATCTCGGCCTGGCTCGAAGCATTGCGGAACGAGCGGCAGGCCAGCGAAGAAACGGTCGAGGCTTACGAGCGAGATGTGCGTCAGTTCATGATTTTCTTGACGGATTATCATGCGCGGCCTTCCGAACTCGACGATTTCGCCGATCTGAAGCCAATGGACCTGCGCTCATTTCTCGCCGCACGGCGCCGCGACGGGGCCGGAGCGCGCAGCCTCGGCCGAGGGCTTTCGGGGATCCGCTCCTTCCTTCGGCATCTCGAAAAAAGGGGCCTCGCCTCCTCCGCCGGCGCAAAGGCGATGCGCGCGCCGAAACAGACAAAAGGTCTTCCCCGGCCGCTCTCGGTCGCCGGAGCGCTCGACGTTACCGAGGAAGCCGATGCCTTCTCGACGGAGCCGTGGGTGGGCGCACGTGATGTGGCGGTGCTGACGCTTCTATACGGTTGCGGCCTGCGGATCTCTGAAGCGCTTACGCTCCGAGGCGACGCGCTGACAGACGAGATGGCACGTTCGATGACCATCAGAGGCAAGGGCGGCAAGACACGGCTCGTTCCGTTGATTCCCGCTGTTCACGAAGCGGTCGCGACTTATCGCCGGCTCTGCCCCCACGATCTCGATGCTGGTCACCCGCTCTTCCGTGGAGTGCGCGGTGGGCCACTTCGACCCCAAATCGTCCAGCGCAACATGGCCCGCCTGCGGGGTGCCTTCGGGCTTCCGCCTTCCGCAACGCCTCATGCGCTACGCCATTCCTTCGCGACGCATCTGCTCGCCGCCGGCGGCGATCTTCGGACTATTCAGGATCTCCTCGGCCATGCCAGCCTGTCGACGACCCAAGCCTACACCGCGGTCGATGCCGACCGCCTGCTTTCAGTCTACGACAACGCTCATCCGAGAGCCCGACGCAAAGCCGAAGTTTCCTAACTTCGAGACCAGGTTTGCGTTTTCCTGACCCGTCGATCGGGCCAGGCGTAGACATATCGAGACCTTTAACGCATCTCATTTGCTTCACTTCCAGAAGACTCCACACCGCGCCTCTGAAACATCCCGGAAGCCGCCAACGACAATGGTTAGCAAAGAGTGGAAGCCAGTAGATCTGGCGAAAATGAACTGGAGGATTCCGCCCAGCGCTCTTTCCGACGGTCAGATCACGCAGCTTTCCAAAAGCTTCGACGTGGGGTGCAGCCATTGACGCCCCTTTCGGCAAATCTCGGATTTCTGTGGAACGATCGTCCGCTTCCGGACGCCATCCGCGCAGCGAAGGCCGCCGGGTTCGACGCCGTCGAGTGCCACTGGCCCTATGCGCACGACGCCGATGCCGTGAAGGCGGCTCTTGAGGAGACCGGCCTCGCGATGCTCGGCATCAATACGGTCAAGGGTCCACGCGAGAGCGATTTCGGACTTGCCGCACAACCGGGCCGGGAGGCCGAAGCTCGCCGCGCGATCGACGAAGCCTTCGACTACGGCACCAGGGTCGGCGCGAGCGCGGTACATGTGATGGCCGGCCTTGCCGGACCGGACGAGATGGCATCAATGGCGAGCTTCGTGACCAATCTCGGACATGCCTGCGACTGGGCCCACGATACAGGCATGAAGGTGCTTATCGAGCCACTGAACCCTTACGACAACCCAGGCTATTTCCTGATCGGATTCGATAAGGCAAGGGAGGTTGTCGACGCAGTCGGCCGCGACGAGCTCAAGATCATGTTCGACTGCTACCACCTCCAGATCACCGACGGCGATCTTCTCCGCCGCTTCCGCGACAACAGAGCCGTTGTCGGCCATGTCCAGTTCGCGGGCGTTCCCGATCGCGGAGAACCCGATCACGGCGAGGTCGCCTACGACCGGCTCCTTCCAGCCATCGCTGATGCCGGATATTCCGGCGCCTTCGGCGCCGAATACAGGCCGTCTGGAAGGACCGACGCGACGCTCAAGTGGATGACGGCTTTCCGCTGATCGGCGCGCAGTATTTTGAGTTGCGCACCTCAATCGGACGTGCTTCAACGCTGTCATGGGATCGGTTCCAACACTGTCTGATGTTGCCAGGAAGGCCGGCGTTTCGCTTGCGACGGTCGATCGGGTCATCAATGGAAGACCCAACGTCAAGGCCCGCACCACCGAGCGGGTGCGCGCCGCGATGGCCGAACTCGACTATCGGCCGGATCCGCTCGCAGCCGGCCTAGCGCGGCGCAAGCGCTACCGGTTCGTCTATCTCCTCCCAGTCGGCACCAATGCCTTCATGATGGACCTCGCCAACCAGATCGGCGGCATGTCGAACTGGCTGTCCAGCAACCGCGCGTCGGCCGAAACGGTGTTCGCCGATGTCTTCGAACCGGGAACACTTGCGAGAGCCATCGACGAGATCGACCGTGCCGTCGACGGCGCCGCAATCATCGCGCTGGATCATCCCGAGGTCCGCGCGGCGGTCGACCGGTTGGTCGGAGACGGCGTCCCGGTGGTCACGCTCATTTCGGATGCTCCAGCCTCGCGGCGCTCGCGCTTCATCGGTATCGACAATCCTTCGGCCGGTCGCAGTGCGGGCGCGCTGATGGGCCGGTTTTCAGGCGGACGCACCGGATCGGTCGCCGTACTTGTCGGCTCGCTGTCCCTGCGCGATCACGTCGATCGCTGCTTCGGCTTTTCGCAAGCGATCGAACGGGAGTTCCCACGTCTCAAGATTCTTCCGGTCCGCGAGACCCGCGACGACCGATCCCTTGCCCAACGCGAAACGGTCGAACTGCTCCAAGCGAACGACGATCTCGTTGGACTTTACAATGCCGGGGGCGGCAACGTGGGCGTGGCAAAGGCGATCTGCGCGATTAACGGACACAATCGCCCGGTCGTGATCGCCCATGAACTCACCCCACGGTCGATCGAAGCGCTGAAGGATGGCAGCTACGACGCCGTGCTCGCCCAGAATCCAGGGCATGAAGCGCGGTCGGCCGCGCGGATCTTGCTGGCCAGCGCCAATGGCACCAGCGTGATCGAGGAGCAGGAGCGCATCCGTATCGACATCTTCATTCGCGAAAATTTGCCGGCGTGATAAATTCGAGAAGTTTTTGATGTGCGCACTTCAAAAACGAGTCTACCTGTGCCAGTCTCGCTGAAAACGATGCGACCCGCGCCAGCTGGCTGATGGGTCCGCCCGCCAGAGCTGGCGGCAGTCTGGGAGGACATACATGCAGACGATCAAGGGTCCGGGCATCTTCCTCGCTCAGTTTGCTGGCGACGAGGAACCGTTCAATGACTTTTCGTCGATCTGTCGTTGGGCGGCCGGGCACGGTTACAAAGGCGTTCAGCTTCCGACCTGGGATGCACGGCTGTTCGATCTCTCCAAGGCCGCCGAATCTAAAGACTATTGCGATGAAGTGACGGGCGTCGCTCGCGAGGCCGGCGTCGAAATCACCGATCTGTCGACCCATCTGCAGGGCCAGCTCGTCGCGGTCCATCCCGCCTTCGACGAGGCTTTCGACGGGTTCGCAGCACCGGAAGTGCGCGGCAATCCGAAGGCACGGAAGGAATGGGCGGTAAACCAGCTGATGATGGCGGCGAAGGCCTCAGCCCATTTCGGGTTCAATAGCCACGTCACCTTCCCCGGCGCGCTCGCCTGGCCCTTCCTCTATCCCTGGCCGCAGCGTCCGGCCGGGCTGATTGACACGGCCTTCGCCGAGCTCGCCAAGCGCTGGGTGCCGATCCTCGACGCCTTCGACGAAGCGGATTGCGATGTCGGTTACGAGATTCATCCGGGCGAGGACGTCTTCGACGGGGCGACTTTCGAGATGTTTCTGGAGGCGGCGAAAAACCATCCGCGCCTGAAGATCAATTACGACCCCTCACATTTCGTGCTGCAGCAGCTCGATTATGTCGGCTTCATCGACATCTATCACGAGCGCATCTGCGCGTTTCATGTGAAGGATGCCGAGTTCAATCCGACGGCACGGCAGGGCGTCTATTCCGGTTACCAGCCTTGGACGAAGCGTGCCGGCCGTTTCCGCTCGCTCGGCGACGGGCAGGTCGATTTCTCGGCAATCTTCTCCAAGATGGCGGAACATGGCTATACGTCATGGGCCGTGCTCGAATGGGAATGCTGCTTGAAGAGCCCCGAACAAGGTGCGGCCGAGGGCGCGCCCTTCATCGCACACCACATCATAGAAACCACCGACAAAGCCTTCGACGACTTCGCATCCGGGGGAACGGACGAAGCCGCCAACCGGCGCATGCTCGGCATCGAACGCTAAGGGAGGTCCGGCATGGCCATCGAAGGACGCGACGACAAGCGCGGCCGGCGCATCCGGCTCGGCATGGTGGGCGGCGGTCAGGGGGCCTTCATTGGGGCCGTGCACCGTCTCGCCGCGCGGATCGACGACCGGTTCGAGCTCGTCGCCGGCGCACTCTCCTCGACGCCGGAAAAGGCGAAGGCTTCAGCCGCCGAGATCGGGCTCGATCCGGCGCGCAGCTATGGCGCCTATGAGGAGATGGCGAGGGCCGAGAAAGAGCGCGAGGACGGCATCGAGGCGGTGGCAATCGTCACGCCCAACCACATGCACTTCCCGGTGGCGAAAACCTTCCTCGAAGCCGGCTATCACGTGATCTGCGACAAGCCGGTGACGACAACCAAGGCCGAGGCGGAAGAGCTCGGCGAGATCGTGAAGCGCTCAGGCAAGGCCTTCGCGCTCACCCACAACTATACCGGCTATCCGATGATCCGGCAGGCGCGGGCGATGATCGAGGCTGGCGAACTCGGCGCGATCCGCATCGTGAAGGCCGAATACATCCAGGACTTTCTCGCGACAAAGGTGGAGGACACAGGCTCCAAGCAGGCGACCTGGCGGGTCGATCCCTCGAAGGCTGGCGCGGGCGGCACGATCGGCGATGTGGGCACCCACGCCTTCAACCTCGCCTGCTTCGCGACGGGCCTTACCGTCGACAGCCTCGCCTGCGAATTGACGAGCTTCGGCGAAGGCCGCGTCCTCGATGACAATGCCCAGATGCTGTTGCGCTTCAAGGAACGGGACGGCGTCGCCGCCAAGGGCTCTCTCTGGGCGAGCCAGGTCGCGGTCGGCCACGAGAACGGGCTCTCCCTCGTCATCGTCGGCACCAAAGGTGGCCTCTCCTGGCATCAGGAGGACCCGAACAAGCTCTGGTTCACGCCGCTCAACGAGCCGAAGCAGTTGCTGACGCGCGCCGGAGCGAGTGGCCTCGACGCCGCAAACCGCGTCACCCGCGTACCCGCCGGCCACCCGGAGGGCTATCTCGAAGGTTTCGCCACGCTTTACGCCGAAGCCGCCGACCTCATCGCCGCGCTAGACGAGGGCCGCACCCCGCCGGAAGGCCTTCGCGTTGTCACCATCGAGGACGGCATCGAGGGCATGGCCTTCATCGAGGCCTGCGTGAAGTCGTCGAAGTCTGACGGCGCATGGACGAAGCTGTGAGAGTGGCATGACCACCCGCGCCGCCCCGATCCTCGAAGCCCGGCAGGTCCGCAAATCGTTCGGCCCAGTCGAGGTGCTGCACGGCGTCGACTTCTCGCTCAGGCCTGGCGAGGTGCACGCCCTTGTTGGCGAGAACGGGGCCGGCAAGTCGACGCTGATGAAGTGCCTCACCGGCTATCAGCCTGTCTCGGGCGGCGAGATCGCCCTCGACGGCGAGCCTGTGACCTTCGCTTCGAGCGACGAGGCGGAAAACCGGGGCATCGTCCTGATTCATCAGGAGTTCAACCTTGCCGAACAGCTCTCGGCGGAAGCCAATATTTTCCTCGGGCGCGAGGTGAAGAAAGGCTTCTTCCTCGACTGGAAGCATATGCGCCGACGCGCGTCCGAACTTCTTGCAGAGCTCGCGACACCCGTCGACACACGTCGCCCGGTCTCCTCGCTTTCGGTTTCCCAGAAGCAGATGGTGGAGATTGCCAAGGCCCTCGCCCGCAACGCCCGCGTCCTCGTGATGGACGAGCCAACCGCAGTCCTCACAACGCGCGAGGCTAAGGTTCTCTTCGAACAGATCGAGCGCCTGAAGGCCGAGGGCGTCGCGATCCTCTACACGTCCCACAAGCTCGACGAAATTTCGCGGGTCGCCGATGAGGTGACTGTCCTGCGCGACGGGTCCTTCATCTCCAATCGTCCCGCGAGCGAGACTGATGCCGACCGCATGGCCCGCGACATGGTGGGCCGCGAAATGAGCGACCTTTTCCCGCAAAAGACGGCGCCCAGGGCCGAAGCGCCGGCCCTGGAGGTATCAGGTTTCTCTGTGCCGGGCTACGCCGAGGAGATCTCCTTCAAACTCGCCAAGGGCGAGGTTCTTGGTTTTGCTGGCCTCGTCGGGGCCGGCCGCACCGAGCTGATGGAAGGCATCATGGGCCTTCGCGAGAACTCCGGCACGGTTCGGCGCGACGGCAAGGACATTCGCATTGCGAGCCCGCGCGACGCGGTCGGCCACGGGCTCTCCTATCTCACTGAGGATCGCAAGGGTCGCGGACTTCTCCTCAAATACGGCTTGCGCGAGAACCTTACCCTTCTCGGCCTCGACCGCTTTTCCCGGCTTATCGTCGACGAGACCGCCGAGAAGAAAGCGCTTGAAGACGCGATCCAGCGTTTCGACATCCGCGCCGCCTCGCGCGAGGGACCGGTGGGCAACCTGTCCGGCGGCAACCAGCAGAAGCTGCTTCTCGCGAAGACCATGCTCGTCGATCCGGAGATCGTCATCCTCGACGAGCCGACGCGCGGCATCGACATCGGCACCAAGCAGCAGATCTACCGCTTCATCCATGATCTCGCCGAGGAGGGCCGGGCCGTCATCGTGATCTCTTCGGAAATGTCAGAGGTGATCGGGCTTTGCCACCGGGTCGTCGTCATGCGCTCCGGCCGTATCACCGGCGAACTCTCGGGTGATGCCATCACCGAGGAAGCCATTGTGCGCCGTGCCATGGGGCTGGAATCCGAACCGCTGGAAGAGGTCGCCTGAATGACGTCAGCCAACGCAGAAAGCCCCCCGGCAAAATCGAAGACGAGGAGCGCTCCACGCTTTGATCTTCACGTTTGGGGGCCGGTCATCGCGCTCGTTGCACTCGTCCTCTTCGGAATGTCGCTGAACGATCAGTTCCTCTCGGCTGGCAACGTGACAAACGTCCTGGCTCGCTCCTCCTTCATCGGCATCATCGCCGTCGGTGCGACCTTTGTCATCACGATCGGCGGGCTGGATCTCTCCGTCGGCTCGATGTCGGCATTCCTCGCGGGGCTGACGATCATCGTTCTCAACGCCATGGTGCCTTCGCTCGGCATCTCTTGGGTGACGATCATCTTCGGCATGCTGGCCTGCCTCGCCCTTGGACTTTCCGCCGGCTTTCTGAACGGCATCCTGATAACAGTCGGGCGAATCGAGGCCTTCATCGTCACGCTCGGCACGCTCGGCATCTTTCGCTCGCTCGTTATCTGGCTCGCGGACGGGGGCACGCTGTCGCTCAATTTCGAACTGCGCGAGGTCTATCGCCCGGTCTATTACGGCGGCATATTTGGTATCGCTTGGCCCATCATCGTCTTCGCGCTTGTCGCGATCCTTGGTGAGATCGCCATGCGCAAGACCGCTTATGGCCGACATGCGGCCGCCATCGGTTCGAACGATCAGGTCGCGCGCTATTCGGCGATCCCCGTCGAACGCGTGCGGCTTGTCACCTACATGTTGCAGGGCATGCTGGTGGGCGTTGCGACCATCATGTACGTCCCTCGCCTCGGCTCGGCATCCTCGACGACCGGCCTCCTCTGGGAGCTCGAAGCGATCGCCGCCGTCATCATCGGCGGCACAGTGCTGAAAGGCGGCTTCGGCCGCGTCTGGGGAACCGTTATCGGCGTGCTGATCCTCAGTCTGATCGACAACATTCTCAACCTGACGGATCTGGTGAGTCCCTATCTCAACGGGGCGATCCAGGGCGTCATCATCATCCTGGCCGTCGTCCTTCAACGAGGCCGGAAAGGTGCTGCATGATGCGGTGCCACAAAGGGAGGTACTGAAATGAAGAAACTGACCAAACTGGCGGCTGGCCTCGGGCTCGCTGCTGCTCTCGCACTGCCGGGCGTTGCGATCGCTCAGGAAGAGGACGGCGCGACGATCGGGGTTTCCATTCCGGCCGCGACCCATGGCTGGACCGGCGGCGTGAACTTCCATGCCCAGGAGGCGATCGACAGCCTTTCTGAGACCTATCCGAACCTCGAATTCGTGCTCTCCACCGCTGGCGATCCCGGCAAGCAAGTTTCCGACCTCGAGGACATGATGGCGACGCGCGACATCGACGCCCTCGTTATCCTGCCCTTCGAGTCCGATCCGCTGACCGGGCCGGTCAAGCGCGTCGCCGATGCCGGCAAGTTCGTCACCGTGGTCGATCGCGGCCTCGCCCAAGAGGGCATCGAAAATCTTTACGTGGCCGGTGACAACACCGCCTTCGGCCGAGTGGCTGGCGAGTACTTCGTGGAGAAAATGCCGGACGGCGGCAATATCGTTGTCATGCGCGGGATTCCGACCACCATCGACAACGAGCGTGTCGAAGCCTTCCAGGCCGCCATCGAGGGTTCGGGCATCGAGGTTGTCGGAATGGAGCACGGCAACTGGAACCGCGACGAAGCCTTCGAGGTGATGCAGGATTTCCTGTCTCGACACTCCGAAATTGACGCTGTTTGGGCGTCCGACGACGACATGGCGCTGGGCGCAATCGAAGCGATCAACCAGGCCGGCCGCGAAGGTGAAATGTGGGTGCTCGGCGGCGCCGGCATGAAGCAGATGGTCGAGCGGGTGCGCGACGGCGACACCATGGTGCCGGCCAACGTCACCTATCCGCCTGCGATGATCGCCACCGCGATCCGCCTGACGGCCGACCGCTTCGTCTCGAATGCCCCGATGGAAGGCCGCTTTATCATCGACTCGGTGCTGATAACGCCGGAAAATGCTGAACAGTACTACTATCCGGACTCGCCGTTCTAAGGCACGGATCACCACCCGGGGCGGCGCATGCCGCCGCTCCGCCCAGTTGGCAAGCTCCGACATATCGACGATCCACCGCCGCCGCTTCACGCGGAGCCGCGACGATCCTCCTGTGAAAGCTGTATCCCATGACGTCCCAGTTCTTCGGCCGCTCCGAACCCGTCGCCTATGCCGGCGAGCAAAGCCGCGATCCCCTCGCCTTTCGCTGGTACGACAAGGATCGCGAGATCGCCGGCAAGCGAATGGAGGACCACTGCCGCTTCGCCGTCTGCTATTGGCATTCCTTCACTTGGCCGGGCGGCGATCCGTTCGGCGGCGAGACCTTCAATCGGCCTTGGATGCACGGCGACGATCCAATGGCTCTTACCAAGCAGAAGGCCGACGTCGCCTTCGAGATGTTCCGGCTCCTCGATGTGCCGTTCTTCACCTTCCACGATGTCGACGTCGCGCCGGAAGGCAGTTCGCTCCGCGAATTCAACGACAATCTGAAGGCCATCACCGACATCTTCGCTCAGAAGATGGAAAGCGCGAAGGTGCGGCTCCTCTGGGGGACGGCGAACCTCTTCTCAAACCGCCGGTTCATGGCGGGTGCGGCGACCAATCCGGACCCGGACGTCTTCGCCTTCTCTTGTGGACAGGTGAAAGCTGCGCTCGACGCCACGCACCGCCTTGGCGGCGCGAACTATGTCTGCTGGGGTGGACGAGAGGGATACGAGACGCTGCTCAACACAGACATGAAGCGCGAACTCGACCAGATGGGCCGTTTCTATTCGATGCTGGTCGACTACAAGCATAAGATCGGCTTCGAAGGCCCCATTCTGATTGAGCCGAAGCCGAAGGAGCCGACCAAGCATCAGTACGATTTTGATGCCGCCGCCGTCTTCGCCTTCCTGCAGAAATACGATCTTCTCGGCGAAGTGAAGCTCAACATCGAGCAGAACCATGCGATCCTCGCGGGCCACAGCTTCGACCACGAGATCCGCTACGCCTACGCCAACGATCTCTTCGGTTCGATCGACGTTAATCGCGGCGACGATCTCCTAGGCTGGGACACCGACCAGTTCGCCATGAACCCGTCGGAGATGGCGCTGATGTTCCACGAGATGCTGCAGCATGGCGGCTTCTCGACCGGCGGACTCAACTTCGACGCCAAGATCCGCCGCCAGTCGATCGCACCCGACGATCTCCTCATCGCCCATGTCGCCTCGATGGACGCGTGTTCGCGCGGCCTACTCGCGGCAGATCGGATGCTGAAGGACGGCGCGCTGACCGAACCGCTCCAGAACCGCTATGCCGGCTGGGACGCGGGCGAGGGAAAAGCCATCCTCGCCGGCGAACGTTCTTTCGAGGAGGTCGCAAGCCGCGCCTTGGATCTTGATCCGCAGCCCGTTTCAGGGCGTCAGGAGATGCTCGAAGGCATTCTCAACAGGTATGTCTGAGGCGGAAAAGCGCGCAGCATTGACGGCGCCCTCACGCTGTCGCTCCAAGTGCCGAATACGTAGTGGCTCGCCTGCAATCAGTCGCCGGATCCCGGCTCAGCGGAGAAGTATTTCTCGAACTTGCCTTCTTCGCCATCGTATTTCTCGGCGTCTTCCGGCTTCTCCTTGGCGATCGTAATGTTCGGCCACTTCTCGGCATACTCGGTGTTGATCTTCAACCAATGGTCGAGCCCCGGCTCAGTGTCAGGCTTGATCGCCTCAGCCGGACATTCCGGCTCGCAGACACCGCAATCGATGCACTCGTCGGGGTGGATGACGAGCATGTTCTCGCCCTCGTAGAAGCAGTCGACAGGGCAGACCTCGACACAATCGGTGTATTTGCACTTTATGCAATTGTCGGTCACCAGATATGTCATTGCAAATTCCCTCGGGCCTTCTCAGCTTTCCCGGCGTGAAGCGGAGATTTTCCGCATCGCGCCCATTATTCGGCGGACTATCGATTGCCCACGGTGCTGGCAAGGAAAAACGATGCCGCAGGTGGGCTAATCCGCGCAAAGTCATTCGAAATGCTGATCTTTTCGCAGCGGATTACCAGCTTTTCCGCTGCGCTCGTTCCTTGCGAGCCTTGCGTCTGTCCTTATCACGCTGAACTGGATCTTTGCGCTTGCGAACCATTACGTCGAGAATGTCTTGGAAAGGAGCCGCTACAATCTCGTCAGCTTCAGCACGATCTGAACTGCCCTGGTCTACTTCTACGACCGGCGCATTTAAGTCTTCGTACAGTGCCTGCGCATCGCCTGGCGATCCACGTCGTCCTGCGAAGCCCAATACTTGGAAAACGTGCACCCGGCTCGAATAGCTGATCGTAAGCACGTCACCGACCCGGACGTTGCGCGCGGGATTGTCGATCTTTTCCTTATTGAGACGAACCTTCTTGGCTTCGACGAGCTGCTGCGCAATGCTCCGGGTTTTCACGACGCGTGCGAAGACCAGCCATTTGTCGATCCGCTGCGAAGAAGCTTCTGGTCCCGCCTCCCCGTCTTTGCTGGAGGATCTGCCGTGCCTATTTGCCAAGCTTGTCCTTCAAGGCGGCGAGTTTAGCGAAGGGTGAATCGGGATCCGCGCGCTGGTTGCGCTTGTCCTCTCGTCGCTCGCTGCCTCCATGGCCACCACGTTCGCCGCTCTTCGGCTTGTCGAAGCGACGCTTGCCGCCCTTGCCTCCAGGTTTGCTTGGTCCTCCACGGTCCTGACGGCCATCCTCGCGTTCGCCGCCCTGCCCTCGTCCCCGGGCCTGCTGACCCTCAAACCGCTGCCCGCCGGTCCGCTGACGCTGGCCGCCAGGGCGCCGGGTGCGGTCCGAACGATGCTGGCGCCAAACGAGAACCGTACGCGGCTCTTCCGGCTCTTCGGAGCCGGCGGCAACGAGATCGGACGGCGAGCCGCTCTCAGGAGAGGTTGCGTCATCGCCTACTTCGAGTTGCTCGGCAGTGGTCTTCGCAGCAGCGGCTTCGGCTGATGCCAGGATAACGGTCTCGCGATCGGGCGGCTGCGTCTGCGACGATTGCTGAGCCGCGAGCGCGTCTCCCTTACCGGCGTCCTCACCGATCTCGACTTCGATCGCCTCGCTTGCTGGACGATCAGCTTGAGCAATTGGGCGCGCTTCATGACCGAGCATGTCGGCAGCGCTGCCCCTGTCGACTTCACCCTTGGTCGACGCAACGGCATAGGCAGCGCCTTCAGCCGGCGTTTCCGGGGTTTCGAGCGAAGACGAAGCGGGATCTACACCTTGCTCATGAGAGGCAACTTCGGAGGCCGGAACAGTCTCGCCGACGGATGCATGTGCTGCGCCATCCCCTTCAGGGCCAACCGCAGCGGCAGAAGTTTCCGCGGCTTTTGCGGCTTCGGCTTCCTTAGCGGCAGCAATCTTCGCTTCGGCATCCGCATCGAACCGGTCGAGCTCAGCCTCGATAGCGTCGGCATTCTTCTGGTCTGCGCGATAGCCCAGACCTTTAAGTATCTCCTCCATGTCGTCCGCCGTCGCACCGAGGATCGACATCATGCCCGGCGTGATCAGGAACTGGTTGCCGCTATAGCCTCCGTCGGGGCGACGCCCCTCGCCTGGCTTCCAGGAGAGCGCGGGGCGGATGATATCGGCAAGGCGTTCCAGAATATCGACGCGAACCGCGCGGCGGCCGAGCAGGCGATAACCGGCAAGTTCGTAGAACTTCGGATCATAGGTCGTATCGGCGACCGCTGAGGTGCGACCGGTGGCGAGCAATTCGGGAACGTCGCCGTAACCCGCCCTTTCGCGTGCGTCGTTGTGGATCGCCCAAAGCAACGTGATGAGATTTGCCGGCGCGGGCTTCACCAGGACCGGCACGAAGATGTGGTAGGCGCCGAAGCGCACGCCCAGCCTGCGCAGCGCCGCGCGCGCAGCCTGATCCAGCCCGCGTACGTCCTCTGATATCTCCCGGCGCTGGACGAGGCCGAAATTCTCGTAAAGGCGATAGGCGATGCCTTTGGCTGCACCGTCGAGCCCTTCGCCGTCACGCAGGTCGATGAGCGGCTTCAGGATCGTCGTCACCTGATAACCGAGGAAACGCTCGATCCGCGCAGCAACCTTGTCGCGTGCCGGACCGGTCAACTGGTCGTCGGCGAGCAGCACGAATTTCGGCTTCAGCGGGTCATCGCTCGCAGAAAGCGCAGCTACCGGAGCACCGAGCCAGCGAACGATCGCATCCGAGCCGATCGCGAAGTCGCCGTTGGGGGCATTGGCGAAGCGCTCGGCGCGTTTATCGAACTCACCGGCCAGCGCCTTTTGCGAGGCGGCACGCACGGCCTTCCCGTCCTGCCCTTCGGCAGTCGCATCGATGGAAAAACGGAACCCCTGGAGTTCGCCGACGGCGTGGCCCTCGACCATCACGGTGCCGTCGTTCGCGATCTCTGCTTCCATGAATGCGTTCTCTCTTAACCGCCTCATCAACACGCTTGTCCTGCGGTCTACGAAGCGTTTCGTCAACCTGTCGTGCAAGGCGTCCGAAAGCCGGTCCTCGATGCTTCTCGTCTTTTCACGCCAGTGTGTCGGATCGGCCAACCAGCCGGGACGGTGGGAAATATAGGTCCAGGTGCGGATTTCGGCGATCCGCTGGGAGAGCGTGTCGATCTCCCCATCGGTGCGGTCGGCACGTGCGACCTGGGAAGCCATGTAGTCCTCCGCGACACGGCCCTGCTTTGCCAGATCGCGATAGACGGTGGCGATGATTTCGGCGTGCTGGGCCGGTGCGATGCGGCGATAATCGGGCAGCTTGCAGGCTTCCCACAGGAGCTCGACCTTCTTGGGCGAGCCCGCCAAATCCATTACGTCTTCGTCGCGTGAAAGATATTCCAGCGCCCGGCGATCGACCGCCGGCAACGCCTTGGCGAGATTGGAGTCGGGTGGCGCAGTGTCGAGACTGTTCTTCAGCGCCTCGACTGTCGAGAAGTCCATATTCGCCGAGCGCCACTGCAGCACCGGCACCGACTGGAAGCTATGCGACTGCAGCGCATCTACGAGGTCGTCGGACAGAGGATCGACATGCGCCGTCACTCCGAACGTCCCGTCGCGCAGGTGACGGCCGGCGCGTCCGGCGATCTGGCCGAATTCTGCGGGTGTCAGCTGGCGGTACTGGAAGCCGTCGTATTTCCAGTCCTGAGCAAATGCGACGTGATCGACGTCGAGATTAAGACCCATGCCGATCGCGTCCGTCGCGACAAGGAAATCCACCTCGCCGGTCTGGTAGAGCTCGACCTGGGCGTTGCGCGTGCGCGGGGAGAGCGCACCTAGCACCACGGCCGCCCCGCCCCTCTGCCTGCGGATCAGCTCGGCGATGGCGTAAACCTCGGCGGCCGAAAAAGCGACGATCGCCGAGCGGCGCGGCAGCCGGGTGATCTTCTTCTGGCCGGCATACATGAGGTTGGAGAGGCGCGGCCGCGTGGCGGTCTGCATACCTGGAAGCAGGCGATTAAGCACGCCGGCCATTGTCGAAGCGCCGAGAAGCAGAGTCTCCTCGTATCCCCGACAGTTGAGGATGCGGTCTGTGAAGACGTGACCACGCTCGAGATCGGACGCAAGCTGCACTTCGTCGATCGCGACGAAGGCCGTGCCCGGATTGCGGGGCATCGCCTCGACTGTACAGACCGAATAGCGCGCATGCGGCGGCTTAATCTTTTCCTCGCCGGTGATCAGCGCGACGTTCGCCGCGCCTACCCTGTCGCATACCTTTTGATAGACTTCGCGGGCGAGGAGCCGGAGGGGCAGGCCGATCGTTCCGCTGGAATGAGCGACCATCCGCTCGATCGCGAGAAATGTCTTGCCCGTATTGGTAGGACCGAGAACGGCGGTCACCTGTCTCGTGTCGGCTTTGGAGGAAGAACGGGCGAAGAGGACGGAATCGCTCATAGGTCCCCATATAACAAGTGATACTGCATTGCGCAGGGTGACCAACGGTTCGTACGGTCGTATGCCCTTTGAGTCGTAAGGCGAGCGATATTTTCGCGTTCAGTCTTCTTCGGAACTCAGAAAATGATCGGCGTAAATGTCTCGCAGTTCCATTTTCAGGATCTTGCCAGTCGCCGTATGCGGAATCTCGTCGACAAAGACGATGTCGTCCGGCAATTGCCAACGGGCGACATGATCGAGAAGGAAATCGCGGATCGACTGGGCATCGGGCTCGGCACCTTCATTCAGTACGGCGATCAGTAGCGGGCGCTCGTCCCACTTCGGATGGGGAATGCCTACGACCGCAGCTTCCGCAACCGACGGATGGCCGACGGCCGCGTTTTCAAGGTCGATCGAAGAAATCCACTCACCGCCGGACTTGATGACATCCTTTGAACGATCGGTGATCCGCATGACGCCGCTTGGATCGATCGTCGACACATCCCCGGTACGGAACCAGCCTTCCGCATCGCTCTCTCGCTCGTCGCGCCGGAAATAGCCGTCCGCCACCCAGAAGCCGCGGACCATGAGATCGCCGAAGGTCTCGCCGTCGTGGGGCAGTGGAACACCTTCGTCGTCGACGATCTCGATCTCGACACCGTATAGCGGGCGACCCTGGCGCGAACGCATCTCGTCAAGCACCTCGTCGGGCGCGTTCGCATCCTCATGCGGCACGCGGGCGATGGTGCCGAGCGGGCTCAATTCTGTCATTCCCCAAAAATGCATGATCTCGACGTCGTGACGCTTGCGGTAGTTCGTTATGAGCGAAACCGGACAGGCCGAACCGCTGACGACAAGCCTGCGCAGCGATTTGAGGGACTGCTTGGTCTTGGCAAGATATTGCAGGACGCCGAGCCAGATCGTCGGCACGCCACATGATATCGTTACCCTTTCGGCATCGATCATTTCCGTAAGGTGCGGCCCATCCAGCTGATTGCACGGCAGGACCAGCTTGGCGCCTGCAAGCGTTGCGGCATAGGGCAGCCCCCAGGCATTGGCGTGATACATGGACGAGGCAGGCATCACGCAGTCCCGCGCCGAAATGCCGAAGGCGTCCGGCATGACGGAGGCATAAGCGTGAAGGATGGTCGAGCGGTGGCTGTAGAGAACGCCTTTCGGGTTTCCCGTCGTCCCGGAAGTGTAACAAAGCGCGGCCGCGGTCTCCTCCGGCAGGTCGGGCCATTGGAAAGTCTCGACTTCGTCTGTGAGCAGATCTTCGTAACAGAGGAGGTTTCCGACCTTCAGATCCCTCGGCATCTCATCCCTACTGCAAAGGACGACGAACGCCTCTACCGAAGGGCAAACTTCTGCGATTTCCTCGACGAGACCGGAGAATGTGGGATCAAAGAAGAGAACGCGGTCCTCGGCGTGATCCACGATGAACCGGATCTGCTCGAAGAAGAGTCGCGGATTTATGGTATGACAAACAGCGCCGAAGCCAGAGATGGCGTAATAGAGCTCGAGATGGCGATGGGTGTTCCAAGCGAGCGTCGCGACGCGGTCGCCGACCTCGACACCAAGCGACTGCAGAGCATTCGCCGCCTGGCGCGAACGTCGCGCCGTCTCGTGGTAGGTGCTGCGGTGGATCGATCCGTCGACGAGCCTGGAGACGACTTCCGTCGATCCATGGGTGCGGGCGGCATGCTCGATTAGTGAGGCGATCGAGAGCTGCCTGTTCTGCATCAAGCCAAGCATATCGCATTGCACTCCGTTCATCTCGCGTCTGCGAGATAAGACTGAGGCCTAGCGGATTTGAGGGGGCATTGCCAGCAGATCGTTGGGTGGGGATATGCGTAGGGTCTTTGACGACCTACCGCTCATGATTCAAGCGCGATAATGACGGCAAGAACGATCTCGCGAGAGGCTCAAAGGTCAAAGACAATCACGCGGCATCTTTGAACCTTTCGCCATCCTCGGTCGCCGTCCCGATTATGGCGTAGGAGCAAATGGCGGCACTCAGAGACATCGATGGCCAAGAGATCTGAGTGACTACCCCCTCAGCCGATCCCAACCTGCATCCGGCGTGAAGCGCTCGCCGTGCTTTTCCTTAAGCGCGTTCATCTTGGCGACGATCTCGTCAACGCCGCGCTTTTTGGCATAGTTGATGGGGCCGCCGCGGAACGGGGCGAAGCCGGTGCCGAAGATCATGGCGCCGTCGGCAACGTCCTCGTCTGTGATCACGCCTTCGCGCAGGCAGGCGACGATGGCGTTGAGCATGGGCAGGATGAGGCGATCGATGAGGTCGGGATCGTCCTTCGAGCCGTCTTTCAACGATTCGACCGGCTTCTTCTGCGGCTTGCCCTTGTCGTCTAATTCATAAAGCCCCTGGCCGGTCTTACGGCCAAGCTTGCCGTCCTCGACCATCTTCTTGAGCCATCCCGGCGTTGACGGGAATACGCCGCCGAGGCGCTCGCGTAGGGATTCGCTCACATCCAGCGCCACGTCGAGGCCGACCTGATCGTTGAGCTCCACCGGCCCCATCGGCATGCCGAATTTTTCGGCACGGTCGTCGATTCGCTCCTTCGGGATGCCCTCGTCGACCATGATCAGCGCTTCGGCCATGTACGGCAGCAGCGCTCGGTTCACGAGAAAGCCGGGTGCAGACTTCACCGGCGCCGGCAGGCGCGAGAGTTCGACCGCGAAATTGGTCGCGCGGCTCGTGGTCTCCTCGCTTATGCGGTCATGGCTGACAATCTCGATCAGTTGCATGCGCGAGACCGGATTGAAGAAGTGGAGGCCGACGAAACGCGAGGGATCGGACAGACCTTCAGCAAGATCGGGCAGCGGCAGCGCCGAGGTGTTGGTCGCAAGGATCGCGCCCGGTTTCAGTTTCGGCTCGATATCGGCGTAGATCTTGCGCTTCAGGTCGAGCTTTTCCGGCACCGCCTCGATAACGATGTCGGCGCGTGAAATGCCAAGCCCATCCGTATCGGGGATCAACCGATCGAGCGCATCGCGGACCTTCAATGGATCCTTCAAGACGCCCTGCAACATCTTGAAGGCGGCCTTGATCGCCTTGCCCATTGGCTTCAGCGCGACGTCGCCAAGCGTCACCCGAAAACCCTGCTTGGCGGCCCAGGCAGCGATTTCGCCGCCCATCGCCCCGGCACCGATCACATGCACATGTTTTACGCCTGACTTGCCGGTGCGAAGCCCGCGCATCTTCTCGCGCAGAAAGAACACCCGCACCAAATTACGCGAAGTCTCACTTTCGATCAGTTTGGCGAAGCTCGAAAGTTCGCCCTCCTGCATGGCTTGTTCGGACCCGCCATACTCCTCCCAGAGATCGATCAGCGCGTATGGTGCCGGATAGGTGTCCTTTGGAGCCTTCTCCGCTGTCTTCTTGCGCATCTGCTTCGCGGCGAGCGTTCGGGCCGGCTTCAGCGAGAACGCCTGATGCTTTACGCCATGCGAGGTCGGCTCGATGTCGTTGTGGAGCGCAGCGTCGACGGCGGCGCCGACATGGCGCTCCTCCACTACGGCATCGACGAGACCGATCGCTTTGGCCTTCTTCGCATTGATCGACTTGCCCGTGAGCATCAGCGTCATGGCTTCCACCGGATCCGCCTTCATGGTCGAGCGATATGTGCCGCCAAGACCCGGATGGAGGCCCAGCATCACTTCGGGGAAGCCTAGCGAGGCGTCCTTAACCGCGATCCGCATGTCGCAGGCGAGCGCAAGCTCCAATCCGCCGCCAAGACAATGGCCATGGATCACAGCGATCGTCTTCGCTTGAAGATCGGCCAGCCGGTCGAGAACGAGATGACCTTCCTTCAGCATGCCGCGGATGTCGCCGGTCGTTGCACCGACGAACTGATTTATGTCCGCGCCTGCCGCGAAACCGGCCACCTTTGCAGAGCGAATAACGACTGCAGACGGTTTTTGATCGATGATATGATCGATGTGATGGGAAAGCTCGGTGAGCACGTCACGATCGATCGTGTTCACCGATTTCCCAGGACAGTCGAGAACGAGCCAGTAGACATAGTCGTCGTCGATTGCCGCGCGCCAATTGCCTTGTTGCTCGGCGAGCCGGGCGGCACCCAGTTCCAAGGCACGGTCTTGAAGCGCGGAAAGCATTCTGCCCATCGGTTCTCTCTCGTCTTTCGTCTCGTATCCGTTCGGTCAGATGTTCACCGAAGCGTCTGCCGCGTTGGAAGAGAGGCGAAACCGCCTCCTCGAAGCAAGTTCGGGATTCTCAGGCCGCTTCAAGCAGCATGGCGCCGCCTTGGCCGCCGCCGATGCACTCGGTCGCGATTCCCCGTCTCTTGCCGAGCCGCTTCATGGCGTTTGCGAGATGGAGGGTGATCCGGTTGCCGCTGGTGCCGACGGGATGACCGAGCGAAATCGCGCCACCATCGACATTCAGGCGATCCATGGCAATTCGCCCGCCGGCTCCATTCAGACCCAGCACCTCATCGGCGATGGTGCTGTCGTCGAGTGCCTTGACGCAGGAAAGCACCTGCGCCGCGAACGCCTCGTTGATCTCCCAGAGATCGATATCGGCAACCGCCATTTCCTGTCGCTTCAGGATCGGCGCCGTCGACACGACAGGACCGAGCCCCATGATCGATGGATCGAGTGCACCCCATTCGGAATCAACGATGCGGGCGATCGGCTTCAGGCCGTGCTGTTGGACGGCCTCCTCCGAGGCAAGGATTGTCCAAGAGGCTCCGTCGGTAATCTGCGAGGCATTGCCGGGGGTTACTTTGCCGTATGGCTTCTCGAAAACGGGCTTCAGCTTGGCGAGAGACTTCACGTCCGAATCTGGGCGAACACCGTCGTCCTTTTCATAGACCGAACCGTCTTGCGCGACGGCAGGCAGCATCTCGTCCTTGAACCAGCCTTCATGCGTCGCTTTGGCGAGCCTGTGATGGCTTTCTACGGCGAAGGTGTCGGCATCGCGCCGGGAGATGTCGAAAAGATGGGCCAGGATCTCAGCGGTCTGGCCCATATTGAGTTCGGTAATCGGATCGGTCAGACCCCGTTCCAAACCGAGTACCGGCTTCAGATAATCCGGCTTCAACCCCGACGCCGCCTTCAGTTTCTGCCCGGCCGTCTTGGCTCCGTTCAACCGAGCGAACCAGTCGACGGCGCCGCGACGCAGGACGAGCGGCGAATGGCTCAGAGCCTCGGCCCCACCGGCCAGAACGATATCTGCCGTCCCGCGCTCGATATAACGGAAGGCCGTATCGATCGACTGCATGCCGGAGCCGCAGTTGATCTGGACGGAAAAGGCCGGCGTCTCGTCGGAGATGCCAAGTCGCAGAGAGGCGACACGCGCCGGATTCATTTCGTCGGCTATTACGTTGACGCAGCCAAGAATGACGAGATCGATTGCCGTTTCCGGAAACGGTTGGCGCATCAGGAGAGGCCGTCCACACTGGACCGCCAGATCGACAGGCGTGAAGGGTCCCGGCTTCCCGCGTGCCTTGATAAAGGGCGTGCGGGAACCGTCTACGATGTAGACCGACTTCGGCATTACTCGGCAGCCTCGCGATTTATCTCATGGGAATTATGGCCGGTGCCGCGCGCATCTTCCGCCGTGAAGCGCGAGACCTCCGTCATCTTGAAGGCGTCGACTTCGATCACCTTGCGCTGGGCGGCCTTGAACGCAGTGAAAGTGTCGAATTCTTCGGTCGTGATCACGCCGTCGTCGCGTGCCCTCTCCGCGTTGGAGAGCTTCGCTTCACGCATCTTCTTCTCGATTGGCTCGCACTTGTGGGCCAGCACAAAGGCACGTTCGAGATCCGCAATCGGATGCGCGTCGCGGTGCTCACCGAGATAGAGGTCCGGCGTCAGGCGATCGCGCTGCGAAGATGGCCGAAGAAGAATGTCGGCTACTTCGCGGACGAGATCGTCGGAAGGCTGCTGGTACGGAACGCCCAGCGGGAAGGCGACAAAGCGTGTCAAGGAAGCTGCCCAACGGGCAGGAAGGTTATCGAGAACACCGTTGAAGGAGATCGCGATCCGGTTCATCCCCTTTTGCATGATCAGTTCCACGATCGGGCGGTCGGCCTCTGGACGTCCCTCGACCTCGAAGCGCTTGAGGCAGGCCGCGAGAAGGTAGAGTTCCGATAGGATGTCTCCGAGGCGTGCGGATATCATCTCGCGACGCTTGAGGCTTCCGCCGAGCGTCAGGAGGGCAAGGTCCGACAACAGTGCAAAGGCAGAGGACAACCGCGACAGCTGACGCCAGTGACTGGTCATCGCAGCCTTCGGAGCAGGAGCGGCGAGTCCGCCGGTCCAACCGCGCCAGAAGGCTCTAAACACGTTCTTCACGGAATGCCCGGCATGGGCCCAGAATGCCTTGTCGAATTGCTTCAACCCTTCCTTCTCATCGGGGTTGGACAGTGCGAGCAGCTCTTTCAGCATGTATGGATGGGCGCGAATTGCACCCTGGCCGAAAATCATCAGGCTGCGCGTCAAGATGTTCGCGCCCTCGACCGTGATGCCGATCGGAACACCGCGATAAGCTGCCGCCATATAGTTCTTAGGACCCTCGATGATGGCCTTGCCACCATGAATGTCCATGGAGCGCTCGATCGACTCGCGCATTCGATATGTGGCGTTCGCCTTCATGATTGCGGAAATGACGGAAGGCTTGTGACCCTCGTCAAGCGCGGCGACCGTCAGACGGCGCGCGGCATCGATGAGATAGGCGTTGGCAGCGATCTCGGCGAGCGGTTCTTGTATGCCCTCGAACTTGCCGATCGGTACGCCGAACTGGGTTCGGACGCGCGAATACGCACCGGAAACGCGGGCGCACATCGCGGCCGAAGCACCGGACTGCGAGGGTAGCGAAATACCGCGCCCTGCCGCGAGCGCGGTCATCAGCATGGTCCAGCCTTGGCCGATCTGCTTCTCGCCGCCGAGAATCCAGTCCATCGGGATGAAGACGTCTTTGCCGTAGATCGGACCGTTTTGGAAATAGGTATTGAGTGGAACGTGCCGCTCGCCCTGGTCGACACCCGGCGTCGAAGTCGGAATGAGGGCGACAGTGATACCGAGGTTTTCGCCGCGACCGAGGTGGTTCTGAGGGTCGCGCATCTTGAAGGCAAGGCCCATGACGGTCGCGACGGGAGCAAGCGTGATGTAACGCTTTTCGAAATTGAGACGGATGCCGAGGACTTCCTTCCCCTCGTGCTTACCATATTCGACGATACCAGTATCAGTCATCGCAGCGGCGTCGGAACCGGCTTCGAGCGAAGTCAGACCAAAGCAGGGGATCTCACGGCCGTCGGCAAGGCGCGGCAGCCAATAGTCGCGCTGTTGCTGTGTGCCGAAGTCGAGCATCAGTTCGCCTGGTCCCAGGGAGTTCGGAACCATGACAGTCACACCAGCAGCGACGGAGCAGGACGACACCTTGCGGACGACTTCGGAATGAGCGGTGTTGGAGAAGCCGAGACCGCCGTATTCCTTCGGAATGATCATGCCGAAGAACTTGTTCTCGCGCATGTATGCCCATGCTTCAGGCGGCAGATCATGATCCTCGCTGATGATCTTCCAGTCGTCGATCATCGAACAGAGCTTTGAAGCCGGCCCGTCGAGGAACGCCTGCTCTTCCTCGGTCAGCATGGCCGGCGGCATGTCGACGAGGCTTTGCCAATTTGGATTTCCGGTGAACAGTTCGCGGTCGAACCAAACGGTACCAGCGTCGATCGCTTCGCGCTCGGTTTTCGAGATCGCGGGCATCACGCCCTTTGCCCATTTATAAATCGGACGGGTCAGCTTCTCGGCTCGCCAAGACATGCAGATGCACTCCTCGTTGCTTCACCCTGCCCAGTTCAAACTAACGTAGGCGAATGGGTTTAGTTTCCAGTCCAGAAATCGAATTTGGATTGTCTGCCGGAAGCGCCAAAACCGCTGGACCCGCCGTCGACTTCACAAAGACAAATCTTACGTTGCCCCTGTTTACGTAAACGGAAGACAAATGAAAAGGGGGAAATTTTGTCGCTGCTTACGTGCTCCCTGCGTAGCCGGATACATCTCAGACGAGCACTTCGATGAGTCATTAGGAGGCGGGCAGATCGAAGACGTCGACGACAACACTGCACTCCTGGTCGCTGACACGCTCTTCGGATGGCGAGTCGTACGCGATCAGTATCTTGAGGTCTCCTTTTATCGTCGCTAACGCGAGACCCTCCGCACTATCGACCCCACGCTTCGGCGGGAGATCGAGCAGCCGTTTGACCTCAACCATCGGATATAACGACCGCTCGGGATCATAGTCCGTGATCTCGATTACGGACTGAAAGCATTCCAGATCGGTGGTGGCTCCGGTTAGGATCAGCAGCCGTTCACCCTGCCAGACCATATCCCGGATGCCCTGGCCGTTGAGGTCGACGGACTGAAGGGCATAGCGCTTCCCTGTCGCTTCCTGCTTTCGCGCCTTGAGGAAGCCGCCCTTCGTCTTCTTTATTTCAAGCCGTATGATCATCGCATAACCGCCGATGACGGGACCGCGCAGGCCGATCAATACCGTATCGCCCCGCACCGCGATCCCTTCGATATCAAAACCGTTCTCCTTGCAGGGCAGCGGCACATAGGGACCGATCAGCGGATCTTTCGCCATCATATCCCGGATCGGAACCTTGTTTTTCGAGAACTTCACCATTCTGGCGTGCCGAGCTGGCGTCTTGTCGAGCGGCTCGTAAGCACCGACGAGATCGAATATGCCGTCTCCCTTGTCGAGGAGGGGCACACGGCCGAGAAAGCCACGGTTCGCGTCCCAGTCCAGATCCTCGAGATCGTAGACTCCGCCGCCTTCGATCTTGTCGCGCTTGAGCGAATGGGATCCGCAAATCCAGAGATATCCATCGGCGACGGCGAGGCCCTCGATATCCATCTCCCCGTCCGGCCCGTCGGGCAATTCGAAAGTCCGGCCGAGATTGAAATTGACGTGGTCTTCCGCCCTGAGGGTATCCTCATCGAGCACCAACCTCTCGACAGTCGAGGTCTCGTCGCAGGTCGAGAAGATCGACCGACCGACAATCGCAAGGGAGGAGATGTCGCGCCAGATTGGATCGTTGACTTCGGCAAAATGCTCGAGCGGTCTGAAATACATACTGATCGTGCCTGAGCGCTCGCGTTCGAGGGCGTGCTCCTTCTCAAGCCCCGCGTTCGCGCGTTCGGTAACCGGCATAGTCTTGGTCATATATGCGGCCCTTCCTTCTGGTGCGGGCTTCAACCCCTCCTACTCGAACGACGAAGATGACCGGGCACCGGTCTGCCGTCCAGTCTCCAGAACCGACCTTGCCGGCATCGTCGATGCGCTAGTTGCAGCGCTAGAGACGAACACGCAGCGGTCGGGCCCTTGACGATACTGATCTGGATCGCGGTCGCCGCCGCCTCGACAGCCATCGTGTGGAAGGCAAGCGGCGCGCTGGAAGGTTCGAGCGAGAAGCTCTCCCGGTTTTACGGACTGCCCCCGGTCGTCCAGGGTACGATCGTTGTGGCGGTAGGCTCGAGTTTCCCAGAGCTCGCGACCACCGTCATCTCCGCACTCATCCACGGCGAGTTTCAACTCGGCGTTGCGGCGATCGTTGGCTCGGCCATCTTCAACATTCTCGTCATTCCCGCCCTCTCCGGCCTCTTCGCCAAGGAGGGGCGGCTTGAGAGCAGCCGCGAACTCGTCTTCAAGGAAGCGCAGTTTTACATGATTTCTGTCGCAGTGCTGCTGCTCACCTTTTGTTTCGCCGTCATCTACTTCCCGGTCGAATCAGGCGCAGACACCGTGGCAGGCGAGGTCAATCGGCTGCTCGCGCTTATCCCGCTCGGGCTCTATGCCCTCTACATCTGCGTCCAGTATCTTGAAACCGTCGAGAGCACGCAGGACAACGATAGCGGAAACGTTTCGGTCGGCAGACAATGGGCGATCTTTGCAGGCTCACTCCTCGCCATCGTCATCGGCGTGGAGGGGTTGGTGCGCTCGGCGATCCGATTCGGAGAAATCTTCGACACACCGAGCTTTCTCTGGGGCTTCACGGTGATCGCGGCCGGCACGTCAATCCCGGACGCCTTCATCTCAGTGCGCGCGGCGCGCAAAGGTGACGGAGTCATCTCTATCGGCAACGTCCTCGGCTCGAATATTTTCGATCTTCTGGTTGCGATCCCCGCTGGAGTGATGGTCGCAGGAGCGACCGTCATCGTGTTTTCGGTCGCCGCACCCTTGATGGGTTTGCTCACGCTCGCGACGATCGCACTCTTCGTGGCCTTGCGGACTTCAATGGTGCTGAAGCGACGCGAATGCGTAATGCTGCTCGGGCTCTACGTCGTGATCGTCGTTTGGGTCGTGCTGGAGAGCTTCGGCGTCACAACGATGATGCGCGGACTTCTCGCAGGCTAAGCTGGCGCGTCGGATCCGGAATCCCGGGCAAGAGCTGCGATCGCCGGGTAGAGCGCGCGGTAGCGACCATAGGCTTCCTCGAAAGCGCCCTCGAGATCCGTGAGCGGCTCAAAGCTCTCTGCGATTGGCGGCATGGTCATGACTGTAGACGGGTCTTCGCCCGTCGCGGCGCATCGGCCGAGGCGGGCCGCGCCCAGAGCGGCCCCGAAATCACCGGCTTCGGGAAGCACGATCTCGGTCTTCAGGACGGTCGCCAACAGTTGCAGCCAGTAGGCCGAACGTGCACCGGCACCGACCGCCACCAGCCGCTTCGGGCGCGAAGATGCGGCGCCGGCCTCCAGGCAATCGCGCATCGAAAAGGCGACACCCTCCATCACGGATCGAATCATCGCCGGGCGGTCGGTATCGGCTTCCAGCCCCGCGAAGACGCCGCGGATTTCGGCGTCGTTATGCGGCGTGCGCTCACCCGAGAGGTAGGGGAGGAAGGTCAGCCGTCCTGGCGCTGAAACATGCTCGCCGAGTGAACCTGTCAGGTCGCCCGGTTTTTCCTGCAGAAGCTTGGAGAGCCATTCGATAGAGCCGGCGGCGGACAGGGTAACGCCCATCTGGTGCCACAAACCGGGAATTGCGTGGCAGAACGTGTGGATCGCAGTTTCGGGCGCCGGTTCGTAGCCGGCTGCAGGTGTGAAGAGGACACCTGAGGTGCCAAGCGAGAGAAACCCACTGCCAGGCTCCGAGACGCCCACCCCGCAGGCCGAAGCCGCGTTGTCACCCGCCCCTCCAGCGACCCTTACCCCCCTTCTGAGCCCGAAACGCTCGGCGAGGTCGACACGCAACTCACCCGAGGCCTCAGTCCCTTCGACGAGGCGCGGCATGTGAGAGCGGGACAGATGCGTGCGCTCCAGCATCCGGTCCGACCAGTCGCGCGCGCCGGTATCGAGCCAGGAGGTTCCCGCAGCATCGGACATCTCGGAGACGCGCTCGCCGGTGAGCCAGAGCCGCAGATAGTCCTTCGGCAGAAGGACTGCGGCGACTTTGCCGAAGATATCTGGCTCGTGGGCACGCACCCAGTCGAGCTTTGGCGCCGTAAATCCGGGAAACACGATGTTGCCGGTGATCTGCCGCGCTTCGGCATCGTCGAGGGCAGCGGCTTCCTTGGCCGCGCGCGTATCGTTCCAGAGGATGCAGGGTCGCAGCGGAACTTCGGCCTCGTCGATGAGCGTCGCCCCATGCATGTGGCCGGAAAGGCCGATACCCTCGACGGCTGCGAGCATCTCCGCATGGTCGCGCTTCAGTTCAGAGAGAACGGACTCGCAGGCGACGATCCAGCTTTCCGGATTCTGCTCGGACCATCCGAACGCTGGTCGCTCGACCGTCAGATGCGCGGTAGCCGAAGCGATCGGCTTACCGTCCTCGCCGACGAGAAGCGCCTTAAGCGAAGAGGTCCCGAGATCGAGGCCGAGCGTGACGGTCATGATGTCTTCCAGCTTTGCGATGGGTTCAAAATCGCCGGCATCCTGCCGCCGAACTTCGTCTTTCCGCAACCCTGCCCTCGCCTTGCTTTCCCCGCGATGGCGGTGACAGGGCGCGTGGGCTGCCTCGCGCGCAATTCCGTGACAAGTATATTTATGACCGGCCCGCCAGGGCTATTCCGATCATCTTACGCAAGGAAAGTGAAATCGAGAACTCGAGCCAGACCTATTAGGCCTGTCCAAATATTAATGCGCCCAACCTGAATTTATATGAACCGTCAAGCATACCGCGCATTGTGGGACCAGAAGCGACAACACAGCGTTTCACAGACGATCGATGCGGTCGGGGAGAGATGGCGGAAGAATGTCTTACGAGATCGATCCATCGTTTCCCGCGGCCGAATTCAAACCAGGGACCGGCGATGGTCCGATCCCTTCAAAACAGCAAGAGGACTTCACGATGAGGAAGCTACTTCTCGCAACATCCATCATCGCACTCGGCATGAGTCCGGCCCTTGCCCAGACCGGCGATTCTCCGAGCGACATGACGAACGGCAGCACCGGCGCCGCAGCGACCTCCGAGTCGGATGCCGCGCCGCCGGCGACGTCGGAGTCGACCACCGGCGCCACGAGCAACGCGCCGATGTCGACGGAGGATATGGTCGCTTCGCAGGAAAAGGTGCTGAACGCCCTTGAAGAGGCCGGTTACACCGACGCCGAGATCATGGATGCGGCCTATATGGTGCAGGCCCAGACGCCGGACGGTGAGCAGGTCCTCATGATGATCGACACCAGCGGTCGAGTCATGGGCGCTCAGCGCGCACCTGAAAGTGGCGCCGCCGCCAACGGCAGCTCCTCCAGTACGGATTCGATGGACAGCGAGTCGGGTTCAGGCTCGATGGACGATTCCTCGAATGCCGAGGAACTGGACGGAGCATCCAACTGAGTCCCGTTCATCGCTGACCAAACGGCGAAACAATCGAACCGGCGCGCTTATAAAGGGCGTGCCGGTTTTTTCGTGCGCGATCAGTTAGGTTTGCCAAGACAGTCTCTCAGGGATCCGGCGAGATCGAGGCGCACCCGCATCGGCAAGGACCGAAAGCATTCGCGCGCGCGATCCATCCGTTCCTTGCGCCCAAACCGCTTTTAATGCGCACCCATGATGTCGTCCAGATAGAGAAAGTCTGGTGCGGCATAATCATGAAACCGAGCTGGCCATTTCTTGCATGAGGGGTGCCCAGATCGCATTCGCGCATTCAGTCGTCGATATCTCGGTCACGGCGTGCTCCTGCTCGAACTGCCATGCGGCATGATCTTCAGTGTTGAAGACTCGCGCTCTCTTCGAATTGTGAACGGTGCGGCCATCCGGCTGTAATGGAACCGTTGCGGAATAAGTTTATTTTCCGCAGCGAAACGCCCGTAGGCTTGCTGCTGCAACCGAGCAGGCCAGCCTCCCGATTTTGGGCAAACATCGTCAAAACCACCCGCGAGGTTCAGTATCATGGCAACGAATGGCCAGGCGTCTCTGCACGCAACGAAACATCCTCTTTCTGAAAATACACGCGGCGCGATGGTGCAGCTTCTTCAAACCCATCTCGCGACGGCGCTCGACCTTACCTACCAGACGAAGCAGGCCCACTGGAATGTGAAAGGGCTTAATTTCATCGCAGTCCATAAGCTTTTCGACGAGTTGCATGAGACGACAGAAGAGTTCGTCGACGACATCGCCGAGCGGCTGACGGCGCTTGGCGGCCAGGCCCACGGTACTGTGCAGGCCGCTTCGGAGAACACGCTTCTCGATCCCTATCCGCTCGATCTCATCGACTCCGAGGCGCATCTCCGGCGGCTCTCGGATTCCTACGCCAAGTGGTCGGCGAAGCTCATGAAAGGCATCGACGAGGCGAGTGAAGCCGGCGACGATCTGACCGAAGATCTTCTTACCGAGGTTGGGCGCGGCATCGACGAAGGTCTTTATTTCCTCGAGAGCCATTTCCAGGCTGTCGAGACCTGATCGATCCACATCCAGCCAAATTGGCGATCCCGAAAGCGCCGTGGCTACGCCGCGGCGCTTTTGTTATGTGCCGCAGCCGACTCCTATATCCTCGCCCATGGCGAAACCCCTCGAATCAGGAGCCGGCGTGACGGCCAATGGCGACCTCTTTCCGCAGACGACCGTGCCCGTCCTCGTGCCGCTTCCGGTCGACCGGCCGTACTCGTACGCGGTGCCGGAGGGGATGGCAGTCGAGCCGGGCTCGATCGTCCAGGTGCCGCTCGGTCCCCGTCAGGTGGCGGGCGTTGTCTGGGAAGCGACCGGCTTGAATGGCGATGAGGTCGACTCGAAGAAGCTCCGACCGATTACGCAACTCTTCGACTGCCCACCTATCGGCGCCGACATGCGCCGATTCATCGACTGGGTCGCCGACTATACGCTGTCTCCGCCCGGTCTCGTCGCCCGCATGGCGCTCCGCGCGCCGGCCGCCTTCGATCCCGAACCCTGGATTGAAGGCCTGGAAGCGACCGAGGCTCGCCCCGAACGGATGACGGACGCGCGCCGGCGCATCTTCGGGGCGGCGGAGGAAGCACTCGTCTGGACGAAGTCGGGCCTTGCCCACGCCGCTGGCGTCACGCCCTCCGTGGTGGACGGCTTGATGAAGCTGGGCGCGTTCAGAGCGGTGAAGTTCCCGCCGCCGCCTGCCGTTGCCGAACCTGACACGAGCTACGGTCGAGCCGAGTTGAGCGAGGAGCAGAGCGAGGTTGCGGGCGAACTTGCCGCGACAGGCTGCCAGAACGAATTTTCGGTCACGCTGCTCGAGGGTGTTACCGGATCGGGCAAGACAGAAGTTTATTTCGAGGCCGTGGCATCGGCGCTCGATGCCGGAAAGCAGGTCCTCATCCTCCTGCCGGAAATTGCCCTCACCCAAAGCTTCCTCGACCGCTTTCACGAGCGCTTCGGCGCGCCCCCTGCCGAATGGCATTCCGACATCGCTCCGAGGATGCGCGAGAAGATTTGGCGGCAGGTCACGGAGGGTCGCGTGCGCGTCGTCGCCGGCGCGAGGTCCGCGCTTTTCCTGCCGTTCAAGGAGTTGGGGCTCGTTGTCGTCGACGAAGAACACGACCCTGCCTACAAACAGGAGGATCGCACATTCTACCACGCGCGAGACATGGCGGTGGTGCGCGGCCGCGTCGGCGGCTTCCCGGTCATCCTCGCCTCTGCAACGCCCTCGGTGGAGACACGGGTGAACGCGGATCTTGGCCGCTACCGGCATCTGCGCCTCGAAGCCCGCTATGCCGAGGCTTCGCTGCCCGATCTTTCGCTTGTCGACATGCGCCATGCCCCGCCGCCACGAGGCCGCTTTGTTTCACCGCTTCTCCTCACCGCGATCAAGGAGACGGTGGCGCGCGGCGAGCAGGCGCTGCTCTTTCTTAACCGCCGCGGCTATGCACCCCTCACGCTTTGCCGCGTCTGCGGCCATCGCTTCCAGTGCGCGTCCTGCTCGACATGGCTCGTCGACCACCGCCTTCGCGGCATCCTGCAATGCCACCACTGCGGCTTTCAGACCGCGCGGCCGGAAGCCTGTCCGGAATGCGGGACGCTTGATCATCTTGTCGCCTGCGGGCCCGGTGTCGAGCGGATCGCGGAAGAGATGCTTACCGATCTGCCCCACGCGCGCACAATACTCCTGTCTTCGGATTTGCCTGGCGGCGCGAGGCGCCTGCGACGGGAGCTCGAAGCAATCGCCGATGGAGAAGCAGATATCGTCATCGGCACTCAGCTTGTCGCGAAGGGCCACCACTTTCCGATGATGACGTTGGTAGGCGCGATCGATGCTGATCTTGGCCTTGCGAATGGCGACCCCCGTGCGGCCGAACGCACCTTTCAGCTTCTCCATCAGGTTACCGGACGAGCAGGCCGAACGGGAAAGGCAAGCCGCGGGCTTATCCAGACGTATCAGAGCGAGCATCCGGTGATGCAGGCAATTGCCTCGGGAGATGCGGAGACCTTCTATGCGCGCGAGATCGCCGAGCGAGAGCGTTCGCAGCTGCCACCCTTCGGTCGCCTCGCCGCGATCGTCGTTTCGGCGAATTCGAAGAAGGAGGCCGAGGACTACGCCCGGCAGGTTCGGCAAGCCGCGCCGGACGATCCCGACCTCGAAATGCTCGGCCCGGCCGAGGCGCCGCTTGCTGTTCTGCGCGGCCGGCATCGCTTCCGCCTTCTCGTCCAGGGTTCGCGCCGTGCCCCGCTTCAGTCCTATTTGCGTGCAACCCTCAACCGCGCTGCGGCACCGCGGGGGTCGGTGCAGATGCAAATCGACATTGACCCACAGAGCTTTTTGTGACGTTGCGCTTTAAGCCTTACGTAACGATATATTGGACAAGGGAGGAATGGATCGGTGAGACTTTTGGGATCGAGGACGTTTCGCCCGCTTGGGATCGGCCTCTTGGCGCTGACATCGCTCGCGGCCGTCGTCATGTCCGCCAGCGCACAGAGCGAGTCCGGTAACGAAGAAGCTGCCCCGCCGCCGCCATTCGAAAGCACCCAGCCCGGCCAGAGCGCACAGCCAAATGTCAGCGAGCAGGCGCAGGGTCTGCATCTCGGCGAGCTTCACTGGGCGCCGATTGAAAGCCAATGCGGCTTTACCGGCGGCGCGAATGCCGTCCCCGAAATGGAAACGAAGGAGGCGCAGCCCCTCGTCTTCGTGACCATGGCCTCGGCAATGCCCGACCGCACTTCGCTGCTGGAGCGCGGTTATATTATGGCGAACGGAATCGTGCGCGAACTCGAACGCGGCAAGTCCGCGCCGAACCGGGAAGGCACTGTCACAACGGTTTGGCGATCTGCTGGCGAGCCGCGCATCAACGTGTCGGTGGCGATCGACGAGACGAAGAAGACCGGTGGCGAGGTCGAGTACGACGGATCGATGACGGTCCACTGGGGCGACAAGAAGGAAACGGTCGAGATTCAAGGTCGCTGCATCGACCCCAGTGCAGCTTCAGGCACGCACTGAGAAGTGCTTCATTCCAGGCTAGTTCGGGCCTGAAGCAGAAGCTTTAGGATATGAGAGGACGGGAGTAGCACGCCTTCTTCGGTTAATTCGGGCAATCGATCGAATGAACCGGTTTTAGTGAACGGATATGATGGTCTATAAGCCGGTCGTCATTTCCTCAGCACATCGACCTTCCCATGCAGTTTGCCGTTCCGACCGAGTTCCGCGACCTCCTCCCCTTCGTCTCGGCTTGCGTGACGATCCTTCTTGGATTGATCGCGCTCTTCGCACCGCGCCTGACCTTGCGCGCGCTCAGGCTGCAGCCTCGTGAGACGCGACCCGAGGCGGCAGGGGAACCGCGTTCGGTCATCGCTGGATTCTGGCTCGGCGTCGGGATAGTCACCCTTTTCTTCTTCGATCAGATGTTCATTCAGCTCTGTCTTGGGGCCGGCTGGCTGATGAGTGCATTCGGCCGGTTCGTCTCGATTCTCTCAGATGACGGCGTGACCCTCGTGAACTGGCTCGTTCTGCTTTTCATGCTGGCCCTTGCCTTCGCCGCTCTCGCCCCCGCTCTGGGTTTCGTCACTTGAATTCGACAAGAGATATGCGGCTTTCGCATCCGTCGGAAGGCGAAAAACTCAAAACTTCCAAGGGTTTCGAAACTCACTCGCAGCGCTCGGCGCGACGGTTCGCCGATAGGTGCCGAAACCGCCCTTCAGTATGTTGTCGCGCCAAAAACCCTATGCTAGAGGGTCCGCTGTCTTCACGAAGGGTGATGCGGACGCGATCGTCTGCACCTCGCCCTTCTTGATATTTTCGGTGGACGGCGCACCTCCTGGCGTGATCACAAGCTGAAAATTCAGGAACAACCAACGCGAAAGAGAAACGGTCGTCCGTGGCAAAATCATCCTCTCCCGTTTCGGAAGTTGCTGACCGCTACGCCCAATCCCTCTTCGATCTTGCGCGCGAGGACGGCTCCATCGAGACCGTCGAATCCGAACTGGATGGCTTCCGCGACCTGATCGACGAGAACGCGGATGTCAGGCGTCTGGTCGAGAGCCCTGCCTTCACCGCCGATGAGCAGGCGAAGGGTGTAGAGGCGATCGTGAACAGCGCACAACCCAGCGCGTTGACCGGTAATTTTCTCAAGGTTGTCGCGAGAAATCGCCGGCTTTTCGTTCTGCCCGGCATGATTCGGCGCTTTAAGCAGCTCGCCGCCGCCCATCGTGGTGAGATCGAGGCGGAAGTAATCACCGCCAAGGAAATGAGCGACGCCGAACGCAACGAACTCAAGGACGTTCTCGGCACCTATGCCGGCAAGACCGTCACCCTTCGCGAGCGCGTCGATCCCTCGATCCTCGGCGGACTGATCGTTCAGGTCGGTTCACGCATGGTCGACACCTCGATTCGCACCAAACTCAATTCGCTCAAGCTTGCACTGAAAGAGGTCGGCTGATGGACATCCGCCCCGCGGAAATTTCCGATATCCTGAAAAACCAGATCAAGAACTTCGGTGCCGAAGCCGAAGTCTCGGAGGTCGGTCAGGTTCTCTCGATCGGCGACGGTATCGCCCGCGTCTACGGCCTCGACAACTGCCAGGCCGGTGAGATGGTCGAGTTCTCTGACGGCATCCAGGGCATGGTCCTGAACCTCGAGGCCGACAATGTCGGCGTCGTCGTGTTCGGCTCGGACCGCAACATCAAAGAAGGCGACACGGTCAAGCGTACGGGCGCCATCGTGGAGGTTCCGGTCGGCAAGGGCCTTCTCGGTCGAGTGGTCGACGGCCTCGGCAATCCGATCGACGGCAAAGGCCCGATCGAGAGCTCGGAAAACCGCCGCGTCGACGTGAAGGCACCGGGTATCATCCCCCGAAAGTCGGTTCACGAGCCGATGTCGACGGGCCTCAAGGCCATCGACGCTCTGATCCCGATCGGCCGTGGCCAGCGCGAGCTCGTCATCGGCGACCGTCAGACCGGCAAGTCGGCCATTCTTCTGGACACGATCCTCAACCAGAAGCCGGCCCATGACGAGGGCCGCGAGAACGACAAGCTCTTCTGCATCTACGTTGCTGTCGGCCAGAAGCGCTCGACCGTCGCGCAGTTCGTTCGTACGCTCGAAGAGCGCGGCGCGCTTCAATATTCGATCGTAGTCGCCGCGACCGCTTCGGACCCGGCTCCGATGCAGTATATCGCGCCCTTCGTCGGCTGCACGATCGGCGAATATTTCCGCGACAACGGCATGCATGCAATGATCGGTTACGACGATCTGTCCAAGCAGGCCGTTGCCTACCGCCAGATTTCCCTGCTGCTTCGTCGTCCGCCGGGACGTGAGGCTTATCCGGGTGACGTCTTCTACCTACACTCCCGTCTCCTGGAGCGCGCTGCTAAGCTTTCCGACGATCACGGTGCCGGTTCGCTCACCGCGCTTCCGGTCATTGAGACCCAGGCAGGCGACGTTTCGGCCTACATTCCGACCAACGTGATTTCGATTACCGACGGACAGATCTTCCTTGAGACGACCTTGTTCTATCAGGGTGTCCGTCCGGCCGTGAATGTGGGCCTGTCGGTCAGCCGCGTGGGCTCGTCGGCGCAGATCAAGGCGATGAAGCAGGTCGCCGGCTCGATCAAGGGCGAACTTGCCCAGTATCGCGAAATGGAGGCTTTCGCCCAGTTCGGGTCCGACCTCGACGCCTCGACCCAACGGCTCCTCAAGCGCGGACAGCGCCTCACCGAACTTCTCAAGCAGCCGCAATTCTCGCCGCTGAAGACCGAAGAGCAGGTCGTCGTAATCTACGCGGGCACGAACGGCTACCTCGACGATCTGAAAGTCGATCAGGTCGGGGACTTCGAAGAGGGGCTCCTCAACGCAATGCGGAACGATCACAAGGACGTTCTCGACGCGATCGCGGAGAAGAAGGCCCTTTCCGACGAGATCAAGGACAAGCTCAAATCGGCGGTCGACAAGTTCAAGAAGAACTTCGCCTGATCGATCGGCGCAAACGATCGAGATCAAACGGAACCGCCCGGCCCCTCTATAGGCGGCCGGGCCGCGACATCCCGGAGACGCGCGACACCCAATGGCATCCCTGAAGGATCTTCGAAATCGTATCTCCTCGGTCAAGTCGACCAAGAAGATCACCAAGGCCATGCAGATGGTGGCCGCGTCGAAGCTGCGCAGAGCGGAAGAAGCCGCGCAGAACGCGCGTCCCTATGCCGAGCGCATGCATTCGGTCCTGTCCAACCTCGCCGGCATCAACCAGAACGAAGCTCCCAAGCTGATGACCGGCACGGGCAAGGACGACGTGCATCTGCTCGTCGTCTTCACCGCCGATCGTGGGCTGTGCGGCGGCTTCAACGCCTCTATCGTCAAGAAAGCCCGCGCCAAGCAGCGTGAACTCGAAGCCAACGGCAAGTCGGTGAAGTTCTATGCCGTCGGCAAGAAGGGCTACGACCTGATGCGCCGCGATCTTTCGGACAAGATCGTCGACTCGATCAGCTTCCGCGAGTCGAGCCGCGTCGGCTTCGACGAGGCCGCGCAGGTCGGTGACAAGGTCATCGACATGTTCGAGGCCGGTGAGTTCGACGTCTGCCACCTCTTCTATGCTGAGTTCGAGAACGTGATGACCCAGGTCCCGACGGGCCAGCAGGTGATCCCGGCGTCCGTCGAGGAAGACGAAGACGGCGAAAACGAGAAGAAGGGTTCGGACGCGGGAACGACCTACGAATACGAGCCCGATCCAGCTGGAATCCTCGACGATCTGATCCCGCGCAACATCAAGATCCAGATTCTTCGAGCCCTGCTTGAGAACGCTGCGTCCGAACAGGGTGCGCGCATGACCGCCATGGACAGCGCGACGCGCAATGCCGGCGACATGATCGAGAAGTTGGAAATCTCCTACAACCGTCAGCGTCAGGCCCAGATCACGACCGAGCTGACCGAAATCATTTCTGGCGCCGAGGCGCTCTAGTACACTCTCACGGAAGGAGGCCACGATGGCTGACACCGACAATCAGAACCGGCCGAAGGGTCGCGTTGCCCAGGTCATCGGCCCGGTCGTCGACGTAGAGTTCGACGATCATCTCCCGGCGATCCTGAACTCGCTCGAATGCGACAACAATGGCAACCGGCTCGTCCTCGAGGTCGCCCAGCACCTCGGCGAGAACACTGTCCGTACCATCGCAATGGATCTGACCGAGGGTCTTGTCCGTGGGCAGCCGGTCAGCGACACCGGAAATCCGATCCGTGTGCCGGTTGGCGATGCAACTCTTGGCCGTATCCTCAACGTCATCGGAGAGCCGATCGACGAAGTCGGCCCGGTCAATTCGAACGAGACCCGTGCGATCCACCAGTCCGCACCTGATTATATCGATCAGTCGCCGGAGTCGCAGATTCTCGTGACCGGCATCAAGGTCATCGACCTTCTGACGCCTTATGCCCGCGGCGGTAAGATCGGCCTCTTCGGCGGCGCTGGTGTCGGCAAGACCGTTCTCATTCAGGAGCTGATCAATAACGTTGCGAAGGCCCATGGCGGTTACTCCGTGTTCGCCGGCGTCGGCGAGCGGACGCGCGAGGGCAACGATCTCTACCACGAGATGATCGAATCCGGCGTGAACGTCGATCCGCACAAAAACGATGGCTCCGCAGAAGGCTCGAAGGCGGCACTCGTCTTCGGTCAGATGAATGAGCCCCCGGGAGCCCGCGCACGCGTCGCGCTCACGGGTCTCACGATCGCCGAGCATTTCCGCGACGCCGGCCAGGACGTCTTGTTCTTTGTCGATAACATCTTCCGCTTCACGCAGGCGGGCTCCGAGGTGTCGGCGCTTCTCGGCCGTATTCCATCGGCCGTGGGCTATCAGCCGACGCTGGCCACCGACATGGGCCAGATGCAGGAGCGCATCACGACGACGAACAAGGGTTCGATTACCTCGGTGCAGGCAATCTACGTTCCCGCCGACGACTTGACCGACCCGGCACCGGCGACGACCTTCACCCACCTGGACGCGACGACGGTGCTCAACCGCTCGATCTCGGAGAAGGGCATCTATCCGGCCGTCGACCCGCTCGATTCAACCTCGCGCATGCTGCAGCCGATGATCGTCGGCGAAGAGCACTATCAGGTAGCGCGCGAAGTGCAGGAGATCCTGCAGAAATACAAGTCGCTGCAGGACATCATCGCCATTCTCGGCATGGACGAGCTGTCCGAAGAGGACAAGCTCACGGTGCAGCGCGCCCGCAAGATCGAGCGCTTCTTCTCTCAGCCCTTCGCGGTCGCTGAGATTTTCACGAATACGCCAGGCGAACTGGTTCCGCTGGAAGACACGATCCGTTCCTTTAAGGGTCTCGTCGAAGGCGAATACGACCATCTGCCGGAGTCGGCCTTCTATATGGTCGGGTCCATCGAACAGGCGATCGAAAAGGCACAAAAGCAGGCCTCGCAAGCCGCTTGATGCAATGAGAAGCGCGTCGTCCACACGGAGGGCGCGTTCCCCGTCCGCTTGAAAGCGGCTCGTCAACGCCACCGAAGACAGGCGACATGGCTGACAGTTTCAAATTCGAGCTCGTATCACCAGAAAAGCTCTTGCTCTCCGAAGACGCCAATTCCGTCGTCGTTCCGGGCAACGAGGGTGAATTCACCGTGATGAGCAATCACGCGCCGTTCATGACGACGCTGAAGCCAGGCATGGTCACCGCGAAGCTTTCGGGCGGCGAGGAAAAGAAGCTCTTCGTTCGTGGCGGGTTCGCGGACGTCAACGAGAACGGCCTCACACTCCTTGCCGAACATGCCGAGCCGGCGGACAACATGACCGCTTCGCAACTCGACGAGCATATCGAAGCGGCACGAAAGCGCATGGATGATGCCGAACACGACGACACGCGTTTCAAGGCGGAGGAGTATCTGTCTCAGCTACTCCACGCAAAGACGCAGCTGCCGGCCTGATCCAAGTACGAGCACATCGAAATTGGCGAACGCCATCCCTCGGGGTGGCGTTTCTCGTTTCTGGGGTCATCGACTGCGCCCTCGCCTATTTCAAGGCGGGCGCGACTCTCAGGCTTTCTTGACCGGACCTGTCGAGTTCACGTCGGATATACCCGTCCACTTTGGCCTCTTCTACAAAACGCGACAGCTCATCGGCGAGGTGTACGAAACGGCGCGGCAGAGCCATCGCTTGGCCGATCGCCGTGATCGTGCCATCGAGCATGCGGTAGGCCGGATCGTTGCCGAACGCTTTCTCCAGCGATTGCGTGACCCCGACGACGGCATCGGCAGTGCCACCATCGGCCTTGAATGCGGCGAACGACGCGCCGGGATCGGCTTCGCGAAGAAGCTCCATGTGCTGGGCATGTTCGCTGAGGAAGAGGTCGTAAGCCGAGCCCTTCGCCACCATCAGTTTCACGCCCCTGCGATTCAGGTCCTCTACGTGGCGCAGCGGCGAGTCTGAGCGGACGAGAGCCTTAGCTTCGATCAGAACATAGGGCGCAGAAAAGGCGACATGTTCTTCGCGATCCGGATCGATCGCGCAGAATGCGATCCGCCAGACATCGTCAGCGGCTGCATCGACCACTTTGCCGGCCCCGGGAAATTCGATCAGTTCCGGCTCGGCCCCGAGCGCGGCGCAGAGCCTTTTTGCGAGAGCCACGGTGATGCCGCCGAGTTCGCCCGTCGCTTTGTCGCGAAAGGCGAGTGCCGCATTGCCGAGGTTGATGGCAACGCGGAGCTTGCCATTCTCGACCAGTTCGGCACGCATGGTTTCGTAGTTCGTCATACGCCATAGACCTCAATGCTGCGGATTCTGCCGCCGGCTGCTAACGCTCGGCACCCCAGAAAGCACATGTGAAGAGCTGTCTGAGTTGGAGTTTGCCTGCAGGCCACCGAAGTCCAAGTATCATTTTCAGATAGTAGCAAGCCAGCGTAGAGCGGAGCGTGATCGAATGGCGAACCAGCGACCGAAGGCCATCATCTTCGATATCATCGAAACGATTTTTGCGCTCGAGACTGTTCGACCCGAACTGGTGCGTCTGGGGCTTCAAGCCAGCGACCTCGAGACATGGTTCGCCTTTGGTCTGCGCGACGCCTTCACCCTCAACGCGACGCGCGCGGTCAAGCCTTTCCCGGAAATACTCAAGGGCGCGCTTGCACAGCTTCTCGCCAAGCGCGAGCTCGATCCTCCCGTGGAAGACCGCGAGCGGGTCTTCGAGGCCATGCGAAACATGTCGGCGCATGACGATGCTGCCGAAGCGCTTGCGATCCTGCGGGACGCGAATCTGCCTGTCTATGCACTGTCCAACGGCGCGCGCGCCTCGACGCAGAGCCTGCTTGACAATGCGGGACTGACCCATTTCTTCACCGACCTACTCTCGGTCGAGTCGATCGATCAATTCAAGCCGAGCAAGCCAGTTTACGACCATGGCGTCGCGGCGACCGGTCAACGAGCTGCGGACGTCATGTTGGTTGCGACCCATGCCTGGGATTGTCACGGCGCAAAGATGGCTGGAATGCAGGCGGCTTTCGTCGCGCGGGGTCAAGTTTATCCCGATGTGATGGTTGCGCCGGATCTGACAGGCGTTGAACTACTCGATGTCGCTCATTCCATCGTGAACCTGAACGCTCCCGCCGAGCGTTAGGAGATTTGGTTCGAATTTGAGACTGAACGTCACAAGGATCGGCTGACCGATCGTGCTGATCATAATGTTTCAGGCGCGAGTACTTCCAAAACGCGTTTCGGCATTCGCATTGGCCGGCCCTCCGGCGAAATGACCGCGACTTTCACCTGCGCTTCGACCAGCACCTCACCGTCACGCGAGATCGACTGGTCGAGCAGCACGCGCGCGCCGCCGAGTTGCCTGGTGCGGGTTGAGACGAGAAGCACCTCATCAATCCGCGCAGGCCGGAGGAACTCGATCTCCATCTTGCGCACGGCAAACGCCATCGGATTGCCGAGCGAGCCGCTCATCAGCTGGCGATGACCGATCCCCTTCAGCCGTAAGAAGTCCGAACGCCCGCGCTCAAGGAAATGCAGATAGCGGGCGTGATACACGACACCGGAAAAATCCGTGTCCTCGAAATAGATGCGGACATCGAGTTCATGCCCCTCATCCGTCAGCCGGCCCGCCAGTTCGCTGTTCATGGTATTTCCATTTCACGCGAAACGGAGCCTTGCAAGACGCGGGTCTCCAGAAGGCGGATACGCTAGAACAGCTCCAACTGAAGTGCCTGCTTTCGAGCCTTCGGCAGAAAATTGTCGCGTAGACCGGCGCTGTCCGTCAGTCCACCCGGCGACCAGTCCGGCGTCAAGATGAAGGGGCGGACCTTGTCGATCGACTGGCAGAGCTTTGCGACATCATCGAGCCGAAGCGTTCGGAAGCGACGCGTGGAGAGGATGCGCTTCACCGCTCGGGTGCCAAAGCCCGGCACGCGCAACAGCATCTCGCGATCGGCCCGGTTCACGTCCACAGGGAACCGGCCGCGATTCTTGAGGGCCCACGCAAGCTTCGGATCGATCGCAAGATCGAGCATGCCGCCGTCACCACCCGACACGATTTCGCCGCGGTCGAATCCATAGAACCGCATCAGCCAGTCGGCTTGATAGAGCCGGTGCTCGCGCATCAGCGGCGGCTTGACCAACGGCAGCTTGGCCGAGGAATCTGGTATCGGCGAGAAAGCGGAATAGTAGACGCGTTTCAGCCGGTAATTTCCGTACAGATTCTCCGAGCGTCCAAGAACAGCGTCGTCGTCCGCTCCATCGGCTCCGACGATCATCTGCGTCGATTGCCCGCTCGCGGAAAATTTCGCCGGTTTCCGGCGGTCGCGCTTCTCCCCTTTATGCTCCTCGATCTTCTCGCGAAGATGAGCCATCGAGCGCCGAATATCGCGCGGGTTCTTTTCCGGTGCGAAGGCGCCCAGAGCAACGTCGGTCGGCAGTTCGATGTTGATCGACAGCCGGTCGGCGAAGAGCCCCGCCTCCTCGATAAGCTTCGGCGCAGCATCGGGAATCGTCTTGAGGTGGATATAGCCGGCGAAGTTCTCTTCCAGCCGCAGCTTTCGGGCGATCCGCACCATCTCTTCCATCGTGTAGTCCGAATTACGCACGATTCCGGACGATAGGAACAGTCCTTCGATGTAGTTGCGCTTGTAGAAATTCATCGTCAGGTCGACGACTTCCTGAACCGAAAACCGCGCCCGCTGCACGTTCGACGACGATCGATTGACGCAATAGGCGCAATCGTAGATGCAGAAGTTTGTCATCAGGATCTTGAGCAGCGAAATGCATCGACCGTCTGGTGCATAAGCATGGCAAATGCCATGTCCTTCGGTCGAACCGATACCACCGGTCTTCAACGAATTACGAGATTGTGCGCCCGAAGACGCACAAGACGCATCGTATTTCGCGGCGTCGGAGAGTATCGCTAGCTTGTCGCGGATAGAGAACTTGGCCATCTGCGACATATAATGTTCTTGTTTCGTTCGATCCAGTTCAAACTTTGCCGCTCTTCAGTCAGAACCCTTAGTGAGACGTTCTGGTGAGAATCAGATTTTTTGCTCGCGTTCGTCAGGCCAACCGCATTCCCAACGTTTCACGGTCCAATTGGGATGGTCGCCGGCCCATTGGGCAACGTACGGCGCCGAGAGCATCACGCATTGCGCAAGTGACTGGCGAGCCTGAAAACTCAGGCGCTCCTCGCGGCAGGATTCTGGGTTGGTCACCATGCAGACTGTCAGGATCAGATCGACCATCATACTCGACGTTCCTCCCAAGAACGAGTTGATCCGGCGGTACGAACTATGTCGAACCCACCGATTGGCGCCCGAGATTGTTTATGTGATGCGACTGCATGGCATCGCAAGCCTCGGAGAAGGGTCATGGCGCCGCAGGTTCGCGAACCAAAACCTGCGGCGCATACGTCCCGTCCCATCCGGGCTGCGCAGGAAGCTACGAAGCGCCCCTTCTGATGGTTTCGTCACACTTTGAGGACAGAGATAAAATGCCGACGGGCGGTAAGGAGCAACTCGTCGTTATTGATCTAGCGACTTTCGTTTTAGCCAGCTTACCCGCTTGGACGAGAGTCTTCAGCGTGCCTCAGTCAAAGACGCGCTATTCCCCCGCCAATCGCTTATCGTATCCGGGTGGCTCATTCGCTCGGCTGCTGATTCAGTCCAATCGCCCGCAACTTGGCCTAATATACCAATGGCGAGAATAACGCCGAGTGCCCCGCTTAGCGTTTGTAATATAGGTGTGGAGGTGACGTTGTGGTGAATAGGATGTTCGGCGTGATGGTAGATGGCCATCGCACTCACTCCAATCTTTCTCGGTGATACCCTTCCACCGATACATAATCAAAGTGAATGATAAGACAAATGAATGTTAGATATGATATGCATCATTGATATTGATCAATAACGCGCGTTTCAGTGCTGCTCTGCGTGAATAAGCATTCAGAAGTAGTGCTGAATTACGCAGTTCTGAGTGTCCGAAGCGACGGCGGTTACCGAATCTGAAGGTGCGCGAACGCTCTGACGACCTTCTCGTAAACCTCGCGCTTAAATGGAACGATGAGGTCCACGAGGTCGTCCATTGGCTTCCAGGCCCATTCGTCGAACTCGGCGTTCTCATTGCCTGGCGGGGGGTCGATCTGAATCTCGGATTCCTCGCCCTCGAAGCGGAAGGCGAACCATCGTTGAGTTTGCCCGCGAAAACGGCCTTTGAGAGCAACGCCCACCAAGTGTGGCGGGAGTTCGTAATCGATCCAGTCCGGCGCTTCGTGAAGCAGAGAGATGGTCTTGATGCCGGTTTCTTCCCAGAGCTCGCGCCGGGCGGCTTCAAGCGGGTCTTCCCCCTCGTCGATCCCACCCTGTGGCATCTGCCAGAGCTTGGTGGCGCCGGACATCTCACCGTTGTCTTCTATTTTGCGACGCCCTGCCCATACGAGATTGTCGTGGTTGAGGACCATGATCCCAACGCATGGTCGCAGGGGCAGCGGGTCATAGTCGATCGGCTTCATGGGCGGGCCTGCTTTGTCGTGCTTGGAACGTGCGACCCCGTCGGGCGGCTTGTGCGGTGACATCGTGCTAAGCAAGACAAGGGCAAGGGCCACGAGGTTCTCAAAGGCCCGGAGCCACATCGGGCGGCCTTTAAAGGCGCGTCAGCGTCCCTCCGGATCCCTAACGACCGAAGAAACCGGGGTCACCGTGATGCCGCGCCGTTCGGCTTCACGAATCCAGCTGCCGATAACGGACGTCGTCGTCTCGAAGGCAGAAGCGACGCCAATAGCGTGGCCTCTAGTCCGGGCAATCTGTTCGAGCTGATCGAGCCTGCGGCTGATCTCGCCGGCGTCCTGAACGTCGTCCAGAACAAGGTCGGCGGCACCGGCAGGTATCGACGTCGTTTCGGCGAGATCGACAGCGACGGAGCGCGCCGATGAGCCGTCGTCGAGATACATGAGGCCGCGCCTTGCGAGCTCGCTCATGAACGGATGGAGGGCACTTGCATCGGAGGTCAGTTGACCGCCGAGATAATTCATGACGCCGACATAGTTCGTCATCTGTCCGAGCGAGGCAAGAACGCTGGAGAAGTCCTCCGCATTCATTTGTTCGCTGGTGACCGTGTTGTCACCCGGATCGTTCGTCGGGTAGCCGACGGGTTCCATCGGCATCTGCAGAAGCAGTTCATGTCCGCCGCGCCGCGCCTCCTGCATCCAGCGCGCGAGACTGTTGCCGTTCGCCGCAAAGGCGAGCGTCACTTCCGACGGCAGGTTCCTGATCGCACTCAGCGTGCCGGACTGGCTGATTCCGAGGCCGCCGACGACGATGGCGACGCGTGGCCCCATCCGCGACGGCGACGCGCCGCGATAGACGTCGAAGGGCCTACGCCCGTCGACGGCGCGCACCGGAAGTAGACCATATTCGCTGTCCTCGATGAAAGCGTCGTCCGGCATGTGAGCGACCGATATAGCTTGCCGCATATCGCCGAGATCGCGCACTTCCATGTTCGCCGGCTGGTAGGGGAGTTCGGTCGTCTCGCGCCGCGCGCGCTCATTGAGGGCTGCGTCGATATCGATCTGTTTTGCGGTTCCGCGAACGCTGGATATGCCACCTGTCGCCACTTGATCTATCCCCGCCAACTCCACCGTTCCGGACGCGTCGGAGGGATGACGATCGATCCGATCGAACCAAGCGGGATAGAGCGACAGCGCAATCAGAATGACAGCCACGGTGCCGAGCCCTAAGTCAGCGCGCGTCGGCCGCAGGCTACGTCGGGGCGAACGGGCATTCGCTTTCAAGGGTTGAGAGAAAATCGCGTCCATGGCCGCAGAGCTTAGCGGTCAAGGCTGACGCGGGGCTCGCTGATCTCGATGGGGTCTTCGGCGGACGGCTCGACGTCCTCTCAAAAAATCGGCCCGGATGAGACATCCGAGCCGATCGAATACCGTGTCGGTGGGCAGAGCGGTCAGTTCGCTGCCGTATCCGCTGACGAATTGGTGTCGACCTTGGCCTGTTCCTTCGGCGGGAACATCGCATTGGTTTCGACACCGTTCAGTAGATCGAGAGCGTATTTCAGCTGAAGATCCTCTTCGCGATCCTGCGGCACGTAGCTGGACGAACCGGAACCCTCGTCGGTCTCTTCGTTGCCCGTGATATGGCCACGCAAGGAAGATTCGCCTCGACTTATCTCCTCTTCAGGGTCAAGGCCCATCTGGCGCTTGATCTCGTCAGGCAGCGGCTGCTCGACCATGATGTCCGGATCGATGCCTCGGCCCTGGATAGAGCGGCCCGACGGCGTGTAATAGAGCGCCGTCGTCAGACGCATGGCGCCGGCCGATCCGAGCGGGATGATCGTCTGCACGGAACCCTTGCCGAAGGATCGCGAGCCGACGACGGTCGCCCGCCGTTGATCCTGCAGCGCACCTGCCACGATCTCGGACGCGGAGGCCGAGCCACCGTTGACGAGCACGACGAGCGGCTTGCCGTCGATGTCGTCGCCGGAACGTGCGTTGTAGCGGCGAGTCTCGTCGGCGTTGCGACCCCGGGTCGAGACGATCTCGCCCTTTTGGAGGAAGGCATCCGAGACCGACACGGCTTCGTCGAGGAGGCCGCCCGGGTTGGAACGCAGATCGAGGACGTAACCCTTCAGATCGTCGCCGACTTCCGCGTTTATCTCGCGCACAGCTTCCTCGAGACCGACCGTGGTCTGCTCGTTGAAGCTGTTGACCTTGATGTAGCCGACATCATCGATCGCTTCGTGCTTCACCGACTCGACGGTGATCAGATCGCGGGTCAGCGTCATGCGAAGCGGCTTCTCGGCGCCCTCGCGCACGACCGTGAGCTTCACATCCGTGCCGATCTCGCCCTTCATCTTGTCGACGGCTTCGGAGAGCGTCAGACCGCGCACCTGGTCGCCGTCGATCTCTACGATGAGATCCCCAGAGAGGATACCGGCCTTTTCAGCAGGCGACTCGGCAAAGGGCGAACCTTCGACGAGAACGACTTCGTCTTTCATCGTGACCTGTATGCCGAGACCACCGAACTGACCGCGCGTCTGAGAGCGCATGTCCTGCGCTTCCTTCGCGTTCATGTAACTGGAATGCGGGTCCAGCGAGGTCAGCATGCCGTTGATGGCGCTCTCGACCAGTTCCTGGTCGTTCGGCTCTTCTACGTACTGGGCGCGGACGCGCTCGAAGACGTCGCCGAAGATCGCGAGCTGCCGATAGGTGTCAGAGCCTGCAGCGTTCGCAACGCCGGAACTCTGGCCAGCGACGGTCACCGCCGCCGCTCCCATCAATGCCCCGGCAAAGAGTATCGAAAGCTTACGAAACATTCCCCGTCCTTCCCAAGGTCTCAATCCGTCCACCATGCGGATGGATCGACCGGTCTTCCGTTTTTTCGGAACTCGACGTAAAGGGCGGGGCCCTCCGTACCGAAATCCGTCGCATTGACGCTCGCGAGGCGCCGTGAACCCATTGCGGCGATCGGCTCTCCGGCCGAAACGAACTGGCCGGTGTCGACATCTATCCGATCCATCCCTGCCAAGACGACATGATACCCGTCGCCTGCATCTAGGATCAAGACCTCACCATAAGACCGGAACGGCCCGGAATACAAGACTTTGGCATCGGCCGGCGCGGTCACGACGTCGCCTGAGCGCGAGGCATATGAAGCACCGGTCGTCTCCCGCCCGATATCGTCGCGTTCACCGAACCCAATTAAACGCCGCCCTGCAACCGGGCGAGACAAACGCCCCTTCATTGTCGAAAATGGGGCGGAAGGTTCGAGAAAGCGAATGCGGCTGCGCAGTGCCTCGATGTCGTAAACTTCTGTCTCGCTTTGCGTTTTTGGATCATCGTCCGCAGAGAGCGCAGCAACCTCGTATGAGGTGTCATCTTCACCCTCTGCTTCCGCCACGATTACAGTTCCAGCATCCGCGGACTCCGGCTCGGATTCAGGCTCGGCTGCAGCCTCCGCATCCGCCAGACGTCTGGCTTCGGCCGCAGCAACCCGCTTCGCCTCGGCATCCCGCTCCGCCTCGGCCGCGCGTTCGGCCTCAGCGACCCTTTTTTCATCCGCAATGCGTTCCGCTTCTGCCGCCCGCCTCTCGGCATCAAGACGCGCTACACGCTCAGCCTCCTCTACCCTCGCCTTTTCGGCGGCGATCTGACGTTCTCGGGCGAGACGCGCCTCCTGACGGGCCTTCTCAGCGGCTTCGGCGCGCGCTTTCTCGGCCGCTTTGCGCTCGGCTTCCTCGATCATGCGCGCAGTCTTAACGTCTTCGTCGAGGGCGGCGATCAGGCCTTTCAGATCTTCGGCCTCGCCAGCGAGTTTGTCCGCTCGCCGTTTCACGGTATCGCGACGCTCAAGATTGTTCTCTTCCAGCGATACCTTTCTGGCAGCGAGACGCTTGAGGCGCTCTTCCTCGCGGCGATGGGACGCAAGTTCGTCGCCAAAGCTACCCATGCGCACGGAAAGTTCATCCCGGACCGCGTCTAGCTTCTCAAGATCGGCCAGAAGAACGACGGTTTCGTCCCGAAGGCTTGGTACGACAGAACCCAGGAGAATGGCGCTGCGCACCGAGCCCAAAGCGTCTTCGGGCTTGACCAACAATGCCGGCGGCGGCTTTCGACCAAGTCGTTGTAGAGCGGCGAGAACCTCGGCGAGCAGCGCTCGTCGTTCCGCGAGCGATGCCTTTAGGTCTCCTTCCTGCGACGACAGATCCTCAATCTGCGCCTCCAGTTCGTCGAGTTTATTGCTTGCCTGCTTCTGACGTTCCGCCGCCTCGATCATGGCCTCACGGATTTCGTTGCGGTCGTTTCTGAGCGACCGAATCTCGTCGTCTAGCCGAGAGAGTACTTTTTCGGTCACCTCTGAATTGGAAGCGATCGTCCTCAATTCCTCGAGTGTTTGCCGACGCTGGCGTTCGAGGACGGCGGATCTTGTGGGCTGCAGGGCAGCGGTCTCTATAGAATCGGTCGTTTCATCCGCGGCGACCACGAGAAGTTGGTCTCCGGGCCCCTCCTCCGCACGGGCGCTCGGCGGAATATAGTGTGTCACGATAAAGACGCAGGCGAGCAGGATCACCCCGAGCAGGCGGGTCCGGCGCGGCGCATCAGATGTCGACCGTCCTTTCAACCCGTACCTCGCTTCCCTTCCCCGCCTTTGTCCGACCTTGGAACTTCCTGGACCTGCCTCGGCACCTGCCGATCCTGCCCGGATTGAAACGATGAATCATTAACAACGCATCAACCATGTGCAGGCAATGACCGGAGGGCGCTTCGCGCGTAAAAATCGAACCCCGTTGTGCGCGAAGCACGGCAGTCTCATCGGAAGTTAGGAACGATGGTAGGGATGGCCGGCGAGAATCGTGACCGCCCGGTAGAGTTGTTCTACGAGCAGAATACGGGCAATCTGGTGAGGAAAGGTCATCCGTCCGAGCGAGAGTGCGAGATCGGCACTTTGACGCAAACCGCCGTCGAGCCCGTCCGGTCCGCCAATGACAAGCGCGCAGTCGCGCACACTGTCATCGCGCCAAGCGCCGAGGATCTCGGCGAATTCTTGAGAGGTTAATGTTCTACCGCGCTCATCGAGAGTGACGAGTCTTGCGCCCTCCCCTGCCACCGCCTTCAACTGTGCGGCCTCGTCGGCTCTTTTTGCTTTCGCATCCTGTTCGCGCGACTCGGGGAACTCCGATAGCGCTTGCCATTCAAGACCGACCTGCGGACCGGCCTTTTTAAGCCGGTCGACATAGCGCTCGAAGAGCTCGTTCTCAGGTCCTCGTTTGAGGCGCCCGATCGCTGCAATAGAGATCCGCATCAGCCAGAACCATCCGGCCGCGATCGCCCGTTCAAGGACATCGACCCTTTTTACCCGCTTGTGCCAAATGTCCGCGGGCAAACCATGGTCTCGGACACCGCCTCTTCCAGATGGTCCGTCAGTGCACAGTCTCTGCAGACTGGTTGCTGCCGACGGTCCACATCTTTTCCAGATTGTAGAACTCCCGGACTTCCGGTCTGAAGATGTGGAATATGACGTCGCCGGTATCGATCAGGACCCAGTCGCCATTCTGCAGGCCCTCGACCTTCGGCGTCTTGACGCCAGCGTCCTTGAGGTCCTTGAGGAGATGGTCGGACAAGGCAGTGACATGACGATGCGAGCGCCCCGAAACGATCACCATGTGATCGGCCAGCGCCGACTTGCCTCTCATGTCGATAGAAACGATGTTTTCGCCCTTGGAGTCTTCGAGGCTCCGCAGCGCGTGTTCAAGAACGGCCTGTCCGTCCGATTCTTCGGCGGCGGGCGTTTCGGAAGCAGCCGGATAAAATCCGCTCTTCGCTTCAGCCATTGGTCTCAGTGTCGTTTTCCCTTTCTCGAAGACCGCGGAGCCGGACGATCTTTCTCCACCGGCTCAACCCCAAGGTGGCAGCGTTTTGCGACAGTTTCAAGATGATGCAGTCGAGACAGCCGCCACTAAAAGTAAATGCCGCAGCATAGCATCGTGTCAGCATCGTCACTTTACGAAACTACCCTTCTTTGGCGCGGCATGCCCGCAAAGCGAAAGTCGAAACTCAAGGGGAAAATCACATTCGCCCAGAGCCTGAGTGTTGTACATCTCGTAGACCCCGGCGCTTGTGACGGAGTCCGAGACAGCCAGAGGGCGAGAACTTGAATGCCTTCAGCAAGTCATCTGTTTGGGATCTTGGACCGACGCTGAAGACACGAGGCGAAAGCGAAATGATCAACCTGTCTTCGGATCGTCCTTTAAGACGGTCGAATCGCTTCTCGGTCTCGGGCTTTGAGTGAAACCGGCGCCTCTCCAAACGGTTTTTACGGTGGCGGCAGTGGCATTCGAAGCGACCGACCCTCTAAGAAACCAATCCGGTGACACTTTCCAAGTGACGCCCGCTTTTGAGCTGACCAATTTCATCGCGTCCTCAAACAGCGAAATTTGCACCTAGCCGGCTGGTGCTATCGGTCTTATTCACAGGGAGACTATTCAACTTCGACGTCGAGGACTTCGATGACGCTTCAAACAGAACCATCACAACGGCGGGATGGCCTGACGGTCCATGCTGGCCGCAGCGGAAGCGGTTCTTCCACGTCGGAGGTGTCTGGGACGGCTTTCGTTAAGCGACCGGATCGAATGGGGCCGCTCGCCGTACTCCCAGTCTTTTTCGAGCTGAAGAACAAACGCGTTGTCATGACAGGTGGAGGCCCGGGTGCAGCGTGGAAAGCCGAACTTCTCGCCGCGACCGGTGCATTTGTCGACATCTACATTCCCGCGGCCGAAGTCAGCGACGAGATGGCCGACTTTATCGGTTCAAAGGCGGCTGATGAGAAGATCCGTCATCTCGATCGGCCTTGGAGTGTTGACATCTTCGCCGGTGCAGCAGTGGCGGTCGGCGACGTAGAGAGCGAAGCCGAGGCGCAGGCGTTCCGCTGTGCGGCAAAGGCGGCGGGCGTGCCGGTGAACCTCGTCGACAAACCCGCCTATTGCGACTTCACCTTCGGGTCGATCGTCAACCGCTCGCCGCTCGTCGTCGGCATTTCGACGGCCGGTGCAGCGCCAATCCTCGGCCAGGCCGCAAGACGGCGCATCGAGACGCTGCTGCCGCCAAGTCTTCAGGAATGGGCGGAGGCGGCTGCGCGGCTGCGCGACCGCGTGATCCTGCGCCTCGCGCCCGGCGCGGAGCGTCGGTCGTTCTGGGAGCGCTTTTCGGATGCTGCATTCAAGACCACGCCACCTCAAGACGAAGCCGAGCTCGATGAATCGATCCGGACGATCGCGGCCAGTTCTTCCAAGGTTGGTATGGTCACCCTAGTTGGCGCAGGTCCGGGTGAAGCGGAACTCCTGACGCTCAAAGCCGTGCGGGCGCTTCAGGCCGCCGACGTCATCCTCTTCGACGATCTCGTCTCGTCCGACATTCTGGAGCTCGCCCGCCGCGAGGCCAAACGCATGCTCGTTGGCAAGCGCGCCGCCCGCGAAAGCTGCAAGCAAGAAGACATCAATCGAATGATGGTCGAGTTCGCGGAGGCCGGCAAATCGGTCGTGCGGCTGAAGTCCGGCGATGTTTCCATATTCGGCCGGGCCGGCGAGGAACTGGCCGAATTGAAACGTCGCAAGATCCCATACGCGATCGTGCCTGGGATCACGGCCGCCTCGGCGCTCGCCAGCACCTTCGGCATTTCCCTCACCCATCGCGATCACGCCCAGCAGCTGCGTTTCGTGACTGGTCATTCAAAGAAGGGCGGACTCCCGGACGACGTCGACTGGACCGCGCTCGCTGGTCCGCGCGCGACGACGATCTTCTACATGGGCGGCCGTATGTCCCAGAAGATCGCCGACCGGTTGATGCAGGAAGGGCTACCGGCCGAGACGCCGGTCGCGGTCGCCGCCAATCTCAGCCGCGACGACGAGACCCGGGCCGTCGGGCGCATCGACCGGTTGGGCGAGATCGTGGAGCGGATTGGCGTCGACCGGCCCATCCTCATCGGTGTCGGGAACGTGTTCTCGGAGGTCGCCGCGAATTCGATCGACGTCGATCATCCCGAAACAGCAGCGCTTGAGAGGCGATCGGCCGCGGGATGAGATCCCGTCAAACGGACCGCTCGTCCAGTGTTTTCGCGGACAGGTTATGCTGGTGGCGGGCGCGCAGATAGCGGGCTCGCTCATCCGTTAGCCTGTCTACGCACCGCGGGCAGGAAACACCATGCTCGTAGCTCTTCGAGCGCGTCTCGTCTTCGGACAGGGGTTCGCCACAGGCATAGCAGGCGATCCATGACCCGGCTTGGAGACCGTGGCCGACGGCGACCCGGTCGTCGAAGACGTAGCATTCACCGTTCCATCGGGACGTTTCCGGCGCAACATCCTCGAGATATTTCAGAATGCCGCCTTTGAGATGAAACACCTGCTCGAAGCCTTGGGCGAGCATGAAACTCGAGGCTTTTTCGCAGCGGATGCCGCCCGTGCAGAACATCGCGACCTTCCGGTGTTTCGACGGATCGAGCTCCGCTTCCACATAGGCCTTGAACTCCGTGAAGCTTTCGATGCCGGGATCGACCGCGCATTCGAACGTGCCGACTTTCGTCTCGTAGCGATTGCGGGTGTCGACGAGGAGCACCTCCGGATCGGCGATCAATTCGTTCCAATCAACCGGCTCGACATAGGTGCCGGCCCGGACACTGGGATCAGCTTCCGGTGCACGCATGGTGATGATTTCGGGGCGGATGCGAACCTTCATGCGCATGAAGGGCCAGGCGGCCGCGTGCGACCGCTTCACCTCTCCCTGCGAGATTTTACAGATGGCATCAAGGCAATCGACCAAAGCTTGAACGCCGCGATCGGGACCTGCGACGGTCCCGTTGATTCCCTCATTCGCGATGAGGATCGTTCCGCGCAAACCCTCCGCCTGGCAGAATTTGAGTAGCGTTTCCCGCAGGAGCGGCAGGTCGTCGAGGGGAACGAACCGATAGAAAGCAACGACATTCAGCATCATGAGCGGCTCTTAGCGCCGGCTAGAGACAGGCGCAATGATGCATCATCGCGAGTTCGCTAGCGCCGCGCGAAGCGTTTCGCTTCCCCGGTCAAGGCCTACGCGCTATGTCGTCGGGTACGATCGCAGCCACGTTCTGAAAGTCCTCCCATCCAAGTTCCCAACCGCATTCTTGGTCTGGCGCTCCTCGCGACGGCCCTTTTCACGATATTTCGCGACTGGTTCGCCGTGCCCGGCAGCGGGATGCTAGCGGCGTTCGGTGTCGCCGTGTTTCTCGCCTTGGCATGGCCTAGTGCCACCTGGTCGCGCCGTATGTTCGTGGTGATCGGGCTCGCGCTGACTACAATAGCGGTTGCGACGCGGACGGAATGGTCGGCTCTCCTGCTCGCCGCCCTCGGTCAGGGCGCGTTCATCGCGACCTTCTTCGTCGCGCTCGCGACGCTGCGAACACCTGCTGCGATCTCCCCGTCGATCATCCGATGCGGAGAATATCTCGCGAGCCAACCGCCGGGTAAACGCTATCTCGCGCTTACCAGCGGCGGCCATCTCTTCGCGCTCGTCCTCAATTATGGAGCGATCCAACTCCTGGGTGGCCTTACCGAGAGCATCGCGGGCCGCGAACCGAACGAAGAGCTTCGCGAGATTCGAAACAAGCGCATGTTGCTGGCAGTCCAGCGTGGGTTCTGCGCATCCCTTCTCTGGTCGCCGCTGGCTTTCGCCATGGCGATCACGACCTCGATCATTCCGGAAGCGAGTTGGTCCTCGGCGGCTGGCCTCGCGATCATGAACGCCCTGATCTTTTCCGGGATCGGATGGACTCTCGATACGATCGTGAAGCCGAAATTAAGCGGACCCCGCCCCGCTCCCGCTAAATCGAGGGGATCGATCCGCGACCTGAAACCGCTTCTCCTTCTCCTTTTCTTGATCTTTTTCGGGGTCGGCCTTTTGGAGCTCGCGACTGGTTTTCGGGTCGTGACGGTGGTGATGCTCTTTATACCGATTGTCGCCTTCGGGTGGCTCGTCATCGAAGCGCAGAAAGAGGCCGAGCCGGCAAAGACCATTCGCTCGTATCTATACAACTTCGCCTTGACGGAGATCCCGTCCTATCGCTCGGAGGTGGTGCTCCTAATCATGGCCGGCTTTATCGGCTCGTTGGGCGCAGCTCTGGCGGTCCCTGTCCTGCAGCGGTCTGGCCTAGATCTCTCGACACTACCAACCTGGGTGATCATCGCGGCCCCGGTTTGGCTGATCCCGCTCTTCGGGCAGTTCGGCATGAATCCGATCCTGTCGGTCTCGCTTTTCGCTCCGATCCTGCCGGCGCCGGACGCGATCGGCGTCGCGCCGGAAGCGGTTGTCTGTGCGATCACCGCCGGCTGGGCGCTGGCCGGCGCGACCTCGCCTTTCACGGCGACGACGATGCTGATCGGTCGCCTGGGACACACCACAGCCTTTAGGGTCGGCACCTACTGGAACCGCACCTTCTTCCTCGTGGCGGCCACGGCCCTCACCGGAACCAGCCTAATGATCGCGACGCTCGGCAGCTGAGACTGTGCCTCCCCAAAAATGAGGCCGATCCGTGCGCTACAGGTTTCTCAAAGCTGCGCGAGGATGTTGCGCGCGGAGGTCTTCTCAGCTTCTCCCGGAGAATCCTCGATCGCCAAAGACGAGACGACACCGTCCTTCACGATCATGGAAAAGCGTTTGGATCGCGTACCCATGCCGGCGGCCGACAGGTCGGCGTCGAGACCGGCGGCTCGGATGAACTCGCCGTTTCCGTCCGACAGGAAGAGTATCTTTCCTGATGCCTCCTTCGCTTCCTCCCAAACGGCCATGACGAAGGGATCGTTCATGGAGACGACGGCGATCTCGTCGACACCTTTGGCGCGAATTTCCGCGTTCTCGTCGAGAAAGCCCGGCAGATGGTTCATGGAACAAGTCGGCGTAAACGCGCCGGGGACGCCGAAGAGAACGACCGTCTTGCCTTTGAAGATGTCGTCGGTCGACAGGTCATTCATCCCGTCGGCCGTCTTGGTGCGGAACGAAGCATTAGGCAGCGGATCGCCGACTGCTATGGTCATGGTTTCCCCCTTGGTCTTTGAGATCGTGCCGACCCGGTCACCTGCGGGCATTCGGCAATGGGTAGGAACCTAGAGGGTAGCAGCCGGCGGGCGAGTCTCGCTCTCGACCGTTGCAGATATTACCCGCGCTTTGCACTCCAGCGGCCCGAAGGATCGGCAAAGTCGGCGAGAGCGCCGTGTACACCCACCACCCGCGCCGCCATATCGCGTCCGGCCTCGACGGCCTCTCGCATCGAAGCCCCGGTGAGGCGCGCACCCAAATAGGCGCCGTTAAAGGAATCACCAGCGCCCGTCGCATCGACCGGCTTCACGTTCGGAAGCGCATCGACCGTTCCTTCCTCGTCGTTGGAGCAAAACGCGATGGCATGGGGGCCGTTCTTGACCGCAATTTCAGCGACGCCGGCGGCCCGGTAACGTTCGATCGTCGTCTGCGGATCGGCATCGCCGAACACCGCCGTCTCGTCGTCAAAGCTCGGCAGGACGATCGTCGCGGCCGCGGCGAGCCGCATGACCGCCTCCCGTGCGTCTTCGAGACCCGACCAGAGCGCCGGGCGAATATTGGGATCGAAGGCGACCGTCTTGCCGGCCGAATTCGCCTCACCGCAGAGATCAACAAGTAACGCACGCCCCGCTGCCGGGAGGATGGCGAGCGTGATGCCTGAGAGATAAATGCAGTCGGCGCTCGCTATCGCCTGCCTAAGCGCGTCTTCGTCATCCGCAAGTTGCCGCGCGGCGGACGTGTCGCGCCAATAGGTGAAGCGTCGATCGCCATCCTTCTGCTCGATGAGATAAAGACCAGGCCGCTTGCCCGGGATTCTGCGGATCGCGCCGATTTCGATGCCGTTTGATCCGAGAAACTCCGCTATCCGATCCGAGAAGCCATCGTCGCCGAGCGTCGTGAAATAGGAAGCCTCGTCACGCTCCGGATCCAGTCCGGCGCGCACATACCAGAGCGTATTCAGCGTATCGCCTGCAAATCCGAGGCGCCAGGCCTCGCTCTCACTGCTTCCATGCCAGCCGCCGGACATCTCGATCATCACTTCGCCGATGGAAAGGAGCCTCATCGCATTACACCGGATATCCTCTGGCTATCGTCGCCTCATTTCACGATCGGTGCGGACTTGGAAAGGTCAAAGCGCTTCGTCTACCGAAACACCGGATCGATGAAATAGCTCGGCTGACCGCGAAGTTACTCCCACTCGATCGTCCCGGGCGGCTTCGACGTTACGTCGTAGACCACCCGATTGATGCCTTTGACCTCGTTGATGATGCGAGTCGCGGCGTTGCCGAGAAACTCCATGTCGAAATGATAGAAATCGGCCGTCATCCCGTCGACGGAGGTGACGGCGCGTAGGGCGCAGACGAATTCATAGGTGCGTCCATCGCCCATCACGCCTACCGTCTGGACGGGCAGCAGCACCGCGAAGGCCTGCCAGATGGCATCGTAGAGCCCCGCCTTGCGGATTTCGTCGAGATAGATCGCGTCGGCCTCGCGCAGGACGCGCAGTTTGTCGCGGGTGATGCCGCCGGGGCAGCGGATCGCAAGGCCCGGCCCCGGGAAAGGCTGGCGGCCGACGAAACTCTCAGGGAGCCCCAGTTCCTTACCGAGGATCCGGACCTCGTCCTTGAAGAGTTCGCGCAAGGGTTCGACGAGCTGCATGTTCATGCGCTCGGGGAGCCCGCCAACATTGTGGTGCGACTTGATGGTGACCGACGGGCCGCCGGTAAAGGAGACGCTCTCGATCACGTCCGGATAGAGCGTACCCTGAGCGAGGAAATCGGCTCCACCGAGCTTCTTGGCTTCGGCCTCGAAGGTCTCGATGAAGAGCCGGCCGATAGTCTTGCGCTTCACCTCCGGATCCATCTCGCCTTCGAGAGCGTCGACGAAGGTGTCTTCGGCCTGAACGTGGACGAGCGGGATGTTGTAGTGGTCGCGGAACATCGACACCACTTCCTCGGCCTCGTTCAGCCTGAGGAGCCCATGGTCGACGAAGATGCAGGTGAGTTGGTCGCCGATCGCTTCGTGGATCAGCACCGCGGCGACCGAGGAGTCGACGCCGCCGGAAAGCCCGCAGATCACCTTGCCGTCGCCGACCTTTTCGCGAATTTCCGCGATCGCCTTGTCGCGGAAGGCGGCCATCGTCCAGTCGCCTTTGAGGCCGGCGACCTTGTGGACGAAATTGGCGATCAGTTGCGCGCCGTCGGTCGTATGGACGACCTCCGGATGGAACATCAAGCCGTACATGCGGCGCTCTTCGTTCCCGAAGACCGCGTATGGCGCCCCTGGGGATTTGGCAAAGATCTCGAAGCCCGGCGGCATCTGGATCACGCGGTCGCCATGGCTCATCCAGACCTGGTGTCGCGTTCCGGCCGGCCAGAGATCCTTGAAGAGAGCGCAGTCCTTCTCGATGTTGAGAAACGCGCGACCGTACTCGCGGTGATCCGAGGGCTCTGCCTTGCCGCCCATCTGCACGCACATCGTCATCTGGCCGTAGCAGATGCCAAGTACAGGCAGACCGGAGTCGAAGATCACCTGCGGAGCCTTCGGCGAGTCGATGTCCCCAGTGGAGGCCGGCGAACCCGAAAGGATCACCGCTTTCGGCTTCAACTTGCGAAAACTCTCCTCGGCCGACTGGAACGGCACGATCTCGGAATAAACACCCGCCTCACGCACGCGCCGAGCGATCAGCTGTGTGACCTGTGAGCCAAAATCGACGATAAGAACGGTATCGGGGAGCGCTGTCATGGAGCATGCCATAGTGTTTCCACGAATGCGGTGCAACACGCGCGGGATGGGCCGGCCTCAAGCCGGTGGAAAATCGGTCTTTACTGGAGATTATTGGCCTTTGTCGTCGCGCTTCACCGCCACTCTCGCGCTTTCCGCGCTATTGCCGTTCGCCCTCGCCGCCTGCGAGACCGACGGTACGGGCGATGTGCTGAAAGACGCCGCTACGTCGATTCAGGCGGCGGCGCCGCCGCAGCAATTCCAGTACACCTCGGCGAGCCAGACCAAGTATAACCCGTTCACGGTCGATATCTGGAACCAGCCGGGAGCGGGCGCGGGTCCTCAGAAATCTTTCGTGCGGGTAGCGTCGCCAGGCATCTCGATCGGGTCACCTCAGCACGAAGCGGTCGCGCGGGCCGTGGTGGTGGAAGTCGCCAGCGAGCGTCTTTGCCAAGCGGGAACTTCGCCGCAATTCCAGCAGCAATACGGCCGTGACGTTTATCTGAACGAGCGCGTCCAGAAATGGGGCGCGATCGTTTATTGCGACACGGCGCCGGCTTTCCAGTCGCAACAAGGTCCCGCAGTCGCCGAAGCGATGCCGCCCACGCCGAACCAAAGTCAGAGTGCCTATAGCGGCAGCACGGTCGACGCACTGCAGGCCCCGATGCCGCCGGCGCCTGTCGCGACTACGCAAGACACGATCACTCCCTTGCCAGAAACGAATTCTCCGCTGCCGCTCTCGATGATGAGCTCAGACAACTTTCAGTAAGGCGTTTAAGCGCCCCGCGCCTATCTCGGTTTTCAGCTGATCGACGGCGGCCGCGAGCTTCTCGTCGATCACGTGCAGGAGCACGGTCCAGTCGTCGAAATGGTGCAGATCGGCAGCGCCGTCCGAGACGCCGCGCAGGCCGATCAGCGGAAGGCCATAGAGTTGGCAGGCGCGCAAGACGGCAAAGCTCTCCATGTCGACGAGCTCGGCATCGATCGCATCGTAGGCGGCTCCCGACACGATATTGCTTCCGGTCGATAGCCGTGCCGTAGAAAAGCCGGGAATTGGCGTCGGCAGTTCACTGTGGACAGGGTGGTCGAGAAACGGGGTCACGCCCTTGGTGAAACCTAGGGGCGAGGCGTCTATATCGCGCCAGGCCACGGACGAAACCTGATAGATCTCGCCCTGCTCGAGAACACGCGACCCCGCCGATCCCAGCGAGACGACGAGTTTCGGAAGCCGGTTTTCCGCGTGCAACCGCTCCAGCGCGATCGCCGTTCCGAGCGCCGACTCGATTGGACCAACGCCAGTCATCAAAGGCGTGATCCGGGTCTTCAGGTGATCGCCATATTCAGCATCGGCTGCCATGACGAAAAGGACCGGAAGCCCGGCCAGGTCCGTCAACGGGACGGCCTCATCTAGTGTCATGCGTTCATCCACCACAAACTTACATTGAGGATCGTGGCATAGCTCGTCCAAAGCGCATAGGGCAGGAACAGCAAAGCAGCGATCCGTTCGTTTCTCCACGCATTCACAACGAAGACGACGATCATCGCGTCGAGTGCCAGGATGACGCCGAAAGCGACAAGCAACTGCTGTGCTGCGAAGAAGATCGGTGTCCAGGCGAAATTGAGAATGAGTTGCGTCCACCATAAGCCTTGAAGGGGCTGGTCGCCGATGCGCCAGACCCGCCAGCCGGCGATGCCAATTAGAATATAGAGGGTCGTCCAGACCGGACCGAAGACCCAGTTGGGTGGGTTGAAACCCGGCTTTTCGAGCGCCGCGTACCAGCCGCCAGTCTCAACGGCGAGCCCGACGAGCCCGCCACCGCCAAGCGAAAGGAGAATGAAAAGGGGAAGCGCAAACCATGCCATCAAGGCTGTTTTCGTATCGCGCAGACGAAGAAACCGTCCGTGCCGGTCGTGGCCGGCGTCATCGTTAGTGCTGTTCCCTCACCCACTGAAACGCGGTGGATCCCATCCTTGTGGCTTCCCGGTACGAGACCAACCCAGACCTCTCCAAGTTCGTCGACAACGAAGCCGTTGGTGCGTTCCAAGAATGCGCTTATTCGATCTCCGTTCTCGTTCGGCAGCACCGAACAGGTGACGTAGACCAGCCGGCCGCCCGGTTTCACGAAACGCGCGGCCTGATCGAGCACCGCATCTTGCTCGGCGACTCGCTTCTCGAGCGCGGCTTCGGACAGACGCCACTTCGCGTCCGGGCGCCGACGCCAGGTACCGGTCCCGGTACAGGGCGCATCGACAAGAACGATATCCATCGCACCTTCGAGATCGGAGAGATCGGCGCGAGGATCGTGCACCTGCACGTTCCGAACGCCTGCCCGCTTCAAACGCTCGTATATTGGCGCAAGACGTTGCCGATCGCCGTCATAGGAATGGATCTGACCGGTGTTCTCCATGGCGGCGGCCAGTGCGAGCGTCTTGCCGCCGGCGCCCGCGCACAGATCGAGCACCTGGTTGCCGGGTTGGGCTCCGCAGAGGGCGGCAGCGAGCTGAGAGCCCTCGTCCTGAACTTCGAACCAGCCCTTTTGGAAGCCGGCTTCCACCTGAACGTTTGGGTGCCGTCCATCGCCCGCGATTGGAGCGATGCGAATACCGGTCCGCGAAAGCTCGGAAGCTTTTGCTGCGAACGGCTTCAGCGCCTCGATCACTTTTGCCCTCTCCGCCTTCAACGTGTTCACACGTAGATCCAGCGGTGGGCGATCGGATAACGCGGCGGCTTCCCGCACCCAGGCATCGCCAAAGAGAGCCTGGAGTTTCGGCGCCAGCCAGTCCGGTACATCGGCCGCGACGGCGTCTGGCGCACCGGACGCGTCACGTCCAAGAAACCGATCCATGACGTCTTCATCCGGCAGATTCGGCGCGAACCTGTCGCCTTCGAGTGCGGCCAAGAGCTCACTTGCATCGAGACCAAGGCCGTCGAGCGCTGCCGCCGTTACGATGCCGCGAGGCGTATCCTCGCCCATCCTGTACGCGTAGGAACGCTTCCGCCGAAGCGCGTCGTAGACCAGATTGCCGATTGCCGAACGGTCCTTCGAACCGGCGAAGCGATGGCTGATACCCCAATCCTTCAGTGACTGCGCGACGGGACGGTGTCTCGCCTCGATATCGGTCAGAATGTCGATGGCTGCGGACAGCCGGCCGCCCAGTCGCATGGTCGATCCCAATCAAGATGTCTGCAGTCTAATACCCGCATTCAGCGTGGTTACGACGGGTTGCCTGCATTTGAGCAATAAGGTCAAGCTGCTAGCGCATGAGCGCAGAAGATCGGAACCCCGTTCCCGTTCGGCCGCCGAACAATTCGCTTTCAAACAGATATCGAATTTGCAAGACTTACCTTCCGAAGTATTGGCTCCGCTTCGACACGATCCGCTCGCATATCGATAAACTGAGAGATGGCTTGGGAGGGCCAAAGTCTCGATGGAGGAGACTTCTGGAACGCTATGCCGTTTCGTGGCGATGTCAGCGTTTGGTGCGGCAGTTATGCTGACCGTGCATCAGTCTCTGACGTCGCCGGCTTTCGCCGAAGGCGGATATGAGAAGGTCGAGAAGGCCATCCAGCAAGTAATTGCGGCTCCTGTCGACAAGGAGTATGGCGAATATCTCGCGGGGGAATGCGCAACGTGCCACTCCTCCCATGCCGATCCGGATGCGGAGATCCCGCAGCTCGTTGGCCGCAGCAGCGAAGATCTCATTCGGGCCATGGTCGAATACCGCACCGGCTATCGAGACAATCAGGTGATGCAGACAACCATGGCCACGAAAAGCGACGAAGAGATCGCTTCACTGGCTGCTTGGTTCGCAAGCAACTAGCAAGGAGTATTGCTGCCGCCGGCCCGGTTCGGCGGCGTTTCCATCATACAAAGGAGGAACAGATGACATTATTTTCCAAACGTCAGTTCATGGTGATGAGCGCGACCGCATTAGGCACGCTCGCCGTCCCATCGCTTTCCTTCGGACAAAATCGCAGTGCCAAGCCAAAGGTGGTGATCATCGGCGGCGGGGCGGGCGGCGCATCCGCCGCTCATGAACTCTTGCGCGCAGCCGGCGATACGCTCAACATTACGCTGATCGATCGTGAATCGCAGTACACCACCTGCTTCTATTCCAACTTGTACCTCGGTGGTTTCCGAGATTTCGACTCGATCACCCATAACTGGGACGCCCTCTCGGAGATGGGCGTCAACAAAGTCACCGGCAGCGCGACCGGGATCGATCGCGAGGCTAAAACCGTCTCCATGGAAGACGGTTCGAGCATCGCCTATGATCGTCTGATCGTTTCGCCCGGGATCGATCTCATCTACGACTCCGTGCCCGGCTACAGCGAAGAAGCGGCCGAGACAGCTCCCCATGCCTGGAAGGCTGGCCCACAAACGCAGCTTCTGAAAGAAAAGCTCGATGCGCTTCAGGACGGCGACCAGATTGTCATGGTGCCGCCACCTAATCCCTATCGCTGCCCGCCCGGCCCCTATGAACGTGTCTCGATGATGGCGCACGTACTGAAGGAAAAGGGTTTCACCAATTCGCGGATCATCATCCTCGATCCGAAACCGAGCTTCTCCAAACAGGTGCTCTTCACTGACGGCTGGCAAGCCGAGTATCCCGGCATGGTCGAGTGGATCGGTCCCGAGATCCACGGCGGCGTTGCCATGGTCGACGTCGAAGCCGGCACGGTCGAGACGGATTTTGACACCTTTCAAGGCGCGCTTCTCAACATCGTGCCGGCCCAAAAGGCGGGAGCGATTGCGACCGAAGCAGGGCTTGCAGACGACAGCGGTTTCTGCCCGATCGACGCTGAAAGCATGCGCTCGACGATGGATGAGAATATCTTCGTCCTCGGCGATGCGACGATCGCCGGCGACATGCCGAAGAGCGCCTTTTCCGCGAACAGCCAGGCGAAAGTCTGCGCCAACGCCGTGCGGGCCGATCTTACCGACACTCGGAAGTTTCCGGCGAAGTACTCCAACACCTGCTGGAGCCTGATCCAAACCGATAACGGCGTGAAGGTTGGTGCACAATATTCGCCAGTGGACGGGAAGATTACCTCCACTGCGGACTTCGTGAGCCAGCAGGACGAAACGGCCGAGATTCGCAAGGCGACCTATGAAGAGTCCATTGCATGGTACGACGCGATCACGCAGGACATGTTCGCAACCTGATTCTGATGCGACCCCGACAGTCTGAAAGGCCCGGCGTCCGATAGATTGCCGGGTCTAATTCTGTCCTACGAGCAGGTACGGTTCCAGGCTCGCCGAACGAGTTTCGGCATCGCACATCAGCGCGCCGGCTTAGCCTCGACCGTGGACGTCGAAACATTTCTCGTAGTGGTCTCGACCGTGGGCCGATCGACGAAACGATCGGCGATCGCAGCACCGGAGATCATGGAGGCGAGACCGATGAGAGAAGACACTGCGAGAACCGAGACACCTGTGAAACCGGCGCCGATCGTGCAGCCGACCGCAAGAATACCGCCGAAGCCCATCAGCACTCCACCGACGGTATAGCGTAGCAATGAGGGCGTACCCTCTTCCGAGAACGTCCGAATACGGAAGCCGCCGAAGAGGACGGAGGCGAGGAAGGCCGCGACGAGCGCACCGACAAGAACGCCCTGATCGAGCCCGGCCGGATCGCCCGATGCGGTCGCCATTGCGCCCGTCGTCGCAAGCGGCCGAATGAAGGAAAGGCTTTCCGCCTGGATCGGATCGAAGACCTGAAGGGAAAGGGTGTAGGTGAAATACCATCCGGCGACGATGCTGAGACCGACGCCGACCCCGCCAATCAGCTTCCAGAAGGAGAGACGCACTTTTGTGGCAATAACGAATGCGGCCGCCAGCAGCACCCCGCCGACGACTATACCGGTTTCCTGGGCGGTCCCGAGATGGGCGAGAAGATCGTTGCCGCCGATCGCGCTCGTGCTCCAAAAGCTGCCGACGAGGTCGCGCAACGGCACGAGAACGCCAGCATATGTAGCAAACCCCACCAGTGCCACGACGAGGGAAACGTAGATCGCCCTCAGATTGCCAGACGCGGAGAGAACGAGCAGCCTCGAGACGCAGCCTCGCGTAAGAACCATGCCGACGCCGAAGGCAAGACCGCCGACGATCGCGCCTGATAGCGATTGCGCCGTCGAGAAGAAACGCGTCTCGCGGGCATCGATATATCCGTAGCTGAGAAGCAGTTGAACGCCCAGCACGGCCACGGCGAATCCGATCGCCCACGTCGCAAGCGCCTTTAGATCACGACCCCGAACCACATCGAGTACGGCCGAGCGCGTACAAAATTCACTGCGTTGCGCGGCAAAGCCGAACAGACCACCAATGACCGCTCCGCCGAGAATGATCGTGTTCGGTTCACCGATCGCTTCGATGAGAGGGACGAAATCCATCGTGCTCGTGCCTTTGATGAGTGTGACACGAACATATCTGAAGAATGCAATTCTTGCAGGTGATAGAAGTGCTTCACGCCACGCTGGAGGAGCACCTAGTTGCGATAAAACCGGCGCTGGGCGATTTCTTTTCTCCGAACGGTCCCTATGCAGCGCTTTGGCCCGACGATCATGAAGCCGTCCTCGCTAAGCCGGATCAGAACGCTAGCGAGCCATGTAGAAAAGAAAACGCGGCCCGAACGTCGAAACGCCGCAGACGAGCGATAAGGCCGCGTGCTGCGCCAGGTCAGTCCACGCTGGAGTCGACTTCAGATTCTTCGCTGTTGGAATCAGGTGTCACATCGAGCACGCGGGCACGCATGGTGATCACGACCGGTTCCGGCTTGCAGTCGGACATGCACGGATCGGCATCGGCTCGGTAATGCCCTTCTTCAACACGATCGTCCGGCTCGAAGCCACCGGCATTCGGCATTTCGATCTCGGTGAAATTGGCCTTGGAAAGCTCGAAATCCTCGTCCTCGACGATGAAATTGAGGAACAAAATGTAGGCCGTCAGCGCGTAGACTTCGTCGTCCGACAGCGACTGGGCATTGCCGAACGGCATGGCGCGGTGGACGTAATCGTAGACTGTCGAGAGATAGGGCCAGTAGGAGCCGATCGTTTTCACCGGCCGCATTGCCGTCAACGTGTCTTCGCCGCCGGACAGCGCCGGCCAGCGGTCGCGGCCCTCGCCGAAATCGCCATGGCAGATGGCACATTGGGCATTAAAGATCTCTTCGCCTTCGACGACCGTGCCGGAGCCTTCCGGCAGACCGTCGCCGTTCGGGCTGACATCGACATCCCAGGCGGCGATCTCTTCCTCTGTCGCCGGCCGGCCGAGGCCGAAGGAGGTTTCGGAAGCGGTCGCTTCCGCCGGGCTTGCAGAGCCTTCCGCCGCACCGCCATCGAAGGCCGCATTCGCGCCGAAAGCAAAGCCGGCGGCCAGAAGAAGGGCGAGGCCCGTCGAGGCGCGCTTAAGAGACTTCGACATTTTCGAGCCCTCCGTCGGATTTCAGGAGCCAGGTCTGGATGCCGTTGTTGTGGTAGATCGAGTTCTCGCCGCGCGCGGCGCGCAGATCGTTCTTGGTCGGCTGGACGAAGCCTTCCGAATCCACCGCGCGGGACTGGAGTAGCAGCTCCGAGCCGTCCCAATCGAAGTCGTAGTAGAAGCGGTGCGCCGCCTTGTCGAAGCTCGGCCCATCGATCCGCGCCTCCACCCAGTTGCGGCCGCCGTCGAGCGAGACATCGACTCGGCTGATCGTGCCGTTGCCCGACCAGGCAAGCCCGGTCAGCACGGTGCGGCCCTTGCCATGGGTAATCGGCGCCTGGGGACTCGGATTGGTGATTACGGATTTGACGTCCATTGCCCAGGTGAACTTGCGGGCGACGCCGTTGGCGAGAAGATCGGTGTATTTCGAGGTTTCCTCGCGCTGCTCCCAGGGGGCATCGCCCACTTCGAGTCGTCGCAGCCACTTGATCCACATATTGCCTTCCCAGCCGGGCACGACGAGGCGAAGCGGATAACCCTGCTCGGGCCGCAACGCTTCGCCGTTCATCTTCCAGGCGACGAGGCAGTCGTCGAGGGCCTTCTCCATCGGGATCGAGCGGGTCATCGCGGAAGCGTCCGCGCCCTCGGCGAGGAGCCATTTGCCGGCCGTCTTCACGCCGGCTGCGTTCAGGACATTGCGCAAAGGCGTACCGGTATACATCACGCAGTGCACCATGCCGTGGGTGTACTGGCAGCCGTTCAGCTGCGCCCCGCGCCATTCCATGCCGGAGTTGGCCGCGCATTCGAGGAAGTAGACCCGGTTCTCGCGCGGGAAGCGCTTCATGTCTTCCATGATGAAGACGAGCGGCTCGTCCACCATCCCATGAACCATCAGGCGATGGTCCTGCGGCGGGATCTCCGCGACGCCGCCATGGTGCCGCTCGAAGCAGAGGCCATTCGGCGTGATGATGCCGTCTAGCTCGTGGAGCGGCGTGAAGTTGACCGAGCTCGTCGCATCAGCCGTCAGCCAGGGCACGTTCCGCCGGACGACATCCTTCTCGAACTGGGAGGGCATGCCATAAGGTGCAGCATCGACGCCCACGCCGAGGTACCGGTTCCAGTCTTGCAACTCCGTGATCTTGGGATCGCTTGTTTGGGCGATGGCGGTCCGCGAGGCCGCCAAACCGGTCAGCGCCGCGCCGCCCAGCGCGAATCCTCCTTTGAGGATGGCGCGACGCGAGCTGTCAGGCCCTCTCTCCTTCGTCCGATCTGCCATCGCTCCACCCTTATAGATATAATCATTTATTTGAATGTATCAGGTCGAACGGGGTTTGGAAACGCTTTTTGGCGCGTTACCCAGCGACTTTCACGCTTCGATTTTCTGTGGGTTCGACTGTAGAGTGGGCCGCGAGATACTCTTCGCAGACCTCCCAGATCGGTGGACCTTCCGTGCCTTCGTTGACCGAGGCCCAACCAGCGACGACGTATTCGCGAGAGGGATCAACCGGCTCGCCGGTCGCGATTACCGTCATGTCGGAGATGCGCTCTCCGATCTTTTTGGTGGGATCGATGCCGTAACCCATGCCGCCGACGCGGACCATGTCGCCGCCCTGCTGGTAGTAAGGGTCTACGTTGAAGAGATTGTCGGCGACGTCCTCCAGAACCAGCTTCAGCATCTCGCCGGTCATCGTCGAGCGATAGGCCGCCGGATAGGTCATGGCGGTCGCGTTGTGAAGATCTTCCACCGTGATGTCCGAGCCGGCCGGCAGGGAGGTTCCCCATCTGAAGCCCGGCGAGAGAGCGATCTCGGCCTCGCGCTGTTCGAGCAGGGCGTCGAGGATGAGGTCGTCCCAGGTGCCATTGAAATTGCCGCGCCGGAAGAGCAGACCCTCGGTCCGCCCGAGGACGCGTTTCAGTTCGTCCTCGTAGGGTGCCCTCACCTCTTCGATCTTCGCAGCCATTTCCTGATCCGGCGTGATGACGTCGGAAAAGACCGGGGTCAGGCGATAGCGGAAATCCTTGAGCGAACCGCCCGACACGTCGAGATCGAGCCGGCTGACGAATTTGCCGTTCGAGCCGGACGCGATCAGCATGGTCTTGCCGACCATGACCGGCTCGGGCAGCGCATCATGGGTGTGACCAGTGAGGATGATGTCGATGCCATCGACCTTCGCGGCGAGGCTGCGGTCGACGTCGAAACCGTTATGCGACAAGAGCACGACGAGATCGGCGCCGGCATCGCGGGCCTCGCCGACATGCCTTGCGATCTCCTCGTCGCGAATGCCGAAGGACCAGTCGGGAATGAGCCAGGACGGATTGGCGATGGGCGTGTAGGGAAAGGCCTGGCCGATGACGGCGATCTTCGCGCCGCCGCGCTCGAACATCTTCCAGGCCTCGAAGGCCGGCTCGTCCCAGGTGTTGTCGAAGATGTTGGAGCCGAGGAACGGAAAATCGAGACTCTCGATCGCCTCATTCATGCGGTCGGTGCCGTAGGTGAACTCCCAATGGCCCGTCATCGCGTCGGGCTTCAGCAGCGCCATGGTCGAGATCATGTCCTCGCCGGCGGTCTGGTTCGCCGTGTAGCTGCCCTGCCAGGTATCGCCGCCGTCAAGAAGGAGCACGTTGTTCTCGCCCCGTTCGGCGCGGGCGCGCTTGATGACGGTCGCGACCCGATCGAGACCGCCCATCCGACCATACTGCTTGGCGAGCGCGGAGAAATCTTCGGATGTCAGCGCGTAGGCCTCGGGCGTGCCGGGCTCGATGTCGTAGAGCTTCAGGAAGTCCTGCCCCGTGACGTGCGGCGGAAGTCCGGCCACCTCACCGACGCCAATATTCACGGCCGGCTCACGGAAATAGACCGGCTTCAACTGGGCGTGGATGTCGGTGACGTGGAACAGGGTCAGATTGCCGAAATTGGTCGTGCCGAGGAGATCGTCCTCGCTCATCGTCTGCTGGGCGCTCGCGCGCGACCAGCGGCCGGTGAGCGAGGCCCCGGTGATCGCCGAGAGCGCGACGGTCGCGGTCAGGAATTCGCGGCGGGAGAACATGGCGGTTCCTCGGAATTGGCTGAGAACGCACCCTGGATGTCATCCTCGAGCTCCGTACCGAGGATGCAAGGGTTTCGCGAATTGAGTTCGGCTTCAGCTACAGTGCGCGAAACGTCGGTTGCTCGGCACGCCGCATCGGGATCCTCGGGACGGAGCCCGAGGATGACGAAAGTGTGGAGCCGGGCCTACTGCCGTACTGCAGGCGTCTCGACCGACAGGCCGCCGCCGCGCCAGGCCGTGTAGACCTCGAGTGCCATCAGTTCGTCGGAGAACGCGTCCGGGAATTCGGCGCGCGTATCGCGGATGCAGCCTCGGAACCGGTTGTGCAGTGAAACCAACGCGCCCTGTTTCAGGCGGTAGGTCGGGAAGCCGTTGGTGTTGCCCTGGCTGAGGTGATCGGCACGGATGTAGCGGCCGTTGTTCTGCTCGTGGCAGGTGGCGCATGAAAGGTTGAGCTGGCCGGTTCGCAGGTAGTAGCGCTCCTTGCCCTCCTCCCACCAGCTCATCATGTCGCCTTCGGAAAGATCGATCTCGACCGGAATGCCAAGCGACTGGTTCTTGATGAACGCGGTCAGATCCTTCTGCGCATCCTCGTCGAACTTATAGGCTTCGGCGCCCATCTTCTCTTCGCGATGTTTGTTGATGAAGAGTTCGATATTGATCGGCTTGCCGCTCGCTTCATCCCATTTGGGGTAGCTTGCGCCGACGCCCTTCAAGAATTCCGACGCATCCTCGTGACACGAAGCACAAGACTGACCGGCCTCGCCTTCGGCAGTGTTCCAGATTTCCTCGCCGCGCTCCACGGCCAGCATGCCCGGATTTTCAAAGCTATCGGCTTCCATCGACCGCGTATCGGGCTCGCGGTAGAGCCAGCCGGATCTCACCTCGTCGAAGGGATGGCCTTCGGGCTCGGTCGGCGCCGGGGCGGTGGTGATGATCTCCTGGCCGTCGATCGTCAGCGCTTCGTCCACCGGATCGGCCAGAACGCGCGGGGCCAATGCGAGGGTCGTCAGCGTCACCACACCGGTGAGCAGGATTGCAGTCTTCTTCATGGCGTCCTCCCGATAGGTATCATGCGCGGCGTTCAGTTCCTCCTGCCAAACGCCGCTGCATTGGTGCGAAGCTGGCTTAGCTGACCTCGATGTCCTTCTCTTCCGTGTAGGTCTCGCCGTTGTCATCCTGCCACGTGAACTTGAAGGTGCCACTTTCGGGAACCTTGGCATAGAACTCGAAATACGGATTGGACGAGATCGCCGGATCGAGTTGGCATTCGAAGACCTTCGTCCCGTTGAACTCGCAGGTGAAGTTGTTGATGATCTCGCGCGGGATGGTATTGCCATCCTTGTCTTTGCGCTGGCCGGATTCCATTTCGTGGCTGATCAGCGTCTTGATTGTGATGACCTCGCCGGCGGAGGCGGAACTCGGAACTTTGACGCGGATTCTTGGCGCTGCCATGTCGTTATCTCCTGGTGTGGTCGCTGCGAGCCGGCCATAAATTCGGCGAGCGATACGTCTGGTCTACTGAGGGTCGTCCGGATCGGGGCATCAGCCGCCGCAGCCACCGATGGTGACCTTGACTTCCTTGCGATCGGAGTAGACCGAACCGTCGCTCATCTTCGCGACCGCAACGACGTTCTGCGTTTTCGCTAGACGGATGCGCGTTGTCGCCTCGGCCCGACCGCTCAAGGGCGTGAAGAGGAAGGTCGCGACTTCTGGGTTCGGATTGCCCTCGGCCATTAGCGTGACGGACTCGACGAAGTCGTCGCCAGTCATCTCGCTTTCCACGGAAATCGATATCGGCACGGTGTTGCCGTTCTCGGCGATTTCAGGCGCAGTCAGGGTAATCTTGCCGGACTGTGGCTCCTTGCCGCCAGTGAATTCGCTGATCGCCTTCTGCGCCTCTTCCGGTGTCGCATTCGCCGTCCGCGGGAGGTTCGCCGCGACCGCGAGCGTTCCGGCGCCAGCGGCGAGCGTGAAGAGCTTGCGTCTAGTCAGATGCGTCACTGTGCTGACTCCTGTTCGAGCGTTGCGAGATAGGCGACGACGTCCTCGACCTGCTGAGCCGAGAGGATGGTCTCGCCCTTGCGGTCCTCGGCGACGTCGACGCCCACATCCAAAGTGTAGAAGCCCGGCATGATGGTGTCGGGTCCGAATATTTCTTTGGCGTTGACGATGATCGCGCGGAGCTGTCCTGGCTCCCAGCGGCTTGCGACACCATCCATCGAGGGGCCGACATTGCCCGGGAACTGCGCGTTCTCGATTTCCGAATTCTGGTGACAGGCGAGGCAGTTTCCAAGCCCCCTGTCGACGAAGACCTCGCGGCCCGCCTCGGGATCACCGGCCGATTTGGCGACGGGTTCACTGACGGCCATCCCGTCAAAGCTGACCTCGCCCGGCGCGACTTCGGCCGCCAAGGCCGCAGTTGGAAGCGCCAGAATGAATGCGAGCGCGCTCAAGCGTTTCATGAGTTCCCTTTCCTCCCTATGCCGACCTTGAGAAGCCGGTCTTTCTTGTCTTGGAACGAGTCTAGCTCACACCGCCGCGGATATGCAAGTATGCTATTTTTCGCATATATCATCCACGTCGACCAAATCCTGCATGGCGGCTGGCTTGACATGGCTATCGCGGTCACTGCGTCGGCGTGTCGATCGCACCGCTCTCTTCCAGTTTTCGCGCGTGATATTTCTGGAAGTGCTCGTCCGTTTCATAGCCCTTTTCGTTCACCCACTGAAACATGTGCAGAAAGGTTTGCTTGCCGAAGGCGCCGGGCATGGAGGCGACCGCAGCGTCGGCGACCGACCCGTCACCCTCTGGTGCTTCGTCCGGCATGAAGAGGATCGTCGGCGTGAAGACGACGCGCCATTTCCGGGCGGCTGTCTTCTCGGTCAGGGTTTCGCCGTCGAGATCGGTGACTTCCTCGTCGCCGAACATGTTGTACTGAACGACGGAAAAGTTCTCCTTCATGTAGCCCGCGATGTCCGGATCGGCGAGCAAGTCCTCGTGCATCTTCTTGCAGTAGATGCAGCCGCGCTGCTCGAAGACGATGGCAAGACGCTTGCCGTTCTCGGCCGCGGTCTCGATGTCCTCGGCGACGTCCTTGAAGGTCAAAGAGAACCAGTCCTGCTTGTGCAGGCCGTCGTCGCCAATTTTCGCGCCCAGCGCGTCGCCCGCGAGCGTCACCGCGACAAGCGCCGCGGACATGATGGTCTTGAGCATTCTACAATCCTCGCTTTTCCATAAGGGCCTCAACCTACCCGATCGTCGCGAAAACCGGGAATGTCTCCAGAAGCCAGTAGGAGATCGTGGACATCTGGCCGGTCGCGAAAAGCGCTCCCGTGAAGACGAGCGCGCCGCCCATCACCTTTTCAACGGTCGCCATATGGTTGCGGAACCGCGAGGCCCAGTCGAGAAAGCGGGTCGCGAAGACCGCCGCGAGCATGAAGGGTATGCCGATTCCGAGGGAATAGGTGGCGAGCAGACCGGCGCCCCGCATCGCTGTCTCCTGGCTTCCGGCAATGAAAAGGATCGCCGCCAGCACCGGCCCGACGCAGGGCGTCCAACCAAAGGCGAACGCAAGACCCATGATGTAGGCTCCTAGGGGCCCTGCCGGCTTCGCGCCAATATTGAACCGGGCTTCACGGTAAAGCAGCGAAAGCCGGAAGACGCCGAGGAAATGCAAGCCCATCACGATGATGAGGATGCCTGCGAGAACCGAAAGCGTATCGAACCATTCGGCAATGGCCTGTCCGATGACGCTTGCCGTCGCGCCAAGCGCGATGAAGACCGTCGTGAAACCGACGACGAAAGCAAAGGAGGACAAGACGATCCGCCGTGCGACCGCCGGATCAGCGCCCTGTTCGCGCACCTGGTCGAAGCTGATCCCGGCGAGATAGGCGAGATAGGGCGGCACGAGCGGCAGGACGCAGGGCGACACGAAGGACAACAGTCCGGCGAAAAACGCCGCGCCACATCCCACATCGAGCATACCTACCTGATCTCCCCCGGCGGGCCGTCCCCTTGTGCTATCAAAGGGGAAGCGCGATATCCCCTATCGGGCCCACCCGATATTGATATAAGAATGCATATGTTTCGATGCATTGTAAACGCGACCACGCGAGCAGGTGTCGTACGGCTCGCTCTGCTTCTCTGTCTCGCCTCTTTTCTGACGGCGCAACCCCGCGCGGCCGAACTCCTGATGCTCGAACAGCCCGGCTGTGTCTGGTGCCAGCGGTTCGACGAGGAGATCGCGCCTGGCTATGCCAAAACACCTGAAAGGAAGGCGGCAACGCTACGCCGCGTCGACATTACCGAAGATTGGCCTGAGGACCTTGCCGACATTCGCAAGGGGCGTTTGACGCCCACCTTCGTCCTCGTCGATAATGGCGAGGAAATCGACCGGCTCCGAGGCTATCCGGGAGACAATTTCTTCTACAGCCTGCTTGGTGAGATGCTGGCGAAGCTGCCGGACGACAAGAGGGCAAGCGACCGAGAGGCGGAACGTTGAGTCAGACTGCGAATCTGTCGCTTCCGAAATTCGACGAGACCGCATCGGAAGCCGAGGTGAAGGCCTTCTTCGATCAGGCGCGCAAGGCGAGCGACCTGTTGAAGGCGATGTCGCACGAGACCCGCCTCGTGATTCTGTGCCTGTTGTCCGAGAAGGAGCGGTCGGTCGGCGAGATCGAGACGATCCTCTCGATGCCCCAGGCGGCGATCTCACAGCAGCTCGCCCGCCTCCGCTTCGACCGGCTCGTCACGACACGCCGCGAAGGCCGCACGATCTACTATTCCCTCGCCAACGAAGAAGTCACGAGCCTGATCGGCACGCTCTATGATCTCTTCTGCGAACCTGTTCGGGGCGACAGCCGAACGTAAACTGGCCGCTACGCCTTTGCGTGCGAAACAGTCGAGAGAGCCGCAACTCTCGATGAAGCGCGGCTCTCTGCATCGGTTCTATCGTTCTGGATGTTCAGAACCGGAAGTTCACGCCCGCCTTGACCGCGTGGAACTGAAGGTCCTGATCGACACGACCATTGCTGTCGCTGTATAGGCGGTCCTTACCAAGATCGTGATAACCGTATTCCGTCTGAAGCGATACGTTGTCGGTCGCCTTATATTCGAGGCCGGCGCCGACCGCATAACCGTACTTGGTATCGCTCTTTCGCGATTCGGTCTGGGTGTTCGTGACCCCACCTCTGCGCTCGGATTCGCTGATCGTCGTATCCGTCCGGCCGTAGGCAAGACCGCCGTGACCATAGGCCAGCACACGATCGGACGCGGCATAGCCAGCGCGGGCTCGCACGGTGCCGAGATAGTCGAGTTCGGTGTTCGCCGAATTCGTCGTCTCGACGCCGCCGGCGCGCTCGCGTGTTGAAACGTCGGCGTCGATTCCGGTCAGTGAGATGTCGGCGACACCACCAAGGACAGCACGCCCCAGCTGGACGTCGTAGCCAGCCTGAACGCCGCCGAGACCCCCGCCAGCAGTGGTTTCGAAGCCAGTGCCGTCGGAAACAGAGTACTCGCTCTCGCCGGCTGCGAGACCACCGGTCACACCGACGTAGCCGCCCGTCCAGTCCGACGGCGTCTGGTCGTAGGCACCCGTATCAGAATAAGATGCCGAGGGATCGTCATAGAGATCTGCTGCCGAAGCGGCCGACAGGGATGACATCGTAAGCAGGAAGCCGAGCAGTAGTTCACGCATGGCGCAACACCAAATCCATCAAGTTCGATGGATCTTGTTTAGCGAACCTTCAGGACTCTCTCCATCGCGTTTTCAAGATAAGGAAAACAATGCGTTAAAGCGTATCGGGTGCCGTCATGATCTGGCGTTCCTTGGACCGCTCTCCGCAGCTTCTTGCGAGGTACTTGCCGTGCTCGCCAGCTGGGCGTAGCCTCTTTCCGGACAGCGCCGGAACCATGCGAAGCGCTGCGGGAGGCAGTATGATCATCGAGAGCGGTTACGCGCCGTTGCTCGCGGGCGGTCTGGCGGGTCTCATCATAGGCTACGCCGCGCGTCGGCATCATTTCTGTACCCTGTCGGCACTCGAACGGCGCTGGTACGCCGCCGATGACAGCGGCGTGCGCAGCTGGGGCCTTGCAATTCTGGTCGCGCTCGTCTTGACGCAACTTCTCGTCTGGACCGATCTCTTCGATCCCGCCACCAGCTTCTATTTCAACGCTTCTTTCGGCTGGAGCGGCGCGATCCTCGGCGGCGTCGCCTTCGGATTCGGCATGGCGCTTGTCGGGACTTGCGGGTTCGGAGCCCTCGTTCGGCTCGGCGGCGGCTCGCTCCGCGGTCTGGTCGTCGTCATCGTGCTCGGCATCTCAGCCCTCGCCACCCAACGAGGGTTTTTCGCGGCGACCCGTCAGTCGATCGTCGAGGGCAACGCGATCGAGTTCGGCCGGCTCGGTGCGCCCGATCAGTCGGTGGGCGCGCTGGCGTCTGCGATCGTGGGTTTCGACGTTTCCGTGTTCGTCACGGTCCTTGTCGCAGCGGCGCTAGCCGCTTGGATCTTCAAGGATCGCGCCCTCCTCGCGGATCGTGGTCGGATGATCGCCGGCACAGTGATCGGCGCGGTTGTCGCGTTCGGCTGGTTCGCGACCAGCTACATCAGCACTCATTCTTTCTGGCCGACCCAGATCGAGAGCGCGTCCTTCGTCATGCCGCCTGGCGACCTGATCCTCGGCATCGTCGCTGCGACCGGCGCCTATCCGGACTACGGCGTCGGCCTTGTGCTCGGCGTCGTCGGCGGCGCTGCGCTAGCCGCATGGCGACACGAGGACATCCGCTGGGAAGCCTGCGACGATGCCCGCGAACTCTCGCGCCACCTCGCCGGCGCCGTTCTGATGGGCGTCGGCGGCGTCTTTTCCCTTGGCTGCACCATCGGCCAGGGCATCTCGGCCGCCTCGCTCCTGACGATCTCGGCGCCCATCGTCCTTGCATCGATCGCGATCGGCGCGCGGCTCGGTCTCGCCTATATTCTCGAAGGCTCGATGCGCTACGCCTTCATGGCACGAGCACGCTGAAGCGCGATCAACTTCCGGCGACGAAACGGTAGGCCCCGCCCTTCCTCTCGACGTGGCCCATGCCGCCATCCGGCAGGTGGAAGCCGACGAACCGCATCCGCTCGCTCGCCAGCCGATCGAGGAGCCTCTTGCGGGTCTCCGCACCGGCATCCGGATCCATGTCGGCGCCCCAGGCGAGATCCGGCCTCAGGAAGGAGATCGGATTGTTGGAGATCGCATCGCCGACCACCATAGTCGGCTCATCGCCATGGACGACGAAAGCCGTGTGACCGGGCGTATGCCCTTTCGCGTCGACCGCCTCAATACCGGTGAGCACCTCGTCGCCCGGCTCAAAGAAGGCGATGCGATCGCCGATCGCATCGAACCGGTTCTGCGCGCCGACGACGAAGCTCTGCCGCTCCTCGCCCACCGTGCCAAGAGCCCCGTCCGAGTTCCAGAAATCCCACTCCGTCTGGGCGATGTGATAGTTCGCCTCCGGGAAAAGCAGTTCGTCGAAATCGTCGACGACACCCCAGAGATGATCCGGATGGGCGTGAGTGAAGATGACGTCCGTCACCTCCTCCGGATCAATGCCGGCCGCCGCAAAGTTCTGGTCAAGATCGCCCGCACTCGGCATGAAGTTCGGCCCCGCGCCGCAGTCGAAGACCACCACTCCGTTCGGGCGGCGGACGGCGGTCACGTTGCAGGAAACCTTGAACGTGCCTTCGGCGGCCACCTCTTCGAGGCTCATGCCGGGAATATTGTCTGGCAGACCGTTCGGCAGCAGGAAATTGGTGGGAAGCTCCAGAAAGCCGTCGCTGATGGTCTCGACCTTACCGCTTTCGGCTGCGAAGGCGCGCTTCTGGAAGACCATTGGTCCGATCAGTCCGAAGGCCGCTGTGCGCGTCACGAATTCACGCCGGTTCATGGCATTCCCTTCCATGGTCCTCTCTCGTCGAGGCCGAAACATACGGATCTCTCTAACTTTCCGCCAGCCATGAGGAGTTCAGCGGCCGCTTATCGAAGGCCGGCGATGAAGCCTTCGAGCCGGTCGGCATAGGCTTCCGGCTGCTCGACGCACGGAATATGGGCGGCATTCTCGATAACCTCGAACTGCGAGCCCGCGATCTTGTCGGACAGGGATTTCACCAGTTCGGCAGGCGTGGATCCGTCCTGATCGCCGGCTATGCAAAGAGCCGGCACGCTCAGATCGCCCACCGTGTCGCTATAGTCCGCCTTAGACAACGCGTGGCAGGTCGCGATATAGCCTTCGAGAGGAGCACGCAGGAACATGTTGCGATTGACCTGATACGCAGAATTGTCCGCGCGCCTGAAGCCCGGCGTGAACCACTTTTCCATCGTCGCTTCGGCGATGGCATCGAGCCCATCCGCCCTGATGGTGTCGATCCGCTGGTTCCAGGCCGCCGCGTCGCCGATCTTGTGCGCAGTGTTGGAGAGGACGAGTCCGCGCAAGAGGTCCGGCCGCGACAAAGCAAGATCCTGGGCGATCATGCCGCCGACCGAAAGTCCGACCACGACGGCGTCCGAAATGCCGAACGCGTCCATCAAAGCCGCGAGATCGGTCGAAAGGCCCGACATCGAATAGGGCGTCTCGCCGATATCGGTCAGGCCATGACCGCGGCTATCGTAGCGCAGAATCGTGTAGCGGCCGGCTAGCGCCGCGACGACATCGTCCCAGATCCTGAAATCCGTGCCGAGAGAATTGGAAAACACGATGGCCGGCGCCCCGGACCCGGCACCGACGGTGAGATCCACATGGACCGACAGGCCGTCGATCGTCGCGCTCTGCATGGCGCCCTCCGCAATTGGAAATCTGCTTACGGCCCCGCCGATCTCAGGCGACGCCTTCGCACGACGCCATCTGGAACGCTGCCGCCGAAATCCCAGCGGTCCTTTTCGCAACGCTGCCGCGACGCATGAAAGGAAGACAAGCGGAATTGCGGTTGTTATAGCGGGTCCAAGACCGCACCAACCGGTGACGAAGACGAGGAGGATGCTCGATGGCTAGCGCGCTCGACCAACTGAGAGACATGACGACGGTCGTCGCCGATACCGGCGACTACGAGGCGATCAAGGCGCTGAAGCCGATCGACTGCACGACCAATCCGAGTATTCTTCTGAAGGTCATCCAGTCTCCGACATCCGAGGAGATGGTCGCCCGTGAGATTGAAAGCGGAAGGGCCAACGGCAAGACGCCGCTTCAGATCGCCGATGCCCTCACCATCGCCGTCGGCACGGAACTGGCGAAGATCGTGCCGGGCCGCGTCTCCACCGAAGTCGACGCGGAGCTTTCCTTCGACAAGGAGCGCTCCCTCGAGAAGGCGCGCAATATCGTCGCCGCTTACGACCGCCAGGGTGTCTCGCGCGACCGCATTCTCATCAAGCTCGCCTCCACATGGGAGGGCATTCGCGCGGCCGAGGTGCTGGAGGGCGAAGGCATCCAGTGCAACCTCACCCTCCTCTTCTGCCTCGAACAGGCGGTCGCCTGCGCCGATGCCGGCGTATTTCTGATCTCGCCCTTCGTCGGCCGCATCACCGACTGGTATTCCAAACGCGAGGGCAAAAGCTTCGAAGCGGCCGAAGATCCGGGCGTGAAATCTGTGAAGCGCATCTACGACTACTACAAGAGCAATGGCGTCGAAACCGTCGTCATGGGCGCCTCCTTCCGCAATACCGGACAGATCAAGGCGCTCGCCGGCTGCGACCGGCTGACCATCTCGCCAAACCTCCTTCAGGAACTCAGCGAGGACGAGTCGAACCTGCCGCGACAGCTGTCGGAAGACCAGGCCAAGCCGATGGACAAGCTGCCGATGGGCGAGAGCGAATTCCGCTGGGGCGTCAACGGCGATCCGATGGCAACGGAGAAACTTGCAGAAGGCATCCGCAACTTCGATGCCGATCACAAGAAGCTTCTGAAGCTGATCGCCGACAAGCTCGCGGCATGAACGCCGTCAGGTCCTGAGCGGTCCCAGGATACGCTCGTATTCCTCTTCCGGCATGCCGTAGGAGCCGGCCGCCAACGCGGCCAATTCCTTGCGCTTCACTACGGTGATCCGGCCACGCTGGGCACGGATCAGACCGGCCCCCTCGAGATTGTGCGTCGCGAGCGTCACTGTCGAACGCCTGACCGAGAGCATCGTGCTCAGAAAGTCGTGCGTCAGCTCGATTTCGTTGCTACCGAGCCGATCCTGGCACATCAGAAGCCAGCGTGCGAGACGTTCCTCGACTGTGTAATGTGCGTTCGCGAGCGCCGTCTGGATTGCCTGCATCGCTAGAACGTGGCGGAAGCGAGCAATCATCAGGGCGATCGCTGGCCGCTTTTGCACGATTTCACAAAGTGTCTCGGCAGGAAGCTTCAGCGCTCGTCCAGCAACCTGCATGAAGCTCGAATGGGGAACGCTGTAAACGCCGATAATTGGCGATGCCCCGACCACGCCTTCGGGTCCCACTATGCCGATCTCCGCGACCCGATCATCGGGCGAGGTCAGCACCAGAGAACAAACACCACTCTCGATGAAGTAGGTCGTGTCGATCGTCTCCTCCGCAGGATTCAAGGTTCCACCGCGCCCGATGGATGTCTCGCTGAGGTGCGGGGCGAGTGCATTGAAATCCGCTTCGTCCAGTCTGCGAAGCAACAAGTTGAAGCAAGTCTTTTGAGTAATATCGGGCATTACCGCCGCCTTTTCTTATGCGAGGCGGAGTCCCCACCGTCCCGGCACCGGACGCCCGATATGTTCCCCGTTCTCAGTCGCGCCGTGTGTAGGCAGAGACACTGCGGAATCAAAGCAAAGGTTCGCTAGCCGACATTGCCAAAACCCCGCGCAAGCGCGGCCGCGGCAGACGGTTCTATTTTAAGCATCTTGTGTATCTGGTAAGAGAGATATCCTGTTTAAGAGTGCAAAGGCCGGTTTCAAACATTCATATTGGCGACAGATCATGTCTTTCTGCAAGAAATAGATCGGAAAAATGTTATCTGCCGCCCGCTAATCTACGTTCCACAGGGTTTCATTGTCGCTACGCAGCAGATTTTCGGTGCAAAAAGTGATTCTTGGCACCGAATGCTTGATGCTGTCGTTCACCAGAAATCTGGGAACGTTTCGCTTAGTCGCCCACCGATGCGAAGCGGCGCGACTTTTTCCGCAAGTCCTGTGCGATCGGAGATCTCGACCGCGAGCCCGCAGACTGTCGACGGCCCTTGTGCGGCTTCGAAACGTCCCTTTGCAATCTTCGTGACGAATCGGTTGAGAGGCTCTTCTTTGTCCATTCCAAGCGAAGAATCGTAGTCGCCGCACATGCCCGCATCAGATTGATAGGCGGTCCCGTTGGCTAGGATCTGATGATCGGCAGTCGGCACATGCGTATGCGTTCCGACGACGACACTCACCTGTCCATCGAGAAAATGAGCCATCGACTGCTTTTCGCTGGTGGCCTCGGCATGGAAGTCGAGGATGATCGCGTCGGCGCCTTCGCCGAGCGGGCATGAGGCAACAAGATCGGCGGCACAGGCGAATGGATCGTCGAGCTCAGGCGACATGAAGACCCGTCCCATGATGTTCGCCGCAAGCACCCGTGCACCGTTGCGCGCCTCGAAGATACCCGATCCCCGCCCGGGTGCTCCGCGAGGATAATTCAGCGGTCTGAGGAACTGTGGTTCGTCCGGCGCGAATTGCAGCGCTTCGCGCTGGTCCCAAACATGATTGCCCGTAGTGACGACGTTCGCGCCAGCATCGATCGTCTCGATAAAGATCTGCCGCGTGATCCCAAAGCCGCCAGCTGCGTTCTCACCGTTCACGACGACGAAATCGAGTGCAAGGTCCGATACGAGGCCCGGCAGCTTTTCGAACACGGCATTGCGACCGGACCGACCGACCATGTCGCCGAGGAAGAGAAACCGCATGCGATGTCCAGATTAGAGGTAAAGGCCGCCGGCCGCCGGCGGTCCGTCAAGTAGGAACCATCGGCGTAGCGCAGGCGTGATTGGTCGTGTCTAGCCCTTGCTGGACTTTGCGTCTTGCAGCTTGTCGAGGGCCCGCCGAACCGCCGGGCGCTCGCCGATCCGCTTCACCCAGTCGGCAAGTGCGTCGTATTTGCTCGCTCCATGGCTGGAGAGTTCGTCCATCCCCGCCCTCGCCCAGCTCCAGTTGATCATGTCCGCGATTGAATAGTCGCCCGCAAGCCAATGGTTTGTCCGAAGATGCTGGTCGAGAACGCCGAGCAAACGCACCGACTCATCTCGATAGCGCGTGACGGCGTAGTCGATCCTCTCGTCCGCGGCGTCGTTGAAGTGATGATACTGGCCGATCATCGGCCCGGTATTGCCAACTTGGAAGAAGGTCCAGGACAGGCACTTTGCGCGTTGGGGCGAGCTGCGCGGCAGGAATTGGCCCTTCAGCTCAGCGAGATAGACCATGATCGCGCCGGACTCGAAGACCGGTTCGGCATATCCGCCTCGCGAGCGCTCGACGAGCGCCGGTATTTTTGCGTTGGGATTGATCGCCGTGAACGTGTCGGAGAACTGCTCGTTCGCCCCGATATCGACCATGTGCAACTCGTAGTCCATGCCGCATTCTTCAAGCATGATGACCGGCTTTTCGCCGTTCGGCGTCGTCCACGTATACAGTTCGATCATAGATTTGCCCTTAAATTGCCGCGTGCAGATGTCTTCCAACCCAAAATACTAGGGCAGAGACGTCACAAGAGAAAAGGTCGAGGTTAGTCGACCCGATAGGAAAGAGACAATGGCGGCAATCTCGAAACTTATCCGATCCACCATCTTCGGCTGTGTCTGCGTGGCAGGGCTGGCACTCGCCGGCTGCGGCGGCACGCCCGGCTCCATCGACGTCTCTGGCACGCGCTCAATGCAGGTGGACCGCGGCTATGCCCTTTCGAGCGTAAATGCCCTGAGAGCGCGGAACGGTCTCGGGCCGCTGAGCTACTCTTCTACGCTCGACCGGGCGTCAGAGCGCCAGGCGAAGGCGATGGCCGCACGCAACCGGATGAGCCACTCGCTTGAGGGCAAGCTATCCTCTCGCGTGTCGCAATACGGCTACCGCTGGGGCTCGATTGCCGAAAATATCGGCTACGGCTACCGCGACACCCGGTCCGCAATGCAAGGCTGGATCGATTCATCCGGACACAAGAAGAACATCCTCAATCCTCGTGTCACCGAAATGGGTTTCGGCATGGCGATGGGCCCGAACAACATTCCGTACTGGGCGATGATCTTCGGCACAGAGAACAAGATTCGGATACGCTGATCAGGCCCACAGCCTGATCAGCGCCGGGTAGTCGATAAACCGGTTCCCGCTTCTTAGCCCGACCCGCTATGTACCGCGGGAAGGCTCGATGACGCCCTCCTCCGTGACGATTGCATCGAGATAGCGATCGTGTTCGGCCATCGGTGCTTCGTCGACCTCCTGGATCGAGAAACCCGTGCCCACGAGATGCGGCGTGACCCCGGTGTCGATGAGCCGCTGGATCGCCCTGTCATAGAAACCGCCGCCATAGCCGATCCGCCCCCCGCGCCGGTCGAAGGCCGACAGCGGCACGAGCATCACGAGCGGATTCAGAACCGCTGCATCCTCGCCCGGGGAAACAGTGCCGAAACCCTGTTCCACAAGTTCAGCACCGCGCTTCAACTCGCGGAACTGCAGATTGTTCTCGACTATCGCAGGAACGCAGAGCGTTGCGCCGCGATCGGCGAGATGGGTCATCAGAGGACGGAGGTCGACTTCGGATCGGATGGGCAAGAAACCCGAAACAATTGTCCCTGGCTCGACGTCGGCAAGGAAGCGGTCGCCATGTTCAGCGACCATCAGCGAAGCCTCGATCCGATCGCTCTCGTCCATGGCGTCACGGCGTGCGAGCGCCGCCTTGCGCAGTTCGCGTTTGCGTTCCCTTAGTTCGGACATCGTCTCTCCCACTCGGCCGACACCATTCGAGCCGTGCCCTAACACGAATTGCGATCCGATGTGGTGGGAGGTTTTGGCGAGCCAGCCGGCCGATGGTCGAAGTCGATCCCGGGAACCTACAAAGTAGGTGGGCGCCGTGTGCCCGAGCCCACGGGCAAGGGCAGGGACAGCTCCCTGTGGAATGACTAAGGCCCCGGGGAATAGTTACGCCTGTCGAACCGGCCAGCCCGCCGTCCCCAGATATAAGCCGAAGACGCATCCGGCGAAAGAGCAACAACGGGCGAATTCGAACGCACCGCTTTTGCCGCTCACCCGTCGTCGATGCACAAAGCTCACCGTTCATCGGACGCCGCGACTTCATAAACACCACCCTCCTCCCCACATGGGCCGAGACATCAGGGCGCGCGGCAGATGGGTCCCGCTCGGACGGACAGAACGGAACGACGGAACATGATGGACAGTCACAAGCCGGATCAGATGTACGGAACGACGATCGTCACGGTTCGCAAGAACGGATCGGTGGTGGTCGCCGGTGACGGGCAGGTTTCACTCGGCAACACGATGATCAAGGGCAATGCCCGGAAGGTGCGCCGGATCGGCAAACAGGGTCAGGTCATTGCCGGCTTTGCGGGTGCGACTGCCGACGCATTTACCCTGCTCGAACGACTTGAAGGCAAACTCGAACAGTATCCCGATCAACTGATGCGTGCTTGCGTCGAACTCGCCAAAGATTGGCGCACTGATCGCTATTTGCGTCGGCTTGAAGCCATGATGATCGTCGCCGATAAAACCGTTACTCTGACGCTGACCGGCAATGGAGACGTCTTGGAGCCGGAAGAAGGCGTCATGGCAATCGGCTCGGGCGGCAATTATGCGCTTGCCGCTGCCAAGGCTCTCGCGGAAACTGAGTATTCAGCAGAAGAGATTGCCCGTCGAGCCATGAAGATTGCGTCGGAAATCTGCATTTATACAAACGATAGCATCATCGTCGAGAAGATCGAGCGCTGACGAGCGGTCCCTCAGGAGAGTTCTGGCGGGTTATGCCAAAAGCGATCTCGAGGCCTTTAGGACTGGCGAGTATGCGGCAGAGCCCACCAAGGCGTCCATGGCGCCAAATGGTGCTCATGGTGGTAGCCAAAATGGAAGCAGGAGAATAGCGAGGCCACGTAACCGAATTCGCTCGAACGTGTGTTATGCGCGTCGGCAAAGGTGCCCGATTCTTCGTGTCGATGCGGGCGGTAGGTTCCGAAGTAGAAGAGCTGCAATGACGAAAGCAGTGACGGCAAGCCGTAAAATAGAACCACGTTCGTCACAGATGCATCCAGTATGACGAGATAAAACGTCACGACGGTCGAGACGAATGCGACCGATCTCCATCCGAAATAACGTGAGAAGAAGGTGCCGAACCAAGGCCAGAAATTCTCCGGATCATCTGCGTAGAAATCCGGGTCGGCCGGTGTACCGGGTGCGTCGTGGTGTGCGAAGTGAGCATCTCTGATCTTTTTCCACGCAAATCCCGCGTAGACGAACAGGATGAACCCGCCGATTACGGCATTCAAACGCGTTCGACCCGGCGCCAGCGAACCATGCATGGCGTCGTGAGCCAGGATGAAAAGCCCCACCGTCAACCAGCACTGGAACACCGTGATCAATGGTGCGAGAGGCAACGTGCTGAAATTGATGTCGAGGAAGAATATCGCTGAGACGTGTATTGCGAACCACGATGCCAGCAGCACGGCACAGAGCGTCAGGCCAATCGTCGTTTGGTAGGGTCTGATTTTGGGTGAGTCGGCGGGTGTGGATCGCGGTAACGCACTTGCCGGGATCAGGCGTGAGGTTGGGCTGAGGGTCATGACCTCGCAAATAAGCCGAACCGTCCGGGTGCAAAATCGTTTGCCGCCTCGTTTGGCGCGGCATAACGTCGTCCATCCTCGCTCTGTGCGCTCGCGAGAACACGATCGACGGCTTCTGCAGCAGCACGCGCACCGCCTGCGTTGGCGATTTCCGCCTGGATCGGAGCGATCCGGTTCACGAAGGCTGCTCGGTTTGCAATCAAATCGGAAAGTGCATTCGCAATGGTTCGCGGCTTGGCCCGCTTGGCGGCGATAGCCTTACCCACGCCGTGATGGAGTATACGGGCACCGACACCCGGCTGATCGTAGCCAATTGGCAGCGCCAACATAGGCGTACCGACCGCCAGACAGTCGAGAACGGTGTTGAGCCCCCCGTGAGTCACGCAGACATCTGCGCGTGCGAGCATCGCGCGTTGATCGACGAAACTGACTACCCACTTGGCCGGAAGCCTCGAAGCTTGTCGTGGCGAGAGCCCCCCGCAATGCGCGATCATCAATTGCACATCGAGCGTCTCGCAGGCGGATGCGATCTTTTTGAATAAACTGTAACGATGACCTTGCACCGTGCCGAGAGACGCGAACACGAAGGGGCGCGTCGGGTCGATCGTGAGACATGTTTCCTTCGTCAGTCTTGCGACTGAGGCACTGCGGATGGGTCCAACCGGCTTCAGTTTCGTCCCCCTCGGTCTCGGAAAGTCGAAAACGCTGACGGTCTGCGACAAACGCAACACTGGCGAGAGACAGGCAACGTCGTCCTCCCGCGGCCCCAGTCCGAAGCGCGTCGCCCAGGCTTGGATCACCTTCCGTTGCTTGCGCATGAAGAATTTGCCGACACGCTCCCCGCCGCGATTGCGAGCAAGTCCCTCTTCGGTGGGATCGTAGGGCCAATCGAGAAACGGCAGAGGCATCGCCACATCCCGTTCGATTGGTAGGGCCGACGCCAAGGAGATGTGTGGCAGGCCGAGATAAGCTGCGACCAGACCGGCGCCTGGCTCGAATTCATCTGCGATGATTGCATCGATTTGCATCGAACGCATGATGTCCGGAGCGATGCGACAAAACTGATCTGTTTCTCTTGCTCGATCGGCAACTGCCCGCAAGATACCGAGAATCCCGGCGCCGCCGCCGTCACGCCGACGATGCCGAACACCAGACATGATTGAAGCAGAAGCCGCTAGCGTAACAATCTCGATGTCAGACTGGCAGACCATCGTCTCCGCCTCTTTCGGCAGTATGAAGACGACGTCGTGGCCGCGAACCTTGAGCGCTTGCCCCAGAACTTCGAACGCCTTGATATGGCTGTAGAACGCCGGACAGACCAAAGCTATGCGTGCCAATTACATCAATCCCTCAGCCGAAACGAATCGACGCAGACAAGCACCGCCCTATCGATAGCAACCGACCTTAACATAGTTCCGGGTGACGATAGTCGAGGTAGGGTATGATCAGGACATTCCTGAACGGCGATGGAAGCGTTCGGGTCGATCGAGAAACGGCTTTTAACGTGACGAAAGAGGATTGATGTCGGCCGCGCGCGGTTCATGCTCCCTAAGCGAGATCGCTAGCCGCTCGGCTCGGTTGCGCCGACCTCGCTCGATCGCGAAAGTCTGGCCCGTCGCTTCGACACTTGCATGCCTGTTGCTGACAAACGGCCTCGTCGTACTCTACCTCTGGGCGATCGGTAGACCGTTCATCGCGCCGACCGAACCTCTCAAGCTGTTTAGCGACAACCTCGCCGCTGCGAATTCGCTTTATCTCTCCGATCCCTACTCGCTTCTGCACGTCATCTTCGGAATCGGTCTCTTCCTGTATCTCGACTGGATGAAACCTTTCTGGCCGACGAGGGAAAAACTGATTGTCGCGGTCTTGGGGAGCGCAATCTGGGAAGTCGTCGAGAACACGCCATATGTTGTGGGTCTGTTCAACGACACGAGTGACACGGCAGCTTACAACGGGGACAGTGTCGCGAATTCGATTGGCGATACGATCTCTGCGGTAATTGGTTTTTTGTTCGCGAATCGGACAGGGCGCCGAGTTTCCCTGTTCGTTGCATTCGCGCTTGAATCAATCGTTACAGTATGGATTGGCGATGGAATCGTTATTGGCACGCTCAGACTTCTGGGTCTGTACCCGATCTGATCGACGCGACTCTTGCGCCCATCGTCACGGCCATGTGTGTGTGCCAAGATCGAGTTATATATGTACCTCGGCCTGAACGACTGAACCAAAACTAGAAACGTCGATAAGAAACGATGACGATCTGGACTCTCTACTACGTCTGTCTCACCCTCGTCACGATCGGTTTGATGGAGGTTTATGCATGGTGGGCGCACAAGTTCATCATGCATGGCAAATTCGGTTGGGGCTGGCATAAGTCCCACCACGAGGAAACCGAAGGGTGGTTCGAGAAGAACGATCTCTACGCTGTCGTTTTCGCCGGCTTCGCGATAGCGCTGTTCATGGTCGGACATTTCCTTTCTCCGACCCTGCTCGCCATCGCCTGGGGCATCACGCTTTACGGATTACTCTACTTCGTTGCCCATGATGGACTTGTCCATCAGCGCTGGCCGTTCAACTACGTGCCGCATCGAGGTTATGCAAAACGCCTGGTTCAAGCTCATCGTCTGCACCATGCGGTGGAAGGCCGCGAGCACTGCGTCTCGTTCGGCTTTCTCTATGCGCCGCCGATTGAAAAGCTGAAGCGCGATTTGCGTGAGTCCGGAATTCTCGAACGGGAGCGCATCGAGCGGTCTCTGGACCAGCAAGGCTCCGCCCACGCGCCGGTTCGGTGACTGCCATTTCGAGGCACGAGCGATAGCAGGCGAAGAGCATAGGCCGCCGCGGGCCGTTTAATCAGGCCGCTGTTGTCGAGAAAGCGTAGCTTCGTTCGAGGAGCGGAAATGCTAAAAGCCCGACAGGCGCTTAACCTGCCGGGCGAAAAGCAATCCGATGAATGGCGCGGGGTGAAGCGCCGATAAGGCTCTCAGATGCCGAGACCTTCGTAGCGCTTCTTGAAGCGCGAGACACGCCCGCCGCGGTCCATCAGCTGCTGATTGCCGCCGGTCCACGCTGGATGCGTCGTCGGGTCGATGTCGAGGTTCATCTTGTCGCCTTCCGACCCCCAGGTCGAACGCGTCTGATATTCGGTGCCGTTCGTCATGACCACGGTGATCATGTGGTAGTCGGGATGCAGATCTTGTTTCATCACTCTCGTCCTTGGCTTCGACAGTCACCAACGACACTGCCACTCCAGCCTGAAGCTGGCCACAGGCTAATAATGTCTCAGGGACTAGAAGCCGATCAAAGCTTTCAAATTCAGGGGAGAGGCATTACACAAGCCGCGCACTGACCGCAAGGCCATACGTCGCGCGATGTTGCACCGAACTTGATTTGCCCAAGAGAAGGGTGAAAATGAAACCCCGATGGGGAAGGCGTACCGCTTGAGTTTCACAAGCAGCAAGAAGCTTGAAGGTTCGAAGAAGCAGCGCAATCTGCGCCCGCTCGGCCGGCTGGTTCCCTATGTGAGGCGCCACATGGGACTTGCCATTGGTGCCACGATTTTCCTGACAATTGCTGCTCTTGTAACACTTTCTCTGCCGCTCGCAGTGCGTCGACTGATCGACGAAGGTTTTACGTCTTCCAGCGCGTATATGATCAACGGCTTTTTCGGCCTGCTCTTCGTGCTGGCCGGACTTCTCGCGGTGTCCAGCGCCTGCCGGTACTTTTTCGTCGTCACGTTGGGAGAAAGGGTCGTTGCGGAACTGCGCAAGGATGTCTTTGCGCATGTGACGAAACTTTCGCCCGCTTTTTTCGATCGCGCGCTTTCGGGCGAAATCGTTTCGCGGCTTTCCGCCGACACCACCCAGATCAAGTCCGCCGTCGGCTCGACTGCCTCTGTCTTCCTGCGCAATGCGATCCTTTTCATCGGTGCGCTCGGCATGATGATCGTGACGAGCCCCAGCCTTTCGCTGATCGTGATCGCAGCGATCCCGCTGATCGTTCTGCCGCTCGTCGCTTTCGGACGGGGCGTGCGACGGCGCTCCCGCGAAGCGCAGGATACGCTCGCCGACGCAACGGCCTATGCCTCCGAAGCGATCGGCGCCATGCGCACGGTCCAGGCCTTCACCAGCGAGGGCACGGTCTCGAAACGCTACAGTGACGCTGTCGACAAGGCCTTCGGCGCGGCCCGCGCCTCGATCAAGGCCCGCGCTATGCTGACGGCCGTCGCGATCTTCCTGATCTTCTCTTCGATCGTCGCGGTGTTGTGGATCGGCGCGAGCCGTGTGGCACTCGACATGTTGTCGCCTGGCACGCTTGGCCAGTTTGTCCTCTATGCCGTCTTTGCCGCTGGAGCGCTCGGCCAGCTCTCGGAGGTTTGGGGAGAATTGGCGCTTGCCGCCGGCGCCGCAGAGCGCCTCAGCGAACTGCTCACCGAGGAACCGCAGGTTAGGGCGCCTGCCGAGCCGCTTGCCCTCCCCTCGCCTGCGGCAGGCCGGATCGTTTTCGATCACGTCACCTTCGCCTACCCAAGCCGGCCTGACCTGCCGACGATCGAGGACCTCAGCTTCACCATCGCGCCCGGCGAGACGGTCGCCATCGTAGGCGCGTCAGGTGCGGGCAAATCGACGATCTTCGGCCTGATCGAACGGTTCTACGACCCGGTCGCCGGCACGATCACCATCGATGGCATTAACATTGCCAAGACCGATCCTGCCGATCTTCGCACCCGCATCGCTTTCGTGCCACAGGATACGACGATCTTCGCCGTTTCGGCATTCGAGAACATTGCCTTCGGTCAGCCCGGCGCGAGCCGAGCCGAGGTGCGCTCGGCGGCAGGTTCCGCCCTCGCTTCGAACTTTATCGATGCCCTCGACCGGGATTACGACACTCTCCTCGGCGAGCGCGGAGTTACGCTGTCCGGTGGCCAACGTCAGCGCATCGCAATCGCCCGCGCGCTTTTGCGTAACGCGCCCATTCTCCTTCTCGACGAAGCGACCTCTGCACTCGACGCCGAAAGTGAGATTCTCGTCCAGAAGGCGCTCGACGAACTGATGGTGGGCCGCACAACGCTCGTCATTGCGCACCGCCTTGCAACGGTGCTCAAGGCGGACCGCATTCTCGTTCTCGAAGGCGGCCAGATCGTCGAGGAAGGCACTCATCAGACCCTTATAGAAAAAGACGGCGTGTACGCGCGCCTCGCCCGGTTGCAGTTCGAAGCCGGTCAACTGAGGCAGGCCGCAGAATAAGCGCCACTGACGTTAGCGTGATGATCGCTGCTCGTTCGATAACGAAAGAAGGAAATCGAAACCATTCTCTCGCTGATCCGTATCTTCCTCAACCACCCACCACAGGGTGTGTAATCGAATGGAGGATATTCATGACCCGCACGATGATCGCACTTCTCGCGTCCGCCGGCTTCGCTACAGCAGCTTTCGCCCAGTCCGACGACATGACGCCCGGCGTCGTGGCCTCCGATCAGGACGTGTCCGGCGGCAGCGTGATGGCTGAGTCCGTGACCGCACCCGAGGCGGGCTGGCTTGTCGTACACCGCACCGATGCCGACATGAAGCCCGGCCCGGTCGTCGGCCATGCAGCACTCGAGGAAGGCATGAACGAAGGTGTCACCGCTGAGCTCGACGAGGAAGTCGCAAGCGGCGACATGCTGATGCTGATGGTCCACTCTGAGGCCGGCGGCGCTGAGGAAGGCGTATTCGAATACACGCTCGGCGCCACCGAAGACGGCCCGATCAAGGTCGATGGCGAACTGGTCCAGACCACGGTCACCGCACAGTAACACCGAACATTCGCCGGAAGTTTCCCGGCTTGACGAGAAAGGGGCCCGCGCGGCCCCTTTCTTTTTGCCACCGCTTCCCGCTTTGATGCAGCTGCGCATCCGATCCTATCCTACGAAAAATTCCTTGTCGGGTAAGCTTCGAGGGCGCGCTCATTCAGGCCGCTCATTCGCAACCATCCGTGCAGGCGCCTTCGCTGTCGAAGATCATCGTCCGGCCGCTGAGGGGAAGATAGGCGTTGGCCTCGACCGCATCCATGAAGGCCTCGGTCTTTGAGCCCGCGACGATCTCGCCGTTTTCGGTCGCCTTCTCATTGGCATGGGACGGGATCACACTCGCCGGCTGGATGAGGTCGTCGATGACAAAGGCGGCTTCCGGGGGCCGGTCGTATACGTATCGCCGATATTGATGACTGCGAGCTGCACGCCGTATTGCTGCCCGACGACGGTCTCTTGCTCGGCGGTGACGCCGGTATCGCCCGATAGATAGACCGATAGTCCATTGGAGAATGTAAGCACATAGCCGGTCGGCTGGCCGACATAGGCGTTGAGGCCGGCCGTCTTCAGGTGCTCGCCGAGCGGACCGTCGATGAAGTCGCCGGACAGCCCGTTGGAGTGGACGGCAGGAACCGTCGTGATCGCGACGCCGCCGACATCCACCGAGGCGCCGAAGCGCACAAGCTGAGAAGCCTTCGGGTCGCCCCCGGCCGCTTCCATCTTCTTGCCGAGGAAGGAAGCCATCTCCGAGCCGGTCACCATCTGCGCATCTTTGCCGACGGCGATCTCGACGCTGTTCGAGTTCGGCGTCGTAGAGACGTTCGTTTCCGGCGCGTCGCAGGTGCCGGCGTTGACGCTCTCGATCCGCTGGTCGCCGAGATGGTCGCCGTGGACATGGCTGACCAGCACAACGTCGATCTCGCCAAGCCGCTCGTCGTTCGCGCCCGCGACGGTTCGGCCCGCGTCGTAGAGGATGCGCGTGCCGTTTGGATCTTCGAAGACCATCGCGCGGTCGCGCGCGCAGAACTCACCGTCATGGCTCCCGAGTGCGGTCACTTTCACGCCGACACTCGACGAAGTCCCGGATGCGGTGGTCCCAGCCTCCGCAGCATCCTCGGATGCGCCATCTGGAGACGCGCTTTCGCTCCTCGGCTGTTCTGCGGCCGGTGCTTCAGTGTCGCTCTGCGCAGCGGCAGGTGCTGCGAACACGGTGACCGCAAGGGCCGCAAGCAGGCGTTTCATGGCTGTTTCCTCTAGAAGTCCGGCGCCTTCGTCTGCCTGAAGACGCTACCTCCGGAAGCACATAGGCCGGACACCGCTCGAACAAAGCGCAACTATTCGGCCGGCAGCGTCGCGGTCACTTCGATCGCGGCATACCAGGCGGCGAGATCGGCAATATCCTCTTCGCTGAGGGATTGAGCGATGATCGACATCTGCTGATGCTGACGCTCGCCTGCCTTGAACGCTTTCAATTGGGCTTCTGTGTAAATCGAGCTCATACCGGCGAGGTTGGGCGCATCCGGCGTCGTCGCGATCCCGTCCTTACCGTGGCAGGTCGCGCACTGGCCAGCCTTCTCTCGGCCCGCGGCCGGATCCGCCGCCTTCGCCGGCATCGAGAGGAAGGCACAGACCGCGAGCGTCGAGAAGGCGCAGCGAAGAGAAGCGCTCATGTCATGATCCTCGTTGTTAGGAAAATCCCCGGTCGCGACCGGAGAGAGAGAGAGAGAGAGAGAGAGAGAGAGAGACGGCGCGCGGGTGGTCCGCGCGCCGCTAGGACAATCCCGCTCTGCCAGGTCTGCCGGCGAAGCGTGGAACTACGAGACGGTCAGTTCTCGTAGGAAATGCGGTACAGGGCACCCGCCAGATCATCGGAGACGAGCAAAGAGCCATCCTTCATGACCGCGACGTCGACGGGCCGACCGATATATTCGCCGCTATCGGTCAACCACCCTTCCGCGAAGGGTTCAGGCTCACCTGCTGTCCCGTCCTCGTTGAGCGGAGTAAACATGATGCGGGCGCCGACAGGATCCGTGCGGTTCCATGACCCGTGCTGAGCCGAGAAGATACCGCCGCGATATTTCTGCGGGAAGCTGGTACCGTTGTAGAAATCAAGGCCAAGATCGGCGGCGTGGGCGGTCATCTCCGCCTGCGGGATCACGACGTCTGCCGGAATTTCCTCGCCCTTGTATTCCTCGGTGCGGACGCTGCCGCCGCCATACCAGGGGAACCCGAAATTCTGGCCCTTCTGGCTCGCCATGTTGATCTCACCCGGCGGGATATCGTCACCCATGCCGTCGACCTGGTTGTCGGTGAACCACAGATTACCGCTGTTCGGATCGAAATCGATGCCGACCGAATTGCGCACGCCGGTCGCATAGACTTCACGGCCTGAGCCGTCGCGGTTCATGGAGATTATGCCGCCGATGCCTACTTCGGCATAGAGGTCTTCCTTCTCCTTCGGCGGCACGTTGTAGGGCTGGCCGAGGGAGATGTAGAGGCGGTCATCGGGTCCGATCCTGCAGACGCGAGCTGTGTGGTTGAAGCTTTCCTCGGATTCCGGAACGAGTTCGCCTTGCGGCGTCACGACGCCGACCGCGACATCGGGGCTCTCGTAGAAGAATTCCGCTGCTGGCAGCACAAGGACGCGGTTCTGCTCTGCGATGTACAGAAAACCGTCGTCGGAAAAGCAGACGCCGTTCGGAATCGTGAAATTGATCGAGGGCGCGAATTCCTTGACCTCGTCGGCAACACGGTTCTTGTCGCGGTCGGTCACCACCCAGACGTTCTGTTTGCGCGTGCCGACGAAGGTCGCGACGCCCTGAGGCCCGTTTGCGATGTGCCGCGCGTCCGGCACGACGGCGTAGAGTTCGATCTTGAAGCCGTTCGGCAGCTCGACCTGTTCAAGGTTCCGCTTCAGCTGATCGGCATATTCGCCACTCTGCTCGATGGTCTGGAAATCCATCGACGTACCCGTGGACTGCATGCCCTGCAGCTTTTCCATATTGTCGGGGATGTCCTGCGTCTGCGCGCTGGACGCCATCGTCAGAGCAAGCGTCGCCGCCGAGGCCAAAAGCCAAGTCTTCATTATTCCTCCCTTGCCGCTTCTCGCGGCGCTGAAAAGCGGTCCTCCACCGCTCGGCGGCGATGCTGTATCGTGTCCTGCAAAAGGTCAATCGGCAGACGGGCCGCGGCTCCGACTGTCCAGCTCAAACCACTGATTTGATTAGACGGGATGCGACGTGTTTTTTCGTCGCGGAGCGGAAAACTTCATGCCGGGCGCTGTGAGTCGCGCCGGCGGCCCGATCCAGGCGTAGATGAGAAGACATGGATCGACCGCACCGGTGGTGATGCGATGCTGTTCGCCTGATTTGTTGAGGATGAGCGAACCGGGCGCATAGACCGCAGCATCGTTTTCCGACCAAGCACCAGAGATCGAGACATAGCTTTCCTCAATGTCCGGATGGCTGTGTTGAGGATACGTCGTGCTCGGCGCGAAGAGCACTGCGCCAAGAATAAGCCGATCGGTCGGGATCGGGCCACGCGGGCCGAGAAATTCTGTGTAAGCGAAGCGTTTTGCCAGCCCCTTAGGGACGCTCTCGTAGCCGTATTCCCAGGTTAATAAAGGCGCGATGCGCGTGAGGATACGAGCAAAACCGTGCATTGGGCCGTAGGCGCCGAGATCGATTGCGCGTGCGAGATGATCGACGACCGGCTTCTCCTCCGGGTCCCGAACGAGCATTTCGGGATCCTCATCGACTATAGATGACAGGAGATCGCGCACCCGCCGCCTATGGCCACGTATCACCTTGCTGCCACCGGCGGAGCCGTAACGGTAGACAGTATCGAACTCCTGGCAGAGATAGGTCCAGTCGGCGGAGTCGCTCAGGCGAGGCGTCATGTCAGGCGAATTAGGCGGCCAGCGAAGGCCGACCAGATTCAACCTGTTGAAATCAACCTCGCACTTCGCATGCACACTGACTAACAAGCTGCGACGACACTAAAAGGCACGTTTTTATTCAAGATCTAGGAGTTAATCAAAAATTCACAAAGAAATTTAAGGCCTTTCTCAAGATATGAGGATGCTTCATCCTGATCTCGATCGCGCCGATGCTCGGCGTACTCTGGATCGGATCGGAGATGCTCAATAACGTCCAATATTTACGTGGGATCGCCGCAGTCATGGTGGTGGCGTTTCACGTATTGGCTCCGACCGCACGTCTCGATGGGCAAACTGCGATACCGCAATTCTACGCCGGTCAAGGCGGAGTCGACCTGTTTTTCGTCATATCGGGGTTCATCATCTGGTTCACGACTCGCAAAGGAGAGCAAGATCCTTGGCGCTTCCTCGTTCGGCGGCTGAAACGCATCATCCCACTTTATTGGGTGCTGACTATTCTTATGGCCGCGATCGCGTTTGTTCTGCCCGGCGTGATGCTGACGACCGTCTTCGACCTGCAGCATCTCGTCGCATCTTTGCTCTTCGTCCCTTGGCCGCATCCACATGTCAGCGACCTGATCCCCGTCCTCTTTGTCGGGTGGTCGCTCAACTACGAGATGGCCTTCTATCTCGTCTTCGCGCTGACAATTCCCTTTGTACCTTTAGCGCGCGGCGGCATCGCCGTTGTCGTCGGGCTCGCCTTCGTCGGTCTTGGCCTCGCGATCGACGACACCGGGTTATGGGATTTCTACACTGAGCCGATCATCATCGAATTCCTGTTCGGAATCATGATCGCCATCGCCTTCGCCTCCTCGCTCCGGCTGCCGCTTCCACTGAGCATGGGCCTCGTCCTTGGCGGATTCATTGCGATGGTTTTCCTAGCCGGGCCCGAGCTCGATCGTCTGTATTGGGCAGGCCTGCCATCGCTCATGATCGTGACCGGTGTCGTCTTCTGGGAGAAGCAGCGGCGGACCCGCCCAGCGGTCTTTCCGATGCTCCTGGGCGCAGCCTCATACGCGATCTACCTTAGCCACGTCTTTGTGTTGCCTGCCAGCCAGACACTCTGGACTTATGCCCTGCCGCAGATTGCCGGCGGATGGGTTCTAATCTACGGCGTGAGCGTCGGGGCGGCATGCCTTTTCGTCGGGGTCGCGACTTATCTCATGCTTGAGATCCCGCTCTCCACGCGGTGGACGCTCTCGAGAGAGCTTGCCCTCGATCCCGGCCGCAGACGACCGCCAAAGCTCTTGGCGACGCGCTATCTGCAGGTGCTCAGACCGTAATTCCAAGAAATGCCGGCACAACGGCATCGGAAATCGACCGACCATTACGGTTCCCAGCCGACCCCCTAGCGCTCGGTCAGCTTGAATTCGATGCGGCGATTGCGTCGTCGGACTTCGGGTGTGCTCCCCTCCTCGATCGGCTGGAATTCGCCGAAGCCAGTCGCTGCCAAATGTTCGGCCTGTACGCCCTGACTGATCAGATATTTCACCACCGAGCTCGCACGGGCCACGGAAAGTTCCCAGTTGTCATCGAACTGCCCAGTGCCCGATAGAGGCACATTGTCGGTGTGGCCATCCACACGGACGATCCAGTTGATATCGGATGGAATCTCGCGGGCAAGATCGCGGATGGCGCTTGCCATCTGATCGAGCTCATCCGTTCCGGCGGTCTGTAGATCGGCGCTACCGGACGGAAACAGCACTTCTGATTGGAAGACGAAGCGGTCGCCGACTATTCGAATGTTCTCACGGTCGGCGAGAATTTCCCGCAAGCGGCCGAAGAAGTCGGAACGATAGCGGTTCAGCTCCTGAACTCGTTGGGCCAAGGCGACGTTGAGCCGCCGTCCTAGATCGGCGATCTTTGTCTGACTCTCCTGATCGCGCTCTTCGGACGCCTCGAGCGCCGATTCGAGCGCCCCGATCTGCTGGCGGAGAGCCGAAAGCTGCTGGTTGAGAAGCTCGACCTGCGAGCGCGCACGCTGAGAGATCGACTCTTCCTCTTCGAGATTGTCCTGCAGGGCACTGATCGTCGCGTTCGCAGCGGCGGCCGAACCACTTCCGGAATCCAACGCCGACTGAAGCCGCGAGCGCTCGTCCTCCAGTTGACCGAGAGAAGCGCGCAGCGAGGCGATCTCGTCCTCGCTGTCTTGGGCGTTCGAGCGTTCGAGCGCCAAGAGCTGGGTAAGTTCGGCGATCTGACCGTTCAGACGGTCTAGCGCCTCGTCTTGACCGGAGATCTCGCGGCTGAGGATGAACTGCGCCAGCACGAAGACCGATAGCAGGAACATGATGGCAAGGAGGAGCGTCGACAGGGCGTCCACAAAACCAGGCCAGTACTCAGCACTTCCGCCTGCGCTCCGTCTGTTGCGGGCGAGCGCCATCGATCAATCTCCCCTGCCATTGGGGCTGTTGGAACGTGACAACCGGTCGAGAACATGTCGCAATTCGCGCTGTTCGTCAGCCTGCTTCTCCACAAAATCACGCATGATCTGCTGCTCTGACCGCATGTGCTGGACGAGGCCCTGAATGCTCTCGGCGAGGTTGGCCATAGCCGCGCTGGTCTTCGGATAGGCGGACTGGTCCTGCACGAGCCGATCTAACCTTTCCGTGAGCCGTTTGAACTCTTCGTTCCCGTCCGCTGCGACAGAGCCGGGCTGATGCGGCGGCAGAACCATGTCGGAGCCGACATCGGTGACCGAGGAGAGCCAGTTCTCGAGTTCGGTGTAGAAACGGTTCTGCGCCCGGCCGATCTGGAGATCGAGAAAGCCGAGAACCAGCGAGCCGGACAAACCGAAGAGTGATGACGAGAATGCCGTGCCCATGCCCGCGAGCGGTGCGGCGAGACCGGCCTTCAGTGCGTCGAGCACACTTGCGGTATCGCCGCCAGTCGGATCGAGCCCCTGGATGGTCGTGCCGATCGAACCGATGGTGCGCAAGAGGCCCCAGAAGGTTCCAAGCAGGCCGAGAAAGACGAGAAGTCCGATCAGATAGCGGGCGATGTCGCGTGTCTCGTCCAGGCGGGTAGCGATCGAATCGAGGATCGATCGCATCGAAGTGGTCGACAGCGAGATCGCGCGGCGGCTGCCGATGAGTGCGCGCATCGGCGCGAGCAGCACAGGATCCTTCATCTTGCCGAAGTTCTTGTCGCCGTCGCGATAGGCATTGACCCAGCGGACCTCACGGGACAGGCGCCAGACCTGCAAGAGCGCCAGCACGATGCCGACGGAAAGCACACCGACAATCAGGCCGTTGAGACCAGGATTGGTCGCGAACGCCTGGCTTACCTGACGACCGAGTATCAGAACGACAAATCCGACGAGCGCCAGGAAGATCAGCATCAACCAAAGGAACCACATCGGGCTCGATAGCCGCGTCGGATCGTATTCCCGCGGCCTCGCGTCCGCCTCGGTCTTCGAACTGAAGAGCTTCATTCTGCCCCGCTGTCTTGCCGGCTGTGCCGCATTATCGAGCGACAGTCGAACGAATGGCCCGGGCGCGCGACGCCGCGGCCCAGACAATAGGGAATTGCAGCGACATTTGAAACACGGGGGGCCTTTCCGGGGCCTTGCACCGCAAAATAATGGTCAGGTTCGAAACGGCTTCAAGCGGGAGCGTTGGGATCGACTTCCCCGGTTTCGCGGGACTCACCTGCCCGGCGTGCCGCCCGGCGTTTGGTCGAAGCCTGTTTCAACTGTCCGATCAACGCCTTGTGGATGAATTCGTTGCCGCAGGCGATATCGCCTCGGATATGGTCGAAGCTCTCCCCCTCGAGACCAGTGACGATGCCACCGGCTTCCTTGATCAAGAGGACGCCGGCTGCGATGTCCCAAGGGTTGAGCGCGCGTTCCCAGAAGCCGTCGAGCCTTCCGGCTGCGACGAAGGCGAGATCGAGCGAAGCCGCTCCGTAGCGTCGCACGCCCGCAGTTTCTCCCATGATCTGTCGCAGTTCGTAGAGGAAGCCGGCATGGTCACCCATGCCAAGGAACGGAATGCCCGTGCCGAACAGTGCCTCGGGGAGGGTTTTGCGGGAGGCGACACGGATGCGCCGGTCGTTGAGGTAGGCGCCACCCCCCTTTTCGGCGGTGTACATCTCGTCCATCGCGGGATTGAAGACCACTGCCGCGACGATCTCGCCATCACGCTCCAGCGCGATCGAAACCGAGAACATCGGCAGGCCATGGAGGAAGTTGGTGGTGCCATCGAGCGGATCGACGATCCATCGGTGCTGCGGATCCCTGCCTTCGATCGCGCCGCGCTCTTCCATCAGGAAGCCCCAGTCAGGACGCACTCGCGAGAGTTCCTTAAAGACGACCTCTTCGGCCTTCCGGTCGGCCGAAGATACGAAGTCCGCCGGTCCCTTCATGGAAACCTGCAGGTGCTGCACCTCGCCGAAGTCGCGCGCCAGCACGCGCCCTGCCTTGGTCGCGGCCTGAGTCATGACTTGGAGGAGCGCGGAACGTGCCATAAAGGTCCTGTCTGGGTGAAATGCTTCGAAGCGCCGCGCGCATCACGCTGGTGTTTCGGAAATGCGAGCCTTCTGGCGAAACTGCAGTGCGCGACGGCGAGAGAGTGGCGCGAACCTTATTCAGCCCGCTTCAGGTAGGTGATTTCGTTGGTGTCGACCAAGATCTTTTCGCCGGCCGAGATGAAGGGTGGAACCATCACCCGAATCCCGTTCTCCATCAACGCAGGCTTGTAGGACGATGACACGGTCTGGCCTTTGACCACGGGATCGGCTTCGGTGATCTGTAGGACGACCTGATCGGGCAACTGCACGCCGATCGCCTTTTCTTCGTAGAGCTCGACGGTGACGGTCATACCGTCCTGGAGGAATGCCGCGCGGTCACCGACGAAGTCCTTCATCAGTTCCAGTTGCTCAAAGGTTTCCGCATCCATGAAAACCAGCATCTCGCCCTCGGCGTAAAGATACTGGTATTCCTTCTGCTCGAGTCGTACGCGTTCGACGGTCTCGGCAGCGCGGAATCGCTCGTTAAGCTTTGTGCCGTCGATCAGGTTCTTCAGCTCTACCTGGGCGAAGGCGCCGCCTTTGCCTGGCTTTACGTGCTGGGTCTTTACAGCGGCCCATAACCCGCCCTTGTGCTCGATGACGTTGCCGGCGCGAATTTCGTTTCCGTTGATCTTCATGTGTGTCTCGAAACCATTTCGTTTGATCGTCTAGTGGCGCGCGATCGGACCATCGCAGCTCGAACCGGCTGGGCGTCGCGGCAGTTGCAGTTGCAATGCGCGCCGCGAGCGCTGCTCAACACCACAAATCGGGTTCTCCTTCAAGCGCCGTCACAGGAAGTCGCAGGTTTTGGCCTGATGATTTCAGCCTGTGGTGAAGCGGTTGGCCTCTTCGAGCGCCGCCTTGCGTGCCTCGTCGCTGAGCCCGTTGAAGAAATCGTCGAGGACAGGATCGCTGTTGTCGAGCCGCTTCGCGATGACCGCCCATTTAGCGGCCTCTTCGGTATCGGGCTCGGTTCCTAGACCGTCCTTGTAGAGATGCGCGACACGATTGACGGCAATCGGATTACCACGCAGGGCCGCCGAACGCAGAAACTCAAAACCGTCCTTCGGCCGCGCATCACCGCCACGGCCGTTGATCAGCCAGATGCCATATTCGATCTGAGCGATGCTGAAGCCGTTGATCGCCGCGCGGCGAAGCCATTTGCGGGCCGCCACCTCGTCTTTCTCGATGCCCTGTCCGGCAGCAAGAAGCTGGGACATGACATATTGCGCGTCGGCGATTCCGGCGTCGGCTGCGGAGCGGAAGTAGGGAAGCGCGTCGGCAAAACCACTCGTCGGCGAGGTGCGCAGGAGGAGCTGGGCGTAGTTGAACTCAGCAAGCGGAAGTTTTGCGTCCGCGGCTTCCTTCAATAGGTTCAGCGCCCGGGTCTCGTCGCGCGCGATCCCAGTTCCAGCCAGAAGCAGCATGGCAAATTCGAACTGCGCGGCACGATCGCCGCCCTTCGCGGCCGCTTCGAACCAGCGAGCCGCTTCGTCGACATCGACCGGAACGCCGAGGCCCTGGCTGTAGATTTCGCCGAGCAATGCCTGCGCCTTGACGTCGCCGAGTTTGGCGAGGGGTTCGGCGATCGCCTTGGCCGTCAGGTAATTCCCGATCTGGAATTCCGCGTACGCGCGCACGCTCGAAGGTGCACCCCGTGAGCCCCGGCCGGTTCCTGCCGCAACGGGTGCGATCGATGGACGAAGGTTAGGTGATGGCAGGAGTTCGCTCTCGTCGGCCTGCCCGGGCGTTGCAGGCAAATCCTGCGCGGCCGCGCCATGGGCAAAGCCGACGGCAATGCCGAATGCAATAAAAAGCGCCGCGGACTGGCAAGAGAAGCGCGTCAAGCGTCTGCCCTTTCCTCGGCTAGCGCCTTTTCTCGCGCGTACCTCTCGTTAAGCAGCCGATTGGCTTCGGCAACCCGCTCCGCTTCCTCACCAGACCTGTCGAAAACGAAAGATGCCAAACCAATGAACTCCGCGCCGGTCTCGGCTACGGTGTCGATGCTCTCTGGCGTTCGCGCACCGAGCGCGATGCAGGGCAGTTCGACCATCGCCGCCCACCATTCGGCCATTGTCAGCGTCTTTGGATGGGGCGTATCCGAGACATCCTGGCCGAGTCTACCGAACAGGAGATAGTCGGGCATCGCCTCGCCGGCTTCCAGCGCCGCATGGCGGGTCTCGAAACCCGAGCCGCCTACAATCATCTTGGGCGCGTGCGCTTCAATTGCATCTCGAAGCGCCTCGACGTCGCCGGCTGTCAGATGGAGGCCGTCGGCGCGCGCGCGCCCGGCTACGCGGGTATCGTCGATCACGATTGCCGCGGCGCCGGCATTCTGCACGAGCGGCACCAGCCGTTCGGCGAAGGCCTGGAATTCTCCATGCTCGCGGCCGGCCGGATCAATCAGAACGGATGCGACATCACCCCCGGAAAGGGCGCGACCTAAGGCCGCCTCGGCATCTCCATCCGAGAGCGGCGTCGTCAGTAGTACGATCCGCTGGCGATAGGGATCATCGGAAGTCATCGAAACTTTTAGGTCCTGGCATGAGTCAGCTTGCGGCTGCTTTCACCATCACACTGTGGCGAAAATCACTTGGGCTTCAAGCCGGAATGCGTTCCCTGCCCTCGTCAGTCCTCGGAACTTGTCTCGATGAGATCGCTCAACAGGATCTCGACATCGGCGTCCTCGCCGGCTTTGACACTGAAGCTGCGCTGGTAGGTGGTTTCTCGGTTGCGGGCGACAGCCATATAGTCGCCCTCGGCGAGAACCATGGAAGCGAACGCGCCAGCGCTCTTGCGCAGGATGTCGCCCGACATGCTCGTCACGGTCCAAGCGGTGCCCGCAATAGCCTCACCGCCATGTTCGCGTACTAACTTCAGCGTCTGCTGCGCGGCGCGATGCTGAAGCGTGGCCTCAGTCAGCTTGCCGGCCTCGACCCGAATATCAGCCTGGGTCCGCGCGTTGATCGAGCCATATGTCGAGACGACGTGATAGAGCCCGGCATTGAGCCGCACCACCTCACCAGGCGCGACCCCGCTGGCGATCAGTTCGCGCTCGCTGTCCCGCTCGGCATCGGCGAAGATGTCGAATTTGAGCCGCGATTCCGTCGCAGCTTGACCCTCGCTAGAAACTGTCGCGTCGAGCTTAAGGCCACCCGCCCCAAGAACGACGACTTCCTTCACATTTACACCGTTGAAGTCGATCCGCTTGACGATGCCCGCCCGCCCGAAAGTCGCGTGGACGATGTAAGCGCCCGGCGGCACGTTGAAGCTCGGCTTGGCCTCCTTCGAGGTCGCGATCAGGGTCGAACGTCCCTGCAATTGCGGAACAGCCGAGAACAGCCGCCAGACGATGCCGCCCGGTACGATCTCCCCCTCCTCCGATAGCCGAGCCTCGAGCACCAGTTCCGCATTCGGTCGGAACGCTTTCTTGTCCATGTTGAGCTGTGGTGCGTAGGCGGGAAGATTGGGCATATCGAGCGCCGACATGCCCGGCGCGACGGTGGAGTCCGGCAGCGCGATCGGATCGAAGGTCCGCAACGACTTCATTTGCGGTACGCCGACATCGGCCGAATTAGGCAGGAGTTCATTCGCAGAGGGCGAGGCGTAGACATTCGGCCCTTTGTCCGAGCCGCCGCTCAGAAACCCCTCGATGCCCCGATCGATAAAATCGGGAAGCGGGCTCGATTGGGAAAAGGACGGGCCCGCCCCTGCAAGAACGAGCGCGAACGCAACAGCAATGACTCGGACGGTCTCGGCGATGGAAATGCAGGCACGCATTACGAAACTCAAGATCTCCATTCGTCCTCATGGGCGACCGACACGACTCTTGTTAGACGCGTCGTATCGAGGGCTATTCCTTCGAAGGACGCCCCTCAGTCCCTATCCTTGAAGCCCGATCATGGCGAAGTCGCGCCGGAACAAGAGGCGTGTCGCCTTGAATCCGTGATGGGACACCTTATAGCCAGAACCGTGTCTACCGGAACACACGGTGCGCCTCAAACGCGGCACACGCCCCAATTTCTCGCGAAAGCCTCCCTCTTGCCAGATCTCCTCGACCACCTCTCCTCGCGCCGTTCGCTGCCTCTGCCGGCGCTGTCCGAGCCGGGTCCATCGCCCGACGAGCTCGCCGCGATCCTCACCATGGCCGTGCGCGTACCCGATCACGGCAAGCTCGCGCCTTGGCGCTTCGTCGTCTTTCGCGGCATGGGCGCGGAAGCTGCCGGTGCGGCGCTTGCGGGACTGATCGAGAAGCGCGAAGGCGCACTCAGCGAGGTTCGCGACAGGGCGGAGAGGACGCGGTTCACGCGCGCTCCCCTTGTCGTCGCGGTCATCTCGACGGCGGCCCAGCATGTGAAGATTCCGATCTGGGAACAGCAGATGTCGGCAGGCGCCGTCTGCATGAACCTGATTCACGCAGCAAACGGCAAGGGCTTCGCGGCGACATGGCTCACCGAATGGCCGGCATATGACAACGAGGCGAAGCGGTTCCTCGGCATCGCCCCCGAGGAAAACGTCGCGGGCTTCATCCATATCGGCACGCCCGGCGAGGCGCCGTCCGAACGGCCGCGCCCGGTACTGTCAGACATCGTCACGACATTCGAGGGCCCGGCATAGCCATGTTCTACGCGACCGACACCAATGATCACGGCCTGCCGCACGATCCGTTCAAGGCGATCGTATCGCCGCGGCCGATCGGCTGGATCTCGACGCTCGATGCGAACGGCATCGCCAATCTCTCGCCCTACAGCTTCTTCAACGCGATCAGCGACTCCCCGAAGCTCGTCATGGTCTCCTCGGCGGGTGTCAAGGACATGGTCCGCACAGCCATCGAGACCGGCGAGTTCGTTTGCAATCTCGCGACCGGTGACCTTGCTCGGCAGGTCGTCAAGACCTCGGCCGCCGCGCCGCCGGAAATCGACGAATTCGAGATCGCTGGGCTTACGAAGGCGCCGTCAAGGCTCGTCAAGCCTCCTCGGGTCGCCGAGAGTCCGGCCGCGCTGGAATGCGTCGTGACCGAAAGCTTCCGACCCAAGGGGCGAAATGGCGCGTCTGGGAATACCGTCGTCATTGGCGAGGTGGTAGGCATCCATATCGATGAGCGCATCCTTAGCGAGGGGCGGATCGACATGGCACTTGCCGCGCCACTCGCTCGGCTCGGCTATCTGGACTATGCGGTTGCAAGCGAGGTCTTTGCCATGAAGCGCCCGCTAAAGCCGGACGGCAGCGACGTTTGAGGGTCGGCGGCAACGGCCCTGCGTCGGCTGATGGAGCCCATGAACATTTTATCGGTATGGTGAACCGAAGCTTAAGTCTTTTCGCCGAGACTGCGAAACCATGTTGGTTATTCGCGTCCGGAAATGAAGATGATGGCTCCCGATACGTCCGCCACCTGGTGCGAGCCCGCAGCGCCGAGCCAGCGCGCTGAATGGGCTGAACTTCTCGCCCGGGCCCATCTCGACGGCTTCACGCCCGAAGCCGAGCGTGCCGAGATCGACGATATCCTGTTCGGTATAGCCGCCGACCCAGCCGTTTCCGTTCGTCGCGCGCTCGCTGAAGCAGTCGCCGGCGCACAGAATATTTCCCCGGCGCTGATCAGGCAATTGGCACGCGATGCAGACAGCGTCGCCGCATCCGTAATCCAATCCTCACCACACATGTCGGAAGACGAACTCGTCGAGATCTACGTGGCCGGGCGGCCGAAGCTCCGGGAGGCGGTGCTTGGCCGTGCCCAGCTGTCCGAATCTTTGACGGCCACGATCGCGCGTTTCGCAGACGCCGAGGACGCGCTGCGCCTGCTTAATCACCCGGACGCCTCGCTCGCAACGGAGACGCTGCGCTTCATCGCCGAAACTTTTGGCGAGGAGGCAAGCATTCGCGGAGCACTGGTCGATCGGCCGGATCTTTCCGCCGACATCCGACAGTTCCTGATGCGCAAGACCAGCGAAGCGGTCGCCGCATCGCCTCTCGTCAGCCTCGCACTCGGCGAAAGCACCGGCAGGAGCATCGGAGAAGGAGCCTGCCAAGCCGGTACAGCTACGATTCTCGGCGGTGCGCGAAAGAGCGAGCTCGTAAAGCTGGTCGAGCGCCTTGCTGCGAGCGAACAGCTCTCGCCCGCGGTGCTCTTGCGGCTTGCGTGCTCGGGGTCGCTGGAAGGCTTGAGCGAAGCGCTCGCGCAGCTTGCCGGCGTACAGGCTGTTCGGGTGCGCTCCATCCTGGTCGAGGGCCGCAACAAGCCGTTCGCCGCGCTATGCCAGCGAGCCGGATTGCCGCAGGCGTCCATCGCGATCCTCTTTCATGCGGTCGACGTCTGGCGCCACGCCGACGAAGATGGAGAAATGCTCACCGACGGCGAGGTCGCCGCCCGCATCATGCAGAACCTGGCAGCCGACCTCGCCAGCACGAAGGCCGGTACGATGGCACCCGCCCTCGCCTTCCTGCGCGGGATCGCACGCGAGGCCGACAGCCGACGCGCGACCCAGGTCTCATCCGCTGCAATCGCCGCCGCCTGAAGCTGCTCAATACCGGAACTGCTCGGCAAGGATACGCTCGTCCCACGAATGGGTCTCGTCGAAGAGGATAAGGCACCTGTCCTTGCCGCTCTCGCGGATCGTCACCTTGCGTACCGATTTCACCTCCTGCGCATCGGCGACGGCGTTGACCGGCCGCTTGCCTGACTCGAGGACTGTGATCTCGACAGTCTGGTGATTGGCGAGCAGCGCGCCACGCCAGCGTCTCGGCCGGAAGGGGCTCACCGGCGTCAACGCCAGAAGTGGCGCCTCGATCGGAATGATCGGCCCCTGGGCCGACAGATTGTAGGCGGTCGAGCCTGTCGGCGTCGCCACCATCACGCCGTCGCAGACCAGTTCGTCGAGACGCACCGTGCCGCCGACAGCGATCCGCAACCGCGCGGCCTGATAGGACTGTCGAAAGATCGACACCTCGTTGATGGCGAGTTCCTCACGCACTTCGCCGGCCTCGTCCTCGGCGGTCATCGACAGCGGATGGATCCAGTTCTCGACCGCAGCTTCGAGCCGTTCACGCAGGTTTTCCTCGCGGTATTCGTTCATGAGAAAGCCGATCGTGCCGCGATTCATGCCGTAGATCGGACGCCCGGTGTTCATGAAACGGTGGAGCGTCTGCAGCATGAAGCCGTCGCCGCCGAGGGTGACGATCACGTCGGCATGGGCCGGATCGTCATTCCCGTAGATCGCTTTCAACCGATTGGCTGCCTCCAACGCCCCCGGCGCTTCGCTCGCCATGAAACTGATCGACATGCTTTTGGTGGACATTCAGGATCGGCTCGCGGACTGCTGGGCGTTCGGAACTCGTGCGGTCCAGACTTCGCCGGTTTCTGTCCGAGACACAAGGCACGCGTTGTGCCGAAAGCAACAACACCGCATTCGAGGTTGCTTCACAGGAGCATGTCGCCGACATTGAGGGGAGGCGAAACATACCATTAGCAGGCCGAGCGGCGATCATCGTGATCCGCAGCGTTGCAGTGGGCACCGAAGGCGTTGCGAGGTCGCAAGCCGTGATGTAGAGACAGGCGCGGAAGCCGGCTTAGCTCAGTTGGTAGAGCAATGGTTTTGTAAACCGGAGGTCGGGGGTTCGAGTCCCTCAGCCGGCACCATATATCCTACAAGGTCCACACCTTCGAGCCTTCGCGAGAACTCGCATTCATTTCGGGACATGTACAGGTAGTCGCGACGACTTTCGCTCCGCAGGAAGCATGATGGTTTGAAGCGATCTGGACACTGAAACCGCAAATACGGCGAGAGCGCCTAAGCGTGACCGACGATCGTATCGCAGGCATTTTATTGGGCCATGCAAGAACGACCGCTTCAGTCAAATTCTTGAGTGACGTGTACGTGCCGCTGTCGCAGAGATTGCGGTGCCGGTTTCGAACCGTTTTGTTGCCGACGCAGAACGGCAAAAGGCCGGCTCGGAGCCGAGGACAACGCGTCAGAAAAAGCTTCGCACCAGCGAGCCTACGAGCAGGTTCCAGCCGTCGATCAGCACGAAGAACAGGATCTTGAACGGCAGGGAGATGATGGTCGGCGGCAGCATCATCATGCCCATGGACATCGTCAGCGTCGCGACGATCATGTCAATGACGAGGAAGGGCAGCACGATCAGGAAGCCGATCTCGAAGCCACGGCGGAGTTCGGAGATCATGAAGGCGGGGATCAGAACGCGAAGCTCGATGTCGCGCTCGTCTGCGGCGCCCTGCTCTTCCGGCTGCACCCGGTCGCGGTCCGTCACCGAGGCGATGTCGCCGAAAAGCTGAAGGTCCGACGGCCGCACCTGGGTCAGCATGAACTCCTTGAACGGATCGGCGATCCGGTAGAACGCCTCCTCCTCGTCGATCTCGTTTTCCAGAAGCGGCTGAAGGCCGTCGTTCCAGGCCCGGTCGAAGGTGGGCGACATGACGAAGAAGGTCATGAAGAGCGCGAGCGAGATGATGATGAGGTTCGCCGGCGTCGTCTGAAGCCCGAGACCCGTGCGCATGATCGAGAGCGCGATGACGATGCGCGTGAAGGCCGTCACCATCACGAGCAGGCCCGGCGCGATCGAGAGCACCGTGACGATGCCGAAAAGCTGGATGATGCGGCCGGAGATCGTGCCGTCGCCCTGGGGAATGAGGTCCGCCAGGCTGGACGGATCGGCGATCTGGGCTTGCGCCACCGTGCCGAGGCCGAAAAGCGCCAGAAGAACGAGCGTGAGCCTGAGGAGCGCGCGAGAAAGGGTGGGCGTCATTCGACGACCATCGCTTGGATGAGATAGTCGACCACGGCGGGCGAGCGCAGCTTGGCCCGTTCGCGCAGATCGTCGCGCAGATGCAGAAGTCCCCGCGTGCCCTCGATCTGAGCGATCTGCAGCGAGCGGGCGAAGGCAAGGGTATCGGCCTCGATTTCCGCCGCCAGGATGTCGGGATCGGTCTCGGCGTCATCCTTCACGATCACCGAGGCCTCGATCCGAATCCAGGATGTCGAGGGATTGGAGAGATTGGTGAGTACCGGTTTCAGCGCAACGACGCGCAGCGGTTTCTCTTCCTCCTCGGCGATCTCGGCGATGCTGTCCTCGCCGCCTTCGCCGAGGCCGGCTTCGGCAGTGTCGTGTTCGCCGCCCGTTTCGGCCTTCGTGTCGTCGGACGCGGTCTCGGCCTTGTCGGTGGCTTCTTCGCCGCTCAATCCGCCGCCAAGCATGACGCCCATCGCGGCGCCGCCTCCACCACCAATCAGGGTGACAAGCACAAGGGCGGCGATCAGCGGCATCATGCCACCGCCCTTCTTCTTCGTCCCGTCCTCGATCTGCAATTCGTTGGTCTCGGCCATTCGAGAGCCCTTCCGAAACGATGCTCGAACATCCGTGTGCCGCCGTCATGGCCGCTTCGGAGAATCGTTAACGACGTCTTAAGGGGGGAGACTGATGTCAGCCTGACTGGAGGCCGATGGCTGATGGCCGACGGGCGAACACGGCCCTTAGGGGGTCACGTCGAAGCCGGTCTCGATCCGGCCATACGCTTCCTGTGTGAAGGCGTAGACCTGCGCGCCGGTGAACGAGGCGGTGATCGCGATCACCACGAAGATCGCGAGGATCTTCGGCACGAAGGTCAACGTCATCTCCTGAATCTGGGTGAGGGCCTGAAAGAGCGCGATGACGATGCCGACGATCATCGCGGCCGCGACAGCCGGAGCGCAGGCCGTGATGATGGTCCAGATGGCTTCCTGGACAATGTCGATCGCGTCGGCCTGATTCATGGGGTTCAGCCTTCATAGCCTTGAGGCGGATGCCGGTCTCCGCCAAATTCAATGTCAATTGCGACCGGTCAACGAGCCTGAGACTGCCCTAGCGAATTTTAGGATCGGTCAGGCAACCGAGACGCCGTCTCCCAGCATGATCGTCTCGCCACCCTCGATCGTCGCCTGTATACCGCCGTCGACGGCTCTTATGCTCGTCACGGTCCCGCGGGTCGCGCCGTCGAGCGAAGTCAGTGTCCGCCCGATCAACGCATCTGCCTGGGTCAGGGCCGAGACCGTCATCATGCTCTCGAGTCGAGTGTTCGTCTGGATCGACTGCTCGACATTGGCGAACGTTGCGAACTGGGCGATATATTCCGTAGACTCCGCCGGGTTGAGCGGGTCCTGATTCTTCATCTGAGCGACCAGGAGCTGCAGGAAAGCGTCATAGTCCATCTCCGGCGCGCCACCTTTAGTGATCCCATTCTGGGCGGCCGCACCCTGAGCCTGTGTCACGGCGCCAACGGATGAAACGGTCATGACATGCCTCCTGCTGCAAGACGGAGTTTTGGCTGCTCGGTCGGCATGGCTCGCTGGGAGACCGGACGGACGACGCCGGTTTCCGGTTGGCCGAGAATCTCGTCCTCGAGCGGGATCAGGGTTCGCAAGCGCTTCAGAGCCTCGAAAGCACGTCCGCGCTCGACCATCTCCTCGATCTCCAGAAGGCCATTGAGGATGTCGCCATTCGAGTAGGTCTTGAGCATTCTGGCGAGGCTTTCTCCGAACAGCGTCTTCGGCTCGTCCAGATTGGCCGGATCCATCAGCATCATCTGCACCACGAAGTAGATCTGGCGCAACGGAGTCTTGGCATCCTCGGCCTGCATGACATGGCTCTCCAAGAGAAAGGTCACGTCGTTCAGGAATTCGAGCGTCGTCTTGCGATCGACCTTCATCACTGCGCCGTTCACGAAGATGCGCTCGCCGGCACGCAAGGAGATCCGAAGCGTCGACATCAATTCAGCCCATCGCGGATAAGGCGGGTGATCTCGACGATCCCCTTGAAATTCGTCGACTTGCCGACCCGGATCGCCTCGGCTTCCGACATGATCCACAAGCCGATGGAGATGAGCTCGGCGCGAAGTTCTTCTGGAAGTCCGTTATCCGCACTGCCGAGGTCCTCCACGAGGATCGACCAGAGGCTACGCGTTATATAAATCGCCTCGATCGCATCTCGCGAGCGCGGCCCGCTTTTCTCGGCCTTTTCGAGAAGCGCGATCGAATGGTCAAAGGCTTGGCGTTCGCGCTCACGCGCATCGACCGCCGTATCCTGAGCCACTTCCGCGTAAGAAAACTGATACATCGAAACCCCTTGGTATGCGGTTCCGCACCTCGTAGAAGGTCGCGGACAGTCGTGTTTGTGTTCTCTGGCGACCGGTCGACATCGAAGATGGGTCAGCCACCGTCATCGGCAGGATCATTCCCGCCGACGGATTAAAGGAAATTGAGGAGGCTGAGCCGCGAGACCCGCGCAGTCAGCGCATAAGACATCTCGAGCGTGTTCATGAGGCTGTCGATCCGTGTCTTGGCCTCGTAGATGTCAATCTCCTCCTCCTCCCCAATTCCAATCTTGAGGATCGCGGTCTGGACCTTCAGACCCTCGTTCGCACGTTCGATCCGTTCTTCGCCCAACCCGATGTCCGAGCGCAGATCGGTCAACTGCGAGAGCCCCTTGGAGAGAGTTTCGATGGAGCTGCTTGCGAGAACCTGACGGGTCTCGTCTGCTAATGATTCGCCGCTGAAATTCGAAAGCATGACGTAAGATTTCATGATGTTGCGAAAGCTCTGATCGTTCGCCGATGCGGAGCTCCTCATCATGTCGTTCTCGCCGATCCGGCTCACTGTCTGGTTGTCGGAGGCATCGGACCAGTTCGCTGCCCAATTGGCGTCGTCGAATACTGCCTCGAACTCGTTTGCGAGGAAGCTCTCCATCTGTGCCGCGGTTATCTGAGCAGGATCACCGCCGGCATTGGCCGTCACGTAGGCTTGCCAGGCTGCATCGACCGACGCGAAGGCTGCCGACGTTCCGTAGTCTGCGGCGAGGTCGGCCTTGATCGGCGGCGTGTCAGTCTTCGCGCCAGAGAAGATGTAGCGAGAGCCGAAGGAGCCACTCAGTGCGCCGACGAGTTGGCCGATGTTCGCGGTGGCACTGCGCTGGTTTATGTCGAAGCCGACGCTGGTTCCGGAACCGGATATCAGCGACGAAAGGAGGCTTTCGCCTGTTTCGGCCACCGAACCAAGAGCGGCCTGCATGGTCTCGAACCGTTGACCGATCGCCGTATTCGCGGTTGTCAGCTTTTCCAGATTGGAGAGTTCCGCTCGCATCGAGATCGTGCGCGCTACCGATGTGCCCAAGCTTTTGCCTACATCGGCGTAGCGGCCAGTCGACACCTCTTTCTGGGCGATCACAAGTTCCTGCTGGACCCGAGAAACCGAAGCTCTCGGCGCGCCCGTCAGAGACATGCTTGAGACGAGAAAATTCGTCATGGGATCAGCCTTTCGGGATCATCGGATGGCCAGGAGGCGGTCGAGAAGTTCCCCCACCGTCTGAACGAGCTTGGTCGAGGCCTGATATGTCCGCTCAAGTTCGAGGAGATGGCTCATCTCATCGTCGAGATTGATGCCAGTCTTGTTGGAGAGCGTGTCGCGGGCTCGCGTCACCATGATCGACTGATAGGAGGCGTCCTTGCTCGCCGTGGCGCGGCGCCCTTCGAACCAGGCCATGGAGCTCGCTGTGAAATCCCCAAGTGTCCCGAGTTCACCGTTCGCAAACGTGTGCTGGTCGCTGAAACGGGCGACGAGCGCGTTCAGCCGATCGGCGAAGCCGGACTCGCCCGCGGTGTTAAAGGTCGGGCTGCCATTGATCCCGCCGTCGCGTATAAGCGCAGGATTGCCGCCGATGCGGTAATCGACGCTCGCCGCGATCGCGATCGTCGCGGGACCGGTCCGCTCATAGAGGCCCGGGGCGCCGTTTTCGGCGAAGGTCTCATTGACGAGCGTATCGCCGGTCTGGTCGAGACGGTTTTGAAATTCGACGCCGACCTCGTCGCGCAGCTTCAGAGCCGCGACGAGCGACCCGTCCCGCACGGCCATGGAACTGGTCCCGCCTATGCTCACCCCATCGATCTTGAATTCGCCCGGGCGATTGGCGGCCACGGCACTGTCAAGACGGATAGACGGATCGAAACTCTGGGTCCGAGTGAATTCGACGCTTCTCGCACGGGTCTCGAACATCACGATGCCGGAGTCGGTCGAGAGAACCAAGTCATTGTTCGCGCGCAGGCGAACCGAGACGCCGACATAGCTGGAAATTTCCGACACGATCCGGTCGCGCTGGTCCACCTCGTCGGTCACGTCCGCCCCAGTTGCCGTACCGGCGACGACCTTCGAATTGAGCGTTTCCAGCTGGCTGAGAAGCTCGTTGAGCCGTTTCGCGCCCTCGTCCAGTTCGCGGTCGGCGTCCGCCCGCATGGTCTGAACAGACATCGTCGCATTGTTGAGATTCGTCGCGAGACTGCGCGCCGCATCGACCGCCGTCCGCTGAAGCTGCGAATTTTCCGGCGAAGCGGCGAGGTCGGTCAGCGCGTCCTTCAAGGCGGCGATCGAGGCCGAGGGCGAGGTCGAGGCGTCGACGTCTCCAATCACATCGCGGACCCGATCGAGCGCCTCGGCTAGCGTCTCGTTCGTTCCAAGGCTTGCCTGTGCGCTGATAAGGCTACGATAGAGCGCCGGATCGCTCGACTGGGAGATCGCACGAATGTCGACCGCACCGAGCCGTTCGGAGACCTGACTGGCATATTTGCGTGTCGCCGTCGGGTCGTCCGCATTAGCGACGTTGCGGGCAACGAGCGCCGACTGCTGGCTCGTGACCGACAGCGAGGACCGCGCATTGTTGAAGACGGAGAGAAGCGACATCGCGCGGGTTCTTCTATGTTTCGGAGGCGGCGCGCCGCGCCATGTAGCGAACCGCTCGGCAGGATGCGCGATCGCCGATGATCGCCGATTTCGGGCGACGCCGGATGCGGGCCTGGACGGCAATACTTATTGAGAACAGGATAAACCGATCGAGGTCACTTCCATCACTCGCTTCGTCCCGCTTCATGGCCCGCCCCTGGCATTTCCCGTTCGACCGAGTCCTAGTGGGCGAAGCTTGTGCTGGCCTGAGAGTCCTCCGTCGGCTGAGCTCAGAGCTCAGCCGACGGAGGACGGCAAATTCCACGCGAAAAGGCCGCCGCGGGGCGCCGCGACGGCCTCTTAGAGGGTCAAGCCGACTGTAAGCGTAGGCGTTACTCGACGCCGATACCGTAGCCGAGATAGCGCTTGGAAGAGACCGGGTCGTAGCCGAGACGCATCTTCAGCTTCTTGCGCAGCTTGGAGATGTGGCTTTCGATGACGTTCTCCTCGACGTTCTCGTCGAAGATGCCGTAGATCGCGGAGAACAACTGCTGCTTGGAGACGCGGCGGCCCTTGTTGGCGACCAGATATTCGAGAATGCGGCGCTCGCGGCGCGGCAGAGCGAGCGGCTTGCCAGCGACTTCGGCGTCGCGGCCGTCCTGATAGATCGCGATCTCGCCAGTGACCGTTTTGGCGGCTTCGCTCGACTCGCGGCGGCGAATGGCGCCAACCCGGGCAAGGATTTCCTTCACATGCACCGGCTTGGCGACGACGTCGTCGATACCGGCGGCGAAGAGATCAAGAGTGTTGTCGAGATTCCGGCTCTCGGAGAGCGCAATCATCGGGGCCTTGGAGCGCGAGCGGATCGTGCGGGTCGACGAAGCGCGCTCGTCGAAATCGCCCAACAGGAACCCTTCGACCGCTGAGAGGTCCGCCTCGGGTGCGGTCGAGATCCAGTCCTGGAACTCTTCTGCGCTGAATCCAGCTGCAGACACGCCCTCACGTGCAAAGAGAGACTGATAGCCGTCAGTGACGAGTTCACGGTTGTCTACGATCACGATCATGGTCTTGTTCCCCTTCCGGCCCCCGCCGCGTTAACCAGTGAGTAAGGAGTAACCTGACCTCGAACTTGCTCCTATCCTCAAATTTAGTGGTGGATAACTTTTTCACACCAGTTTCGAGATAAATTATTGAAATGAATGCGTAATTTTTTTGCCATTTTTTACTTTTCGTTCATTTCCCACTGATTCGGCATTGGCAGACGCGCCCTAGCACTAAGCGGATGGGCTCCCCGCCTCTCCAAGCTCGAGAGCCCTTTCCATCACTGTGGAATATGGAAGGAGATCTGCTCGCTTGCATCGCAACCGAGCGCTTGCGCTCGTGCACCAAACGCCCGTACAGCCTTCGTTAAACCGCGACCGAAGAAAGGGGCGCCGAGATGGACCAGAGCGACGAGATTCCGAGCGGCGAACTGACAGTGCGGATTCCTGCAATGCCCGGCGATGCGAACGCGAACGGCGACATCTTCGGCGGATGGGTCGTCGCGCATATGGACATGGCGGCAGGCATTCGCGCCGCCGAACGTGCCCGCGGACGGGTCGCGACTGTCGCCATCAATACTCTCACCTTCAAGAAGCCGGTCAAGATCGGCGACACGCTCTGCGTCTATACCTCGATCGAGAGGGTCGGCCGGACCTCGATTACCCTTTCGATCGAGGCCTGGACACGCCGGCGTACCGGGCCAGAGAAGACGAAGGTGACCGAAGGCATCTTCGTCATGGTCTCCATCGACGAGAACGGCCACGCGACGCCGCTGCCGCCGGAAACCCCTTGATGCGCGGAAGGCGATGCGCCTGACCGCACTTCGATCCCCGAACTAGATCTACGAACCCGCATGACCGCTTCCATACCCGCCGAAACGAGGACCGGCTTCGTATGGACGGTGGCGCTCCTTTCGGTCTCGGTCACCCTGTTCTGGGCCGCGATCTACTACGCTTTCGCCACCATGCTGCCGCTCTGGGAGGCCGAAGAGGGCTGGGATCGTACAACGCTGACCGCACTCTTTGCAGCCAGCGTCCTGGTTTCCGGGGTCGCCGCGCCGCGGATCGGCCGACTGATCGATGCCGGCCACGGCCCTGTCCTCATCGCGTCCGGATCAGCCTGGGGCGTTCTCGTCCTCACCCTCGCACCCTTCGCGCCGAGTTTAACGATCTTCGCGGTCCTCTGGATCTCGCTCGGCCTTTCCATGGCGACGACGCTCTACGAGCCGGTCTTCGCCATGGTCACGCGCGCATACGACGAACGGGCGCGGCGGGTCATTACGATCGTCACCCTGGTCGGAGCGCTGGCGGGGACCCTCGCCTTTCCGCTGGTGCACGTCCTCGGTGAGATCGGCGGATGGCGACTCGCCTCCTGGGTGCTAGCGGGCATGCTCGCAGGCCTTGCCGCGCCGCTGCACTTCTTCGTCGCGCGGCGCCTGGAACGCCTGGCCGTTCGCCGGAACAACGGGCGGAGGGCGTCGCAGATGGATGCGAGCCCGAAGCCCGGCTCCGCGTCCACCTCCAAGTCCATCGATGGGCGCCGCAACCTAATCCTGCTGACGACCGCCTTCGCGCTTGCCGGTGGATCGCACGGCCTCATCGTCAACCACATCCTGCCGATCATGGCGAGCTTGCGCTTCTCCGAGGAAACGGCGGTGCTCGCCGCATCTGTGATCGGCCCGATGCAGCTCTTGGCGCGACTGACGGTTCTCGGCACGGAGGAACGACTGCCAGCCCGGTTCATCGCGGTTACGAGCTTTGCGGCGCTTGCGGTCTCGGCGCTCTGCCTGATCGGATCGGCCGCCCTGCCGCTGCTCTTGCTCGGTTTCGGTCTGCTGCAGGGATACGGCTACGGCTCGATCTCAATCATGCGGCCCGTTCTTCTGCGTGAGAGCACAGGCATGGCCGCCTTCGGGGAGCGCAGCGGGCAGATGGCGCGCGCCTATATAGCCGCCGTTGCGCTCGCACCCTTCACCGGTTCGCTGCTCTGGCAAATCGGTGGATACGAGCTTGCCCTTTCAGTCTGCGTCATGGCCTGCGCGCTGGCTTCCGTTCTGACATCGCGCCTAGACCGCCATCCAACTCGCCGAGAACCTTCATAAGACGGATGAGAAGCGGTGCAGGCGACAGTCTATTTGCAGTAGGTCTTCTTCCGCTCCCGGGCGTCGAGATGGAAGTGGTTGCGATGGAGATAGTCGTAGCCAGGTCCCAGCACCGTTCCGAACCAGCGGCAGGCGGAACCGCGCACATCGTTCTGGAACGCCTTTTCCCGCGGCGAGAAGAAGCCCTTCTTTTCCACGTCGATCTCGTTGCCGTCCGCCATCACGAAGGCCGCGACGTCGAGGGCGTTGCCGCTCGCATGCTGGGAAATGCCGCCGCTGCCGGCGACGCGCGAGCATCGATATGAGGAGGAGTTCTTGATCGCGGCGACGCGGGTGCCGAGGGTTGAGTGGGCCGCGCGCTTGACCTCCTTGTCGACCCAACGGGAAATCCGGAAGGCGGCATCGCAATTGAGCGTCGCGGCCGGTGACATCGCCACCCCTTTCGCAATTCGCGTCACCTTCACCGGGTAGGGCACGCTGCAGGACTTGCTCGCCCGGATCGGCGAGGGTTCGGTGAACTCGACGCCGAGCTGAACGAGGGCGGCCCGGCAGAGTGCTTCCTTGTGGGGCAGGTTGCGCCAGCCGGACGGGGTCTTGTGAACCAGCGGTGCACGGCGCTTCACCGGCTCCTCGATCTTCGGTTCGGGGCGTTTCTCGAGGGCCGCGTATGTGTTTGCACGGGATGGTGTATTTTCCTGAATGCGGCGGCGGTCCGCATCGGTCAGAGCACCGGGGGTCACAGATTTCATCGCGGCCCAGGGGTCCTGGCGCGGCTGCTCCGGCAGCATGCTGCCGCCGAACACGCTATCGGCGTCTCGCATTGGCGTCGGAGCTGGCGACGCAGCGAAGGCCGCGGAGGGTTGGGCGGTCGGCAGAAGCGCGTTCGGCGTTGGCGCTGGCACGTTACGTGGCATGAGATCGTTCGCGAGGCTGTCGACCGTGGAACGCTGAGGCGAAAGCTCGGGGTTCGGTGCTGGGGCAACGGCAGCTGTGCCGAACATGTCAACCGCCGAAGGGCTTGGCCGGTAGGCCTGATCCGGCGTCGGAACGGTTCCGCCCCAAACGAGATTGCCGTTGGCCTGTGCCATGGAGGGCGCACTCAGGCCCGCGAGAACGGCCAGAGCCGCCACGCGCCACGATACGCCCCCAACGCGAATACGCAAAACCATGCGTCGGGTCCTCTAAACACCCGATACCGGGCTCCGAGCGACCGTGTTTAAAGGAACGCGGTTAGCGAAGACTGAATGGGGCCGACCCGTCGCGAAAATCACGCACAAAATCAGTAGGGCGTCCCGTCCTTGCGCGCAAAAGCCCATACGCCGCCTTTCGACACCGCGGCGAGATCGTCCTCTGGATAGTCGACGACGTCCCCAGCACTGCGATCACCGACTTCCAGATAGACAGCGGGGCTATCGGAGCGGTTCACGAGGTGATGCGCGCGGCACCCCGCGGGGAATCCGGCACACATGCCCGATCGCAATTCGATCTCTCCGTCGTCGGTCATAAGCGTCGCCGAGCCGTCGACCATGTAGACGAACTCGTCCTGCTTCGAATGGCGGTGCAGCAGTGCCGAGACGGAGCCTGGCTCCAGGGTTGTCAGGTTCACGCCGAAATTCGCAATCCCGAAAAGATCAGCGAGGGGGCGTTTCGTGCGCCCCGCCATGCGGCTTCTGAAAGGCTCCGGATAGTTGCTGGGTCTCACCCACGGCGGGGCATTGGAGGCCATGATCGCGAGCGGCGGTTCGGCGTTTCCTCGATCCATTCACCTGATCTCCCGGCCGATTGTCCTGAGGCTCGAAGCTATCCGAGACAGGTTCGGCGGGGAAGCAGTCAGTTCGACGGCGCGCTCGTCGCGGGGGCGGCGTCGTTCAGGTCCCAGTCGTATCGGTAGCCGACGATCTTCGCATCAGATGCGGCAAGCCAGTCGGCACGCTCGCCGTCCGCGTAGGGCTGCAGGTAGGCGATGACGGCATCCGCGCCGCCAAAGTCGCCCGCGTACCAGTCGAAGATCTTTGAAGCGAGGAGCTTGCCAGTGGTCGACTGGCGAAGACCTCGATCGGAATTCACGTAGGCTCGCGCAGCGGCATCGAGATCAGCTTCCAGGGTCTCCGCAGTCCAAGGCGTTGGCTTCAGGTCGGGACACCCGATCGAGGCACAATTGACGGAATAATGCACTCGCTCGTCGCCCATCGGGCGCAGGATCGAATGCTCGATCTCGTCAAGCGAGAGCGCGGTGCCGTCGATGGTGACGAGATCGGCCGACCAGGGGCCAATGTCGAAAGCGCCGGCCAGCGAGGCAAAGAGCCCTTGGTCTTCCTTCTCGATCTTGATATCGCGGATCGACTCGACAGGATAATGATCGAGCACCACGTCGAGCGTCAGCGCGTTATAAAGATTGGTGTAGAACGCGAATTTCTGAGACGCCGTCAGGGCCTCTACATCGAGCATCGTCCAGCCGGTGATCATGTCCTTCAACGCCTGATGGTCAGCATCTGAGACCGCGCCATACTGGAACCGGTTGAGCCCGTCCGGATCGTCTTCGACATAGTCAGACAGGAACTCTGCGTAGGGCTGCCAATCGATGTCGATCGTCTGTTCATCGGCATGGCCTGCAAACGCCTCCGCCACCGCCTTGTCGGCGCGATCGTTAAGCGCTGCAGCATCGAACGGCTTGGCTTCAAAAGCTTGAGCGACTGTAGCAGATGAGAAGACCATGCCGGCGAGAGCAACGGTCAGGACGCTTTTCAGGGTGCGGCAAGACTTGGCACTTACCGTTCTAAAAGAAGGTTCGCTCGATACACTCTTGAACCTCATTGCGCATCTCCCAAGATCGGTCCGAATTCTGTTCGGCTCTAGTGGCAAGCCGCTCCATCCGATTTTCGGAAACTCAACAAGGAATGTTACTGCTGCCCGCGTTGAAGGCTTTTAGGCGCCATAAGGCAGTCCCTTCGATCGAGCCGCCTTACTCCGCAGCCGTCAATTCTATTCCAGGCGCGTTCTCACGGCCCTGAATCGACCCGTCGATGATACCGCCGCCCAACACTTCCGCGCCCGCACCCTCGGCACCGTAGAAGACGCAAGCTTGGCCCTTCGCGACACCATATTCGGCGGCGAGAAGTTCGACCATCCAGCCGCCCTCCCCGTCCGCAGCCAGACGAGCCGGGCTCGGCGGGCGCGTCGAGCGCAGCTTCACGAAGATTTCGCGAGTCTCAGTGGCGTAAACTTCGGCGCTTTCCTCGGCAAGCCAGTTTACCTCGCGAAGCCTTACTGCGCGGGTAGCGAGAGCCTCACGCGGCCCGACGACCACGCGGCGCGTCGCCGGATCGAGCTTCACGACATAAAGCGGCTCGCCCGCGGCAACGCCGAGGCCGCGCCGCTGGCCAACGGTGTAATTGATGATCCCTTCGTGCTCGCCGAGCACCCGTCCGTCGATATGGACAATCTCCCCCGGGTCGCCGGCCTCGGGCCGCAGCCTGCGGACGAGGTCGGAGTACCTGCCTGTCGGGACGAAGCAGATGTCCTGGCTGTCCGGCTTCGAAGCGATCGCGAGACCGTGCTTCGCGGCGATTTCGCGCGTTTCGTCCTTGGTCAGCGACGCGAGCGGAAAGCGCAGAAAATCCACCTGCTTCTGGGTGGTCCCGTAGAGGAAATAGCTCTGGTCCCGGTCGAGATCGAAGGGCCGGTGAAGGCTGCGATGATTGCCCCGCTTGCGGCTCTCGATGTAATGCCCTGTCGCCAGCGCATCGCCGCCGAGGTCCATTGCGGTCTTCAGAAGGTCGCGGAACTTGACGGTCTGGTTGCACGACACACAAGGGATCGGGGTCTCACCGGCCACATAGGCGTCCGCGAATGGGTCGATGACCGCTTCGCGGAAATTTTCCTCATAGTCCAGCACATAATGTGGAATTCCCAGAAGATCGCAGACCCGGCGGGCGTCGCGAATGTCCTGCCCCGCGCAGCAGGCACCCGCTTTCGCCGGTGTATCGCCCGCATCGTAAAGCTGAAGCGTGATACCGACGACGTCGTAGCCCTCGTCCTTGAGGATAGCCGCGGTAACCGAGGAGTCGACACCGCCGGACATAGCAACGATCACGCGCGTATCTTCCGGCGCCTTCGGAATATCGAGGCTGTTGAGGTGGGTCGTCATTTTCGCTGGCGCTCCAACGGGCATTCGCATTGGTATCAGGATGAGCCCTACTTAGGACCTTTGGTTCTTCCGCGCAAAAGCCGGCCGAATTCGTCTGGCCATAGGTCCGCAGCAAAGGTAATGCGCGCGTTCAACGCTGACCTCACGGGTAGCAGGAAGGCGGAAGAAGGACTTCGTTTACCAAGGCCACCTCTGAACGAAAGCTTACATGTGGCTTGACGGATTCTTAGGATGGACTGACTAACTTCGAACCCGATTAGGTCGCTGTGTAGAGTAGAGAGTCCAATGGCCGATCAGGTGAGATCAAGAATAAAATACGTCATCGGGCCCGACGGGTCTCCGCTGACGCTGGCTGACCTGCCGCCGTGCAATACAAGGCGCTGGGTCATCCGCCGTAAGGCGGAAGTCGTCGCAGCCGTGCGGGGTGGTCTGCTCAGTCTCGAAGAGGCCTGCAGCAAATACACGCTCACGGTTGAGGAATTCCTGTCCTGGCAGCTGTCCATTGATCAGCACGGCCTAGCGGGATTGCGCACGACGCAGATCCAAGAATATCGCGGCAAAGGCGAATTCCACTAACGCACTCAGGAGACTTGTCTTCTGTATGAAAAAGGCCGGCCCGCGCCGGCCTTTTTTCGTTGCATCATCTGACCGTGCGAACGGCGCGACAATGAATGGGTCCGACCGGGTATCGCTGCCGGTTTCAGACGAGGAACCACTCTAAAGTTGGTCGTCAGTAAGGCGAGTGGATCGTGTCATTTCCCGATTGAAGACGCCGGGACCGAGGATCGGCCCCAGCGTTGTCATTGGGGATGCGCAGACCTGCCGGATCAGGCAGGCTTCTTCAGAACATGGATTGCCCAGGCGAGATTGCCCTTGTCGGCCGCGTCGACCCAGTGCTGGAGGCCAGTCGCCATGTTCTCGATGTATTCGACCGAGACCCCGCTGTCGCGGAGCTTGGTCGAGTTCGCCAAAAGCTCCTCGCGAATGCGGGCATAGTGGCTACGCAACTGGTGTAGCATCTCCTCCTGCTCGACCACTTCGAACCCGACAGCCTGCGCGGCCTCGCGGTAGAAGCGGTGCGAACCGAGATCCTGCAGTCCGATTCGGTTGTAGACCGGTTGCAGTTCGGTGGAGTCCGCGTCATCCGCTTGAGCCGGATCGGTGAAGACCATCGTCCCGCCCGGCTTGAGGACACGGTAAGCTTCCGAGAGCACCTTCTGACGGTCGTTCGAGTGAAGGATCGAGTCCTGGCTCCAGACAACGTCGAAACTTTCATTCTCTGCTGGAACGTCCTCGAAAACGCCGTGCTCAACCGTGATCTTGTCGCGCAGGCCCGCCTGACGGACGAGATAGCGGTTACGGTCGTTCTGCGCTGCGGAAATATTGAGACAGACCGCCTCGCAGCCGTACTTCTTGACGAGACGACGCATCGAACCGCCATAACCGGCGCCGAAGTCGATGACACGCGCATCCGAACCGAGTTCCGGCAACTTGTCGATCATCCGGTCGACGGTCTTGTCGGAGGCTTCGCGCACATCCTTCGTTTCGTCGTAGAGACCGATGTGAAGATCCTCGCCGCCCCAGATCGTCGAGTAGAAGGTGTCGGCGTCGTCGGAGTCGTAATAGTCTTCGGTCGCCGCGCGGGAATCGGTCTCGCCGTCCTTCAGCGAACCGCCCCATTTCGACATGCGCAACGCCGACTTCTCGGCGACGTGGATGAAGAAGTCAGGATCGTCGTCGTGATAGGTTTCCTGAAAATCTCCATAGGTGCGGACCCGTTGGAAACCCGCCTCATGGAGCAGCCGTCTTACGTAATTCTTGCGGATGGGACAGAGATTTAGCGTATAATCAGAGCCGTCCGGGAACGAGTATTTCATTCGCACGAGGCCGTCGTCGATATGCTCCGGTTCCGCGGACACCTTGTCTCCGGCATAATAGTATTTGTGCTTCGACGAGAAGCCGTGATCGAGCATAGCGTCGTAATTGCGCTGGTCGAGTATCAGGACCCCGTCATGCTTGAGCGCGGCGTAAAATTCGGCGAGCGCCCGCCGGCGGTCGGCTTCTTCGTAAAGGTGGGTGAAGGAGTTGCCGAGACATATGATGGCGTCGAACTTGCCCTGGATATCCCGGTTGAGCCAACGCCAATCGGCCTGGACCGTCTTAAGGATATGACCGCGGCTGGTTGCATTGGAGAAAGCCTTGGCCAGCATCGCAGCGGAACCGTCCGCGGATGTCACCTGAAAGCCGGACTCGGTGAGGCTGACCGAGTGGAATCCGGTACCGGTCGCAACGTCGAGTACGTTCTCCTTACCGCGCGCTCTCAGGATATCGACGAAGAACTGGCCTTCGCTCGCAGAGCGAGCATCCCAGTCGATGAGTTCGTCCCATTTATCGACAAACGCCATGATGTATTCACGGCGGTAATGATCTGATTCACGTGTTTCCAGCGGATCGTCACTATAAACCTGGTCTTCGAGTACGAGGTCTGGGTTGACGGATGCATCAAGCGATTGCGCCATGAAAGAGCTTTCCTTTATCTTGCCCGAAGGAGCGCCATACACCCAAGCCGGCGTACGGGACTTCCTCTCAGATGTTTCCGCGCGCCATCACACAGCATTCCCAATGGTTTGCGGGCGCCTGGATGGCCGGATGCGATTACCCGGCAACGCGGCATTTTCGATGCGGCTAGCACCGCCGGGTCGCGTTACTAGGCACGCTCTGGCGTGCGAACGCAGTTACGCGGCCGACCCGATCCAAACGTGATAAGAGGTCGGCGCGGGCGGTGAGCGGCGCTCGGTCGAAGAGCGCCGGCGCGTTCGAATTTTTCGGTGCCTGGTCGCGGCTTATAAAGGTATCGGATGAGCGTTCAACAAAGCGCTCCCACGAAACCGGTTTTCGTCAAAGGGCCGCATTTTTTCCAGGCTGCAAAGCTGCAATCGAAACATGTCCTTAGCGAAACTGGCCGGCGAGTTGGGGTGCCCAAACTTTATTTTTTCCCGACATCCCTTGACATAGAGAGGGCCGGACGTTTCCGCCCGGCCCCTCTTCCACCTTCCCTGTCGAAGGATGGCAGTTCGTCCCCTTTCAGCTTACCTGAGACTGAACGAAATTCTTGACGATTGAAACGATGCCCTTGCCTAGGAGATCGTCTAGCGCGTCGCAGAACGTATCGACATGGCTCTCGTCGCAGATCAGTGGCGGCTCCAGGCGGATGACGTTGCGATTGTATTCGGTGAACGCGACGAGAATACCGTAGTCGCGCAGCAGCGCGGCGCCGATGAAGCCTGAGAGCGAGCCCTTCAGCTTGTCGTCGAGCAGCGCCACCATCGGGCGGAGCGCGAAGGGCAGCGTCTGGGAAAAGTCCTGGAATTCGAGGCCGATCATCAGGCCCTGACCGCGGACCTCCTTGATGATCTTCGGGTATTTCGCCTGAATGTCCTCGAGACGCTTCTTCAGGTAAGCGCCCGTTTCCGCCGAATTGCCGATCAGATCCTCGTCATAGAGGACGTTGAGGCCTTCGATCGCCGTCACACAGGCTTCGCCGATGCCGCCGAAGGTCGCCTGGGCATGGATCATCGCCGTCTTCGGCGTGCCATAGGCCTTCATATAGACCTCGCGCTTGGCAATCATCGCGCCGACCGGGGCCTTGCCGGCACCAAGTGACTTGGCGAGCGCCGTCACGTCCGGCACCACGCCATGATGCTCGAAGGCGTAGAACTTGCCGGTCCGGCCATAGCCGCACTGCACCTCGTCGGCGACCCAGAGCACGTTGTGCTTGTCGCAAAGCGCGCGCACGCCCTGCCAATAGGTCGTCGGCGCAGTGACGATGCCGCCGCCGCCCTGCACGGTTTCGAGGACGACGACACCGATGTCGCTGTCGTTCTCGATGACGCGCTTCAGGGCTCCGAGGTCGGCGAACGGCACCTTGTAGGTATTCCCCGTCAGCTTGAACTCACCCTGATAGAGCGGTGAATCCGTGATCGACAGAACGCCCTTCGACTTGCCGTGGAAGGAGTTCTCGGCATGGACGATCTTGCAGTTCTTGCGGCCCGAGGCGCGCTCGGCGACCTTCACGGCCGCTTCCATCGCTTCCGAGCCGGTCGAGCCGAGGAAGACCATATCGAGGTCGCCCGGCGAGCAGGCGGCGAGGTTCTTCGCCAGCGCCGAGGCGTATTGCGACATGAAGGCGATCGCGATCTCGTGCCGGTTCTCGTCCTGGAACCGCTGGCGCGCCGCGATAACGCGCGGATGGTTATGCCCCTGCGCCAGCGAGCCGAAGCCGCCGAAGAAGTCGAGGATCTTCCGGCCGTTCTGGTCGGTGTAGTACATCCCCTCGGCGGTTTCGACCTTCACCTTGTGAAAGCCGAGCAGCTTCATGAAATGGTACTGGCCGGGATTGATGTGATCCTTGAAGAGATCGGCCATGGTCTTCACGTCGAGCGCCTTGGCGTCCTCGACGGTGAGAAGGTCCGGCTTTTTCGGTCCGGTCCGGTTTATGTCGAGGCTCGGGGCCTCGACCGTTGCACGATCGAGCATAGAAAGCCTCCTTATTCGGCCGGTTGCATGGTGGCGACGGGCTTGCCCGCCTTGCCGGTGAGCTTGGCGCGGTATTCGCTATAGGCCGCGATCAGCATGTCCTCGTCGCGGTACTGCGGCACCCATCCGAGCTGTTCCTTGCCTTTGGTCACGTCGAGCACGCAGTTCTCGTCGGCGATGAGATACTGCTCGGGGTCCATCAGCGGCTTGTTCATCCAGTCGAGCGCATCGAGCGTCTTCTTGACCGCCCAGCCCGGTGTCGGGATCAGGATCGAACGCGACTCGGCATGGCGGATGAGATCGCCGAGAAGCTTTCTTACCGGCGGCGGGTTGAGCGAGCCCAGATTGTAGGCCTCGTTCGGAACGCCGGCCTTCCAGGCGAGACGAGCGGCCTCGGCGCAGTCGAACACCGAAATGAACTGATAGGGGTTTTTGCCGGAGCCGATCATCGGAACCGGAAGATTGTTGTCGATCAGCTTGAATAGCTTTTCGAGGATGCCGAGACGGCCCGGGCCGATGATGAGGCGCGGGCGGAAGAGCGAAATGTCCATTCCCTTCTCGCGCCACTCATGCGCCAGAAACTCGGTGTCGAGCTTCGACTGGCCGTATTCGCCGAGGGGTGCGACCGGGTGCTCCTCGGTCATCGGATGGGTGACCGTGTGGCCGTAGATCATGTCAGTCGTGAAGTGGACGAGCTTCGAAGCGCCGGCTTTATCCATCGCCTCGATGATGTTCTTCGTGCCGTCGTAGTTCACCGGATAGAAGAACTCGCGGCGCTTGGCGCGCACCTGCAGCGGCGACAGCATCTTGGCCGACAGGTTGTAGACAATGTCGTCGGCTTCGAGACCGACCTTGGCGATCGAGGCCGGATCGGTGACGTCGCAGTGGATGTGGCGGACACTGGCATAGTGGGCAAACTCGCCCTTTGCGATATCGGCGACGATCGCCTCCTCGCCGTCCTGGTTGAGCTTCTTGGCAAGATGCCGGCCAACGAAGCCGTCACCTCCGAACAGGATGTGTCTCATTGGGAAACCTCGTGGGCAGCGGTCTGGGTGAGTTCGACGGCGGTTTCTGCTTCCTCGCTGACGGCAGAGCCGCCCTGGGCGATGAAGTACGTTCCGACGCAGATGAGGGCGATGCCGCCGATCCGGTACGCGTTGAGGTCTTCGGAGAAGACGAAGTACGCAAAGACCGCAACCGCGACATAGGCAAGCGAGAGGAAGGGGTACGCGTAGGAGAGTTCCACCTTCGACAGGACGTAGAGGTGTGAAGCCATCGAAATGACGAAAGTACAGAGCCCGAGGAAGACAAAGGGACTGAAGACGATCGACAGGAGCTTTAGAATCGGATTGACGCCGGCGAAGCTGAGCGTGCCGAGCTGCATCATGCCGTATTTCAGCATGACCTGCGCGGCCGCGTTGGTGAACACCGTGAAGAGAATGAAGGGAAGATATTTCGACATTGGGCTCTTGAGCTCCGTTCCGGCCAACCTCTCGTAGCGTCGGTTCTAAGGGCGAGGATCGTCGGATCCGTTAAAATCTGCCGCTTTGAGCGAAAGCGGGCGAAGGAACCTTGGGGACGGTAAATGCATGGTGTTCGGCAGTGCGTTTCTCCGCTGTCGTGGTCGAGTTGGACGCGCCGCCAACGGTGCGCAACCAAAAATCCGACATCATCGCGGGATCACGGAGCGCGTCGAGTTCGGCAAAGCGCGGATAGCTCGTGGCGAATGTCTCAGGGCTCATGCGGTGCTGCTTGTAGGGGTTCACTGCGCCGCCTGCCTCGATCGTGATCCGGTCGAGTTCGGCGAGCAGTTTCAGTGTCTTCTCGCCCCGATCCGGGAAATCGAGGGTGAGCGTGTAGCCCGGCCGGGGGAACGAGGTGAGACCGGGACTCTCGACCGCACCGAAACGCTTCAGCACCGTCAGGAACGAGCCCTGTCCGTGGGCATGGGCGCATTCGATCAACGCGCGAACGCCATCTCGGCCTGCATTATCCGGCAGGACGCCCTGATGCTGGCAGAGCCCCCGCGGGCCGTAGAGCCGATTCCATCTCCCAACCCTGTCGAGCGGGAAGAAGAAGCCGTCGAAGGGAACCGTGCGCGTCGTCGTACCGGGCTTTGCCTTGCGATAATAGGTTTCGTTGAATGCTTTAAGCGCCGGTCCCATCAGCGGGCTAATCGGCGGTGTGAACGGCACGCTCGTGATCGGCGGACGACTTTTGCCGGACTTCGAGCCGACATTGGCGTGATCACCGCAAATCAGGTGCCCCCGGCCGAAATGCCGGCCCGTCGCCAGCGAGTCGATCCACGCAACGGCGTATTCGTGCTGCGCGTCCGCCTCTTCGGCGCAGTCGAAATAATCCTCCAGCCGGTGAAAGCGGGTGGTGGTCTCGACGATGTCCGAAAAAACGGCCGGCATCAGCCGAAGCGTCACCTTCTCGATGAGGCCCGTGAGCCCCATGCCGGAGATCGTCGCGGCGAAGAGGTCCACGTTTTCGCTGCGCGAGCAGACGAGCCGTCCGCGGTCGGAACGCTTCAGGACGATCTCCTCCACATGGCACCCGAAGGTGCCGCGTCGGTGATGGTTCTTGCCGTGTATATCGTTGGCGATGGCGCCCCCGACGGTCACGAACTGGGTGCCCGGCAGGACCGGCGGAAACCAACCCGTGGGCGCCGCATGCGCGATCACGTCGGACAGCAGCGCCCCCGCTTCGCAGCGCAGAATGCCTGTCTCTCGGTCGAAAGAGAGGATGCGATCGGCGCGGCGGCTCTCGATCATCGCACCGTTGGAATGCAGACAGCTATCGCCGTATGAGCAGCCATTGCCGAACGGCAGCGCAGTTCCACCGGTCGGAAACTCGTCCGGCCCGATCGCCACCGTGTTCCGCGCCGTCGCGCCGCCCCAGCTGCGGAACCGCTCAGACATAGACGGCGCCGAGGAACATCAAACCGCCGAGGCCCATCACCATCTGCGAGCGCCAGTCCTGAAGGATGAAGACAACAGGGTCCTCGTGCATCTGGTCACGACGAGCGAGCACCCAGATGCGCGAAATGATGTAAAGCACCATCGGACAGAGCGGCCACACGAGATACGGGATCGCGTAGTGCACCGCGACCTCCGGGCTGTTGATGTAGAGCGCGAGAACGAGGACTGCCGCGAAGCCTGAGGACATCCCCATCTGGCCGATCGTCTCGAGATCCGCGTCCACGTAGCCTCGACCCGTCGTCGAGCGGTCGGCGCCGGTGCCATGGTCCTGCAACTCGGTGTAGCGTTTGACCAGCGCGAGGGAGAGAAAGAAGAATATCGAGAAGGAGAGGAGCCAGAACGACGTCCCTACCCCGGTCGCTTCGGCACCGGCGATAATGCGCGTGGTGTAGAGGAAGGCGAGCGTCATCACGTCGATCAGAAGCATTCGCTTCAAAGCGAAGGAATACGCTGTCGTGGCGATCATGTACCCGGCGAGGACGATCGCGTAGCCAACTGGAAGTAGGACGGCCGTGGCGCAAGCGAGCGCCATCAGCCCGAACGCCATCTTCAGCCCGGTCGGAATGCTGAGCCTGCCGCTTGCGAAGGGTCGATACCGCTTGGTCTTGTGGCGGCGGTCAGCTTCAAGGTCGAGCAGGTCGTTGACGATATAGACCGAGGAGGCCGCCGCCGAGAAGCTGACGAAGGCGAGCAACGCACTGAGGACCATCTCGAGGTTGAGGAATTCATGAGTCAGAATCATCGGCACGAAGACGAGAACGTTCTTCGTCCACTGATGCGGTCTGAATGACTTGATAGCGGCTTTCAGACGACCTTTCTCATGACCGATGAGATGAGAGCCGGTCCGTCGCTGCCACCGTCCGGCAGAGCGATCGGGCGCAACGACGGTCGCCTCGGCGGCGTTCTCGAGCAGGCAGATGTCTTCGTGGGAATTGCCGTAGTAGTCGTATCCATCGACACCCGCCTCTGCCTCGATACGCGCAAGCTTTCGCGTGGAGGTAAGATTGACCTCGTCGTTTGAGGCCAGGACCGCGTCGAAGAGACCGAGATGAACCGCGACGGCGTGGGCGAGCCGCTCGTTGGAGCCAGTCGCAAGCACGATGCGCCGACCCTGAGCCTTCAGCGCCCGCAACTCGTCGATAACCTCTTGGCGATACGGCAAGGCGCTCGCGTCGAAGCTGACGTTTCGGGCGAGTTCCGCCTTGAGCCGCGCTTTTCCCTGGCTGAGCCAAAATGGAAGTTTGACGAGGAGCCTCGGGCATTGCCGGGCTGCGAGAAAAAGGGTCTCCCACAGAAGGTCGCTATGAATCAGGGTTCCGTCTAGATCGACGTAAACCGTGCGCTCTTTCAAAGATACTCTTGCGTCCACGTCCAAAGCCTCCGCCTCGGCATGCCTGCCGGTTCGATGGCCTGTTTTAGGAAAGTGCTGTTTTCAAAGCTTTACGTTACGACGCGATAGAGTGGGTTTTCCGGGCTGACGGTTAATGGGATGCGACCGAGACCTGCCGCAATAGAGCCTAAGTAAGAGGGCGCGTATATCCGTTTGGCCGACAAGTTTTCCGCTTTACGAGGTAATGCGTACAGGTGCCCTATTCGGCCTCAAACATTTTTGACACCACGTATCAACGGTAAGGAGAGGAACGACAAAGCGCCAAAAACGGCAAGTGTCGGGCCGAGGCCAAGCATATTGCTTGCAAGCCCAGCCAATGGAGGTGCGATCATATTGCCGATCGCGTAGATCATTACCACGGCCGTGAAGCTTGCCGACGGTATTTTCGGAAACAGGCGTTCGCTCCAAAACGAATAGACCGAACTCAACGCCATCAGGCAGATGCCCTGTAAAGCAGCGGAGACCACCGTCGCCGTCCAGTTGCCCGGTAGCAGCGCAAGGAGCAGAAGCGAAACGCCGGACGCGCTGAATAAGGTCACGAGCAGGGTGCGAAGGCCAATCTTGTCTTCGATGTCACCTGTCAGAAGTCCGAGACATCCTGCAAGGCCGAACACGCAGAGCAGAACGGGGCCGATCAGTTCAGGTGCAAGGCCGGTCAACCCCCCGGCACTGGCGATGTGTTCGATCCAGTAGGACAGATAGATTCCGTTCGTCGCACCGAACGACAGGGCGAAGCCGTAGAGTGGAACAGCATTCTTCGCCTTCAGCTGGCTCTTGAGAAAGCGCCAGTCGAGCCTCATTCGTTGGCCGGAAATGGCCTTTTGCGGCAATAGGACGAGCGGTACGAAGACGACGAGAAAAGCACACGCCGCAAAGCTCCACCACGCGATCCGCCAGGTCTGCTCGGCGAATACGAGCCCCGCAGCGAACAGCCCGGCTCCCATGATCCCAAACGTCGTTCCGGTGCTGACGATCGAAAGCGTGCGTTTCTGAAAACGGTCTTCGACGGCGTGTTCGACCATGCTGTTGAAGGGTGCCCAGGCAAACCCGGCACTCGCCGACGCAAACGCCACCCCGAGGCTCATGAGAAAGATACCTGGTGCCGAGGCCGTCAATGCAAATCCCGCTATCGCGAAGACGCCGCCGATGAGCACGGGAAGTCTCGGACCAAAACGAGCAGTGGCCCAGCCAGTGAAGAAAAGCGCGAGAAAGAAGGCTGCAAAAGCAAGGCCGGCTATGGTGCCGGCGGTGCCGGTTCCGAAACCGAACGCTTCCCGAAGCTGAGGAAGAAACATGCCATAGGCCATTCGACCTGGGCCGAAGGTGATCGCCGTCGCCACAAAGCCAACGGTCGCGATACGCCTACGAACAATCACGGCCTACCTTTCGGTCTGTCGGCTCGTGCGGAAGTGACCGGTGTCGCAACGGCTTTCGCATCAGCACTGAACTTCGGTCAGTCGCCCGACTTGCGCATCCCTAGGTGTTGACCGTCCGGTGTTTCGTTCGGATACAGTGTCAGTCCACGAACGCCCGTTCGACGACATAGGTCCCGGGCGCATTGTTCGCGCCTTCCTCGAACCCACGTTCCTGAAGAAGCTTCTCAGTATCCTTCAGCATCGCCATCGAGCCGCATATCATGGCGCGATCGTTCGCCGGATCGAGCGGCGCGATAGCGAGATCAATGAAGAGCTTGCCGTTCTCGATCAACTTCGTAACGCGGTCGCCGGTCACCTCGCCCTTTTGGGTGGCGGTGGCGTGGAAGAGCAGTTCTTTCTCGCCGACGACCTCTTGCATCAATTCGTCGGTCTTCATGTGATCGACGAGTTGACGCCCATATTCGAGTTCGGAGTCCTCACGGCACGTCTGCGTCAGGATCACCTGATCGAACTTCTCGTAAGTCTCGGGATCGCGAATGACCGAGGCGAAGGGCGCAATGCCGGTGCCGGTCGAGAACAGAAAGAGCCGCTTGCCGGGGATCAGCGCATCGTGGACGAGCGTGCCCGTCGGCTTCTTACGCATGAGGACGGTGTCGCCCTCCTGGATCTTCTGGAGATGCTCGGTCAGCGGACCGCCGGGCACTTTGATCGAAAAGAACTCGATTTCCTCGTCCCAGGCCGGCGACGCGATCGAATAGGCCCGATAGACTGGCTTCTCCGCGTTCGGCAGGCCGATCATCACGAATTCTCCCGAGCGAAAGCGAAAGCTCTGTGGTCGGGTCATGCGGAAGGCGAATAGCCGGTCCGTATAATGCGTGACGGAAGTGACGGTTTCGGCGAAGACGTTCGCGGGGATCGGGAAGCTTTCGGTCTCGGCGGTCTTTTCGGCGACGGAACTCATTCGCGGTCCTTCTCGGCAGTCTGCGGACAAAAGCGGGAACCGGCTGCATCGGACGGCAGCGCTCCTCGCTCAATTCTCCGCGGGTATCACGGGTTGCGCTCGATCTCGATTCCGATCGAGGTCGGCGTATTAGGTTTTGGTGGAACATAGGGACAAATCTCGCTTTTCGCAGCCGCAAGACGTCCTATTGTTTCGCCGAAGCCCAAACGAATTTTTCCCAAATCGTACAAATCGGAGGTCCGGGCGGTCCCGCGCTCAAAAGAATGGGCTCGTCGAGACCCAGTAGCCGACCACCGCCAGCGAGAGGATCGGCAGCAGCATCTGCACCGGGCGGAGCTTGGCGAAATAAAGCGGGGCTCGCCCCTTCTTGGCGCTGATTGGATCGAGGACGGCAAGTGCCACGTAGCCGATCAGTTCTAGGCCGACCGCATAGAGCGGGAACGCCCAGACCACCGAGAGAATCGCAGCAAAGCCGGTAACGAAGAGAAGCAACATCATCGCGATCTGGGTAGCCTTTGGTCCGCCCGGCTGGCGGAAACTGACCCCGCGGCGCACGCCGGAGAGAAAGGTCAGAATGGCCGCTCCCCAAAGCAGCGTGAAGTTCAGCGTCAGGAAGGCCCAGTTGTCCGGCAGGACGAACAGCCCGACGGCGCCCGCGACGATCGGCAGCATCGCCAAATAGGCGAAGAAAAGTCCATCGGCGGGAATATCAGCCGGTTCCTCGGTCACTATCCTGCGGTTGTCGGAGTCAGACTGCGTCATTTGCCTTTGCCTTCGATGTCCTGAACGGTACTACCGGTACCTTGAACGCGCCCGACCCGCCGATGTTCGCTGGGCGGACTCATTCCGAAGACGACCGTTTCCCGACGCTCTTCCAAAGTCTATGGTCCCGCCATGCCTATGCCCGTGCTTCGCATCGCCGCTCTTTTTGGTTACGCGCTTCTCTTGTCAGCGCCGGCGTTTGCTCAGGAACAACCGGTCATCGGCGTCTCCGCGCCTCTCTCCGGATCGAGTGCTCTTCTCGGTCAGCAAATCGTCAACGGAGCCCAGGAGGCCGGAAGCGGCGTGGCTACGATCGCGCCGGCCGACACCGAATGCACACCGGAAGGCGGAGAGGTGGCCGCACGGAGCTATGTCGAGGAAGAGGCACGGATTGTTGTCGGTTTTCTCTGCACGGAGTCTCTGCTCGCCGCCCTCCCTATCCTGACCGAAGCCGGCATACCGGTGATCGACGTCGGCGTGCGCGCAAACCGCGTAACCGACGACCGTGAGGATACGGGTCATCTCGTCTGGCGCCTCGCACCGCGTTCGGACGCCGAGGCTCGCGCCATCGCAGAAACCATCTCGAAGCGCTGGCGCAATGAGCCCTTTGGCCTGATCGAGGACGGTTCGATTGCCAATCGCGGGCTGGTCGACACGGTTCGCCGCCTCGTCGCAGAAGAGGGACTGGAGCCCGCCGCGACCGACAACTACAGGCCCGCCGAGGAAAAGCAGTTCGGCCTCGTCCGCCGCCTCGCCCGCACCGGGGTCACCCGCTTTTTCATCGCCGGCGACCGGCCGGACATCGCGGTGATCGCGAGGGATGCGGCCGAACTCGATCTCGATCTCCAAATCATCGGCGGCGAAAGCCTGCTCGACGAGACGAGTGTGGATCAGCCGCTGCCAGAAGGGATCGTCGCCCTCGCACCGCCTTACAGCTACGCCCCGCCCGAAGCGGACGGAGTAGAGGATATCGCGCTCTCCGGCTATGGCGGCGTCGCCCATGCGGCGGTCGAGATCGCCGTGAGGGCTCTCGAATTGGCCGAGGGGTCAACTCGGTCACTGGCGGAGATCTTGAACGAGGAAAGTTTCGAGACGCTCCTAGGCACCGTCGCTTTCGACGAAAAGGGCGACGCGCGGGCCGTTGCCTACCGCCCACTGCGATGGTCCGGCAGCGAATTTATCTTCGATGCCGAAGCAGCTGGTCAATGACCGTCTGGAAAGCCGGTGCCCGGAACGACATCACCGATGTCTCAGGGCTGGGTGTCGGCCAGTCCGAGGACGCACGTCTCGCCAGCGGCACCTCCGTGGTGGTTTTCGACGAACCAGCAATTGCGTCCGTCTCGATCCTCGGCGGCGCACCGGGGACGAGGGAGACAAACCTGCTCGACCCGGAAAATCTTGTTGGCGGCGTCGATGCGCTGGTGCTCTCCGGCGGATCTGCCTTCGGGCTCGACGCGGCGAGCGGCGTACAGGCCTGCCTTCGTGAACAGGGGCGTGGTTTCGCGGTGGGCCCGGCGCGCGTTCCCATCGTGCCGGCCGCAATCCTGTTCGATCTTCTGAACGAGGGCGACAAGGACTGGGGTCGTTTTCCGCCATACCGCGACCTCGGATACGAGGCTGCGACAAATGCCGGCCGCGATCGGGTCACGCTTGGTCGCCACGGCGCGGGCTTCGGCGCGAGAACGGCCCGGATGCGCGGCGGCACCGGCAGCGCCTCCTGCGTCCTACCCTCCGGTATCACCATCGGTGCAATCGTCGCCGTCAACGCGGTCGGCTCGCCGACCATCGGAACGGGCCGGCATTTCTGGGCTTCGCCCTTTGAGATCGATCGTGAATTCGGCGGTTATGGACTTCCGTCACCAATGCCGAATGATGCGGTCGACCCGTTCTCGAAATTGCATGCGGCCGAAGGCGCGAACACGACGATCGGCATCGTCGTCACTGATGCAAGGCTCGACAAGGCGAGCTGCAAGCGGCTTGCAATCGCCGGGCAGGACGGTTTCGCGCGGGCCATCTGGCCCTCTCACACGGATTTCGATGGCGATCTTGTCTTTTCGGCTTCGACGGGCCGGCACGATGGCCCGCAGACGAGTGCCGAGCGCATTGAACTGATGGCTGCCGCGACCGCCGTCATGGCGCGCGCAGTCGCACGTGGCGTCTACCAGGCCAATCGCGAGACGCTTGCCGACGAATCCTGAAGCGCACAGTCAGCCGTTGCCCTTGAAGCCTGGGTAAAGCGCCATGCCGCCGTCGACGAAGATAGTCTGTCCAGTGATGTAGTCAGCCGCATCCGAGGCGAGCCACGCCACCACGCGCCCGATATCCTCCGGATCGCCTATCCTGCCATAAGGTATCAGATCGAGGATCGCCTTGCGGTCTTCCTCAGTCTTCCGGGCGTCGGCGTTGATAGCTGTTGCGATGGCGCCGGGGGCGACGGCGTTGACGCGGATCTTCTCCGAAGCGGTCTCCTGCGCCAGCGATTCCATCAGAAGCTTCAACCCGCCCTTGGCAGAAGCGTAATTGGCGTGAAAGGCCCAAGGTATCCGCTGGTGCACCGACGAATCGAAGACAAGCTTCCCTAGAGCATGCGAGACGTCCTCTCGCATGCCCTTCTTTCGAAAACGCTTGATGGCTTCGCGTCCGACGAGGAAACCACCGTCTAGAATGACAGAGCTGGTCTTTCGCCAATCCTCGAAAGTCATGTCGCCAATCGCGGCATCGGCCTGAAGGCCAGCGTTGGAAAACACGATGTCGATGGGCCCGAGCGCCTCCTCCGCGCTATCGAACATTGCGACGACTTCGTCTTCTTTCGAGACGTCGGCTTGGACGTCCATGGCCTCGCCGCCGGCTGCGCGGACTTGGTCGCGCAGCTTCCTCGCCGCGTCCTCGCTGCCGCGATAGTTGATGACGACGTTCGCGCCGGCCTCGCTCAGAACCCTGACGGTCGCGGCGCCGATGCCGGACGAGCCGCCGGTCACGAGCGCCGTCTGGCCTTTGAGGGAGAAGAGATCAAAATAGCCCATCGGGATCTTCCAGCATGCTGAATTCAAAATGGTGCGGGTCCTGGCGGTCGCCGTTCAGCGCCCGGTCGAGCCAGATCGCCGCCGAGATCAGGGACAAATGCGTAAGCGCCTGTGGGAAGTTCCCGAGGTGGTCGCCAGCGGAGGACAATTCCTCCGAATACAGTCCAAGATGGTTGGCATAGGTATGCAACTTCTCGAACAGTAGGCGCGCTTCAGCAACGTATCCGGTTCTCGCGAGCGCCTCGACATACCAGAACGAGCATATCGTGAATGCGCCTTCCTCCCCGTCCAGCCCATCGTCGTTTTCGTCGGAATTCTTGTAGCGATAAACCAAACAGTCGTGGACGAGTTCACGCCGCACGGCCTTCAAAGTGGACGTCCACATCGGGTCACGCGGATTGATGAACTTGACCAGCGGCATGAGAAGAACGACCGCGTCGAGGGTGTTAGACCCCTTGAACTGGGTGAAGGCGCCAATCTCCGGATCCCAGAACTCCTCGAGGATACTCTTCTGAATGGTGTCTCGTTCGCGGCGCCACTCTTCGATATTGGCTGGCAGGGACTCATCGAATGCCATCCTGAGGGCCCGGTCGAGCGCCACCCAGCACATCAGCCGCGAGGAGAGATACTCCTTCGGTTCGCCCCGGCTCTCCCAGATGCCCTTGTCTTTCCGGCGCCAGTTGTCGCAAACCCAGTCCATCATCCGCGCGAGCTTGATCCAGACCGAATAGGCCGGTTTTCCCCGCGCCTTAGTCGAAATATAGACCGCGTCCATGAACTCGCCGTAGATGTCGAGCTGTAGCTGGGAATAGGCCTCATTTCCGATGCGAACCGGGGATGCACCTGTGTAACCGGAAAGGTGTTCGAGCTCGGTTTCCGTCAGTTCGGTCCGCCCATCCATGCCGTACATGATCTGGAGCCCCTGAGCCCCGTCCTCGACAGCACGCTCCATCAGGAAGTGGATGAAGTTCTCGGCCTCGTCGTAATAGCCGAGGCGCGACAGGCTATAGAGGGTGAAGGCGGCGTCCCGCACCCAGCAATAGCGATAGTCCCAGTTCCGCTCTCCGCCGGGAACCTCGGGGAGGCCGAAGGTAGCGGCAGCGGCGATCGAGCCGTGATCGTAAGAGGTGAGGAGCTTGAGAGTCAGCGCGGAGCGCACCACCAGTTCGCGCCAGGACGAGGGATAGTTCCCGCGATTGACCCATTTATGCCAGTAGTCGCGCGTGTCTCTGAATTCACGGGCGACATAGCCGCTGTCCACCGGCGGACTGTCCTCGCGGTTTGGACAAAGTACGATATAAGCGCCCTCCCCCTCGTTCAGAGTGATGCGGGCTTCTAGCCGCCCATTGCTGATCTCTATCGGAAAAGACGCATAGACGGAGATCGGATCGACCTCGTCGTTCCAGCGAATGGAGACACCGCCTTCGATCGGCTCGATGATTGGATCGACCCGGCCATAGTCCGGCCGTGGAGTCATATCGAGTTCGAAATCGACATGATCCGTAATCGCCTTGGCGCGGCGAACGATGCGGCCCGTGCCGTCCACCGGCATGAAATCGCAGACCTCGCCGATGCCGCTCTCGTCCAGGAAGCGGGTAATCAGAATATTCGTGTCAGGCAGATACATCTGCCTTGTGTTCGGTTCGCCTTCGTCTGCGACAGCCGCGAAGCGAAAGGAACCCCCGCTCGCCTCGTCTAGGATCGAGGCGAAGAGCGTCGGCGAGTCGATCTCGGGATGACAAAAGAAGGTGATCGTCCCGTCATCGGCTACCAGCGCGGCCGTGCGCATATCCCCGATGACGCCGTGATGCGAGATGGGATGCCGGATATGCATGTTTGAGGCTCTGACCATGATGTCCCTTGGCTTCGGTAGGTGCGAGAACAGCGCAAGATGCGTTCATCTAGGGTTCAACCCGCTTACTCAATCTGCGACCGATCGCACCGCGAACAAGCAAAGCCGAGCGGTCTTGGCGTTCTCATGGATGGGAGTGACTGAGGATCATCGAACCGCGTGGCGCTTCGCAAGCTGTCTAGCCACTTTGGAATTTGACAGCTTTTGGGAGAGAACGGGCAGAATTGCACCTTCCCGCGAGCTTCCTTAGAGTTGCACCCCGCTAGGCGATCGACCGAACCGGAGCCCCGATGAAAGCCAGATTGTTCGTCTGGACGACGCTTTGAAGGGAACTTTTGACACGTGACGAGGTCGATCGAAACGAGCATCAGGCGGGCACTGGAAGCCGGAGCCGCAGCAAGTCCTACGTTTCGGCAAGGCGTCTACTGGGCTGCGGAACGAGCCATCGAACGCGTTCTGGCGACCGATACCGACGACAAGCGTGCCAGAGCCAAGCGCAAGGAACTGAGCGAGGCGATCCAAGCGGTTGAGGCCGACTATGCGATAAGCGGCGAAGACTCTGCCTTCGTGCAAACCCCCGATGCATCTCGGCAACCACGCGAGACGACCGAAAACTCTACTCTTTCCTCGGTTCCAGCGTCGGAAGCAAATGGGCATTCGGATACGAGATACCGAAAGAGCGACGCGTTTAAGAATGGCGCGCCCAAACTGGACCCCGAGTTCGTCCCCCATTCCGAAACCCGCGCAGCACAAGCAGCAGACGCGGCACCTATCGTCGAGCCGGATCGCGGTCTCGATGCAGTAGCCAAAGGAGTTCCTTCGCCAAAGGTCGAAGCGGCACGAGCTTCGAGAAGTGGACCGCCTGTTCCGAGTGTCCCCGAAATCGAGGAACGCGAGCCTGCACCGCGACCACCCAGAGCCTTCGCGCCACCTCCCCCGAAAGGCGAGGAACCCTTCGAAGACGCTTTCGAGCTCGGCGCCGTCACCCCGAGCCGTGAGCCAGCCGCCGGTGACACGACGAGCGGCGGTGCAGGCATCATCGGCGCACTGAAGCGCCGCGACGACGGTCTCGGCGAAACGCCTCGGGCCAGCGCTAGCACGTCGAATGATTTCGAAACCTGGCGTCCGGGCTCCAAGCACCGCGACAGTAGAGCGAGACGCAGAACGAGCGGTTTCCTCGTCTCCACCATTATCGTGCTCCTCTTTGGATTCCTGATCGTAGCGGGAGCGTACCTCGCCCTGCCATACATCGTGACGACCGCGAGCAACGATGCCCCACTCAGCGCAGCTGAGGGCGAGGCTATGGCGGACGCAGAGATCGAAACCCAGAACTGGATCACCGTCTTCTCGGGCCGCGAGATTAGTCAGATTACGACTCCGAATGGTGGACGCGTGACGACCGAGGAGGCGCCGGATGGCTCGCCGACGGTGCGTATCACCGGCCCTCTCGACGAGGGAGATGGAGAGATCGGCTTCGTCGTCGGGCCAGGGGCCGTATCCGGTCTTGCCGGAAGCGGCGTAAGGGCCGAACTGACCGTAGGATCTCTCGGCGGAGCCGAACGCTCGTTCACGGTGCGATGCCTTTTCGATGGAGAGACCCGCTGCGGCCGGCAACGTTTCACCACCCGGCTTGCGCGCGAGCCCTTCATCTTCGCCGTCGATCTGACGGGCGTCGGCGACAGCGGGGGAGAAATCGCGATCGATCCCGCGATCGGCGAAGGCAACGATCTTCTCGTCTACGAACTGAGACTGACGCCAGCCGAGGGAAGCTAAGCACCCGAAGCGATAGGGCAGCGGGAAAATTACGGCACGTCACGGTTTCGCGAGCCGCCCGCCTTGCGGGCCGAAAAACCGCTTCATATATACCCCGCAACGCCGCAGGAGCCGGGCGGCATTCACGTTTTAACGGTTCACGAATATTCCGAAAAGACGAGGGGCCGTCCTCCAGAACGCCTCGCACGAGGGTCGCCGGACGGCTCGCTAAAGAAGGAGAATGAGGAACATGGCGAAGGTCATTGGTATCGACCTCGGGACCACCAATTCCTGTGTCGCCGTTATGGACGGCAAGAATTCCAAGGTGATCGAGAACGCTGAGGGCGCGCGGACCACGCCGTCCATGGTCGCATTCACGGACGACGGAGAACGTCTCGTCGGCCAGCCGGCGAAGCGCCAAGCGGTCACCAATCCCGAGAACACGATGTTCGCGGTCAAGCGTCTGATCGGCCGCCGCTATGACGATCCAACCGCCCAGAAGGACAAGGAACTCGTTCCCTACAAGATCGTGAAGGGCGACAACGGCGATGCCTGGGTCGAGGCTGACGGCGAGAAATATTCTCCGTCACAGATCTCAGCGATGATCCTTCAGAAGATGAAGGAAACAGCCGAAGGCTATCTTGGCGAAAAGGTCGAAAAGGCCGTCATTACGGTCCCGGCCTATTTCAACGACGCCCAGCGCCAGGCGACCAAGGATGCCGGCAAGATCGCGGGCCTTGAAGTTCTGCGCATCATCAACGAGCCGACGGCGGCCGCGCTCGCCTATGGCCTCGATAAGACCGACGGCAAGACGATCGCCGTCTATGACCTTGGCGGCGGCACGTTCGACGTCTCGATCCTCGAAATCGGCGATGGCGTCTTCGAGGTGAAGTCGACCAACGGCGACACCTTCCTCGGTGGCGAAGACTTCGACATGCGCCTCGTCGACTACTTTGCGGCGGAGTTCAAGAAGGATCAGGGCATCGACCTGAAGGGCGACAAGCTCGCACTTCAGCGCCTCAAGGAAGCGGCCGAGAAGGCGAAGATCGAGCTGTCTTCAGCCTCGCAGACCGAAATCAACCTGCCCTTCATCACGGCCGACCAGTCCGGCCCGAAGCACCTCACGATGAAGCTGTCGCGTTCGAAGTTCGAAAGCCTCGTCGACGATCTCGTGCAACGCACCGTGGGTCCGATGAAGGCGGCGCTGAAGGATGCCTCGATGTCGGCGAACGATATCGACGAAGTCGTTCTCGTCGGTGGCATGACCCGCATGCCAAAGGTGCAGGAGACGGTGAAGTCGTTCTTCGGCAAGGATCCGCACAAGGGCGTCAATCCGGACGAAGTGGTAGCCATGGGTGCTGCCATTCAGGCCGGCGTTCTGCAGGGCGACGTGAAGGACGTTCTCCTTCTCGACGTGACCCCGCTCTCGCTCGGCATTGAGACGCTCGGCGGCGTGTTCACCCGTCTCATCGATCGGAACACGACCATTCCGACCAAGAAGTCGCAGACCTTCTCGACGGCGGAGGACAACCAGAACGCCGTCACCATCCAGGTCTTCCAGGGCGAACGCGAGATGGCCGCCGACAACAAATCTCTCGGCCGGTTCAATCTTGAGGGGATTCCGCCTGCACCGCGCGGCGTGCCGCAGATCGAGGTCACCTTCGACATCGACGCCAACGGCATCGTCAACGTGTCTGCCAAGGACAAGGGTACCAACAAGGAGCAACGGATCACGATCCAGGCCTCCGGTGGTCTCTCCGACGCCGATATCGAGCAGATGGTGAAGGATGCCGAGGCGAATGCCGAGGCCGACAAGAAGCGGCGCGCCACGGTCGAAGCCAAGAACCAGGGCGAAGCGCTGGTCCATTCGGCCGAGAAGAGCCTCGAAGAGTATGGCGACAAGGTCTCCGAGGACGATCGGAATGAGATCCGCTCGGCAATCGACGATCTCAAGGCCGAACTGGAGAAGGAAGACGCGGACGCCGAGTCCATCAAGGCCAAGAGCGACACGCTCGGCCAGGCTTCCATGAAGCTGGGCCAAGCCATGTACGAGGCCTCGCAGGCTGAACAGGCCGAGACCGACGCGGCGGCTGATGCTGCGAAGGACGCTTCGAACGACGACGTGGTCGACGCCGACTACGAAGAGGTCGACGACGAAGACAAGCGCAAGAGCGCATAAGGCCTTGCGGGTGGCGTCATAGCGCCCCCGTTTCGGAGGATGGTCAGCCCCGGTGGAGTGATCCGCCGGGGCTTTTTCTTACCAAGCGATCTGAGCGGTCCGAATACTCTGCCGAACTGACGAATGCTGGATGTGGATCTGCGAAAACGGAAGCGAATAACAGAAAGCCGACGATTGCCTGGGCGCCGAGAGAACCAGTGCAAAACGCTCGAGCGATACCAGATACGTTCGCTCTCGAAGTTAAGCATAACGCGCCGTTGACACCACATCACCGTGGTTTCGCCCTTCCCCTTTTGAACTGCTGGATCCCGACGCTCACTGAGGCAAGCTCTCGCCCGTTCGATGGGCGGTCGGGCAAGCGGCATAAGGGACTTCTATACCTTTCGTCGATCACGCAGGTCTGGTGCAACTTCGCAAGAGGTGCCGAAGGTCTAGAGTTGGAATCACCACTGAAGAGATCAGGGTACCGTTTTCACATCGTGTTCCTGATCAATCTCGCAGCCTGCGAAGCGGCAGTCGCAAAGATCGTGTTGGGCCAAGCAGCTAACGTGCTTCCTGTGCGACCATACCTTGAGAGTGTCTTTTGCCTTTTCGAACACTTGGTGCCAGAACGACGGTCTAATGATTGAGATCGCGGGTGCAGGCTGAGACTCAACGCCTTTACAAGTCCTCGCCGATCGCCCAAAAGCCCGATGTTGCAAACGGCAAACAGGGAGCGCTCACGATGATGATCATTCGTTCGACCGGCCGGACCTCCCTGTCGATTATGGGCGCCGGCGTCTTCACCGGGCAGCGGGGCGCATAAGGCTCTGCATCTACCCGGCGATCGCGACCGGCGGATCGAGCGAGGTGGCCTGACCACCGATCGTCGCCGAAGCCAATTGCTCGAACCTCACCGATAAAACTTCGACCATCTGGCATTTTCGCAACGGCGAAACTGCGAGACAGCACGCGCCGAGACATTTAGAGAGCGAACAGTACGGCTCGCGCGCACTGTCGAAAGACCAAGAAGACGATCCCATGACCGATACCGAATTCTCCGCTGCCGTGCGCGAAGCCGAGACCGCGCTTCGCGATCTTTTTCCCGAGACGCCGCTCCAGTTCAACGAGCATCTCTCCGCCAAGTACAAGGCTCGCATCTATCTCAAACGCGAGGACCTGACGCCGGTCCGCTCCTATAAGATTCGCGGCGCGTTCAACTTCATGCGCAAGCGGATGGCAAATGGCGGCAACGGCGCGAAATTCTGTTGCGCCTCAGCTGGCAACCACGCGCAGGGTTTTGCGTTCGCCTGCCGCCATTTCGGCGTGAAGGGCCGCATCTATATGCCGGTAACGACACCGCAGCAGAAGATCGCCAAGACGCGAACCTTCGGCGAGGACACAATCGAGATCGAGCTGATCGGTGACTTCTTCGACGACTGTTACAAGGCCGCCAAGGCCTATGCCGAAGCCGAGGGCGCGGAGCTCGTGCCACCTTTCGATCATACCGACATCGTTGAAGGCCAGGCGAGCGTCGCGCTCGAAATGCTGGGCCAACTCGGCGAGGAGAAGGCCGATATCGTCATCATGCCTGTGGGCGGCGGTGGGCTCGCGTCGGGCATGACACGTTTGTTCCACGGCACGGAGGGCGCGCCGAACACCCTGCGCTTCGTCGAGCCGCTCGGTGCGCCGAGCCTCAAGTCCAGCCTAGACAGCGGCATCCTCACGAAGATGTCGAAGATCGATGGCTTCGTAGACGGGGCCTCGGTAGCCGAGATCGGACAGATCCCGTTCGACATCCTCAAGCGTTTTGACAGCAGTGTTGTCCACCTTGCGCCGGAAGGCCGGCTTTGCGGCACGATGCTGGAAATGCTGAATGTCGAGGGTATTGTGCTCGAACCCGCTGGAGCGCTGACCATCGATGCGCTGAAGGGTTTCGGCACCGAGATCCAGGGGAAGACTATCGTCTGCGTCGTTTCGGGCGGCAATTTCGATTTCGAACGCCTGCCAGACGTCAAGGAGCGCGCGCTTCGCTTTGAAGGAAAGAAGAAATACTTCATCCTGCGTCTGGCCCAGCGCCCGGGGGCGCTAAAGGATTTCCTCAATCTGCTTGGCCCGGACGACGATATTTCGCGCTTTGAATATCTCAAGAAATCGGCTCGTGAATTCGGCTCGATCCTGCTCGGCATCGAAACAAAGGACCGGGCCAATTTCGACACGCTGCTCGCCCGCTTCGACGCGGACGGCATCCGCTATCAGGACATCACGAATGATCCGATCGTCGCGGATCTACTTATCTAGCGGGAGGCTGCCAAGGTTGCCCGGCTTTGGAGGTTGAGAGGTCCGCCTAGCGATTAGGGTCCGGGCATATTGGCGCTCGGGGACACACGAATGCACTGGGACGAACGGAAACCGTTCGCGACCGTGTTACGTCGTATGTGTGTCTTTCCGTTCCGACACGGAGAGCGCCGGCGTTACTCCGCCGCCGTTTGCGCCTCGGCGAGCGAGGCCCAGGTCGGCGTCTTCACCTCGCGGGTCGCATACGGCACGAATCCGTGCCTGCGGTAAAGCCGAAGGGCGGCTGGATGATCGAGCGTGTTGGTCTCTATCGTCAGGCGTTCAGGACCCTCGGCAAAGCCCGCCGCGATCGCTTCTTCCAGAAGCGGTCCGGCGAGTCCCCGCCCACGGAAGGGCGGGAGAATTCCAAAATGGACGATCCGCGCCTGACGGACGTTGCGCTTCACCTCTATCTCAAACCAACCGACAGTCTCATGACCGGTCTGAGCGAGGTAGATGCGCGTGCGTGGATTGTAGATTTCCTCGGCGAGCGCCTTGTCCGGAAGGAGGCGCGATGTCCAATGATGGGCCGCGCCGACGCTGGCATAGAGATCGCGATAACGCTGCAGAGGCAGTCGTGGGACTTCGACGATCCGCATGGCGGGCGAGCTACCGGAGGCTCGTCGGCGGATCCTACGGACGTCCGCCGTCATCTCCAGACTCGTGACACGCGTCGTCAGCAGCTCGATGGCCATCAGGATTGCGTCTCGACCGGCGTATCGGTCTGGGAGCCCCATTCGCTCCATGAACCGTCGTAAAGCTTGACATCGAAGTTGCCGAGGCTTGCGAAGGCGAGGTTGGCGATGGCCGCCGTGACGCCAGACCCACAGCTGGTTACGGCCGATCCATCGGGATCGACGCCAGCCGCCTGCATCTCGCTGCGAAGAGCGTCCGGCCTCTTGAGCCGCCCCTCACTTTGGAGGTTCAGAAACGGCAGGCTATCGGCACCCGGCATATGGCCAGAGCGGACACCCTCACGCGGCTCGGGCGAGGAACCGGCAAAACGGTCCGCCGGGCGCACGTCGACGATTTGGCGCTCGCCCTGCCCCGCCGAAATCGTCCGCATCTCGTCCAGAGACGCGATAGCACTGCGATCGAAGTCCGGCGTAAACGTCGTGGGCTCGATCGCCGGCTGTCCCATCTCGCGCGGCAAGCCCTCCTCAAACCATGCCGGAAAGCCGCCGTCGAGCACCCGTACATCCTTTGCCCCAAAAGTACGGAACATCCACCAGACGCGTGGTGCGGAAAACAGGCCCATGCCGTCGTAGACGATGATCGTGTCGGTCTCGGAAATCCCCAAGGCGCCCACCCTTGTGGCGAAATCCTCGGGCGAAGGCAGCGTATGTGGCAACGTCGAATCCGGATCGACGATTTCGTCTTGATCGAAAAACACCGCGCCGGGCACGTGCCCGGCCTCGTATTCCGATCTCGCGAAACGGCCCATCGCCGGCAGATACCAGGAGGCATCGACGATCGACAGTCCGGACCGCCCCAGCGTCTCGGCGAGATCAGCCGACGAGATAAGGAAGGGATTCTGGCTCATGCGGCTAGAGTGTGGAAGCATGAGCGCTTCGGCAAGAGGCTGGATCAACCGAAAGCTTGGTCAGCGCGAGATTTTCTCAAGCGATACGCAACCTTGAGTCGCAATCATAAAGCCAAAAGGCCCGGATTTCCCCGAGCCTTTGGAAAGTTCTCACAACGCCGGTAGATCCGGCGGCCTGCCTCACGCGTCGGCGAGCTTGTTTACACGCTGCGCGAGACGGGAAATCTTCCGCGACGCGGTGTTCTTGTGGAACACCCCCTTGGAGGAGGCGCGCATCATCTCGGGCTCAGCCTGTCGGAAGGCTTCGGTCGCGGCATTCTTGTCGCCGGAGGCGATGGCCTCTTCAACGCGGCGCAGGAAGGTGCGAACACGCGAGCGGCGAGCGGTGTTGACTGCAGTGCGGCGGGCGATCTTACGCGCCGCCTTTTTGGCCGAGGGAGTGTTGGCCATCGGGCGTCTCTTTCCTGTCTGTCCTGATCGTCGTCAGATGCTTGTCGTTTCGCCTCAGCGATCGTCGGGCGAAAACCTTTCGACCGCCCAAAGGCGAAAAGCGCCCGCAGGGGCGCTCTCGAAACTCTCGTCGGCGTCTATAAGCGCCGCGACCGAATGCGTCAAGCTTCGGAAGGGTCACGTTTGAGCAAGGTCGATGCTTCAAACAACGATCTACCATGAGGCGTACCCCGACGTTTGCTTGCGGGCAACGCCAGCCATCGCTACATCGCCCCGAGACGAAACGCCAAGAGGAAGTCACCCCTACCATGCTCGCCGTTCTCAGTGTCGTGATGCTCGCCCTCAATATCTACTGGTGGATCATCATCGCCTCGGCGATTCTTTCCTGGCTCTTCGCCTTCAATATCGTCAACTCGGGCAATCCCTTCGTCGATTCGATCGCGACCTTCCTCTACAAAGCGACCGAGCCGCTCTATCGGCGGATCCGCCGTTTCATGCCCGATCTCGGCGGCATCGATTTGTCTCCGCTTGTGGCTCTTCTCGGCATTTTCTTCCTGCAGCAGGTCATCATCATCTATCTCTATCCGGCGGTTGCGAGCGCCGGTATCTGATCAAGCCGTAAATGACGGTCAGGCAGCCCGCGAAGTTTTGCGTGACTTCCTCGACTACCGGGCCCTCCAATCTGATTTCACGAGTACGATCTACGTGGCCTCGTGGCGTTCGGCGCTTTCAAGACCTTCTTCGAGACTTTCAGCATGATCGACTTCGGCGACATCCACACCCGCCTGTAGAACGAATGCCACGCCACATACTGGTGCGATCAACCGTTCGCGTATTGGCGCAGCCGCCGTCTATCACTAAAGCAGGGGGCTGATTAGCCGCGTGATGTTTTCGGCAAGCTGTTTGAAAAAGCCTCGTTCGCGCCACTCTTCCAGTTCGAGCCGCTTCGATTTTGCCTGGTAGTCGTGCTCGATCTTCTCCAGTTGGCTAGCGAGCTTGTGGTCGTAGGCAATTAGCGTCACCTCCGAATTGAGCTCGAACGATCGCAGGTCCATGTTGGACGAACCGATGATCGCTATATCCTCATCGATCGATAGGTGTTTCGCGTGGAGGAACCGCTCCCGGTAGAGATAGACCTCGACGCCGGCACTGAGGAGTTCCTCGAAATAGGAGCCCTGAGCAAGATCGATCAGGATGCTGTTTGTCGTTGCCGTGATATAGATCTCGACCTTCACACCCTTTCGCACCGCGGTCGAGATCGCGTTCAGAAGCTCGTCGTTGGGCACGAAATAGGGTGTTGCGAGCGCGATGCGCCGGCGAGCATTGTGGATGATGTCAGTGAAAAGTACGCCGACGCCGGCCTCAGGGAAGTCCGGGCCTGTCGGCATCACCTGCAGCAGCGAGCCGGACCCGATCTCGGCGCGATCCAGCGCCTCCGGCGGCAGCAGTTCCTCTGTCGCGATGTCCTCTTCTGTCTCGAGATACCAGTCGCCGACGAAGATGGTCTGGAGTTCGAGGACGACGGGCCCGGTCACCCGCGCCATGAGCTCGCGGTAGAAGGTCTTCGGCTCGTACTCGATCCGATGCATGTTTTGGGAGCCGACCCAACCCACAATACCGTCGATGACAACGATCTTTCGGTGGTTGCGCAGATCGAGGCGCGTCGCCTGGCTCCAGAAGCGCAGAGGCAGGATCAGATGCATCTCGACGCCCGAGCCCTTCAGCCGACGTGCGATCCGACGGCGATCGGCAGATGAGCCGACCGCATCGATGAGCAATCGGCAGGTCACACCCCGCGCCGCTGCTCGCTCCAACGCGCTCAGGACACGATTTCCGGCCTCGTCGTCCTGTAGAATGTAAAAGCAGAGATGGGCGTGGTGCCGTGCAGCATCGATATCCGCCGCGATACGGTCGACCACTCGGTTGTAGTCGCCGTCAAACTCCACCTCGTTGCCGTGAACCGGCGGCAGGCGTCCAATATGCTCGACCAGCTGTGCGGTGATCCGATGGCGGGTCTTGAGGGCGTCGATGCTGGTCGGCGAGCGCTCGCCTATGCGCCGGATGATCGGCTCCAGAACGCCCGGAAGCTCCTGCAGCCGCATCCGACGCCATTTCGGATGGAGCGCATTTCCGAGGAAAAAGTAGATCGGCAGGGCGATCCACGGCAAGAATACAAAGAGGAGAAGCCAGGCCTGTGCGGCAGCGGGTGAACGCTTGAACGGAATATAGACGAGAGCTCCGAAAACGATCGTCCAGCCTGCGATCTGCAGGAGCGTCGTCAGAACGTCGATCGTGATCGCCTCGAAGATGGCGTTGCCTTTGAGTTTTCCGCAATGAGACGATCAGCCGGATCCCATCGTTGGCACCCGCCATGCTGCAAAGTTTATGGCAGCAATCCCAATCTGGAAGCCCGCGTCCTGCGAAGCCCTCATTTGCATCGTCGGTGGAGGCTTCTATCTGCTACCTGAGACCGCCACGAGCCGAGAAGCCATTCCTCTTTGACACGCATTGTCTACGCCAATCTCGGTTACCTTCGTGGGATAGACGGTTCGATCCGGCAGCACGTCGGACGGTTCTGGCGCCACGTCTACACGCCACTTGCCGCCCAAACCGAAAGCATTGCCCAGCTGACTGCGAAAATTAAAGAGTTTTCGCCGGACCTGTGCTGCCTCGTAGAACTCGACCGCGGCTCGATCACCAACCGCTTCTTCGACCAGCTTCCCACCATCGGCAGCGAACTGATGCCGGTCTCGGTTGCACATGGCAAATACGGCATGCGCCGTCCGCTTTCTCCCTTCCACGTGTCTTACGGCAAATCGAACGCATTCCTCGCCAAGAGACCAGTTACGGCGACCGATCGCTACCTGAGGGACGGCAGGAAGAAACTGGTCTACGACATCCGCCTCCAGACCGAGACGCTCGCCGTCCGCGTTCTTGTCGTCCACCTCTCCCTCGTCGAGAACGAACGAGCCCGGCAGATCAGGGAACTGTCGCACTGGGTGGCAGAGGACCATACATCGACGATCGTCGTCGGAGACTTCAATGCCTTTCGGGGCGAGAGCGAGCTGCGGCCGCTGCTCGCGTCGGGCCATCTTTATCACGCCAACAAAGGCATGGAGCCGACATTCCGATTCGGCCCCTGGCGCGCCGCCCTCGACACCTGCCTCATTTCAGAAGATCTGCGGAACCATGCCAAAATCACGATCGTCGATCAGCCCTATTCGGATCATCAGATGCTCGTGATGGACGTGGGCGGATCGCACTGATCACTTCGCCAGTTTCTTCACCACCCAACGGGCGACGCCCGGTGCGATGGCACTGACGCCGCGCAGTACAGCGGCCGCGCCGACCCAGATCTCGTCCTCACCCTTCTCGAGGCCCTTCACGATGCGTTGCGTCGCTTTTTCGACCGACGCCTTGCGCGTCTTGTACTGGGTTGTCATCGGCGTTGCGACAACGGGAAGGAGAATCTCTACGATCTTCAGATTGGGCGCATGACTTTCTGCCTGATACCGCATCGACAGCGTGAAGGAGCGAAGGCCAGCCTTGGTCGCGCAATAGATCGGGTTGTTGGCGGTCGGCGCCACAGCAAGCCCGCTCGTATTGTTGACGATCATCGCGGAAGGCTTTTCGGCGAGCGGCTTGAAGAGCCGGTTCGCGATGTGGATTGGCGCGGTGAGGTTGACGGCGATCTGCGTGTCCGCGCGCTCGTCGAGTTCCTTCGGGTCGGTCGTCAGGAATCGGCCTTGCTCGCCCGTGCCGGAATTGTTGATGATGACGGAAAGATCGGGATGGTTCGCGGTCAGCTGGTCGAGAGCGGCATCGAGGGCGACCGTGTCCGCGAGATCGACCGCCTCATGCTCGACGAGGTCGCTCACGATTGTAGGCGGACGCCGCGACCAGACGATGACCCGACAACGCCGTGCGACGAGCGCCTTCAAAAGCTCCGCTCCGATGCCGGAGGATCCCCCGGTGAGAAGCACCGTCCGGTTCGCAAGCCCAAATCGGCTCACTGCTCGCCCTGTCCGTCCTCTGTCTCGCCGCCATCACCTTGGGTCGCCGGCTGAAGCGGTTCGTCGCTCGGTGTCTGATCGCCAGGCGAGTCGACAAAAAGAAAGTAGATTGCGATCGCGGCGATCACAACGACGAGGGGCCAGATGATGGCGCGCCTGCGCCCCTTCTCGAAGCTTGGTCCCATTCGCGGTGCCATTGCACGTCCTCCAAACCCTTGATCCTGAAAGACGACTTAGAGCTTGGAGCGGCCGAACAAAGCGCTTCGAGGGCCTGTCCTATCCGAACACACGCTTGAAGATCGTGTCGGCATGCTTGGTGTGATAGCCGAGATCGAAGCGCGAGCGGATTTCCTCTTCCGAGAGCGCGGCCCGCACTTCCTCGTCGGCGAGGAGCTGTTCGAGGAAATCGACCTTCGCATCGCCCGAGACGTGATAGCTCTCCCAGACCTTCATCGCATTGCGCTGGACCAGCCGGTAAGCGTCCTCACGGGAGACGCCGACCTGCGTCAGCGCCAGCAGAATGCGCTGGGAGTGAACGAGGCCACCGAGCCGGTCCATGTTGGACTGCATGCGCTCGGGATAGACCAAAAGGTTCTCGATCACATTGGTGAGGCGATGCAGCGCAAAATCGAGGGTAATCGTTGCGTCCGGTCCGATGTAGCGCTCGACGGAGGAGTGCGAGATGTCCCTCTCATGCCAGAGCGCGACGTTCTCCATTGCTGGCATGGCATAGGAGCGCACCATGCGGGCAAGGCCGGTGAGATTCTCGGTCAGCACCGGATTGCGCTTGTGGGGCATCGCCGAAGAGCCCTTCTGGCCCTTGGAGAAGAACTCCTCGGCTTCCAATACTTCAGTACGTTGAAGGTGACGAATTTCCGTCGCGAGGCGCTCGACCGACGAGGCGATCACGGCGAGCGTCGCGAAATACATCGCGTGGCGGTCGCGCGGGATCACCTGCGTCGAGACCGGCTCGGCCTTCAACCCCATGGCCTCCGCGATATGCTCCTCGACACGTGGGTCGATATTCGCAAAAGTGCCGACCGCGCCGGAAATCGCACAGGTCGCGATCTCCTCGCGCGCCGCCACCAAGCGATCCCGGCAGCGCTGGAACTCCACATAAGCCTGGGCGAGCTTGACGCCGAAGGTCGTCGGCTCGGCATGGATGCCATGTGAGCGGCCGATCGTGATGGTGTCTTTGTGCTCGAACGCCCGCTTTTTGAGTGCGTCGAGGAGGCGATCGAGATCGGCGAGAAGGATATCGCTCGCCTTGGTCAGTTGCACGTTGAGGCAGGTGTCAAGCACATCGGACGATGTCATACCCTGATGGACGAAGCGCGCATCCGGCCCGACGATCTCGCTGAGATGCGTCAGGAAGGCGATGACGTCATGTTTGGTCTCGCGCTCGATCGCATCGATCCGCTCGATGTCGAAAGTCGCCGCCCCACCCTTCTCCCAAATCGTCTTCGCCGCGTCCTTCGGGATGACGTCGAGTTCGGCCAGCGCGTCGCAAGCATGGGCCTCGATCTCGAACCAGATGCGAAATTTGGTCTCGGGCGACCAGACGGCGACCATATCCGGCCGGGCGTAGCGGGGAATCATGGGGCGGCAAGCTTTCGATGATGGACAGGCGAGAAGGGGTTCGAAGAGCGCTCTATCAGAGGCTTGTAGAACCCTCAATGAAGCGCCGTGCTTGTCCTCAGTCCATCGGCACGGGCACGGCGATATGGCGCGTGTCCGGGCCCTCGAAACCATAGCTCTCGACCGCGATGATCGCGACGCCCGAATAGCCGCCGGAAGCCTTCATGTAGAGGCGCACCTGACGGATTTCGTAGTCTGTCGGGCACCCGCGCGAGAACGGAATGCCGGTATCCTCGTGAAGGGTGAGCGCTTTTTCACCCTCGGCCAACGCGATCCTATTCAATTTGAATCCCGCTGTGTCGGTTATCCCTTCGCAGAGTTCGGGCCCTGCCATCGGAAAGGTCGACAACCGCAATTCTGTCGCAGCATCGATCGGCGGCACGAACAGGCGGGGCACGAACCGCACGACCTTACCGTCCGTTGAAAGATCCGTGGGCAGGTTCTCGATGACGGCAAGCCCAGGCCGTGGTTCGGGCATAAGATCCGACAGTAGGATGGACGCCTGGCTTCGTGCCTCGTTCATGGCATCCGCTACGGTCGAGGTCTCGTCGCTCAGCGTAACGCGGATCGGCGATGGTCTGATGAACCGGTCCTTGTCCAGATCGAGAACGAAGATATTCGCATAAGGAAAACCGGAGCCATCCTGGATACCGGACTCCTGATAGGCGAAGACCGCGCCATCGTCGGAAAACCCGATTGGTTCGAGCTTTGCAAGGTCTCCGGCATGGGCTGGCACAATCATCGGATAGGCTGTCAGAAAGAGGACGCTGGCCACGGCCCTGATGCATGCTCTACCTATATCGCAGAAGACCATCCATAATCCTTCGTCTCGCCGACTCGCGGCGGAGTTTAGCCACCGACCGCTTGCGCGCAAGTCGCGGAGGCGCCCAAGACACCCCCGACTGTGAATCAGAGCCCGAGGCCCGGGCTCGTCGGACAAGAAATCGCGGCGAAGGACAATCGCCTGAAGGAGCGTGATCAATGGCACTCGATGGACGCGTAGCTGTCGTCACGGGCGGCGCGAAGGGAATCGGCTATGCAGTCGCACGGCGCTTCCTGCATGAGGGCGCGAAGGTCGTCATCGCCGACGTAAACGAGCGTGCGGGACAGGAGGCGGCGGACGATCTCTCCGAATATGGCGAAGTCCACTTCGTGGCGACCAATGTCGCCGAGAAACTCGACGTGCATAACCTGATCGCATCTTCGCTCGACGCCTTCGCCGATATCGATATTCTCGTGAACAACGCCGGCATGGTGCAGAAGGCCGGTTTCCTCGATCTCGACGTCGCCGACTTTCAGAAGGTACTCGACGTCAATCTCAAGGGTGCGTTCCTGTGCGGTCAGGCGATCGCCCAGCACATGGTCGAAAAGGTCAAGCAGGGCGGCAGCGCCGGCACGATCGTCAACATGTCCTCGATCAATGCCGAGTTCGCGCTGGCCGATCAGGTCGGCTATTCGGTCTCGAAGGGCGGCCTGAAGTCGCTGACAAAGGTTATGGCTCTCGCGCTTGCGCCGCACGGCATACGCGTGAACGCGATCGGTCCGGGCTCGATCATGACGGAACTCCTGAACTCCGTCGCCAACGATCCCGCAGCCAAACGAACGATTCTGTCACGCACTCCCCTAGGGCGCATCGGCGACCCGAAGGAAATCGCCGCGATCGCCGCCTTCCTCGCCTCGGACGATGCGAGCTACATCACTGGCCATACCATTTATGCCGATGGCGGCCGCCTTGCCCTGAACTATCTCGTCCCAGTCAAGGACGACGAGGACTGACCGGTCCCCCAAAGTCTCCAATAAAAAGGATACGAAAGCGAATCCATGCTGCAGACCATCTCCGCCTTCGACCGGATCGGCGAGGAAAACGCCTTTGCGGTTCTCGCCCGTGCGAACACACTCTCTGGCGAAGGCCACGACGTCGTCAATCTCGGCATTGGTCAGCCGGATTTCCTGACGCCGCCGCACATCGTCGAAGCCGCCGTCAAGGCGCTGCAGGATGGTCATCACGGATACACGCCCGCGACCGGTCTGCCCGCCACTCGTGAAGCGGTGGCGCGACGGACGTTTTCGCTGACGGGTGTCGAGATATCTCCAGATAGCGTAATGATCATGCCGGGCGGCAAGCCGACCATGTTCGCCGCTATCCTGATGTTTGGCGAACCGGGGGCGGAAATCCTCTATCCCGATCCCGGCTTCCCGATCTATCGCTCGATGATCGAGTTCACAGGTGCGAAGCCGGTCCCGGTTCCTATCCGCGAGGAAAACGGATTCGCCTTCTCTGCGGAAGAGACGCTATCACTCATCACCGACAAAACCCGGCTTCTAATCCTCAACTCGCCTGCCAACCCAACCGGCGGGGTTACGCCGAAGCAAGAGATCGACAAGCTCGTGGCCGGGCTTGAGAATTTCCCCGACGTCGCGATCCTGTCCGACGAGATCTACGACGTCATGACCTATGACGGCGAGGTCCACACCTCGCTGCTCACCTATCCCGAAATCCGCGACCGCCTCATCGTCCTCAATGGCTGGTCCAAGACATGGGCGATGACCGGCTGGCGCATGGGCTGGTCGATCTGGCCGGAAAAGCTCTACGGCATGGTTCGCAAGCTTGCCGTCAACTGCTGGTCCTGCGTCAACGCGCCGAGCCAGATCGCTGGCATCGCGGCGATCGATGGGCCGCAGGAAGACGTCAAGCGCATGATGGAAGCCTTCGACCGGCGCCGCAAGCTCGTGGTCGAGCGCGCCAACGCCCTGCCCGGCGTCACCTGCGCGACACCGAAGGGCGCGTTCTACGCCTTCCCGAACATCTCCCAGACGGGGTGGAAATCGAAGAAGCTTTCCTCGGCGCTCCTTGAAAAAGCCCATGTCGCTTTGGTCGGTGGACCCGATTTCGGCATTCTCGGCGAAGGCTATATCCGCATCTCCTATGCCAATTCGGAGATGAACATTGCACGTGCGATGGATCGTGTCGCCAAATTCCTTGAAGAGACCGAACCGCAAACCTGAGGGAGGTCGACGAATATGGCTGGACCCCTCTCTGGCGTACGCATCGTCGATTTTACGACCATGATCGCGGGGCCGCTCGCAACCATGACGCTCGCAGACCAGGGCGCCGAGGTGATCAAGATTGAGCGGCCCGATGGCGGCGACCTTTCCCGCCAGGTGGCCGAGCAGCGCAACGGATTCTCAGCTTCATTCCTGCAGAACAATCGCGGCAAACGCTCGGTCGCTCTCGATCTCAAGACGCCAGCAGGGCTGAAGGCAGCCCTGAAAATCGCCGAGACGGCCGATGTGGTCGTAGAAAACTTTCGGCCTGGCGTCGCCGAGCGGATCGGCATCGGCTACGAGGTTGTCCGTCAGCGCAACCCACGCGTGATCTACGCCTCGATCGCCGGCTTCGGCGTTACCGGCGATTGGGCACAACGCCCGGTCTACGACCCGCTGATCCAGGCGCTTTCGGGTCTTGCGAGCGTCCAGGGCGGCGATGGACCGCGGCCCCGCCTCGTCCGAACGATCGTGCCGGACAAGGTCACCGCGATCCAGACCGCCCAGGCAATTACCGCGGCACTTTTTGCCCGCGAGCGCAGCGGCGAGGGCAATCGTCTGACGATCTCGATGCTCGACACGATCGTCGCCTTTCTCTTCTCCTCCGATATGAGCGGCCACACCTTTATCGGCGCGGAAACCGAGGAGCACGAGCCGGACGATCGCGATCCGGACGAAGCCCAGAGCTTTGTCGAACTCATCTACCAGACGGCCAATGGCTGGATGGCGGTCTCGGCCCATACGGACAAGACCTGGAAGGGTCTCTCCGCCGCCGTCGGCAGGCCGGAATGGCTGAGAGACGAGCGCTTCGCGACGGTCTCGGCGCGCGAAATCAACAAGCGCGCCCGTCTGGAGCTGACGCAGGCCGCTCTCATCGAGGATACGACCGAACACTGGATGCGGCGGCTCACCGAACACGACGTGCCATGCGCCCCGGTCCTCAAGCGTGGCGAGATGATCTACCATCCGCAGATCGAGGCGAACGGCACGGTGGTCGAGCTCACGCATCCGCAGGCAGGTCCGATCCGGCAGGCCCGCAGCCCCGCTCGCTTCTCGGAAACGCCTCTCGATGCTCCCTCCCCGGCTCGCGCACTGGGTGCGGACACACGATCCGTCCTCGCGGAGGCCGGCTACGACGACGCGGCGATCGCCGACTTGTTCGCATCGGGTGCCGCAGCCGAACCCGACGGAGACATGGGATGATCGACTTCTACTACGCGCCGACGCCGAACGGCTGGAAGGTCGCGATCATGTTGGAGGAATGCGGCCTCGACTACGAATTGAAGCTGATGGATCTTCATTCCGGCGAACAATTCGAGCCGGAATTCCTGAAGATCAGCCCGAACGCCAAGATGCCGGCGATCGTCGATCACGACCCGCCGGACGGTTACGGCGACGAGCCCGTACCAGTTTTCGAGTCGGCTGCGATCCTGTTCTACCTAGCGGACAAAATAGGCCGTTTCGCTCCAGAGAGGTCAGACCGACGCGCCATGAAGGAACTCGACGAGTGGCTGTTCTGGCAGACGGGCAGCCAGGGCCCGATGGCCGGACAGCTGAGCCATTTCAAGAACTACGCGCCGGACAACGAGCGCGACTACGGCTTCAAACGCTATCTCGGTGAATTCGACCGCAATCTCGGCGTTCTGGAAAACCGACTTGCGGACCGCTCCTACATCATGGGCGAAGACTATTCGATCGCCGACATACAGGCTTTTCCTTGGGCCTTTATCGCCAAGCCACTCGGTGCCTCGCTCGACGACTTCCCGCGCGTTGCCGACTGGCGCGGCCGGATCAAGCAGAGGCCCGCGGTCCAACGCGCCATTGATCTCGCGAAGGACAAACAGAACCGCGGCAGGCACCGGGTCGACAACAACGACATCATATTCAATCAGAGCTCGAAATCGCTCAAGCCGAAGCAGGCCGAAAACTGAGCGTCAGACACCCTGTCGTCACCGGCGAAGGCGCTCAGGCGAGCCAAGTCGCGTAATCGCTCACGAGCAGCCGGTGGGGCGGTTCGTCCTCCTCGATCGTCGCAAACCGGCCGATCGGCTCGCGGAAGATGTTGTCCGTCTCGTCGTCGTTGACCGTCGAGACCTCACCGATAAGGACATTGCCGCCCTCGCCCCAGAAAGCGTGCCAGTCGCCCGGCCGCAAGGTGACGCTCGCGCCGGGCGACAGCGAGAGTCGCTCGCCGGGAGCGTAGTTGCGCCAAAGCCCGTCGCACATCACGCGCCCGCCAGCCGTTTCGCTGAACTTGCCGTCTCCGTCCGAGCCGAAAAGCTCGACGACCAGCGTCGCACCTCCACGATTGATGATGTCCTCGGCCTTGATGACATGGGTGTGCATCGGGCTGAGCTGTTTCTCGCGCGAAATCAGCAGCTTCTCGGCGTAGCACATACCGCGACCCGCGGTGAGGTCAGAGAGTCGGCCGTTCCTGAGCGTGAAGAGAAAGAGGCCCATCTCGTCATACCGGCCGCCGCCGTAATCGGTGATGTCCCACCCGCAGCGGCTGTCGATGACATGGCGGGCTTCGTCCTTCCGCGCCTTGAATTCCTCGGGCGTCCAGTTGGCGAAAGGCGGCAGAATAAAGCCATAGCGGGCAATCATCTCGGCGGCGTCCGCCATGATGCGGTTGATGTCGGAACGCTTCATGCGGAAGTCACCTTTCATCTTGGATTGAGACCGGAGTTGGTGCGTGACACGGCCTCACTGCGTATTCATTTGCCCGGGTCGGGCTGCTCGCGCGCAATTCTCAGCGGAACCGCGCTCCTTGGATATTAGCGACGGAAGTCCGCTTCCGTAAAAACAGGGCTTGCAGTTAAACGCAGGAAGTGGCCATCAGAACCCAGAAAATCATCGGGGGAAAAATCATAGCCACCGTTTCGGTCATTACGCCGGCCTTCAACAGCGCCGAGACCCTTGCCGCTTGTCTTGCTTCGGTGCGCGAGCAGGACTTTGCCGACTGGGAGCACGTCGTCGCCGACGACGGCTCGACGGACGGTACGCATGAAGTTCTCGAACGCCATCGGCGGATCGATCCGCGCCTCAAGGCGATTCATCTCGATACCCAATCGGGAGCGGCGGGCGCGCGAAACGCTGCGCTTGCATCGGCGAGCGGCCGCTATGTCGCGTTTCTCGATGCCGACGATCTCTGGCTGCCGCAAAAGCTTCAGAGCCAACTCGACATGATGCGCTCGACCGGAGCGGCTTTCAGCTATGGCGCCTATTTCGTGAGGACCGACGGCGCGCGCGGACCGGGTCTTTGCTTCGAACCACCCACCGAACTCGCCTATGCCGATCTGCTTAAGGGTTGTCCGATCGGATGTTCCACCGTGATGATCGACCGAGAACAGGCCGGCGATATCCGGATGCCGGCGATCAGGCGGGGACAGGACTGGGCGCTTTGGCTTGAAATCACACGGGAAGGCAGGAGCGCGCACGCCTTCGAGGGCGTCCAGACGGTATACAATCGGCGAAGCGGATCGCTCTCCTCCCGGAAGGTCCGAAAGCTCCTCGACGTCTGGGACGTCTATCACCGATGCGAAGGTCTCGGCCCTCTGGCTTCGAGCTTTTATTCGATGCGGCACGCCTATTACGTGGCGGTCGAAAAGCGTCGGTTCTATCGCAATCTGCAGACCGCCGGACGCGACCGATGACAAAGCACTGCGCCTTCTCGACGCGAGGCAGCGCCTGATGAAACCCGTGCGGAACCAGCAAGACGGGCCGCTTGCAAGCAAAGACCGACCGGTCTTTTCGGTGATCGTGCCGGTCTTCGAGCAGTGGCATCTAGCGAAGAAGCTCCTTGACTGCCTCGACCGGCAGACGATCGAAGCGAGCGCCTTCGAAATCCTTCTCGTCAACGATGAGCCGCCTGACACTTCACCGCCGGACCTTCGCCATGAGAAGGCGCGCCTCCTGCAAGGGTCGAACCGGGGCTCCTACACGGCGCGAAATCTCGGCGCAGCACGGGCAAACGGCCGCTATTTCGTCTTCACCGATGCCGACTGCTTGCCCGACCCCGACTGGCTCAAGGCGATTGCATCGGCTTTCGAAGCCTCGGCGCAGGAACCGACGATCCTCATCGGCAATGTCGAAATGATCGCCCGCACGGATCGAGCGAACGCCTATGAAATGTATGATATCGTCAAAGGCATCCCGCAGGCCCGTTACGTGCGCCGAGGCTACGGAGCGACCGCCAATCTCGCCGTTTCGCGCGCCGTGTTCGAGCGTGTCGGCGGGTTTGACACCAATCGCCTTTCTGGCGGGGATGCGGAATTCTGCCGAAGGGCGACCGCCCGGACCGGCGCTTCCGTCACTTTCCTTCCGGACGCGACCGTGCACCATCCGGCGCGGCACGACTGGCGTTCGATCGCCACCAAGGCGCGTCGGGTGAAGGGCGGACAGGTCAGGTCCGGTACGGCGAAGCAGAAGATCGTGTGGACGGCGCGTACCTTCGCGCCGCCTGTGCGAGGGCTTTGGATGTTCCTCCGCGCCGGCAGACATCCGTTACGCTACCGCCTCTGGGCTTGCCTCGTCCAGCTTCGTGTTTGGCTTCTCGAGATGGCGGAAACCGTACGCCTGCTCTTGAGTGGGACTCCAGAGCGGCGCTGACGGAAGTCAGAGCACAGGATTGGCGGCGGCGCGACCAAGTCGGCTCAAAAGGAGCCGCGAATACGCGAAGGCTGAGCGTTCGCGCAGAGCAGCAAACCACTCTTCCGCGAATACAGCGCATATGACCTTCGGTTTTGGCGCCTAAGTACCGGCCGATCCCTCCTAGTCAAATTTGTTACGATTGGCTAAGGACCCGACCGATCCGGCGGCTTGGACCAGTGGGATCGATCGAACGTACCAGCGCGAGCAACGCCGGTGGGTCGCCGGAGTTCTTGCTGAGTCAATCCTGTCAGGGCAGTCATGAAGATAGCAGTCGCAGGCCTCGGATACGTCGGACTCTCGAACAGCGTCCTCCTCGCCCAGCACAACGAGGTCGTCGCGATCGACGTCGCGGAAGACCGGGTGGAGATGGTCAATCGCGGCGTGTCGCCTATCATCGACGATCACCTCCAGGCCTTTCTCAATACCGAGAGACTCGCGCTAATGGCAACCACCGATCCAGTCCGTGCTTACAAGGGCGCGGAGTTCGTCCTGATCGCGACGCCAACCAATTACGACCCCCAGACAGGTGCCTTCGACACCACCTCCATCGAAACCGTGATCGACGAAGTCCTGAATATCAATCCCGACGTCACCATCATCGTCAAGTCGACGATTCCGGTCGGCTATACCGCCAATCTCCGCACGCGACCTGGATGCGGCAATGTGATCTTCTCGCCGGAATTCCTGCGCGAGGGCAAGGCGCTCTACGACAACCTCTATCCGTCGCGCATCATCGTTGGCGAACGATCCGACCGCGGACGGAAATTTGCAGATCTGATGAAGCAGGGTGCACGGAAGGAGGACATTGAGGTCCTCCTGACCGACTCGACGGAAGCAGAGGCGATCAAGCTCTTCGCCAACACTTTCCTCGCGATGCGCGTCGCCTTCTTCAACGAACTCGACACCTATGCGGCCTCACACGGCCTCGATACGCGGCAGATCATCGAAGGCGTCTGCCTCGATCCCCGGGTCGGCGGCCACTACAACAATCCATCCTTCGGCTATGGCGGCTACTGCCTTCCGAAGGATACCAAGCAGCTGCTTTCGAACTATCAGGACGTTCCCCAGAACCTGATCCGCGCGATTATTGATTCGAATTCAACCCGCAAGGATTTTATCGCCAATCAGATCATCGACATGGCCCCCTCGCGCGTCGGCATTTATCGTCTCGTGATGAAGGCGGAATCCGACAACTATCGCGCTTCGAGCATCCAGGGGATCATGAAACGCGTAAAGGCGAAGGGCATAGAGGTTGTCGTGTACGAGCCGATCCTTGAGGACGTAGATGACTTTTTCCATTCCCGGATCGAACGGAACCTCCAGCGGTTTAAGTCCGAGTGCGACGTGATCGTTGCCAACCGTATGGTCGATGAACTCGCTGACGTGGCTGAGAAGGTCTATACGCGAGACCTTTTCGGGAACAACTGACAAATACCGCCCGCAAATTCTGCGCTTTGGCTCGCTACCGGTCGATACCGAGGACGAAAGTAGGTAGATCCACGCTGCATCGGGGCTATTCGCTAGCCATTACCGAATGCTAAAGGGTTTACGGAGAACTTTTCACGAGATTACCCGGACGAGAATTCGAGGGAGATTCGCAGTCGAAGTGCAACTTCGAGCAGCGGAGACAGGATGACCGGTATCGAATGAGGCGTCATGAAGCCGACGCGATTCAGCCTTAGCCCCACACTTTGGGTCTGCGCAGAACGTGAAGGGGTTCGGGCTTCTTCTTCTACGCGACAAGAAGCCGGCTCTTGTCACTTGGAAACTATGAACGGTCAGAACGCATGATGCAGGCGATCAGCTGGCTTCAGGAGATTCGATCTCTTGTTTCTTGGGAAGCGCGGAAGGTCGCGAAGCTGATCCATCGGCAACCTGTCATGATGCTTTTTGCCATCTTCCTGGTTCTGACGGGCGGGATCGCGCACGTTCTCGCATTTCTCCTTCCGCTCAAGGTCATCCTTCTGGCCGGCTCGACGGGCATACCGAGCTATTTCACGCCGATCGTGTCGTCGCCCGAGTACAAGACCGAATTGATCGTGGCGCTCTCGTTCGCTGCGGTCATATGCTACGTGCTTGGATTGACCGCGGAAGCCGGAGCGAAAAAGCAGAGCCAGAAGGTTGGAGCTCATATCGGATCTGTGCGCAACGACGAGCCCGATGATTCCGAACTGGACGAGGTCTCCGACTTGGTCCACCAGTTCGTTTCCTTAACAGCAGATATTCTCTTCACCCTTTTGGCGCTCGCAGCGTTCGCCCTGATGAATCCGCCGCTCGGCGCTTATATCGTAGCTGTGGCAACAGGAGGTGTCCTGATATTCGGGGCGCTGAGAACACGGGTGACAGTCGGTGGAGAAACGCTCGGAGAGCGGGCGCTTCGCGATACTTCGAATATCATCAAACTTTGCGCTTCGATCATCTTTTTCGGTGGCTTTTTTGCAATCCTCTTGCCTCTCTTCTTCACCGAGAACCCGAACATCCTCATTGCGATCATAAGTTTCGTGGTGTTTCGCCGAGCGCTCAGCGCGCTATCCTCGGTGGTTCGCCAGACGGTCAAATTCGGGACCAACCGGGCATCGATCGACGAGACGATTGTCTACGAGGACGAACAGAAGGAGGCGATGCCGAGCAGCACGCTGAGCGTGATATTCTCCAAGGATGCACGCGAACTCCGGATCAGGGAATTGCTGTCCGACTCTCTGGACCCCGATGACCACATCGATGTTCACTGGACGGATACCGGACCTCGAGATGTCAGCTTGTTCGAAATTGCGATCCAGAGGCCGAGCGAGAATGAGCCATCCACGCTCTATATCCAGGCGGTGATTCCGCGCGGTCCGAAGAATTTGCTCGATAGAGAACGTGAACTGTTCAAGGAACTTGAGCATGAAAAGCTCTGCGCTCCCGCTTTCGTAGCGGAATTTCAGGAGGGCGATTTCGACTGCCGGATCATGAGGGTCGGCGAATCGGTCAGAGCCTCGAGGGAGCAGAGGCGGGACGCTTTCAATCGAATTTTCACCCGAATATGGAGTGTCGAGCCGCCGCGATCACTTCAAGCAGATCCGGAGTTCGCGCGACCCCGGATCGTGCGTGTCCTCAAGGACTCGTTCTGCCGGAACGCAGCTTTGGCCGCCGAAAGCGATAGCGATCGCCACGCACTCGCAAACTTTCTCCGCCTGCGCCCGAGTATTTTAGAAGTGGTGGAGCAAGCACCTTGCTACATCCACAATCCCGACATGAATGCCAATACGATCTATCCGTTGGCGGACGGAGAAGCGATCCAGCCAATCTGGTCGCGGTGGTCGATCGAGCCGATGGGCACGACCCTGCCGACACCGCTCAGCGTGAGCGAGATCGAGGCATCGCTCGAGCTCGTTCGTGAAAATCGCCCATCTATACCGTCGGACTTTACGACAAACCACCTTCTTCTGATCGATTCGATGACCAGGCTCATGCAGCTCTTGAGCGCACGCAGATACCGAGCGTCGATCGACCTGATGAAGAGGGTGATCGAGAATCCTGTTGTGATTGCACTGAGCAATCCCGAACAAACCTCTCTCAACGGCCGATCGAGCCGACCTGTCCAGGCCGAAACAAGCACATCCTCAGCATGAACGGAAAGCTCAAGAAGGCAATCGCGCTTATTCCCGGCGCCCGAACGACGAAGCAATTTCTCGAAAGCAGGGGGCTCAATCTAGGATCTTCGGCGGTATCTGAACTTCCTATCAAACGCCCTTCGGAGCGCGGGGTCCCTCCCGCTCTCGACGAGGATGCGTTGCGGGCGGCCTACGCGGCGTCACCCCTCTCAAGCGAGCCGGACACTTTCGTGCTCTACCGCATCATCGGCAACGACCTTGTGCCGCGGCATGCAAAGGGGCAGTCCCGCGCCAATTTGCGCTTCATCCTCGAAAACGAACCGGCTCTCGAGGCCTGCGAAAAACGCTTCGTCGTCAACAAGATCGTCGATACCGAGGAAGAGGCGTTCATCATCGAGCTACTCGAGGTGCACGGGTACCCCTATCTCCATCTCCCTTTCGATCACGAGGCCTATCGGGCGGTCGAGTGGGACATCGAAGGCGTACCGCCGCAATTTGCGCCCTTCTCCAAGTCCTACGGCATGCTGCGACAGGTCGAACAGGACCGTGTGGTTACACGGCTCTACCGCGACAAGAACAACGCGGTCATGCACAACAACGGTGCTCGGAATGCCGCCTTCGAAGACGGACGCGCGCGGGCGAAATGGGTGCTGCCGTTCGACGGCAACTGCTTTCTGACCGAAAAGGCCTGGACCGCCATTCGGGAGGGCGTCCGTGCGGCACCGCATGTTCCGTATCACATCGTTCCGATGGCCCGGATCCTCGACAATGCGGAACTCCTCGACCCAGCGTCTGAGCCGCCCGCCGAGGAAGAGCCGCAGATCCTCTTCAGGCGTGATGCCACCGAGCGATTCGACGAGGTTCATCCGTATGGGCGTCGCCCAAAGGTAGAATTGCTTTGGCGCCTCGGCGTGCCCGGCAACTGGGACCGCTGGCCGATCGAGCCGTGGGACAGCCCCTACCCGGGCTATGCCGCCGATGCCGGTCAATTCCGCACCACGGGTTGGGTGGCGCGCCTGTTCTCCGGGCAGGGCCATCTGGAAGACAAGACGGCCTCGAACACGCTGGTGACACGCGGCGAGGCGCGCTCGGAAGCGATCGTCACGCTGATCGACGCCCTCGACATGCGCTTCAGGCCGTCCTGCCGCCGCATGCTCGTCCTGGAAGATCGCGAAACCTCCGGGGCAATCGGTTCGGAAGCGGTCGAAGCGCCATTGCAGGAGGCGCTCAGGACCGCCGCCGACGCCGCGCTCGGCAGGGGACCCTTCTCGGTCACCGACAAGACGTCGATGCCGCCGAGCGGCATTCTGCACGATTACTGGCATCCGGCGCCCTATTACTGGCCCCATCCCCTGAAGCTGCCGGGACTAGCCTATGTCCGAAAGGACGGCGTCCGCGTTCCAGGGACACGCCTCTACGAGCCTCTGAGCGACAAGTTCGACCGCACGCGTCTGCAGCGGCTCTTCGACGACACCTTCGTCCTCGCTCTCGCCCATCGCGAGTTCCAGGACACGCGCTATGCCGAGCATGCCGCTCGGCACGTTCGCACCTGGTTTGTCGACGAAACGACCCGCATGAACCCATCTTTGAACTACGCCCAAGTTCGGCGCGGCCACGACGGCAATCGCGGCTCCAGCAGCGGCATCATCGAGATGAAGGATCTCTACTTCTTCCTCGACGCCGTAAAGCTTCTCAGGCACGCCGGCGCATTCGACGAGAAGGACAACGAGGCGTTCGAGACGTGGCTCGGGACCTATCTCGCCTGGCTCCAGACCTCGCGCCAGGGCGTCGGCGAACGGGCTTCGCGGAATAACCATGGCACCTATTTCGATCTGCAAGTCGGTGCGATCGCGCTTTACCTGCGAAACGATCGTCTGGTCCGCCATACGCTTCGCGACAGCCGCAGTCGAATTCTGGCGCAGTTCGCGGGCGACGGTCGCCAGCCGGAGGAGATGACCCGCACGACGACGGCGCACTACTGCGCCTTCAACCTTCAGGGCTGGCTCAATCTTGCCTCGCTGGCCGATGCCGCCGGTGAAGACCTGTGGGCTTTCGAAGGCTCCGAAGGCCAGAGCATTGGGCGCGCGTGTGAATGGCTGCTCGCCCATATCGGCAAGGAATGGCCGTATCAACAGATCGACGCATTCGATACCGATCGTCTTTACCCGATCTACCACGCTTATGCCGAGCGCTTCTCGGCGGCGGACATCGAGGCGCCGCTTCCGGACGCAACCGCGATCAAGCCGATCTTCGATCCGCACGATGGCATCCGCCCATTCTGGCAGATCCGGTAGAAGCGGCCCGTCGAGTTGAATTGGGCAAAGCTTCCTTTTGTTCGCCAACGAACACGGCACCTACAGACCTGTCGAACCTTTAACCTTTGGTCATGAAGGAATAGGCTGGATCGGTGGGCAAGGCCGCTGCCTGGGGCCGTGCCTCCCGTTTCGGCATGACATCGCCGGGATCCGGCGGGAGGTTTTCTATGAGCGTCGCCTTCGTCAAAGAACCGAACGAAGATCAGGTCGAAGTGCTGCCCGACCGCGATCTCGGAAGCGATCCGAACATCGTCACGCCGCGCGGTCTGAAAATGATCGATGACGAACTCGAAGCGCTGAATGCTCAGCGTGCCACCGCGCGCGAGGCGAAAGACAAGGTCGCGCTAGCGACGATACATCGCGACATGCGCTACTGGAACGCCCGCCGTGCGACCGCTAAACTCGTTAAACCCGACCAGAATCCGCAAACGGTCCAGTTCGGAACTCGCGTTACGATCGAGCGCGACGACGGCCAGAAGCAGAGTTTCACAATTGTCGGCATCGACGAGGCCGATCCGCGCGACGGCTATCTTTCCTATCTTTCGCCGCTAGCCAGAAATCTGGTCGGCAAGAACGTAGGCGAAGAGGTCAAGGTCGGCGCGAGCAATGCGGAAATCGTTTCAATTGCTGTCGGTTGAAGGGACGCGAGAAGCGCTCGGTCAGATAAGCGGCACACCCGTGAGATCCATCACGACGCCATAGCTCAATAGGCCTGTCGCGAGCAATGCGGCGGTCAGGAAGATCGCCGTCGGCCAGTCGTCGAGAATGGTGCGGCAAAGACGGGCCGTAAGCACGAGCGACCCGATCGACAGCAGTGCGCCGACCAGCGCGAGGTTCGGCCCCATCCCGATGAGAAGGACGAGTGCGAGGTAGGGGGCGAACAGCCAAGTGACCAAGGCGGCGCCCCAGTTCGTCGCGACGACCAGCGGCGAGACCTTGCGGCTCCATCCGATGCGCTTGGCGACGAGCAGAAGGATGATAACCGGAAGAAGCCAGGCGAGCAGATCGGCGAAAAGGTGCGCACCAAAGGCCTGCGCCGTACCGATATGCTCCGCTTGGTCACTCCGGTCGCCTGCTTCGAACTCGATCCAAGAAAGGGTCAAGGCAGGCAGGGCAACGAGAATGGCAGAAAAAGAGCGATAGAAGCCATCGGCGGAGACATCCAGTCGGGACATCCCATCCTTGCGTCCCATCATCAACGCCCAGACGCCAGAGAAGTTGTTGAGCACTTCGCTCAAATCAGACGCGGGACGCGGGGTTTGCGGCGAACCAGCGGGATATGAATCGGTCATAGATCTCGGTCAAAGCTTCCAAGTCGGCCAAGGCCACATGCTCATCAATCATATGCATAGTTTGACCTACTAGACCGAACTCCACAACCGGGCAGAAGTCCTTGATAAAGCGAGCATCCGAGGTGCCGCCGGTAGTCGAGAGCCGGGGCGCTTTACCAGTGACCGCCGCAACCGCACCGGATAGCGCCGAAATCAGGTCCTCAGAGCGCGTCAGAAAGGCTTCCGAGGGCCGGCCCCGCCAAGCGAACGAAACTTCCGCAGGTTCTTTGCCGGCGCGATATTTCGATCCGTTTCGGGCTGTTTCGACGCGAGCTAAAAGCTCCGCCTTTAAACTGTCCGGGGTCCACAGGTCGCAGAAGCGGACGTTGAAGGAGAGCCTCGCTCGACCCGGAATGACGTTGGTGGCGTCATTTCCCGTGTCGATCGATGTGATCTCCAGGTTGGTCGGCGGAAACGCCTCCGTACCCTTGTCGAACGGCTTGGCCTGTAGGGCCTCCGCGATGGCGGTGATCGTGCGCAGCGGGTTGTCGGCAAGATGCGGATAGGCGACATGACCCTGCCTGCCCGTCACCGTGACATGGGCCGAGAGCGAACCACGCCTGCCGATCTTCACCATATCGCCCAGCGTCTCGGGATTAGTCGGCTCGCCGACAAGACAAGCATCGAGCCGCTCACCCCGTGCCGCAATCCAGTCGAGCAGCTTGATCGTGCCATTAATTGCCGGGCCTTCCTCATCGCCGGTAATCAGCAGGGAGACGCGACCGTCTGACCTCTCGCCACGCGTCCTTCGCCGCGCGAGGGCCGCGACGAAGGCTGCTATCCCACCCTTCATGTCGACGGCCCCGCGGCCGTAGAGCTCGCCGTCACGGATTTCGGCTGAAAAGGGCGGCAGGCTCCATTCGCTTTCGTCGCCGACGGGCACGACGTCCGTATGCCCGGCAAAGCAGAGATGAGGACCGGCACCCCGCGCTGCAAAGAGGTTCTCGACGTCCGGCGTATCCTTATCGGAGAAGACCGGCCGCATGACATCGAAACCGAGTTCGTTGAGCATCCTGCCGAGAGCGCTCAGCGCGCCGCCTTCGGCCGGCGTCACCGAAGGACAGCGGATCAGCTCTGCCAGGACGGCGGCGGGATCGGTCAGATCGCGGACGGATGCCATGGGCGGGATGGTCCCTGTTCTTCTCAGACAGTCTCGAAGATGCGTCTCTGCCACAGCCAGCCGACGATTGCGACCGCGCCCGAAACCGCCACCGATTTGCCGCGATCGGAGCCGAGCGGTTCACCGAAAGTCAAACAATCGGACTCATCCCATGCTCCGCTCGCCCCGCGCATGCCTTGTCGCCCTCGCTATCGCCGCCTTGCCGCTTTCAGCCTGCGTACCAAACGCCGCCTCCGTGTTGGAAACTGCGACGCCCACGGCAACCGCTCGCCCTGCCGACGCCCCGAGCCAGGCTGCCATCGCCGCGATCGCCGACCAGAAGGTCTACCAGCGCGACCGCGAGATTGCGGCGCGCGAAGTCGCCCAGGCGGCTGAGAAAGGCACGGTCTCGGGCAGTGCGGCGATCGACGCGCTGATCGAAAAGCATGCCCGGGCGAACGATCTGCCTGTCGAGATGGCCTACGGCTTTGTGCGGGTCGAAAGCCGCTACAATCCGAGGGCCAAGGGCGCTGGCGTCTACGGTCTTTCGCAGATCAAGCCGGCGACTGCGCGCTCGATGGGCTTTTCCGGTTCAGCCAGCGACCTCTTCGATGCCGACACCAATCTGCGCTACGGCATGAAATATCTGAAGGGCGCCTGGGACAAGGCAGATCAGGACGTCTGCCGCACGGCGATGAAATATAAGGGCGGCCACCGGGCCACTCGCATGACCCGCTCGGCCTCCAGCTATTGCTCCAAGGTGAAGGCCCACATGGCCGAGATCGCCAAGCGCAAGGCCGCGACACCGGCGACGACCGCCGCCGAAGACGCAAGGCCGGCGACCGACGTCTCAAGTCGAAGCATCGACACTCCGGCGACCTCGACCGGATCGTGATACGTCGTCAGTCCTTCTTCGTGACGAGAAGCATCGGTCCGAGCCGATCCCGGCGATAGGCGATATTCGCCGCCCGGTAGGAGAGGCTCGAGACCTGGCCGTCGAAGAAGAGTGCGTCCTTCACACCGACCGTATCGCGGAAGAACAGCGCGAAGTCGTAGAAATTGATCGGCTTGCGCGTGAGCGCCAGAAAGACGGTGCGCCCATCCTCGCTGACCCCGACGCCGTTGCGGACGTAGAGACTGTCCGAAGTTGGAATGAAACGCGGATGGACCTTGCCTCCGATCAGCAGCATCGGACCGGACTGGGTGGCGAGCACCGGATCATGGCTCTCGCCGAGATAGCGCTCGGTCTCGCGCACGAAGGCGCGACCGTCCTCGAGATAGAATATGCCGTTCGGCCGCAGCGAGAAATTGCCCGACCCCGTTCCGAGGACGGCCTTCTTCACTATCCGGCCGTCCTGGACAGTCAAGCCGACGGGCCGGCGGTCCTCGTGATACATTCCGGCATTCATGGCGAGCACGACTTCGCCGGACAGGCTCGCCGCCGCCTTCTCGAATGTTTCGTAAGGTCTGCCTGCGTCGTCGAGAGCCCTCAGGTGAAGGTCGAAGGACGATAGCGGCACTTCGCAGAGGATCGTCTCGACCGATCCCGCCATCGCAATCCGGCAGATGCCCTCGTGGCCGGCCGGGAGATCCGGCACGGGGACGAGCCAGCTGAGGAAGCCAGTGGCGAGAACCGCGGGGAAAGAGAGCGAGAACAGCTTTTTCAAATTCGGCTCCGCGAGATCGATGCCAGAGAGGGAAGACCACACCCTCCTCCGTCATTCCCGGCCGCCGTGGCGGGAATCCAGTCTTGTGACCCCTGTCCCGGTTCGACGAGACACGGCTCCGCCAACAATAGCAGGCCGCCACCGCTCTGGATTCTCGGGACGGAGCCCGAGAATGACGACGCGGCGAATGCCGGCACCTCATCGAGGGACCTCAATCCTGATCACCCGCACTCGAAAAGTGCGCCTAGAAATCAGTTACGCAGCAGATCGTTGATCGAAGTCTTGGAGCGGGTCTGCTCGTCGACGCGCTTGACGATGACCGCGCAGTAGAGGTTCGGTCCCGGCGCGCCGTTCGCCATCGGCTTGCCGGGCATCGATCCGGCGACGACGACCGAATAGGGTGGAATCTCGCCGTAGCTGACTTCGCCTGTCGTCCGGTCGACGATCTTGGTCGACTTGCCGATATAAACGCCCATGCCGAGCACCGAGCCCTCGCGGACGATGCAGCCTTCGACGACCTCAGAACGGGCGCCGATGAAGCAGCCGTCCTCGATGATAGTCGGACCGGCCTGAAGCGGCTCAAGTACGCCGCCGATGCCGACGCCGCCGGACAGATGCACGTGCTTGCCGATCTGCGCACAGGAGCCGACCGTCGCCCAGCCGTCGACCATCGAACCCTCGTCCACATAGGCCCCGAGATTGACGAAGGACGGCATCAGGACGACGTCCCTGGCGATGAAAGAGCCGCGCCGAACGATCGAGCCTGGCACCGCGCGGAAACCAGACTCGCGGAAGCGATCTTCGCCCCAGCCGGCGAACTTGGACGGCACCTTGTCCCACCAGACGGAGCCGCCATTGCCGCCTTCGATCACTTCCATGTCGTTGAGGCGGAAAGAGAGAAGCACGGCCTTCTTCAGCCATTGATGGACGGTCCACTGCCCATCCTCGCCGCGGGAGGCAACACGGGCAGTGCCACTGTCGAGCATTTCGAGCGCCGCCTCGACGGCTTCGCGAACCTCTCCCGTGGTCGAGGTGGAGATCGAAGCGCGGTCCTCGAAAGCCTGTTCGATAGTGGCTTCGAGGGCGCTGTGGTCCGTGGCGCTCATCGCGTCGTCCTTACCTGATCGATGTGTGGAAAGGCGAACCGAAGTCCGCCGAGAATCGGCGCGGACCCTAGTTCAAGGCCGGCGGCTAATCAATCACGGTATGATAGAGTGGCGATCTACGACGGTGGCCGAAAATTCAATGCGTGAAGCGAGTTCGGACACGGACCGTCAGTCAGCCGCGCCATCGGTCGAAGAGGAAGCCTCGGCGGCACCTTTCAATTGCGCGGCGAGTTTGGCGCAGTGATCGGTCTCGTTCGCTTTCGGCGTGAAGATCGTGAAATCGAACGGTGCGGGGGTCTCGTCGGAGAGACCGTATTCCGATGCCTTGTCGGCGTCGACCCCGGCGATCTCGACCATCTGCACCGCGACTGATTCGGACTTGCCAGTCAGGCCTTCGATGACGGACGGGACGCCGCGATCCTTGCGCACATGGCCCGATCCAGCGATCAGCACCGCCGATCCGTTCTCCTCTGCCGCGTCGATCATGGCGGCGGCCATGGCGCCGTCGCGCAGGCGCTGGGCGAGTTCCATCGGCTTCAGCGCCGCTTCCGGCAGAAGGTCACAATGGGCCGCCTTGAGTTCGGCCGTCAGGTCCTGTGCAAGAGCGGGATCGACCGGCAGGTCGAGCCCCAGCCGCTTGCGGTCGGCGGCAGGAATGTTCGCGCCTTTGTCGGAGGAAAGGTCGCGCACCGTTTCCCGGTCGAGATTACCGGCGACGATCGGCAGGCCGCTGTCGAGCGCGGCCTGGAAGACTGGCGCATAAATCGAGAAGTCCGGCCATCCCCGGTCGTTCCAGGAAAGTTTCTTTGCAAGGTCCGACAGGTCGACCGGTGTCGTGTCGTCGATGTTCTTAAGGACGTCCGAGAAGGTCTCGGGGATCATTTCGAAGACGATGGCCGGGCTGCGGTCCCCGCCCGCGACGCCGCGAATGATTCCGGCCTGGAGCCGATGATGGTCCGGGTTATCGTGAATTTCACCAAGCAGCACGTAGCGCGCGCCCTTGACCGCCTTCACTAGACTTTCTGTGTCACTGGGAGAGCCATTGGAAGAGACAATGGAGCCGACCAGCGGACTGTCCGCATAGATCGTTGATCGCCAGGCCCTGTCGTCCTCGTCGAACAACTTCGTCGCTTGCGAGCGCGGCGTGTCCTTATTTTCCTCGGTCCCGACGCGGCTGGTCGACCCGACCGTGGTCAACAATGGAGACCCACTGTCTCGATAGGCCATGGCGCCTGAAACCTCGTTACGAGGTTCCGGAGACTTAAGGGCGATGCCCGGATTGCGCTCCGCGATCGCTTCCAAGGCTTTGACTGCACCCGAGGCCGACGCGGTCTCACCGCCGAAAGGCGTTGCCGTTGCTATTGAGATTGTCGCATCACGGCCACGAGCTTCGAAAGGAGAGTTGAGCATCTGTTCGGTGTCGGGCACCGTAAAGCTGCTCTCAGCGCTCTGCATCGGAAGATTGTCGATCAGTGCCGAAATACGATCGGCGAAAGCGAGACTCGATACGCCGACGACGCCCACGGTGAGCGAGACGATCAGAACCCGGCGCGTCACGAGTAATTCCCCACAGCATCCCCAATGCTTAAATTTCGCGCACTCCCCAGCACGCATCGACCATACATAATCCAAGATGTGGCGAAAATATTACAATACCGTTGGCATCATGACCGCAGCCCAAAGAATAACATTCAATCGAGCGCTTCCACCAACCGACGGGACGGCCAACAGGTTTCAGCGAGCCCGAATTCGCGCTCGACCTTTCCGATTGAACGACGGGTCTTGAAGCCGGCGAGACCGTCGACGCCGCCGACATCGTGCCCTAGCGCAACGAGCTTTGACTGCAATTTGGCAACATCGCCGCGCGTCAAACTGTCGGGCTCCTTCCAACCAGTAGAGAAGGTACCTGACCCCAACATCCGGTCGGCGGCATGCCCGACGAAGAGGGCATAGAGATCCGAGTTGTTGTAGGCCTTGAGAACGTAGAAGTTCGGAGTCGCAAGGAACATCGGCCCCATGCGCCCCGCCGGCATCATCACATGTCCCGTTTCGCCGATTTCGCGATCCGGAAAAGGTCGACCCGAAACGCGCGAGACCCCGTCCGTGACGAAGGTTGAGATCGGCCGGCCCTGATCCGGTCCTTCGGTGGTGCAGGAGACGCTCATCGGAATTTCCGCTTCAAATCCCCAGTCGCGTCCGGTCTGCCAACCGTGCTCCTTCAGATAATTGGCGATCGAGGCGAGCGTGTCCGGCACCGAGTTCCAGATGTCGCGTTTGCCGTCGCCGTCGAAGTCGACGGCATATTGCAGGAATTTTGATGGCATGAACTGCGGCTGGCCAAGCGCTCCTGCCCAGGAAGAGCGCATCACATTCACCGGGCGATCACCGTTTTCGGCAATTTCCAGTGCCGCCAGCAGTTCGGTGCGGAACATTTGCTTGCGACGCGAAAGCCAGGCCTTCGTGCCCAGCACTTCGAACGCGTTGTGCGGGATCGCGGCATTGCCAAAGGCCGATTCGCGGCCCCAGATCGCGATGATGATCGGTGCGGGAACGCCGTAGCGCTCTTCGATTCGTTCAAGAAGAGCGGCATGGCGGGCGAGGAGTTCGCGGCCGGTGCGCACCGTCGTGCCGAGTGCGCGCTTGGAAAGATAGTCCGAGCCGTTCTTGAACTCGGCCTGGAAGTTGATCTGCTCGACGGTTTCGCTCGCCCCGGGCAATTGCAGGTCGGGAAGCTCCAAATTCGGCGCAACGCCCTGGAATGCCCGATCGAAGACCGTCCTTGAGACGCCCCGCGCTTCTGCCTCCGGCCAGATCTCCGTTTGAAGAAAGCTGCGGAAGCCCGCATCAATGGATGGATCAGCGTGGGCCGGAACGAGTAAGACGAGGAGCGAAGCGAAGAACGCCGGAAGTAAGCGCATGAATCCGTCCTATTGTTTGAAATATTGAGCGATCCGTACGACACCAGATTAGGACGCCGAACTTGCCTCAAGCGCCTACATTCTTGGTCTTATCGAACAATTGACCGAATGGATCAGGGTCCAGTGCCTCACCGTTCACCGCGTATATCAACCCCGCGGGTTAGAACATCACGCGTGAAGGACTAACTGCTGTAGAGAGCAGGAACCTTGCTACACCCTCGGCAGACCGTTTCCTATCCTGTTTCGCGAACATGGCGAGTGAATGACCGATAAGACCCACGAAACCGGGACGCCGATCCAAGAAGATGAAGATCTCAACAAGGAGGCGATCCAGCAGTTCGCGAAAGGCGGACAACGCCATGCCAGTGAGGTGACAGAGCATCGGCTCGAGCATGAAGGCTCTTCGCTGACCCAGGGCGAACTGGAAGAGGTCGACCACCGGATGAAACTGCGCCCGCTGGCGGTCTACGAGATCGTGCGCCAGGAGGGCGAGGACGAGCTGACCCGGCCCTATCGCTCGCTCTGGTGGTCGGGCCTTGCCGCCGGTCTGTCGATCGGATTTTCCGTCTACACGCAGGCGGCCATGCGCTCCTATCTGCCCGACGCGGACTGGACGCCCCTTCTGGAATGCATCGGCTATTCCGTCGGCTTTCTCATCGTCATCCTCGGCCGCCAGCAGCTCTTTACCGAGATCACGCTCACAGCCGTGCTGCCACTCCTCGCAAGGCCAACGCCCCGCGGTTTTTTCGCGGTCGCTCGGCTTTGGACGATCGTACTCGTGGCGAACATGGTCGGCACGGCGGTCTTTGCCCTCGGCATCGCGGTCGACATTCTGGATACGCCCGAGATCGTCGCTGCGGCGATCGAAATTTCCCGTGAAGCGACGTCGGGGACGTTCCACCATCTGCTCTTACGGGGGATTGCCGCCGGCTGGCTGATGGCGACCGTCGTCTGGCTCATGCCTTCGGCGAAAGGTTCGGGCTTCATCGTGATCGCGTTGATCACCTCGCTGATCGCGCTCTTCCATCTGGCCCACGTGGTCGCTGGATCGGTAGAGGCGTTCACCTTGGTTTTCATTGGCGAGCGCGGCCTGATCGACGCGCTTGTCGGCTTTCACTTGCCGGCACTGATTGGGAACGTTCTCGGCGGCTCAGCGCTGTTTGCGCTGATCAGCTACGGCCAGGTCGCAGACGAACTCGACGAACGCGGCAACTGAAGCTGCGTTCATTCCAGCGCAAGATGGAGTGCGAAGCATTCGACCTTGCGCTTGGGCTTATCCCGGAGGTCCTTCATCGAAGCCCGTGAACACCTTGATGTTTTGTTCCTTCGGCTCGGCGAAGACGATCCTATCGTCGGTATAGGTGAAGTTCTGCGCCTCGCCGCCTGCGTTGGCCGACGTCGGAACCCGACCGAGTTCGGAATAGATTACGTCGTCGCCGCGCAGGACCGCGATCCGCAGCGGAAGCTGGACTGCGCCAGGAGCTGCAGGCCCTGGCGCGATTCGACCCCCGACGTCCACTTTCATGCGCAATTGGCCGTCAACGATGCGGCAGGTACTCTGGGCGCCAATGATGTTGGCGCTGTAGGCGAGTTCGGTGCCCTCGTCCTTGTCGAGAATTCCGGTGCCCTGTCGCACCTCGACGGCAGGGCAATAGGACGCGGCCGTGCCTTGCGTGGCAAATCCCGTCGGTTGGCCGTTCGGAACCGGCGGCGCACCGACACTCGCAGCAGTCTCGCCGAGTCCCTCTCCGGTATCAGTAGAGGAACAGGCGGCAAGAAACATCCCTGCAACGGCTGCGACAAACGATAGATGTGAGCCTCGAAGCGAACGGCGCGGCTTACCCTGGATCATCGATCGGTTCTTCCCTTTCCCTTGTACGAGGGTCTATATCAGGCGGCAATGCCGGACGCGACCTACCGGTATCCAACGCGGGTCGAGCCTTTAAGGGGCAAGATGACATTGCCAAGGCAGACCGCGTCTTTATGAGGCGATCCAGGGACGCCGGCACTGGGAGACGACGTGGAATACGTAAGCACAAGGGGGGAGGCACCCCGCCTCGGTTTCGCTGATACACTGCTGGCGGGGCTTGCCGGTGACGGCGGGCTCTATGTTCCGAACGCCTGGCCCCAGCTGTCGCAGGAGACGATCCGCTCGTTTCGCGGACGACCCTACAGCGAGATCGCCTACGAGGTGATGGCGCCTTTCGTCGGCGAGGACATCGCGGCAGACGACCTGAAGAGCATGATCGACGACGCCTATGCGACCTTCCCGCACCCGGCCGTCGCGCCGCTGGTGCAGATCGGCGCGAATCACTTCCTGCTCGAACTTTTCCATGGTCCGACGCTCGCCTTCAAGGACGTCGCCATGCAGCTCCTCGCGCGGCTGATGGACCATGTCCTCGCCGAGCGCGGTCAGCGTGCGACCATCGTCGGCGCGACCTCGGGCGACACCGGCGGCGCGGCGATCGCGGCCTTCGCGGGCAGCGAACGCGCCGACATCTTCATTCTTTTCCCCAATGGACGGGTCTCGCCCGTCCAGCAGCGCCAGATGACGACAAGCGGCTCGGCGAACGTCCATGCCGTCTCGCTCGACGGAACCTTCGACGACTGCCAGGCGCTCGTGAAGGCGATGTTTAACGACAGGCGCTTCCGCGCCGATGTCGGCCTTTCCGGCGTCAACTCGATCAACTGGGGCCGGATCATGGCCCAGATCGTCTACTATTTCACCGCCGCCGCCTCTCTCGGCGCACCCGACCGGCAGGTATCCTTCACGGTGCCGACCGGCAATTTCGGAGACATCTTCGCCGGCTTCGCCGCCAAGCGCATGGGCCTGCCGATCGACCGGCTGATCGTTGCGACCAATGCCAACGACATTCTCGATCGCACGCTGAAGACCGGCCGCTACGAGACCGACGGCGTTGAAGCCACGATGTCGCCCTCGATGGACATCCAGGTCTCCTCGAATTTCGAGCGTCTGATCTTCGAGGCAAGCGGCCGCGACGCCGATCTCGTGCGCGGGTTGATGCAGCAGCTGTCGCAGTCCGGTGCCTTCACCCTGCCGAACACCGTTATCGAAACGATCCGCAACGAATTCGATGCGGGGCGCACCGATGAGGCCGAGACAGCGAGAACCATCAAGAATGTCCTCACTCGGCAGGCCTATCTTCTCGATCCGCACACCGCCGTCGCAGTCAACGTCGCGGAGGCGCTTCTCGGCGAAGCGCCGATGGTTACGCTCTCGACGGCCCATCCCGCGAAATTCCCGGACGCCGTGACGCAGGCCTGCGGAAGGACGCCAGATCTACCGCCCAGTCATGCGGACCTCATGCAGAAGCGCGAGCGCTTCGACACGATCGCCAACGATCTCGACGCCTTGCAGCAATTCATCAGAGAGCGCTCACGCGCCGGCAACGGCGCGGAGGCCGCATGACCCAGCAGATCACGCGGCTTGACAACGGCCTGACGGTGGTCTCCGACAGGATGGACAATCTCGAGAGTGCCGCTCTCGGCTTCTGGGTGAAAACCGGAGCCCGCGACGAGCACGAGGGCGAGCACGGCATCGCCCACCTCCTCGAGCATATGGCCTTCAAGGGTACCGCACGGCGTAGCGCGCGAGATATCGCGGAAGAGATTGAGAATGTCGGCGGCGAACTCAATGCAGGAACGAGCGTCGAGTCGACCTCCTACTACGCCCGTGTCCTGAAGGATGACGTGCCGCTGGCGCTCGACATTCTCTCCGACATTCTCCTCAACTCACGCTTCGATCCGGTCGAACTCGAACGCGAGCAGCACGTGATTCTGCAGGAGATCGGTGCCGCCGAGGACACGCCCGACGACATCGTCTTTGACCATTTCCAGGAGACTGCATTCACCGACCAGATCGTCGGCCGGCCGATCCTTGGAACGCGTGACAGTGTGAGAAGCTTTTCACCCAGCGATCTGCGCGCGTATCTCGACCGGCAGTACGGACCGGATCGAATCGTCGTCTCGGCAGCCGGTGCCGTTGAACACGACGCGATCGTTGCCCAGGTTTCAAGTCTCTTCGAACATCGTAGAAGTCCTATCCTCGAACCAGCCAACGTTAAGCGTAGCGCCGCACGCTACACCGGCGGAGAATATCGCGAGAGGCGCGATCTTGCCGACGCCCAGCTGCTGATCGGCTTCGAAGGTCGTCCATATTATCAGCGGGACTTCTATTCCTCCCAGGTCCTATCCATGGTGCTTGGCGGAGGAATGTCCTCACGGCTTTTTCAGGAGATCCGTGAGCGGCGAGGACTTTGCTACTCGATCTACGCTTTCCACTGGAGCTTTTCCGACTCCGGGCTGTTCGGCATCCACGCTGCGACCGGGGAGGAAGAACTACAGGAGCTCGGCGAGACCATCGTCGAGGAACTCGTCAAGGCAAGCGAGGAGATCAGTGATACCGAGGTCGTCCGGGCCCGGGCGCAAATGCGCTCCAGCCTGATGATGGGCCAGGAAAGCCCCGCCGTCAGGGCCGGGCAGATGGCGCGCCAGCTGATGTTCAACGGAGCGATCATCTCCAGCGAGGAGTTGTTCGACCGTCTGGCTGCGATCGACGCCGCTCGTCTCAAAGATCTCGCCGGCCGCCTCTTCATCGACGGCGCGCCGACCCTTGCCGCGATCGGAAAGCTTGAGCGTCTCGCCTCCGTCGATGCTCTCGCCATGCCGCTGAAAGCGGGCCAGACCCGCCCCCGAAGCGCCGCAGGCATGGCTTGACAAACGCGTGATGCACCTGCTCGACGCCATCTTGAGACCGCATTGCCCGGTCTTGAGGGGCGAGCGGGTTCTGTTGCGGTTGCCAAAGCGCAGCGACTACGTGAAGTGGGCCGCGCTTCGCGGCGAAAGCGCTCCCTTCTTGAGACCCTGGGAGCCGGAGTGGAGCCGCGACGAGCTCTCGGTTCACGCGTTCCGCTCAAGGCTCAGACGCTATTACAGCGAGGCGCATTCCCACAGCAGTTTCACCTTCTTCATCTTCGATATGAATGAGGATGTTCTGATGGGCGGGTTGACGCTCAGCCACATCCGGCGTGGGGTAGCCCAAGTCGCGACGCTCGGCTACTGGATGGGAGAACGGTTCGCAGGCCAAGGATTGATGCGCGAAGCGGTACGAGAGGTCACGCGCTTCGCCTTCGATGTCGAGAACCTTCACAGGGTCGAGGCGGCCTGTCTGCCGGCCAACGAGCGGTCTATCGGTCTCTTGACGCGGTGTGGCTTCACCCACGAAGGTCTGCTCCGGCGGTATCTTAGGATCGCTGGAGAATGGGAAGACCATAGCCTCTATTCGCTGCTTGCCGAAGAATGGCCGCGATCGGGCGCGATGGACGGACGAAGAGAGCACGGGTTGGGAGTACAGAGTACGTCGTGTTGCTTTCACGAGCCCGATCGATGACCGGCGGTGAATACCGACGGCGATTCCTGCGGCACACACGTGAAAACGTGCGAGCCTTTCTGAGCTCGTGCCTCGTTCTCTTCGCAGCCCTAGCAAGTCTCGCCGCCCTTACGCTTCCAGCCCACGCGCTCGACGTGGTCGCAGTTTCGCCCAACGAGAGCGTCATTGACCTACGCCCGGCGATAGAAGTCTATCGCAATGCCGGGCGCAGTTTTCAGGTCTCCGCGGTGCCGGGCCCTGAAGGCATCGTGCGCCGCATCGAGATCGACGCGACGACCCAGCAGGCGAACGGGGATTGGGCCGTCTTCGCACTCACCAATGAGAGCGACGAGCAGATCGACCGGCTTATCGTCGCTCCGCATTTTACGCCGGCAGGTTCCGGTGTGCTGAATCCCGACCTCGGCTCCCAGCGCATCGCCGCGATCACGCCCAGCCAGGGTTTCGCGCTCGAGAGGCAGGTCTCCAGCGAAGCCGACGAATTTCTCGTGACACTCGATCCCGGCGCCATCGTCACCTTCGTTGCCGAGCTTACCGCCGAGCGCCTGCCGGACGTGCGCCTATGGGAGCCCGGAACCTATCGGGAGAACGTCAACGCCTTCACGCTCTATCGCGGCATCGTACTCGGCATCGCCGGGCTTCTCGCAGTGTTCCTGACGATCCTTTTCGTCGTGAAGGGCTCGGCGATGTTTCCGGCCGCCGCTGCTCTTTCCTGGTCGGTGCTTGCCTACATCTGCATCGATTTTCAGTTCTGGGAAAAGCTGATGCCCTTTGCGCCGGGCCAGGAGCCCCTTTGGCGCGCTGGCGTCGAGGTCGCCTTTCTCTTTACGCTGATCCTCTTCCTGTTCGCCTATCTCAGTCTAAACCGCTGGCACGGCTATCTCACGATCGTCTCCGGCGTCGTGCTGGCGGCTGTCGGCGCAATTGGCGCCTATACGCTGGTCGATCCGGTCTCAGCCGCCGGCATTACTCGCGTCAGCCTCGCGTTCACGGCCGCGCTCGGTCTCGCCGCCATCATCTCGCTCAGCATTCAGCGCTTCGACCGCGCCGTCATGCTGCTCCCGACGTGGCTTCTCCTCATCGTCTGGATCTGGGCAGCCTGGATGACCGTAACGGGTCGGATCTCGAACGACATCATTCAGCCGGCTCTCGGCGGAAGCCTCGTACTGATCGTGCTCCTCATCGGCTTCACGGTGATGCAGCACGGCTTCGCCGGCGGAACCCTCGCGCAAGGCCTGGTCTCGGACCTCGAACGCCGCTCTCTGGCCCTTGCCGGCTCAGGAGACGCCGTTTTCGATTGGGACGTGATCCGCGATCGCATCTTTATCGATTCGGAGAGCGCCATGCTCTCTGCCCTCCCCGTCGACGCCATGAACGGGCCTGCACGCAACTGGCTTCCGGTCCTCCATCCGGACGACCGCGATCGCTTCAAGCTCACCCTCGACACGATCATCGAACATCGGCGCGGCCGCATGCACCAGGATTTTCGGGTGCGAGACGGCGACGGCCATTATCACTGGCTCGCACTCCGCGCCCGCCCGATGCTGGGTACAGATGGCGAAGTTATGCGATGCGTCGGCACGCTGAAAGACATCACCTCTGCCAAAAAGGCCGAAGACCGCCTGCTTCAGGACGCCATGGTCGACCAACTCACCGGGCTTCCAAACCGTGAAGTCTTCATGGACCGGCTGGAGGCAATCAACACGCTGGCCGCCCACAGCGAGGGGATCTCGCCAACAGTCTTCGTCATCGATATCGACCGCTTCAAACAGGTCAACGACGATTACGGCCTCGCCACCGGAGACACGATCCTCCTGACGATCGGCCGCCGCCTGAAACGTACTCTAAAGCCCCAGGATACGCTCGCCCGGCTCTCCGGCGATCAGTTCGGCGCGATCCTCGTCTCCGAAACCAGTTCGGATGCGGTCGCGAGCTTCGCCGAGCACATGCGCGAGGCGATCCGCGCGCCGATTGCCTTTGCCGAGCGCGATATCGTTCTGACAGCCTCGATCGGCCTCACCGGTTGGTCTTCCGACCAGACCCCGCCAGAGGCGCTTACGGAAGCCGATCTCGCGATGCATCAGGCCAAACGCATGGGTGGCGACCGGATCGAGCCCTTCCGTCCCGCCTACAAGGCGATCGGCTCGAACCGAGTAGCCCTCGAAACGGACCTACGGCGCGCGTTCGAAAGGCACGAACTGGCGCTTGCCTTCCAGCCCATCGTTGCCTTGGAAGACGAAACGATCGCCGGCTTCGAAGCCCTCCTCCGCTGGGATCATCCGCGTCGCGGCAAAATCTCGCCGGCCGAATTCGTGCCGCTCGCCGAGCGCTCGGGACTCATCGTCCAGCTCGGCCAGTTCGCGCTGGAGGAAGCCGCGAAACGCCTTAGCGACTGGCACCGCGCGACCGGCGACACGAAGCTCTTCATGTCGGTGAACGTCTCCAGCCGGCAGCTGATCACTCAAGACCTCATCGCCGATGTGGACACCGTTCTCCAGCGTTACCGCCTGCCGGCATCGGCCCTAAAGCTCGAAATGACTGAGTCTTTGGTGATGGACAATCCGGAGCGCTCGGCCCAGCTTCTGGACCGCATTGTCGAGCGCGGCGTCGGGCTTTCGCTCGACGATTTCGGCACGGGCTATTCCTCGCTCGCCTATCTGATGCGTTTCCCATTCGACACGCTGAAGATCGATCAGTCGTTCCTCAAGCACAACTCCCAGCCGCAGCGTCCGGTAATCCTGAAGAGCATCGTCACCATGGCGCACGATCTCGGTCTCAAGATCGTCGCCGAGGGCGTCGAGACCGAGGCCGACGTCGCGACCCTGCGCCAGATGAAGTGCGAATACGCCCAGAGTTTCCTCTACGCGAAACCGCTCAACCAGGAAGAGGCGCGACGCATGCTGGTCGCCAAGGAACCGGGCCTGCGCCGTACAGCCTGAAGCCGGCGACCGAATAGGATATCAGGCGTGACCGGCTTCCGCGTTCAGGAACGCCTGCTGGATGCCCAGCAAGGCAAGCGCCTGATCGTATTTGTTTTCCAGCGCGTTAGAGAAAATGATCGAGAGGTCCGCCTTGCAGGTGAGCCAGCCGTTCTGGGCGATCTCCTGCTCAAGCTGGCCCGGCGCCCAACCGGAATAGCCGAGTGCCATGATCGCCGTCTTTGGGCCGATGCCTTGAGACATCGCGCGAAGGATATCCGTTGTGGGAGTCAGGGCGATCTCATCGTCCACGGTCACCGTCGATTCAGAGTCGTAGTCGGCCGAATGGAGGACGAAGCCGCGGCTTTGCTCAACCGGACCGCCGCGGCAAACGGAGACTTCCATGCTGCCCTCTGGGCGACGGATATCGTCTTCGCTCTCGACAATGCCGAGCTGGGTCAGGAGTTCGGGGAAGCTCGTCGACTGCGGCTTGTTGATGATGAAGCCCATCGCACCGCTCGCAGAATGGGCACAGAGATAGATCACCGTGCGCTCGAACGGTTCACCCTCGATGCCGGGCATGGCGATCAGAAAATGCCCCTCAAGCGACGTCGTCGTTTCGTCAGCCACCTCGTCGATGCGCACGGGTCGAACTCCGTTAGCGTGTGATCAAACTTCAAGGTGACATCGAATGATGCCAATTGCCAGCCTGTATGTTGAAGTCCGGCACGCGGCCCGCGTACGCGCACACGAAGACATGAGTGGCGCGCGACATTGCTGCCGTGCAAGACACTCTGCCCAAACGGGTTTTCCGACCCCGCGATTGAAAGGCGAGCCTTCATGAAACGATCCGTCGCGACCTTTACCCGCATCGCGGCCATCGCGACGAGTATTACCGTTGTCGGGACGCACAGCTCCGCGGTCTCGGCCGAGAGATCGTCCAGCCCGGTTGCCAGGACGGAGTTCGCCACACTCACGCTCCTCGCCGAAACGCCGACCGCGCATGGCTTGGTACGGGGGGCGCTGAAGATCGAACTCGAGCCTGGCTGGAAGACCTATTGGCTGGATCCCGGGCCGTCGGGGATTCCGCCGCAGATCGATTTCTCGCGCACAGAAGGGGTCGGCGAAAGTGCCATCCTAGCGCCTCTACCCGAACGCTTCGGGGAGGATCTCGCCCGCGCAAACGGATACAAGTCGGATCTCTCTCTTCCCTTTCTCCTGACTCCCGGCGAAAACGAGACAATCAGCGGGGCGATCTTCGCGAATGTCTTTCTTGGTGTTTGCGAGTCCATTTGCGTTCCGGTGCAGGCGGAACTCTCCGCCACATTTGATCGGGCGGGCGATGTCCAGGCCGCATTCAGCAACCTTCCGACCCAGGTCAAACCCACAGATCTGACTGCCTCGATCGACGGAGACGCGCTGATATTGGGACTGCGAGCCGGATCCGATGTCGCCGATGCCTTCGTGCTGGGGCCGGACGGCTGGTATTTCGGCGAGGCTGAGCTTTCGGAGTACGGGGAAGGCACCACCACGTTCCGCATTCCTATAGACGAAAGACCGAAGGATGCCGAAACCCCGGTGCTGACCGCGGTCTTCGACGACGGCGAAAAGGGTCTGACGGCGGTGTTCCGGCCGGAATAAGCCTTTCGGCGCGCTCGTTCTACGCTGACCGGGCCTTCTTCTTGAACGGCTCCATGCCATCGTTGGCGAGCTGGTCGGCGCGCTCGTTGCCTTCGTGGCCGGCATGGCCCTTCACCCAGTGAAAGGTCACGTCGTGGCGGGAACGCTCTTCGTCCAGCCGCTGCCAAAGTTCGGCATTCTTGACCGGCTTCTTGTCGGCGGTCTTCCAGCCGTTCTTTTTCCAACCGTGGATCCACTTCATGATGCCATCGCGCATATAGGAGGAATCCGAGTGCAGATCGATGGCACAGGGGCGCTTCAGGGCCGACAGCGCTTCGATGGCGGCCAGCAGCTCCATCCGGTTGTTGGTGGTGTTCGCCTCACCACCCTTCAATTCCTTTGAGTGCTCGCCAAATCGGAGAAGAACGCCCCAGCCGCCTGGACCTGGGTTGCCTGAGCAGGCGCCGTCCGTATAGATCTCGACCCGGTTTTCCTTACTCAAACGTTCACTCCAATCGGCTCGTAGCCGTATTCGCCGGCTCTACTGACGTTTCGGTGGAATCGCAGCTTGCGCAGGTATTCCCGAGGGTCCTTCTTCACCACGAAGCTGCCGTCCGGCACCGTCAGCCAGTCGTAGAGCCGGGTCAACAGGAATCGCATCGCAGCTCCCCGGCATAGAATTGGGAGGGAATCGGCTTCGCTCTCACTAAGCGGACGCACGGCTTGGTACCCCTTCAGGAGCGCCACGCCCTTGGTGATGTTGAAGCTGCCGTCTGCCTCGAAGCACCACGCGCAGAGCGTGATCGCGATGTCGTATGCGAGAAGTTCATTGCAGGCGAAGTAAAAATCGATGATGCCGGAAAGCTCGCCGCCGAGAAAGAACACGTTATCCGTGAAGAGATCGGCATGGATGACGCCCGAAGGAAGATCGCGCGGCCAGTTGGCTTCCAGATCATCGAGCTCTGATCCGATTTCGTCCGCTAGCCCCGGCTCGATCTCGTCGACACGGTTCGGGCAAGACGCGAAGAGTGGCCGCCAGGCCTCCATTGCGAGACCGTTCGTCCTCTGCATCGAAAAGCCCTGGCCGATCGCGTGCAGCCTCGCCATCGCCGAGCCGACGGCCCTGCAGTGGACGGGCGTCGGCCGCCGCGCCCCCATGCCCTCCAGAAAGGTGAAGACCGCCCCCGGACGTCCCGCGAGTTCGCCAAGGGCTTCGCCGTCACGACGCTGGACCGGAAGTGGACAGGATAGGCCATGCTCGGCGAGATACTGCATGAGCCCCAGAAAGAAGGGCAGATCGTTCTTAGCGACACGCTTTTCGTAAAGGGTGAGGATGAAGGTGCCGCCGGTGGTGCGCAGGAGAAAGTTCGAATTCTCGACGCCTTCCGCGATTCCTTTGTAGCTAAGCACCTGGCCTAGGTCGTAGTCGGCAAGGAAGGCGATCAGTTCGGCCTCACCGACATCCGTATACACGGCCATGCGTGCTGATCCCTCAGGCGGAGCCGTTGACGAAGGCCATGTCGGCTTCTGTCAGCGGCACGTCGCGGAGCGAGCGCATTACGGGGAAGAGCTCATTCTCCTCGGCCGTCTGAACGATCTCGAGATCGACGTCGAAGTTTTCACGGGCTTTCGCGATGATCGCGTCGATGAGAATGTCTGGCGCGGAAGCTCCGGCTGAAAGCGCGATAGTGGCGCCTGTTTTGAGACTTTCCCACGGGATCTCGCGCTCGTTTTCGACAAGCATCGCGTCCCTCGCACCAAACCTCTTGGCGACTTCGACGAGGCGCTTGGAGTTGGACGAGTTCGGTGCGCCAACGACGACGAAGAGGTCGGTCTCGGGCGCGGCGACTTTCACCGCATCCTGCCTGTTAGTCGTCGCATAGCAGATCGATTCCGACGACGGCGCCTGCATTTCCGGGAACTTCGCCTGAAGCGCCTTCACGACGCCCGCCGTGTCATCGACGGAAAGTGTCGTCTGGGTGATGAAGCCAAGGGCGGACGGGTCGGCTGGCTCGAAGGCGGAGACGTCTTCCTCGGTCTCGATCAGCGTTACCGTGCCCTCGGGAAGCTGGCCGAGCGTGCCGACCACCTCCGGATGGCCGGCATGGCCGATGAGGAGGACGTGCCGGCCGAGCTTTACGTGGCGTAGGCCCTGCTTATGGACCTTGGAGACCAGTGGGCAGGTCGCGTCGAGATAGAACATGTCTCGTGCCTCGGCCCGGGCCGGTACAGATTTCGGAACGCCGTGGGCGGAAAAAACCACGGGTTGTCCATCGTCCGGCACTTCGTGAAGCTCCTTCACGAAGACGGCACCCATGTCGCGCAGCCCGTCGACGACGTATTTATTGTGCACGATCTCATGCCGCACATAGACCGGCGCGCCATACTTCTTGAGCGCCAGAACCACGATCTGGATCGCCCGGTCGACGCCGGCGCAAAAGCCGCGCGGTTCGCACAGTTTAAGCCTGAGCGCGGGCTTTGTCGCAGCGACGTTCGGCGATGGCATGTCGAGTACGGTCATGGCTCGAATGAAGGCATCACGCCCCTCCCTGTCAAGCTGTCCGCGAAGCTTGGCCGCGCCGGGCCCGCACCCGCCGCACGACGAGGAGCACCGTCATGACGACGAGCACCAGGCCGATACCGTACCAGGTGAAAGCGTATTGCAGGTGATTGTTTGGGAGCGAGACGATGGTCTGTCCGCCGACCGGCAGCGCGTCGGCATCCGGGTCGCGTTTCGCATCGACGAAGAAAGGCACTAGATCGACGCCAGCATCGATCGAGAGTCCCGCCGACATCGCCCCGAGGTCCCGCCAGAAGAATGTGTCCGCGTCGGGATCGTTCTCCGGAACGAAATAGCCGGGCTTTTCTTCGGGTGCATTACGCGCGATGCCTTCGAGCGAGACCTCGCCCTGGGGCTGGCTCTCTACGCGCGTCTCCGGCTCGCGCTGCTCGTAGGGCACGAACCCGCGATTGACGATGACCAGCTTGTCGTCCGGCGTCAGCAGCGGCGTATAGACGTTCCAGCCGGTGGCGCCCTCGAAGGTGGTGAAGAAATAGCGCTCGCCGCCTTCCAGGAATTCTCCGCTCAATCTCACTGGGAGGTAGTCGACGTCGCCCGTCTCCTGAAATTCAGAAATAGCTGCATCGAGTGGTATCGGATCAGAGGCGATCCGCCGATCGATTCGTTCGATCAGCGCTTCTTTCCAGAAGAGCCGCTCCATCTGCCATGTGCCGAGCCCGGCGAGGATAACGATCCCGAGAACACAAAGGGTCAGCGCAACCGAGAACTTGACCTGCCCCATCGGCTCGGGGGCGGTGGCCAGTCCTTCATCGCTGGTGCCAGAGGAACTCATTCGATCTCGTCCGGTCCCGATCGGGTTCGGCCATGGCCTTTTGGACGTCCCTCACGCGCATCGTTTGAATAGGTCAGCGTGATCATCACACCCTTCAGCATCCTTAGTAGCGGTAGCGCGAGGATCACTGTCATCGGGACCCAAAGAACGAGATGGAGGATCAGCGGCGGATCGTAGGTGACCTCCAGCAAGAGCGCGAGTCCGCAGACGATTAAGCCAATGATCAGGATTACAAATACGGCCGGTCCGTCACCGGAATCTGCGAAATCATAGTCGAGCCCGCACTCGTCGCAGGCTTTCGCCGGCTTCAGAAATCCGGAGAAGAGACGGCCCTTGCCGCAATGCGGACAGCGGCCCTTCAACCCGGCTAAGATCGGATCGGGTTCGTTCGCCGGGGATTGGCTCATGGCGTCAGATCCCTTTCAGGACGTGCAAACGAAGGAGGGCGGGT
>NZ_DS022272.1:2545998-2559252 GCF_000153705.1 Fulvimarina pelagi HTCC2506
ACGGGTCACTCCGCCATCGGCTCTTCGACAACTCGCGTTCAAGAATCGCGCGAAGCGGGTCGTCCTTGCCGGGCAGGGCGATCCGCGTCGTCACCAGCAGATCGTTGCGCGTGCCGATCTTGGTCGTCAGGCCCTTCCCCTTCAAGCGGAAGGTGCGGCCTGAGTCGGTTCCGGCCGGAATGGTGAGATTGACGCGGCCTTCCAGCGTCTCCACCGCGACCTTGCCGCCTGCGACAGCCGTTCGAAGCGGTAAAGGAACGTCCGCGCGTAGATCCCGACCATCGATACGGAAGCGATCGTGCGGCAGAATCTTAATGCGCACGAGTGCGTCGCCCGCCTGGCCGTGTGGTCCGGGCGCCGGCTGGCCCTGACCACGAAGTCGGATGGTCTGGCCGTCCTCGACGCCGTCGGGAAGCTTGATCGCCAAGCGCTTGCCGCTCGAAAATTCCACCTCGATCTTCCTGTCGGCGACGACGTCCTCGAGCGTAACAGAGAGTGTAGCCTCAATATCCGCGCCCTTGCGCGATGCTTCGCGGGCTGCCGAGAAGCCACCTCCTGCCGGCCCTGCGCCGGCGCCGGCTCCAGGCCGACGACCGCCACCCGAGCCTCCGAAAGCCGACGAGAAGAAGTCGGAGAAAATGGATTCGGCGTCGAATTGTGAGCCCGCGCCGCGTGACGAAGAAAAGTCGAAGCCACCGGTGCTCGCACCGCTGCGTGTTCGGGAGCCGAAGGGGCTGCTACCGCCTCCGAACCCACCGCCACCGAATCCCTGGAACTTCTGCTTGCCCTCGGCGTCGATCTCGCCGCGATCGAACTGACTGCGCTTTTCCTTGTCACCCAGGATCTCGTAGGCCTGGTTGGCTTCGTTGAAGCGGGTCGCAGCAGTCTTGTCGTTGGAGTTGGCGTCAGGGTGGTATTTTTTGGCGAGCTTGCGGAAAGCGGATTTGATCTCCTTCTCACTCGCCGATTTCGAAACACCGAGTACGGAGTAGGGATCGCGCATCGCGCTTGTCGTCCTTTTTCAGAAGAATGTCGTTTGGCCTATGAATGTCGATCCGGGCCCAGAAGTTCACATCGCAGACATATGGGTTGAAAACGAGGCCGTTGAAAGGGCTGGTCAGCCCCTGCCTGTCGGCGGCCCTGTCGCGGCGATGAACCGCTTTGGCGAACCACACCGGAGGGTCTATCTGCTGTCGCGTGCAGCATGAAAATGGAGAGCGTTTGCGATGGGTGAGAAAACTGTGGAGCGACTCGGCGATGTCAGGCTGGGCAGCGAACCTGTTGACGACGACCCATTCGCGCTTTTCGCCAGATGGTTCGAGGCGGCCGAGAAAAGTGAGATCAACGATCCGAATGCGCTTTCCCTTGCCACCGTCTTCCCGGACGGACAGCCGGATGTGAGGATCGTACTTCTGAAGGGCTTCGACGAGCGTGGCTTCGTCTTCTACACCAATTTCGAAAGTGCGAAGGGCCAGCAGTTGTTGGGTGCCATGCGCGCGGCGATTGCATTTCACTGGAAAACTCAGCAGCGGCAGGTTCGGGTACGGGGGACGATCGAGGTCGTCTCCGACGAGGAGGCGGACGCCTATTACGCCTCGCGCCCACGCGGCAGCCGCATCGGCGCCTGGGCGTCTCAGCAATCTCGGCCGCTCGAAAGCCGAGAGGTGCTGGAGACACGCGTGAAGGAACTCGAAGAACAATACGGTACTGGCGACATCCCGCGACCGCCGCACTGGTCCGGCTTCCGGCTTGTTCCGGTGGCGATCGAATTCTGGCAGAACGGCGAATACCGGCTGCATGACCGGGCGCTTTACGAGCGAGCGGACAAGGACGCGCCTTGGGTGATCACGCGGCTTTCGCCGTGAAGGCATCCGGCTCGAGTTTCAGCGCATGAACTCCGGGCTCTCTATCGTGATGCCGGTCCTGGACGAGGCCGAGACGATCGTGTCCGTCTTGCAGGGGGCGCGGCGAGCCTGCCCGGGGGCAGAGATCGTGCTCGTCGACGGCGGTAGCACCGACGATACAGTGGCAAAGGCGCGCGGCCTCCCGGACCTCGTCATTTCATCGCCGCCCGGGCGCGCGCGTCAAATGAATACGGGTGCAGATGCCGTATTCGGCGACGTCATCCTCTTTCTGCACGCCGATACGCAACTGCCGCATATGGCTGAAGGGGCCATCCTCGATGCTATCGCCAGCGGGGCTGACTGGGGTCGGTTCGATGTGCGGATCGAGGGACGGCCGGCGATCCTGCGTCTGGTCGGACCCCTGATGAACGCACGCTCTCGCCTGACCGGCGTCGCGACGGGCGATCAAGCAATCTTCGTGACAAAGGCCGCTTTCGTCCGCGTTGGTGGCTTTTCCGACATCCCGCTGATGGAGGACATCGACCTTTCCAAGCGGCTGCGGCGGATCTCGCGGCCTGCCTGCCTCCATTCGAAAGCGGTCACGTCAGGTCGCCGGTGGGAAGCGAACGGTCCGCTGAGGACGATCGTCACCATGTGGGCTTTGCGGCTGGCTTATTGGCTCGGCGTCTCTCCAAGAACCCTGGCAGAAATCTACGGCAGGCTCAAAGCGCGCTGAGACAACAGACGCGGTCCTATCGCAGGTGAAAACTGCGAGCCCGCGCCAGAGTTGGGCGCGCCGTCTCCTCAGCGATCGTCGCCGGCAGGCCGATATCTTTGCGCTGCCAGTCCGGCATTTCGTCCATCATACGCCGTAATACGCGGCGCTGCCGCGCAAGACGGCGCGAACGCCGATAAAGATTGAGAACATCGATCGGTCGGGTCACGTCAGCCTCCTTCCACACCCTTTGTCGGGTGGTTCTGATGGTGCTTGCAGTTGACCCGAAGCTAAGTGCGGCCTAATCTTCAATCAAACGAATTCTATCGAAGATATCTTCAATGAATCTGCATCTTCATCCGCAATCATCCGCGGTGATGCCACTGCTGGATATCGATCTCCTGAGGACCTTCGTCGCGATCATCGACGAAGGAAGTTTCGCCGCTGCGGCAAACAAAGTCGGGCGCTCGCCGTCTGCAATTTCCATGCAGGTGAAGCGCCTCGAAGACACCACCGGAACCGAACTCTTGAGACGCGACGCCCGGTCGGTGCGTCTGACAGCCGAAGGCGAAACCCTGCTCGGCTTTGCCCGCCAGTTCATGGATCTTAACCGAAGGGCGATTGGCGCGCTTGGCCGACCCGAACTTGAAGGGCAGCTTCATCTTGGCCTTCCCGACGACTACGGCGAGACCGTACTTCCCTCCATGCTGCGTCGGTTTTCTGAATCCTATCCCTCGGTCGTCGTCGACGTAACCATGCAGAACACACGTGAGACGCTGGCACTGTTCGACCGTGGCAAGCTGGATGTCGCGGTTTTCTCGTTCGACGAGGACGGTGGGAATGCAGTCGGTGCCGAATGTCTCTTTACCGACGCGCTCGTCTGGGTGGGCGCGCCGGGAGGAACGGCACATCTGCACGATCCGCTGCCGCTCGCCATGTGGGACGAGAGCTGCGTGTGGCGCCGTTCGGCGCTGGCGGCCCTGGAAAGGGTCGAACGGCCTTGGCGTGTCGCCTATACCTGCGCCCACACACCAGGCCAGCGTGCAGCCGTGCGTGCCGGTATCGCCATAGCGCCTGTCTCGCGCATTTTTGCAGGCGACGATGTCCGAATACTCGGCGAAGCGGATGGGTTGCCGCCGATGAACGATTATTCGATTGGCATGAAGCTGCGTGAGAATCCATCCGAGCAGGCGAAGGTCATCGCCCATCATCTACGAACGTTCTTCAGCACTCTTCGTGATAAGCGATAGCGCCTGTGGCTGACTTCGGCACCGAGGAAGCATGCCGTCTTTTGACCGTCCCACCGTCGTCGTTTTCGCCAAGGCACCGATCCTCGGCTTTGTGAAAACGCGCCTTGCACAGACGATCGGCGACGAAGCGGCGCTCGCGCTCTACAAGATGCTTTTGAAGCGCACGGTTGAAGAGGTCACCGATCCGCGTTGGGATACGGTCGTCGCCGCCACGCCCGACGAAACCGCTCTGGAAGACCGATACTGGCCCCATGGCGTGACGCGTATCAAGCAAGGCGGCGGTGATCTTGGCGCGCGAATGCTGCGACCGCTGTTGAAAGCCCGGATCAATGCGCCGGTCGCCGTCGTCGGCAGCGATGTTCCCAACCTTTCGGTCGCCGAAATCGCAGCGGCGTTTGAAGCCCTGCGCGAGCGACCCTTTGTATTCGGCCCGGCGGTGGATGGTGGCTTCTATCTTGTCGGCGTCGCCGACCGAGCGCCGAAGACAATATTCGACAATGTGGAATGGTCGACCGACGACACGTTGCGCCGGGTTCTCGACAACCTACCCGCGGATTCGGTGAGTTTCGTCGGAACCCTCGACGATCTCGATGACCGTGATTCGCTCAATCGGCATATCCAAGCCGGGCGGCTCTAGGATTTCGCGCCGGAAAGAACCTCTTCGACAAAGGCCGGCACCAACTTGCTTGCCGGTCCATGCCGTGCCTCGTCGAACTGGAAGCTGCCATCAGAGGGCTCGAGGTTCAGCTCCAGCGTGCGGATGCCGAGACGCCCTGCCTCGGACACGAAGCCGGCGGCGGGATAGACCGCGCCGCTGGTGCCGATCGAGACGAAAAGATCGGCCTGTTCGAGGCGCTCGAAGATCAGTTCCATATGATGCGGCATCTCGCCGAACCAGACGACGTCGGGCCGCAGGGTTCCGGTCTCGCCGCAGGCCTCACAGACCTCGGTGACGTGGAGGTCGCTGTGATGTTCGCGGGTGTCGCCGCAGATGGCGCAGAGCGAGCGGCGGAGGCGACCGTGCATGTGGATCACGTTCTCGGAGCCGCCGCGCTCGTGCAGGTCGTCGATGTTTTGAGTGACGAGGGTCAGGGTGCCGCCGAACTCCCGTTCGAGGCGGGCAAGGGCTTCGTGCGCAGGATTCGGCGAAATACCGTTCAGACCGGCACGCCGGGCATTGTAGAACGCCTGTACGCGTTCGGGATCGCGCGCAAAAGCTTCAGGCGTCGCGACGTCTTCGAGCCGCACCTTCGACCAGAGTCCGCCTTGGTCTCGATAGGTCGCGACGCCGGATTCGGCCGAAACGCCGGCACCGGTCAGGACAAAGATGGATTTCGGGCCGTCGAAGGCCACGCGATCAGGCCTCCGTCCCGCCGACCGTGATCTGGTTCATACGGAGATGCGGCTGGCCGACGCCCACGGGGACGCCCTGACCGTTCTTGCCGCACATGCCGATGCCGGTGTCGAGCGCCACATCATTGCCGACCATGGCGACGCGATGCATGGCGTCCGGGCCGTTACCGATCAGCATCGCGCCCTTCAGGGGCTCCTCGATCTTGCCTTTCCGGATGCGATAGGCCTCGGTGCAGCCGAAGACGAACTTGCCAGAGGTGATGTCGACCTGACCGCCGCCGAAGGAGACGGTGTAAATGCCGTCATCGACCGAGGCGATAATTTCGTCTGGCGTATAGGCGCCGCCGAGCATCATCGTGTTGGTCATGCGCGGCATCGGCGCGTGGGCGTAGGACTGGCGGCGACCATTGCCGGTGGCTTTGGCGCCCATCAGCCGGGCGTTCTGCCGGTCCTGCATGTAGCCGACGAGCTTACCGTCCTCGATCAACATGGTGCGGTTCGTCGGTGTACCCTCGTCGTCGATGGTCAGCGAGCCGCGACGCTCGGCGATCGTACCGTCGTCGACGACGGTGACGCCCTTGGCCGCGACCTGCTGGCCCATCAGGCCGGAAAAGGCGGAGGTCTTCTTACGGTTGAAATCTCCTTCGAGGCCGTGGCCCACCGCCTCATGTAGCATCACGCCAGGCCAGCCGGCGCCGAGAACGATGTCGAAGGCGCCCGCGGGGGCGGGCACCGCCCGCATGTTGACGCGAGCCTGGGCCAGAGCCTTGTCGGCAATCGCGCGCCAGGTGTCCTCCACCATGAATTCATCGAAGCCGGTACGGCCGCCCGCGCCAAAGGAACCGGTCTCCTGCCTCTCGTCGTCGCCGCAGACGACGGAGACGTTAAAGCGCACGAGGGGGCGGACATCGCGCACGAGCCGGCCATCGGCGCGCAGGATCTCGACCACCTGATATTGAGCACCGACCGTCGCCGAGACTTGACGCACATCGTCGCCCTGGTCGCGAAGATACTTGTCGACCGATTGGAGGAGTTTGACCCTTTCCTCGAAAGTCGGCGTGCCGATCGGGTTCTCCTCGCCGTAAAGCTTCGTATTCGTTCCGAGCGGTGGATCGGCATAGGTGCCGGCATAGCCGGTTTTCACGGTGGAAACGGCGTCGGACGCTCGCTTCAGAGCCTTGAGCGAGAATTCGTCGGCGTGCGCAAAACCCACTGCTTCGCCGGCGACGGCCCTGAGGCCGAATCCCTGATCGATGCCGAAATTGCCGGACTTCAGGCGACCGTTGTCGAAGGCAAGCGATTCGCTCTCTCGATATTCCAGATAGAGCTCGCCATCATCTGCACCGCGCAGCGTTTCCTCGAGGACTTTCTCCAGCTCGGCTTGGGACACGTCGAATCGGTCGATAAGGGACGTGGTCATCTGAGTTGCGGCTCCGTTCGGCGGGATCATCTGTGACGGCTGCGAAGATAGGTGCTTCCCGACGCCGCTCAATTCAAGACGCCCCGCTCGAGCGCTGCGACCTATTCGGCCGGCTCGTCCGGCGTTTCCGGTTCGCTCGGCTCCGGCTTCTTCAATGCGGCAAAAGCAGCGGTGAAGCCATCAAGCGAGACTGGAATGCCGATTCCCTGTTCCGGCGTCTGGAAGAACGAGAACGTCGCCTCGGTGCCCTTGGACAGTTTGTCGATAAGCTCCTCGTCCATCGCGACATCGGCGACGCAGCCGGTGTCGAAGCAACGCAGGAAAGGTGTGATCCCAATGAACTCGTCGTCTATATGAAGGCGAAGCCCGTTCGGCAGGATGATGCCAAGCGGTGCACGGGCCCTCAGGATGGTGCCGGTACCATCGGCAAGATGGAGGATGGACACCGCGAAACCGATCTCCTGGCGGTCGGGCGGCAGTACGACCTGGCGCATCAAACACTGTTCGCGCGGAGCGCCAGCCGGCGTCGAGCAGACGATGCCCCATGCGTCGTACTGTTCCTGGAGTCGGCCAATCGGTTCGGACGCAAACTGAGCAGCAGCTGGGCCAAGCCCAACCGCTAACATGGCGTTGAGGAGGATCGCTGACGGAATAAGCGACAGACGATCGAAGATTGCGGACGGGCGGAGCATCGGATCCTCGGCAGACGGTGACGGGACAGTACATATCCCTTTAGAGGCAGCGCTGGGTGGATGATGCGGCAGGAAGATGGCCCGATCCTGACATCTTCGTATTTGGTATGAGACGATCGCTTCAAAGAAGAGGCGCCGGGGTCAGGCGTTTGTCTGCGATGAGAGAGCAGGCGGCCGACGACTCCATCGCGGAATCGCCGGGAAACCAGCGGCTCGCTCGCGTGATCGGTTCTCCGAATATGCGCGATATCAAGCCCAGCAAGCCGTTTCTGGACCATGCCGCAGCGGGAATTCCTGGGAGGCTATGTCGCAATGGAACTAGTCCAAAAAGTGTTGCGAGTTCCCGGATTTCGTGGTTGAAGCGCTCAACCCAGGTCGCTGGACAAGACGCGCGTACCTGACGCGATCGTACCGGGTCGAAGAGCGCGAGGACATAGATCCCAGCTGACGATTCGAAGGACTGCCCGGCCGCTGCTGCCGGCTAAGGAGGAAAAGCGTGAGAGCTTGGAGCTTGACGGCCGGACTATGGCTGACCGGAATGGGGGCAGCTCTTGCCCAGGATGGCGGTGAACCGGTGGTCGGAAAACCGCATCCTTGGCAATTGGGGCTGCAGGAAGCTTTCTCGCCGATCGAAGAGCAGATCCATTGGTTCAGCGACTACACGCTCTGGTTCATTGTCCCAATCACGATCTTCGTCGCCGGGCTTTTGGGTTGGTGCATCGTGAAATACCGCGCGAGCGCGAACCCGAACCCGTCCCGCACCGCTCATAACACGACGATCGAAGTGATCTGGACGCTGGCTCCGGTGATCATTCTCCTCTTGCTTGCGATTCCGTCGTTCCAGCTTCTCACCGCGCAATACAACCCGCCGAGCGAGCCACAGCTCACCGTTAAGGCAACAGGCTACCAGTGGTACTGGGGTTACGAGTATCAGCCGACCGAGACGAGCGAGAGCGAAGCCGAGGGCACCGCGCCCGAGCCGGTATCCTTCGAGTCATATCCAGTCGATGAGGCGTCGATTGCCGATACGAAAGGCGATATCGAAACCTATCCGCGGCTCCTGGCGGTCGACAACGAGATGGTCGTGCCGGTCGATACGGTCGTGCGCATCATCTCGACCTCGGCTGACGTCCTCCACTCTTTTGCCGTGCCTTCGCTCGGCGTTAAGGTGGATGCGGTACCGGGCCGTGCCAACGAATACTGGTTCAGTGCAAGCCGCGAGGGCATCTTCTACGGCCAGTGCTCGGAGCTTTGCGGCGCTGCGCACTGGAACATGCCGATCGCCGTGCGCGCCGTATCCCAGGAGCAGTACGACGCTTGGTACGAGGCGGCCCGCGAGGACGTCGCCGGCGCCAACGAGCAGCTGAATGCTTCCATCGAGGCCGCCAAGGCCGAGCGCGCCGTTGCGTCGCGCTAACCGAATTCGTCAGGTTTAGGGAGACCTCAACACGATGGCTTACGAAGCCGCACACGGCGCCCATGACGATCACACCCCGTCATTCTGGGTTCGCTGGTTCTACTCGACGAACAACAAGGACATCGGTGTCCTCTACCTGATCTTCGCCATCATCGCCGGCGTGATCGGTGGTGCCCTGTCGATCGGCATCCGCGCCGAGCTTCAGGAGCCGGGGATGCAGATCTTCTCCGATCCGCAGATCTTCAACGTGTTCACGACCGGCCACGGTCTGATCATGATCTTCTTCATGGTCATGCCGGCGCTGATCGGCGGCTTCGGCAACTATTTCGTGCCGATCATGATCGGTGCGCCGGATACGGCCTTCCCGCGTGTGAACAACATCGCATTCTGGATGCTGCCGCCGTCCTTCCTGCTGCTGATTGCCTCGCTCTTCGTCGAGGGCGCGCCGGGTTCGAACGGTGCTGGTACGGGCTGGACGCTCTATCCGCCTCTTTCGACTTCGGGCCATCCGGGGCCTGCCGTCGATCTTGCGATCTTCTCGCTTCACCTCGCAGGCGCGTCCTCGCTGCTCGGCGCGATCAACCTGATCACGACGATTCTCAACATGCGCGCTCCGGGCATGACGCTCCACAAGATGCCGCTCTTCGTCTGGTCGCAGCTCGTGACCGCGTTCCTTCTGCTCTTGTCGCTTCCGGTCCTCGCTGGCGCCATCACCATGCTCCTGACGGACCGCAATTTCGGCACGACCTTCTTCGCGCCCGAAGGCGGCGGCGACCCGATCCTCTACCAGCACTTGTTCTGGTTCTTCGGTCACCCGGAAGTCTACATCCTGATCCTGCCGGCCTTCGGCATCGTCAGCCACATCGTATCGACCTTTTCCAAGAAGCCGGTCTTCGGCTATCTCGGCATGGCCTATGCCATGGTCGCCATCGGTGTCGTCGGCTTCGTCGTCTGGGCGCACCACATGTATACGAGCGGTATCTCGCTCAACACGCAGCGCTACTTCGTGTTCGCGACCATGGTGATCGCGGTGCCGACCGGCATCAAGATCTTCTCCTGGATCGCCACCATGTGGCACGGCTCAATCTCGTTCCGCACGCCGATGCTGTTCTCGATCGGCTTCATCTTCCTTTTCACCGTCGGCGGTGTGACGGGTGTGAAGCTCGCCAATGCCGGTATCGACCGCGTGCTGCACGACACCTATTACGTGGTGGCGCACTTCCACTACGTGTTGTCGCTGGGCGCCGTCTTCGCGCTCTTCGCGGGCTGGTACTACTGGTTCCCGAAGATGACCGGCTACAACTACAACGAGATGATCGGGAAGATCCACTTCTGGATGACGTTCATCGGCGTGAACATCGTCTTCTTCCCGCAGCATTTCCTCGGAGCTGCCGGCATGCCGCGCCGCTATGCCGACTATCCGGATGCCTTCGCAGGCTGGAACTACGTTTCCTCGATGGGCTCGTACCTCTCGGGTATCGCGGTTCTCGTCTTCCTCTACGGGGTCTGGGAAGCGTTCTACCGCAAGCGCGTCGCCGGCGAGAATCCGTGGGGCTCTGGCGCAACGACGCTCGAGTGGAAGCTGTCCTCGCCGCCGCCCTTCCACCAGTGGGAAGAGTTGCCGAGGGTGAGCTGAGGCACTGTCCTCAATCGCGGCGCAAAACGAAGCCCGGCCGGAATCGGTCGGGCTTTGCCGGATCGCAGACCATGCACCACGCGCATGCGTGTTGCATGGTTCACCGGGTAGGCGGTCTTCGCGGCGATTACGCCGGAATTTCCGTCGACGCAGTCACGAACCGAAGTGTTACAAGTTTCAGGTGACAGGAAACCGCCCTTGTCGATGATCGAGACCAACAGCCTGCCGCTCGCACCCCGAATTTCGCTCGCAGAGCCGCGCGATTATTTCGCGCTCCTCAAACCACGCGTGATGCAACTCGTCGTTCTGACGGCGGTGTGCGGGATGGCGAGCGCGCCGGGCTCGATCAATCCGTTCTTGGCGATCATTTCGATCCTGGCGATTGCCGTCGGAGCGGGCGCGTCCGGCGCTCTCAACATGTGGTACGATGCGGATATCGACGGCAACATGTCGCGTACGCGCCTGAGGCCGATTCCGTCAGGCCGGGTCGCGCCTGATGCGGCATTCGGCTTTGGCATTATTCTTTCGATCCTTTCCGTGATGACGCTGGGCCTCGCCGCGAACTGGTTCGCTGCAGGCTTCCTCGCCTTCACCATCTTTTTCTATGTCGTCGTCTATTCGATGGGCCTGAAGCGCTCGACTCCACAGAATATCGTCATCGGCGGTGCAGCCGGAGCCTTCCCGCCGATGATCGGCTGGGCCGCCGTCACGGGCGACGTCTCGATCGAGGGCTTCGTTCTCTTCCTCATCATCTTCCTCTGGACGCCGCCGCATTTCTGGGCGCTCGCGCTCTTCAAGATGCGCGAGTACGGCAATGTCGGCGTGCCGATGCTGCCGAACGTCGCCGGCGAGAAGACGACGCGCCGCCAGATCTTCGCCTACTCGCTACTCCTAGCCCCCGTCGGCGTCGCGCCGTTCCTGATGGGCTTCGCCGGACCGGTTTACGGTGCCGTCTCGCTCGTCATGGGCGGATTCTTCCTGAAAAAGGCCTACGCGGTGCTGCAGATGGACGACGGTGACCAGTTGATGATCCCTGCCAAGAAACTCTTCGGCTTCTCGATTCTCTACCTGTTCGGACTTTTCGTGACGCTGCTTGCGGAAACTGCCTCTATGGGCATTCTCGGAGTGATGGTTTGAGCCGAGAGGACGAGAACGAGACCGTCAGGCTGACACCGGAGGAGACGCGGGCACGGCGCAAACGCTCGATCGCGATTGCCGTCACGCTCGTCGCTCTGGTCGTAATCTTCTATGTCGTCTCCATCGTCAAAATAGGTGCATGATGGACAACGAAACCTCGACACGGAAACAGGACGAGAAGGCGCGACGGCGCGGGCTCATCATCGCCGCTTCCTGTACGGCCTTCATCTTCGGCATGGTCGGTGCGGCCTATGCCTCCGTCCCACTCTATGAACTGTTTTGCCAAGTCACCGGATATGGCGGTACGACGCAGCGGGCCGAGGCGAACGAACTTCAAGTCAGCGACAAGACGATCGAGGTCCGCTTCGACGGCAACACCGCTAAGGGCCTGCCCTGGACGTTCCGCCCCAACGATCGTTCCATCACTGTTCGCCTTGGCGAGACGTCGGAAACGAGCTATCAAGTCGTCAACAATTCCGATCGCCCGATTACAGGCCAGGCCCTCTACAACGTCACTCCAGACGCTGCGGGCATCTATTTCAATAAGATTGCCTGCTTCTGCTTTAACGAACAGACGTTGCAGCCCGGCGAAAGCGTCGAGATGCCAATTACCTTCTTCGTCGATCCGGAGGTTCTCGACGCCGAAGAACTGCAGGGCGGCTATGCGATCACTCTGTCATATACCTTTTTCCCGGTCGATGATCCGGACGAAGTGGTGAACGCCGCGCAATCGGAGTCTTCCGATCTGGCTGAAGGCGCTTTATGAAGATGGCAAATCGCGAGTTCGGGCGGAAGGGTTCGAACCGCAAAGTAAGAACAGTGGAAGACGCCGGGTCGCCTCGTAGTAGCGACGGCACATTGAGTGAGGAGAGGCGGCATGGCTGACGCACAGGCCAAACACGACTATCACATGGTGGATCCGAGCCCTTGGCCGCTCATCGGTTCGGTCGGCGCCTTCATCATGCTGTTCGGCGCCGTCGGTCTTTTTCGCTGGAGCAGCGGTCAGGATTTCAACTTCCTCGGCCTGCCGCTCGCCAATCCATGGGTCTTCGTTCTTGGTCTCGCGATCGTTCTTTACACCATGTATGCGTGGTGGTCGGACACGGTCAAAGAGAGCCTAGAAGGCAAGCACACTCGGGTCGTATCGCTCCATTTGCGCTACGGCATCATCATGTTCATCGCCTCCGAGGTGATGTTCTTCGTGGCCTGGTTCTGGGCTTTCTTCGACGCCAGCCTCTTCGCTAACGAAGCCATCCAGGAGTCGCGAACTCAAGTGCTAGGCGGGCAGTGGCCGCCGGCGGGGATCGAGGTGATCGACCCGCTTCACTTGCCTCTTTTTAACACGATCACGCTGCTCCTGTCAGGCACGACCGTGACATGGGCCCACCATGCGCTTCTGCACGGCGACCGCAGGGGCCTCATTACTGGGCTCGCGCTTACCGTCGCACTCGGTGTGGTCTTCTCCTACGTTCAGTACTACGAATACGTTCATGCGCCATTCGCCTTCTCCGGGTCGATTTACGGCGCGACGTTCTTTATGGCGACCGGCTTCCACGGCTTCCACGTCCTGATCGGTACGATCTTCCTGATCGTCTGCCTGATTCGCGCCTCGATCGGCCAGTTTACGCCACAGAAGCATTTCGGTTTCGAAGCGGCCGCCTGGTACTGGCATTTCGTCGACGTGGTGTGGCTGTTCCTCTTCTTCGCCGTCTATGTTTGGGGTGGCTGGGGCGCCGAATTCCACTGATCCAGAGGCACTGGAAGAGCTCATGGGAGGGCGGTGCCGCAAG
>NZ_DS022272.1:2559382-2616697 GCF_000153705.1 Fulvimarina pelagi HTCC2506
CGATGGCGGAGTGACCCGTTGCATGGCGGCCGTTTGTTTCGTCAAACTTCTGCAGTGGGCGCAGCCGCTAAGTCGCTGACACTCATTAGGTGTCCCAACTCCGCTCGGTTTGTGCGTCGCCGCGATCCGCGTGCCCGAAAAGCCCATCGAAATAGTTGCAACAATCGGTGTTTGCGCCGTCGCTCGCCTTTTCTTGAAGGGCTTGCGGCCCTGTGCCATACCCGCACGTGCAAACGACAGACAATCCCGCGGCTTTCGCGGCAAGGAGAGGCGTAATGACCCAGATGTCCGGTCTCATGAAGGGGAAACGAGGCCTGATCATGGGCATCGCCAACAATCGGTCGATCGCATACGGCATCGCCAAAGCTCTCGCTGATCAGGGCGCAGAAATCGCCCTCACCTATCAGAATGATGCGCTGAAAAAGCGGGTCGCTCCGCTGGCCGAAGAATTGGGCGCGTACGTCGCCGGACACTGCGATGTCGGCAATGACGAAAGCGTCGACGCGATCTTCGACCACTTGAGCGAGAAGTGGGGCAGGATCGACTTCTTCGTCCACGCCGTCGCATATTCGAACAAAGCCGAACTGACCGGCCGCTATATCCATACGAGCCGCGACAACTTCCTCTCGACCATGGATATCTCGGTCTATTCATTCACCTCGGTCGCTGCGCGCGCCCAGCGGTTGATGAGCGAGGGAGGATCAATGTTGACGCTCACTTACTATGGCGCAGAGAAGGTCATGCCTCATTACAACGTGATGGGCGTCGCAAAAGCCGCACTGGAAGCCTCCGTGCGCTATCTCGCGGTCGATCTCGGAAATCAGAAGATCCGCGTCAACGCGATCTCCGCCGGTCCGATCAAGACGCTGGCCGCTTCAGGCATTGGCGATTTCCGATACATCTTGAAATGGAATGAATACAACTCTCCTTTGAAGCGAACAGTCACGACTGACGAGGTCGGCCAGTCCGCGCTCTATCTCCTGTCTGACATGTCGAAAGGCGTCACTGGCGAGGTCCACCATGTCGATTCGGGCTACCATACGGTCGGCATGAAGGCCGTGGATGCGCCAGACATTTCCGTCGTCAAGGACGAGTAGCAGCGAGATATCCCGGCACTTCCCGACCGGTCACCGCAACGAGATCAGGGCACCCGAGAGCGATGATCGTCGAAGACGTCTACTTCTGCCGTCACGGGCAGACGGACTATAATGCTGAAGAGCGCCTGCAGGGTCGGCGCGAAGTTCCGTTGAATGACCTCGGCCGAGCGCAGGCTAGGCGAAACGGCACCTATCTCCGCAATTTGCTCGGCGCGAATGTCGGTGATTATCGCTACATCGCATCGCCATTGGGGCGCGCCCAGGAGACGATGCGGATCATCCGCAGGGAACTCGGTCTCGAGATCGACGGGTTCGAAACGGACGATCGATTGGTCGAAGTCGGATACGGCGACTGGGAGGGTTCGACGCTGGAAGAAATCGGCGAGAGCGACCCTGAGGCGATTGCCGAACGAGATGCCGACAAGTGGGACTACCGCTGTCCCGGCGAGAATGCCGAGTCTTATTCGGAACTCCTCACGCGCATCGAGCCGCTGCTTGCGGAACTGACGCCAAGGACCATCCTCGTCTCCCATGGAGGGGTGAGCCGAGCGGTACTCCGGAAATACGCCGGAATCTCAGGCCAAGACGCGGCGATGACGATTGTGCCGCAAGACCGTATCCTGACCTTCGACCGAGATGGGCCGCGCTGGCTGTGAGGCCGGCGCGGATTTGCTCGCCGGTCAACCGAAAAACGGATAGACGTTTTGCCCGCTCGCCTCGTCGTAGATCACGTGGACCGGCATACCGGGTGCGATTGCGCGGTAATCGAAATTCTTCGGTAGGTCGTAGGTCTTGCCGTCGGAGAGCTGCATCTGCTCGGATTCTTCGTTCACCTCGAGAACGATGCCTTCCGCTTCCACTGCGCTCGCCGGGATCGTCATGGCGACGGTCAGGAACGAGCTTGCGAAGAATGCGATGATACGTCGTGACATGAACCCACCTCTTGAACACTCTGGACTGAATGCCGCCCAGGCCCGCACTTCGCGAAGGCTCGGACTGTTTACGCCTCTTGCCCGGGCTTTCGTCAGCGAAGCGAAATGAGAACGTCCCCACGTTCGCCAGTCTCGCCGGCCTTCGCTGCTTCGAGCACCGCACGCCGTCAAATGGGGATCGGATTATGGCATTTCCGCGCATCGCTGCGTGACGAATTCGTGAGTCCTGTTTGACGCGGGGCGTCGCGCTGCAATAGACGGGCTTTCCGGCGCGCTTCAGAGGCTTGGCGCGCCTGTATTTCGGATCGCGTTAACCATGTCGCACAATACGTTCGGGCACCTCTTACGCGTCACCACTTGGGGCGAAAGCCACGGTCCGGCGATCGGCTGCACGATCGACGGCTGCCCGCCCGGGCTGCGATTCACACTTAGCGATATCCAAACCGAACTCGATCGCAGACGCCCCGGGTCATCGCGCTTCGTCACTCAGCGCCGCGAGCCGGACGAAGTCTCGGTCCTCTCGGGCGTCATCGCAGACGAAGATGATCCGGCGGTGATGGTGACGACCGGTACGCCGATTGCGCTTCATATCGACAACGTAGACCAACGCTCGAAGGACTATGGCGACATCGCCAAGCAATACCGGCCCGGCCACGCTGACTATGCCTATGACGTGAAATACGGCCTGCGCGATTACCGCGGCGGCGGGCGCTCTTCAGCTCGTGAGACCGCGATGCGCGTCGCTGCCGGCGCGATCGCCCGCAAGATCGTTCCGGACATGAAGGTGCGCGGCGCTATCGTCCAAATCGGCGAGAAGGCGATCGACCGTTCCGCCTGGGACTGGTCGGTGGTCGAACGGCAGGACAATCCCTTCTTCACGCCCGACGCCGATGCGATTTCAGTTTTCGAGAGCTATCTCGACGAAATCCGAAAGAGCCACGACAGCGTCGGCGCCATCATCGAGGTGATCGCCGAAAATGTCCCTCCGGGCCTTGGCGCGCCACTTTACGCCAAGCTCGACACCGAGATCGCAGCAGGGCTCATGTCGATCAACGCGGTCAAAGGCGTCGAAATCGGCGACGGTTTTGCCTCAGCGGCTCTGCGGGGCACTCAAAACGCCGACGAAATGCGCATCGGGCCGGACGGAAAGCCGGTTTTCGAAGCAAACCATGCAGGCGGTATTCTGGGGGGCATCTCGACGGGCGCCCCCATCGTTGCCCGCTTTGCCGTCAAGCCGACCTCATCCATCCTGACGCCACGGCGCTCAGTTGACCGCGATGGCAACGAGATCGAGGTCGTCACCAAGGGTCGGCACGATCCGTGTGTCGGCATCCGCGCCGTACCGATCGGCGAGGCCATGGTCGCCTGTGCCATAGCGGACCACTATCTGCGCCATCGCGGACAGACCGGACGCATCTGAGGCGGATAGGGTCCGCCGTCCCGGTGGCCAACGATCGCGCACCTTCACATTGTTCTCACCCGTTCACCACACCCCGCGAAACCCCATCGGCGACCTTCGCGAACGTGCTAGAAATCCCACACTCGAACGCAAACCCATCGACGCCTGTCTGATTGCCCAGCAATCGGCGCAATATCCTCGCTGTTGCAGGACCATGACCAAGCTGGGCCGCATACGGAATCCCAGTGCAAGAACCAACGACTTCGGAGACGACCATGGCGCGACGGTATTTCGGCACGGATGGAATTCGCGGAAAGGCGAACCGCTTTCCGATGACGCCGGAGGTCGCGCTCAGAGTAGGCATGGCGGCCGGGCTCGTTTTTCATCGCGGCGAACACCGGCACCGGGTCGTCATCGGCAAGGATACCCGTCGCTCGTCCTACATGCTTGAAAACGCGATGGTCGCCGGCTTCACCGCCGCTGGCATGGATGTCTTCCTACTCGGCCCAATGCCGACGCCCGCGGTCGCCATGCTGACGCGCTCGCTGCGCGCCGACATCGGCGTCATGATTTCGGCCTCGCACAATCCGTTCGAGGACAACGGGATCAAACTGTTCGGCCCAGACGGCTACAAGCTCTCCGATCAGATCGAGACGCAGATCGAGGCCCTTCTCGAAGAAGACCTCACCAACCGCATGCCGACAGGCGCGGGCATGGGTCGCGCGACACGCATCGACGGGGTCCATGACCGCTATATCGAGTTCGCCAAGCGCACACTCCCCCGCGAAATCTCGTTCGACGGCCTCCGGATTGCGATCGATTGCGCCAACGGTGCCGGCTACGACGTGGCGCCCAAGGTGCTGTGGGAACTCGGCGGCGATGTCGTCGAGATCGGCACGAGCCCGGACGGCACCAACATCAACCGCGATTGCGGCTCCACCTCGCCGAATGCCCTCATCGCCAAGGTCAACGAAGTCCGCGCCGATATCGGCATCGCACTCGACGGCGACGCAGACCGCGTATTGGTCGTCGACGAGCGCGGGGAGATCGTCGACGGCGACCAGTTGATGGCGGTCATCGCCGAAAGCTGGAACGACGATGGCCGACTCGCAGCCGGCGGCATCGTCGCCACCATCATGTCCAATCTCGGCCTGGAGCGCTTCCTCGAAGCCCAGAACCTGCTGCTGGCCCGCACCAAGGTCGGCGACCGCTACGTCGTCGAGCACATGCGCGAGCACGGCTACAATGTCGGCGGCGAGCAGTCCGGTCATATCGTCCTCTCCGACTACGGCACGACCGGCGACGGCCTCATATCGGCGCTTCAGGTGCTCGCGGTCGTCAAGCAGCGCGGCGGTAAGGTCTCCGATGTCTGCCGACGCTTCCAACCGGTGCCGCAATTCCTGAAAAATGTCCGCTTCGGCGGCGGAATGCCGCTGGAAAAGGACGAAGTCAAAACCGTGATCGAGACTGGCCGGAACCGCCTTGGCAATTCGGGCCGTTTGGTCATCCGACCATCCGGCACCGAACCGCTGATCCGCGTGATGGCCGAGGGCGACGACCCACAGATGGTGGAAGACGTGGTCGACAATATCTGCGACGCGCTGCGTGCCGTTGCCGCCTAAGGCGCGTCAGTCGACGAATCGATCCTGCATCGCGGCCAGTTGCCTCGTCATTTGAATGAACCGATCGCGCAGCCGGGCCTCGAGCCCGGCCGCGAAGTTCGGGTACTCCTCGAGCAGACGTCGAAAATGCGCGCGCCCGATCCGTAAGAGATCGCATTGCGTTTCTGCTCTGGCTGTCGCCGGCCGCCGAGTGTCGGTGATCAGCGCCATCTCGCCGAGCAGCGTTCCCGGACCATAGGCACCGACGATCTTCGGCTTGTCCGGGCTGCCAGTCGAAAGCGTCACCGTTCCATCAGCGACGACAAACCCTGCATCGGCGATCGCGGATTCGCGGAAGATCGTATCGCCGGCGGGAAACCGGCGATGATCGGCGCCAAACGCCAGCAGTCGCAGGGCGTCATCGTCAAGATCGTCGAACAGCGTCACGCTTCGGAGGACTGCGATATCGCTTTGCAGGCTCACCGAAACCCCCTCCGTTCGAAGCGCTCAGGGGACCAGCTTGTACCCGCCCGACTCCGTGACGAGGAGCCTTGCATTGGACGGATCCGGTTCGATCTTCTGGCGCAGGCGATAGACGTGGGTTTCCAGCGTATGGGTGGTGACGCCGGAATTGTATCCCCAGACCTCCTCCAGAAGCACGTCGCGCGTGATGACGCCGCGATCGGCCCGGTAGAGGAAGCGAATGATCGCCGTTTCCTTCTCGGTCAGCCGGATTTTTGTACCCTTGTCGTCGACGAGCAGCTTTTGGCTCGGCTTAAAAACATAGGGCCCAACTTGGAACGTCGCGTCCTCGCTCTGCTCGTGCTGGCGGAGTTGTGCGCGGATGCGCGCGAGGAGCACGGCAAAACGGAACGGCTTCGTCACGTAATCGTTCGCGCCGGCTTCAAGCCCGAGTATCGTATCGGCGTCAGCATCTTGGCCGGTAAGGATGATGATCGGCGACTTGAAGCCGCCCTTGCGCAGCACCTTAACCGCCTCGCGGCCGTCCATATCGGGGAGGCCGATATCGATGACGAGCAGATCGATCACGCCGGCCCGTGCCGCCTGGATGCCTTTTGAGGCTGAAGACTCTTGGCTTACGCTGAATTCTTCGTGCAGGGCCAGTTGTTCGGCGAGGGTGTGCCGGAGGTCATCGTCGTCATCGACGATAAGTATGGTGCGCTGGTTCATGCGTCTTTCATCATGGCTGTCTCGGGACGCGTTCGGCCCGGATCGTCAAACATTGTGATCAAATAGACGCACGACTTAGCTTGACAAACCATTTTTTCGCTCCGGTAGAAACAGTATGTCGCTGATCGTACGCCGTTCGCCGCTATCCCCGCTTCGCGCCATTCTTGCCGCCGGACCGTATCGAATACAATGCGCCTTGGGGCGTTCTTCCACGACAATCTTCAAGCGCGAGGGCGATGGCGCCACCCCAGTCGCCGCGATGCCCCTCTTGTCCACGCGCCATCGTCACAAACAGATATATCGACCGCGAACGACCCTACCGATAAAGATTACTCGTCCTGTCGACGGCTGGTGCGATGCGCCGCAACACGCAGCCTATAACCGACCGGTACGCCGCCCCTTCCCCGCAAGCAACGAAACAATGGTACGCGGCGATCGCCTCTACGATTTCGTTGTTATTCTCGACTGGAACTTCAGATCGCGTGCGCGTCACCGGGGCAGCGCCATCTTTTTTCATATCGCCAAACCGGACTATCCGCCCACTGAAGGCTGCATCGCAGTTGCGCCGAAAGACATGATGAAGATCGGACCGCTCCTGAGATCCGGACGCAGGCTGGTGGTCGAACGCTAACGTCGGTCGAATTCGCAAGTCGGCAAAGGACTGCGACGATCCGGCCTTCCGAACCGGATTCCGGCTTGCGCGTTAGTTCCCGTAGGCGCCGGATTTATCAATCCTGCCGCTCGGACGACGAGGAGGAACGATACCGATGGACCGCAGCGAGAATACCGACAAGCCGACCATCGAACCTTACGACCGTCCAACTGGGGGATGGGGCTCGATTAAATCCCTCGTCGAAAAGTCAGCGCAGGAAGGCCTCCTGACCTCTACAGTCTGGGCGACGCTAGAGCGCCAGAACAAGGCGGGCGGATATCAGTGCGTGTCATGTTCCTGGGCAAAACCTGCTGATCCGCGGCCTTTCGAATACTGTGAGAACGGCGCCAAAGCGACACTTTGGGAGATTACACCAAAACGCTGCGATCGCGATTTCTTTCGAAAACATACGGTTTCCGAACTTCTCGAATGGACTGACCACGACCTCGAAAAGCAGGGCCGGCTGACGACGCCGTTGAAATACGATCCGAGCCTCGATCAGTATATCCCGATCGCTTGGGACAAGGCCTTCAGGGAAATAGGCGCTCTGCTCAACGACATGGATCCGAAATCCGTCGTCTTCTACGTCTCTGGCCGGGCATCGCTCGAAGCCTCGCATATGTGGCAGCTGTTCGCGCGCATCTATGGTTCCAACAACCTGCCGGATTCCTCGAACATGTGCCACGAGTCGACGTCCGTCGGATTGCCGGAATCGATCGGTTCGCCAGTCGGGACGGTCACACTCGACGATTTCGACGCCTGCGACATGATGTTCTTCTTCGGGCACAACACCGGCACCAACGCCCCCCGCCTGCTCCATTGGGTGCAGGAAGCGCGCAAGCGCGGCGCACCGGTCATCACCTTCAATCCGCTGCAGGAACGCGGGCTGATGCGCTTCAAGAGCCCTCAGCAACCGTTCGAAATGCTCTCGCCGGACGAAGGCACGAAGATGTCCAGCGACTACTATCAGCTGAAGGGTGGTGGCGACATCGCGGCGATGACGGGCATCGCAAAGGCTGTATTCGCGCTCGACGATGCGGCAACGGAGGCAGGGAAGCCGCGTGTTCTCGACACTGCCTTCATCGAAGAGCACTGTCACGGCTTCGAAGCTTTCGAGAGTTTTGTCCGGGACGCGGACTGGACCGAGATTGAGCGCTGTTCAGGCCTTACACGCTCGGATCTCGAACATACCGGCCGTGTATATTCGAAGGCCGAGCGCGTCATCGCCAATTACGGCATGGGGCTCACCCAGCATCGGCACGGGATCGAGAACGTGCAAATGCTTGTAAACCTTCTGTTGATGCGGGGCATGATGGGCAAGACCGGCGCCGGCATCTCGCCGATCCGCGGTCATTCCAACGTGCAGGGGCAGCGCACCGTCGGCATCACGGAAAAGCTCGAGCTCATCCCGGTGGAGAAGTTCGAGGCGTTCTACGACTTCACCGTCCCGAAGGAGAAAGGCCGCGATACGGTCGAATCCTGCGAGGGCATCCTCGATGGGTCCGTTAAGGGCTTTGTCTGCCTAGGTGGCAATTTCTCTCGTGCCGTGCCGGAAACGGCCGCCATTGAGCAAGCTTGGCGTAAGATGCGCCTCAATGTGCAGATCTCGACAAAACTCAATCGCAATCATCTGCTCGCTGCAGAGAACACATATATCCTGCCCTGCCTTGGGCGCCTGGAGCGCGATACCCAGAACGGGGTCGATCAGACCGTATCGATCGAGGACTCGACCGCCTGTATCCATGCCTCGTTCGGCAGGACGGAGCCGGCATCAAAGGAACTCCTTTCGGAACCGAGGATCACCGCCGAACTCGCGAAAGCGACGATTGACGGCAAGTCGAGTGTGCCCTGGGACGAATGGGTCGCCGATTATTCGAAAATCCGCGACGCGATCGAACGCGCCTATCCGGACGATTTCAGCCAGTTCAACGAGCGTTTTCGTGAGCCCGGAGGTTTCCATAGGGATATTGGCGCCTCCAAGCGTGAATGGCGCACCGAAACTGGGAGGGCGCATTTTCTGATACCAGAAGGCTTCGACGTGAACCCGGACATCGATACGACTTCACCCGATGTCTTCAAGTTGATCACTGTACGATCGAACGACCAGTTCAATACTTCCGTCTATGGCTACGACGACCGACTGCGCGGGGTCGACGGCACCCGCATGATCATCCTCATGAATGCTGCCGACATGAAACGGCTCGGACTAACTGACCACGATCGGATCGATATTGAAACGGTCGCCGACGATGGTGTTGCCCGCAAGGCGGAAGACTATCGAGTGCACGCCTGGAACATACCAGCTGGCGATTGCGCCGGTTATTTTCCGGAGCTCAACGCTCTGATCCCGCTTTGGCACCATTCCCGCCGAGCCCACGTGCCGGCCGCAAAATCCGTGCCGGTCAGAATTACGAAGCGAGTAGCGAACTAGAGAATCAGCCGCGTTCTCAGCTTGCCCCGCTGAGCAGACGGTTGGCGGTTCGGCGTCGTCTGGATTATCCAAAATGCGTCAGATCTATGGGGTGGAGCAGCAGATTGACCCCAACCTAGCCGACATTCACGTGGCAAAGCGGCTTGCGGGATGACTGAACGTTAAATCAAATATTCGCCTCGACGGTGAATGCTCTCGCCCATTGCGATGACACCACAAGCGTAGTCGTCACCGTCAGCGGCAGCCGATGCTAGACCGTAGACTTGCATGTCTTTAATTGGAAAGGCGTCCCTTGCCTCGGTCAGCAATTTGGACGCCGCTCCCTCTATTGCGTTACGGGCATCGACGAGCTTGGCAGCCAAAATGCCGACGCTCGCATCGTCGCGAACCATTTCTGCCTGTGCCGCTTCAATCAGGCTCGCCGCCTCGCGGATCACGTGCTCCACGGCCTCGATCGCCGCGGTGTCTAGCGGCGCCTCAAGCGCGGTTTGGCGGGCGCTGATGCGTTTCGCAGTTTCCATCGTCAATCCCTCCAATCCAATCGGTAGCATCAGTCGAGGTGCCGCCAGATCCCGCAGCCATGAGAGATCTTCGGAACATCAAATGCTTATCACGCATTTGAGAGATTGCAAGTTTTAACGATCGATTTTTCAGGCATTTCAAATCTTTAGCTGGCGAACTCTTGCGCCTTCGTCGATTAAAACACGGCGTGGTCGCCGCGTTCGACGGTTGAAATGCCTTCGACGAGTTGGCGATAGAACTCGAAAAGCGTCTCGGTTCCGGTCTCCGGCGTCAGCTCCGCAGCGTATGTTCTGCTGACCGGATCCAGTACCAGCATAGACTGGGTAGCGTAGTAGTAGCCGATCCGGGCAAGTTCCGCCTTCACTGCAAGACGTGGGCTCACAACTGACAGCGGCCGCAATCCGCTGGCGATCGAGGACAGGAACCATGTTGGTACTTGCCTGAAAACCGGCCTGCGCCCGAGCATCCGACAAAGCGCCTCACCCTGTTCGCGTGGGTTGATTGCCGGTCCCGGTCCACCGATCGGGAGTACCCTGTTCCAGAGGGTTTCATCGTAAAGGCATCGCACAATATAGCGGGCCAAATCGCCATCGCTGATCGGCTTGCAAGCCGTCAGTCGGCCGTCGTCGAATATGATATAGGGCTTGCCTTGCCGCACCCTATCTACCTGTCCAGACAGGGACTTGAAGAAGGCCGTAGGTCTGACGATCGAATAGGTGAGGCCGGAAGCAATAAGTTCAGCCTCGAACGCGAGTTTGGCCTTCTGAAAGGCAAGGAGCGGCTTCTGGACGCAGATCGCCGATAGGAGGACTACCTGTTCGATACCGGCTGCAAGTGCCGCCTTCAGGGCGCTCGAATTCGCTCGGTAGTCGATCGCCCAGGCATCCTCTGGCGCCCCCGTGCGCGATGCGAGGCAAGTGACCAGTGCGTCGAACGCCTCGCCTTGCAGACCATTTTTTTCGAAGGATGTGGGATCGGTCACATCGCCGAAACGCAACTCCGCCCCTTCGAGGCACCGTAAAGTGTCCATAATCTGCGGTTTGCCCAAGCCAGTCTGGCTTCTCACGAAGCAGACGACTTCATACCCCTCGTTGATGAGGGCGCGCACCGTTGCGCGACCGATCGTCCCTGTTGCACCAAGCAGCAATACGCGCTTTCCGCGCCGGGATTTTGGGGTCTGGGCTCCTCGCATTCGGGTACCATGAGCCAAGGTCTGCGTATTTGAAAGAGAGTGCGTGCTCCCGTCGACGTAGACTGCCGACGCGACCGGGATTAAATGAGTGAGACAGACGACCGATATGCGTTTTGGAATATGCGTCTTGTTCCCGATTGTCGTCCAAGTCATTTGGCCAGTGGGGACGGATCAGAAGCGCATGCGCCAGCGGGGCTGAGCGATACACCCGAACTTCCAAAGTTTCTCGCGTGCCGCTGAGCCCATTCGTCGCAGGAGACGCGGCATGTGCCGAACGTCTCTAGGTTCTCGTCGGAGCCGCACCGGGAGACGGTGGTGCCATCAACGGCGCGGCGGTGCCGAGAATGACTTTGCCAGAGAGGTCCAACATCATGAATATCAAAGCAGATATCCCCAACCGCGGTGAATGCCCCTTCGGCGGTACGCGTATCGGCGGTGCACAGGGGTCGGAACCACAACTCGACCATTGGTGGCCCAACCGGCTGAAGGTCGAACTGCTGCATCAGGACCCGATTGAAGCGAACCCACTCGGCAAGAGTTTCGATTACGCTAAAGCTTTCAAGACACTCGATCTCGACGAGGTGAAGAAGGACATCAAAGCCTTTCTGACCTCGTCAGTCGACTGGTGGCCGTCCGATTACGGGAATTACGGCCCGCAGATGATCCGCATGGCGTGGCATTCCGCCGGCACCTATCGCCGGGCCGATGGCCGTGGCGGGGCGTCCGAAGGCATGCAGCGCTTCGCGCCGATCAACTCGTGGTGGGACAACGGCAATACCGACAAGTCGCGTCGTCTGCTCTGGCCGATCAAGCAGAAATACGGGGCCGCGCTGTCCTGGGCCGATCTCTACATCCTCGCAGGCAACTGCTCGCTCGAAATCATGGGTTTTCCGACCTTTGGCTTCGGCGGCGGGCGCGTCGATGCGTGGGAGCCGGACCGCGCGACCTATTGGGGACCTGAAGGCTGGAACGGCAAGAAGCCCAGTGAGTCTGCACCCGGTCCACTGGAAGGCCATCCCAACCAGATGGTAACCCGCACACTGAGGTGGGAGGGCGAGCCGAAGGACGAATACTACGATCTGGAGAACCCGCTCGCAGCCTCGCACCAGTCGTTGATTTACGTCGATCCCGAAGGTCCGAACGGAAACGGTGATCCGATGGATTCTGCCCGTGATATCCGCACGACCTTCAGCCGAATGGCGATGAACGACGAAGAGACGGTCGCGCTGATTGCGGGTGGTCACGCCTTCGGCAAATCGCACGGAATGACGCCGCCCGAGGAAATCGGTCCGGCTCCGGAAGGCGCCCCGATCGAGGCAATGGGTATGGGCTGGCACAACCCCAAGGGCACCGGCTTTGCCCAATATACGATGACGAACGGGATCGAGGGTTCTTGGACGCCGAACCCGACCAAGTGGGACAACGACTACCTGACGAACCTTTTCAAGTTCGAATGGGAGCAAACCAAGTCGCCGGCCGGTGCTCTCCAGTGGAAGCCAAAGGATCCCAACGCACCGAAGACCCCGGACGCGCACACGGACGAGATGCACCCGCTGATGATGATGACGTCCGACATCGCGCTCATCACGGATCCAGAATATCGGAAGGTCTGTGAAAAGTTCTTGAACGACTTTGACGCCTTCACCGACGCATTCTCACGCGCCTGGTTCAAGCTCGTCCATCGCGACATGGGTCCGAAAGTTCGTTATCTCGGACCAGAAGTACCGGAAGAGGATCTCGACTGGCAGGATCCAATTCCAGATCTCGATCACGAGGTTGTCAACGAGTCGGATATAGCGACCCTCAAATCGAAGATGATGAACGCCGGCCTGTCGGTTTCCGATCTGGTCTTCGTGGCTTGGAGTTCGGCGTCCACCTATCGTGACTCTGACAAGCGCGGCGGTGCGAATGGCGGTCGCATCGCGCTGGAACCGCAGAGCGGTTGGGAGGTCAACGATCCCGGTAGAACCGAGAAGGTACTGAAAGCACTGCGTTTGATCGCCGACGAGTTCAACGACGCGCAGTCAGGCAACAAGCGAATATCACTTGCCGATGCGGTCGTGCTTGGTGGTTGTGCAGCGGTCGAGAAGGCAGCGAAGGATGCCGGTGTCGACGTCACCGTTCCGTTCACGCCAGGCCGCATGGACACGACTCAGGAATTGACGAACGTCGAGTTCTTCGAGTGGCTGCAGCCGGTTTCGGACGGTTTCCGCAACTATCACCGCGAGGATATCGTCTACAACGTACCACCAGAGCAACTCTTCCTCGATCGGGCGATGCTTCTGTCATTGACTGCTCCGGAATGGACGGCGCTCGTCGGCGGCCTCCGCGTTCTGGACACGAACTGGGACGGCTCCAAGCATGGTGTCTTTACCGACCGGCCCGGCACGTTGACGAACGATTTCTTCGTCAATCTGACCTCACCGGCGTACACTTGGAAAAAGGCGGACGAGGACGGAATGTCGTTCACTTTGAACGATTTCAAGACGAACGAAGTGAAGTTCACGGCGACACGCTGTGATTTGATCTTCGGCGCCAATTCCCAGCTTCGCCAAATCGCAGAGGTCTACGGCGCGAACGACGGACACGATCGATTGGTCAAAGACTTCGTCGCAGCCTGGAACAAGGTGATGATGCTCGACCGATACGATCTTGCAGCCTGACATGACACCAGCATCGGGCGGTACAAGCGCATCGCCCGATGCCTTCCTTTCAGGAACGACGATGAGCATGCGATTTTTGCGTCAGCTCGTCGAATTGAAGCCTCTCAGAGGATGACTGGGCGCGGGCGACTTTCTGCAGTGCCATTCGAGGCTTGCCGCGTGGGCCTTTGACGCAAACGTCGACGACAGAAGGCGCCGCGAGCATATCAGCCGCGCCTTTTGGAAGACGAAATTGCCGCGTTCGCGCGCTGCGGTATGTCGAAGAGGAACGTGCGAATTCCAGGGTATGCTGGCAAGTGCGAGTCCAGCTATTCGGATCTGCCGCCGTCCGCTTCGATGTTGCGCGTGTTCGGCGCTATATTTCAAATAAAGGATCAGAAAGAGAGACCGAGGCGGTGAGCATCGGCAGAATGCGCGCGAGGACACGTAGGTGAACCGGACGAAGAGCTCGGATGACAGTCTCAACTGAAGCGATCGTGCATTTTCTCGAAGGGCTCCACCCTTACGCCGATCTCAGTGCCGAAGTCCGAAAGGTCGTCGCCAGCGGCATGGGCGTAAAGACCGTTCCGGCTGGCGGGTCGATCTTCTTCCTCGACGAAGAGCTCGAAGGGCTCTTCGTCGTCTGGTCCGGAGAGGTGGAGATCGTCAACGAGCACGGCGCCCCGGTTTCGCTGCTCGGGCGGCGCAACTCCTTCGGTGAGCGCGGGCTACTCGAAGATGGGCGGGCGCTGACCGAGGCCAGGGCGATCACCGAAACGATGCTTCTCGTTCTGCCGGCACCGATGTTCGCCCAGCTGATCGCCGATCACGAGCCTTTTCGCGCCTTCTTCTCCCGCACTCCGCGCGAGAGACCGCCCCAACGAACATTAGCCAATACGCGCATCGAAGAACTCATGGTTCGAGGGCCTATCACCTGCGCACCGGACGATACGGTTCAGGAAGCCGCACGGCGGATGCGAAAGCACGGAATTTCTTCGCTCTGCATGACCGAACACGGCAAACTGACCGGCATCGTCACGATGCGCGATCTCTCCGGCAAGGTTGTAGCAGAGGGCCTTTCACCGGCGACGCCGGTCTCCGACATAGTGACGCGCAATCCCGTGACGCTCGAACCCTCCATGCTTGGTTCGGACGTGCTTCACACCATGGTCGAACGGGGCATCGGGCATTTGCCGATCTGCGAGTTCGGCGAACTCGTGGGTATCGTCACTCAGACGAATCTCACGCGCTGGCAGGCCGATAGCTCCGCCGATTTCGTCTCGGCCGTAGCGAGCGCGCCAAGTGTCGATCAGATGGCGGAGATCGCGCGGAAGATACCGAACCTCCTTGTCAGTCTCGTTGCCGCCGGCCACAGACACGAGGTCACGACGCGCCTGATCACTGATATTGCCGACGCGATCACCAGGCGGCTCATAAGGCTGGCACATCATGAGCTCGGAGATGCCCCCGCAGCATACTGCTGGGCCGCTTGCGGCAGCCAGGGCCGTCAGGAGCAGACCGGCCTCTCCGATCAAGACAACTGCCTCATAATTGCCGATGACGCCGGACCCGAGGCGATGGGGTGGTTCGAGGACTTCGCTCGCTTCGTCTGCGACGGGCTCAACGCCTGCGGTTATTTCTATTGTCCGGGCGAGATGATGGCGACGAATTCCCAGTGGCGCCAAAAGGTCGGCGTCTGGCGTGCCTATTTTGACAAGTGGATCGCTCGGCCCGACCCGATGGCCCAGATGCTAGCCTCGGTAATGTTCGATCTCCGCCCGATCGGCGGCGATTCTGCACTCTTCGATGCTCTCCAACACGACACATTGGAGGCCGCCTCAAAGAACTCGATTTTCGTTAAACACATGACAGCGAACGCGCTTAAACACCAACCGCCGCTCGGCCTGTTCCGCGGCTTTGCGACCATCCGCTCCGGCGAACACAAAAACACACTCGATTTGAAGCACAACGGTGTCGTGCCCGTAACAGACCTCGCACGCATTTATGCCATCCGCGGACGGCTCGCCCCGGTCAACACCCGCGCCCGGCTGGAGGCGGCACGCGCAGCCAAGGTCGTCTCCCAGCGCGACGGGCAGGCGCTATTGGATGCTTTCGATCTGATCGCGCAGACACGGCTCGAACATCAGGTTCGGCGCGTGAAGGGCGGCGAAAGCCCGGATAATTTCATGGAGCCCTGGCGGTTATCCGATTTCGAAAGATCGCATCTCCGCAATGCTTTCGTCGTAATCAAGGGCCTGCAGTCGGCGATAGGCCACCGGCTCGGTCCCCTGGCGTAGGTCGGCAATGGCAAAGTTAAGTCACAGCTACGACAAGGGAGGCGGTCGATGAAGGCGGTTTCCGTGCGCCTTCGTGTCTTTCTGCTTTTTTCGGCGCTCGCCGTTGCCTGTGTCGCTGCTGTCGGTGTCGCTTTCGGTTCGGGTGTCTATCGCGGCGTTGTGCCGATCGATAGCGTCGTCGGCCCACTCATCATCGCGGGATTTCTACTGCTCGGCCTCGTCATGTCCGCCTGGTTCGCCTTCGACAAGTATATCGCTCGGCCGATAGATCGGCTTGCGGCGGAGATGCGCGTGCGGGCCCATTGCAACACATCCCACGAGATCGACCTTGCCGAGACGCACTATCTCGGAGACCTCGCCCATGCGGCCGACGCGGTAACCCGCAGACTCGGCGAGGCGACCTTCGAGACGGCCGGAACAGTCGCACGCGAAACGGCCCGGCTGGAGGTAGAGCGGCAGCGTCTCACCGCTTGCCTCACGGAGATACCCGTCGCGACAATCGTCGTTAGTGCAACCGATAAAATCGTGCTCTACGACGGTCAGGCCGCTGAAATTCTCGCACAGACCGCAACCCCGCGCCTGAATGCGCCAATCTCGGATTATTTCGAAGAGTCGGCGTTGGGGAGAGCCAAGCAGGCGCTTGCGAATGACGGCAATGAAATCGCTTTTGACCTTTCGGACATCGGCCAAAGCATTACTCATTCGGCGGTGATGCGTTCGTTCGCCGATGGCGGCTATCTTCTGGCTTTCCAGACTGCGAATATTCGGCTTGCGCCAGATGCCGCCCGACCGCTGGTCTACGATTTCTCGCTGCTCGATCGGGAGCCGCCGCCCAGCCTGATAGACTGTCCCCTACGCGATCTCGTGTATTGCGTCTTCGATACCGAGACGACCGGGCTCATCCCACATCGGGACGAGATCGTGCAGATCGGCGCGATCCGCATCGTCGACGGCAAGCTCGTGGAGGGCGAGACGTTCGACACGCTTGTCGACCCGGGCGGCCCGATCCCGCGCGCCTCCTCGAAGATTCACGGCATCACGGACAAAATGGTGATGGGGCAACCACGGATCGCCGAGGCCGGACGCCGTTTCTTCGAATTTTCGAAGGAGTCGGTGCTGGTAGCCCACAATGCTCCCTTCGACATGAGCTTCCTGCGCCGTCACGAAAAAGCGATGGGCGTCGCTTTCGACCATCCGATCGTCGATACGGTCCTCGTTTCGGCGATAATCTTCGGAACGACCGAACGACATATGCTGGATGTGGTCTGCGAGCGTTTGGGAATACGGATCGAGAAAAAAGACCGGCACACGGCGCTCGGCGATGCACGCGTTACCGCCGAGGCGATGAAGCGCATGCTTCCACTTCTCGAAGCCCGCGGCATCAAGACATTCGGCAAACTCATTGCTGAGACCCGCAAGCGCGGAAGGCTCGTCGCCGATCTCAACTGATCGCAGGCCTGCCCATCGCGTTTCTGAAGTGACGAGGTTCGGACGTCCCATACAAAAGCCCCCGGCCATAGTGACCGAGGGTCCATGTGTTTGTCCCATGCGAGGGTCGGCTCAGTAGCAGACCTTGATGCGTTTCCATCTGTAGAGCTTCTTGCCCCACCTGTTGTAGCCGACGAAGATCTTCTTCTTCTCCCAGTGGCACTTCTTGTAGCTGTAGGAGTGGCTGTAGCCTTTGCCATAGCCCTTGCCGTAGTATCCGGCCTGAGCGCTCGGCATGGCGATTGTGGCCGTCATGGCGAGGGTTGCGAGGGTGAGGATGGTCTTGCGGATCATGACTGGTTCCTTTCCGGTTTGGGCGGGCATTTCCCGCCGACAGGAATGAACCTATCGATCCGACATTCTGGCCTCAGTGATCCCGGTCACAGGGCGGACAGGTCCGGCAATAGATCTCGATTAACTCACTCCTGCGCAGCCAGAAGCTCCAGCGCGCCGCGGTCTGAAACGACCAGCCAGCCGTCCTTCAGTTCGACGACGCCGCGGCGTTCCCAGCCCTTGAGACAGCGGTTCACCGGTTCGCGGCCGCTGCCGATCATCTGGGCCATCTCGGTCTGTGAGAGCGAGAGGCGCTGGATACCCTTGCGGCCGGTGCGGTTCGGGCCGTCGAGGATGCGCAGAAGCGCGCGGGCAAGCCGGGTGGAGATGTCGAGAAAAGCAAGTTCGGCCATCCGCTCGTCGGAGCGGCGGATCCGGGCGCAGAGGAGTTCGAGCAGCTTGAGCGCACTCTCCGGATAGGCCTTCAGCACCTTCATCACGTCGCGGCGCTCCAGCACCAAGAGGGTGACATTGGTAAGCGCGCGAGCATCGGCCGAGCGTTCCCCGCCGTCGAGGAGCGCGATCTCGCCGAAGACCTCGTCAGTGTGAAGATCGGCGAGCACCACCTCGCGCGCATTGGGGGTCACCAGCGAAATCCGCACCTGTCCAGTGACGATCGCCATCATTGCACGTCCCTCGTCTCCGGCCGCGAAGATCGGATCGCCGGCGCCGTGGGTGCGCGTGAAGGCATAGGTCGACAGATCCCGCCGCGCCGCGGGCTCGAGCGCCTGGAAGAGAAGCGTCTTCGAGAGGCTTTTTTCCCTGGCGCCGAGGTCTTCGCTCGCTGTCCCCGTCATGGCACGCCCTTTCGCTTGCGAACTCGTCGTTCCGAACATACCCGATTAAAGGCTTGCGGCATCCGTTTTCGCCGACGCGATCTGCCCCCTGAAAAGCGGGCCCGTTCCAGCCTTTCGCAACGGCAGCACAATGCCTATGGTCGTCCGGGGAAGTCGGTTGGAAAGCTTATGCGGGCCCTGCGTTCGGCGGCGCTTCGCCCATCAGGAGACGCGATCGATGACGACTTTGGCGAAGACCTCAACGACACTCGCTCGGGCGATACTCGCCGCATTGCTCATCATCTCCGTGCCGATGCCGGCGATGGCGCAAGTCTTCCCCGATTGCGAGGAGACACTAGAGGACAACCCCGAACGTACGATCTATGATTGTAGCAACGGTCTCGCTTTCGAGGCTGAAGCGGCTGCCGCATTTACCGGCGATCTGAGCGATGACGTACTGACGCTGGACGCACAAGCCGTGCTGATCGACGGCGTGCCGCAAGGCGGCGACTTCCAGATCCTGACGCCTCACGCCATCGCCACCGTGCGCGGAACCGTGTTCACGGTCGATGTCGCGGAGGCAATGACGAGCGTCTTCGTCGTCGAGGGCGTCGTCGAGGTCACACGTCGTGATGGCAGCGAAGCGGTATCGCTCGAAGCCGGCGAAGGGGTCGATGTAGCGTCGGGCGAAGCGCTCGAGGCTCGCACCTGGCCCGATCAGCGGGTCGACGAACTCCTCGCCCGCTTCGGTCGCTGAGTAAGGACCGTGGTGCTAAAAGCCAGTACTGTCTCGCCCGAAGTTCTTCCCGTCATGGTTAGAGCTTGAGGCGATGCGCGCCCGACTGATCTCGCCCGCCTTTCTTCTGGTACTCGTCTTTGCGCTCGCGTGGCCCGGCTGGCTCGGTTGGCGCCACGTTCACGGGTTGGGCGGCCCGCTCGACCGGATCGAAACGACGACACTCGACTGGCGCGTTCTCCTCGCCGGTCCGCTACCGCCGCCCGAAACGGTGGCTGTGGTCGCGATCGACGACGAGACCATCGAAGCGGAAGGCGGCTACCCGCTCGACCGGCGGCTAATGGCGCGTCTCGTCGAGAACCTGCGTGCGGCCGGCGCGAAGGCGATCGCCATCGATATCCTTTTTGCCGATGCGGGAGAGCCCGCGGAGGATGCCGCGCTCCTCGAGGCGCTGTCAGGCGGAGATGTGGTAATTGCCGGGGCCGGGCTCTTCGATCACGGCTCTGCGGCGAGCCTCGTGCCCCGGCCGGACCGGGTTCTCTGGCCCCAGGGGACGTTCGCGCAGGCCGTTCCGGTCGGGCTCGTCAACGTTTCGAGCGATTCGGGCGGGACACCACGTCACGTGCCGCTCGTCCATCTGACGCGGAGCGGGCCGACGCCCTCCTTTGTCCTTCAGGCGGTCTCCCTCTACGAAGGCGAAGTGCCGCCGCTCGGGCGGGAGAGACTGCAGATTGGGGACACAGAGCGGCGGCTCGATCTCGGCTGGCACGTTCCGTTGCGCTTCTACGGGCCGCGTGGAGGCATTCCGACTGTCAGCGCGGAGAGATTTCTCGCCGGCAGACCCGATGCGCCGGACCCGCAGCTTGCAGGGCGGCTCGTCCTCGTCGGCGTGACAGCGACGGCCATGGGCGATACCTTCGCGACGCCCTTCGACGCCCGACTGCCGGGCGTCGAAGTTCTGGCGACGGGAGCGGCGAACCTCATCGAGGGTACCGGCCTGACACGCGACAGCAGCGTCAGGCGGATCGATGCCGTCGCCGCGTTGGCTCTCGCCACGATCGGTGTGGTCCTCCTCGCGTTTCTCCCGCTCGGATCCGCACTGGCAGCCGGCACCCTGCTTCTCATCGGCTGGATGCTGGTCACGGTCTTTGCCGTCGGACAGGGGTTCTGGCTCGCGTCCGCCCTGCCGATCGCAGGGGCTGCACCGCCGATCGCCGCAGCCGGGATCTGGCGCTGGCGGCGGGACACGAAAATCGCTCGGGCTGTCGCAAAGGCCGAGGCCGCTCTCCGCCGCATGCAGCCTCGTGCGCTGGCCGCCCGCATCGCTGAAGACCCAGGCTTTCTCAGCGCGCCACGCGAGACGATGGCGGCGATCCTCTTTATCGATCTCGCCGGCTTTACCACGATGAGCGAGCGTCTCGGCACGAAAGGTACCCGGGACGTCCTGAAACGCTTTCACTCGCTAATCGTCGAGGAGGTGATGCCACGCGACGGGATCGTGCTTTCCTTCATGGGCGACGGCGCAATGATCGTTTTCGGCCTGCCCGACGAGCACCCGGACGACGGGCAACGCGCGCTGGCGGCCGCTTTCGCGCTCATGAAGGCCGTGAAGCTCTGGCTGACGGAGGCGAGCGGGGAGCACAAACTTTCGGGCGTCAGGCTCGGCGGACATTACGGGCCGGTGATCCTATCGCGGCTTGGACACGACGAGGAACAGCACATCGCGGCGACGGGTGACAGCGTCAACACCGCGAGCCGGCTGATGGAGGTTGCCAAGGAAAACGGCGCGGCGCTCGCCCTTTCGAAGGCGCTCTGGGACAACGCGGGCAGCTCAAGCGAGATTAATCCGCCGCGGACTTGGCGCACGGTCTCGATCCGGGGGCGCGACAAGGCGCTCGATGTCGGGCTCTGGGATTGAAGAGCTCGAATGGGCGAACCCGGCACCCCTTTTCAGGGAGCGCCGGGTTCTTCTCTCAGGAGGGAGGAGGTTTCGGAATTTCGAGCATGTGAAATTTTGGAAGGGCTCTCACCAGTTCGCGTAGCAGTCGGTCTGGCCCCATTCGTCTACGAACCGCATCACGTCGCCTTTGCCGCCGAACCAGTACGGACCGCTCTGATATTGAGTGCCCGAGCCGGACACGATCTGCGGCAGGCGCAGCTGGTTGTGAATGTAGTGGCTGATATAGGCGACGCCCTGGCCGTTTTCCTCGGTGAACCGGACGGTCATTGGCACACCCTCGGTGCAGTTGTAGTGGACGGTCTCATCGTAGACCGGAGCATTCTGTGCGGGGTTAGATTGTGCAGACTGGGCCCAGCAATCAGCGAGGACGCCGTCCTGATAGCCGTTTCCACAAAGGAGACCGCCCCACTGATAGCCGATTTGACCGTTCGACAGCTGGATCTGAAACCAGTTGTAACCGTCCATCGGCTCGGAGGTTGCGATAAGAACCACCCCTTGGCCGTTATAGGTCGAGGCGATCTGCGAATACTGCATACCCGGCCCCGAGCGGACCTTCCCGCCGTAAGAGGCCCCTTCGACGTATAGCGCTGAGTAGGAGTGCGGAGCCTGGGTGATGCTGAGAGCTTCTGCATCCGTGGCGGAGGTGGAAAGGCCCGCGACCGAGAGGATGGCGAGGGCGACGGCGGAGGCTACGGTCTTCCTGCACATGGCTTGCTTCCTTTTGATTGGGGCGGTCCATTTCGTCCGCCGATGACCAGAAGCTATCGGAGACCGGTCGCGGCCTCAGTGACTCGGGTCACACCGCGATCTCTCGATTCTCAATTGCCGGAGACCTTGGGCAGGCCGACGCTGAATGTCCGATAGACGGTGATGAGCCGATTGGCGCTGAGCGGCAGAGCGCTGCGCCGCGGCTCACTACGAACTTGGAGCCAGGCTCGCTATAAAACGCTCGACGCTACAAAGGACCTTTTGCGCCGTCCTGCTCTGCCGCTCATGCTCAGGCGCGAACGGCACGGCAATCTTCCCCGCTGGATCATTGTGAATCAGCCGGGCGACAAGCTGGATGCCAAAACGCAGGCCGTGTTGGCCCGGGCGACCCGGTACGGGGCATCGCCCGACCAGGATCTTCGCAGCTTCGAGTTCCGACATGACGGCTTTCGTTTCCGCAAGATCACCGACCGGGACGACAATTTGATGCGTTTCGGCAGGATGGTCCCCAAGGAGCACCGGGAGCCCGGCCTCGAACAGACATGTCTTAAGACGATTAGCTATCCGGATTGTTGCCTCGGCATAGGCGCCGCTCTCGGCGAACTCTGCAAGGACGCCACAGAGAGAGGGAAGCCGAGCTGCGTTCTGGTTGGCGAGAAGGTTAGCGTCGAGAAACTCGGCGAAGCGAACGCCCTGCTCCGGGTCACGGCCCATGACGATGGCGCCTGTCGGTCCGGCAAGAGTCTTGTAGGTAGAGGTCGTGATCAGGTCGACGCCAACCTCCAGCGGGTTCAGGAAGACGCCGCCGGCAATCAGGCCCGCGACATGTGACGCATCATAGACCGAGAGCGAACCGGTTTCGCGACACGCCGCGACGACAGGACCGAGATCGTCCGGCCGGAGCACGACGCTGCGCCCGAGCATGACCATCGCCGGCTTTTCACGCCGGATTTGCTCTGCCGCTGCCTCGCTGTCGAGCTGCTGATGCAGCGCGTCGAAAGGCAGTTCGCGGACGTCAAGACCCTGCATCGAGGGTGTCCCACCGCGCCGCTGACTAAGATGCCCGCCATCGCTGGCGGCGGGAGCCAAAAGGATGGCGCCCGGCGATGCGAAGGCGGAAAAGACCGCGAGATTGGCGATGGTGCAGCTTGGCAGCCTGCAATCGGCCCATGCCGCGCCGAAGACCTTTCGGGCGAGACGCGCCGCGAATATTTCGAGCGAGGCGACGAGATCGCTGCCCGGCTGCTCCTTGTCGCCGGGCGGGCCCATGGCCGGCATCAGGCTCAGGGTCGGATCAAATGGCAGCCTAGTAGACGGCGTCAGGATGTTCGCGCCGGCATAGAGAACGAGATATTCCTCATGCAGCGCGCGAGTGTGACCGGCCACCCGCGCGGAAAGGCCTGCCTTTATGGCATCGGCGCTCTTGCCGTCCAGATCGTCGAACCGATCGGTCCGAGTCATGTGCCGATCGTCATCCTCAGGATGCGGCCGGCTCGATCACCGCTCCGCTGGTGATCAGCTTTTCGATCTCGTCGTCCGAATAGCCGGTCTCCGAAAGGATCTCGCGGTTGTGCTGGCCTAGAAGCGGAGCCGGGCGCACCACCCGACCCGGCGTCTCGGAGAATTTGATCGGCAGTCCGATCGCCTTCACCTCGCCAGCATTCGGATGGTTCGTGGTCACGACCATGTCGCGGGCGAGCGCCTGCGGGTCCTTGTGCATCTCGCCGACTTCAAGGACCGGGCCAGCCGGCACCCCCGCATCTTCCAGCCGCTGCAGCCAAGCTTCGGACGTGTCGGTCTTGAAATAGCCGTTCAGGATTTCCTCGAGCGCGGGCAGGTTACCCATGCGGCCGGAATTGGTGGCGAAGCGCTCGTCCGCGGAGAGGTCCTCCGCGCCGATGACCGTGAGCATCCGCTCCCAGTTCTTCTGGTTTGCGGCACCGAGCGTGATCCAGCCATCCTGCGTCTCGAACGCCTGGTACGGCGCGTTGAGCGGATGCGCCGAACCGAGGGGACCGGGCGAGGTGCCGGTGGCGAAGGCGATCGCCGACTGCCAATAGGTGTGGGTAATGCCGGCCTCGAACAGCGAGGTGTCAACCTTCTGGCCTTGGCCGGTCTGCAGCTTGCGGGCATAGGCCGCCGCGCAGCCGAGCGCGGCGAGAATGCCGGCCGTGATATCGGAGACCGGGGCACCGGATTTCACCGGCGGACGCCCCGGCCCCTCCCCCGTGATGGACATGAGGCCGCTCATCCCCTGCGCGATGAGATCGAACCCGCCGCGCGCGGCGTATGGCCCGGTGCGGCCGAAGCCGGAGATCTCGCAGTAGATGAGGCCCGGATTAATCTTCTTCAGCTCGTCATAGCCGAGGCCGAGCTTTTCCATCGTCCCCATGCGGTAGTTCTCGATGACGACGTCGGCCTTTTCCAGCATGCGGCGGAGTACGGCCTTGCCGTCCTCGCTCTTGAGATCGAGGACGACGCCGCGCTTGTTGCGGTTCATCATCATGAAGGCGGCGGACTCGCCCTCAATGTCAGGCGGCAGGAAGCGGCGCGTGTCGTCGCCGGTCGGCTTTTCCACCTTAAGGACGTCGGCGCCCATGTCCGCCAGCATCATGCCGCAGACGGGACCAGCCATGATATGCGCGAGTTCGACGACCTTCATGCCGGCGAGCGGCCCGAAGTTCTCGGCCATCATCTGCCCTTCCATTCGGGTTTGCGCTTGCCGAGGAAGGCCTCCATGCCTTCCTTGAAGTCCTCGCTCATATAGGCCTGGAGGACGAGGTCTCGGTCATCGGCGGCAGCGCCTTCGGTGCGCAGGCGGCGGAGCGCCTCCTTGGTGGTGCCGAGCGTGATCGGCGCGTGGTTCTTCAAGGTTTCGGCGAGTTGACCCGCGCGGGCCACTAGCGCAGCGTAATCCTCGATGATCTCGGAGATCAGGCCGGCGGATTTCGCTTCGTCCGCGCCGACGAGTCGGGCCGTGAAGATGACGTCCTTGACGCGTCCTGCGCCCATCAGCTCGGAAAGGCGCGAGAGATTGGCGATCGACAGGCAGTTTCCGAGCGTGCGGGCGATCGGGAAGCCGAATTTGAGATCGGCCGTCGCGATGCGGATATCGCACGCGGCGGCGATCCCGGCACCACCCCCTGTACAGGCGCCAGAGATCGCCGCGATGATCGGCAGGGGACAGGCCTCCACCGAACCGAGAACGACGTCCATCTTGTGTTCGTAGTCGAGCGCGTCCTGTTCGCTAGAGAAGCCACGGAACTGCGTCATGTCCGTGCCGGCAGCGAAAGCCTTTTCACCGGCGCCCATCACAACGAGGCATTTGACCGATCCGTCTGTCGGAACGCTCCGACAGATCTCCGCGAGACCTTCATACATGGCGAAGGTCAGCGCATTCCGAGCCTGCGGGCGGTTGAGTGTGACCCAGCCGACGCTGTCGCGGACCTCGTAGAGGAGTTCGTTGTCGGACATGGCTTACCTGTAGAGTGTTTCAACGAGGAACATCGGGATCGACGGCACGTATGTGCATAGGAAAAGAACGAACAGCAGGACCCCGATAAAGGGCAGGTTCGCCTTCGATACTTCCCAGATATTCGCTTTTGCGATGGAACAGGCCGTGATCAGCACTGACGCGACAGGCGGCGTCTGCTGGCCGATGGCAAGGTTCAACGTCACGACGAGGCCGAAATGGACCGGATCGATTCCAGCCTGGTTTATCAGCGGCACGATGATGGGCACGACGAGGATGATCGCGGCGGCCGAGTGAAGGAAAAGGCCGATCACCAGGAAGAAGACGTTGAGTATCAGGAAGATCAACGCCTGGTTCGTCGTGACGTCGAGGATGCCGGCGGCAAGCTGCTGCGGGATGCGCGCCTGGGTGAGATAAGAGCCCATCAACACCGAGGCGGCGACGAGCAGCATGACCACGGCGGTTTGGATACCCCCCTCCAGCATGGCGAGTCTCAGCTGCTTCCAGTCGATCTCGCGATACCAGGCCCCGACGAGGATCGCCGCGACGACGGCAACGCCGGCGCCTTCCGTGGCGGTGACATAGCCCCCGAAGATGCCGCCGAGAATGATGACAGGCAGCGAGAAGGTCGGCAGAGCCTCGAAGAAGGTCTTGCGCAACTGCTTGAGGTTGAAAGCCTCTTCCGTCGGCAGGTTGTATTTCGCCGCATAGTAGTAGGCGACGCTCATCAGGCCGGCTGCGCCGATGAGGCCCGGAATGACGCCGGCAATAAAGAGTTGCTCGATGCTCGTACCGGCGGCGACCGCATAGAGGATCATCGGGATCGAAGGTGGGATGATGATCGCCAGCGAAGCCGAGGACGAGGTGATCGCGGCAGAAAACGGCGCACCGTAACCGCGCTTCTTCATTTCGGGAATGATGATCGAGCCCATGGCGGCAACATCGGCGACCGCCGAGCCGGAAATCTCGGCGAAGAACAGCGAGACGGCGACGTTCACCATGGCCAAACCGCCGCGCACGAAACCGATCACTGCCGTGACGAAGGCAATGAGGCGCCGGGTGATGCCCGTCGCGTTCATGATCGCGCCAGCGAGTACGAACATCGGGATCGCAATGAGCGAGAAAGACCGCGCGCCGTTGTACATGTCGAGGGCGATTGTCACCAAGGCACCCGTTCCGTCGTCGATGACGATGGCGAAGACGGCTGTCAGGCATAGCGCCACCGCGATGGGCACGTTGATGCAGACCATCGCGACAAGGGCGAGGAACATCAGGAGGACGATCATGACCGGTCACCTCTTTCGGGCGTTTGGCCGTGGGCCAGCGGTTGGTGTTCGGTTGATCGCCCAGCCATGACCTCGCGCCAGTATTCGGGAAGGCTGAGAAGTTCGGCGATAACGAAAAGGATCGCGCCGATCGGAATGATCGACTGGGTGACAGCGATCGGCACCCAAGGCAGGCTGACGAGGTTCTCACCCTGCAGGATCATCAACACTTGAAAGCCCGACCAAGCGAGAATCGCGAAAAAGCCGATGACGAGAATCTCGGCTATGACGATCGCCACCCGGCGCCCTTTGTGCGGCAAAGCGAGCAGCACGTCGTCGAAGCCGATGTGGCTTCGCTTCAGCGCTGCGAGAGAAGCACCGTAGTATGTGATCCAGGCGAGCATGATACCGGCGACCTCGTCGTACCAAGACAAGGACGCACCGAGTTTACGCCAGATGACGGCGGCGACGACGATGATCGTAAGACCGACCATCAGGGAGATGACCACCCAGGTCAGGAACTCGCCCAGAATTTTCGATGCTTGGCGCACCCGTCCCTCCCACGCCTCCTCTAGAGAAAGCGCCCGCCGTTATAGTTCTATTGAAGGGGAGCGGAATTCGATTTCGAATACTCGTTCCCGAAGATCATGCGAAAGCCGGCGAGCGCAGTCCGCTTCTCGCCGGCTTCCGTTTACTGGGTCAGGAACCCGATGCGAGCGCCTGAATATCTTCGATCAGCTTCTGGCCGCCTTCGACCTGGCTACCGAATTCCTCGTAGATCGGCTTGGAAGCATCGATGAAGGCCTGCTTGTCAGCCTCGTTCACCTTGGTCCCGGCCTTTTCGATCTCGCCGACCAGATCTTCGTCCATCTGGGCCGAGGTCTCGTAGGCGAAGTCACTGGCCTTCGTGGCGCAGTCCTGAACTGCAGTCTTCAGTTCCTCGTCCCAACTGTCCCAATTGCGGGTCGAAGTCGCGAGAAACGCCGGCGAATAGACGTGTCCGGTCATGGAGAGGTAGTCCTGCACCTCCTGGAAGCGGCCTGAATAGATCTGCGCGAGCGGATTCTCTTGTCCGTCGATCACGCCGGTCTGAAGGGCAGTGAAGACCTCGGAGAAGGCCATCGGTGTCGGGTTCGCGCCATAGCTCTGGAACATCTTGACACGCCATTCGCCCTTCGGCGTGCGGAGCTTGATGCCGTTCAGATCTTCCGGAGTGTTAATGGGCCGCACGTTGTTGGTGATGTTGCGGAAACCGTTCTCCCAGAAGCCGAGAATGCGATAGCCGCGTTCTTCGGCCGCGCTTACGAAAGTATCGCGCATGTTGTCACGCACGTTCCGCATGTGCTCGCGGTTCTGGATGATATACGGCATTTCGAAGACGCCGAATGTCGGCGACACCGAGCTCATGACCGAGGACGGGAGCGAGAAGCCGATCTGTCCAAGCTTCAGCTTCTGAAGCATTTCCTCGTCGTTGCCAAGCTGAGACGAGCCGTAGACGTTGATCTCGGCAAGGCCGGTCTCGTTCACACATTCTGCGAAATTATTGGTCGTCGCCTCATAGAGCGAACCCGGATCGCCGACATGGCCGAGATCGAGGCTTTCCTGCGCCTGCACACTGCCCGCGCAGAATGCCGCGACGGTGGTTCCGAGTAGGATGGACTTGAGCTTCATCTGTTTCCTCCCAAGGATGGATTGGTCGATTGGTTGAGGCAGCCCCTCCGCCGCCGTGACAGCCCTTTTTGGGTCTTCTTCTTGGTCCCGTTCTATTCCGCGGCCTGGCGATAGCTGGCGGTCTCGGTATCCCCGAGAACCGCCATCGCAGCGTCCACGCCCCCGGACTTATGGGCGACACCGGCCGCCTTCAGACCCATCTCCACGCCCCCCAGCGTGCCGACGAGCGTGAGATCGTTGAAGTCGCCGAGATGACCGATCCGGAAGATCTGGTCCGCGACCTTCGAGAGCCCTGCCCCGAGCGACATGTCGAAGCGATCGAGAATGATTTTGCGCAGCGCGTCCGCACCCTTTCGATCCGGCATCAGGACAGCCGTCAGCGAACCTGAATGGTGGGTGGGCTCGGCGCAAAGGACTTCCAAACCCCAGGCTTCGACAGCAGCACGAGTAGCGGCGCCGTGACGCTGATGGCGGGCGAAGACGTTCTCGAGCCCTTCCGCGTGCAGCATCTCGATAGCGGCATCCAAGCCGTAGAGGAGGTTCGTCGCGGGCGTATAGGTGAAGAATCCGTTCTCGTTGGCTGCCAGCATCTCGTCCCATGCCCAGTAGGAGCGCGGCAGCTTCGCGCTCTCCTGCGCCTTGAGCGCCTTGTCGGAGACAGCATTGAAAGACAGGCCCGGCGGCAGCATCAGCCCCTTTTGGGAGCCGCCGACGGTGACATCGACGCCCCACTCGTCGTGCCTGTAGTCAATCGAAGCGAGCGAGGAAATCGTGTCGACGAGAAGCAGCGCCGGATGGCCTGCCGCGCCGATCGCCTCGCGCACGGCCTTGATCGGGGAGACGCAGCCGGTCGACGTCTCATTGTGCACGACACAGACCGCTTTGATCTCATGATTCGTATCGGCCTGCAGCCGCTCGCCGATCGCTTTGGCGTCGGCCCCGTGCCGCCAGTCGCCCTCGATGAACTCGGTGCGAAGCCCGAGTCGCTCGGCGAGTTTCTTCCACAGGGTGGCGAAATGGCCGGTCTCGTACATCAGGCAGAGATCGCCCGGCGAGAGCGTATTGACGAGAGCGGCTTCCCACGCCCCCGTTCCTGAGGCCGGGTAGATGAGGACCGGGTTCTTCGTCTTGAAGATTGTGCGAATGCCGGCGAGCACCCGCTTGCCTAAGTCCTGAAACGTAGGCCCGCGATGATCGATGGTCGGCATGTCGATCGCGCGCAAGACGCGATCCGGTACATTGGTGGGGCCGGGAATCTGAAGGAAGTGACGGCCAGCTTGATACGACACGAGAGCGCCTCCCAGACATACGCACCGCTTGACGTCTAGCGGTTACGCGTATCGACGCACGCTCTTCGGCGTGCTGTTCTTTCATGACCGATTGGATTATGAATTCATTATTCAGTCAAGCGGCCAATTGAAAAAAGTGCCGAGGGAGGGCCGAACTCAACCATGGAAACTCTTCGTCCGGGCCTCGAACGCCGCTTGCGCAATGAAACTGCCGGAGAGGTCTTCTTCGACCGTTTCTCACGCGGCAGGTACGCGACGGATGCCTCGATCTACCAGATGATGCCGGCGGGCGTCGTCCTTGCGAGAACAGCGGATGACGTTGCTGCTTCGCTCGATGCGGTCCGGGAGGCCGGAATCGCGCTGACGATGCGTGGGGGCGGTACTTCGCAATGCGGGCAAACGGTCAATTCCGGGCTGATTGTCGACACTTCGAAGTACATGAACAAGATTCTCGAGCTTGATATCGAGGGCCAGCGAGCACTCGTCGAACCGGGAATCGTGCTCGACGACCTTAATCGATTGCTGAAGCCGCACGGCCTCTGGTTTCCCGTCGATGTCTCGACCGCCTCGCGGGCGACGATTGGCGGCATGGCGGGCAACAATTCCTGCGGCTCCCGCTCCCTGCGCTACGGCACGATGCGTGACAACGTCATCGCTATCGACGCGATCCTCGCCGATGGGACGAGAGGTCGGTTCGCCCGGCTCGATCAGGAGGCGTCCGGCGAGCCACCCCGCGACCTGATCGCTTCCATGCTAGCACTCGGTCGGCGCGAAGCGGAGGAGATCGCGCAGCGCTTTCCAAAGGTTCAGCGGCGTGTGGGGGGCTACAATCTCGACGCGCTGGTCCAGGGCGATGGCCCGGTCAATCTCGCTCATCTGCTCGTCGGCTCGGAGGGCACGCTCGGCATCTCGACGGCGATCGAGATCAACCTCTCGCCGCTCCCGAAGGCGAACAAGCGTCTCGGTGTCTGCCATTTCCCGACCTTCCGCGCAGCGATGGAGGCCGCCCAGCACATTGTTGCGTTGAAGCCGACCTCGGTGGAACTCGTCGACTCCACTATGCTCGCACTCGCTGGCGACATCCCGATGTTCCGGTCGACGCTGGATGCCTTCGTCCAAGGACGGCCAGCCGCCCTGCTCCTCACCGAGTTCGCCGACGATCCAGACGAGAACGCCGCGAGCATTTCGAGGCTCGAAGACGTGATGAGCGATCTCGGCTACGGCTTCGGCCGCGGCGGTGAACACGAGGGCGGCGTCGTCACGGTCAGCGATGCCAAGCTTCAGAGCGCCATCGCGGAATTGCGCGCCGCCGGGCTGAACATCATGATGTCCATGAAGGAGGCGGGCAAACCGGTTTCCTTCGTCGAGGACTGCGCGGTGCCGCTCGAACATCTCGCGGACTATACCGACCGGCTGACCGCAATCTTCGAGGCGCATGGCACGCGCGGCACCTGGTATGCCCACGCTTCGGAGGGCTGCCTCCACGTCCGACCGGTGCTCAACGTCAAGCTTGAAAAGGACGTCAAGGCGATGCGCGCGATCGCCGAAGAGGCGTTCGCCATGGTGCGCGAATACAAAGGCTCCCATTCTGGCGAACATGGCGACGGCATCGTGCGCTCGGAATTTCACGAGGCGATGTTCGGACCGCGGATCACGGGGGCATTCGAGGACGTAAAGACCGCCTTCGATCCCTCGGGTCTGCTGAACCCGGGCAAGATCGTGAACCCGCCGAAAATGGATGACCGGAGCCTGATGCGTTATCCGCCGGGCTATGCCGTGAAGGAGTTTCAGACCGCCTTCGACTGGTCCGCCTGGACTGGCTCTGCAGGCGGATTTCAGGGTGCAGTCGAAATGTGCAACAACAACGGAGCCTGCCGTAAATCGGCCGGTGCCGTGATGTGTCCCAGCTACCGCGTGACGCGCAACGAGCGAGACGTGACCCGTGGGCGCGCCAACACCTTGCGGCTCGCAATCTCGGGTCAGTTGGGCCCGGATGCGATTCACTCCGACGAGATGGCCGAGACGCTGAAGCTGTGCGTCTCCTGCAAGGCGTGCCGGCGCGAATGCCCGACGGGCGTCGACATGGCCAAGATGAAGGCCGAGGTGCTCTATCAGCGCGGCAAGCGCGAGGGCTTTTCTCGCAAGGACAGGCTGATCGCCGACATGCCACGCATGGCGCCATATGCGGCGAGAATGGGTGGACTCCTTAGCTTGCGCGATAAGATTTCTCCGCTCGCCAAGCTTTCGGAGAAGCTTCTCGGCTTCTCGTCGCGACGAACGCTTCCGGTGTTCCGGCGCGACTTCTTTCGGGACCAAGAGGGGGATGTGGGGGGCTTGAGCGTGCCTCGGCGATCCGTGGATCGCTCCCCTTCAAGAACAAACGGTGCAGCGCTGCCCGCCGGCGATGCGAATGCCGGTGTCCCACTTAATCCAGAGGGAGCGGGAGCGGATACAGCAACCGGATCGCCGGCGGATGCGCCGAGTGCGCGGGGTCTGGAGCATACGGATGCGGTGGGACTGACCCGGAACAGGGCGGATGCCGCTTCGTCCAAACCGGGTGTCGTTCTCTTCGCCGATACGTTCGGGCGTTATTTCGACCCGCAGACGCTGCGGGCGGCGGTAAAAGTATTGTCGGCGGCTGGATACTCGGTGGAGACCGCACGTCCCTCCTCCGGCAAACAGCCGCTCTGCTGTGGCCGGACCTATATCGCAAGCGGCATGGCCGACCGGGCGAGACAGGAGGCCGAGCGCACGATTGCCGCGCTGATACCCCATGTGCGGGCCGGACGCATGATCGTCGGGCTGGAGCCATCATGCCTCCTCACCCTGCGCGACGAGTTTCCTGCGCTGGTGCCGGGGAAGGAAGCGGACGAGCTTGCCGCCGGCGCACTCCTTCTGGAGGAATTCCTGGCACGCGAGTCCAGCGCGGGGCGGCTCACGCTACCGCTGAAAGCCCTCGGCCAAAAGGCTTTTCTGCACGGCCACTGCCACCAGAAGGCCTTCGGCGCGATGCCGGCCGTCGAGACCGCGTTGCGGCTGATCCCGGATCTCGACCTGACCGTGATCGAGAGCTCCTGCTGCGGCATGGCTGGGGCATTCGGCTATGATGCAGAGACGATCGACGTTTCGCTTGCCATGGGCGAACTTTCACTTCTCCCAGCGGTCCGCAAGGCGCCGGACGGCGCATTGATCATCGCCGACGGCACCTCCTGCCGCCACCAGATCCACGATGGGGCTCAGCGCGAGGCCATCCATGTGGCGGAGGTTCTCGCCATGGCGCTCGACTGAATGCGAACGGACTTTTTCATATCGACGGCGTCGGACCCGAGCCTTCGCCATCGGCAAGGACGGAACACGAACCGGCGGCCACTCATGAGCAATGGCAGGACCAACTGATGAGCCTTCTCGATTTTGAAAAGCCTCTCGTGCGCCCGGCGCTTTCGGCAGAGATCAGCAACCGCATGCGGCGAATGATCATGGAGGGCGAGCTGAAACCCGGCGAGAAAGTGCCGGAAAAGGCGCTGACCGAACGCTTTGGTGTATCCCGTACCCCGGTGCGCGAAGCGGTAAAAATCCTTGCCCATGAGGGCTTCGTCGAACTCGTTCAGAACCGGGGCGCGATCGTCGCGCACCAGACCACCGACGAACTTCGCGAACTCTTCCCGGTGATCGCCGCACTGGAAGGTGCTGCGGGAGAAATCGCGGCGGTTAATGCGAGCAAGGGAAAGATAGCGGCGTTGGGCGATCTGGTGGTGCAGCTTCGGCAGGCCTATGAGGCGGCGGACCGACCCGCTTATTTCGAGATCAACCAGAAGATCCACCGCGGAATTCTGGAAGCCGCTGGCAATCAGACGCTCGCACGCCACCACGAACTCCTGGCGAGCCGCATCTTCCGTGCGCGCTATCAGGCCAATCTCTCCACCGACCGCTGGCTGGCTGCGACCGAAGAGCACGAGGCCATTCAGGCGGCGCTCGAAGCGCGTGAAGGCAAGCGGCTCGGCGAACTCATGCGTGAGCATCTCATGCACAAACTGACCGCGCTGACACGGGCGATGGCCGCAGACTGAGCCTCAGCGATAGGTTGTCGAAACTGAGCCAAGCCCTTCGATATGGCCTTCGACCACCGTTCCGGGCTCTACGAAGATCAATCCCGTGAGCGTGCCGGTTGTTACGATCTGTCCCGGATTGAATCCCCCGAGATGCTTGCCGATCGTCTGGGTGAAGGCGAGGAATGTCTGGAAGGCGTCGCCGCCCGGAACCTTCTGCGGACCTGAAACGACCGCCTGTCCGTTGAAGCTCAGTTTCACCACCGGCTCGACGAAACTACGCGCATCTTCTGTTTCGGGTTCGCTCCAGACGAGACCGCCGTTCACCTGATTGTCCGCAAGTTTGAGGGCGTCCGGCAGGGTCGGGAAATCCTCGATTCGGCCGTCGACGATTTCGATCACCGGCAGGGCGGTCACGCAGGCGCGGGCCCTCTCGGCAAAGTCGTCCGCATTTAAGTCCGGCAGTGGACGATCGAGACGGAAGGCAATTTCGAGCTCGATACCGCAGCTCTTCACCTCGCTGGCTGTGAATCCGGAACCCGTTGGTCGCAGGACATCGGAATAGATCGGCGCGACAAGAACCGGAGCCGCTTCGACTTTGCGCCCCGTCTTGAAAGCGCCGGCCGGGCCGAAAGCTTCGAAGACAAAAGACTGGACCGCATGGGCATCGGCGGTTTCGAAATCGGCTCCCAACATATCGGCCTCGGAACGCGCGAGGCGCTCGCCGCTCCGCCTTGCAGCAATCAGCTTCTCGGCGAGCAGCGCTGCCTTCTTCTCAGTCGTTCCTGTCACGATGTCCCTCGTGTTTGTGATGCAAATCGCCCATTCCGGTTTGGGCGGCGGTCATTCGGCTGCGTCGGAGCGGCTCATGGTGTTGACGAACTCGGTGAAACGTTCGCCTTGGACGCTGATATGCTTCTTCAGTTCCGTTTCGGCGACCCGGGACTTGCCATTGACGATCGCATCGACGATCCGGCGATGCTCTTCCAGCGACTGACCGATGCGTTTGGGTACGCGCAGTTGCAGTCGGCGATAGGCCTTCAGGCGTTGGTGCAGACGCTTGGCCTCAGCGGCAAGGAAATCATTCCCGCAACCGTCGTAGATCGCTTCGTGGAAAACGCTGTTTTCGGCGTAATAGGTGTCCGGATTGCCGGACCGCGCGGCTTCCTCACAGGCTAAAAGGCTCGCTTTTAGCCGTGCGAGCGACGTATCGTCGGCGCGATTGGCCGCCAGACGCCCTGCCATGCCTTCGAGTTCGGCCATTACTTCCAGCATCTGGACGAGTTCGCTGAGCGAAATCTCCTTCACGAAGGCTCCGCGATAAGGCTGCAGTTCCACGAGGCCGGTCGCGACGAGTTGCTGAAGGGCTTCTCGCACCGGTGTCCGAGAGACGTCGAAGCGCCGAGCGATTGCCTGTTCGTCGAGCCGTTGACCCGGCAAACGCTCTCCGGTCAGAATCTCCTGCTCGAGACTATCTCGAATATCGCCTGTCCGATTTTTTGCCCCAGGTACCTTCACAAGGCCGTTCCTCCGTGACTTGCGGAGTTGGGTAGCCCACCTTTCGCACGGAGGGTACCCTGCTCGACTATGCCCGCTCGCCACTTTTCGTATACAATCAATTTGACATCGCATGCAATATTTGATGTTCTCTGGTCGAACGCGCTGGGAGGCGTGAGATCACAACGGGAGGAATACATCATGAAGACTGCTCTGCTTTCGGCCGTCTGCGCCTTTGCGCTTACCGGCTCCGCGCTCGCCCAGGACGTCACGCTCCGAGCCTCGCACCAGTGGCCCGGTGGCGGTGGCGATGTGCGCGACGAGATGGTTCAGATCATCAAGCGCGAAGTCGAGGCCGCGAATGTCGGGCTTGGGATGCAGATTTTCCCCGGCGGTTCGCTGTTCAAGCCGCGCGACCAGTGGGGCGCGGTCACGCGCGGACAGGTGGACTTGACCGCCTTCCCGCTCGACTATGCTTCGGGTCGTCATCCGGAATTCTCCGCAACGCTGATGCCGGGCCTCGTCGGCAGCCACGATCGCGCGCAGCGCCTCAACGATTCCGAGTTCATGGAGTCCATCAAGGCGATCATCGACGAAGCCGGCGCGATGGTTCTGTCCGATGCCTGGCTCGCCGGTGGCTTCGTCTCCAACCAGACCTGCATCACCTCGCCGGACTCGGCCAAGGGCCAGGTCTTGCGGGCCGCCGGACCGGCTTTCGAGGAAATGCTCGTCGGGGCCGGCGCTTCGATCTCCTCGATGCCGTCTTCGGAAATCTACACCGGCATGCAGCAGAACGTTCTGACCGGCGCCAACACCTCGTCGGGTTCGCTGGTTTCCTACCGCATCTATGAAGTCGCGACCTGCCTCACCCAGCCGGGCGAGAATGCGCTCTGGTTCATGTACGAGCCGATCCTGATGTCGAAGCGGTCCTTCGACCAGCTCAATGAAGAGCAGCAGAAGGCGCTTATGGATGCTGGCCAGAAGGCGGAAGACTATTTCGCTGAGGAAGCCGAGAAGCTCGATACTCAGCTCGTCGAAGCCTACAAAGAAGCGGGCATCGAAGTCGTCGAGATGTCCAAGGAAAACTACGACGCCTGGCTCGCGATTGCCCAGGAGACCTCCTACAAGAACTTCGCCGAGAAGGTACCGAACGGTCAGCAGCTGATCGATCAGGCCCTTGCCGTCGAGTAATTGCTCTTATCGAGTGGTGCCGGTCCGCGATCACGCCCGGCATCGCCAAATCGTCCGTAGCGGGAACTACCAGTTCGGTCAGCAACAATAGCGGAGAAGGCGCTCACGACCCGGAAACGGTCATCGCGCGTCGCTCTTCTCCTTCTCGTCGTGACTTCTGGAGCTCCCAATACGGAAGCCAGTTCCGATAGGCGAAGAAGGCGGCTTTACCAGTCCCGTGAGCTCACGCCGCCATCTGACCGAGAATAGCAGATGCTTCGATCCGTGCTCTCCCGCAGCACGCCCCTGCCCGCCTGCAAGGAGATCCCTAGGCCATGCGCGCCTTCATTGCCGGAGTGTCCGCCATTTCGAGGGTGCTCGGCGTCATCGCCGGGCTACTGCTTTTTTCTGCCGTCCTGTCGGTCACGCACATGGTTTTCGTGCGCTATGTCCTGAACGCCTCGACGGTCTGGCAAACGGAATACACGATCTACGCCGTCGTCGGCGCGACCTTCCTTGGTGCGCCCTGGACGCTGCTCGTGAAAGGCCACGTGAACGTCGATCTCTTGCAACTCGCATCTGGGCCAAGGGTGCGTCTGATCCTCGAAATCATCTCAGCGCTTGTGTCGCTGCTCTTTGCTGCACTCGTCGGTTACGCAGCCTATTTCTACCTGCACGAGACCATTGAATACGGGTGGCGCAGCGAAACCGTCTGGGCGGTCCCTCTGTGGATGCCGACCCTTCCCATGGTGGTAGGCCTCGTTTGGCTGGCCGTCCAATACGTTGCCGAAATTCTTCGACTCATCCTGGACGGCCCACGTGAGAGCCAGGGCATTGTCGCGGAGCAAACGAAAATCTTCGCCGATACAGTGGAGAAGAACTGATGGGTCCGCTGACCTCTGGTTTGATCATGATGCTGGTCCTGTTCGCGCTGCTCGCGGTCGGGACTCCCATCGCCTTCGCGCTCGGCCTCGTCGCGCTCGGCGCCCTCTTCATCAGTTACGGGCCGTTCTTTCTGGAGACGCTCGGCGAGCAATTCTTCTCCTCGATCGCGTCTTTCGGGCTCGTCTCGATCCCGATGTTCATCCTGATGGGCGCGGCAGTCGCTTCGTCCCCCGCCGGCAGGGATCTCTATGAGGCGCTCGACCGATGGCTCAATCGGGTACCGGGTGGGCTCGTCCTCTCCAACCTCGGAGCCTGCTCGATCTTCGCCGCCCTTTCCGGCTCCTCGCCAGCGACCTGCGCGGCGATCGGCAAGATGGGCATTCCGGAGATGCGCCAGCGGGGTTATCCGGCCGAGATTGCGGCTGGCTCGATCGCCGCCGGCGGCACGCTCGGCATCCTCATTCCACCTTCCGTGACGATGATCGTCTATGGCATCGCCACCGAGACCTCGATCGGCCGGCTCTTTCTCGCGGGCCTTTTGCCGGGGTTGATGCTGACCATCTATTTCATGATCTGGACGATCATCGCGTGCAAGCGCCGCGGCCTCGGTCTCTCCGACCTTACCCAGAGCTTCACCATGCGGGAGCGCTTCGCTGCGCTGCCACGGGTGCTGCCCTTCCTGGCAATCATCGTCGCCGTGCTCTACGCCCTCTACGGAGGCGTCGCGACGCCCTCTGAAGCAGCCGGCGTCGGCGCTCTCTTCTGTATCCTTCTCGTTGCGATCGTTTACGGCATCTTTTCCAGGAGCTGGAAGTTCAACCAGATGCCGATCATCTTCCGCGATACCCTGCGGGAGAGCGTGATGATCATGCTGATCATCGGCGCCGCGGAACTCTTCGCCTTCGCGCTGTCCTCGATGTTCATCACACAGACGATTGCTCAGACGATCGCGGAGATGGAGGTCAACCGCTGGGTGCTGATGGGCGTGGTCAACCTCTTCCTCCTGGTGGCGGGTTTCTTCCTGCCTCCGGTGGGCGTCATCCTGATGACAGCGCCGATCCTTCTCCCGATCATCACAGGGGCCGGCTTCGATCCCTACTGGTTCGCCGTCATCCTGACGATCAACATGGAGATCGGGCTGATCACGCCACCGGTTGGCCTCAACCTCTATGTGATCAACGGCATCGCGCCGGACATTACGCTTGGCCAGATTCTCCGTGGATCGCTCCCATATGTTCTCTGTATGGTGCTTGGTATTGTCACGCTTTGCATCTTCCCGGAGATCGCGCTCTTCCTGCCGGACCTGATCATGGGGCCCGCGACATGAGCCGCGTCTCTCTCCTCTCGGACCTTCTCGGATCCTTCGCCCCGCGCTCTTGGTTTTTCGACAGCGAGACGACCCGGGCGCTGAGCGTGGACGAGCTTCGCGATCGGTGCAGGAAACTTGTCCGGTCGAAGGGCGAGGCGACCGGCGTGCGGATCGCGGCCGATATCCTTGCCGGTGTGCGCAGCCTCAACGACCCCGATTGCGAAGCCTTCTTCCGCATGCTGGCGGAAGACTTTGCGCCGGACCCCAAGCGACTCGTCGAAACCGCCAAGGCCTTCGCCGCCGCGCCTGGACCAGGCACCCTTGCACATCTCCAGCGCGAAGCGGAGCCGCCGCGCCAGGAACTCTTCCGCAGACTCAATCTCGCACCAGGTGGCACCGCCGAACTGGTCAAGCTGCGCGAGCGCCTGCTGCCGCTCGTCGCCAAGGATCGGGAGACCTTCAAGCCCGTCGACATGGACCTGCGACATCTCTTCGGGTCGTGGTTCAACCGCGGCTTTCTCGTCCTCAAGCCGATCGACTGGGATACCTCGGCACGTATTCTCGAGAAGATCATTGCATATGAAGCAGTTCACGCGATCAGCGACTGGGACGCGTTGCGCTCGCGCCTCGAGCCGAGCGACCGACGGTGCTTCGCGTTCTTTCACCCGTCGATTCCAGACGATCCGCTGATCTTCGTCGAAGTCGCCCTAACCCGCGAAATTCCGGTTTCGATTGGCGAAGTGCTTGCTGACGACCGCGCTGTTCTGGCCGCGAATGAGGCGGAGACCGCGACATTCTACTCGATCTCGAATTGCCATAAGGGCCTTGCCGGTGTCTCCTTCGGCTCGTTCCTGATCAAGCAGGTTGCCGAAGACCTGAAGGAAAGCATCCCTAATCTGAAGACCTTCGTCACGCTCTCGCCAGTCCCGACCTTCACCGCCTGGCTCAACCAGCTTGACGACGCCCAGAGGGACAGGCTGGAAGCCTCCGAGAAACGTGCACTCGAAATTCTCGAAGAGGATGGCTGGGCCTTCGACGAGGAGAAGGCAGAGGCAGCGAAACCCGGGGTTCTCGCGCTGGCGGCGCGCTACTTCCTACTCGCCAAGCGCGAAGACGGCCAGCCCGTAGATCCCGTCGCGCGTTTCCACCTCGGGAATGGCGCCATGTTGAACCGGATCATGCATCGCGGCGATGTTTCCACGAGCGGACTCACGCGCGCCTCGGGGCTCATGGTCAATTATCTCTATGATCTCCCCCGCGTCGAGGACCGTCACGAAGCCTATGCCGACGCCAGCACGGTGGCGGCAAGCCGACAGGTGACAACGCTTCTGCCCTCAAGTGCAGAACGAGCGTTCAAGCGGGACCATACCAAGGGCCAAGCAGCATGACGAACCATCTCTTCGACGGTCTATTGAAGAAGGGTCTGAAAACCCCAGAGAAGGCGTTCGCGACGCTCATCGACGGCCGCATCTTCACCTATCGCGACCTGGACAATGATACTGCCCAGATGGCGAACGCGCTGATCGCACTCGGTGTTGAACCGGGCGATCGCGTCGCGGTGCAGGTTGAGAAGTCGATCGAGGCCTTTTTTCTCTATCTCGCGACTGTTCGTGCCGGCGGTGTCTTTCTGCCCCTCAATACCGGCTATACGCCAAGCGAGATCGAATATTTTCTCGGCGATGCAAAGCCGCGTGTATTCGTCTGCTCTCCGAAGAAGAAGGATGCGCTGACCCCGATCGCCGAAAAGGCCGGTGCCAAGCTCGAAACCCTTGGCGTTCGTCGGAAGGGTGAGGCCCCGGCAGGATCGATTGCAGAGAGGAGCGCTGATGCCGAGAAAAGCTCCAATGTGATCGAACGCTCGGCTGGCGACCTCGCCGCGATCCTCTACACCTCGGGGACGACGGGACGCTCAAAGGGCGCGATGCTCACTCACGACAACCTTCTGTCGAACGCTGAAGTGCTAGAGGATACCTGGGCGTTCACCAGCCAGGACGTGCTCCTGCACGCTCTCCCGATCTTCCACACTCATGGTCTGTTCGTCGCCACCAACACCGTACTGATCGCGGGGGGCTCGGTGATCTTTCTCGAGAAGTTCGATCTCGATACGGTGTTTGCGCACCTCGGTGAGGCGACGTCCATGATGGGCGTGCCGACATTTTACACCCGGATGCTCGACGACGAACGTCTGAGCAAGGAAACCGCCGGCCATATTCGCCTCTTCACGTCCGGTTCCGCGCCGCTGCTCGCCGAGACCCACCGCGCCTTCGAGAGGCGAACCGGCCAGCGCATTCTTGAGCGCTACGGCATGACCGAAACCAATATGAGCACCTCCAATCCTTACGACGGTGAGCGGCGGGCGGGGACGGTCGGCTTCCCGCTAGAAGGCACCGAACTGCGCATCGTCGGAGAAGACGGGAAGGAGTTGGCCCAGGGGGAGATCGGCTCGATCGAGGTGCGCGGTCCCAACGTGTTCAAGGGCTACTGGCAGATGCCGGAGAAGACCAAGTCGGAATTCCGCGACGACGGCTTCTTCATCACGGGCGATCTTGGCCAGATCGACGAGGAAGGCTACGTCTCGATCGTCGGGCGCGACAAGGACCTCGTGATATCGGGCGGCTACAACGTCTATCCGAAGGAAGTGGAACTTGCGATCGACGAAATTGACGGCATCGTCGAAAGCGCGGTGATCGGCGTTCCGCATCCGGATTTCGGCGAAGGTGTCGTCGGCATCGTTGTGGCAGAAAGGCCGATCGAGGAAGAAGCGGTCGTCGCCCCGCTGAAAGAGAAGCTCGCCAAGTACAAGCAGCCGAAGCGCATAATCTTCGTCGACGAAATTCCTCGCAACACCATGGGCAAGGTGCAGAAGAACATCCTCAGGGATACCTATGCGGATCTTTTCAACCGCTGATTTTCTGACCGAAAACAGCGAATCGCAAACGCCTGCTAGTCGCGGTAATCAAGCATCTTGTTGAACCTGAGCGCGAGTAGCGTGCAGACAGCACCGGAGAGCAGGTAGCCGCCCGCGGCAATCAAGCCCAGCTTCTCGGTAAGATAGAGCGCGACGAAAGGCGAAAGGCCTGCCCCAAAAAGCCAGGCGAGATCGGATACAATTGCCGAACCGGTATACCGATACTGGGTCGGAAAGTTAGTTGCGACAACGCCCGAACACTGGCCGAAGGAGAGCCCCAGGATAATGAAGCCTGAGAGCATGTAGACGATCTCCCCGGCCTCGCCCTGAGCGAGCAGCGAAGGGGCAAATCCGCTGAAGATGGCGATCATGAAAGCCGTCGCGGCCAACAGGGTTCGACGCCCGTATCTGTCGGCCAAGAGCCCGGAGGCGACGACTGCTATCGCGCCGACGGCCGCGCCCACTCCCTCAATCACCAGAAATCGCGTGACGCTTTCGCCGGAATAGAGTTCGACCCAGGAGAGCGGAAAAACGGTGACCATATGGAAGAGGGCAAAGCTAGCGAGCGGCGCGAAGGCGCCAACGATGATGACCTTGCCATAAGCTCTGAAGGTTTCGCGCACCCGCGTCGCCTGGAGTTCGCGTCGCTGGAATTGATAGACATATTCCCGCGTTGCGACGATTCTAAGCCGGCTGAAAAGCGCGACCACGTTGATCGCGAAGGCGACGAAGAACGGGAACTGCCAGCCCCAGCTCATGAATTCCTCGTCCGGCAGAAAGCCGTGGAAAAACGCGAACAGCCCCGATGCGACGATGAGGCCAAAGGGTGCGCCGAGTTGCGGCACCATCGCCCACCAGCCGCTGTGCTTTTCGGGTGCGTTCATGGCCAGCAGCGATGAAAGACCATCCCACGTCCCGCCGATCGCGATCCCTTGGCCGATCCTGAAGAGCGCGAGCAGCCAGATCGAGAAGACGCCGACCTGTTCGTAGGACGGCAGGAAGGCCACGACCACGGTCGATGTACCGAGGAGAAAGAGCGCGATCGTCAGCTTCGTACCTTTTCCGTGACGGCGGTCGATCGTCATGAAAAGCCAAGTGCCCAGCGGCCGCGCCAGGAAGGCGAGCGCGAACAGCGCAAAGGAATAGAGCGTCCCCGTCACCTGATCGACGAAGGGAAAGACGAGCCTGGGGAACACCAGGACCGAGGCGATCGCAAAGACGAAGAAATCGAAGAATTCAGAGGTGCGCCCGATGACGACGCCGACGGCGATGTCGCTCGGATTGAGCCCGTGCCGGGTCGGTCCGGCGCTTTCGACAGCGCCACCGAACGATCCGTCTGCCGTTGCTTCGCTCATCCCGCGACCTCTTGCTGGTGTCATTGCTGCGGCGGCAAAATGCCCCTGCGTGACAACCCGCCCGCCCGTCCTGGGGTTGAGAAGGCGTCCGTTTTGTTCAATACCAGCGTCTTATGGCAGTCAATGGCTGGCACCGGCCGGTATTGCCGCACGTCCCTTTAAGATCTTCGCGGGTGTGGTTCCTTGCGACATTTCACTTTGTTTACCGTCCTGTCGCTTCCTCTACTTCTGAGCGCCTGCGGCGATTTGGTCGTCCTGTTCCCGGACGGGGACATAGCGGCCCGCCAACGTGACATGATGCTGATCGCGACGGGCCTGATGCTGCTCATCATCGTACCCGTCATCGCGATGACGTTCTGGTTCGCCTGGCGCTACCGGGCGGCCAACAAGGCGGCGCGCTACGAGGCCGACTGGGACCATTCGACCAAGCTCGAGCTCGCGATCTGGGCGGCGCCGCTGCTCATCATCATCATTCTTGGGGCGGTGACATGGGTAGGCACCCATCTGCTCGACCCTTACCGACCGCTCGACGAAATCACCACGAGCGAAACCGTCGATACTGAGGGTGAGCCGCTGGTCGTCGAGGTGGTGGCGCTGAACTGGAAGTGGCTCTTCGTCTATCCGGAATACGGCATTGCCACGGTCAACGAGCTTGCAGCGCCCGTCGACCGCCCGATCCGCTTCGAGCTGACGGCCGAGTCGGTGATGAACGCTTTCTACGTGCCGACCCTTGCCGGGATGATCTACGCCATGCCCGGCATGGAGACCAAGCTCCACGCTGTCGTCAACAAGGAAGGCACCTACGACGGCTTCGCTTCGCATTACAACGGTGCCGGCTTCTCCGACATGCGCTTCAAATTCTACGGCCAGACGCCGGAGCAATTCGACGCATGGGTCGAAGAGGTACGACAGGCGGACGACGAGTTGAATCAGCAATCCTATCTTCGGCTTGCCTATCCGAGCGAGGCCGATCCGGTTCGCTATTTTTCCTCGGTGCAGCACGGTCTTTACCAGCGCATACTTGGCATGTGCGTGCAGGACGGGAAGATGTGCGTGCAGGAGATCATGAATATCGACAACAGCGAAAGCAGCGGCGAGGAGGAACACGTGGACGTCGACAGGCTGCGCTATGAGACCTTCCCGATCGACGAGTTCGGAGGTCATTCGCCTCAGGGTGCCACAGCACCTGCCTCGGGCCGCATCCCACACACCGATCGCATGCTCGAAGGCGATCGCGAAGATGGTGCGGGCTCTATCGCGCCATCCCAGTTGAACCGGTCACATTGAACGTGCGCCACGCCGAGTGCGGCCTGGAAGTGGGCCGAAACGGAGACTTAATCGGTCGGAGATCCTGATATGCTTGCCAATACCGATCTTTCCCGCTTTATCTTCGGACGGCTCACACTCGATTCGATCCCCTATCACGAACCTATCCTCATCGTGACCTTTCTTGGCGTCGTGGTACTCGGCGGGGCCCTCCTTGCGGCCGTCACCTATTACCGGTGGTGGGGCTATCTCTGGCACGAATGGATCACCAGCGTCGATCACAAGCGGATCGGCGTCATGTACATCATCCTCGCCATCGTCATGCTGTTGCGCGGTTTTGCAGACGCGATCCTCATGCGAACGCAACAGGCGATTGCCTTCGGCGGCAACGAGGGCTTCCTGCCGGCGCATCATTACGATCAGGTGTTCACCGCGCATGGCGTGATCATGATCTTCTTCGTCGCGATGCCGATGATCACGGGCATCATGAACTACATCATCCCCTTGCAGATCGGCGCGCGGGACGTCGCTTTCCCCTTCCTGAACAATTTCTCGTTCTGGATGACCGCCGGCGGAGCGATGCTGATCATGATCTCGCTCTTCGTCGGTGAGTTCGCTCGTACCGGCTGGCTCGCCTTCCCGCCTCTATCGGGGGCCGAATTCAGTCCAGGAGTCGGCGTCGATTATTATATCTGGGGCCTTCAGGTAGCCGGCGTCGGAACGTTGCTGTCAGGCGTTAATCTGCTTGTGACTGTCATCAAGATGCGCGCGCCGGGCATGACGATGATGCGTCTGCCGGTTTTCGTCTGGTCCTCGCTCTGCACAAACGTCCTCATCGTCGCCGCTTTCCCCGTACTGACCGCCGTCCTCACTCTGCTTTCGCTCGACAGATATGCCGGTACCCATTTCTTCACGAACGATATGGGCGGCAACTCGATGATGTACTTCAACCTCATATGGATCTGGGGTCATCCGGAGGTCTACATCCTCATCCTGCCGCTGTTCGGCGTTTTTTCGGAAATTACCTCGACCTTCTCGGGCAAGCGCCTTTTTGCCTACACCTCGATGGTCTACGCCCTCGTCGTGATCACGATCCTCTCCTACCTCGTCTGGCTCCACCACTTCTTCACCATGGGCAATGGCGCGACTGTCAACTCCTTCTTCGGGATCACGACCATGATCATCTCGATCCCGACAGGCGTGAAAGTCTTCAACTGGCTCTTCACCATGTATGAGGGACGCATAAGGTTCGAACTGCCCATGATGTGGACGATCGCCTTCATCGTCACCTTCGTCATCGGTGGCATGTCCGGCGTACTTCTAGCTGTTCCGCCGGTCGATTTCACCGTCCACAATTCGCTGTTCCTGGTGGCGCACTTCCACAACGTCATCATCGGCGGCGTGCTCTTCGGCTCGTTCGCGGCCATCAATTACTGGTTCCCCAAGGCCTTCGGCTTCAAGCTCGATGTCTTCTGGGGCAAGGTCAGCTTCTGGTGCTGGGTCGTCGGCTTCTACTTCGCCTTCATGCCGCTCTACGTGCTTGGCCTGATGGGCGTGACCCGGCGACTCCGCGAGTTCGACGATCCCTCGCTCCAGATCTGGTTCGTCATCGCCGCGTTCGGCGCGGCACTGATCGCCGCGGGCATCGCCGCACTGCTCCTCCAGTTCTATGTCTCGGTGCGAGACCGAAAAAAGCTGATCGATGCCACCGGCGATCCATGGGACGGCCGGACGCTGGAATGGGCAACGTCCTCGCCGCCGCCGCAGTACAACTTCGCCTTCACACCGATCGTTCGCGACCTCGATGCCTTTACCGATATGAAGCGCAACGATTTCAGGCGGCCGGGAGACGGCTTCAGACCAATCCATATGCCGAAGAATACCGAAGCCGGAGTGATACTCGCCGGACTGTCTACGGTCTGCGGCTTCGCGCTGATCTGGTACATCTGGTGGCTCGCCGCCCTCAGCTTCTTCGGGCTAATCGGCTACGCCATCTGGCACAGCTTCAACTACGACCGGGACTATCACATTCCGGCCGATGAGGTCGCCGAGACGGAACAGGCCTACGCGTCCCTCGCCGCAGGAAGGAGCTGAGGAATGGCGCATGCGGCCAACAGCCAGAACGCTCCGCCGGAATCTTTTTTCGAACTGAACGAACACGGGCACGAGACCGGGTCGAGCACAATGCTCGGCTTCTGGATCTACCTGATGAGCGACTGCCTCATCTTCGCAGTGCTGTTCGCTACTTATGGAGTGCTTGGCGCGAACTACGCCGCGGGGCCGCGCCCGGAGGATATCTTCGAATTGCCGCTACTAGCCGTGAACACGGCAATGCTGCTCTTCTCCTCGATCACCTACGGCTTCGCGATGATTGCCATGCAAGCGCGGCAGACGAAGATGGTCCTCCTCTGGCTCGCGGTGACGGGCGTCTTCGGCGCGCTCTTCCTCGGGATCGAGCTCTACGAGTTCGGCGTCTTCATCGGCGAAGGCGCGTCGCCCCAGCGTAGCGGCTTCCTGTCGGCCTTCTTTACCCTTGTCGGTACGCACGGGCTGCACGTCACCTTCGGCATTGTCTGGCTGGTCACCCTCATGGTGCAGATCCAGAAATACGGTCTTATCTCCGCCAATCGCCGGCGCATCATGTGTCTATCGATGTTCTGGCATTTTCTCGACGTCGTTTGGATCGGCGTCTTCACGTTCGTCTACCTCATCAGGATGATATGATGGGCATCACCACCAACGCACCGGCCTTAGACAAAGCTCCGGACGCACACGGAAGTCATGGCGAAGGCGGAGAAGCCCATGCAACCCTCAGCGGCTATCTGACCGGCTTCGGGCTTTCCGTTGTTCTGACGGCGGTCCCGTTTTGGCTGGTCATGGCGCGGCCGATCGAGGACGGTGTGACGACAGCGCTCCTCGTTGTCAGTCTCGCGGTCGCTCAGATCTTCGTCCACATGATCTATTTCCTCCACATGGATGCCAAATCCGAAGGCGGTTGGACGATCATGGCGCTGATCTTCACCGCCGTTCTGGTGATCATCACCATATCCGGCTCGCTATGGGTTATGTTCCATCTCAACCGCAACATGATGCCTATGGGCGACATGCAGATGGAGGAACCGGCGGAAAGGGCGCCTATCAATCAACTCGCTCCGATCGGCGGGGGCGAAGACGACGAGATGCCCGAAGCTCCAATGCCGCCACCGCTGCCTGAAAACGGTTCCGCGGAAGACGCTGCAGGAGCACCGGCATCCGAACCGAACATACAGAATATGGAACCGGCCGCCGAGAGCGCTCTCGAGCCCCAAGCTTCGGCGAGTCAGCGGCCACAGGCTCCGGGGAGCGGGTCGTCCGAACCCGCAACGCAGCCCGAAGGCTCGGCGAATGGCAATTGAGGTAACGATGCCTGCGACGACAGGATCGGGCTGTCCCTCGTAATTACCGATACCCACTCCCGCGACGGTTCTTGCCTCTATCTTCTGCCATCGAACGGGTGAAGACAGACCCATGGCCAAGAGCGACGACAACGCGGTAAAAACAAGAGCGGAGCGTTCTTTTGAAAAACCGCGAATGCTTCAGACGCTCCTCGTCGGATGCCTCGCGACGGCGCTTTTCACGGTCTTCGTCGGGCTCGGAATCTGGCAGATCGAACGGCGCGACTGGAAGCTCGATCTCATTGCCGCGGTAGAGGAGCGGGCGAATGCCGACTCCGTGAAAGCACCCATGCCGGAGGCGTGGCCGGACCTCAGCTTCGAGGGCGACGAATACCGGCGTGTCACCCTCGCCGGCCGCTTCCTCGCAGGGGCCGACACCCTCGCCCGGGCGACGACGGACTACGGGTACGGCTACTGGCTGATGACGCCGCTTAATGTGGACGGTGGCTACACCGCCTTCATCAATCGGGGTTTCGTGCCGTCCCGGGAAATCGCCGGGGAGATCGCACCGCCCGCGGGCGACGTCGTCGTCACCGGCCTCCTGCGCATGAGCCAGCCGGGCGGCGGGTTCCTCAGGTCGAACGATCCGGCAGCAGGCCGCTGGTATTCGCGCGACGTCGAAGCGATGGCCGAGGCCGAAGGCATCTCCTTACCGGTCGCGCCCTTCTTCGTCGATGCGGAGACCCCTGTTTCGGCGACATCAAGCGCGGAGTGGCACGTCGCGGGATCAGCACCGACCACTGCAACGCGCTATCCGATAGCCGGCCTTACGGTCACGAGCTTTCGCAATTCGCATCTCGTCTACGCGCTGACCTGGCTCGCCCTCGCCGCGCTAACCCTTCTCGGCGCCGCCATCCTTGTCCGGCGCAGAATGGCGCGGGGTAAAGGTCGCTGAGACGGTCAATCGCTGTCAGGGACGAGGCTCAAGGAAAATCGAACAGGGCTTCGGGATTCTCGACGAGGATCGTCCTGCGGTCCGCCTCGCTTTCGATCCAGCCGATGACGGTCTCGACGAGCGCTGCATCGTCGGGGTATTCGGCGGTGGTCTTCGCCAGATTGTGCGGCCAGTTCGTGCCCCAGAGGATGCGTTCGGGGGCGTAAGTGGCAAGATCGCGGGAGATCGCGGCGATATCGGCGTAGTCTGGCCCACCGCTTGAAGAAGACTCGTAGCAGCCGGCGAATTTGAACCAGCAATTGCCGCGATCGATCAGGGTTTTGACGGCGGCGATTTCGGGCGAGTCCGCCGTGGTGCCGGAGAAGAACTTGCCATGATGATCGATGATGAAGCGGCTTTCGATCTTCGACAGCAACGGCATATGCTCGAGGATGTGGCTGCCATCGAACTGCACGGCGACGACCCAGCCTATCGCTTTGGCTTTCGCGTCGACCGCTTCGAGCCCTTCGAGGCCGACCGCGCCGCCGGGGAGATCCATGATCCGCCCGCCGCGCACGCCGGCCTCGTGAAGACGCCGAAGCTCTTCGTCCGAGGTCGAACCGTCGATCACCGCAACGCCCCGTGCGACATCGCCCAACTCGGCAAGGCAGGCGATGAGGTTCTCGTTGTCGCCCTGGTGGGCGTTGCCCTGGGTAACGACGACCCGGTCGATGCCGAGCCAATCCATCACCTTGCGATAATCGTCCGGGCTCGGCAGACCTTCGGGCAGCGGCGGTCCGGGCTCGATTGCGGGATAGCCCGGCAGGAACATGTGCGTCTGCGTATCCACCGCGCCCTTCGGCAGGTTGATCGCGGGCTTTTCGCCGGTATAGGTCCGCTCGATCGTCATGCCGCGTCCTTCAGGCAAAATTCCTCGATCGCGTCGCGGTTCGGCGTAAAGCCGATGCCGGGACGGTCGGGGATCGCGAGCATGCCGTTCTCGTGCTCGAAGGGCGTTGCCGCGATCGCCTGACGGAACGGGTTGGGTGTGCGGTCGAATTCGAAGATCGGCGCGATCGCGTCCCGGCGCGGCGGATCGGGCAGGAGCGCCGCGCAGAATTGCAGCGAGGCCGCGATCTGCACCGCAGTTCCCCAGACATGAGGGATCAGTCGCACGCCGTGGAGCGCCGCCATGTCGGCGACCCGGCGCATTTCGGTGAAGCCGCCGACGCCGCAGAGGTCGGGCTGGACGATGTCGATCGCGCGTGTCTCCAGCGGTTCACGGAAGCCAAAACGACCGTGCCAGGTCTCGCCGCCGGCGACCGGAATCGGCTGGCCGGCGCGAACCGCGCGATAGGCCCCGAGCTGTTCGGGAATCACCGGCTCTTCCAGCCAGTCGATATCGTAGTCCGCCGCTGTTTTGCCGAGGCGGATCGCCTCCATCACGTCATAGCCGTGATTGGCATCGACCATCAGCCGCGCCTCCGGCCCGATCGCCTCGCGCACGGCCTTGATGACCTCCAGATCCTGGGGGACGCCGAAGCCGATCTTGATTTTCACCGCATGGAAGCCCGCCGCGATATGGGCGGCGCATTCTTCCGAATTGTCGCTCACCCGGTCGACGCCGTCGCGGCGGAAGGAGCCGGTGGCATAGGCCTTGACGCTCTCGCGCATCCGCCCGCCGAGCAGTTTCGCGACGGAAACGCCGAAGCGTTTGCCCTTGATGTCCCAGAGCGCGACGTCGATGCCGGAGAGGGCCGTCACTGCGAGGCCGCGCTGACCCTGGTCGCGGAAGAGATTGTAGAGTTCCTGCCAGAGCTTTTCGGTCTCCAGCGGATCGCGGCCGATCAGCCGTGCGCCGTAGGCTTTGACAACCGCTGCATTGGGAAGGGCTGGGCCAAGGCATTCGCCCCAGCCGGTCGTCCCGTCGTCGCAGGTGATCTCGACGAGGCAATGCTGGCGCCGATCGAAGCGCATGGACGCGCTTTCGAAGGGCGTGTCGAGCTTGTGGTCGAGGATATGCGTTTCGACGGAGGTAATCTTCATAGGGTCTTGGCGCGCTCGATCAGGTCTTTCAGCATGGCTTCCTCCTCGCCCGTCAGATCGGTCAGCGGCGGGCGCACCGCACCGGCCTCGAAGCCGACGAGCCGCACGCCCGCCTTGATGGCCGAAACCGCGTAGCCTTTCTGCCGATTTCGGATCGCCATGTGGGGATAGAAGAACTCCTTCAGGATCGTCTCGGTGCGGGCGCGGTTTCCGGTGCGCAGATTGTCGTAGAAGTCGATCGCGAGCGCCGGTACGAAGTTGAAGACCGCCGAGGAATAGGTCGTGAAGCCCGCGCCGAGATAGGCGTCGGCGAAGAGTTCGGCGGTCGGCATCCCCCCGAGATAGGTGAGCCGATCGCCGGCCGTCGCCGTGATCTGGCGCACAAGGCCGATATCGCCCGAACCGTCCTTGAAGCCGACGAGATTGGGGCAGGCCTCACAGAGCCGCATCAGGGTGTCCGCCTGAAGGATCGCATTGTCGCGGTTGTAGACCATAACGCCGATGGAGACCGCGTCGCAGACCGCCTTCACATGGGCGTAGAGGCCCTCCTGCGGTGCATCGATCAGGTAATGAGGAAGCAGTAGGATGCCGTCGGCTCCTGCCTTCTCCGCGGCCTTCGCCAGATCGACGGCGATCGTCGTCCCGTAACCGCAGCCGGAGACGATGGGGGTATCGCCGGCCGCCGCCTTCGCCGCCCTTACGATGGCTGGCACTTCCTCCGGCGACAGCGAGAAGAATTCGCCGGTTCCCCCTGCAGCGAAGAGCGCCGAAGCGGGAAAGCCCGAGAGCCATTCGATGTGCTTGCGATAGGGCTCTTCCGAAAAACGTCCCTCCGCATCGAATGCGGTGACCGGGAAGGAAAGGAGGCCGGCACCGAGGGCGGCTTTGAGGGCTTGCGGGTCCATGGAAGAGCGGTCCAAGTCGGGGATCAAGTCAAATCATCGAGTCGGCGGCGATCATAAATCGTCGCATGCCCCTGTCAACAACCTGTATGATAAGTTGGCGAGAGCCCACGTCGACTCGAAGGCTCAGGTGCGGCGCAGAAGGCGCCGATAGCGCGACTGGCTTCCTTTCAGATGCTGCCTCATTGCCTCCCGAGCCGCTGCCTCGTTCTCCGCAGAGATCGCATCCGCGATCTGCCGATGTTCGGCCTGGATCTGATGCAGGTAATCCGCTGGCGTACGCTCGTTGCGATTGTCCTGCAGGGCGCGGCGCGGGATGACTCCGTGACCCAGCATTTCGAGAAATTCGCGAAATCGGCCGTTGTTCGTCGCATCGGCGATGGCGAGGTGCAGCGCGAAATCCGCGTCCGTCGTCGCCTCGCCGGCGGTGATCAGTGCCTCGATTGCCTCGCACCCTTCGTGGATCGCTTCCTCTTGCGCAGGCGACCGTCGCTGACTTGCAAGACCCGCCGCCTCGATCTCCAGTGCCGCCCGCACCTCCAGTATCTCGATGACCGAGCTGATGCGGGACGGATCCACCCCGTTGAAGCCGGGCGCATTCGGGGCGCTCGTCGCGATGACGAAGACGCCCGCGCCCTGCCGCGATTCCACGAGACCGTCGGAGCGTAGAGAGGCGATCGCCTCACGGACGACGGTACGGCTCACATCATATTGCGTCGTCAGCGCCGCCTCGCTTGGAAGCTTTTGCCCGACTGGAAAGCGACCGGAAAGGATGATCTGGCGGAGATCGTCGCTGACCTTCGCGACGAGATTGCCTCGGCGCGTGCCGGTGCGCCGCTCCGTGCCGACGCTGTTTTCTCTCGTCAGAATCTTACTCAACGCCCGACTCCTTGCGGTGCCCGCCCCGTGTTTCGGCTTACCCTACCCCGGCAGGTACGATACCCGCCATCAGCTTGACAACTTGTATGATGAATGCATCATGGCGCCACGAAAGATATCTGACAATAGTCGGTCTTTTCATCGGGAGGAGAACCATCATGACCCTACAGTCCCTTTTGCGCACGACGGCACTCGCGAGCGCGGTAGCCCTGACCTTCGCTTCAGCCGCGAACGCCGCCGATTGGCGCGGCTGGAACATCCATCCGGAAGGCTACCCGAACACCGTCGCCCTCGAAAAATTCGCTGCTGACGTCACCGAGCGCACCGAGGGCCGCGTCTCGGCCGAAGTCTTCTCGAATGCGGTCCTCGGTGACCAGCCGGACGCGATCGATCAGGTACGCAATGGCGCGCTCGATTTCGCAAACTTCAACCTCGGCCCGATGGGCGAGTTCGTGCCCTCGATCAACGTCCTCTCGCTGCCCTTCCTCTTCACCGGCGTAGACCAGATGCATGCGGTGATGGACGGCGAAATCGGTCAGCGTTTCTCAGACGACATGTCCGAGGAAGGCATTGTTGCCCTTTCCTGGTTCGATTCCGGCGCGCGTTCCTTCTACGACACCCAGCGGCCGATCCAGCAGCCTTCCGACCTCGAAGGGCTGAAGATCCGCGTCATGAACAACCAGCTCTATGTCGACATGGTCGACCAGCTCGGTGGCAACGCGACGCCGATGGCCTATGGCGAGGTGTACCAGTCCATCAAGACAGGCGTTCTCGATGGTGCGGAGAACAATTTCCCGTCTTTCGAGAGTTCCAATCACTACGAGGTTGCGAAGTATTATTCGCTGACCGAGCATTTGATCCTTCCCGAATGCGTGTGCATCTCGAAGGCGAGTTGGGACGCCCTTTCGGAAGAAGATCAGGAAATCGTCCGGCAGACGGCGGTCGAGGCTGCAGAGGAACAGCGCCGGCTCTGGGCCGAGCGTGAGAAGGAAAGCCGCGCGAAGGTCGAGGAAGCCGGCGTCGAGATCAACGAGATCGCCGACAAGGCCGCCTTTCAGGATATGATGAAGCCGGTTTACGACGGCTTCTTCGAGAGCAATCCGGATCTGCAGTCGCTCGTTGAGGACATCCAGTCCACGCTGGCCGAAGGCTGAGCCCTTCGAGCTGGCCGGCGACCGCCCGGAACGAGGCGGGCGGTCGCCTATCGTTCGCGAACTCCCTCCCCCTCCGCCCGGTGCGATGTGCTATCCATCGCATCGAACCGCCTACATTCAACGCCCGGCAGCCGATCATGAGCCACGCCTCGCTGTCTTCCGCCGAACCCGAGACGGGGCCGAACCTGCCCGCCTCGCTCGCGCGGGTGAAGCAGGGGCTCGACTGGATCGCGGCCGGCTGCATGGCGATTGCCAGTGTGATGATGGTGATCCTGATCGCGATCTTCGGCTGGCTGGTGTTCGGGCGCTACGTCCTCAACAACACCCCAACCTGGGTGGAGCAGGCCGCTCTCCTTCTCATCGTTTGGATCACCTTTCTGGGTGCGGCTGCCGGCGTTTGGCGTTCCACCCATCTGTCGATCGACTTCGTGCGCGAGGCGATGCCAGCGTTGCCGCGCGACATACTTCGCGTTCTCACCGATGTCGGCCTCCTGATCTTCGGTGGCTACATGGCCTGGTACGGCGCGACGCTCGCCCTCAACAACATTCGCCGCACGGTGCCGATGCTCGGCGTTTCGGAGGGCTGGCGCGGCATGCCGCTCAGCCTGTGCGGCGCCTTGGTAGTGATCTTCGCCCTCGCAAAGCTCGCGATCCACGTCTTCAACCTCACCCGAAAGTCCGGCTGAATGGGCCTCATTCTCCTCTTCGGCACCTTCCTGGCCGCGATGATCGCGGGCGTGCCGGTCGCCTTTGCGCTGGGACTCGCGACCCTTGCCGGCTTCATCTACGAGGGCATCCCGCTCTTCGTCGCCTTCCAGCGGATCATGTCGGGCATCTCGGTCTTCTCGCTGCTCGCGATCCCGTTCTTTATCTTCGCCGGCGATCTGATGATGCAGGGAGGCATAGCGGCCAGACTCGTCAGGCTGGCGGCCGCCGCCGTGGGCGCACTGAGAGGTGGTCTCGGCCTCGTCAATGTCTCGGCCTCGATGCTCTTCGGCGGCATCTCCGGTTCGGCCGTCGCCGACACCTCCGCGCTAGGTTCGATCCTGATGCCGGTGATGAAGGAGAAGGGCTACGACGCGGATTATGCGGTGAACGTCACCGTCACCTCTTCGGTCGCCGGTGTCGTCATTCCGCCCTCCCACAACATGATCCTGTTTTCGGTCGCGGCCGGCGGCGTCTCGGTCTCGCAGCTCTTTATCGCCGGCGTCGTCCCTGGCATCCTGATGTGCATATGCCTTGCAATCGCGGCCTATATCGTCGCCGTGAAACGCGGCTATGGCGGCGAGGCATTTCCGGGTTTTGCAGCTCTCGCGACCAGCTTCGTCGTCGCAATTCCGGGGCTTTTCACCGCCGTCATCATCGTCGGCGGCGTCCTCTCCGGCGTCATGACGGTCACCGAGTCCGGCGCCTTCGGCGCGATCTACGCGCTTCTCGTCACCGTACTCGTCTATCGCGAACTCTCATGGGAGGGCTTCAAGGCGGCTGTCCTCAACTCGGTGAAGACGACGAGCCTTGTCATGATCCTCGTCGCGACAGCCTCGGCCTTTGCCTATCTCCTCGCGCTCTACCGCGTGCCGGAGACCCTCGCCGGATCGCTGACCGCGATCTCCGAGAACCCGATCATGATTTTGCTCATGCTCAACGTGATCCTGCTCGCGCTCGGCATGATCATGGATATGGCGGCGCTCATCCTCATCTGCACGCCGATCTTCCTGCCGGTCGTGCGCGATCTCGGCATGGACCCGATCCAGTTCGGCATCGTGATGATGATGAATCTCGGCCTCGGCCTCTGCACACCGCCGGTGGGGGCTTGTCTTTTCGTCGGCTGCGTCATCGGCGGGGTGAAGATCGAACAGGCGGTGAAGACGATCTGGCCGTTCTACCTCGCTATCCTCGTCGCCCTCATGCTGACGACCTACGTCCCCGCCATCTCGATGGCGCTCCCGAACCTCTTTCAGTAGGCGAGACCCATGCTCGAGAAACTCCTCATTACAGGCGCGGGCGGTGGGCTTGGCGCGCTCTTGCGCGGCAACCTTTCGGATGTCGCGAAGACCGTCCGCCTCTCTGATATCGTAGACATCGGTTCGCCCGGCGCAAAAGAGGAGGTCATCTCCTGCGACCTCTCCGACCGCGACGCGGTCAAGGCACTGGTCGAAGGCTGCGACGGCATCCTCCATCTCGGCGGCGTCTCTGTCGAGAAAAGCTTCGACACAATTCTTCCTGCCAATATCGTCGGCGTTTACAATCTCTACGAAGCCGCTCGCGCCGCCGGCATGCCGCGCATTCTCTTCGCGAGCTCCAACCACACGATCGGCTATTACACCCAGGACACCCACCTGACCGCCGACGTGCCACTCCGGCCCGACGGTCTCTACGGCGTCTCCAAATGCTTCGGGGAGGCAATCGCGAACCTTTACCACGACAAGTTCGGCCAGGAGACGGCGATCGTCAGGATCGGCTCCTGCTTCGCCGAACCAAGGGACCACCGCATGCTCTCCACCTGGATGAGCCCGAGCGACTTCGTCTCGATGATCGAATGCGTCTTCCGCGTCCCGCGGCTCGGCTGTCCGGTCATCTGGGGCGTTTCTGACAATGATGGCCGCTGGTGGGACAATTCCGCCGCCGCCTATCTCGGCTGGCGGCCGAGGGACAATTCGGAAGCATACCGCAGGAAGATCGACGCCGAACAGGCGCGGCCTGCTCCCGATGCACCTGACGCCGTATACCAAGGCGGCAAGTTCACGGCGGAGCCGATCCACAGCTGAGACCAGGCACTCAAGCGAAGTTTAGAAAGTCTAGGTGAAGAGTACGAATGTCGGACGAGTCCCATCCGGTAATCCGCTCTGGGTCGATCGAAATCGGTTGCCGCCCTTGCTGCCGGGACACGAGCCATACCATCGGCGCGTCTTTTCGCCCTTTCCACTAAAAGCTCTCACGCCCCACCGTCGTTGCGCGGCTGCAACGCATTCAGCCTGAGTTCACGGCTCAACGAATAGCCGTATTTGCGACACGCGCGCTCTCTAGACGCGAGTTCGGGAGGCCGCGCATGCAAGAACGCGACGGCCGCACAATTATAAGATCATGCTGGAGCGTTGAGAGAATGATCAAGAAGATCACCGCCGTCCTCTGCCTGTCCGTTGCCATGGGCGGCTGCACGACGGACCCCTATACGGGCGAAATGAAGATTTCGAACACCCTTGGAGGCGCAGGCCTGGGTACCGGCCTCGGTGCGGCCGGAGGCTATCTCGTCGCGCGCGCGACAGGCTCGGACGAAGCGACCGCTGCTGCAATTGGTGCGGGCCTTGGCGGGCTCGCGGGAGCCGGGATCGGCGCCTACATGGACAACCAGGAAGCTCAGCTTCGCCAGCAGCTGCAAGGCACCGGCGTTTCGGTTACCCGCGTCGGCGACCGGATCATACTGAACATGCCCTCGAACGTCACCTTCCCGAGTGACCAGTCGCAGATCCTGCCAGGCTTCTATCCGACGCTCGATTCCGTCGCGATCGTCCTGCAGAAGTTTGATGAGACCATTGTCAACGTCTACGGGCACACCGACAGCCAAGGCGGCGACGGCTACAACCTCTCGCTCTCACAACAGCGCGCATCGTCGGTTAGCCAATTCCTGGCGAGCCGCGGCGTCAATCCCAATCGCCTGAACACGCAGGGTTATGGCGAGAGCCAGCCGATCGCCGACAACTCGACCGAAGCCGGGCGCGCTCGCAACCGCCGCGTCGAAGTGCAGATCTCGCCGCTCTCAACGCGCTGAACCTGGGGGCGCAGGCTCATGTGAATGAGCCTGCACCCCAAGGTGCAGCGCGTTGCGAGCGGCGAGATCTGCACTTCGACGCGGAGGTTGCGAGCGCGCCCGGCTTCGGTCGAGTTGTAGGAGATCGGGTGGCTCTCGGCATATCCCTGCGTGTTCAGGCGATTGGG
>NZ_DS022272.1:2616797-3229297 GCF_000153705.1 Fulvimarina pelagi HTCC2506
CTCCCGGATCGCTTTCGAAAAAGGATGACCCTGCTCATGTTGCGAAATGCACACTATAAACGTGCCATTCATGCAACATGACCCGTTTGCTTGAGTTTTAGGGGTTAGCAGACATCTCGCTTGGTTTCATGGTGGGCGAACCCTCTCCACACGCCACCATTGCCAGCCGGACGACCGAATGATCTCAAATGCCTCTGCCCTCGCGGGCACCACGATGGCCTTCGTTGCTCTAATCTCCTTCCTTGCTCAACCTGGCGCAGCCCAATCGATCGAGGACAGCCCGTTTGACGCGAACATCACGATCGATGCCACGACTGACTATGTTTCGCTCCGCGGTTTCACGCAGACCCAGCGAAACCCAGCGCTGCAAGCAACGCTTGATCTTTCTCTCTATGATTTCCATGCCGGATTCTTCACGTCGAACGTCGACTTCGGCACGCCGGAGCCGACAACCGAATTCGACCCGTTCATTGCCTACCGGCCGTCGGTAGGGAATTGGTCGTTCGACGTAACGGCCTACTATTACCTCTACCTCGACAATGACGAACTGAACTATCCGGAAATTTTTTCGTCCGCGTCTTACAATTTCGACGACCTGGCAACGGTCGGGGCGACGTTTGCCTACGCACCGAACTATTTCGGCAACGATCGGGAAACCGGGTATTTCTATAAGGCCAACCTCTCGGTTCCGCTGCCGAAGGATTTCAGTTTCTCGGGATCCATCGGATATCAGGATTTCGATCGCGGTTTCTTCGACCGCCATCTCGTTTGGGATGCGGGCCTGACCTATACCTTCGAAGACACCTTCTCCTTCGATGTCCGCTACCACGATACCGATCTCGATCCTGATACGCAGTGCACCGGTGCCTTTAAGTGCGACGCGACCATCGTCGGGACTATTTCGTTTACAACGGGCCTAAAAGCGCTGAGCAAGATGGCGAACGGCGGCTGACTTAAAAGGTCGCCTTTTTCCGAAAACATTTCCAATAAAAATGCCGGGGCGGTCATCCCGTCCCGGCAATAAATGGCTTCGCTTTCGAGGAAAGCTTCAGTAGTTGCGGCCGATGTAAGCGCCTGTCGCGCCGCCGGCGACAGCGCCGACGACCGCGCCACCATCGCCACCGATCGCGTTGCCGATCACAGCGCCTGATGCGCCGCCGATACCGGCGCCAGCCAAGGTGCGCTGCGTCCGACTGCATCCGACGGAAGCCGCTAGCGCAATCGCTATGACGGCGGTGAAGATCATACGGGTCGTCATCGTGGGTTCTTTCCTAAAACACTCCAGTCAATAGCTGGATGATACAACGAATTGCGGACAATGTCGGAAATTTCGTGTCATGCACGCGGCACGATCATCATGCTGAAAAGACAGGGAAAACGATCCGGCGTAGATGGCGGCATTAATCGCTGGATGAGCAGAGCATCGAAGGCCTTGCCGACGGCATGGCTCGCCGAACTTCTCAAATGTTCTCGGACGTTCTACCCAGCGCTTTACGAAAACGCATGGTTCCCGATATCGCGCTTGACGGTTAGGCGAGCCACCCTGTCGAGTGTTTCGGTGAAACGATCCACGGGATAGGGTTTTGCGAAGAAATCGACGTTGATCGGGAGAGAAGCCTTGGAGATCTTCGGATGTCCGGAGACGATGATGATACCCATCTCCGGGAAACGGCTGTGAACTCGTTCGGCAAGCTCCAGACCGTTCATGGAGCCGGGCATTTCGACATCGGTGAAAAGCACGCGCACGCTAGGGTTTTCGGCCAGAAGCTGCATGGCCTCATCGGCGTTCGCTGCTTCATGTGTGCGGTAGCCCGCATCTTCGACAAGATCGACTGCATCCATACGTAGCAGCGGATCATCCTCAACGACGAGGACTTCGATCTTGGATTTAGGAAGCGGCGCGTTTTCGATCATGCCGACATATCGCGCGCAACGCGCAAAGGTTGCCTATCGGTAACGAACTTGTGTTCGATCCGCTCAGGTCACGCAAAGATCTACTGTCGTTGACCTTGTTTCCTAAACAGGATGGTCAAGACCTGATAAGGCAGTCCTTCACGTCCATTTTCATTGGCAGTCTATCGATGCAGCAGGGATGCACGACAAGTTGCGGAACGCCTCGAATGGCTTTGGGTCGGTCGTCTTCACACGGATCGTTCTGATCCTACCAATCGAGATGTCGTTCCCTTTGATTCTTGTTGGCGAGACCGACGCCGCCTCTTGCTTCGATATCCTCATGCAGCTATACGCGATCAGCCTTCCTCTCGACGCTCCATCAATCTTCGATAATCGAGCGCCAACCTCTCCTTTCAGGCCATCGAACGACGATCCAGGTCAGAGCGACGCCATTGCGATCAAACGCCTCGCATTCTGAGCGAGGTACGATCTGAGACGCTGCCACCATCTCGATGGCGCGTGGCGAGCCACCGGCCTCAAACCCACCCCGACTTAAGTCTGACACCACCCATGAAACTCCAAGATCTCAAGAACAAGAGCGCGCCCGAACTGATCGCATTCGCCGAGGAGAACGAGGTCGAGAACGCCTCGGTCCTGCGCAAGCAGGAACTGATGTTCGCGATCCTGAAGCAACTCGCCTCGCAAGACGAAGAGATCATCGGCGAAGGTGTCGTCGAGATCCTGCAGGACGGCTTCGCTTTCCTCCGCTCGCCCGATGCGAACTACCTTCCAGGCCCGGACGACATCTACGTCTCGCCCTCCCAGATCCGGAAATTCCAATTGAAGACGGGCGACACCGTCGAGGGCCCGATCCGCTCTCCTAAGGAGGGCGAACGCTATTTCGCACTCCTTAAGGTCAACACGATCAATTTCGACGATCCGGAGAAGATCCGGCATAAGAGCCATTTCGACAACCTGACGCCGCTTTATCCCGACGAGCGCTTCAAAATGGAGATCGGGGATCCGACCTCCAAGAAGGACATGTCGGGCCGCGTGATCGATCTGGTCGCCCCGCTAGGCAAAGGCCAGCGTGGTCTCATCGTTGCTCCGCCGCGGACGGGTAAGACGGTTCTTCTTCAGAACATCGCCCATTCGATCACGGCCAACCACCCCGAATGCTATCTCATCGTCCTTCTCATCGACGAACGCCCGGAAGAGGTCACCGACATGCAGCGCTCTGTGCGCGGCGAGGTCGTCTCCTCCACCTTCGATGAACCGGCCCAGCGCCACGTCGCCGTCGCCGAGATGGTGATCGAGAAGGCCAAGCGCCTGGTCGAACACGGTCGCGACGTCGTCATCCTGCTCGACTCCATCACCCGCCTCGGCCGCGCCTACAACACGACAGTTCCCTCGTCTGGCAAGGTGTTGACCGGCGGTGTCGACGCCAACGCCCTCCAGCGCCCGAAGCGCTTCTTCGGCGCGGCCCGCAATATCGAGGAAGGCGGCTCGCTGACGATCATCGCGACGGCGCTAATCGACACCGGCAGCCGCATGGACGAGGTGATTTTCGAAGAGTTCAAGGGCACCGGCAACTCGGAAATCGTGCTCGACCGCAAGGTCGCCGACAAGCGCACCTATCCGGCAATGGACATTCTCAAGTCCGGCACCCGCAAGGAGGACCTCCTCATCCAGCGCTCGGATCTCCAGAAGATTTTCGTCCTACGCCGCATCCTCTCGCAAATGGGCACGACGGATGCGATCGAGTTCCTGACCGACAAGCTGAAGGCGACGAAGACCAATGCTGACTTCTTCGATCAGATGAATACCTGATCGACGCCGACTGAAATCCCGAATTTGTGCGAAGGCTTGGCCTCCTCAACGAAGGTCGGGCCTTTCGCTTGTGACGTTCGCTTTCGAGCGGCCTACCCGGCCGGCGAAGTCTATGACGCCAGCCAACCCTCCCGAAACCTCGTTCATACTCGGTACGAGTCGCTTCTTCCCGAGTTGACCGCTCTTCACTGCCTGTGCATCACGATGGCGTGCTATGTAAAATCCGGCGAGATCGATGAGTGAAGCCCCGCAAGAATTACACCCTGCCGTGAAGCGTGTTGTTGCAGACGCCGCTGAGAAAGGGGTGAAGGCCAAGATCGTTCATACCGAAGAGACCACGCGATCGGCGGAAGAAGCCGCGAAGGCGCTTTCGGTCTCCGTCGGCGAGATCGTCAAATCGCTCCTCTTCAAGGGGGCCGACAGCGGCCAACCCTACCTTCTTCTCGTCTCCGGCGACAATCGCGTCGATGAGGCAAAGGTGGCGGAAGCGCTTGGCGAGGGCCTCGTTCGGCCAAACGCTGCCTTCGTCCGCGACGCGACCGGCTTCGCCATTGGTGGCGTGTCGCCCTTCGGATCGACCGGTGAGGTGAGCATCTATATGGACGAGGACCTCTTCCGCTTCGCGTCAGTCTGGGCGGCCGCCGGTACGCCCAACGACGTCTTCGAAATCGTGCCACTCCAGCTTCGCAGCGCGACGAGAGCTCGGCTCGGTCCGGTCAAATGAATTAGACCTGAGCGCTAAGCGGCAGGACAAGCATGAGGGGCGATCGGCTCCAGGCCGCTCGCCCCCTAATTACAGACTGTCGAATGACACCCTACGGCTTTACCGGCCCCTTGCGATTTCGGAGCGGGTCATCTCTTCCATCGCGCGTTGACCGGACTCCGAGCCCGGAACGAGCCCGCCCGCGAGTGCGGTGCTGGCGAAGGCCGAAAGCGATGCGAAGGTGATGGCGGCAATAAGGGTTTTCATGACATCGATCCTTTCGTGGACACAGTTTTCATAAGCACGGAAAGCAAACTTTCATGTGTCTAACTTTTGGCACGACGACACATGCTTCGGGCGAATGCTCTTGTATCGGCCCGATGATCGAGTTTCGCAGTCGTTTCGATCAAAGTTTCAAATTTTGCGATCACGAGATCGCGATTACTGTACCGAAATAGATCACCGAGACATAAGCCTTTGAAAAAGAATGAAATTCATGTTTCGTATTCTACATTGCTATCGTAGCGGAAACTCTGCTAATTTCACCTTGCTCAGTAGTTGAGCCCTTTCTTGGGCATCAAAGACGCTACCGCAAACTCGATTTCGACAGCGAATGCGTCGCGGTATGTCAGCGTGGAGCAGAGCCTCCCTCTCGAAGACCGAGCGAAGCGGGATTGAGTGGTCCGGCCTGGACGCCAGCCGTCAGGCCAATCTCCGCTACGAGCCTGATCTGGATTCAGAAGTCCGCGAAGGTGGACCTCCCAGCGGGGAAAGAGTCCTGTGACGAACAAGCTCCATCAGAGAATCTCCAAAAAAGCATTCAGCCCAACGAAATCTTTGCTCGCTGACGCGGCAACCGGCCGCTGGCGCCATGCCAGCAAGGGCATATCTCTGGAGGCATGGGACGGAAACGCCGGAATGAAGGACCTCCGCCGCCGCACAACGACGGGGTAAAGCACTGTTGGCTTTGCCACCGTCCGCTGGGTAGGCGTATCGAGTGGCACCACCCCAAGCCGAAGAGCCGTGGCGGACGCGAAACTGTACCGGTTCATCCAATCTGTCACCGCACGATCCATGCGACCTTCGCGAATCATGAACTCGCCCGTATGGCGGAAAACAGCGTTCCGCTGGCTGAACAGCCGCCGATTGCGACATTCCTGAAATTTATCGAAGGAAAGCCGCCGGACTTCCACGCCCCGACGCGGCGGCGCAAATGATCAGGCGCTTAGCCTCTTATGCACGACCCTCGGCCATCGCTCTCAATTTGGCTGCCATCGTTTCCACGTCATCGCCTGCGACCCGCGGGACGATGCGGTAGCGTGCGTTGACGAAACAGAACAGCGCGAAGGCAAGCAAACCGAGACAAATTGCGCCGACGAGGACGCGCCCATAGGCTTGGCCGGTAAGCCAGGAAAACGCCTTGTCGGTCCCACCCGCCTCTTCCGGATTGAATGTCCACCCGGCATTGAAGAAAAGGATGCCGACGATGCAGATCACGGCCCCTTGTGCGATCAGGCCCGCCTTGAGCACAACATTGAAGTTAAGAGTCACCGGATTGGCCCGCAGATGCCTGCGATATTTCCCGGCCCAGCCCTTGTACATGTAGTAAACGCCGGCGCCGAAGATGCCTGCGCCGATCGCCATCACGATCCAGCGCCCGCCCGGCAAACCCAACACCCAACGGACGACCTCTCCAGTCGTCGAGCCGCCGCCCGAACCAGACGCGCCGAGAAACAGGAGCGAAAATGCGAGGAAGCCGAGGCCGAGATGGAGGATGCCGGTGATAATCATGGCGGCGCGTGCGCCGAGACCCTTTGCGTCGTCGCCCCGGCATTCGAGATCATAGAAGGCTGCGATCACGCGCCAGACCGCATAGGCGAGCATGCCGATAAAGATCAGGAAGAGGACAAGCGAGCCCCAGCTCGAATCCTCGAGCTGTGCGAGCGCCGAACTTGTCCCCTGCGCCTGCCCGCCATGCCAGATGGCGAACAACGAGAAGCCGGCGACGGCAAGATAGGTGATTCCACGCCCCGCGTAGCCCGCCCTCATGACCGGTACGGTCCAGGAAAGATCTGTCTGCGCCATAAATGCTCCTGTCGCGGCGCTGGTCGTTACAGCCGTCATCGATGGTCCTTCCCCTCAGAAACTGCCATGGCTCGACACTTTGTCGAGGGGATTCCCCGGATAAGTTTTCATCTGCTGGCAAACGGTTACGCGATGCGTTGCACCTGGGGGTCAGAGGGGTTTTTGGAAACCCAACATAAGACGAGGCCGCAACGGACCTTGCACCCGTTCCCTCAAGCTGGTTCTGTCGCAATCTTAGACCAGTGCATCCGCCTACCTGCTTAGCCGCGAGCCTTGCATCATGCATTCCGATACAATCGCCGCCCTCTCCTCCGGCGCGCTGCCTTCCGGCGTCGCGGTGGTTCGCGTGAGCGGCGCAAAGGCGAATGTCGCTATGACCTCGCTCGCAGGAGCGATGCCGCCGGCACGGCAGGCCAGCCTGCGGACCTTCCGCTCGGCGGATGGCGTGCCGATCGATACCGGAATCGCCCTCTTCTTTGATGGCCCGAACACTGTGACCGGCGAAGACATCGCCGAATTTCATCTGCATGGCGGACGTGCCGTCGTCTCTGCCTTCCTCCAGGCGGTAACGCATATTGCGGATATTCGCCTAGCCGAAGCCGGCGAGTTCACCCGCCGGGCCTTCGAGAACGGCAGGATCGATCTGACCGAAGCCGAAGGGCTGGCTGATCTTCTTGCCGCCGAAACGGAAGGGCAGCGCCGCGCCGCATTCGATCAGGCTCGCGGAGCCCTAAGCACGGTCTACGAGGGGTGGATGAAGCGTCTCACCCAGGCCCGTGCCATGATTGAAGCCGGCTTCGACTTCGCTGACGAAGACGATGTCGGTGAGAATGCCGGCGCCGGAGTGCGACAGGCCGTCAGCGAAATCTGCGACGATATTCGCGCTCATCTGCAGAAAGCCAGCCGCGGTGAGATATTAAGGTCCGGATACAAGGTCGCGATCGTCGGTGCCCCGAATGCCGGCAAGTCCAGCCTCCTCAATGCGCTCGCCGAGCGGGAGGCGGCGATCGTTACTGATGTTCCAGGCACGACGCGGGACGTGATCTCCGTTACCCTCGATCTTTCCGGAGTTCCGGTCGTCCTCTTGGATACCGCCGGCATACGCGAGACCAAGGACAAAGTGGAAGCGATCGGGGTCGGAAGGACACGGGCCGCGATGAACGAGGCCAATCTCGTTCTGGCGCTCGAAGACCCCCGCGATGCGCCGGGGCCGCTCTCGCGCCTCAAAGGGCTTCTTTCCTATGTCAAACCCTCGCTCGGTCCGGTGGGTCAGGCGCTCGACGACGAGGAGAGCGAGGAAGAAACGCTAGAGCGGGATGTCCTCACAGTCCGCACAAAAGTCGATCTCGCGTCCGGGCAAAAGGATCCAGGGCATGGCAAGCATCTGGAGGAAGGGGGCTACGATTTCGCGATCTCTGCAAAGACCGGCGCCGGCATCTCCGAACTCATGGAAGCCATCTCGGAAAGGGCGCGAACGGCCGCTGGCGATCCGGCTTCATCGGTTCCGCTTCGGGTCCGACAGCGCCAATTGCTGGAAGACACGGTTCGCATCCTCGAGGAATTCCTGAACGATCGTGATGCGCCCGACGAGATCGCCGCCGAAACGCTCAGGCGCGCCTCCACAAGGCTCGGCGCGCTGACAGGAGCTGTCGGCGTGGAGGACCTGCTCGACGTGATCTTTTCCGAATTCTGCATCGGCAAGTGATCCTCACTCGGAGGCGGAAGCGTTCGGTTGGCACGACGCGGCTGCTTTCGCCGCGTGGATCGGTTAGATAAGCCCGAACGCTGCCTTGGAGCCTCGGTCTTGGCCATTACGGACACCTTACCGCCCTATGGCGCACCGCTGACGAAGCCTGCGGTTTGGGGCTGGATGTCGTTCGATTTCGCGGCCCAACCTTTCTTCACGGTCGTCATCACCTTCGTATTCGGACCCTATTTCGTCTCGCAGCTCGCGCCTGACCCGGCGACGGGCCAGACCGCCTGGGGCCTCGCTGCGACGATCGCCGGCATCACTGTCGCGCTGCTCTCGCCGCTCCTCGGCTCGATCGCCGATCGGGCGGGCCCGCGCAAACCCTGGATTGCAGCCTTCTCGTGCTTCAAGATCGCCGCCCTGGTTGGCATCTGGTACGTCGCCTCGCCCGGCTCGCCGCTGTTCCTTGCAGCAGCGCTCATTGTCATCGCGCAAATCTCGGCGGAATTCTCCATCGTCTTCAACGACGCAATGCTGCCGCGGCTCGTGAAGACGGAGAAGATCGGCCGTGTCTCCAACACGGCCTGGGGTCTCGGTTATGCAGGCGGCATCGTCTTTCTCGTCTTCGCGCTAGGCTTCCTCGCCGGTTCGCCCGAGACCGGCTTGACACTCTTCGGTCTCGAGCCGCTCTTCGGCCTCGACCCGGCACAGGGCGAAGGCGCGCGGGCGACGGGGCCGCTCGCGGCGCTCTGGTATCTTGTCTTCCTGACGCCGCTCTTCATCCTGACGCCCGATCGCCCACGCATGGAACCAATCTCCAAGGCGATGGAAGAAGGTTTGGGCGACCTGTTATCGACCATGCGGGAGATCCGTGGTCGGATAGAACTCTTGAAGTTCCTCATCGCCCGCATGCTCTACCAGGACGGCGTCAATGCGCTGTTGGTGCTAGGTGGCGCTTTCGCCGCCGGAATGTTTGGCTGGTCTATCATCGAGATCGGCGTTTTCGGCGTAATTCTGAACCTTACGGCGATTCCCGGGTGCATTTTTGCAGGAACGCTTGCGACGCGGCTTGGCTCGAAACGGCTCGTCGTCCTTTCGGTCGCAACCCTCGCCATCGCCACCATCGGCCTCGTCTCGACCAGCCCGACAACGACTGCCTTCGGCCTGGTCACCTTCGCACAGATTGATGCGTCCGGACTTTTCGCAAGCGGTGCCGAGAAGGCCTATATAGTTTGGGGATTGCTCGTCGGTCTCGCCTTCGGGCCTGTCCAAGCTTCCTCGCGGGCCTGGCTAGCCGAGAGCGTGACCGCGGACGAAGCCGGTCGCTATTTCGGCTTCTACGCACTGACCGGGCGCGTCACCAGCTTCCTCGCCCCAGCTTCAGTTGCAGCACTCACGGCGCTCGCAGCGGGCCTGACCGATCCGGTGACTGCATCACGGATCGGTATGAGCGCGATCGTGGTATTCTTCCTTGCAGGCCTCGCCATTCTCGCATTCACGCGCGGACCCGAGCGGCATATGTCTCAAGCGGCGGCGCGTTCGACCTAGGCGTCTTTCATCAGCCGTTGCTTCTGGCGATTCCACTCGCGTTCCTTAATGGTCTGGCGTTTGTCGGGCGCGTTCTTGCCCTTGGCGAGCGCCAGTTCGAGCTTGGCCGTGCCGCGTTCGTTGAAGTAGATCTTCAGCGGAACGAGAGTCATGCCGTCACGCTGCACGGCGCCGGCCAGCCGGTTAAGCTGGGCGCGATGCACCAACAGCTTCCGCCGGCGCTTCGGGTTGTGATTGAAGCGGTTGGCCTGAAGATATTCCGGCAGGTTCGAATTGATCAGCCAGAGCTCGCCCTCTTCCTCGGTCGCATAGGCCTCCGCGATCGAGGCTTTGCCGCCGCGCAGGGACTTCACTTCCGTGCCCGTTAGTTGAAGCCCCGCCTCCAGCGTGTCGATGATCGCATAGTTGAAGCGGGCCTTCCGGTTCTCAGCCGCGACATTGCTTCCTGACGATTTCTTCTTCTTGGCCATCTCATCCTAGGGTGCGGCTGCCGACTGTTCAGTGTTCCTGTCGCTTCTCGAAGATTGGTCAAAACGCCCCCAATTTCAATTCAGGAGGCCGGCATGGCGCAACGCGGCGTCGACGATCTCCGCCGTCTCGTCCGAAACCGGCACCATTGGCGAACGCATCACGTTCCGGCACTTGCCGATCTTCGAGAGCGCGTACTTCACGCCTGCGGGACTCGGCTCGATGAAGAGCGCCTTGTGCAGCGGGGCGAGCCTGTCCTGATATTCGAGCGCCTTGACGTAATCCTTCGCCGCGCAGGCCGCCTGAAACTCGGCGCAAAGCCTGGGAGCAACGTTAGCCGTCACCGAGATGCACCCAACGCCGCCATGGGCGTTGAAGCCGAGCGCGGTTACATCCTCTCCGGAGAGCTGCACGAAGTCCGGTCCGCAGAGGTGGCGCTGCTCGGAGACCCGGTCCATCTTCGCCGTCGCATCCTTCACGCCGACGATGTTGGAGAAGTCGTTCGCGAGTTGCGCCATCGTCTCCGGCGTCATGTCGATGATCGACCGCCCCGGAATGTTGTAGATGACGATCGGGATCGAGATCGCCTTCGCGACAGCCGAGAAATGGGCATAAAGCCCGCGCTGGTTCGGCTTGTTGTAATAGGGCGTGACGACGAGCACCCCGTCCGCTCCCGCCTGTTCGGCGAAGGTCGCAAGCTCGATCGCCTCGGCCGTGTTGTTCGAGCCTGCCCCCGCGATCACCGGCACGCGGCCCTTAGCGGTGCGGATGCAGAGCTCGACGACCTCCTTGTGCTCGTCATGGCTGAGCGTCGGCGTCTCGCCGGTCGTCCCCACCGGCACGAGACCGGAGGAACCTTCCGCGATCTGCCATTCGACGAAGTCGGCAAATCCCGCCTCGTCGAACGCGCCATCGTCGGTGAACGGCGTTATCGTCGCCGGCATCGAACCTGTAAACATGGTGGCCTCTCAACTCTCCCCCTCGGGGCCACGTCCGTGTGGTTGCAAACGCGCCCCGGCGCGGCATGTCCTCAGCCGCTTTCCGGTTTCGAGCGGATACACCGACATGGGTTCATTTGCCAACGGGGGGCATCACAGCGTGAAAGGCAGGAGAGTTTCAGTCTCACTCCAAGCTGAAGACTATGCGAACGCTGGTGCACCTGCGAAAGCGTTGGGCAGAAGCGATTGAAACGAATTTCGCTCGTTTCGAGCATATTATCGGTCAGATCAAGCCATGGTATTCAGCTGGTTTGACGATCGAACGATTTTAGCGGCGCCTCGGTTTTGCAATATCATAGCCGTTCCCGATGCCATCAGTTACTGCTGCAAGGTCTTATCAGTTTTTCCGCCCTCCGCTTGGGGGAAAGATAGCGCAATCTCCGATGGCTGTGACGCACGATCTGTTTCCACGATCGACGATTGGCTTTAGGAACGGGCGACTCGCCGGAACAGTAAAATTCATGACGTCCAAGAAGGCCTTGATCGATCGCGTCGTCGTCATTTGCGCAACCTTGCGCAGTGCGATCATCGAACGTGCTTTATCGCCAGGAGACAAATTGCCAGAGGATTCTCTCGGCGAGAGCTTCGGCGTCAGCCGCACGATCGCCCGCCAGGCGCTCGGGCAACTTGCTGCCGAGGGCCTCGTCAATTTGAGGCGCAATCGCATCGCAGTCGTCGCGACGCCAACGATCGAGGAGGCACGTGACACTTTCGAAATTCGGATTGCGCTCGAAGCGCTGGTGGCCGACTGTCTCGCCGCCTCGATCACGCCGCAGCAGATCAAACGGCTAAGAAGTCATATTTCCGATCAGGCGAAGGCCAATCTGACGAGCGAGCCTGAATCGATTCGCCTTGCAACCGACTTCCACGTCATCCTCGCCGAAATGACGGGCCGCCCGATCCTTGAACGGTATGTGACCGAAGTCGCCTATCGCAGCGGTCTCGCGCTTTCCGCATATGGACGGCCCCATTCGAACGACTGCGCGATCGAGGAGCATCGGCGGATCGTCGATGCGCTCGAGGCCGGCGATGCCGAGGCCGCCGCCCGCGTGATGACCAGCCATCTGTCCGCCGTCGCCGAGCGAGCCCACGTCCAGGCCTCGCGTCAGCCGCCGCGCGATCTCTCAGCGATCCTCGCTCCTTATATCGCGAACTGAAGGCTCCGAGTTGGGTCGCGCTCCACGTGCTTGCGCAATGCCGACCCTGGATAGGCGACACTCTCAGGCGACTGGAAAACTAAGAGAACCTCCCGGCCCGCCCTTCCCTTTCGATCTCAAAAATGCATACACTTAAGCAGTCAACGTGCATGCAAAATTTCGTGGCATGCTGGCGCTTTTGCATGCAGTCCATCGCCCTGAACGCTTCCTGACAAAAGAGGTTCTGCCCATGATCAGACAATCCCTGTTCGCACTGACGTTTGCCACTGCCGGGTTCGCAGTAACGCCTTCGCTCGCCGAGATGCTGACGGCGGGAGCCAATGTCGGAAATGTGCCCTGGGAGTTCCAGGATGAGAACGGCGAGATCACAGGTTTTGAGGTCGAACTCTTGCAAGAAGTCGCAAGCCGGCTCGACTACGAGGGTGTCGACATCCAGAACATCCCGTTCAACGGCTTGTTCTCGGCCGTGCAGTCGGGTCGGATCGACGTCGCGATCTCGTCGATCACCATTACCGACGAGCGCCTGCAGTCGGTCTCCTTCGCCCAGCCCTATTACGATAGCGACCAGTCGCTTTCGACGCGAACCGACTCCGGTATCTCCAGCACGCAAGACCTGGAGGGAAAAACGGTCGGCGTCGATACAGGATCGACCGGCGACATGTATGCGAGCGAGCGAGAGGCCGATTGGGGACTTGCCGGCATCTCTCGCTATGAGGGGCTGAACCCGGCAATGCTCGATCTCGCTGCTGGTCGCATCGACGCGTATGTTTCGGATATACCGGCGGTTGCCTACTACCTGCGTGACAAGCCCGATATGGAGGTGGTCGAGCGCCTGAAGACCGGCGAACAGTATTCGATGATGTTCGCTAAGGATTCGGAACTTGCAGCAAAGGCGAACGAGGTTCTGACCACGCTTAAGAACGAAGGCTATATCGCCTCGCTTCACGAAAAATGGTTCGGCACGGCGCCCGAGGACACGACCAGCACCGTTACCGTGATGGACATGCCGGCTCCGAAGTCCTGATCGGGCAGATTTCGAGAAAAGATCGACGCGGATCGTGCAGACTCATGCTCGGTCCGCGTCGCGGACCCGTCGACGCCGTTTGGCGGGTCGTGCTCCATAGCGAACAGGCAGCTAAGCCTACGAAGGTTCGATGGACATCGTCTCCACCTTCTTCAATGTCGACGTTCTTCTGCGCTACTACCCGCTGCTTCTTGAGGGGTTGTGGCGCACGATCGCGCTCGGCGTGCTCTCGATCGTCCTCGGCCTGATCGGCGGGCTGCTGCTCGCCATCGCGAGGCTTTACGGCGCGAAGCCAGTCCGGTTTCTCGCGATCGTCTACATCGACGTTTTCCGTGCGATCCCTGTCCTCGTCTGGCTGGTCATTGTCTACTACGCGTTGCCGTTTCTTGGTGTCCGGCTCTCCGCCTTCGCGTCCGCGACGACCGCGCTGACGATGATCTCAAGCGCCTACACCGCCGAAATCTACCGGGCCGGCATCGAGGCAGTGCCGCGCGGCCAGTTCGAGGCCGCCCAGTCGATCGGCCTCGGATCTTTCGATCTCATGCGCGACGTCGTCCTGCCGCAAGCGATCCGCATCGTCATTCCGCCGCTCACCAACAATTCGATCAATGTCCTGAAGGACACGGCACTCGCGTCTGTCGTTGCGCTGCCGGACCTGTTGAAACAGGCAACCCAGGCACAGGCGCTCGCCGCGAACCCGACCCCGCTCATTGGAGCGGCGATCCTCTACCTGATCCTGCTGCTTCCGCTCGTTCGCCTGGTCGCGGTGTTCGAGGCACGCTATTCCAGGCGGGGCGCGCGCTGATGAGCCAGCCGGAAGCGATCATCTCGATGAAGGGCGTCGGCAAGCGCTTCGGCAAGTTCGAGGCCCTGAAGGACATCGATCTGGAGATCGCGCGCGGCGAGGTCGTCGTTCTCCTTGGGCCGTCCGGCTCGGGCAAATCGACCCTCATCCGCTGCATCAACCTTCTCGAGGAATACGATGCGGGCGACGTCCACGTCGACGGCATTCGCGTGGAGAAGGGCAAGAAGCTTCAGAGCGTCCGGCAGGAAGTCGCGATGGTCTTCCAGGCGTTCAATCTTTTTCCCAATCACACGATCCTCGACAATGTCGCGCTTGGGCCCGTCCGCGTGCGCAAACTGTCCTGGAAGGACGCGCGGGAACGAGCCCGCAGACTGCTCGACCGCGTCGGGATCGCCGAACAGGCCGAGAAATATCCGAGCCAGCTCTCTGGCGGCCAACAGCAGCGCGTCGGCATCGCCCGTGCACTCGCCATGGAGCCGCGCATCCTGCTCTTCGACGAACCGACATCGGCGCTCGACCCGGAGATGGTCGGAGAGGTTCTCGACGTCATCAAGGGGCTCGCCGGAGACGGCGTGACACTCGTTCTGGTGACGCATGAGATGGGATTTGCCCGGCAGGTGGCGGATCGGATCGTCTTCATGGAGGCCGGAAGGATCAAGGAAATTGCGCCCCCGGACGACTTCTTTACGGCGACCAGGAACGAGCGCGCCCGCGCCTTCCTCGACGCCGTCCTCAATCATTGAGCGCGTAAAGCGCCGTACACACCACATCAGGTTCCAAAAATGCCACTCGATATCGATTTCGTCCGCAAGCAATTCCCGGCCCTCTCCGGCGAATGGGTCTTCATGGACAATGCGGGCGGAAGCCAGGTTCTCTCGCGCGTCGCGGATCGCGTCAGCGACTATCTCCTGACCTCGAATGTCCAGACTGGCGCGAGCTATGAGCCGAGCCAACGCTCGACCGCGCGCGTCAGGGCCGCGCGCCAGGCTTTCTCCGAATACGTTAATGCCAAGGACGCCGGCGAGATCGTCATGGGCGCCTCGACGACGATGCTGATCCGTATCCTGTCGGAAGGGCTCATGGGCAAACTCGGCGCCGGCGACGAGATCATCGTGACCGATACCGACCATGAAGCGAATATTGGCCCGTGGCTGAAACACGAGGCGCGAGGGGTCAAGATCAAGGTCTGGCACTGCGATCCCGAGACCTTCGAACTCGATCCTGCCGATCTTCGAAACCTGATGAGCGAGCGCACGAAGCTCGTCTGCGTAACTCATGCTTCGAACATCCTGGGCACGATCAATCCGATCGCCGAGATCTCGAAGATCGCTCACGATGGTGGCGCGGAAGTCTGCGTCGACGGGGTCGCCTATGCACCGCATCGTGCGATCGACGTTCAGGCGCTCGGCTGCGATTACTACGTCTTCAGCACCTACAAGCTGTTCGGGCCGCATTTTGCCGTCATGTGGGGCAAGCGCGAGAAGCTGCTCGAACTCGACAACATCTATCACTTCTTCTTCGGCAAGGACTCCGTCCCGCACAAGCTGGAGCCCGGCAACATCAATTACGAACTGGCGCACGGCTCGGTCGGCGCGATCGACTACGTCAACGAACTCGGCAGCCAGGCCGGCGCGGCCGACGGCCGAAACGCCATCGAGGCCGGCTTCGCTGATATTGCTGAGCACGAGCGAGCGATCACCTCTAGACTTTTTGATTTTCTTCAGAGCCGCAACTCGATCCGCATCATAGGGCGCACAACCGATGCGATCGAAGAGAGGGTGGCAACGGTCAGCTTCACCGTCGGCGACCAGAATTCGAAATCCATCGTCGACCGGATCGACGCGCACAAGATTGGAATTCGGTTCGGCGACTTCTACGCCCGGCGCCTGATCGACAATCTGGGCCTATCCGACCGCAACGGCGTCGTGCGCGTCTCGATGGTTCACTACAATACCCATGACGAGGTCGACCGCCTGATCGGCGCGCTCGAACCGCTGATCTGAACCGCCTGCATCCCTTTTCCTTTCGCACCGGGAAAGCCTCATGTCCTTCGATCTCATCGTCCGCAACGGCACCATAGCGACGGCTTCCGACGTCTATCCAGCGGATATTGCGGTGAAAGAAGGGGTGATCGTCCAGATCGGCCGCGATCTCGGCGAGGCGAAAGATGAGATCGACGCGTCCGGCAAATACGTCCTTCCCGGAGGCATCGACAGTCATGTCCATATCGCGCAGCCCTCGGGCGACGGCATCGTCATGGCCGACGATTTCGAGAGCGGCACGCGCTCCGCACTCTTCGGAGGCAACACGACGATCCTGCCGTTCTGCCTGCAGGAAAAAGGGCAAAGCCTTCGCGAGGCTCTGAAGCGTTACCACGCGCTTGCGGAAGGCAATTGCTACACCGACGTCTCCTTCCACCTGATCATTTCCGATCCCACGCCCTCGGTGCTCGGGCAGGAACTTCCGGCCCTCGTCGAGGACGGCTACACCTCTTTCAAGGTGTTCATGACCTACGAGGCGCTCCGCCTGAGCGATGCCGAAATCCTCGACACGATGGATGTCGCCCGGCGCACCGGCGCGCTCGTCATGGTCCATTGCGAGAACGAGGACGCGATCCGCTATCTGATCGGACGCCACGAGGCGGACGGCCAGCTCGCCCCGAAATCCCACGCCTCGACCCGCCCGATCGCGGTGGAACGGGAGGCGACCCATCGCGCGGTTTCGCTTGCCGAGGTCGCCGACGTGCCGCTCGTCATCGTCCACGTCTCGAACGGCGAGGCGATAGAGGAGATCGAGCGCGCGCGGCGGCGCGGACACAAGGTGATCGGCGAGACCTGCCCTCAATATCTGATGCTGACCGCAGACGATCTTGACGGCATGGACTGGGAGGGCGCCAAGTTCGTCTGTTCGCCGCCACCGCGCGACAAAGAGAGCCAGCAAGCCTGCTGGGACGGCCTCGAACGCGGCGTCTTCGATCTGTTTTCGTCCGATCACTGCCCGTTCCGCTACGATGATCCGGAGGGCAAGCTCAATCCGAAGGGGGCGAATCATTTTCGGCATATTCCGAACGGCATTCCGGGCGTCGAGACGCGCCTGCCGATCCTCTTTTCGGAGGGTGTCCTAAAGGGCCGGATCGATCTCCCACGATTTGTCGCGCTGACCTCGACCAATCAGGCGAAAACCTACGGACTCTACCCCCAGAAAGGGACGATCGCGATCGGATCAGACGCCGATCTCACCGTGTGGGATCCGAACCTGACGCGCACCGTCGCACACGCCGAAATGCACGACGGCGCCGACTACTCGCCTTACGAGGGGCTCGAACTGACTGGGTGGCCAATCACGACGATCCTTGGTGGCAAAGTCATGATCCACGACGGCGAACTGCTGGGCTCCAAGGGCGACGGTATATACCGAAGCCGCGGTCGATCGAATCTGGCAACGCGCTGAACGCTCGCTGACCCGACAGCCTGTAAACGAGTTCCGAGCGCCGGCGACGACCATGCCACTGTTCTCGGCAATTCTTGCGATGAGAGCTGCATAGTCTGTCAGTCTAGTGCAGAACTTCTCGAGCATGCCGAAGATCTCGAAGGTAGGAACGGACCATTCGCGCGTCCGTCAACAGCATCGACACTCTCGACGCGAGCGAATTCCCGAGAAGAGTGACGCAAACATAGGCAGGAAGGCCACCCTATCGGATTCGTGCACAAGATTTAGTCCACCTGCTTGATAAGAAGTAGCGGTCGCGCACGGGCAATCGGCAACGATCGCACGGAAGTCTCAGCATGTCGTTGGGATCGAGGTGCGTCCAATGGGATTCGCCGCCCAAAGCGAAACTGGCATGGGGCTTGCTGACGTTTGATCGAGCCATTCGATCAGGAGCCGGTCCCCATTGCCATCCAACGCCGCCGATCTCGAACTTGCCGACGTCACGAAAGCCTACGGCGAGACCGTCGCCGTCGACCATGTCTCGCTGAAGGTGCCGGCCGGAACCTATTGCTGCCTTCTTGGCCCATCCGGCTGCGGCAAAACCTCGACCCTGCGAATGGTGGCGGGCCACGAGTTCATCTCCGACGGCGATGTCCTGATCGGCAACACGGTCGTCAACGACCTCCCGCCGGCGAAGCGCGGCACGGCGATGATGTTCCAGAACTACGCCTTGTTTCCGCACCTTAGCGTTCAGGAGAATGTCGCCTTCTCTTTGAAGATGGCCGGCATCGGCAAGGCGGAGCGCCTCGAGCGCGCGGACGAGATGCTCGGCATGGTCGACATGGACGCCTATGCGAAGCGCCTGCCGGCACGGCTTTCCGGCGGTCAGCAGCAGCGCGTGGCGCTCGCCCGCGCGCTCGTCACCAATCCGACGGTGCTCCTTCTCGACGAGCCCCTGTCCGCGCTTGACCCGTTTCTTCGCATCCGGATGCGCGCCGAACTGAAACGCTATCAGCGCGAGTTCGGCATCTCCTTCGTCCACGTGACCCACAGTCAGGAAGAGGCCATGGCGCTCGCCGACATGGTCGTGGTGATGAACGACGGCCGGATCGAGCAGGTCGGCTCCCCACGCGAGGTCTACAACCATCCGAAGACCCGCTTCGTCGCCCAGTTCATCGGCGGCCACAATATCGTTCACGAGGGCGCGAGCGCCTATGCCGTGCGGGCGGACAGAATCCGGCTGTTCGCGGCGCAGGCGGACGGAACCACCGCTTCTCCGGCTACCGTGAGCGATGTCGAGTACCAGGGCATGACGATCCACGTCGCCTTGAAGCGCCAAGACGGAACGGCCCTCCTGGCGACCCTGCCCGAGCACGAGTTCGACCGCTCGCCGGTCTCCGTCGGCGACACGGTCCAGGTGGGCTGGAACGCCGACGACCGGCACGAACTCGCGGCCTAACCCCTCCCAACCGAGCGAAAAGGAAACGATCATGCCCAAGACGACGCAGTCATCCCTTTCACGCCGCACGCTGCTTCAGGGCGGCGCGGCCGCCGCGGGTCTCGCCGCGACTGCCAAGCTCTCGGCCTTTCCGACGCCCGCGCTCGCACAGGAGCCCGTGACGCTCCGCTATCTGTCGACAGCGGTGAACCAGTCGCCCGGCATTGCCCAGAAGGCGGGCGAAGATCTCGGCATCAACATCGAATACATCGCCGTGACGACCGACGACGTCGCCAAGCGCGTGATCACCCAGCCGAACTCGTTCGACCTGGTCGACACGGAATATTTCGCACTCCCAAAACTCCTGCCGTCCGGCAACATCATGGGTCTCGACGCCTCGAAGATCGAGCTCTCCGACAAGATCGTATCCGTCATTCGCGACGGAACGGTCGCCGGCAAGCCGGTCGGGCTCGACGGCACGGCGCCGTCGGAGGTCCTCTATCTGCCGTCGGAACAGGCGACGGAATTCGCCGGCGAGGAAACCGGCTTCCTCACCCTCATCCCCACCACCTACAACGCTGATACGCTGGGCATTCGCCCGGACCTGATCGACGCCGACATATCGAGTTGGGCCTCCCTCCTCGACCCGCAATTCGCGGGGAAGGCGGCGATTTTGAACATCCCCTCGATCGGCATCATGGACGCGGCAATGGCGCTCGAAGCAAGGGGCGACATGACCTATGGCGACAAGGGCAATATGACCCGCGAGGAGATCGACGCGACCATCGCCGCATTGATCGAGGCCAAGCGCGCTGGCCAGTTCCGCGCCTTCTGGACCGATTTCAACGAGTCCGTGAACCTGATGGCGTCGGGCGAAGTGGTCATCCAGTCCATGTGGTCGCCGGCCGTGACAGCGGTGCGGACCCAGGGGATCGAATGCAAATATCAGCCGCTCAAGGAAGGCTACCGCGCCTGGGCGTCCGGATTCGGTCTCCCAGTCGCGATCGACGACCGCGAGAAGGATGCGGCTTACGAGTTCATCAACTGGTTCCTTTCCGGCTGGGCCGGCGCGCATCTCGCCAAGCAGGGCTATTACACCGCAGTCCTCGACACCACTAAGGAAGCGATGGAGCCCTACGAATGGGCCTACTGGTTCGAAGGACAGCCGGCCGAGCAGGACATCATGTCGCCCGACGGCAAACTCCTCGAAAAGGCGGGCGCGACCCGCGACGGCGGCTCCTATGACGAGCGCATGGGCAAGGTCGCCTGCTGGAACGCGGTCATGGACGAGAACATCTACATGATCCGCAAGTGGAACGAGTTCATCGCGGCCTGACCCTTTGACCGTTACCAACGACATAACCGCATCGGAGGCCTCGGGTTCGCCCGAGGTCTCCGCCCTGCCCGCGAAGGGCCAGGGAGTTCGCAAGGTGCCGACAAGCTGGACGCCCTGGTGGGTCGGCTACCTCCAAGCTGCGCCGATGGCGCTGGTCTTTCTTCTGTTCTTCATTCTGCCGCTTGCGGCGACCTTCGTCGTATCGTTCTGGAACTACACCGAATATTCGATCGAGCCGGCCTTCGTAACGACGAACTATTCCGACGTGTTCTACGGCTGTTTTTCCGGTGGCTCGGCGCTCTGCACCACATTCGCCACCTATCTCTCGACGCTGAAATTCGTTGCCATCGTCTGGTTGCTGACGCTGCAGATCGGCTTCACGGTCGCCTATTTCCTGTGCTTTCACGTGAAGACGCTGCCGATGCAGATCGCGCTCTTCATGGTCTGCACGATCCCGTTCTGGACCTCGAACGTCATCCGGATGATTTCGTGGATACCGCTCCTCGGTCGCTACGGCCTCGTGAACGAGACGCTGCAGGGTCTCGGTCTGATCGACGCGCCGCTCGAGTGGCTGCTTTATTCCGATTTCGCGGTCGCCCTAGCGCTCGTCCATCTCTACACGCTGTTCATGGTCGTTCCGATCTTCAATTCGATGATGCGGATCGACAAGGCGCTGATCGAGGCGGCTTACGACGCCGGCGCGTCGAGCTGGCAGACGCTGACGAACATCGTGATTCCGCTCGTGAAACCCGGCATCGTCATCGGTTCGATCTTCGTCGTCACCATCGTCACCGGCGACTATCTGACGATCGGCATCATGGGCGGGCAGCAGATCGCATCCGTCGGCAAGGTGATCCAGACCCAGATCAACTTCCTGCAGTTCCCGATTGCGGCGGCGAACGCGATCGTCCTTCTGGCGGTCGTTCTCCTTACGATATGGGGCATGCTGCGCCTCGTCGATATTCGCAAGGAGCTTTGAGACGATGGCCGTAAAGACCGTTCCGCGCGAGGAGAAACGCCCGCGCAGCTTCTATCTCCTCGCCCTGTTCTTCGCTCTCTTCGTGATCTTCCTTTACGGGCCGGTCGTCACCATCCTCACGCTCTCGTTCCAGGGGCCTTCCGGCGGACTGACCTTCCCGATGAACGGCGTCTCCTTCTACTGGTTGGAGCGGCTCTGGGGCGGCGGTGGCAGCGTCGACATCGGCTCAGCATTCCGGCGCTCGCTGGCGCTGGGACTGACCGTGATGGTGCTCACGGTCGTCATCTCGGTGCTGGCGGGTCTCGCCTTCCGCAAGAAATTTCGCGGCTCGACCGCGCTCTTCTACGTGGCGGTGGCGAGCCTCATCGTGCCTTCGATCGTCGTCTCTCTCGGGATCGCGCTCGAATTCCGCATCCTAGACGAGATCCTGCGCCCCTATCTGGCGGCCGTCGGACTGACCTCGCCGCGCGGCAATTCGCTGGGCCTCTTCACGTCAGGCCTCGGGTCGCACCTGTCCTGGACGCTGCCCTTCGGCCTTCTCATCATGTTCGCTGTGTTCAACCGGCTGGACAAATCCTACGAGGAAGCGGCGCGCGATCTCGGCGCGACGAACTGGCAAAGCTTTCGCTATGTGATCCTCCCGATGATCGCGCCGTTCCTGATCGGCATCGCGCTGTTCGGCTTCACGCTCTCCTGGGACGAGATCGCCCGCTCCAGCCAGACCATGGGCTCGACGAACACCCTGCCGCTGGAACTCGCCGCCCTGACGACGACCGTTACGACACCCGAAATCTATGCGCTCGGCACGTCCGTGACGGCGGTCTCCTTCACCGTGATCTTCGGGACGCTCGCCGCCTTCCTCCTCCTTCAGCGGCGACGCCAGAGGCACGCGCCGAAGGCCGGCTAAGGCGAAGCGGATGCGCATCTCGATCGTCAATCCGAATTCGACCCGGTCAATGACCGAGATGATCGCGCAAGCCGCGCGGCGGATCGCAGCACTCGGAACCGAGATCTGCGCCTATCAGAACGACGACGGGCCCGCATCGATCGAAGGCCATGTCGACGGCGCGCTCGCAGTCCCGGGTCTTCTGCGCACCCTACGCGTTGCCGAGGCCGACGGCGCCGAAGGCCACATCATCGCCTGTTTCGACGACACCGGGCTCGACGGCGCCCGGTCCATTCTGACGGGCCCCGTCATCGGCATCGGCGAGGCGGGCGCGCGCATGGCGAGCCTCGTCGCGAGGCGCTTTTCCGTCGTGACGACGCTGTCGGTCTCCGTGCCGATCCTTGAGGACAATCTCGTCAAGGCCGGTCTGGCGACCTCCTGCGCCAGCGTCCTCGCCAGCGAAGTGCCGGTGCTCGCACTCGAGGACGATCCCGAGGCCGCCGGCCGCAAGATCGCCGAGACCGTAGAGCGCGCCATCGAACGCGACGGCGCCGAGGCCATCGTCCTCGGCTGCGCCGGCATGGCGGATCTTTCGGCGACACTCTCCGAGCGCTACGGCATCCCGGTCGTCGACGGCGTCGCCTCGGCGGTCAAGCTGATCGAGGGCGCGGTCGCCATCGGGCTTCGGACATCCAAACGCGGTGGCTATGCGCTTCCAAGGCCAAAAACCGGAGGCGCATAATTCTCAGGGCTGCCTCTGGGTTTCTTCACGTTGCGCTCTCGTGAGCGCCAAGTAGGCCCACGTTTGCTTCGCGTTTATTGACCTGCGATATGTCTACCGCGCCTGCGAGACGGGTAGCGAATGCACCTCGGAAGCACTTGCTCAGAGAGTGAGAACGCAAACACTCAGGGCGCCGTCTGCCCGATCGAACTCCGCACATTTTGCGATCTTTGCAAGAACGCTTCTATGCAGGCAGATAGACCTCGCCCAGCCCCAGAACCGCCGTATCGCCGCTCATCTTGCGCATGGCCGACCCGTCGAACGGGACGTCGCCGAAGGTCTCTCGCAAACCGTCCGCCATCAGTTTCAGGATCAGCAGATCGTGCACCCCAGCGTCGACGAAAGTCGGGGTAAACCGTTCCGCGCCGCCCATCAACAAGAGCGTGCCGCGCTTCATCAAACGGCCGGGAGCGCCGCGTGCGTGGCCGCCGACGATCAGTGTTCCGGCGATCATCCGGCTCGCGGCGTCCTTGCCGCAGTCGCCGTCGATCAGGATCGTGCCGCGCCGCATGCGGTCGCCCGCGCGCTCTCCGGCATTGCCGTGGACGCGGATCGTGCCGCCCGACATGCCCTTCATCTCGCCGGCATCCGGCCCGCCGAGCTTCGCGCCGCAATCGCCCTTGACCCGGATGCAGCCGCCTTCGAGACCCGAGCCGCATAAGTCGCCGACCGACCCTTCCACTTGGAGATCGCCGCCGCTCATGACGCGTCCTACGCGGAAGCCTGCATCACCGGATACACGGATGGCACCTTCGGACATCCGCTCGCCGATGCGATCGAGCCGCGACGAACCGCCCTCGAAGCGGATATCCGCAGCATCGTCGCCGGAAATCTCGAAGACGTCGCCCGCGACCAGTCCGCGTTTCGTCGTGCCGACCGGCAGCTTTTCGATCTCGGACGAGCCGAGGCTCTTCAGCCGATCCGGAACGAGGGAGGAGCAGTCGATCCGCTCGTCCGGTTCGCCTTTCAGGCGAAAGGTGAGCGCGCTCATGGCAACAGGTCCTTCAGCTTGAAGTGATGGGGGCCGAGGCCGCCGCCGTAATTGCCGGCGCCGATGCGGCAGGCACCCTGATCGGGGCCGAGATCGGTGATCGCCTTGATGCCGGCAGCCATCGCTGCGGACACCGCATCCGCCGTCATCCCGTCGATGACGATTTCCAGCACCGAACCGATGTCGTCGTCGAGCTTGCTGTCGGTCGCGCCCCTCAGCGTCGGGCAATAGGCGTCGTTGGTCGAAGCCATCATGCCCTTGTACTTGCCGCCGACCTTCGAGCCGGAGCGCACGATCCCGCCGGGGAACGGCATGATGACGCCGGGCACCGCCTTCATCGCCTCGACCGCCGCCTCGGAGGCCGCAAGCGCGCCCCTGACGTCGCGCGCCATGATGAGGAGGTTGCCGCCGCCGACGCCGTCAGCCGTGTAGCCGGTCTTTGCCTCGCACAGGAATTCGCCTTCCATCACCGGCATGCGCCAGAAATGCTTGCCCGCGAACTTTTTCGAGACCTGAAAACCGTCGGCGAAATAGCGGATCGCCGAACCGAGATCGATGGTCGTCTCGGCCTCGTAGTCGGCATAGCAGGCCGCCGTTGGGCAGGTCAGGATGCACTGGCCGAGCCGCGTCGTCACTTGGCTTTCGAGACCGCCCGGATCGAAGCCGAAGAAGAGGACGCGCACGCCCGGCCGGCCGTCGCGGGTCTCCTCCGGCGACAGCACCCGCTCAATGCCGCCTTCGCAGCCGCAGGCGATGACCGACGTGGCGAAACCGGTCATCTTGGTCGCAGCTTCCAGCGCCCATTTCTCGTTGATCGCAGTGATCTGGATCGCCGTGCCGCACATCGGGAAGGCTTCGGCGAAATCGTCGTCGATCCGCACGCCGTTGATCGTGGCGGCGAGCTCTATGACAGGCATGGGACCTCCCGGAACGGCGTCTCGCGTCTCAGCGCGCTGCCTTCCACCTTGAACCAGCGCGACTGAAGCCCGTAGGCCTCGTCGAAATAGCGGTCGAGCCGCGAGCCCATCTTGGCGTCCGAATGGGTCTTGAGGGTCAGCGCCCGACCATACGGTTTTGCGACGACCGCACCGTTCTCGACCACCTTCACACCGTCCTTGAAGAGATAGGCCGCCGCGCCGAACATCTTCGCCTTGTCGTCATTCGGCCGGTAAACGGAGATATCCGCCGTCGCACCGCTCCCGAGATGGCCGCGATCTCTCGTGCCGAGAAGTTTGGCGGGCGCCGCGCGGGTCATGGTCGCGATTTCGGCGAGCGTGTATTCGCGCTCGATCTCGGGCAGCGAGGTCCACTTCTTCACGCTCTTCGGCAAAGCCTCGATCCACTTCTCGCGGACGTTGCGGTCCATCAGAAGCGCGAAGATATCGGGATAGGTCGTGAAGGGCGCGCCGTTCGGATGATCGGTCGTGAAGAAGACGCGGGACGGGTCCTCGATGAGGAGAAAAAGCTCGAGCCCGATCGCCCATTGCAGCGCGTTGAAGAAGCTCTTCTCCTTGTAGTTCATCGGAACGACGCCGCCGCCGTTCGCCTCCTGGTCCATGATGATCGACTTGCCCGGGCTCGCCTGCGCCCGCCCCGCGAACTGGCGCATCTCGTCCGATGATATCGTCACCGTCTGGCCGAACATCACCTGGCCGATATCGACCGTCACGTCGGGGTTCTCGTTGATCAGCCGGGCGAGCTCCTCACCCTTGGAGGAGAAGCCGCGCCTGCCCTCGATGCCGTAGCCGTAGAACTGGATATGGGCGAGATGGAGCGGCATGCCCTCAGAAGCCCGGATCGTCGCTTCCGCCGCATCGGCCGATGCGCCCGGGACGCCGAGATTGTTGCAGTGGACGTGCAGTGGGTGGGGAATGCCCGCATCCGTCACCGCCTTCTGGAGTGTCTTCAAGATCTGCCTCGACGAGACTCCGTAGTCGGGCACCTCGGTATCGAAGGCGTAAGAACGGACATTCTCCTTGAACGCCGCCGAACCGCCGGCGTTGATGCATTTGACCCCGAGCGCCTTCGAGGCATCCACCGTCCACAAAACATAATCCGCAATCGCCTCGTCGCTCTCGCCGTCGCGGATCATCGACATCAGCATGTCGTCGTTTCCGAGGACGACGAGCGTCGCCTTGTCGATGATCGGAATGTCGGCAAGCTCGAGATGGGCATGCAGCGCCGCCTGCGGCCCCATCGCCGGCTCGACCACCGTCGTGAAGCCCATTTCGGCATAGCGCAGGCCGGTCTCCTTGGTGGTCCATCCCACCTTGGAGAGCGCCGTCTCGCCCGGCCGCGCGGAGAAGGCGCGGTGCCATTCCGGCAGGAGAAGCCTCGCCGTGTTCACGTGCCCGCCCGCGATATGGGAATGGATGTCGATTGCACCCGCCATCACCACCATGCCGGAACAGTCGACGGTCTCGTTCGCCGAGCCAGCCTCGGCAGGCGCGTCGACGATCTTGCCGTCCTTGATGAAGATGTCCCGAACCTCGTCGATGCCGTTCGCCGGATCGACCACATGGCCGCCTTTGAGGCACGTCAGCATGGGGCTGCCTTTCCGTCCCGCCGCAGAGAAATCATGCGCGGGCCTCGTCGTTCGAATGATGCGCCTTGCCGAGTTGGTCGGCGATCGCGGAGAGAATGTCGGCGGCGTTGGTCGCCATGCCGTGATGCTCGGCCGGCGTCGACACGAAGCTGCCGAAGCGCGGTTCGTGGTGGACCATGGGATGATCGACGCCCGGCCGTCCGATCTTGAAGATCACCCGAGCGCCTTCACCCGCGGGCTCCTCGGCAGTGCTCAAAAGGATCGTCGGCACATCCGCAACGTCGAGAGCGGTCTCGTCATAGGACAGCATGATCCTCGCATCGCTTTCTCCCGAGGAGATCAGCCATGCGCCGTCGTTCAGCATCATGTCGTGCTCCGGATCGCCGCGCCCGAACGCCGTGCGCAGCGGAAACCCCGTCACCCAGATCGCGCCTTCGGCCGCGCCATAGACGCTCCCCGCCGTGAGCGGAAGTGCGGAAGCCCGAGTCTCCGCATTTAGATCGGACACGAGTCCTGCGACGCTTTCTATGGAGATCGCGTCGAGTTCGGTTGCATCGAAGACGATTGCGGCAAACGCCGCATCCTTCAGCCAGCCCGCAAGCGCCCGCGCGGCGCCCTCCTCGAACGGCCCGTCGCCGAACGGCTTGCCGCCGAGCCCGGCGCGCAGGACGCCGATCGCATCGCCGAGCTGATCGGCCGGGCAGCCGACCGTACGAACATGTCCCTTGACCTCCGAGAACCGCCCCGGCTCGTCCGGCCCCAGAAGCACGATCTCCCGTTGCCCGCCCTTAGCCTTTGCGCCGAGATCCGGATCAACCGCAAAAATCTGCTCGAAAACCGCTTCGCTTCCGGCAAACGGATCGGCGCCGACCACCAGCACCCGGTCGGCCCGTCGCCGCACCTCGCCCGGCGAAATGCGGATGATGCCGTTGTCGCGCAGCGCCTCGATCAACGGCGCGACCCTGCCGAGATCGGAGTGATCCAGAACCCCGCCGCTGAAACCGGCCACCCGCGCCGCTTCGCGCAATGCGGAGATGTCGTCGAATCGGCCGGTCACGAGCGGCAGCCGGCTCATCGAAAGCAGCTTCGCCGCCTCGCGGATCGCCTCGCCGGACGAGACCGGCTGGCCGTCGATCCATGCAGTCGTCACGTCTCAATCACTTTCTGTGCCCGTGTGGGGAACTATCACGTCCACAGCCTGCGACAAGCCGTCCGTTCCCCGGAAAGCTCTCCGGGCAAGAAGCGCTGCTGCACGATGTTCGCCAGCGGACCGTAATCAGCTCGACTTTCCGTATTTGATATACGCAAAGCGCGGATCGTCGGGTGTACCTTGCAACGGACCGTCCTCTTTGCCGGGCTGCCACATGATCATCTGCTCGATCATTTTGGCGAGGGCGAAATCGGAATCGGTAATACCCTTGGCGGCGTGGTTCATCAGCCGGACTTCCACCCAGGCGTAAGACGCGGTGATGTCCGGATGGTGGAAAGCCGCCTCGGCAAGGTGCCCGACGGCATTGATCACCATCAGGGTGCCCTTCCAGCCCTGCGTCTTGTAGGTACGACGAATCCAGCCGTCCTCGAGGCGCCATGTCGGTAATTCGCTCTTCAGGCGGTCTTCGACTTCCGCGTCGGAATAGGTCTTGGCGGCCATCTCTTTCTCCCTTGTCCGATCGGTTCGGCACTCAATAATAGGCGGTGCGCTCCACGAAGTCAGGATCGAATTTGCCAGATCACGTCGTCCACGTTTCCGCCCCCGCTCGCCTGCATCTGGGTTTTCTCGATCCGGGGGCAAATTTCGGGCGGCGATTCGGCGGAATCGGCCTTGCGATCGACGGTCCGGCTACCTCGCTCTCGATCGCGCGCGCCGATGAAACTACAGTCGCGGGCCCTGAACACGATCGGGCTCGGACCTATCTCGAAACGCTGGTCCGCCATCTCGGTCTGGAAGCGAACCACCGCATCCAGATCGACACCGTCATCCCGAGCCATTCCGGCCTCGGCTCCGGCACCCAGCTCGCCCTTGCCATCGCCACGGCGCTCAGGACCCTCGAAGGCCTGCCTCTCGATGTCGTGGGCGACGCGGCTATCCTCGGACGCGGCCAGCGTTCAGGTCTAGGCGCCGCCTTCGTGACCCGCGGCGGACTCGCCGTCGACGGCGGCAAGGGCGACAGCGAGGCGCCGCCGCCCCTTGTGGCGCATTTCAACTTTCCGGAGGACTGGCGAGTCATCCTTGTCTTCCAGGACGATCTCTCCGGCATCCACGGCAAGGCTGAGCTCGAGGCCTTCGCGACGCTCCCCGAATTCCCGAAGGATGCGGCAGGGGAAGTCTCGGCATTGACCCTGATGAACGTGCTCCCAGGCCTCGCAGAACGCGATATCGTCAGTTTCGGCCACGGCCTCACACGCATACAGGAGATTGTCGGCTCTCACTTCGCGCCAGCCCAAGGCGGCGTCTTCACCAGCGCGCGCGTCGCGGCCACAATGCAGGCTCTCGCATCGAACGGAGCCCACGGCATCGGCCAGAGTTCCTGGGGCCCGACCGGTTTCGCCTTCGCCTCCTCAGAGACCGAGGCCCGTCAGATCGTCGAAAAGGCCCGCGCCGCGTCCGATCCCACTGGCCTGACGATCACCATCGCAAAGGGCCGGAACAGGGGTGCGGTGATCGAGACCCGGCATGCAGAGAACCGACGCGGGCTATCACTCGCCCGTGCCGCAGGGCGATGAATACGGCCGGAAAGCGCTTTTCTACCCGATCGGGCTCTTCGCCGCGCCGGCGAATCGATGCTAGGAGCACCATCACATCCAAAGGGCGCCGCCGGAACAGAGAAGCGAACGGAATACGGACATGCCAAAGAACATCCTGCATATGCTGACGCCGCACAAGCATGTGAGCCCCTTCGACGTGAACCAGGCACTCGATGCCGGCTATGATTCGGTCACGCCTTACGAGAACGTCGAGCTCGACGAAGTCAGCGATCTCGTCCAGGATGTCATCTTCTCGCGCCCGCCCGATCACGGCGTGAACTCGGCGATGTTCTTCGGCGGTGACGACGCCGTTCTCGCCCTCGATATGATCGATGCGGCCAAAGGCGCGCTCGTGCCGCCCTTCACCTGCAACCTCATGGCCGATCCGGCCGGCTCCTTCACAACGGCGGCGGCCATGGTCGCCAAGGTCGAAAAGGCGTTGAAGGAGAAGAAGGGCGTTCAGCTGAAGGACACCACCATCGCCGTCTTCGGCGCGACCGGCGTCGTCGGTTACTGCGCCGCCGTCATCGCCGCATCGGAAGGCGCAAAGGTCAAGATCGTCGGCTATAGCGGCGTCGACCGCGTCAAGAAGCGCGCCGACGAGATGAAGGAGCGCTTCGGCGTCGACGTCGAGCCGGTCGACGGCTCCTCCGACGAGAAGAACTCGCAGATCATCTCCGACGTCGAGGTCATCCTCTCCGCCGCCAAGGCTGGCATTCAGGTGCTCAGCAAGGAGCAGATCACGAAGGCGCCGAAGCTCCTCGTCGCCGCCGACGTCAACGCCGTGCCGCCGGTCGGCCTCGAAGGCATCGACGTCATGGACGACACCGTGAAGATCGACGGCTGCGAGGCTTTCGGTATCGGTGCCCTCGCCACCGGCGTCTTCAAGTCGAAGACCGAATACGGTCTGCTACGCCAGATGATCGAGGCCGAGGAAGGTCAGGTTCTCGACTTCCGCCACGCCTTCGAACTTGCCCGCAAGCTGGTTGACGAGGGCTGAACCCCTTGAACGACATGGAAGAGACGGACCCGCGCCCGACGATCCTGTGCGCGGCGTTCTCAGCGCGCCAGATCGCCGAGAGCGCCCGCCTGTCGGGTTATGACGCGCTGGCGGTCGATTTCTTCGCCGATCTCGACCTCAATGCGGCCGCCAAACGTGCGGAGCTCGTCGCCGGCCACTATCCGGACGGCTTCACCGACGAAGATCTCCTCGCCGCGCTCGACCGGCTGGCCGAGGGCGAGGAGCCCATCGGATTCGTCTACGGCGCCGGCTTCGAGGATCGCCCTCAGCTTCTGCAGATGATCGCCAATCGCTGGCCGCTTCTCGGAACGAACGCTGCGGCCGTCTCGCGGCTGAAGGACCCGCTCTGGTTCGCGCAGGTCTGCGACCGCACCGGCGTCCTCTTCCCCGAGATCGCCCTTTACGCGCCTCCGGAAGACGAAGGCTGGCTTTCGAAACAGGTCGGCGGCTGCGGCGGCAATCACATCCAGTGGTCGTCCGCGCAGCGTCCGCTCGGCGGCGGAATGGCCCGGCGCTACGCCCAGCGCTTCGTGCGCGGCACCCGCTACTCCCTCGCGGCCCTCGCCTCCCGCGGCGAGATCCGCTCGCTCGGCTTCTCGCGCCAATGGGTCGATGCGAGCGAGAACGAACCCTTCCGCTATGGCGGCGCCGTCGGGCCGCTTGATCCGCCGCAGGCCGTCGCCCAGACCATGCGCGACGATCTCCGCCGCATTGTCCGCTCGGCCTACGAGAGCGGCACCGCGCTCACCGGCCTCCTCAGCGCCGATTTCATCGTCGCCGGCAAGTTTGTCTATTGCCTCGAAATCAACGCCCGTTTCGGCGCCACCGTCGACATCTTCGACCAGCCGGACGCTCCGCTCCTGAAACTCCATCTCGATGCCTGCGCCGGCATCCTGCCGAAGGATCTGCCGCCCTATCCGGACGCCTATCGCGCATCAGGCCTCGCCTGGGCCGATGCACCGCTGTCTTTCGACGAAAGCTTAGTCTGGCCGGACTGGACGCGCGATCGCTCGTCCCTGCCCCACAGCGTCGAAGCCGGCGAGCCGATTGCGACGGTCTATGCCGAAGGCGAAACGGAAGCGGACGCCGAAGCGCTGTTTCACAGGCGCTGCGCGACGCTGCGTTTGGGCGAAGGGCAAGCGGAAACGGGCATGCCCCCACAAGCCGCCGGCTCTTCGATGTTAGCGGCAGAGGCCCAATAAAATAAAAGCCGTGCTCGAATCCGGAACACGGGGGGCATCGACCACAATCGGTCGGGAGGAAAAAATGACGACGGAACAGAGAAACATATCGGTCAACAGGGGTGTCCTGCCCCTCATCCAGACCCTGAAAGACAACGCCGCCGAACTGCGCGTGAAGGTGACCACCGGCGCGGCCGGCGAGACCATCATCGATGCCGGCTCGGCCACTCCCGGCTCCTTCGAGGCCGGACGGCTTTTGACGGAAGTCTGTCTCGGCGGCTTGGGTCAGGTCCGGCTCGACGTCGGCTCCTATCTCGGCCGCTGGCCGTTCACCCTCACCGTCTCCACCTCCCAGCCCGTCATCGCCTGCCTCGGCAGCCAGTATGCCGGCTGGCAGCTCACCCATGGCGAGGGCGACAGCGCCTATTTCTCCATGGGCTCGGGCCCCGGCCGTGCCATGGCCGGCAAGGAGCACGTTTTCGAGGACATCGCCTATTCCGACAGCGCCGACGAGGCCGTCTTCGTCCTCGAGACCGACACCGCACCGCCGGAAGAGTTGGTCCGGCAGATTGCCAAGGACTGCGGCGTCGCGCCCGACAAGCTCACCTTCGCCATCACGCCCACCACGTCCCTTGCCGGCGCGATCCAGATCGTCGGCCGCGTCGTCGAGGTCGCGATCCACAAGGCGCACGAGTTGAAGTTCGATCTTACGCGCATCGTCGAGGGCATCGGTACCGCCCCCCTCGCCCCGCCGCACCCCGATTTCATCACCGCCATGGGCCGCACCAACGACGCCGTCATCTACGGCGGCCGCATCCTGCTCTACGTCACCGGCCCGGCGAGCGAAGCCAAGGATCTCGCGGAAAAGCTGCCCAGTTCCACCGCAGCCGACTACGGGAAGCCCTTCGCGGAGATCTTCAAGGAGTACGAAGGCGACTTCTACAAGATCGACCCGATGCTCTTCTCCCCCGCAGAGGTGCAAGTCGTCGCCCTCGAATCCGGCGAAACCTTCCGCGGCGGCGCCATTGATCCGAAGCTTGTCGACGCTTCGTTCGATTGACCATACGGATGACCGCTCTTCGCATCCTCGTCGTCACCGCAAACATCGACCGTCATGCGCGGCAGATGAAGGCGGCGTTCGAGGCGTGCGGCGCGAGTGCGTCCTTCGCCAAGCTCGCCGACATCGCATTCGACACGGGCTCGCCCTCCGGCTTCAACATCCCAGGCTTTGAGGACGACCTGCCCGACGCCGTCTGCGTGCGGACCATGGATGGCGGCACGTTCGAGGGCGTGACGCGCCGCCTCGGCATTCTCCACGCACTCGAAGGCCTCGGCGTTCCCGTCTCGAACTCGGCCCGCGCCATCGAATTCTGCGTGGACAAAGCCGCGACGAGCTTTCGCCTCAAGGCCGCCGGTCTGCCGAGCCCGCGCTCCTACTGCGTCGAGAGGCGAGAGCAGGCGCTTGAAGCGATCGAGACGACATCCGGCCCCCTCGTCCTCAAGCCTCTCTTCGGCAGCCAGGGAAAGGGCCTCAAGCTGCTGCGCGCGCCGGCCGACCTGCCCCCGGAGGAGGAGATTGCCGGCGGCGTCTATTACCTCCAGGAATTCGCCGGTAAGGCCGTCGGTACCCGCTGGACCGACTTCCGAATCCTCGTCTCGAACGGCAGGGCGATCGCCGGCATGCGCCGCGAGGCGGCGAACTGGATCACCAATATAAAGCAGGGCGCGATCGCGCTTCCCATGGAGCCAGACGAAGTCATGAGTTCCCTTGCTGTCGCGGCGGCGAAAGCCGTCGAGGCGGACTTCTGCGGCGTCGATCTGCTGCGCGACGCGGACGGCGCGATCCAGCTCATCGAAGTAAATTCCATGCCCGCCTGGACCGGCCTTTCCAGCGTCGTCCCGCTCGACATCGCACGCATCCGCGCCGAGGACCTTCTCTCGCGCCTGGGTGACAGCCAGAAAGTGCCGGAAGACGCCGGCATCGCGCTTCCCCGCGCGGTATGAGCGGGTTCGAAACATCCGCTGCGGTCGAAGCGTCCTTCCTCGCGGCCTGCCGCGCCGAACTCGCTGCGATCAAACCCGGCAACGTCCACATTCATGCCCCCGGCCACGCCATGGACGCCGCCACCTTCGAGTGCGCCGCCCTTGCCGCAGCGCCGATCATCGCCGATCCAGCACGTCCGATCGGCAGGCGCATCCTCGATGCCACCCGCGCTAGCTTCGGCGCTGCCGGCTGCAACGCCAATCTTGGCATCGTCCTTCTGACAGCCCCTCTTGCCCGCGCCTTCGAAACCAGCCCCGACCCGAGCCCAGAAGCGCTCCGGGAAGCCCTAGCTTCCGTCCTCGCCGGCTTCACCCCGCAGGACGCTGCCGACGTCTTCGCCGCCATTGCCCACGCCAGCCCCGGCGGGCTTGGCGAAGACGACACACACGATGTCCGCATGGCGCCCACGATCCCGCTGCTCGAAGCCATGCGCCTCTCCGCCGACAAAGACCTTATCGCCCGGCAATACGTCACTGGTTTCGCCGACATCTTCGAGATCGGCCTTCCAGCGCTTCAGAACACTTCCGCACCGATCTGCGATCATCCTGCCCTCGGCCCCGCCTTCGCCATCTATCTCACCTACGCTACCCGGTTCCCGGACTCTCATATCGGCCGCAAGTTCGGAGAAGCGCGGGCCGAAGCGGTCCGCGAGCGATTCGCGGCCTTCGCCGCACCAATCCCGGCCACCGCCGACACTGACTCCGTCGCCGCCGACGCGTTCCGTTTCGATGCCGAACTGAAGGCCGAGGGTGTGAATCCAGGCACTTCCGCTGACCTCACGGTTGCGACACTCTTCGTAATTGACCTTTTGCAACCCGCTTTTTTCCCGCATCACTTGCGGAACCGCCCCCGCGATGATTGACTGCGCGCCGTCGAGGTCCATGTGACAACGACGCTATCCGGCTAACCGGTCTCGTTGAGGGATGCCGCCAACAAGGGTAGCCGTGAGGATGGATTGCGTCGCGCAATCCATCGGCCGGGAGGACGATGGCCGATACGGCTTGTTGAGGCAGGTGAGGAGGCTATCTCATGTCCCGGAAACAGACATTTTCGAGGTCCAACTGGAACGCAACCGGTGGGGCCGCACAACAGGAGGAATTGCTCATGGCAACCATCAATAAGGTCATGGTCGGCGAGTCGCTCGTCGGCGACGGGAACGAAGTCGCACATATCGACCTCATCATCGGCCCGCGCGGTTCGGCTGCCGAGTCGGCGTTCTGCCACTCGCTCACGAACAACAAGGACGGCTTCACGACGCTGCTCGCGGTCGTCGCACCGAACCTGCCCTGCAAGCCGAACACGGTGATGTTCAACAAGGTCACCATCAAGGGCGCCAAGCAGGCCGTCCAGATGTTCGGTCCGGCCCAGACCGCCGTCGCGCGCGCCGTCGCCGACTCGGTCGAAAAGGGCATCATCCCAGCCGACGAAGCCGACGACCTCTACATCTGCGTCGGCGTCTTCATCCACTGGGAAGCCGAGGACGACGCCAAGATCCGCGACTACAACTACCAGGCCACGATGGAATCCATCGAGCGCGCCATCAAGGGCACGCCGACCGCCCAGGAAGTCGTATCCAAGAAGGGTTCGGCCGAGCATCCGTTCGCCGGTTCTTAGACAAGAGACCATCCCGGGGGAGAGGAAGAATCGGCGATGTCCGGTGGACTTCTCCGGCGATTGGCCGCCAAATTCGGTTTCCAGTAGACCGAGCGCCGCTCTCGCGGACGCGAGCATAGAAGAGAAAGGGGCCGCAAGGCTCCTTTTTCATGTGCACTCCCTATCCCTTATGGTGCGACCTGCCCCAGCCGCCTATTGTGGAGCGCACTTGCCACAAGCGCCCCAGCAACGCCCATCGCCGCCAGTGCATCGAGATCGGTTCTGCCCCTGACACCCCCTGCCGCATGAACCCGCCGCGTTCCGGCCCGCGCCACGATCTCCTCCAGCCGCTGAAAATCCGGCCCGCCGCTTGAGCCTACCGCCGCAAGCGACATCACCACCACGTCCGCTGGCCAGAGCTCCGCACCTTCTAGAAGCGCCGGCGAGCCCCGATATCCCTCAGCCCCGAAGTCGAGGGAGAGTACCGCCGGGCCATCCATCCGTGCTAGCGCCTCCGTCTCGTCCAAAGTCTCCGTCCCGAAAACCGGCACGATGCGCCCCGCTCCGAGCGCAACCGCCGCGATCAGCGCTTCCGCCGCATCGATCGTCTGAAACCCCGCATCCACCCAGAAGCGTAGATCAGGGAACGCCTCCCCCAGCGCCTGCAGCACCGGCACCTGTGCTTCACCGCCCATGATCGCGTCTAGGTCGGCAACATACATCACGTCCGTACCCGTCGCACCGATCAGCCCCCGCGCCACCGCCACCGGTTCAGCCCCGTCCGCTAGTGGCGTTTCGATAGGCCGATAGCTCTCGCGCCGACCGCCCTCGCCCCGCACGACCAGCCCGTTCATTAGGTCGAGCACTGGGATCAACTGCATGGCGGGTTCGCTCCCTGTCATTCGCCGCGCACAATGCTATGACGCGCTCCAGTTCGAATCGCGATCGGGGCATTGGATGGCACGGGCATTGGGTTGGGATATCGGCGGCGCGCACCTGAAGGCGGCACTCGCCGAGGACGACCGCGTAGTCAAGGTCTGGCAAAAAGTAACGCCGATCTGGAAGGATTTCGAAAGTCTCGAAGCTGCCGTAGACCTCATCGACGAGGAGGCCGGGCCCGTCGACCGCCACGCCATCACGATGACGGGCGAGGTCGCAGATGTCTTTACCTCGCGGCGCCAGGGCGTCGAGAAAATCGCCCGCGTGATGGGCGAGCGCCTCTCCGGCGATATCCGGCTTTACGGCGGTGCGGCCGGCTTCCTCTCACTCGGCGATGCCCGCTCCAACGTCTTCGACATCGCCTCGGCTAACTGGCATGCCAGCGCCCAACACGCCGCCAGGCACATCGAGGAAGCCCTCTTCATGGACATGGGTTCGACGACGACCGATCTCGTCCCGATTGCTGATGGTAAGGTCCATGCATCGAAAGGCCATACGGATCGCGATCGCCTCGCTTCAGGCGAACTCGTCTATCAGGGCTATACCCGCACGGCCCTGATGGCGGTTGCCCGTGAAGTGCCCTTCGTCGGCCGCACGATCCCAGTCATGAACGAGTTCTTCGCCACCATGGCCGACGTCCAGCGCGTCATCGGCACGCTGGACGAGGCCGACGACCTGCACGCTGCTGCCGACAGCGGCGATAAAAGCCTTGAAGGCTCGCGTCGTCGCATTGCGCGGATGATCGGCATGGACACAGCGGATGCGAGGGACGGCGCCTGGGAATGGCTCGCCCACGCCTTCGCCGAAGCCCAGGTCCGCGCAATCCACGATGCCGCACTGAAAGTGCTCTCGCGCGAGGAGATCACTGACGAAGCGCCGCTCGTCGTCGCCGGCGCCGGCCGCCCTGTCCTGAAGCGCCTGGCCTCACGGCTGGACCGCGGCGTCGTCGACTTCTCCGACCTTATCGACTGCCCCTCCGATCTGCGCGATGCAATCGGGAGAGCTGCGCCGGCTAGTGCCTTGAGCGTGCTGGCAAACGAAGCCGACAGCTGAGACTTTGTTCGGGATGGTATAGGCGAAACGAAAACTTACTGCTGATCGAACATTCCATGTCGTTGCTCAAACGGGCGCATCTGAGCGCTGAGCCTACTCAGCCTGACAATCGTCGCACTCCTGCGTCGAACCATTACGGACACTATGGTAAGTTTCTGTATGCAGTTTCACGGGGGGAAACGCCGAAAGCGATAACGTTGGACTGAAATCGTAAGAAACCTGCACCTGTATGACTGTCGCGCGGTCTTTCGACATCATTTGATCTGGTATGGATATCTTCGAAGCTCTGCCGTGAGAAGCTTCCCCTTCATACCATTTGAGAACCGGGTCGGAGCCTTTTCCGATGTCGAACGCCGCCGAGGAGATTTTTGCGCGGTCGCCGTCCAACGGGAGAAGCAGGTCGTCAAGGACGCTCATGATGTCGCCGACACTCGATTTCGTGAGCGACTCTTCGCGAGAGATAAGGTCTCCGACCGACGCTGCAGCATTATTCAGGCGCGCTTTGATGGAAACCGCGTGAATGGCATCAGCCGCGGAGATCGCGAGGAGTATCAACACGGGAAAGATCAGTGCAAACTCTATCCCGGCCGCGCCTCGATCATCTCGCCTGATCCCCGTCTTGCGATCCCACTTCATGGGCAGAAAATCATTCGAACGGCTCATTTCGAAAGATCTTCGCAGTTGCGAGATAAAAGACTTCATCACTCCCTCTCCGACTTGACTCGAAAATAAATGAGAATAGCGGGCTATAGGAATAGATGATCCGGACGGCGATTATATCGCTTGCTTCACCCAAATCGATGCTTGGTCTAAAGCTCTCTATCACTTGTCGGGTGATGGGAGGATGGTCAGTTACATCACTAAATTCTTCGTAGCTTCGTACATCAATTATAAGTTTATCGCAGTCAACTACACCGAAGTAACGAGAACAAATCTCATGCCGAAACTTTCTGGCGTCGGCTTCCGTTGATAATTGACCGACACGTATGGCGCGCGAAGCATCTTCAACGGCTCTGTTCAATAGAACGTTTCCGACGTTCAGGAGTGCAATCTCGAAGAAGAAGAAGATCGCGGCGAACAGTGGCAACGCAACAAGCGAAAACTCGATAGCAGCGACACCATCGTTCTGCTTGATCAGACCACACAAGCCGGAACAAAGAGGCCGCTTCACTGGATCAGCCTGATCTGCGTGAGGCCATCCGCTATTCGGCCGAACGCTGAATGTAGCTCTTCAGGCGAAGTCGCATCGAAATAATGTTCGCCGTCAGTGGCGCACTCTTTAAGCAAGTCCAATGCCGATGAGGAATTCACCATGAACCCGACGGTGAATATTTCGATCCCGGATCTTTTGATGTTGTTGCAGATAGAGATCGTATCCCGATCAGATTGAGCGACCTCAGTACCGGATCGCGCATTGCGATGACGCCCATCGGAGGAGTTGAAGACCATGGTGTTTGCACCGTCGGTCATCAGAACCAGGGCTTTGCGGGGTAGCTTGTTATTGGGGTCGTATGCCTGCTCTTCGAAAGGAGCGGGCGGCGACAGGACGTTGAGGCCCCATATCAAACCGGCAGGTATGAAAGTAGACGGTCGATAGCCGCCGCCCCCGTACGAAAGATTAGAAATCGACGTTTTAACATCTGCTTCGCGAGTGCTCAGAGAGAGAAGGGGGCCAGGGCATTCCCGGCTGGTTCCAAGAAACCCAGGATAACGGATGTCCGGCCGTGCGTCCGTCAACCGGTAGTCGCCGACTGTTCGCGAAGCTACGCAGCCATACCAGTCGTATGTTCGACTGCTTCCCCCACCGGTACAGTACTCGTAGGGGGCGACCTGAACTGTTTCTGAGGAAGTGCAACCGCCACCACATGTCGTCGACTCGCTAACGCCATCGACCGTTCTGGTGCATTGATAGGTGGGAGCATATGACGTGCACTGAGTTCGCGTTGTCCGTGTTTCGCAACGGCGTTCGCTTGGCGTTGTCGAGTAGGACGGCGGTACGTCGAGCCAGCTTTGATTTCGGTGCTGCGTGCCGACATTGACGTAATCGGCGTACGGAACAACGGCGACTCTTGTTTTGCCGTCTTCAGTAAAGATGGTGTCCACCAGTTTTGCGGCCGCACCTTTCAGACTATCCAATCGAGATTTGCCGCTGCTATCTTTCTCCGACATCGACCAAGTTGTATCCAGAACCAATGCTACTTCGATTTCGCCCCGCGCTTCGCGCGCTGTCTTGGTTGCTCGCTGCGCAGTCAGATTTTTGATACCTGCAAGACCTAGGAAGAATGGAGTGATCTCTGCCGTCGCATGCAGACTGACGTCCTTCTCGGTGACGTCCAACTTCTTTAAAGCAATTCGAGAGTCTTTCGTCGTGATGTTAGACTTGATTAGCTGCAGAACATCTTCTTCGCCAGGAATTGCATCGGACGGCGCTTTTGCGATGTGCAGCGCTGCTATATCGATGGCTTCCTGTAGATCCGTCGCCAAGGAAGATTGGCGGCCGACGTCAACCGTCCCCCCCACCGCCAAGAGCATGGGCAGGATCGCGAGTGCCACAACAATGCTTGTGTTTCCTCGATTATCTCGGAAAACTTTTCCCATAATCCCAGCATTCCTCCACAAGCGCCGGGACCAACGATAAAAGACCCATATTAACAAGATGCTAGGAGGCTCGGCCGGGTGAAGCGGTTCTCGGGCAGCCGATCACCGTTCTTTTCGTCGAACATTGCCTTAAGGGCAGCATTCTTGACGTGAACGCGGGGACCAGACCCTGACGGGAGGAGCTTCAGGGTCAGGCGCAGCAATATGTGGTGCATTCTGCGCGGAGTGCGCCGGGATACAAGCGACCAACACCCTATTCTCCATAACGGAGTCTCTAACGCTCCGCTGAACCGGTCAGAACGGCGCCCAAGCTATGCAAGCGGCTTCGCAAGCTGCAGGACAACGCCCGAAGAAGGATCAGCGCACCACTTGGGGGCGCGATCCGACCGTGACATTCTCATGACCGAAGCCCGCCTCCGATCGAAATGACGGCGTTGAAAGCCGCTTGGCTTTTCATATCTGCCCGTCTTCTCGGAACAGTGAGGAGGCGATCATGGCGAAGACGGCGTTCATCGGGCTCGGAGTCATGGGGTACCCGATGGCGGGTCACCTCAAGAACAAAGGCGGCCACGACGTCACGGTCTGGAACCGCACGGGCTCGAAGGCCGAGAAATGGGCGGGCGAATATGGCGGCGCCCATGCCAAAACGCCTGGTGAGGCGGCAAAAGGTGCCGAATTCGTCTTTATGTGCGTCGGCAACGACGACGACGTCCGCTCGGTCGTTTACGGCGACGATGGCGTCCTTGCCGGTATGGAGAGCGGAGCGACCCTCATCGACAACACGACCGCCTCGGCCGAACTCGCCCGCGAACTGGCCGAAGCCTGCGGGAAAAAGGGGGTCAGGTTCATCGACGCACCGGTGTCGGGCGGCCAGGCGGGCGCAGAGAACGGCCAACTCACGGTCATGTGCGGCGGCGATCAGGCGGCCTTCGACGCGGCGAAACCCGTCATCGAGTGCTATGCGAAGATGGTCGGCCTGATGGGCACGTCCGGCTCGGGCCAAATCACAAAGATGATGAATCAGATCTGCATTGCAGGCCTCGTCCAGGGCTTGTCGGAAGCAATCGCCTTCGGCCAGAATTCAGGCATGGACATCGAGAAAGTCATCTCGGTCATCTCGAAGGGTGCAGCCGGTTCCTGGCAGATGGAAAACCGCTGGAAGACCATGAACGATGACCATTACGACCATGGCTTTGCCATCGAGTGGATGCGCAAGGATCTCGGCATGTGTCTTGCCGAGGCAAAGCGCAACGGCTCGCAGCTTCCGGTGACCGCATTGGTCGATCAGTTCTATTCGGAGGTCGAAGCAATGGGTGGCAAGCGCTGGGATACCTCGGCTCTGCTCGCGCGGCTGCGCAAACCGGCAAAGTAATCAGGCAGCGAGTTCAGCGGCGCGTACGTGGATTTGCAACGTCTCGCTGAACGACTCAGCGTCGAACGGCTTCATCAGGATGCCGTTCGCTCCCGCCCGCCGGAACCGCATCAGCGCCCCGATATTTCGTTCGACAATGGCGATCAGAATTACGGGGTTCTTGCCGCCGCGCTCCTCGCGGATCGCCCTGACGAGCGTCGGCAAATCGCCACGTTCGCCGGTCGAGGACAGGATCGCCAAATCGGGAACGCCGTCTTGGACGATGCGCGCTTCAGCCTCCTCGAGGGTCTCTGCGAGACAGACCTCGTAGCCGGCCTTTGCGAGGATCCGCTCGGCAATCTTCCGGACGATCGGCATCTCATCGAACAACAAACAACGCGGCATCGATCGAGGCTCCCCTGAACGAGCGCGCCGCAACGGAACCGCGCGCATGGCCTGAGAGATCGACTTTAGCTTAAGGAAGCTTGCCAAAAGGTATGTACGGACCGCAATAATCTAGCCAATCTGGAAGGTAACCCTGCCCTCTTCGATCACGTGGGAAACCGAGAGTCCCGCTTCATTTGCGCAGAACAGCATGTAGTAGGGCTGAATCGTCTGGGCGTTGATCGCCTCACCGTTATAGGTCCCTTCGATCAGCGCGATTGTATCAGGCTGGATGCGAATGCGCTGAGCCTTGGCTGTGACGGTCGCGCGGCCGGGATCGGTGGCTTCGATCGCTACCGTCACTTCTCCGCCGCGGCTGATGCTCGAGGTCGCGAGAACAATGAGGTTGAGAACTGCTTTCGCAAAGTTCTTGGGTGCGTAGCCCGGCTCGCCAGTCCAGACGAGATCGGGCTTCTCGTGCGCCATATAACCTTCGGCTGTCGTCTTGGCATCGTTAAGATCGATGGCCGCCGTCTGCGAGCCGGACGCGCCATAGGCCATCCGGGCGAATTGCAGCTTGCCGACGGCCGCTTTGCAGGAATTACGCACAAGGCCCATGGACTCCGCATCGTCAGGCATGTCGTCGAGGAGTTCGAGACCGCTCTGGACGCCGAAGACCGGAGAAATGATGTCGTGACAGATCTTGCTGGCGAGAAGCGCCGCGAGATCGGCCGGCGCGAGTTCTGGCAATTTGTTCATCAGGCGGTCCTCGTATCGGTTTGGCGCGACTCTTTCAGCCACATGATCGCAACGCGCTGGGCCCATGTCCGCATCCCGCCTTACCGATGCTGTGGCTCGACCGAGGAAGCGAAGTGAAGGTCAGTCTCACCGTGGCATCCCCTTTGAGACTTGCGCCAGCCTGATTCCACCCTCGCAGGCAGCGTTAGCGATTTCGAAAGCTTAACGCTCTTTAATGACTGGGATGAATGCTCGCCTACGCGCGAACACCGCGCCCATTCGATCGAAGGGGGTCGACTACCCATGTCATCTGCACGTTTCTTCACCGCAGCAGCCCTGATCACGCTTGCAATGTCTACATTCCTGCTCTTCTCGCCCGGCGCGGCTCAGGCACAATACGCCACTCCCGCGCAGGGGGGATACACGGGCCAGCCGGGCTATGCGGCACAACCCGGCTATTCCGATCCCGCGGGTTCCTACGCGACGCAGAATGGCTACGGTCAACAGGGGTACGGCAATCAGCAATCCTACCCGGCACCTCGCCAGACTGCATCGTCAAACGGCTATACATTCGACGAGGTTCTGCGGTCCGGCCACCAATTCTTTGGGGCGACGTCCGGTGGGCTCGCACAGCTGATGCAGCAAGCGATCCAGAGCTACGGTCTGCCGAACGGCTACATCCTCGGTGAAGAAGCATCCGGCGCCTTCATCGGGGGCGTGCGCTTCGGCGAAGGCACGCTCTATACGAAGAACGCCGGAAATCATCGCATCTTCTGGCAGGGTCCCTCGATCGGCCTCGATGCCGGGGCGGACGGGGCCCGCACCATGATGCTCGTCTACGACCTGCCATCGGTTCAGGCGATCTACGGGCGTTATGGCGGAGTTACCGGTACGGCCTACCTTGTCGGTGGTTTCGCCATGACCGGGCTGAAGCGAGGCGACGTCATGATAGTCCCGATCAAGACCGGCGTCGGCGCACGCCTCGGGGTCAATGTCGGCTATCTCAAGATGACGCCGGCACCCACATGGAACCCCTTCTGATTGCGTGAGCATTAGGGTTCGACGCCCTTTCTCGATCGCAATCGACATACCGCTCGCGTGATCCTGAAGATCGCATTCGCGCAACATCCGACGGTTTTCCGCGTCCCTCATCCGTTTTGGGGGGCGTATTCCAAAGGAATGCGACCTATCTTGATTGAACTTCATTCAGGACTTTGCTCGCGCCTATGATTACCGCTGCCCTGACATTCGCCTTCGGGTTTCTGCTCGCGCTGCTTTGCGCTCTGCTGATCGCGCCTCTCGTCTGGAAGCGGGCGCGTTCGATTGCCAAGCAGGAATTCGAGGCTACGATTCCGGCTAACGCTCGCGAGATACAGGGTACCTACGACCTGCTTCGCGCCCAGACGGCCTTCGAAGCCCGGCAGCGCGAGATCGCCTCTGAGGAGCGTGAGCGCCGGGCCGCCCTAGAACGTGCCGATGCGGGGCGCGTGGCGAGCGAGAATGCCGAGCTCAAGGCGCGCACGAAGGCGCTCACCAAGCAGGTTTCCCAACAATTGAGCGAGTTGGAGGAGGTCAATGCCGCCCTTTCCAAGCGTGAGGCGGAGGCAGACGAAGTCGACAGCGAATTGCGTGAGGTTCATCACGATCTGAGGGTCCGGATTGAAGAGTTCGAGGATCTCGGACGCCGCTTCGAGGAGATGACCGACATCGCCGACGAGCGGAAGGTGCAGATCATCACGCTTGAAACCCGCAATGACGAGCTCGCCGACGAGCTTCGCGTCCTGGAGCGGCGCGCCCGCGAAAACGGCAACGCTGTCGACAGGCTGTCCCACGAAGTTGACGGGCTGCGCGCCCAGCTCGGCAAGGAGCGCGCGAGCAATCAGCGGCTTGAGGCGAAGGTAACGAGACTGACCGGCCAGCTTTCGGACCGCGACGACCAGCTCGAACGCATCTTCTCGCGGGGCGGAGGCGAGCGGGGAACCGTGGCGAGCCGCGCGCTCAATGCGGAAGAGCGCGCTGAATATCGCTTGAGGCGTTCGGCCGAAGTCGAGGACGGGGACGAAAATGTCAGCCTCGCGTCTGCGGCGGCCTTTGAAGAGACTACCGGCACGGAACCGCAGCATTTCTTCGATCTCAAGTCGCTCGAAATGATCGACGACCCCGCAAAACTGCGCGAAGAGGTTGCCAATATCGCCGCTCGGATCATCGATGAGACCGCCCGGCAGGAGGGGCCTTCCTCACCGATCGAAACGATCCTGGCTACAGCAACGGACGATGCGGACGAGCCTGACCGCTACAAGAGCCTGGCTGACCGCGTCAGGGCCATCCGGCGCGAGAGCGCGCAAGAGGCAGCTCAGTAGGCCAGTTCGGCACCGAAGCTCCAGAAACACCGAATAGTTGACGGTTCGGAAAGGCCTTTGCCCTCCAGAGCTGTCAATCCCGCAATTCGCGGCGCAGCACCTTTCCGACATTCGTCTTCGGCAGTTCGTCGCGGAACTCTACGATACGCGGACGCTTGTAGCCGGTGAGATTCTCTCGGCAATAGGCCTTTACGGCCGCCTCATCGATCGAGGAATCGTCGCGGACCACCACAAGCTTGACGGCCTCGCCGGAATTCTCGTCCGGGGTCGCAACGGCCGCCGCTTCGATAATGCCCGGCATCGACGCTACGATGTCCTCAATCTCGTTTGGGTAAACGTTGAAGCCCGAAACGTTGATCATGTCCTTCTTGCGATCCACGATCCGGAACCAGCCGTTCTCGTCCATCACGCCGATATCGCCGGTCCGGAAAAATCCATCTTCAGTCATGACTTTCGCGGTCTCGTCCGGCCGCTCCCAGTAGCCCACCATCACCTGTGGTCCCTTGATCGCAATCTCGCCAGCCTCACCCACGCCGAGCTTCTCGCCGTCATCCGAGAGGATCGCCATTTCAGTTCCCGGCAGCGGCAAGCCGACCGTACCTGTATATTTCGTGCCGAGCGTGTGGTTCGCAGATGCGACCGGCGAGGTTTCCGAAAGGCCGTAACCCTCGCAGATCGAAGTGCCCGTGAGCTCTTCCCACAACTCGGCGGTCTTCTTCTGGACCGCCATTCCGCCGCCGACAGACAGGACGAGCGCGGACCAATCGACCGATTTGGCATCCTTATGGCGAGCGATCGCGCCGAAGAGAGTGTTGACCCCAGGGAAGCTGTGAAAAGTCTCGCCCTTCAATGCTTTCAAAAGAGCAGGAAGATCCCGTGGATTGGGAATGAGCAGGTTGGTCCCGCCCATGCGCATTGACAGCATCATGTTCACGGTAAAACCGAATATATGATAGAGCGGCAGCGCGCAGACCATCGTCATCGTGGTGCCCGGCTTGATCTGTGTGAGCGCCGGTCCGAACCAGAGTTCGACCTGAAGAACGTTGGCGATGACGTTGCCGTGGGTGAGAGCCGCCCCTTTCGAAACACCCGTGGTACCGCCGGTATACTGCAGCACTGCGATATCATCGAGATTGCCGGAGGTCGGCGTGAATTTCGCGGCCTTGCCCTTCTCCAGAGCCTCCCTGAAAGAGACCGCATCCGGAAGCTCGTAGGCCGGCACCATCTTCTTGATCTTGCGCACGACAAGATTTGTGATCAATCGCTTGATCGTCGGCTGCAGGTCGCCAATCGTTGTGACAATGACGTGCTTGAGCGACGTCTGCGATTTGCAGCTCGCAACGGTCTTCGCCATGTTTTCGAGGACCACGATCGCCTTGGCCCCGGAATCCTTCATCTGGTGCGTCAATTCCTTGACCGTGTAGAGCGGGTTCGTGTTCACCACGACGAGCCCAGCACGCAGCGCCCCTGCGACGGCGACCGGATAGGCCAGCACGTTCGGCATCATCAGGGCGATCCGATCGCCTTTCTTGAGGCCGATCGATTGGAGATAGGCCGCAAAACAGCGCGACCTCTCGTCGAGCTCGGCGAAGCTCATCTTCGAACCCATGAGGATGAACGCAGTGGTGTCCCCATGCTTTTTGAAAGCTTCGTCCAGAAGACTGGCGAGCGATCCGTAGCCGTGTTGCGGTAGATCGTGAGGTACACCCTCTTGATAGTGCTTTAGCCAGGGTGCGTTCATGACGTTTCCTCTTATGTTTGAACGCAGCCTAGCTGACCCATGTCCGGACGCAAGCGGCGTTCGACGCCTCGTGGAAACTATGGCTAGAAGTTGAAGTAAGGAGGCCGGGAATGACCGAGGAACAAACGGGGGATCAAGGTCGGATCGTTACCTACGAGCGAGACGGACTGACCCTCGCCATGCGGATCTTCGGACCGGCGGACGGCACAACGGCACCAGTCGTCTGCCTACCCGGGCTTACCCGCAACAGCCGCGACTTCATTGCTTTTGCAAATGCTATCCGAGAACTCGATCCGACACGGAGCGTCATCGCCTTCGACTATCGTGGGCGCGGGATGTCGGATGCGGCGCCAGAGGCGGCGGGCTACAACGCTGCCGAGGAAGCCAAGGATGTGCTCGAAGGACTCGATCGGCTGAAGGTGACGAAGGTGGATCTCGTCGGAACCTCGCGAGGTGTCATCGTTATTCACCTGATCGCCGCGATGGCTGTCGAACGCATTCGACGGATCGTTTTCAACGATGCGGGACCGCGTATCGAGGCAGATGGTCTCCTCTCCATCCGCGACTATCTTGGCGCCGCGAGGGCCCATGAAAGCCTGGCCAGGGCGACCGATGCAGTGGAGGCGCTGTTCAAGTCGACCTTCCCCGCGCTTGGACGCCGCGATTTCGAACGGCAGGCTTGGGCCATCAGTATCGAACGCAGCGGCGTCTGGGTCGTAGACTATGACCCGAAGCTTCTTCGGACCCTCGATGAACTGCGAGCAGGTAAACCGCTACCGGAACTCTGGGAACTGTTCGAGCTTCTTGCCGAAAAGCCGCTTCTCGTCCTGCGCGGCGAACATTCCGACATTCTTTCGACGGCGACTACGGACGAAATGGCGGCTCGTCATCCCAATTGCAAAGTCCATACCGTTGGAGGACAGGGCCATGCGCCGTTTCTCGAAACCGCAGGCCTGCCGCAGCTGATTCTGAATTTTCTGAGACTTTGAGTTGGCCTGGCAGGCGCTATGGCTGGGTCCATTGCCAAACGGGAATATGCTTCGTACCCTTCCCACGTTCGACACCTCGCCCCTCACCGTGATCAATGCTAGCGGGAGATCTCGATCGTCTTCACTCACCGCCTTGCATGATCACCGATCCCTGGTTCTACTGCGCCGCCATCCCGGCGGTTTTTCTTGTCGGCCTGTCCAAGGGAGGGTTCGGCGGGACTATGGCACTGGTCGGGGTGCCGATGATGGCGCTGGTGATCTCGCCCGTCGCGGCAGCCGGAATCTTGCTGCCGATCCTGATCCTGATGGATCTGATCGCGCTCTATGCCTGGCGGGGGACGTTCTCGAAGACCGTCCTTGCCGATATGCTGCCCGCCTCGGTTCTCGGGATAAGCCTCGGCTATCTGACCTCGGCCTATGCGCCGCCGGACGCGGTCAGCATCGTGGTCGGGCTTCTTTCACTTTGGTTCGTAACCAACTGGTTTCTCCACGCGCGCCACGCCATGACACCGGTGCCCGAGAACCGCAGACGCGCTTGGGCCTGGGGCGTAGGAGCGGGCTATGGGAGCTTCGTTGCCCATGCGGGTGGACCGACTTTCCAGATCTACGTGCTGCCGCTGCGGCTCGCGCCGCCTGTCTACGCGGGAACAGCCGTCGTTTTTTTCGCCGTGACGAACGTGGCGAAGCTGATCCCCTATTACGCGCTCGGTCAGTTCTCGTACGAAAACCTTGCTACCTCGCTGGCGCTGTTTCCAGTTGCACCGATCGCGACTTTTTGCGGCGTCTGGCTCGTCAAACGCCTCGAACCGGAGTTGTTCTACCGGATCGTCTACGGGCTTCTGGTACCGGTAGGGCTGAAGCTGATTTACGACGGGCTGACTGCGATTTCCGCCTGATATGTTGGCAGATCCACGAGAAGGAACCGGCAACGAAAAAGGCCGCGGCGCTAGCCACGGCCTCTCCTCGTTCGAATTCGATAAGATCCGGTTCCACACGGATCGAAGCGCGAGCCTATTGGGTCTTGCCGCGCAGCCGCTCGATCTGGTCCTTCAACTGAAGTTTCCTGAGCTTCATCTCCTTGATCTCCGCATCGCTCGTCGCAGGCTGTGTCGTCAACACCGCGACCAATTCGTTGTCGAGCGCCGAATGGCGCTGTTCAAGCTTGGCGATATGGTTTTCCAAGGACATCAGTATCTCCTTCCGTTGGGAGCCCGGCAGGCCTCACCCAACCGGGCAGAACAGGCGGAGCGTGTCACAAAACCGTCTTGCTGTCGAACCTTTCCAAGCGCGACAAGCAGGTTGGCTTAACGCCCGCTATCGGGAATGTTGGGGTTTTGCTAAACAGCCGCCAGATTCGGCGCGAACACGTTTTCGCGAACGATTCGCGTTGCGCCGAAAGACAAGAAGAGGAAGCGATGGCGGACCAGGAACAGGCGGCGCTGCGGTTGCAGACCGCGAAGCTTCGCCAGGATCATGCCGATTTCGATGCCGCGATCGAGGCAATGGAGGCCTTTGGCTGCGACAAGCTGAGGATCCAGCGCATGAAGAAGAAGAAGCTGATGATCAAGGATCGGCTGCAGGAACTCGAAGACCAGATCATTCCGGACATCATCGCGTGACCGCCCAGACGATAAAGCCCCGCGTCGCCATCATCATGGGAAGTCAGTCCGACTGGCCGGTCATGAAGGCTGCCGCCGAAACGCTGAACGAACTCCAGATCCCCCACGAAGCGAAGATCGTCTCGGCACATCGCACGCCGGACCGGCTCTATCAGTTCGCGACCAACGCCAAGGCGAATGGTTTTCGTGTCGTCATCGCAGGTGCGGGCGGCGCGGCTCATCTTCCCGGCATGACGGCCTCGATGACTCCGCTACCCGTGTTCGGCGTGCCGATCGAATCGAAGGCGCTGAAGGGTCAGGACAGCCTTCTTTCGATTGTTCAGATGCCCGCGGGGATTCCGGTAGGGACGCTCGCGATCGGCCGCGCCGGGGCGGTGAACGCGGCGCTGATGGCGGCAAGCGTCCTCGCGCTCTCGGACAAAGGTATCGCCGAGCGTCTGGATGCCTATCGCATGGCCCAGAGCGAGGGGGTCGCCGAAGTTCCCATCGATGAGGAGCCCAGCCGATGAGTGCGCTCGCCCCTGGATCGACAGTCGGCATTCTCGGCGGCGGCCAACTCGGCAGGATGCTTGCGATGGCCGCGGCACGGCTTGGCTATCGGACCTTGGTGCTCGACCCGAACAAAGAGTCGCCCGCATTCCAGGTGGCAAACGAGGCGATCGTCGCGAACTATGACGATCTTCGAGCTCTCGCACAGCTGACCAGCCATTCCGACGTCGTGACCTATGAATTCGAGAACGTGCCCGTGGCCCCTGCCCGGCAAGCCATCGTCGAGGCCGATCTCTTCCCGCCAGCCGAGGCGCTGGAGGTCGCGCAGGATCGAGTGGTGGAGAAGGCGTTCCTCAATGGCATCGGCATCGAGACGGCGCCCTGGCGCGCGATCGACAGCGTCGAGGAACTTGCCCACGCACTGATCGACATCGGCACGGACTGCATCCTGAAGACCCGCCGTTTCGGCTACGACGGCAAGGGACAGGCGAGTATTCGAAGGGAAGGCCCCGTCGCCGACGCCTATGAGAATCTCGGCTCGAAACCTTCGATCCTCGAAGGCAAGGTGCCCTTCGCCTACGAAGCATCCCTGATCGCTGCACGCGGCAAGGACGGCAGCATCGCCTGCTACGATCCGGCAGAAAACGAACACAGCCTTGGCATCCTGAGGCGCTCAAGCGTGCCTGGCCGGGTGTCGTCTCACGTGTCCAAAAGGATGATCGAGACCGGCTCGAAAATTCTTGAAAAGCTGAACTACATTGGCGTCGTCGGCATCGAGTTTTTCGTAAAAACGGACGAGACGATCCTCGTGAACGAGCTTGCGCCACGCGTCCACAATTCGGGACATTGGACAGAGGCGGCCTGCGTCGTCTCGCAGTTCGAGCAGCATATCCGCGCCATCACCGGTCTGCCGCTAGGCGATCCGAAGCGCCATTCGGACTGCGTGATGGAAAATCTGATCGGCGATGAGATCCGCAAGATCGAAACGCTGGCCGAGGAGAGCGATGTCCTCCTGCACCACTACGGCAAGATCGATGTCAGACCGGGCCGAAAGATGGGCCATCTCACGCGGCTGAAACCACGATCTTGAGGTAGCTTAAGTTGTCGGAGGAACACGCCGACAGCGTTGACATTTACGCTGACGCTGGATAAGTCGCTGCCAACACATCAGAATGGACGAACGCGTCTTACGACGCGTTTTTTGTTTGCGCGACGGCAGGCGAATCCGATCCCGTCGCTCTATGAGACGACCGGGAGACCGCAATGAAGATCAAGAACTCGCTGAAGGCCCTCAAGTCCCGCCACCGCGAAAATCGCATGGTACGGCGCAAGGGCCGCATCTACATCATCAACAAGCAGAACCCTCGCTTCAAGGCCCGCCAAGGCTGAACCCGGGCATACGGATCGCTTGAGGCGCGTCGTCGTGTCGATGCGACTCACGGGATTTTCAGTTTGACGGCTTTCGTGAGGTCGATAGTCTCCGGCTCATGACAGCCGTCTTTCGTTTTTTGTCCGCCCTCCTCGTCACGTCGACACTTGCCGCGGGGCTGATGACGTTCGGTGCCGCCGCGCAGAACACCGACGATCCGTCGGTTATCAATCCCGACGAGGGAGCGCCTGGCACGATGCCGGAACTTCCGATCCCGCCCGAATCCGGCGACGAAGGTCCTATGGTGAGGCCCGCGCCCGACGCCGACCCTGAAATGCCGCCCGAGGCTTTCGGCGGTCCACTCATGGAGGGTGAGGAAGAGGTCGACGAAACGATGCCGGAGGACGGCGCGGCCTCGACCGATCTTGCGGAGCCGGCCGAGAAGCAGCCCGAAACACTCGAAACTCTGTTTGCCGAGCTCAAAAAGACGGGCGACGAAACAGAAGCCAAGCGTACAGCGCGGAAGATTCAGCGGCGTTGGCACGAAAGCGGTAGCGCAACCATCGACCTGCTGATGCGGCGGGCCACACAAGCGATGGGCCACAAGGAAAACGCGACCGTAATCGATCTTCTTGATCAGGTCCTTGTGCTCGAGCCAGACTATGCCGAGGCTTGGAACCGGCGCGCGACGGCGCATTTCGCCAACGGCGACTACGGCAAGTCGATTTCCGATATCGAACAGACGCTTGCCCGGGAGCCCCGTCACTGGGGCGCACTTATGGGTCTTGCGCTTATTCTCGAACGCACTGAGCAGGACAAGAAGGCGCTCGAAGTCTACGGCGAGGTGCTGGACGTCTATCCGGCGTTGAAATCCGCGCAAGACGCCGTAGGCCGTCTTTCCGAGGAACTGACCGGGCCGTCCATCTGACGAACCATGTCCCGTGCTCAATTAGCCGTGCAATTTCAGAGCCGGGCTCTTCGCCGGCGAGATTGCATCGGCGAATATTGCGACCGAGCCTCGCAGATAGCCGAGCACGGACCATTGATGGCGGCGTTGAATAGACTGATACGCGGCCCGTGCGAACTGACCGTGAACGAGAAAGTCGTTCTTCGAGCGGAACGGACTAATGCTTCCGACGGAGCCGCCGCGGGCGAGCGACAGTAGGCGGCCCTGATCGTTGTATTCGAAATGGTCGGGCGTTCCACCCGCGATCGTCTTTGGAATCGCACCGGCGAGATAGGCTGCTTGCTGGCTCGCGCATTGCGCCGTCGGCGGCAGGGGAACGGCATCGGGCGTGGGCTTGAAACTCGCCGCATCACCAAGTGCGTAGATGCGTTCGTCGACGGTGGTACGCAACCGGTTGTCGACGGCGATTCGGTGCTTTGAGTCCATGGCGAAATCGCAAAGGTGTTCGAGACAAGGATTGCCGACGAGGCCCGCCGCCCAGACTGTGATGTCGGTCGGCCAACGCTCGCCGCCTTCGGCAACGACGGCGTCTCTCTCGACCGCCGCGATCTTGGCGTTCGTATGGGTGTCGATGTCGAGCAATGCGAGGCGGTCGAGCACCGCCTTGCGAAGTCCGTCGGATGCGCCGGGCATGATCTCCGGCGCGGCCTCGAGAATGACGACATCGAGAAGGCGCTGATGGCTCTCGAGGACCGCCTGATTGATGAAGCCACGTTCCGACACGCGCAGATGGGAAGCGAGTTCCGTACCGGTCGCGCCCGAACCGACGATCGAAACCTTGGCCGGCTTGCCGCTATGACGCGATCTAAGGATTGCCGCGACGAAGAGATCGCGAAAATCGTCGGCATCGGCCTTTTCGTCGAGCCTGACTGCGTGTTCGGCGACGCCCGTGGTTCCGAAATCCGGTGTGACCCCTCCAAGCGCTACGACGAGCCGGTCATAGGCGACATCACGCTCCGGCCCCTCGATCGCGCCATGCTGACTGCGGACAGCCGCAAGGCGGACAGTTTGCGCCTGTCGATCTATCGAGACGACTTTGCCCTGTTCAAACGTGAAGCCACGCATGGCTGCGAGCATGTAGAAGCTCATTTCGGAGAGAGTGGAGTCCACTGTGCCCGCAGCGAATTCGTGCAGGCGGGGTTTCCACACATGGGAGCCGTTCACGTCGACCAGCGTGACTAAGGCTTTGTTGTTGCCTGCGAGATTGCAGGCGAGTTCGAGGCCGCCGGCCCCGCCGCCAAGGACGACGATACGCTCTTTGCGTTTCTCCATGGATTAGCCGCCCGCCCCGATCTGGTTGAGAAGATCGGGGAACAGGCCCGTCAATCCGACGAAGATCAGATAGAGGGCGACGATGTAGCTGAGGAGCCTCGGCATGATGAGAATGAGGACGCCGGCGATGAGTGCAACGACGGGCTGGAGTGTGATGAATTCCATTCGAACGGGTCTCCGATGGCTTCGTTGGGGAAGATCTAGCGCAGTGCTCGCCGATATCCTGTAGGCGCTCGAGCGTCGTGAGCCTCGATCGGGTTCGCGGGCTGGAAAGCGATGCTTCAGCCGGTTCCGATTTCGCCGGCGAAATGAATCACGACGTCTCGTTGGTGCGGACGAGCGCGATGCTCGACCACATAGATGCCCTGCCAGGTGCCGAGCACCATACGGCCTTTCGAGACCGGAATAGCGAGATGAGTATCGGTCAGCATGGTCTTGATATGGGCCGGCATGTCGTCCGGTCCCTCGATGTCGTGGACGTAACCGGCACTCTCCGGCGCTAGGCGGTCGAGCGCGTTAACGAGGTCGTGGCGTACGTCCGGATCGGCATTTTCCTGGATGGTCAGGGAGGCCGAGGTGTGGCGGATGAAGAGTGTCAGCAGACCGTTTCCGGCTCTGACCGCCTTGAGCCGGTGTGCGATTTCAGCCGTCACGTCGATGAAGTCCCGGCCGCGCGTGGCGACTTCCATCGTCTCGATATGCTGCTGCATGAAGGCCTCTTCGTCGCGATACCGTTCCACGATCCCACAACTGGCCAGCTTCGGCTGAAGGTCTAGATCAGGCGGCACCGATCAGACACGCACCCAACAGACCGGCCAAGCTCAATGTCATCGCTTCCCGACCCGTCGATCTTCGATCCCGACCACGTCCCCGCCGATCTTCAAGAACTCAATGCCCACATCCGGAACGAGCACCAAAGCCGCCCGGACACCTGGTCGCTGCCGATCGAGACCGTCCGCCAGGCGCGCCTCGAGGGCAAGGGCATCTTCCCCTTGCGCGATCCGGACCCTGACGCGACGATGCTTTCGATCACCGGCAGGGACGGAAGGGAGATCTCGGTCCGGATCATCAAGCCGAAGGGCCGCGAGGCACGAGGAACGTTTCTTCATATCCATGGCGGTGGCTGGGTTTTTGGCGATGCGACCGAGAACGACACGCGCCTGCGCCGCCTCGCCGAAGCAACGGGTCTTGCGACGGTCTCGGTGGAATATCGGCTCGCGCCCGAGCATCCCTTTCCAGCAGCCGGCGACGACTGCTTCGAAGCGGCACTTGCTCTCGCCCAAGGACAGATTGCCGATCTGCCGACGGACTGGCTCGCGATCGGCGGCGAGTCGGCCGGAGCCCATCTTTCCGCGGTGACGTTGATCAGGCTGCGCGACGACGCAGGGTTCCAGCCTTTCAAAGCCGCGCTTCTCGTCGCTGGTTGCTACGACATGGGGATGACGCCGAGCGTGAGGAATTTCGGCGAAGAGCGGCTGATCCTCAATTCGCGGGACGTCGCGACCTTCTCCTCGCTCGCAGTCCCCTCACCCGAAGTGCTGCGCGATCCAACGAACTCTCCGCTCTACGCCGATCTGGCATCGATGCCGCCGGCCTACTTTTCGTGCGGCACGAAAGATCTCCTTCTCGACGACACGCTCTTCATGGCGATGCGCTGGCAGGCCGCCGGGAACGACACCGAGTTGGCGCTGTACAACGGCGGCTGCCATGTCTTCGAGGTCTTCGGCACGCCGAGCGGAGAGCGATCTCTCGCAAAGGCAGAGGCCTTTCTTGCCAGCAAAATTGCGCGAACGGTTGAATAGATAGAGGCGCCCTTCCTCGTGAAACAGGATGTTAACCTTTACGGAGGTTGCAGGAGGACGCTTAACGTTTCGGTGTCCGCAGCCCGACACAATCGACGCGATATCGCGGGCCTTCGCCCGGTGCCTCGATTGGACGGACCTTATGCATTACCCAATTCCGAAAACGGCCATGAACCTCGCCGCAGTCCTCGCTGCCTTGACTTTCGGTGGAACGTTCTCCTCGGCAGAGGCGGAGCCTCGCTATGAGCAGCGCCAGCCGGCTGTCGCGCCATATCACGCCAGAGAGGCTTGGCTTCAACAGCTGAAACGCTCCCAGCGCGTCAACGCGGCTGGCGTCGTCTTCCAGGGCGCGCAGCCGAGCCGGCATGTCCGCACTGGACGCAGCATCTTCTCCCCGGACCCATTTGGCACCCGCTACGTGGCCCAGCCACCAGAACCACGCTATGCACCGCAACCTGCGGTCCCGCGGCGAGCGCTTCAACCGCACTATCCGCGTTCGGCCGCAACTTGGCCGGCGCCCGTCCGCGAGGTCGCACCAAGGCACATTACCTCGCCCGAATTTCTACCCCAGCGCGTACCGTACCGCTCCCGGCACGCCACGGGGACGATTGTGATCGATACCAGTCAACGCTTCCTCTATCACGTCGAGCCCAACGGCATGGCCATGCGCTACGGTGTAGGGGTCGGCAAGCCAGGCTTTTCCTGGCGCGGCATGCACAACATCACCGCCAAGAAAAAATGGCCGAGTTGGACGCCGCCCAAAGAGATGATCGCCCGCGAGAAGAAAAAGGGCCGCCATCTGCCTTCTTTCATGCCAGGGGGCGTGGAGAATCCGCTGGGTGCACGCGCGCTCTATCTCGGCTCTACGCTCTACCGCATCCATGGCACCAACCAGCCGTGGACGATCGGCCAGGCCGTGTCGTCAGGGTGTATCCGGATGCGAAACGAGGACGTCGAGAAACTTTACGAACGGGTCAGGGTCGGAACGAAAGTCGTCGTGATCTGATCGTTAGTCCGCATACCTTTGCGTAAATCTTCTCACCTAAACTGAAACTTCCCTTGCCGATACGAATTGGAAAAGCGGCAGAAATGTGTTTGAATTGGGTCAAAGACCTGACAACAAGGTCTGACCATCGGCTGGAGAAACCTCATGTCTCTTGGAAAGTGGCTTATCGGCGCTGCTTTGTGCGGTGTAGTTGCGCTCGGTTCGATCGTCGCCGCTCACGCCGACTCCCGTGTCTACAACTATGCGACCGGCACTTGGGAATCGACCGACGATCCACGCGTGATGCGTCGTACGATGATGCAACAGCGCCGCCCCTCGGCCGCCTTCAATCGCGCCAATGTAAACATCGAAACGCGGGAGCGGCCTGGCACGATCATCGTCGATACGCATCGGCGCTACCTTTATTTCGTGGAGAACGGCGGGCGGGCAACGCGCTATGGCGTCGGTGTCGGCAAGGAGGGCTTCGGCTGGTCCGGACAAATGAAAGTCGGCCGTAAGGCTGAATGGCCAGACTGGATACCGCCGAAGGAAATGGTCATTCGCGAGCGCCGCAAGGGCCACATCCTGCCGGCGCGTATGGCCGGCGGACCAAAGAACCCGCTAGGCGCCCGCGCACTCTATCTTTATCGCGGCGGCCGGGATTCACTCTTTCGCATCCACGGCACCAACCAGCCCTGGACGATCGGCCAGCGTCTCTCCTCGGGTTGCATCCGCATGATGAACGAGGACGTGGCGCATCTCTACAACCGCGTGCCGAACGGCACCAAGGTCGTGGTCATCGGCCCCGAGGGCCAGGGCGGACGCGGCGTCTATCGTGAGACGGGCGTTTCCGCACCAGGGCTCCTGACTAGCATCTTCGGCAACTGACCAGCCTCGCCGGGCTCGGATGCTCTCTGTAAGTACAAAAGCCGAGGCGTTGTCCACGCCCCGGCCTTTGTCGTGATTACTCCGGCATCACTCGGATCCTCAGGTCGCGGAACGGACCGTGTCCTTGGGCACGTAGTCAAACTGCTCAATCAGCACTTCGTGCACCAGTTCGTCCCCATAGCGCGCGTTGACGGACGTCTTGATCGCCTCCATCAATCCAGGAAGGTCGTAGCGCGAGGGGTTTGCGAAGTCGAAATCCTCGCTGGCGTAAAGCCGGCGGAACGCCTCGTCGAGAACGAAGGGTTCGGGTGGGACTGCCAGCTTCGCGGCGATCTGTCCGTCGATCGTGTAGACGAAGCGGGCGATTATGTAGCCCTGTATGCGTTTGTCGGCAATCATCGGCACAGTGATCGCGTCGGTCGAGCGGTAGTCTAAACCCGCATAATAATCGGACTGCTTCTCACCCGCGGCCTCGCCCGACTTATCGGTAAAGGTGATCGCTGCGTAACTCGAGCCGAGAGCGACGACGGTTGCCCAGATACCGACGATGATGAGTTTGATCACCGAACACGCCCTGCGAATTCGGGCCGGCTGGAATAAGTGCCGTCGGATTCGGCAGCCGCGATGGACTTAGCCATAATGGTCGAGATCTCGTGGCTCGCCTTCACATGCTGCGAGAGTACCGCCTGATTCTCAGCGAGCCGCCGGCGCAGGACCAGGAGGCGCTCGCGCGTCTCGCCGTCGAGTGTTTCAGGGCTTAGTCCGCGGGTCAGGCGGGTCAGTTCGAGGAGCGACTGGTTCTTTCGGCCAGCCGTTTCGACGAGGTCGATCCCGTTTGATTGCGCCAAGGCCTCGCTCTCGCGAGAGAGCACAGCTTCGAGGCGATCGGCAGCGTTGTGAAGAGCGGTCTGCATATCCGGTTGTCCCTGTGGCTTCTAAAGCTTCTTGGTCGAGGCGAGAAGCGAGTCGAAACGCATGCGGGCGCTCTGGCCCGACTGCGTCTTCATCGCGCTGTGCGCCTCGGTGGTCAGGCCTCGATCCCGTGCGACCATCTCGGCGATCCCGATACCGCCGGCCCGCGTGATCTGTTCGCCGATCTGCTCGGCCATCATCGAGCGCCAGATATTCCCCGCGGTTCCCGAACCGAAGAAGTTCGAGGCTTCGGACGGAAGCATCGATTCGACAAAACTACGCAGGGCGAATGATTCGAACTCCTGCAGCGGCGAGAGCTTGTCGACCTCGTGCGCGGCGCGCGGCGTCGGGCGGGCGACCACTGCTTCGGTATCGGCCACTTGTGTGGGCTTTAAACCTTCGATCGGCATTGAGCTCATAGCGGGCGGCGGCTTTTGGTTCTGGTAAAACGTCTCGGCAACGACGTTAAGAGCGCGGCCTTATCCGAGACTGTGCGACAGGCGCGCTAGAAAGCTCTCGATATGGCCCTCGAGCGCTTCGGCGCCCTCCTCGGAGGCGGCCTCCTGCCCAGCTTGCTTGTATCGGCGCTCGACTCCCTTCTCCCGGCGACGCGCTTCGGAGAGACGGCCCTCTCCTTCCCGAAGATCCGCCTCGTTTTCGCGGCGGGTCACGTCGTTGCGGCGAAGGCTCCTGACCTTTGCGTCGATGAAGAGGCCGTGGAGATCGGAAGTCGGATCAAGGCTTTCCAGGATCGCCCGATCTGCCTGATCGATCTCGGCGCGCTTTTGCCTCAGATGCGAGACCGACCATTCCTCGATCTGGCGCTTCTGTGCCTGCACCTTGAGCACGCGTTCGAGCCGCCTCTGTTTTCTGCGCGCGTCGCTCATCCGGTCAGTACCCAGCCTTCGAAGGCGTTCATGAAGATGATGAGGAAGTCGCCAATCACATAGCCGAAAAGGATGAGGCCACCAGCGAGGACGAAGGGCAACGACACGAAATAGACTGGAATCTGCGGCGTCAGCTTGTTGGCGAGCCCGATCGCGAAATTGACGATGATGGCATAGAGGACGAACGGACTCGCGATCCTGAGGCAAAGGACGAAGGTGAGCTTGAGATTGTCGGTGAGATTGACGAGGCTCGCCTGTATGCCAAAACCCTCGGCTGCCGGAAGCGCGGTATAGGACGCGACCAGGGCGCGGGCGATCTCGGCATGAAGGTTCGTAATGAAGATCAGGACGGTCGCCGTCATGGTGATGAGCGTGCCGATCGCCGGATCGGGTGAATCCTCATAGACCGGCCCGAGCTGCTGACCCATGCCGATCGCGTTGGCGATGACGTAGCCAACGAATGACAGCGCGATGAGGAAGCAGCGGCCGAGAAGACCGATGAAGAAGCCCGTCATCATTTCCGAGAACACCAGTTCCAGCCGACGAGCATCGCTCGCGCCAACAACGAGGGGCTCAATCAGCGGCAGGAGGAGCGGCGACAGCGCTAGAGAGATTGCGAAAGCCAAAAAGAGGCGGACCTGCGCTGGAATGCGGTTCGACGAATAGCCGGGCAGCAGCATCAGACAGGTGCCGATGCGGCAGAACACGAGAAAATGTGCGAAGACGAAGGCGGACGCAGCCTCGCTCACGAAATCGATCCGATGGATTTCAGATCGACGCCGCGAGCGATCTCGACGTGGGAGAGTACCGGCAGATTGACGAAGATCCGCTCGATCATCATGCGCACGTAAGGGCGCGCATCAGGCGCGGCGACGAGGGCGAAGACCGCGCCCTGGTCCATCTTTTCGCGAATGACCTTGGTCGCTTCCTGCGCGAACTGTTCGACGACGCGCGGATCGATGTCGAACTCAACGACGTCGCCCTTGGCATCGCGCTTGAGCGCCTGATGAAATGCGAGGTCCCACTGGTTGCCGAGGCGCAGGACGGAAAGCGAGCCTTCGTGCAGAAGATCGCCGCAAATCTGCTGTGACATACGCATGCGCACATGTTCGACGATCTGCTCGGAGCGCCGGACGTGCGGAGCGATCTCAGCAATGGCCTCCAGAATGAGATTGAGGTTCCGCACTGAAACACGCTCGGCTAGGAGCAGCTTCAGGACCGCCTGAAGCCCGGAATAGGACATGTGGGTCGGGATGATCTCGTCGATCAGCCGCTTGTATTCCGGCTCGAGCCTGTCGAGCAGGGCCCGCATATCTTTGTAGGAGAGAAGCTGGGCGAGGTTGTTGCGCAGAATCTCGGAGAGATGCGTCAGGACGATGGTCAGCGTATCGATCGGCTCGTGACCCTGGCGCTTAACCTCGGACGCAAAGCTTTCCGAAATCCAGGCGGCCTTCATGCCGAAGGCCGGTTCCTTCGTCATGTCGTGCGGGACTTCCGGCGGCGGCAGCTCGCCGAGGACGACGAGCAGTTCGCCGAGCCGCATTTCCTGGCTGGCGACGGTGGTGCCGTGAATCTTGATCTCGTAATGCTTCGATCCGATCGCAAGGTCGTCGGACAGCTTGATCTCCGGCACGACGAAGCCATAGCGCGAGGCAAAGCGGCGGCGCATCTTCTGGACGCGGTGGGCGAGTTCGTCGCGCTGAAGGAGGAGGTGGGCAGACATCTGCTTGCCGAGGACAAGCTCGATCTCGACGATCTTGAGGCTCTCCTTGACCGAGTTCTTCTCGCTCGCGGCGGCAGCTTTCTCTTCCGCATCCTTTTGTACGGCGTCCTGTAACTCGGCCTCAGCGCGACGCTTGGGAATGAGATAGGCGACAGCGGCGAGCATGCCGCCGAGTGCTGTGAAGGGAAGAAACGGCAGGCCAGGCGTTACGGCAAGCAGCACCATGAGGCCAGCTGCGACGGAGAGCGCGCGTGGGTATTTGCCGAGCTGGCCGACAACCGCCATCTGGGCCGCTCCGCGCGTACCCCCTTTCGAGACGAGAAGGCCGGCAGCGAGCGAGATCACGAGGGCCGGAATCTGCGAGACCAGACCGTCACCGACGGAAAGCTTGGTGAAGACGTCCGCAGCCGAAGCGGGGTCCATGTCGTGGCGCATGATCCCGATGATGATGCCGCCGAAGATGTTGACGGCGGTGATGATGAGACCGGCGATCGCATCGCCGCGCACGAATTTCGACGCGCCGTCCATGGCACCGAAGAAGGAAGACTCTTCTTCGAGTTCCTTCCGGCGGGCTTGGGCTTCCTTTTCGTTGATGAGCCCGGCGGAGAGATCCGCGTCGATCGCCATCTGCTTGCCGGGGATCGCGTCGAGGGTGAAGCGCGCGCCGACCTCCGCGATACGGGTCGCACCTTTAGTGATCACCATGAAGTTGACGACGATGAGGATCACGAAGACGACGATGCCGATAAAGAAGTCGCCGCCCATGACGAAATTCGAAAAACCGCCGATGACGTAGCCGGCGGCGTTAACCCCCTCGTGGCCTTCCGAGAGGATGACGCGTGTCGTCGCGATGTTGAGCGATAGGCGCAACATGGTCGCGAGAAGCAGGACGGTTGGGAAGGCGGAAAATTCCAGCGGCTTCTCGATCCACAACGCCACCATGAGGATGAGCACGGCAAGTGCGATCGACAGGGCGAGGCCCATGTCGATGATGACCGGCGGGATCGGCACGAAGAGAACGGTGAGGACGAAGACCACCGCGACGGCAAAGACGATTTCCCGGCCGCCCTTCGTGGAGGCGGCGCTTCCGGTCGTACCGGTCGCGCCCAAAGGCGCGCTTTTCATCGTATCGATCGCCATGGGTCTTGCTTTCGCTTCCGGGTCCGGCAGTCGGTTGTCTTAGTCCGAAGCTGGGCGCGCACGATCTTGCCGGCACTCGAACCCGTTAAGGACTGGTTAAAGCTTATCGTGCCTCAAGCTTGCGCCGGGGTGAGCCAAGCTGCGGGCCGAGAGATACGAGACCCTGGAGAGCCCAAATTCGAGGGGGCCGAACGGCGGGAGTTCAATCGAACCGGGAAACTTGCCAACCACGAGCGGGAAATTTTCCTTATCCCTTGGTCGCGTGTGAATAACCCTTCAAAGCCCGAACGAGTCTTGCTATATGCACCGTGGTTGGGCGCTGATGGTGCGCATCGGTCAGCCCGCAACGAACATATTTGGGAGACATAGCATGGCCTGGAATAAGCCGGTTATTACCGAAGTTTGCGTCGCAATGGAAATCAACGGCTACATGCCGATCGAATTCTAAGTTGCAGACAATGTCTGACAGCCGCGGGCGGGGGGAACCCCGCCTGCGGCTTTTGGTTTTAGGGGCCGCTGCGGGCGGCGGGTACCCTCAATGGAACTGCCTCTGCGAGACCTGTCGCCTCTTCTGGGAGAGAGACGAGAGAGTTCGCGCCAGTTCCCAGTCATCCGTCGCAGTAACCGCGGACGGCGAACATTGGCTTCTCCTCAACGCCTCCCCTGATCTTCGTCAACAGATCATGCATGTCGACGCAATGCGACCGAGTCAAACGACAATGGCTCGCGAAGGGGCCAAGCGTTCCTCTCCTATCGCGTCCGTTCTCATCACCAATGGCGACGTCGACCATACTGCAGGGCTGCTGACACTTCGCGAAAAACAGAATTTCGAGCTGCATGCGACGGGCGGAGTGCACGATATAATCGCCGCTAATCCCGTGTTCCATGTTCTTGATCCGAACCATGTGACAAAGCGAAAAGTCGGAGTCGGCGAGCCATTCAAACCGGTTCCCGGATTGACTGCCGAGCTCTTCTCGGTTCCCGGCAAGGTGCCCCTCTACCTCGAAACGGAAACGGTCGACGTCGGTGAAGAAAGCGAAATGACCGTTGGCGTCAAACTGACCGCGCATGGCAAGACGCTGTTCTACATTCCGGGCTGTGCCCACATACCCGACAGTCTAAAGGCTCGTATCGCGGAAGCGGACGCCCTTCTGTTCGACGGCACGATCTTCGTCGACGAAGAAATGAAGAATGCCGGTGTCGGCGAAAAGACCGGTCGGCGCATGGGGCATATGCCGATCTCCGGCGAAGGCGGTAGCTTGAACGCGTTCGACGGTGCAAAGATCAAGCAGCGGGTCTATATTCACATCAATAACACCAATCCGATCTGGATCGACGGTTCGGAGGAGAAAAAGACAGTCGAAGCGGCCGGTTGGCAGGTCGCCTATGATGGGATGGACCTCAGCTTATGATGGACATGATGTCTAGGTCGGATCTCGAAGCTGCGCTTCGCGAAATCGGCAAGACCCGTTACCACTCCAATCATCCCTTTCAGATGATGCTGCAGGAGGGCCGCTTGTCGCGCGATCAGGTACAGGCCTGGGCGCTCAATCGGTATTACTATCAGTCGATGATACCGGTGAAGGACAGCTTTATCCTCGCCCGTCTCGGCACCGTGGAGATGCGCCAGGAATGGCGCGAGCGCATCATCGATCACGACGGGTCTCCAGAAGAGCGCGGCGGCATCGTGAAATGGGTCGCGCTGACCGACGGCGTTGGCCTTGACCGTGACTACGTGATGTCAGGGGAAGGCATTCTGCCAGGTACGCGCTTTGCGGTAGATGCCTATGTGCATTTCGTGCGCGAGCGCAGTTTGCTCGAAGCGATCGCCTCGTCGCTGACCGAACTCTTCTCGCCGAACGTGATCGGCATCCGAACCAAGGGAATGTTGGAGCATTACGACTTCATCTCGCGCGAGACGCTCGCCTATTTCGACAAACGCCCGGTACAGGCGAAGCGCGACTCGGACTTTGCGCTGAACTACTGCCTCGAAAACGCGACGACGCCGAAGGAGCAACTGGCGGTGATCGACGCGCTGAAATTCAAGTGTCAGGTGCTCTGGGCCCAACTCGACGCGCTGATGCATGCCTATGTCGAGCCGGGGAACTTGCCGTTCGACGCCTGGAAGCCCGGCACGATGCTCGCTTCACAGCCAAGTCAGGCTGCGGAATGAGCGATCTTGGCGACGATACGGTTCCGAAGCTGCCGCACGGCGTGAAGTTTCGCGAGGACAAGGCCCGGGGCGGCTACATTCTCGTCGGGCCAGAGCGCATCTACAATATCGACGGTGTTTCGGTAGAGATCCTGAAACGGGTCGACGGGGCGGCGAGCATTCAAAGGATCGTGGCCGATCTCGCCACGGTGTTCACCGCCGAAGAGGCGGTGATCCGGCCGGACGTGGAAGCGTTCCTGATCGATTTGCGCGACAAGCAGATGGTTGTGTTGTAGTCCCGGCCCCGCAATTCGTGGGCGCCTTCTCGAGGATTCAGAGCGGACCGGCGGCTGACGCGGCTTATGGAGCGGATTACGAAGCTCTGGAGAGGACGAGAATTCTCTGGATGCTCGGGACGGAGCCCGAGCATGACGATCCGCGTGGAACTTGCCCGACAAGGCCAAAGCCAACGGCCAAAGATGCGGCTTGAACTCGCGCGGCGGCAATCGGCAACTATAAGCTACGATACGGGCTGCCGAGCGCGGCGAGAGAATACGCGACAGGCCCGGTGACGCACGGAGGAAAAAGATGAGTGAGACCCTACTCGACGAGCGCCCGCAGGCGAATGCGAAGCCGAAGCCGCAGCCGCCGATCGGTCTTCTTGCCGAACTTACCCATCGCTGTCCGTTGCGCTGCACATACTGCTCGAACCCGATCGAGCTCGAAAGCCGCTCGGCCGAACTCGACACCGAAACCTGGAAGCGCGTGTTTTCGCAGGCGGCCGAACTGGGCGTCATCCACCTCCACCTTTCAGGCGGCGAACCGTGCGCACGCAAGGACATCGTCGAACTGACGCGGCACGCTGCGGAGGTCGGTCTTTACACGAACCTCATCACCTCCGGTGTCGGCGTTAAAGAGAGCCAACTCGATGCGCTGCTCGAAGCCGGTTGCGATCACATTCAGCTCTCCATGCAGGGTGCGGACGAGGAGATCACGGTCGCCGTTGCTGGCATGAAGGGTGCGTTCGAGCGCAAGCAAGCTTTCGCCAAGCAGGTTGTCGATCGCGGCTTCCCGCTGACGCTCAACTCGGTGATCCATCGCCAGAACATCCACCAAGTCCCGACGATGATCGAGAAGGCCGTGGAGTTCGGGGCGAAACGCATCGAGATCGCCCACACCCAGTATTACGGCTGGGCGCTGAAGAACCGCGCGCACCTGATGCCGACCAAGGCGGATGTCGACAAGACGATCGAGCAGGTGGAGGAAGCGCGCGAGCGATTGAAGGGCACTCTCGTCATCGACGCGGTGTTCCCCGACTATTACGCGAAATATCCAAAGCTCTGTAATGGCGGTTGGGGCGCGCGAACGTTCTCCGTCACGCCGTCGGGCAAGGTGCTGCCCTGCCATGCGGCCGAGACGATCGAGCACCTGGAGTTCTGGTCGGTGAGCGATCACGACCTCGCAGACGTCTGGTACAATGGCCCAGCTTTCGAGGCTTATCGCGGCACAGACTGGATGCAGGAGCCCTGCCGTTCCTGCGAGCGTAAGCATATCGATTTCGGCGGCTGCCGCTGCCAGGCGCTAGCGCTTGTCGGCGATGCTGCCGCGACTGACCCGGCCTGCGTGAAATCTCCGCACCACGATCGGATCGGCGACCTCGCGCGCTCCGAATCCGCTTACGTGCCGGATCCCACAAAGGTGAGCTACCGGCTGATTGGCGCGGCTTGATACGGAGCATTGCAAGCCTGCACCGCGGGCTTTTGCTCTCGGCTACCGTCAGGGCTGACCAGAGTTGGGCTTGCCTGGATCAGAAATGAGGAAGGGTTTGGAGAGCGGTTCCCCTCACCCGCGCGTCCGGCTCATCCCTTCGCTCGCGGGCGTATAGTTCGCATCCAGCTGGGCTGCGCGCGAATATGAGCGGAAGGCTTTCTGGCGGTCTCCCTGCCGCTCCAAAAGCACAGCCTGATTGACCCAGTACTCGGCTTTGGTCTGGTCGAGCTTCAGGGCCGCCTGGAAGTCGGCGGCAGCGTTCTCGATGTCGTTGAGGGCAAGGTACGAGACGCCACGCCCGGAATAGGGCTCGGCGGCGGTCGACTGCAGCGAGATCGCCTTGGAAAAATCCTCGATCGCTTGGCTGTGCTGGCCGTCGATCTGATAAAGCAGACCGCGATTGTGGTAGGCGCGCGGATCGGTTGTGTTGAGATCGATCGCGCGCTGGAAGTCGACGAGGGCTTCCCGGTTTCTGCCGGCGAGGCGATAGATATTGCCCCGACCAATATAGGCAGAGGTGTAGTTCGGGTTGATCTGAAGAGCGCGATTGTAGTCTTCGACAGCCTTCAGGCGCTCGCCGGTCTGCCGATAAATAAGCGCACGATTGGCATAGGCCTGATGGAAGTTCGGATCGAGCGAAATCGCGGTCGTGAAGTCTTGGATTGCCGCCTCGTTCTGGCCGGATCGACCGTAAGCCGTGCCGCGCACATTGTAGGCTTCCGGATCCTGAGGATTGGCGTTCACAGTCTGGGTCAGCGAGGAGATGTTCTGGTCGAGGCCCTGATTGGCGTCGAGCGCTATCGCATTCACCATCGGCTCGCTGCCGGTCTGGCAGCCGGACAGGATTGCAACCGCGACGAGAACGGCGAAAGCCGGTTTGAAGGCGATGTGGGGACGGCGGGCGATGACGGGCTTCACCTTCACGGGACGAACAGGCTCCGGATGAATTTGCATGTTGAATCAGGCCCGTGTCCTAAACGGCGAAGGCGCCGAATTGGAGACCCGCACGCCGATCGGTCCTATCAGGGGTACGAGTGTGGCACCGATGCAACGCGAAAAGCACCAGTCGATCAGGCGATCGACTGGTGCTTATACATTTCGATGCTGATATGAGCCGAAGGGACCTAGCGGCTGCGACCGGGCAGAACGCCCTCGCGCTGGGCCTGCTTGCGAGCCAGCTTGCGGGCGCGGCGGACGCCCTCGGCCTTTTCGCGAACGCGCTTTTCAGACGGCTTTTCGTAAAAGCTACGCTGCTTCATTTCGCGGAAAACGCCCTCGCGCTGAAGCTTCTTCTTGAGAGCACGCAGGGCTTGCTCGACATTGTTGTCTCGGACGATGATCTGCAAGAACGGTTCCGCCAGTTTCTCTTTATAGGATGTCACCTGGACGGTCGCTCTTAGCCGATGACGCCCAGTTCGATTTAGGTCGCGGGCCCTTAGCAGATCGAATCGCCTTTGTCGAGATTGCCCGTGAAACCCCGCACCTCACTGGCAGAAAGGCAGATGCTCCGTATGGCGGGTCCTGATCAACTCCAAAAGCCGCAGTCAAAATACGCACAGAAGCCTTGATAATGAACGTACAGCTCAAGGCAGCAGGCTATATGGCCTGTACGTCACGTTCATCTTGGTGCTATCCCCGCTCTCTGAGCGGGTCGAGAGTGCGGGGACGCAACGCATGGCAACGGGCGAATATCGCAGGGAACGTTACACTGGCACGAGCGGCGGAGGACGTTCGCGCATGATCGCGTGGGGCGCAGTCATCGCCGGCGTCATTCTCGCCGTTGCGATCCAGCTCATGTTGGGGCTTCTCGGCCTTGGCTTGGGCTTCGGCGGCCTGCCGGGCACTGACCGCTCGGTCACGGCACTCGCGTCGGCGGCCGGGATCTACTCTCTGGTCGCAGCACTTACCGGCCTGTTCGTCGGCGCCTTTGCGACATCGCGTTTCGCCGGTCTTTCGGAAAAGATCGATTCGATCCTGCATGGCCTCGTAACTTGGGCGGTCGCGACGCTACTCGTCGTCTTGGTGCTTGGCGGAACGGCATCGTCCGTTTTGGGCGGAGCCTTCGGTGCGGTCGGCGCCTCGGTGGAAGGCCTTTCGACGGCCGCGAGCAATCTCGCGATGCCTGTCAGCACAGGATCGAGCTTGCCCGCTAGTGTTGCAGCCGACCTCAGGGCGCTCGCGTTTGCCAATACAGAAGCCAGCACGGGCACGGACACAGGCGACGAGCAGACAGACAACGCTGAAACCGCTCAGGCATCACCCGAGCCGACGAACGGGGTTGAGAATTTCTCGGCGATCGCCGCGGCATTGTCCGAAACGGCGAGTTCAAACGAGCGTCAGACGGCCGTCCAGGCGATCCAGCAGCTCGGCGGTCTTTCCGAAGCGGCCGCCGAACAACGCCTCGCTGGATATCAACAGTCATTCGACGAGATGGCGCGCTCCGCTCGGCAAGCGGCAGACGATGCCGCGCGATCTGTGGCGGCTGCTTCGTTCTCGGCCTTCGTCGCGCTGCTTCTTGGAGCGATCGTCAGCATTCTCGGCGGCTTCCTCGGACGCTCGCGAGGCGAACGGATCTGAGCACATCGCGATAGACGCCTCTTCACTCAATCGAGCGCACGTTCCGACGAGACCTGTGCCGAGGGTGACGCTCGCGCGCATCGAAGCTGGCGGCCTCCATTTCGACCGCTTCGAGGCTGGCGTCCGTCAGCGCCTTCCGGGCAAGGATTAGAAGCTTTGCTTTTTGCTCGCGTAGCGCGACAATCTCGTTTTCCCGCTCGGCGACCGACAGGAGATCGCCGAGTGCTTTCAAGAAGTGCACTGCGGCAATGCGGTCGGTCGCAGCGTATTGGCTGAGGTTTCCGAAACCCTGCTCGAGATAGCCCGCAAAGTCGACGGACGGTGCGACAAGCCGCAACTTGCCGTCCCCATCCGTCCTAAGCGGATCGACCTGATCACGGCCGACGAAGGACGAATAGGCAGCGCTCAGCCAATCCATGCAGGTTGTGGCCGTGAAGGGATCGTTGACGCCCGGCGAAAGAGCCCGCGCGGCGATTTCCACCAGTTCATCGATGAGGAAGAATAGATCCTGGGAGGGACTTCGCATATTGCCGAGCGCGAGCGCGGAGTGCAGCGTATCTCGCGCATCGTCGGTAAGGCGTTCGGCCGGCCAGACATCGAAGATGTAGGTGCCGGGATGCACGAACGTGCCGGGGCGGCAGTTCAGCCTGATGATGATATCGTGTTTCCGCGCCGCTTCCGTCAGCGTCTCGTGGTCAAGGACTTGAAGATATCCGGCCGCTCGGGCCCGCACTTCGGCATAGGCGGGCGGATCTGCGATCTCGCTACCGGAGCGAAAGCAATCCGGAACTTGCCACAGGATGTTTTCACGTTCGTCCTCAGCTGCCGGATACCCAACCTTCTGCGGAAACATCGTATCGATGCGGGCGGTCAGTGACTGACCGATCCCGGCGATCACGTTCGAGATATGGATGTTCGAGGGAACGTGGTGGATAAAGAAGATCAAGACGCCAATGGAGGCGATAGCGAGCGCGATTGCACCGTAAACCGCCAGGTTCGGCACGAACATCGTCGAGAAAGCATCTTCTTCCGATCCGTTGCGGACCGAGCGCAGTACGAGAATGCTGTAGACGAAGGTCGCGACAAAGGTGCCGAGGGTGATCTGGTTGCCGCGGTCGTTCATGAAATTGGTGAGGAGCCTCGGTCCGTAAGAACTGGAGGCAAAAACGACAGCGGCCATCGTCACGGAAAAGACGGTTCCGGCGACACCGATCATCGACCCGGCGATGGCGTTGAGGATCGATCGGGCTCCATCGGGCTGGGTCGCGTAAAAGAACGGATTATTGCCGAAGAAAGTCGACGGAATAACCGAGTCGAACTGCACCAGAGCTACCGCGAGCATGGCTGCGAGCGAGGCCATCATCGCCGGAAAGAACCAGTAGGAGGCCTTCAGCCTATCGTAGGTCTGGATAAGGAATGCACGCATCGGCGGTCGGACTCAGGTTTGGGAAAAGGGTTTCTCGGCGACAACCTCTCGCTTTGTTTCGCGACCTTCGATCCGGGTGGCATTGCGATGAACGCCGGAAAGCGTGATCCGAGGCGCGCTGAACACTCCAATAGGAACGTTCACCGCATTACGACGACGTCTGCGCTGCCGGTTCGTGGTGACTCGTTTCGAGCATGTCGATAAAGCTCTGGCACCAGCGCTGGGCCGTCCCGGTGAAAACCGCCTCACGCATCGCTTCCCAGCGGCGCTTACGCTCTTCGAGCGGCATGGTGAGCGCGCGCTGCATTGCGGCAGCCACGTCGTCGGTATTGTAGGGGTTGACGACGATGCAGCCACATTTGAGCTCGTCGAGTGCGCCCGCAAAGCGCGAGAGGATGAGAACGCCAGGATCTTCGGGGTCCTGCGCCGCGACGAACTCCTTGGCGACGAGGTTCATGCCGTCGCGTAACGGCGTAACGAGACAAACTCGCGCTGCGCGGTAGATCCCGGCGAGAGCCTTCCGCGTGAAACCACGTGTCATCATCTGCAGAGGCGTCCAGTCGAGGGTGGCGAAGCGTCCGTTGAGGTGCCCGGCGGTGCGTTCGAGCTCATCGCGTAGTTCGGCGTATGCATCGAGCTCGGAGCGCGAGAGCGGTGCGACCTGCAGGAAGATCGCGCTGCCACAGTTCTCGGGATAATCCTCAAGCAAGCGTTCGAAGCCGTAGAAGCGTTCGAGCAGACCCTTGGAATAATCCATCCGGTCGACCCCGACGATGAGCTTGCGCTCGGCTCCCTCGCCATCGCTGTTGCGCCGGTCACGCGTCATGGAGAGGAGCATTTCCTCGTGCTCTCCGGCCTCCGGCGAGACCGCAAAACGGGCATATCCCTCGGCATCGATGCCGATGGGAAAGGGTTTGGCGATGACAGTCCTGTCGCCGACTCGGACGCGGTCCTCATCGAGCTTCTCTCCCCCAAGCTCGCTGATGCAGAAGCTGACGAAGTTGCACCGGTCCGTATCGGTCTGGAAGCCGATGACGTCGTAGGCAAGCAGCGCACGCACGATGTCGTGGCTCGCCGGAAGGGCGGAAAAGACCTCCGGCGCGCAGAACGGAATATGCAGGAAATAGCCGAGCCGGCCCTTGTAGCCTGCCTGGCGCAACTCCGAGCCCATATAAAAGAAGTGATAGTCGTGCACCCAAACGAGGTCGTTCTCTTTCAAGTGCGGCATCAAACGGACGGCGAAGCGATGGTTCACCTGCCGGTAGACCTTGTCAGAAACGCGGTCGAATTCGGCAAGATCCAGCCGGTAGTGCAGCAGAGGCCATAGGGAGCGATTGGCGTAGTCGTAATAGAAACCCTGAAGCTCCTCCTGGCTCATGTCGATCGTGGTCATCTCCACGTTCTCCTGAACCTCGGTTTTCGCTTCGCCTTGGGTGCCCTCCTTCGATGTCTCGCCGCTCCAACCGAACCACACGCCGCCGCGCCTCTTGAGGGCGTCGGACAGGCCGACCACGAGGCCGCCCGCCTGCCCTTCGTCGCTCAGCGGACCGACCCGGTTGGAGACTGCGACGAGACGCGGATTGCTATCAGCCATGGGACTTGACCTCGTTTCTGCCTTTTTAACCGATCGTTTCGGCGATCCATCTGTGGACAGCCTCCACGTCCGCCAACCGATATTCGGCGGCGCTGTTCCGGCTGCCGACCTTGATGGAAATGCCGCCGCGCCGCTTGACCTCCTCCAATGCGTATTCGTCGGTTGTGTCATCGCCGGCATAGACCGGAATGCGCCCCTTGAATGGCGCGTCCTCCATCATCGCTGCGAGCGCGCGGCCCTTGTTCATGCCGGCGGGATGGACTTCGACGATATTGTCGCCGTCCATGACGAGGAGGTCATCTCGGTCCTTGACAGCATGCTTTACGGCCGAGCGCGCAGTGTCCTTCAGGTCCGGTGCGGTACGATAATGGACGACGAGTGCGAGCCCCTTGTCCTCGAGTTGAAGGCGCGGGTTTTCCTCAACGAGACCATTGAGCGCCTCTCTCACCGGATCGAGCTCGTCCGCTGTCATCAGGCGGGTCGTCTCGCCGCCCGGTTCGACGCGCCGTTCGAGGCCATGAACGCCAGCAGCGGCGAAGCTGAGGGGTGCGAGAAACCGGTCGAGATCGGAAACCTTGCGGCCACTGACGATGGCTAGCGCCCCGCCGCAAGCACGCTGGAGCGCAATCAGCGGATCGAGCGTACCCTCCGGCAGGGCGACGGCATCGGGATCGTCGACGAGTTCGGCGAGCGTTCCGTCGAAATCGAGGAAGATGGCGTGGGAAGCGGGATCGATCGGAGGGGGTTCGTGGGCACGGGTCATCTTGAACCGAGACCTAGCGCCGGACGAACCGGCGCCAAGCGTTTCATCGCGAACGAAGCGTCGCGGAGGGGACCGTTGGGCTAGAGCCGAAGCATGGTCGATGTTCGCTCGTCCGCGACGCCGGTCGCCGGCAGTCCTGCAGCGGCCTGCCACGCAGCGAGGGCTGCTGCCGTGCGCGAGCCGAAGAGGCCATCGACGCGGATCGCAGAACCCGCTGAACGCAGGGCATCCTGAAGGCGGAGCACGACCCTTCCCCGCGCGCCGATCGCAAGCGGACCGATAGGATCTGTTGTCTCCAAAGCTGCACGGGCGCGCTTGAGAGCCGTCGCGATCTTGGTATCGTAGGCGTTCCGGCGATACCCAGGCCCATTATAGCGACGCGCGAAGCCGGCATAGTCGCCGTCTGCAAGGCGATCGGCGAGGCGGCCGAGGCTCAGGAAGCGCGCGGCGATGTCCAGCTGTCCGTCGATCGAGCGGCGGGCCGCCTCCGAGAGGGCCTCGGCAGAGGCGTAGCCGAGCGCCTTGCCGTGCGACCCCATGACTTGGCAAAGGCCCCACGAGACCGAACCGCACGCCGCTTCGGCATCGATCCGGCAGGCCCGCTCGAAGAGCGCCCAGCGTGCCGCCTGCCCCACCGGATTCTTGATACGCCCGGCGCGCGGACTGGCCAGCCCCTCGGCGCGAGCGCGGGCCTGTTCGGGTGACGAGAGACGCCGGTCGAAATAGTGGCCCTCGAAGCGGATCAGCGGTTCGGCCCGGCCCTCGACGTCAGCAAATGGAACCGCGCGGGTTTCGACCAGCGACACCGCGAGAAGCACGTCCGGCCCGACACCCGTTTCGCTAGCGACCTGCTTTGCCGCTTCGATTACCCGTCTGTCGATCGCCATTCTCGTCATCCTTTCCTTCGGACCCAGTTCCGAAGAACGAGGATGCGGGCGGCGATGCGGCCCGTGGGCAGATTCCGGCTGGGCGCGGGGATATCAGCCGCCGTCTAAACGCCGACGGCAAGCACTGGAGTGGTCTGATCTATTCGGCAGCATGCGACCGGGCGGGTCTTTCGGCGGCGACTGAAGTCCGTCCGTAAACCTCGGCGACCTCGCTCGCGATCATCTCGGCCGTAATGGGACCGAGCGTCCAGCCGAGATGGCCGTGGCCGGTGTTGTAGAAGACCGTCTTCGAACGGCCGCGCCCGACCTTCGGCATCATATTCGGCATCATTGGACGAAGGCCGGCCCATGATTCATAGTCGCCGATCGAAACACCTGGAAAGCGCATCCGGCACCAAGCAAGCAATGGGTCGATACGCTCCTGCCGTACGGTTCGGTCCTCGCCGGTAAATTCAGCTGTCCCTGCGATCCGAAGGCGCTCGCCGAGGCGGGTCCCTACGATCTTGGCCTGGTCGTCGAGAATCGAGACATGGGGCGCGGCCTTGCGGCTCTCCTCGTCCTTCAGTTCGATCGTGATGGAATAGCCTTTGACCGGATAGACGTTGACACGGTCCCCCAGCATTCTTGCGATCGCTCGGCTTTTCACACCGGCACAGACGACCAGCGCGTCGAAGGTCTCGGTCCTTTCGGGACCGTCATTATTGAGATCGCGCACGGTGAGTTCGGCGCGGCTTTCGTCGGCTTGGGCGTTCGTCACCTTTGTCTCGTAGCGAATCGTTGCGCCGTTGCGCTGGCAGGCTTCGGCAAGCCCGCGGGTGAAGCTATGAATGTCACCGGTGAAATCGCTCTCGGTGTAGTAACCACCGATGAAGTTCCCGGTCACGGCCGGTTCGATCTGCCGGATTTCCTCGGGTGAGACGTAGCGGCGGATCAGCCCGCCTCGTTCAAGAAGCCTGTTGACTTTCGTGGCATGCTCCAGCTCGCCGGCATCTTCGAAGACGTGCATGATGCCACGTTTCTCGATGTCGAAGTCGATCCCCTCACGATCGGCCATTTCGAGGAGGTGACGCCGTGCAGCGATCGCCATCTCGGTGGTCCGGATGGTGTTTGCCTCGTAGGAACGCGAGGCGAGGACGAATTCCAAGAGCCACGACAATTTATGCGGCGTGGGGGCCGGATGGACGAGCAGAGGCGCGTCTTTCGTGAACATCCATTTGAGGCCCTTGAGAAAGGTCGAGGGCCGGTTCCAAACCTCGGCGTTCGAGGCCGAAAGCTGCCCAGCATTGGCGAAGGAGGTTTCCATCGCCGCACCGGGACGCTGTTCGAAAACGCAAACGTCGAACCCTCGCTCTAGGAGCTTGTAGGCAGCAGTGATGCCGGTGATCCCGGCTCCGAGGACGGCGATGCTGGTCATGGCACGCTTCCACTTCGACGCTTATGCACGAGGTGAAAGTCTGTGCGCTGCAGGGCAGAAAGGCAATCACCCAACTACACATGATCGCCAAACTGTAATGCGCGGTGGAGCCAGAGATGGCACGCTGGAAACACGCCCGTCGAGGCAAGCAGAATGAAACCTTGGCAGTTAACCCGATATTGGATCGGCAACACGCTCTTGAAGGTACCGGTCAATGGGTAAGGCGATCCTGCATTCCAGGCTATGGCGGTCACGACGGTCCGCTCAGCTCACCTCCGCACGTACGCACGTGACGAAGGCCCCGAGCTTCGCTTCCGGGGCCTTCGTTTGCTGCAGATCGCTGCAGGAACACTTGTCCGCCGGGCGCTCAGATCGCTCCATTTCGCTGCTGGATCATCATGAAGGTGTCGTAAGTGTATTCCGACAGCTGCGCATAGAGATAAGCGTCGCGTTTGAATTCGATCTGGCTGTCGTAAATCTTCTTGAAAGCCTCATTCGAGCTCGAGATATCGGCGTAGATTTCTTTCGCCGCGTCGTAGGCGGCCTGCATGACGTCTTGGCTGAAAGATCTGAGCTTGGCACCTTCATTCACGAGGCGGCGGATCGCGGCGGGATTCTTGTAGTCGTAGCTCGCCAGCATGTCGCAATTGGCTGCCTGGCAGGCGGCTGTCAGCACGCCCTTGAAGTTGTCCGGCAATTCGTTCCACTGGTCGAGATTGACGAAGGTGTGGACGGTCGGTCCGCCTTCCCACCAGCCCGGATAATAGTAGAAGGGCGCGACCTTTACGAAGCCGAGCTTCTCATCGTCATAGGGTCCTACGAATTCGGCACCGTCGATCACGCCCTTTTCCAGGGCTGGATAGATATCGCCGCCGGCGAGTTGCTGCGGCACGGCGCCGAGGCGCTCCATGATGCGGCCCGCGAGACCGGCGATGCGCAGTTTCAGGCCTTTCAAGTCGTTGAGTGTATTAATTTCATTGCGGTACCAGCCACCCATCTGCGCGCCGGTATTGCCCGAAGGAAGACCGTAGAGACCCTTGGTCGCGAAGAACTCGTTCATCAGGTCGTTGCCGCCGCCATAGTAGTACCATGCGTTCATCTGGCGGGCGTTGAGGCCGAAGGGAACGGTCGTTCCAAGCGCGTAGGCGTCGTCTTGGCCGACATAGTAGTATGATGTGGTGTGGGCCATTTCGACAGTGCCGTCTCTCACTGCATCTGCAGCTTGAAGACCAGGCACGATCTCGCCCGCGGCAAAGACCTGGATCTCGAACTGGCCGTCAGTCGCCTCTGTCACGTATTTCGCTACGGTTTCAGCGCCACCGTAGATTGTATCAAGCGACTTTGGAAAGGACGAGGTGATGCGCCATTGCAGCTTGGGGCTTTCCTGCGCGATGGCCGGGGTGGCGAGAGCCGTCGCTCCGAGTGCGCCGGTCGCCGCTCCGGAAATGAATTTGCGTCTGTCCATTGTGATCCTCCCTCGGGAAATGTTCAAACCGGTTTCGAGACAAGCCCTATGGCCTTGAAGCCGCAGAGACAAGATTAAGCGTCGACCGCCGTCTATCGAACGACGAATTCCGACGGCTGGGAGGGGGTTCGGAAACGAGAGCGAATGGTCGCGATGGGCGATCCCGTGACTGTTCGGACAGAGCGAAGCAGCAGCGTCCGGTGCTATAGTTGCGCTTCGCAGATCAAGCATCAGGGCGAAACTTGGGATCGGGCGTTGTTCGAGAACACGGAAGGCTCGCGATCCGACCGCAGAGACTCGACCGATCCGACGTGACACACGCTCTGGGTCTCTCGATCGAGCCGCCGCGGCGACACGATCTTATCGACAGGCCGCACTGGCGCATCCTCAGAAATCGAGAAACGTGATCGCAGATACGATGAACCGGCTCATCGGAACAGATCTGGCAGCACGCCATCGTGACACAGGGGCGGTGGCATAATATCAGGGGACGCCATCGCGCTCTTCTTCCGCTCCAAGACCTTGCGAGACTCGTTCCGTCCGATGACGTACCCCGCTTCGATGCCACTCATCGCCGTCCCCTGTGACGTCCGCCTTTTCGAGAACTATACCTGGCACGCGACGCCGGACACATACCTTAACGCCCTCGTCCGCGTATCGAAGGCGACGCCCGTTCTCTTGCCCGCGATGGCCGGGGAAATTGATTTCGAAACGGTGCTCGGCCGCATCGATGGCGTGATGCTCACGGGCTCGGTCTCGAACGTTCATCCCGACCGCTACGGCGTGCCGCCCAGCGTCGCCCACGAGCCCTTCGATCCCGCGCGCGATCGGCTAACGGAGACGCTTATCATGAAGGCAATCGAGGCCGGCGTGCCGCTGCTGGCGATCTGCCGGGGCCATCAGGAGCTTAACGTCGCCTTTGGCGGCACACTCGTGCCGGAGGTGCAGGAGATCGAAGGCCGAATGGATCACCGGGCGATCAAGCATCAGGAGCAACGCGAGCGCTTCGCGATCCGTCACGACGTGATGATTGAACCGGAGGGACATCTCGAGACGATTGTCGGCAAAGGCCCGATCCGAGTGAATTCGCTGCATCGCCAAGGGATCGACCGACTGGGCAGTGGGTTGGACGTCGAGGCGACGGCACCCGACGGTACGATAGAGGCTGTCTCTGTACGGGACGCAAAGACGTTCGCAATGGGCGTCCAATGGCATCCGGAATATTGGGCCGAAAGCGATGCCGCCTCGCGCGCGATCTTCGAGGCGTTCGCGGAAGCCTGCCGCGCACGCGCGGAACGGTCAGCTTAGAATCAAGGCGAGCATGGCGAGCGCGGCGCTCGCCCAGAGAAGCCGATCGAAGAGCTTACGCGTGAGCCGAAGCGCCGCTTCGATATCGAAACGCTCGATGTCCCGCCGTCCGTCCGGGTTGAGATAGGGCGCATCGACAACGAGCGCGCCGTAGCGGCGGGGCCCGCCGAGCGCGATGTCAAGGGCGACGGCCGCCGCCGTCTCCGGCCAGCCGGCATTGGGCGAGCGATGGAGCGGCGCATCGCGCCTCACTAGCCCCCTCCTCTCCGACCGCTTCACAGCATCGCGAACGCCGACCCTCAGGAAAAGCCAGGCGGTAATGCGCGCGGGAACATAGTTGAGCGCATCGTCGAACTTCGCCGATGCCCGACCGAAATCGCTGTATTTCTCGTTGATATGTCCGATCATCGAGTCGGCTGTGTTGACGGCTTTGTAAACAAGCATCCCCGGCAACCCGAGAACGAGATACCAGAAGAAGGGTGCGACGATACCGTCAGAGGCGTTCTCGGCGAGGCTCTCGATCGCCGCGCGTGAAACGCCGGACTCGTCGAGCAGGTCGACGTCCCGGCCGACGATCTTCGCGACCTCGCGGCGGCCCGCGTGGAGACCGCCTTCGGCGAGAGCCGTGGCTACGGCCTTCACGTGATCGAGCAGGCTTTTCTGAGCTAGAAAAACGGAAACGAGCGCAATCTCGGCGACAAATCCGAACGGCCCGAAGATATCGAATAGCGCGGACAGGCCGAGGCCAGTCAGGGTGCTGGCGACGACGAGGCCGACGAGGAAGAGGAGCCCATTCCGACGTCGCGTCTCTGCCTTTTGCGACGGGTCGTTGAGGCGTGCATCAGAATAGTCGATGACGCGACCAAAAACGACAACCGGATGCGGAAAGTGCCGCCAGATGGTTTCGGGATCGCCGACGATGCGATCGAGCAGCGTTGCGAAGAACAGTAGGGTGAAGTGGGTGGCCATGATCCGGCATCGAAGGCCGCGCCGCCGGCGATGCGGACGCTCATTCGGCTGTAAAAATCAGAGGACGATGCAAGAAAGCTCTGCCCATAAGCCCCGGCGAAGCGGCACGCGCGCCGGGACCAATCTTGTTGCACGCTATGGAGATCAGCTTTCGGTGCGAACGATGACGGGGATCAGGAGATCACCCCAATTGCCATTGCCCCCGTGGTGGCGAGCCGAGCGTACGAGTTCGACCGAGACACCTGCTTCAACCGCTTTCATGACGGACTGATTCAGGCGGTGGAGATCGTTCGCCAGCATGCGGATGGCCGCCTGCTGATCATCGCCCATCGTGCTGGACTGCTCTTCGGCCCGCTCACGCACACGGGTACGGGGACGGTCCTCACCGGTCGTATTGTTGTCGCTCATCGATGCACTCCCAAAATTCTGTTGAGCGTGTTTTGACGGTTTCCCGCCCGCTTCGCAAGGGTTCCCGGCGGACTCCCCGAAAACCGAAGTTCGAGCGGACATTTTACAAAGCGCTGGCCGCCGCCTTGTCAAAGTTGTAAAAGGGATCGAGCATTCCGCTATACGGATTGTTGCGGCGCACACAATATTTCGTTGCCCGTATGCAACAGCGTTCGAAAGACCGCATCTGACTGAGATTGTTCACCAAATTGCGGCCTGAAAGGACCCTCATTTGCCAAATAGCAACGGATTTACGTCACTCTCTACCTGTTTCAAACACACGTTCGGTCATGGAAAGGGCCGCGGTCATGGTCGGTTTTTTCAAACACCTCTTCACGCGCATTGCCGCCTTCATTCATCCGACCTATCGGCCGGAACGCTATTATATGCGCGGCCCCGGCCCGGCCTGCGCACGGCGAGCGGGACAACTGACGCTTTCCTGACCAAAAATCAGGAAACCTGCCGCGGTTCTGAGGGCTGAACCGTGGCCGAGAACAAGATCTTTGCCGGCCCGCGCATCCGCAGCATCCGCCACGGACTTTCCCTGACGCAGACCGCGATGGCTGAAGGGCTCGGCATCTCTCCCTCCTATCTTAACCTCATCGAGCGCAATCAGCGACCGCTCACGGTCCAGCTCCTCTTGAGACTTTCCGAGACGTACAAGGTCGATCTTGCCGATCTCCGCGGATCCGAGGACAAGATCCTCGGCGAGCTGAAGGCGCTGTTCTCCGATCCACTTCTTTCGGGTGAGATCGCGGGGGACCAGGAACTCGCCGAGATCGCAGAAGCCGCGCCCAATGCGGCGAAGGGCATCCTGAAGCTCTATCGCGCCTATCGCGAACAGCAGAACCGGCTTACCGATCTCTCGACCCTTCTGGCGCAGGAAGGCCGCACAACGAGCGTCGCCGAAACGCGGCTTCCGATCGACGAAGTGCACGAGATTTTCGAAAGCCGGCCGAACTTCTACGCCGCGATCGACACGGCGGCGGAGGCCTTTCACGGCGAACTCCAGATCGATGCCGGCGAGGATGCGACGACGGCGCTTAAGGCCTGGCTGCGGAAGGAGCGGGACGTGACGGTGCGTGTCCTCCCCGTCCATCGCATGCCGAACTATCGCCGCCGTTTTGACCGGCATTCGCGGCGGCTGTTCCTCTCCGAGCGGCTCTCCCATGCCGACCGGCTGCGCGAGATCGCGCTTCAGGCCGTGACGCTGAAATTCGCCGAGGTGATCGACGCGGAGTGGAAGACCTTCACCTTCTCCACCGACGAGGCGCGCCGCCTCGCCCGCTTCGAACTCCTGCGCTACGCCGCCCACGCCCTGCTAATGCCCTATGGGGCCTTCCAGAAGACAGCGGTAAGAGAGGCCTACGACATCGACGTCCTGGCCGCTCGCTTTCAGGTCTCCTTCGAGCAGGCAGCGAACCGGCTGACGACATTGCAGCGGCAGGGCGCGCCCGGCCTGCCCTTCTTCATGCTGGAGATCGACAATGCCGGCAATCACTTCCGGCGCGCCGGTGCGCGAGGGTTTCCGGCACAGCGCTTCGGTGGCGAATGCCCGAAGCTTCCCGTTCACGCCGCCTTCGCCCAGCCCGGCCACATCATCGTTGAGGGCGCGGTGACGCCGGAGGGTACCGAATTTCTGCTTCTCGCGCGCACGCTCGAAGGCTTGCAGACGGGCTTCGAGGAACGCCCGCGCCGCACCGCGATCCTGATCGGTTGCGATATCGGCTACAAGGACGAGACGGTCTACGGACGTCAGCTCGAGACGGGCCGTCCAAGGCCGGACAAGGCGCGAGCCGAGCGCGAGCCGAGCGAGGGCGATCGGACAGGCGACGACACCAGCCATCTCCTCAAGATCGGACCGGCCTGCCGGCTCTGCGAACGTCAGGCGTGCCTTGCCCGCGCCGAGCCGCCTCTCGCGCGCCCATCCGGCTTCGACGAGATGGTCACTGGCCTCTCGGCCTTTGATTTTCAGTGATCAATTTTCACAACGCAACTCGTGCGCCGGTCGCCCGTTCTGCGACAATCGAATGACGGACCGGATCGACGGTCGGTCAGTGCATGATACGAGTTGAGACGATGAGCAAGACCGCGACCGACCAAAAGTTCAAGACCGAAGGCCTCGAAGACACGATGGGCGGTGGCGGTTTCGCCGCCCGCACGGTGCAGAGCCTAGTCGACAGGGCCGAAAAGCTCAATCTCAAGCATTCCGCCGTCGGCAATCCACCCGTCTTCCCGACCGACGCCTTTCCCTGGGCACGCGAGGTCGAGAGCGAATGGAAGCTGATCCGCGCCGAACTCGACAAGTTGCTTGTGCGCAAGGGCGAACTACCGGCCTTCCACGAGATATCCTCGGAAGTGCGGTCGATCTCATCCGACAAGGACTGGAAGACGTTCTTCCTGTGCGGCTACGGCATCAAGTCCGAAGAGGCGATCAAACAGTGCCCGGAAACCTGGCGCATCCTCCAGAAGATCCCCGGTCTCAAATCGGCGATGTTCTCGATCTTCGAGCCGGGCAAGCACCTGCCGCCCCATCGTGGTCCCTATAACGGTGTCCTGCGCTTCCATCTCGGCCTGATCGTTCCCGACGAACCGGACAAGGTCGGCATCCGCATCGACGATGAGACCCATCACTGGGAAGAAGGCAAGGCGCTGATCTTCGACGACGCCTACGAGCACGAGGCCTGGAACCACTCCGATGATGTGCGCGTCGTGCTGTTCGTCGATTTCGAGAAGCCGCTGAATCAGCCGGCCAAGGCGACGAACAAAGCCATCCTCAATATGGCGATGTTTACGCCGTTCATCCGCGAGGGGTACAAGGCCCACAAGAAGTGGGAGAAGATGTTCTACGGCGAGGGCACCAAGCACCGATAGGGTGTGGGGCTGGCCTCTTGGGTCGCCCGATCATGCCTGTCGATGGGGCAATGACTGACGTTCGTCGCGGCTTTACCATCATGGCACAATCCCTCGACGCGTCATCCTCGGGCCCCATCCCGAGGATCCACGCGATGCGCCGATAGCCCGCTGAATTCTGCGGCCCGGCGAGACGAGGGATCGCGCTGGATTCTCGGCCCGGAGGCCGAGAATGACGATGGTATTGGGCTTGGCGCGGACTCGCGATGCGGCGAGGACCTACCCGCTCGCCATCATCTCCAGCTCCAGCCATTCGTCCTCGGCCTTCGCTAATGCCGCCCTGTCCGCGTCGATGGCGGAGGCGATTTGGTTGAAGCGATCGGGGTTCTTCGCGAAGAGATTCGGATCGCTCATTTCGCTTTCCGCTCTGGCGATCCGGTTCTCCAGCTGCTCGATTTCCTTCGGCAGGTTTTCGAGGGCGAATTTCTGCTTGTAGGAGAGCTTGTTCGACGTTGAGGGCAGTTTCGGACTGGCCGAGGCGTTCGACACTGCGGTCTTCTTCGGCGCCGATTTCCCGCCGTCCGACTTTTGCGTTTTCGCCGCGTCGCGTTTCTGGGCGAGCATGTCGGAATAGCCGCCGGCATATTCGAGCCAGCGGCCTGCCTCGGCCGGGTTCACGACGCTCGTCACCGTGCGGTCAAGGAAGTCGCGGTCGTGGCTGACCAGAAGGACGGTGCCGGGATAATTCGCCACCAGCTCCTCCAGAAGGTCCAGAGTCTCCATGTCGAGATCGTTGGTGGGCTCATCGAGCACGAGGAGATTGGCGGGCGTCGCCAACGTCTTGGCGAGAAGCAGCCGGGCGCGTTCGCCGCCGGAGAGATTGCCGACGGGGGTGCGCATTTGTTCGGGCTTGAAGAGGAAGTCCTTCAGGTATCCCGCCACGTGGCGCGGCTCGCCGTTGACCATCACCTGATCGCCCTTGCCGCCGGTGAGCGCGTCGGTGACGCTCTCCTCGTCCTGCAGGGCTGCGCGCTTCTGGTCGAGGAAGGCGAGATCGAGATTGGTGCCGAGCTTCACCCGGCCCGTATCTGGCTCGATCGCGCCGATGAGCATCTTCAGCAATGTCGTCTTGCCCGCGCCGTTCGGGCCGACGAGGCCCAGACGGTCGCCACGGGCGATGCGGGTGGAGAAATCCCTGACCAGAGTCCGGTCGTCATAGGTCTTCGAAATATCGAACGCCTCGATGACGAGCTTGCCGCTTTCGCGCGTCTCGCCGGCACTCATCACCACCTTGCCCTCGGCCCGGCGCGCATCCTTGCGGTCGCGCCGAAGCTGATGGAGACCTTCGAGCCGACGCTGGTTGCGCGTGCGCCGCGCGGTGACGCCGTAGCGCAGCCAGTGCTCCTCGCGCACGATCTTGCGGTCGAGTTTCTGAAGGTCCCGTTCTTCTTCCTCGAGTAGCTTGTCGCGCCAGCCCTCGAAGCTGGCGAAGCCCTCGTCAAGACGCTTCGCGGAGCCACGATCGAGCCAGACGGTGGCGCGCGTCACGGTTTGAAGGAAGCGCCGGTCGTGGCTGATCGTGACGATCGCGCTCTTGATCTGACCGAGTTCGCCTTCGAGCCACTCGATCGTTGGGAGATCGAGATGGTTGGTGGGCTCGTCGAGAAGGATGATATCGGGTTCGGGAGCCAATGTGCGGGCGAGCGCCGCGCGACGAGCCTCGCCGCCCGAGAGGTTCGACGGCACCATGTCCTCGGACAGACCAAGCGCTATCAGACACATGTCGACACGGTAGGAATCATCCGCCGGGCCGAGGCCCGAGCGCACATAGTCGCCAACGCTCTCGAACGTGCCGAAGTCAGGCTCCTGCGGCAGATAGCGGAGGGTCGTTCCAGGCTTGAGGAACACCTCGCCGCCGTCCGGCTCGACTTGTCCCGCCGCGATCTTCAGAAGCGTCGACTTGCCTGAGCCATTGCGACCGACGAGCGCGATCCGGTCGCCCGGCAGAACGTTGAGCTCGCAGCCGGTGAGAAGCGGTGTTCCGCCAAAAGTGAGGCGGACATCGTCGAGGCGAAGAAGCGGTGGTGAGGCCATGCGGCTCATTTAGCCTGCGGGCTGCCTCGCCGAAAGAGGTGGTACTGTCGAATTCGGTGCAGGCTAATATCGAGCGAAAGCACGATCTGAGGCAAAGACTTCGAAGGGGACCAAACACAACTCCGTGCATGACCCTTGCACTTTCGGTCCCTTGCGAGGATTCGGCGCGGGCCTCACACTGTCGTTCGGTTGGGCGTGCGTTGGGAGAACGCACCGGCCTGCTCGCATGAGACTGAAACCCGGGAGGTATAAGATGAGCGAAACGCTCGAAAGACTACAGACCCAAGAAAAAAGCGAAGCCCGCAAAAAGGCCGAAGCCTGGTTCGAAGATTTCGAGAAGGCGCTTGCCGCCGGCGATGCGGAGGCGGCCGCGAACATGTTCGCTGCCACGAGCTTCTGGCGCGACCTCGTCACCTTCACCTGGAACATCAAGACGGTAGAGAACCCGGCCGGCGTGAAGGACATGCTCTCGGCGACGCTGGACCGGGTGAGGCCAAAGAACTTTCAGCTCTCCGACGAACCGACCGAGGACGGGGGCGTCACGACTGCATGGTTCACCTTCGAGACCGATATTGCGCGCGGCGAGGGTCTCGCGCGACTTCAGGACGGCAAGGCCTGGACCTTCCTCACGGCTATGACCGAACTCAAGGGTTACGAGGAAAACCGCGGCACGCAGCGGCCGCTCGGCGCCGTCCACGGTCATGGCTCCGATCAGCTGAACCTGCGCCAGCGCATCGATCATGAGAAGGAAACACTCGGCTACGAAAAACAGCCTCATGTGGTGATCGTAGGTGGCGGTCAGGGCGGCATCGCGCTCGGTGCGCGGCTGCGCCAGCTCGGCGTGCCGACGATCATCCTCGAACGGCGGAATCGCCCCGGCGACTCCTGGCGTAACCGCTACAAGTCGCTCTGCCTGCACGATCCGGTCTGGTACGACCACCTGCCCTATCTGAAGTTTCCAGAGAATTGGCCGGTCTTTGCGCCGAAGGACAAGATAGGCGATTGGCTGGAATTTTATACCAAGGTGATGGAGCTCAATTACTGGGAGAAGTCCGAAGCGACTTCGGCGCAGTACGACGGATCCAAGGGTGAATGGGTCATCGAGGTCAATCGCGATGGCAAGAAGCTGACGCTGCGCCCGAAGGAGCTCGTCTTCGCTACCGGCATGAGCGGTAAAGCTAATTTGCCGAAGCTGCCCGGCCAAGACACTTTCAAGGGCGAGGTCCAGCACTCTTCCCAGCATCCCGGGCCGGATGCCTACAAAGGCAAGAAGGTCGTTGTCGTTGGCTCGAACAATTCGTCCTTCGACATATGCGGCGCGCTCTACGAGGCTGGTGCAGACGTCACCATGGTGCAGCGCTCGTCGACGCATATCATCCGGTCCGAACCACTAATGGAGCATGGGCTCGGGGACCTCTACTCGGAACGGGCTGTCGAGAGCGGTGTCGACACACACACGGCGGACATGATCTTCGCCTCCCTCCCCTACCGGATCCTCCACGAGTTCCAGAAGCCGGTCTACGACAAGGTGAAGGAACTCGACAAAGCATTCTACGACGGGCTGGAGAAGGCCGGTTTCAAGCTCGATTGGGGCGACGACGGCTCAGGCCTCTTCATGAAATATCTGCGCCGGGGCTCGGGCTATTACATCGATATCGGCGCGGCCCAGCTGATCATCGACGGCAAGGTGAAGCTTGCATCCGGCCAAGTGAAGGAATTCACCGAGACCGGCATCAGGCTTGAGGACGGCACGGAGCTACCGGCCGATCTTGTGGTCTTCGCCACCGGTTATGGCTCGATGAATGGCTGGGTGGAAGATCTTGTGGACCGCGAGACCGCGCTGAAGATCGGCAAGGTCTGGGGTCTCGGTTCCGACACCACCAAGGATCCAGGTCCGTGGGAGGGTGAACAACGCAACATGTGGAAGCCGACGCAGGTGGAGCATCTGTGGATGCACGGCGGCAACCTTCACCAGTCCCGGCATTATTCGCTCTATCTCGCTCTTCAGTTGAAGGCCCGATACGAGGGCATTCCAACCCCGGTCTACGGCCTGCAGGACGTTCACCACGCGGGCATTTGATTTTGCGCAACGCTGAGGCCGCGTTCACCATCTTTGGAAGGGTCGATCTTCACGGATCGGCCCTTCCGTTTTGAAAGGGGACATCTGATCGAACCCTAATGAGTTCCCGCTTCTTTGCCAGCTTTCAATAAAGAATGGTTCTTGTTTTCCGCCAAGCAGATTTCGCAACGAATGTGCAAAAGAGAATTTCGGCTACGTCGCTTGCCGACTTAGTCTGTAAACGATGACGAAAATAAATTCTTACATGAACGGGATCAGATCATAGCTATCGACGTTCTTATCTCCAGAATCACCGACGACTCGACCGGAGGGATAAACGGGACGGTCCCGCGCCGATGATCATAAACTGATCTCGAAAGGACCATGACCATGTTTGGTTGGGCAATACTTTTTCTCGTCGTCGCACTTGTTGCGGCAGTTCTCGGTTTCGGCGGCATTGCCGGAACGGCAGTCGGTATTGCAAAGATCATCGCAGTCGTTGCGATCGTCCTCTTTATCATCTCGCTGTTCATGGGTCGCCGCGGGCGGCCACTTTGACGCTAGGTCGATTTACGCGGTGCGATGCTTACGGGCGTCGCACCGCGACCGTCTTTCAAAGCAGAATACCAACGAGGTCTCGCTACCTGAGGGATCTTCACCTAGATGATCGCTCGGCGCACCTTCGATGAGACCCATTCGCTGACAATAACGGTCCCCAAGATCAAGATCAGGATCGTTGTGACTTGGCTCCAGGCCAGCGTATTGAGGGAAGCCTGCAGCTTCAATCCTATGCCGCCGGCCCCGACGAGGCCTAGAATCGTGCTCTCGCGGATATTGATATCCCAGCGGAAGATCGAGATGCTCCAGAAGGCGGGCGTAATCTGCGGCACGATCCCAAAGCTCAAGATCTGTGCGCCGCTGGCACCGATTGCCGAGACCGCTTCCACCTGCCGGTGATCGATTTCTTCGATCGCCTCGTAAAGCAGTTTCCCGATGAAGCCGATCGACCTGAGCGCAATGGCGACAATGCCGGCGAGCAGGCCCGGCCCGATGATCGCGACCAGCAACAGCGCCCAGATCAGGGCATTGATGGATCGCGAAGCGACGATGATGAACAGCGCGACCGGCCGCAGGAAGGTCGCTGATGGCGTCGTATTCCGGGCAGCGAGGAAGGCGACAGGCACAGCCATGACAACGCCGCCGACAGTGCCGAGCGTCGCAATGTTGATCGTGTCCCAGAGCGGAACCATTAGTTCCGGAATATAAGCAAGGCTTGGCGGAAACATGCGCGAGCCAATATCCGCCGCCTGCCGCGGTGCATCGGTGACGAAGTACCAGATCGTATTCGCCGTCATCAACTGCCAACACCATATGAACAGTGCCACGAGCGCCACCCAGCCGGTCCATCGCAGCAGCCGGCTTTTCGGCGTGCGATGGGTCCAAAGCTCGGAATAATGGCTGATCTCGCTCACTGTAGATACTTCCGAATGGTGCTTGAGCCATATTCAGCGATGAGGACGAAGCCGCTGATGATGAGCAGGATTGCGCCGGCATCGTCGTATTCATAGCGGTCGATCGCCGTGTTGAGCGTCGCGCCAATGCCCCCGGCGCCGACGATGCCGATAACCGAAGATTCGCGGAAGTTGATATCGAGACGGTAGAGCGAAAGGCCGATCAGGCGCGGCATCACCTGAGGCTGGACAGCGTAGTTGACGAGTTGGAACCAGGACGCTCCCGTCGAGCGGATCGCCTCGGCCTGGCGCGCATCGATTTCCTCGATATCGTCGGCGAGGAGCTTGGCAAGAAAGCCTATCGTGGCGAAAGAGAGGGTAAGGAACCCCGCGAAGGGTCCAAAGCCGAACATGGCGACGAGGAAGATCGCAATGATGATCTCCTGCAGCGCCCGGCTGACGGCGATGATCGAGCGGCAGACGTAGTAGACAGGCGCGGGCACTAAATTACGAGCCGCGCCGATGCCAATTGGCACGGATATGAGAACGCCGACGACCGTAGAGGTCAGCGTCATCGTCAGGCTTTCGGTGAGGCCGCGGACGATCTCGTTCCACCGGCTGGTGAAGTCCGGCTGGAGAAAGCCCATCACGAAGCGCTGCCCGCGTTCGAGACCGATATAGACGCGCTGCCAATCGACATCGATCGAGAGCGAGGCAAGGATTAGATAGAGGACGATGCCGCCGTAGAGCGCATAGCGCGTGGTGCGGGTGGTGAAGACCTGGGGCGGCCGGCGCCAGGTCGATGGATAGTTCGTTGCTTCCGCCGTCATGCGATCTCGGCCAATTGCCGATCCGTTTCGGCGTCGGCCTCCTGCTTCTCCTCGTCCTCCTTGCGCATCGTGTTCCAGTCTACAGCGCCGTAGATTGTCGTCAGCGCGCTTTCAGTCAGGTCGGACGGCGGCCCATCGAACACAATCTCGCCGGCCCGCAAGCCGACGATACGCTGCATGAACTGCTTGGCGAGCGGCACGTCGTGAATGTTGACGACGGCCGGAAGATCGCGCTCTGCGCAGATTTCGGTGAGAAGCCGCATGATCTGGCGGCTGGTCTTGGGGTCGAGGCTCGCCGTCGGCTCGTCGACCAGAAGAAGTTCGGGCTCCTGTGCCAGCGCGCGGGCGATGCCGACGCGCTGGCGCTGACCGCCGGAGAGGGCATCCGCCCGCTTATCAACATGGTCAATCAGGCCGACGCGGTCGAGAAGCTGGTACGCGCGCTGGATGTCCTTTCCGGGAAACCGGCGCAGCAAGCTCCTCCAGAAAGAGACGTAACCGAGCCGGCCGGAGAGAACGTTCTCCATAAGCGTAAGCCGTTCGACGAGGGCGTATTCCTGAAAAATCATACCGATCCGCCGCCGCTGGCGGCGAAGTTCGGCGCGGTTCAGACCGGCAAGATCGATGTCTCCAAGCATGATCGAACCAGAACTCGGTTCGACCAGGCGATTGACGCAACGGATGAGTGTCGATTTTCCCGCGCCGGACGGGCCGATCAGGCCGAGGATCTGGCCTGTAGGCACTTCGAGGGAAACCCCGCGCAGTGCGGTATCTCCTGTCTTGTATGTCTTCGTTAGCCCTTCGATTCGCAGCATCGGCGGCCCCGGTTCCTCCTCGAAAGGCCGTTCGACGCGACCCCTTAGTCATTCGAACCGGCGAACGGGAACTACTGTCCACCGGAACGATCGGATATTGCGAACTGCGGACTACTGGCAGTTATATTCGACACCGTTGGCTTCATCGATTTGCCGGATAACTGCCCAGTCGTCCTTGAAGTTGATCGGGATGAACTTGTCTTCGCCGTTCTTGCCGAATTCCTCAGCGAGTGCGGAGCCCTCCCAATCGAAGCTGAAGAATGCTTCCTTTATCTTCTCCTGAAGCTCCGGCTTCAGGTTGTAGACCGTGCCGTAACCGGTAGTCGGGAAGGTTTCAGAGGTATAGACAATCTTCAGCTGATCCTCGCTGACCACGTCGCGTTCCAGCATGCGGGCCTTTACCGAATTCGCGATCGCGGCGGCATCGTAATCCTTGTTGGCGACGCCAAGCACCGAATTGTCGTGCGCTCCGGAGAAGGTCGTCTCAAAGTCTTCGCCGGCCGTCAGATCAAATTCCGACTTGAGGATCGCCGATGGTGCTTTGAATCCAGAATTGGAAGTCTCGGACGTAAATGCGACGGTCTTGCCTGCAAGGTCCGCCGGCGCCTCGATCCCCGAATCCGGATGGGTGATGATCTCCATCTCGTAACCGAACGAGCCATCCTCGGACGCCATGATGGTGAAAGGACGAAAACCGGCGCAGGCGACCGCAATCGGATTTCCACCGGTATTCACACCTGCGACGTGAAGCCGGCCAGCGCGCATCGCCTCAATCTGTGCGGCGTTGGACTGGACCGGGAAAAACTGGACTTCCTTGCCCGTGGCTTCGGAAAGATGGTCGAGGAAACCGGCCCACGCTTCTTCGTAGACCGCCGGATCTTCAACCGGCGTATAGGAGAAGATAAGCGTGCCGGGGTCGATCTGCTCAGCTTCGTCTTCCGGAATGTCGGCGATCAGATCGCCATCCTGATCCTGATAACGGTCGCTCAAAGTGAACTGAGCCTGAGCCGGAAATGCAATTCCGACGGCGGCGATGGCCGCGATGACGAGCGTCTTCATGGTTTCTCCCGTTTCATTAGAACCGCCCCGGCACTTAACGATGCCTTATGACAGACCAGTAACAGTTCAGTTCCCATGCGACCAGATGGCATGGGCCTCCCACGCGATCAGCGTGACGCAGTGAGCATTGCGGCGCAAGAGCGATGGTGCCAAAAGAAGGGCATGCGAATGTCTCCTTCATCCGCGACGAACCTCTCGCATCTGTCCACGGTCCCCTTATCTCGGGGGCCTGTTGCAAGGCACGGTTCAAACCGGTTGACTTCCTGCGTCCAAACTTGTTGGCCTCTTTTCCATGTGAGGGAGAGCGGGCATGGCGGACAGATCGAGTGGGGAGGCAGAGGATGCGCGCAGGCACCTCGTCGAATGCCTTCGCCATGTCGCGGCCGGCGACAAGGCTGCGCTCAGGGAAGTCTACGACCGGACACAGGCGAAGCTTTTTGGCGTCGCCTTGCGTATCTTGAACGACCGGAGAGAAGCCGAGGATGTTCTGCAGGACGTCTATCTCTCGGTCTGGATGAAGGCTGCCGATTTCGACGCCAATCGAGCAAGTCCGATCACATGGCTCGCGACGATCGCACGCAATCGTGCGATTGACCGTGTTCGCCAGATCGGGCGGCGCGACGAAAAAGACATCGACTCGGCCCTTGAGGTGGCCGACGACTCGCCCGACGCTTTCGCGCATTTGAGCGCCGAGGACGATCGTAAGCGTCTCGACGTATGCCTCGATGAGCTCGACGAAAGGACGGGCAATGCCATTCGTACCGCCTTCTTCAGTGGGAAAACCTATCAGGAGTTGGCGGACAAAGCCGAGGTTCCGCTTGGAACGATGAAGAGTGTCATCAGGCGCGGCCTGATCAAGCTGAAGGGGTGTCTCTCCCGATGAGCGACGTTCACGATCAGCCGGACGCCCAGCCGGATCCGGCAGCCGAATACGCCGTCGGCGTGCTCAGCGGCGCCGAGCGCCGTGCGGCTGAACGCCGGATGCGCGAGGACGGCACGTTCGCGGCGAATGTGGTCTGGTGGGAGAATCGACTGGCTCCGCTGCTCTCGCAAGTTCGGAGCATCGATGCGCCCGCCGTGGTTTGGGACCGTATCAGCGCCGATATCGATCGGATCGCACGTGTGAACGGCACTTATCTGAATAGGTTGCAGGAGGGCAAGCCGAAGCGCCGCGGCTTCGCTGGGGTCTCGCCGATCTGGCGCACGCTCGCCGGCGCAAGTTCGCTTCTCGCAGTCGCAGCTCTCGTTGCGCTGGCGATCCTCATCCCTCCACAAGGTTTCGGTCCCGGCACGCCAGACGGCTCGCCGATGCTCGCTGCGCGTCTCGCTTCCGAGACAGGCGAGACCGTTTTCACTGTTGTCGTCGACCTGAAAAACCAGACTGCGACGCTCATCCCGGTCGACGGGATCAGCGACCAAGACCGCGTCCCCGAACTTTGGCTGATCGAGGAGCAGACCACGGGTCCGCGTTCGCTCGGCCTGATCCAGGCCGGCCAGCCGATCACGCTGCCGCTGCAGGAGGTCGCTGAAAGCGCTTCGGGTTCGACGCTCGCGATTTCGCTCGAGCCACAGGGCGGCTCTCCGACCGGAGCGCCCACGGGCCCCGTCGTCGCCACGGGCGCGCTCGACCGGATCTGACGTTGAGTATGGTACGGCAGCGCACGCCATGCCTCCGTCGTGTCGAATTGCCGGGAAGGTTTCAGATCGAACCGGCTTCGACCATGTAGTTGTTGGCCGTGCACATCGCCGCATCGTCCGAGGCGAGGAAAAGCACCATCCGCGCCACGTAGACTGGATCGATCAGGTCCGGCAGGCACTGGTTCTTCCGATGGTTCTCGATCGCCTCCTCGGTTACCCAAAGCTCCTTCTGGCGCTCGGTCATCACCCAGCCCGGAACGACCGTGTTGACGCGAATGCGATGCGGCCCAAGATCGCGCGCAAAGGCGCGGGTCATGCCATGAACGCCCGCTTTCGCGGTCGTATAGACTGGCATGCCGCCGGCTTTTTCCCACCATGAATTCGAGCCCATATTGACGATCGAGCCCTTGCCAGCCTCGATCATGTGCGGCGCGACCGCCTGGGTCGCGAAGAACATGTGCCGGATATTCGTCGCGATCCGCTCGTCGTAATAGTCCGGCGTGACGTCCTTCCAGTCGTGCCGGTCGTCTCGCGCCGCGTTGTTGACGAGGGCGCAGGGGGTACCGATGCGCTCGGTCAGCGCGTCGATCGCCGGCTTGATCGAGGTGGCTTCACGCAGATCGCAGAACGCGAAGGTCACCCGCTCGCCGAGTTCGCTCGCCAGCGCTTCGCCGCCCTCCCGATCGAAATCGAGAAAGCCGACCTTGCTTCCCTGATCGGCGAACGCGCGCACGATCTCGGCGCCGATGCCCGACGCGCCGCCCGTGACAAGAACGGCCGCGCCTGCGAGGCTCGGATAATTGGCGAATGTCATTGTCCCCTCCCGCGAATGATTGCCATTCGATCAGCAACGAACGGCGCGGCGGTTCTAGCGGACGAAATGCTTTCTCGTCCATCGGGACAACGTCGCATCGGAAAAGCGTGACCGGCCAGGAACCTAGATGGCTCTCAGCAACGGGCTACATCCCGAAAATGCTCTCCAGCAGCGAGGGGTTGCGCACCCGGCCCTGAACGCTCACACCCGGCGGCGGCGGCGTGTCGAAGACCCGTCCGCGACCATCGGCCGTGCGCTGGCCGCCGCCGACGTCTTCCGGCGGGATTTGTCCGGCCGGCGCGTAGTAGGGATCGCCATTCTGGCCCATCGAAGGATCGTAGAAGCCGCCGTCTGAGCCATCGGCAACCAGTGGCGCCTGAGGTCCACCGATCTCGTAACCACCCGGCAGCGGCGAAGCTGGGATGCCATCGTGAGCGGCGGTCATGAATTCGTTCCACGCCTCCGCGGGTAGGGAGCCGCCGGTCACTTGCCTCATCTTCGCGCCATTGTCGTTGCCGAGCCAGACGCCGGTCGTGAGGTTCGAGGTGTAGCCAATGAACCAGGCATCCTTGTAGTCGTTGGTCGTCCCGGTTTTGCCAGCTGTCTGCCAGCCGTCGAGCTGGGCCCGGCGGCCCGTGCCGGCGCTGACGACCCGCGATAGCATTGCGTTCATCATCGCGACTGTATCGGGCTCGACGATGACCGGGGGAACTTCTGCGCCGCGCTCCCAGACGACCTTGCCGCTCTCCGTCGTCACGCGATTAACGAGGTGGGGTTTGGCCTCGTAGCCGCCGTTCGAATAGGGAACGAAGGCGCCCGTCAACTCCAGCAGCGAGACCTCGGCCGTACCGAGAGCGATCGCGGCGTTGTCGCCGATTTCGGACTTGATGCCCATGCGGTTGGCGGTCTCGATAACCGAGGCGGGGCCGACGGCATCAATAAGCTGCGCCGCGATGGTGTTCAGCGATTTCTGCAAGGCGACCGCGATCGTCACCGGCCCGCGATATTTGTTGTCGTAGTTCGAAGGCGTCCAGTTGCCGATCTTGACCGGCGCATCGTTGAGAACGGTCTCCGGCCGCCACCCCTGCTCCATGGCCGTCTGGTAGACGAATGGCTTGAAGGACGAGCCGGGCTGACGACGTGCCTGAAATGCTCGGTTGAACTGGCTTTGCGAATAGTCGACGCCGCCGACAAGTGCGCGGATCGCGCCCGTTCCGTCGATCGCGACGAGTGCACCTTGGGATACATTCTGTTTCGCGCCGTTGACCGTCTGCTTGACGACCTTCTCCGCTGCTTTTTCGAGATCGAGATCGATCGTCGTCTCGACGATTACATCCTCCTTCACCTCGCCGATGAGGTCTTCCAGATCCTCCATCACCACGTCGGCGGCGTAGTTCTCGGCGCCGGTCCAATAGCTCTTCGCCTTCGTCGGTTCCTCGGCCTTGGCGGAGGCATATTCGGCCTCGGTGATGAAGTTCTCCTCGCGCATCGCAGCAAGGACCACGTCCGCGCGATCCTTGGCGGCCTCGGCATCACGGGCCGGCGAGAGGCGCGAAGGAGCCTTAAGAAGGCCGGCGAGAAGCGCTGCCTCGTGCAACTCGACCTCGGACGCGCTCTTGTTGAAATATCGCCGAGCCGCCGCTTCGACGCCGGTCGCGCCGGAGCCGAAATAGACCCGGTTGAGATACATCTCCATGATTTGGTTCTTGGTGAACTTATGCTCCAGCCAGACAGATAGGATCGCTTCCTGGATCTTGCGCTGCATCGACTGTTCGGGACTGAGGAAGATGTTTTTGGCGAGCTGTTGGGTCAGGGTCGAGCCGCCCTGTACGGTGGCTCCAGCCTGATAGTTCTCCATCGCAGCGCGCGCGATACCGATCGGATCGACGCCGAAATGCTCGTAGAAGCGGCGATCCTCGATCGCCATGACCGCCTGGGGAATCCAGGGGCTCATCTCGTCGAGCGCAACTTCCTTTCCTCCGGTGAGGCCGCGATTGGCGATCATCCGTCCGTCGACCGAGACGATCTTGACGTTCGGCGGGCGATCCGGGATCGCCCAGGCCTCATTCGGAAGCTTGACCGCGAAATAGCCGAGAAGAACCGCGAGGCCGAGCGTACCCCATACGGCGAGCGTAAAGCTCATTTTGAAGAAGTGACCGAAGAAGGAGCGCCTGCGTCTGCCATTTCCGCCGCCGCCACGGCCTCCTCCGCCCGAACCGGACCGGCCGGATTGCAGCCTGGATCTTTGAAAGCCGAAAAAGGAGCGGCGCTCTTTTGGCGCTTGGCGGGATTTTTTGCGCGAGCGATCGTTCGCAGCCATCGGCATGGCGCGATCGTCCGCAGTCACGCGAAGATCGTCGCCGTTCTGCTTTTCGAACCCGCCATCGAAGCTCGGCTCAATCCGTTCCTGCCGTCTGGCTGCCATCAGCGTGGCCCCCGCTCATCAATCGATGCGATCCGGTCTGCCGTATCGACCTGCGTCTAGACCGTGCAGCGTTGATTGCGCCGGTCGGATCGCTTCCCCTCGCCCGTCTTTCGCAGCGAGACGAGAAACCGCTCGATGCGCCCCTATGGCGGACGCTTTTCTTTCCAAACTTTAAATGCGGCGATTTAACGGGACCTGAACCAAATGTGGCGGCCGCGGCCAAGCTTCGGGACATCGAGAGTTGCAGCGTCCACGATTCACGAACGGTGTTGCGCCGCAACCTTCGGCTGGCCCGCGGGTTCGCTTAGCGAATTGAGCACCGCCAGAATGGAGACAGCATGCATATCGATCTCAGCGGAAAGACGGCTCTCGTCACCGGCTCGACTGCAGGCATCGGCCTTGCCAGTGCAGTCGGTCTTGCGAAGGCCGGCGCCAAGGTCATCATCAATGGGCGCGGTTCGGATCGCGTGGAGGAAGCCGTGCGCAAGGCGGTGAACGCCGCGCCCGGTGCAGATATTTCGGGCGTCGCGGCCGATCTGTCGAGCGCGGAGGGGGTCGACAAGCTGGTAGAATCGGCCGGCGACGTCGACATCCTCGTCAACAATGTCGGGATCTTCGGACCACAGCCCTTCTACGAGGTGGACGACGCGACCTGGGAGATGTTCTTTCAGCTCAACGTCATGTCCGGCGTGCGGTTGTCGCGCGCGCTGCTGCCGAAGATGACCCAGAAGGGATGGGGCAGGATCGTCTTTCTCTCTTCGGAATCGGCGCTCAACATTCCGGCCGACATGATCCATTACGGGTTCACCAAGACCGCCGTCCTCTCGCTTTCGCGTGGCCTAGCCAAATTTGCCGCGGGCACCGGCGTTACGGTGAATTCCGTCCTCCCGGGCCCGACCTATTCGGAAGGTGTCGAGAACATGCTCGAAGACATGGCGAAGGAGAAGGGAATCTCGATCAAGGAAGCCGGCGTCGAATTCGTGAAATCCGCACGGCCGTCCTCGATCATCCAGCGTCCGGCGGAAGTCGAGGAAGTAGCCAATATGGTTGTCTACGCCTGCTCGAAGGAAGCCTCGGCCACCTCCGGCGCAGCACTTCGCGTCGACGGCGGCGTGGTGGACTCGATCGTACCGTGAGAAACACAGAGCCGCAAACGAAAAGCCAGCCGATATCGATCGGCTGGCTTTTTGCTTATCGTTAATGATGCATCCGCCGTTCAGTTCGTGGCGAACTCCGCAATGTCGTTCACCAGCCGATCCTGGCTCGTATAGTGAAGGCCGTGCGGTGCGCCGTCATAAGCTTTTAGTTCGGCGACGGGGAGCATCTCGACAGTTTTCTTCGCCGAAATGTCAAACGGTACGATGCTGTCGCCGGTGCCGTGAATGACGAGAGCGGGGACGTCGAAGGACTTGAGGTCCTGGCGGAAATCGGTCTCCCCGAATGCATTGACACAGGCGATCGTGGCTCGCAGTGAGCCCATCATCGCCATTTGTTGCGTCCAATCCAGATAGGCTGAGGAAACGGCGTCCGAGCCATCGTCGACGCCAAAAAACTGCTTACCGAAACCGGCTAGAAAGCCGGGCCGATCCTTCTTGAGCGCGTCGACGAAACCATCGAAGGTTTCCGCCGAAAGGCCGTCCGGATTGCTCTCGTCCTCTGCCATGTAGGGCGTAACGGCCGAGACCAGCACGGCTTTGCCGACCCGCCGGCCGTTCGGCTGGTGCCGTGTCATGTAGCGGGCGACTTCTCCGCCGCCCATGGAAAAGCCGACAAGAACGGCGTCTTCAAGCTGCAGGTAGTCCATGATATTGGCGAGGTCGTCTGAAAACGTATCGTAATCGTACCCCGCTGTCGTCTGTTCGGAACGTCCAAAGCCGCGGCGATCATAGGCTACGACGCGGAAGCCGCGATTGACCAGTTCGTTCGCCGTATAGGCCCACATATCCGCGTTGAGCGGCCAGCCGTGCACAAGGACGATGGGCCGGCCCGTTCCCCAGTCGTTGAAGAAGAGGTCGACATCGTCGTTGGTCGTCAGGAAGGGCATCGCGAACCGTCTCGTTAAACAAGCAATCGGTCCGAGAATGCATAAAGGCCCCGCATCGTTGCGAGGCCTTGGAAGACGCGGTCCGAAAAAGGTTTGCGAACCCGAGGGCGGACTATAAGCCTTACCAGAGATCGAGCGAGAAGCGCTTCGAAACGCCGAGGCCAAAATAGTACTGATCCTCGTCGCCAGCCTTCTTTGTAATCGGTGAATCGGCCGCATCGCCGACAAGGCGGTTCCAAGAGGCATCGGCGCTGACGAAATAGTCGGTGAAGATCTCGTAGCGCGCCTCGGCCTTCACGCCTACGCTCGTGAAGCCGCCATCGGCATCGTAGACGTCGAAACGACCATTCGAACGAGCGAACTCGTCAGGGCTGACCGAAAAATAGTCGTCGGCATAGTCCGAATCGGCAAAGGTCGCGGTCGGACCGGCCTTCAGGACCAGCTGTTCCGTAGGCCGGGCGATGAGGTTCGCGCCGATATCGCCGGTAAAGCCCTCCGCGCCGTTGAAGGCATAGCGGACGGCGCCATAGATTTCGGCGTAGTCCCATTCGTAGCCAGCCTTGATGCCAAGCTCGTAAGTCTCGTCGACGGGATCGAGACCGCGCAGATCCCGGAATTCGGCTGGATCACGTTCACCGACATAGTTGAATGAGGGGCCGATCGATAGACCGCGCCCGTCGCGACCGCCGAAGGAACCAAGGCCCGGCAAGCTGAGGTACTCGACCGACAGGATCGGATAGGCCGAAACGAGGTAGTCGTCCGAGCTTAGATATTCCGGCTGAATTGCACCGCCGACGCCGAGTTCGAAGACAAAATCGGTATCTCCATAGTCGTAGGCAGCCGGCACGGGCGGAACTGGATTGGGCTCGTACGGGGCATAGACGTCTGCCGCTCCGGCCTGAATGATCGTGGCAAGGAGGATTGCGGTGACCGAGGCGGCGAGACGCATGCGCATGTCCTGATACTCCAGCTTGCAGCGATTCTTCTGTTTGGTCCTGACCGAAGCTTCTTCGCTGTTTCCCGGGACCGGTCGCTACTTGACCTCAAGTCTGAATGGGCCCGCCCGTGAGCGCAATTCACACCAGGGGTGAAAATGACTGCGCGGCGAGCCTTTCAGCGAGTCCGTTGCATCGAAGGCACAAATCATTACCGCTTCGTTAAGCTCAGGCTGACCGATACGGCACGAACACACACCGAACGGATGCGATTTTTTCACCAGCCACCGGATCGCGGATACCTGTTCGCACTTGCGAAACAATGCCGCTCGCAGCAATGTAGCGCGAGTTTTGGGCAGGCGGCCGGCCGCATTTCGCCGACCGCCATCCGTAGCATGGAGTTCCCCCCGCGTGCCGATCCGTAAGATTCTCGTCGCCAACCGCTCCGAAATTGCCATTCGCGTCTTCCGCGCTGCCAACGAACTCGGCCTCAAGACCGTCGCGATCTGGGCCGAGGAAGACAAGCTGGCGCTGCATCGTTTCAAAGCCGACGAGAGCTACCAGATCGGGCGCGGACCGCATCTCGACAAAGAGCTGGGACCGGTCGAAAGCTATCTGTCCATCGACGAGGTGATCCGGGTCGCAAAGCACGCGGAGGTCGATGCGATCCATCCGGGCTACGGTCTTCTATCCGAAAGCCCGGAATTCGCCGATGCCTGCGAAGAAAACGGCTTCGTCTTCATCGGCCCGTCCGGCGACACGATGCGCAAGCTCGGCAACAAGGTCGCCGCGCGCAATCTCGCGATCGAGGTCGGCGTGCCCGTCGTGCCCGCGACCGAGCCGCTGCCTGCCGACAAGGGAAGGGTGCGGGAGATGGCGGATGCCGTCGGCTATCCGCTGATGCTCAAGGCCTCCTGGGGCGGCGGCGGACGCGGCATGCGCGTCATCCGCTCGGCCGACGAACTCGAACGCGGCGTGACCGAAGGCAAGCGCGAGGCGAAGGCCGCCTTCGGCAAGGACGAGGTCTATCTGGAAAAGCTCGTCGAGAAGGCCCGCCACGTCGAGGTGCAGATCCTTGGCGACAAGCACGGCACGGTCGTCGACCTCTTCGAACGCGACTGCTCGATCCAGCGTCGCAACCAGAAAGTCGTGGAGCGCGCGCCGGCCCCCTATCTCAACCACGAGAAGCGCCGGGAACTCGCCGGCTATGCCCGCAAGCTGGCCGACGCGACGAACTATGTCGGCGCCGGCACCATTGAATTCCTGATGGATGCCGATACCCAGGAATTCTACTTCATCGAGGTCAATCCGCGCATCCAGGTCGAGCACACCGTCACCGAAGAGGTGACCGGCATCGACATCGTGAAGGCGCAGATCCACATCCTCGACGGCGAGAAGATCGGCGATCCGAAATCGGGCGTCCCGAGGCAGGAGGACATCAAGCTGAACGGGCACGCGCTCCAGTGCCGCATCACGACGGAAGACCCGGAGCACGAGTTCATCCCGGACTACGGCCGCATCACCGCCTATCGCGGTGCGACTGGTTTCGGCATTCGTCTAGACGGCGGCACCGCCTATTCGGGCGCCGTCATCACGCGCTTCTACGATCCGCTTCTCGAAAAGGTCACCGCCTGGGCTCCGACGCCCGAGGAGGCGATTCAGCGCATGCACCGTGCCCTGCGGGAGTTTCGTATCCGCGGTGTCGCGACGAACCTTACCTTTCTGGAAGCGATCATCGCGCATCCGCGTTTTCAAGACAATTCCTACACGACGAAGTTCATCGATCAGACCAAGGAACTCTTCGATCAGACCAAGCGTCGCGACCGTGCGACCAAGCTCCTCACCTATCTTGCCGATGTGACGGTGAACGGCCATCCCGAGACCAAGGGTCGGCCGAAGCCCTCCCACGACCACGCTCGGCCCGTCGTGCCGCGTTTTTCCGATCCGATCGTCGATGGCACGCGCCAGACTTTCGAAGAGCTTGGGGCGCAGGGTTTCGCCGACTGGCTGCGCGCCCAGAAGCAGGTCTTCGTGACCGACACGACCATGCGAGACGCCCATCAGTCGCTGCTCGCAACCCGCATGCGTACCCATGATATCGTGCAGATCGCTGAGTCCTATGCGCGAGGCCTGCCAAATCTCTTTTCGCTCGAATGCTGGGGCGGCGCGACTTTCGACGTCTCCATGCGGTTCCTGACCGAAGACCCCTGGGAGCGGCTGGCCAGGATTCGTGAAAAGGCTCCAAACATCCTTCTCCAGATGCTGCTGCGCGGCTCGAACGGCGTCGGCTACACGAATTATCCCGACAACGTGGTGAGGCGCTTCGTGGCAGAGGCTGCCAAGGGCGGCGTCGATGTTTTCCGCGTGTTCGATTGCCTCAACTGGGTGGAGAACATGCGCGTTTCGATGGACGCGGTGATCGAGTCCGGCAAGATCTGCGAAGGCGTCGTCTGCTACACTGGCGACATCTTCGATGCCGAGCGCTCGAAATACGATCTCAAATATTACGTCGAGAACGCCAAGGAAGTGCGGGATGCCGGCGCCCACATCCTCGGCGTCAAGGACATGGCGGGGCTCCTCAAGCCCGGCGCCGCGCGGGTGCTCTTCAAGGCGCTGAAGGAAGAGGTCGGCCTGCCGATCCACTATCACACGCACGATACTTCGGGCGTTGCCGCGGCGACCGTGCTCGCGGCGATCGAGTCCGGCGTCGATGTCGTGGACGCAGCGATGGACGCCCTCTCCGGCAACACCTCGCAGCCCTGTCTCGGCTCGATCGTCGAGGCGCTCAAGCATTCCGACCGCGATCCCGGTCTCGACGCCGAAGCGATACGCCGGATTTCGTTCTACTGGGAGGCCGTTCGCAATCAGTACGCCGCCTTCGAAAGTGATCTGAAAGGCCCAGCCTCCGAGGTCTATCTCCACGAGATGCCGGGTGGACAGTTCACCAACCTCAAGGAACAGGCCCGCGGCCTCGGCCTCGAGACGCGCTGGCACGAGGTCGCTCAGACTTATGCCGACGTCAACCAGATGTTCGGCGATATCGTGAAGGTGACGCCATCCTCCAAGGTCGTCGGCGACATGGCGCTGATGATGGTGAGTCAGGACCTCTCGGTGTCCGACGTCATGTCCGGCAAGGACATCTCCTTTCCAGACTCCGTCGTCGCAATGATGCGCGGCGATCTCGGGCAGCCGCCCAAGGGCTGGCCGGCAGACATTCAGAAGAAGGTGCTGAAGGGCGAGAAACCTTCGACGGCCAGGCCCGGTTCGCTCCTCAAAGAAGCCGATCTCGATGCGGAGAAGACCGAGCTGGAGACGAAGCTTGGGCGCGATGTCACCGGTCAGGAGTTCGCATCCTATCTGATGTATCCGAAGGTGTTCGTTGAGTTCGCCAAGACCATCGAGAATTACGGTCCTGTCTCGATGCTGCCGACCCCGTCCTATTTCTACGGCATCGAGCAGGACGAGGAGATCCTAGTCGACATCGAGAAGGGCAAGACCCTGGTCATCCGCTGCCTCGGCTTCGGCGAGACCGACGAACAGGGCGACTGCACCGTCTTCTTCGAACTGAACGGACAGCCGCGCCGCGTGAAGGTTCCCGACCGAGCGCACGGCGCAGCCGGCGGGGCCGCGCGTCCGAAGGCCGATGCGGCGAACGAGAACCATGTCGGCGCGCCGATGCCGGGCGTCATCTCCACGCTTGCCGTCTCGAAAGGTCAGCAGGTGAAGGCGGGCGATGTGCTTCTGTCGATCGAGGCAATGAAGATGGAGACCGCGATCCACGCCGAGAAGGATGGGAAGATCGAGGAGGTTCATGTCTCGGCAGGATCTCAAATCGATGCGAAGGACCTGCTGGTCGTCTTCGCTGCCTGAGCTCGGGAGCGACTTCAGCCCGAACGACGAAAAGGCTCGTCTACCCCTCTTCGCGCATTATGGCGCGGTGGCCGATATCGGATCGCCAGAAACCGTTCGGCCATTCGACACCAGCCAGGACGTCATATGCCTTGCGCGCCGCCTCGTAGACGCTCACGCCCGTTGCCGTCACGTTGAGAACGCGCCCGCCGGTTGCCTTCAGCGTGTCGCCTTCGCGCGCGGTTCCGGCATGGAAGATGAAGGCGTCGTCGCCGGTCAGTGGAAGCGCCGCGATGGGCGTACCCTTTTCATATGAGCCGGGGTACCCGTTCGAGGCCATCACGATTGTGACCACCCTATCGTTCGACCATTCCGGGTCGACACCCGAAAGGTCGCCCTTGGCGGCAGCGAGGAGCACGGGCAGGAGATCGCTCTTCAACCGCATCATCAGAACCTGGCATTCCGGATCACCGAAGCGGACATTGTATTCGATGAGCTTCGGGCCTGTGTCAGTTAGCATCAGGCCGGCATAGAGGACACCCTTGAACGGCGCGCCGGCCTCGGCCATGCCGCGCATGGTCGGCTCGACGATCTCGCGCATCACTCTGTCGACCTGAGCCTCGCTCATCCCGATCGCAGGAGAATAGGCGCCCATCCCGCCTGTGTTCGGCCCACGATCACCATCGAAGACGCGCTTGTGGTCCTGAGCGGTACCAAAGAGGACGGCACGGGTCCCATCGCAGATGCAGAAGAGGCTGGCCTCCTCGCCTTCAAGATATTCCTCGATCACCAGTTCGGCACCTACGCCACCGAATTCGCCCTCGAAGCAGGCGTCGATCGCCGCGACAGCCTCGGCCCTGCTCTCGGCGATTGTGACGCCCTTCCCGGCAGCCAACCCATCCGCCTTGACGACGATTGGACCGGCCCGATCCTCGATCGCGGCGCGTGCGTCGGGCGCGTTGTTGAAGCGCTTGTAGCGCGCCGTCGGGATGTCATGCAGCGAGCAGAGATCCTTGGTGAACCCCTTGGAACCTTCTAGGCGAGCCGCCGAGGCCGACGGTCCGAAGACTGCGATAGCCTCGGCCTCCAGCCGATCGGCGAGTCCGGCGACCAATGGCGCCTCGGGACCGACGACGACGAGGCCGATCGCCTTGTCCTTGCAGAACGCGACGACTGCGTCCTGATCAGCAATATCGAGGTCGACAAGGCTCGCGCACTCGTCGATGCCTGGATTGCCGGGTGCCGCATAGAGCGTTCCGAGTTCCGGCGACTGGGTGAGCTTCCAGGCGAGCGCGTGCTCCCGGCCACCCGATCCGATGAGGAGTACGTCGATCGCCATTTTGTCTCCGTTTTCGCGGGGCGCGGGCGTAGTCGCCCTCAGCGAACGCGATACGAAGTGCGGCGAGCACGGGTCAAGTCGGGTCTCGCGAAAGGCCTTTGATGATGGAGAAAATTCAAGGCACGGAGAGGAAAAAGCTTGACTGACGCGGTTCGAACACGCTTTTTCCGAAGGATGGCGAATCCCGAACCCAGCTATCTGGCCGAGAAGAACCGCGTCGCCGACGCCCCTTCAGAGAACTGGGTCTACCGCTATCTGCCACAGGCGCTCTGGCCCTACGCGCAACTGGCGCGATGGGACCGGCCGATCGGCTGGCAGCTTCTGATGTGGCCCTGCTGGTGGTCGGCGGCGCTGGCGCCCCTCGCCGCTCCGACGACGGCAGTCCATATGGGCCTGCCGGACCTTTCACACCTTTTCCTCTTCCTCGTGGGTGCCATCGCCATGCGCGGCGCCGGCTGCACCTATAACGATCTTGTCGACGAGGAGATCGACGCGTCCGTCGCACGCACGCGCTCTCGACCGCTTCCGTCCGGCCGCATCAGCCGCCGGGACGCCAAGCTATTCATGGTTGCGCAATCCCTCACCGGGTTTCTGGTGCTCGTCCAGTTCAACCCCTTCGCGATCCTTCTCGGCATAGCCTCGCTCGGCGCCGTCGCGATATACCCTTTCTTGAAACGCTTCACCGACTGGCCGCAACTTGGCCTCGGTCTCGCCTTCTCGTGGGGCGCGCTCATGGGTTGGGCGTGCTACTGGGGCAGCCTCTCGCTCGCCCCGGTGCTTCTCTATCTCGGTTCGATCCTCTGGGTGATCGGCTACGATACGATCTATGCCCATCAGGACAAGGAGGACGACGCGCTGGTCGGCGTCCGTTCTACCGCCCAACTCTTCGGCGCGAAGACAAAGCAGGCGATCGTCCTCCTCTATGGAGGCGCGGTCGTCCTCTTCTTCCTGGCATTCGCCTTCACAGGCAACGGCGTCGGCTGGCCGGCCTATCTCGGCCTCGCGCTTGGCGCTGGCCAGATGGGCTGGCAGATCAGAAGCCTCGATATCGACAATCCCTCCGAATGCCTGCGGCTGTTCAAGTCGAACAGCGCATTCGGCTGGATCCTTTTCTTCGGGCTGGTCTTCTCCGCACTCTGGTCGATCAGCGTTGCCTGACGCGCAGCGGACAGCCAGATGCTCTGAAGTAGCTTAGGCCTCGGCAATATCCGATGGCTCGCAACGATAGCGCTGCAGCGTCCATTTCGGCCGGCCTTTGAGATGTTCGACGGCGGCTGCTTGGCCGAACATCGCGCATTGCATGAGGGTACCCTGAAAGGAGACGTTCTCGCGATGGCAGTCGCTTGGCTCGGCTTTCAGGCAGAGAAGAAGGGTCATGGCGATCATGGCGAAACCTCGTTCGCGTGGCGATTATCGCCGATCGACCTCCCATTTGGATCGACGGGGTTGGTCCGGATCGTCCACCCCTATTGTCCCCCGGACGTTAACCACAGTAAGAAAAATCTCGCAGCGCACAATCCTAAAATTTAGGCATGCAAAACATTTGTGCAGCGCGGTATGACGCTTCGCAAGTCATGGTTCAATGTCTGACAAAGTCAGGCCGATAGACCTGTTGTGGGCGCATCACCGAGCTCAAGCAGTCGAGGACGCGTCCAGAGCTCCGGCGGCCGAACGCCGCGCCTGCTTGAGACACGTGATCCCATCGTCCAACCGACACCCTTGAAGGCGTGCAGGAACTTGGTCGCCGCGCTTGTCGATGAACGATCGTCCCAGGCTTGACTTCCACGCCGGCGGATGACGGTCCCGATCTCACGGTAGACGCCAAGCGCAGTCGCGACGGCCCATGCGGCACGAGGCGGCAGCGCGGCTAGCCCCTTCGAGGCCGACGCGTAGTATGGCTCGGCCAGATCGAGGAGACGCAGAGCGAACACCGCTGCCGCCTCCCGATTGCGCGGGTGGTGGATGGCGCTGCCCGGGACGCCAGCCGCATCGAGCCATGTCTTCGGCACGTAGACCCGTCCGGCCTCGCCGTCGTCGACTATGTCACGTGCGATATTGGTGAGCTGAAAGGCCATGCCGAGGTCGCAGGCTCGATCGAGGGTCAGCGTCAGGTCGAATTTCGAACCGTTTTCGACCCTGATGCCCATGACCCGCGCCATCATCACGCCGACGACACCTGCGACCCGGTAGCAATAATCGAGCGTATCCTCAATCACCTCGTAGACCCGGCCGTCGACATCCATCCGGAAGCCTTCGAGGTGCGCGGTCAAGAGCGATTCCGGCAGCTCATGCCGCAGGGCGACATCGCCGATCGCGTCGAATGGTGCTTCGCCCGTGGATCGGCCTCGAACCGCCGCAAGGGTCTTGGCCTCGAGTTCATCGAGACGTGCGCGATCGCCGGCTCGGTCCCGGCGGCCTGGCTGGCGAAAACCAAGGATCTGGTCATCGACCACATCGTCGCAATGCCGGCACCAGGCATAGAGCATAAGCGCGCTGACCCGCATCTCCGGATCAAACAGGCGGGCGGCGGCAGCGAAACTCTTCGAGCCTTGCGCGATCGTCGCTTCGGCTTCGGCGGCCAGCGCGGCGCGCTCGCGCTTTTCGAACGGAAGGCCGCCGACGATCGGTACGTCGAGGCGGTCGGCGAAACTCATGCAGGCACGCACGCGAGACCCGCGTCCTCGATCATCAGGCCGGCAGTCGCCTTGGCCGAACCGACGACGCCCGGAACGCCGGCACCTGGATGCGTACCAGCCCCGACGACGTAGAGGTTGGGAATCTGATCGTCGCGATTGTGAGGGCGGAACCAAGCGCTCTGCGTCAGTACCGGATCGAGCGAGAAGGCCGAGCCGAGATGGGCGTTCAGTTCGGTCTTGAAATCAGCCGGGGTGAAGATGCGGCTGGTGACGAGATCGTCCTTCAGGCCGGGGATGTACAGCTCTTCCAGATAGTCGAGGATCCTGTCGCGATATTTCGGCCCCTCAACCGCCCAATCTATATCGGCGTTACCGAGATGGGGGACAGGGGACAGAACGTAGAAGGAGCCCATGCCCTCCGGCGCGAGCGAGGGATCGGTGACGCACGGGTTATGGAGATAGAGCGAGAAGTCGCCCGCGAGCTCTTTGCCCTTGAAAATCTCGTCGATCAGCGGGCGATAGCGCGGACCGAAACAGACCGTGTGATGGGCAATGTCCGGCCGGTGGGTCTTCAGGCCGAAATAGATGACGAAGAGCGACATGGAAAAGCGCTTCTTCTTCAGCGAATTGCCGTGCTTTTTGCCGCGCTCGCTGCGACCCATCAGCTTGGCATAGGTGTGGACGACGTCGGCATTCGAGGCGACGAAGTCTGCGGGAAAGGTTTGACCGCCCTTAGTCGTCACGGACTTCGCGCGCCCGTTCTCGATCGCGATATTCTCGACCTCGGCATTCACCTCGATCCTCCCGCCAATGTCGGTGAAGAGCTTGGCCATGCCGCGGACCAGCGCGCCGGTGCCGCCGCGCGGGAAGAAGACGCCCCATTTGCGCTCCAACGCGTGGATGAGCGCGTAGATCGAAGAAGTGGCGAACGGATTGCCGCCGACGAGGAGCGAGTGGAAGGAAAAGGCCTGCCGTAACTGGTCGTCCTCGATGAACTGGGCGACCTTCGAATAGACCGAGCGATAGGCCTCGAGCCGAACGAGCTGGGGCGCTGCCCGCATCATATCCTTGAAATTCAGGAAAGGGACGGTGCCGAGCTTTTCGTAACCCTCGTGGAACACGTCCCGCGAATAAGCGAGGAAGCGGCGATAGCCCTCGACATCCTTCGGGTTCTTCGCGCCGATCTGGCGGTCGAGATCCTCCTGATCGTCTGCATAGTCGAAGACGAAGCCGTCTTCCCAGGCGAGACGGTAGAAAGGCTTGACGGGAAGCAGTTCGACATAGTCCGAAAGCTTGGCGTTCGCCGTCTCGAACAGCTCTTCGAGCGCGGAGGGGTCGGTGATCACGGTTGGGCCGGCATCGAAGGTGAAGCCCTGATCCTCGTAGACGTAAGCCCGTCCGCCGGGCTTGTCGCGCTTTTCGAGAAGCGTCGTTTGGATACCGGCCGCCTGAAGTCGAATCGCAAGCGCCAGTCCGCCGAAGCCTGCTCCGATAACGACTGCGGTCTTTGTCTTGTTAGGAAGGTCGCGCGGCATCTGGTTCATGCGGGCGCTCCCTCGACAGAACTCGGGGAAAGAACTTTGAGCGCGCTGATAACACTGACCGGCGGCTTGCCGGTGAGGATCCGCACCTTGTCACCTCGGGTCAGCCGCGCAGCGTAGAACCGCGACACCAATGGTTCGGGCAGGCGATAAAAATGCTGGAGGATGACATAACGTTTCAACGGATCACCGGCGAGATAGAGAAGGCGGTTCAGCATACGGAAGAAGCCGCGCCGCTTCCACGTTGCGACCGAGTGGCGGCGTGTCGCAGCATAAAGGGTTGCGGCCGAATAGTCCGGCAGGCCTGCAATCAGATCGGCGAGATACACGGCGTCCGGCAAGGAATACCCAGTCGTCGGGTGGAAAAGCGCAGCGTTGAGGCCGCTGGATGGGACGCCCTGCTTCTCCTCCCAGAAGGCCTCGATATCGCCGGCGAGCGCGATCGGCAGGACACCATCTTCTTCGCGAACGACTTTCCCCGCAGGCCAGCCCTTCGCCGCCCGGTAAGCCGCGATGTTGCGCCGGATCGTTCCGCGATCGAGGGCGTCGCCATCGGCATAGTAGGTGTCCTCGACCAGCAACCGCGTCGGCGTCATGGGAAGAAGATAGACGAACCGATAGCCGTCCGCCTGGGGGACGGTAGCATCCATGATGACCGGTCGGGCAACGCCGTGCGGTGCCTCGAATTCGATCTCCTGACCGAGAAACTTCTGAAAGCCGAGCGTGAGGTGTTCGCTCGATCGGTAGCCGCGCCCGTCAATCACCGAGCCGGCCTCGATCACTTCGCCGTTTTCGAGTCGCACCTTGCGCGCCGTGACAGAAACGGCCGGACAGCCGGTGCGGATACGCAAGCCGAGACGCGTCGTCAGCCTTTCGCGAAATAGATCCGAGGACGCGCTCAAATACCCCGTCGAGAGATGACGATGGCGGTCGGGGAATTGCACCTCGTTGGTGGTCCAGCGATGAGCGACGAAAGGCGCGATCCACCGATGAGCGGCGGGTGTAAGGTCGTGTTCGTGAAACGACCATGTGTGGTTGCCGCCAGGCGCCTCACCGGCTTCGAGGACGACGATGCTGAGATCCGGCCGCAATTCGGCAAGCCGCCAGGCGATCAGCCCATTGGCAAGTCCACCGCCCACAAGAGCAATGTCGACCTTCTGTTTCGCAGAAGACGTCAATCCCACACGGCCTCGTCCGTCTCAAGCGTGAACATGTTCTTTCGTCCAACCTGCCGTCAGCTGTGTACGGCTGAAGCGCTCCGCCGCTTTAATAAGGTAAACCATCGGGAGCAGGCCTCAAGTCTTCCACGAGAATGCGTTTCGGACCAATGGACGCGGCGGGGGAAGCCCCGAATTCATCATCCGGTTGCTCGAACGAAGGCCATACCGCCTCGACGCTTCTCCAAAGCGTGAACACCGGCTGCGACGGCCACCGATTGCCGTCCAACCGCCTTCTGGGATAAGCGCGTGGCCAACAACCTCTCGGGCCCGACGAGACTTGGGGAGGAAACCGCCCGAGGCCTAATTTGAGCGACGAAATTTCCGACGATCTTGGCGCGAAGCCCGGAGCCGGCTCTGCGCGTACGCCCGACGACGACCGGTTTGCCGCATTTCGCAATGATCGCTTCCTCCGTTACTGGCTCGCCCGCTTCCTATCTGCCTTCGCCATCCAAGTCGTCATCGTTGCGGTAGGCTGGCAGGTCTACGATCTGACACGCGATCCGTGGGATCTGGGACTGATCGGGCTTTGCCAGTTCATGCCGGCTCTCCTTCTCGTTCTGGTCACCGGCGCCGTCGCGGACCGCTACTCCCGCCGCGGGATCATGGGCGCCATGACCATTCTCGAAGGCGCGAGCGTCGTCGCACTGATGATCTTCACGTGGGAGGGTCTGGTCTCGCCCGGCCCGATCTTCGTCATCCTCGTCGTGCTCGGCATCGCGCGGGCCTTCTTCGGCCCAGCCTCCCAGGCGCTCGTCGTCAACCTCGTCACACGAGACGAGCTTGCAAACGCCATCGCCTGGAATTCCTCCTCTTGGCAGATCGCTTCGATCACCGGACCGGTGGCGGGCGGACTGCTCTACGGGCTTTCGCCGCTTGTTGCCTACGGTACCGGAGCGACGCTGTTCTTTCTGGCGAGCGTTCTCGTGCTGTCGATCCGCGCACCGGCGCAGCGCCTCCCGACCGAGCCGGCGAGCATGGAGACGATCATCGCCGGCTTTCGGTTCATTTGGCACGAAAAGGTGGTGCTCGGTGCGATCTCGCTTGATCTTTTCGCCGTTCTACTTGGCGGCGCCGTCGCGCTGATGCCGGTCTATGCGCGGGACGTTCTGGATGTCGGACCCTGGGGCCTTGGTCTGTTGCGGGCGGCGCCGGGCATCGGTGCCGTCACGGTCGCGCTCTGGCTCGCCGCCCATCCGATCAAGGACAATGCCGGCGCCATCATGTTCGCCTTCGTCGCAGCCTTCGGCGCTTTCACCGCTCTCTTCGGCCTTTCGACCGTGCCTTGGCTCTCGATCGTCGCGCTCGCCCTGATGGGCGCTTCCGACATGATTTCGGTCTATGTGCGCGAGACACTGATGCAGTTGTGGACACCGGACGACGTCCGCGGACGGGTGAATGCGGTGAACATGGTCTTCATCGGGGCGTCGAACGAACTCGGCGAATTCCGGGCCGGCACCATGGCGACGTTCATCGGCGCTGTTCCCGCCGTCGTCCTCGGCGGATTCGCGACCGTCGGCGTCGCGGGGCTCTGGGCCTGGATGTTCCCTGATCTGCGAAAGGCGAAACATCTCGCCGCGCGCAATTGATATGCTCCCATGCGCTGCAATCTCACCCCTCGACCGGCTCTTCGAAGATCTTCGTCAGAAAAGCGTCGAGCCATCGTTTGACCGGCTCGTCGTAAATCGCCCGGCCATGGAAGTGGTGGCGGCGATGCTGAGCGCCCGGCAGCTTCAGCCGCTCGTGCCCCTTGGTTGTCCAACGATAGACCATGGCCAGCGTCAGCTCGGCATGGAACTGGATCGCGAAGGCGTTCCTGCCATACCGAAACGCCTGGTTGGGATACCAATCGCCTTCCGCGAGTAGGTCGGCGCCCGTCGGCAGGTCGAAGCCATCAGTGTGCCATTGGTAGATCATGTCCGGCCAGTCGGCGATGAAATGACGGCCTGCTTCGGTAGAGCGGAGAGGGTAATAGCCGATTTCCGCAAGGCCTTCCCTGTGGTTTTCGACGCGCGCGCCCAGATGCTTCGCCAGCATCTGCGCGCCGAGGCAAATGCCGAGGAAGGGCTTATCTTCATTGAGGGGAACGGAGAGCCAGTCAGTCTCGCGAGTGATATAGTCGAGATTGTCGTTGACGCTTGGCGGGCCGCCGAAGACGATCGCTCCGGCATGTGCGTCAAGGGTTTTTGGAAGTGGTTCGCCCATGACGGGACGGCGGATGTCGAGTCGCACGCCGTGGGCTCTGAGCACTTGCCCTACGCGGCCCGGCGTCGAGTTCTCCTGGTGGAGAATAACGAGGATCGGCTTCATGTGCCGACCGTCCATTCGATAGCGCGTGCCGGTCTCCATCAACTCCATTCGTTCGCGCCCGTTCGTCTGGAACCGTGCGTGGTCGCTCATTGCTCAGGTTTCCGCCCTGACGGCAAACTCCTTCTTCAGGAGCATACGGTCGCGCCCCGAGACGCCGAGAAGTTCCGAAACCCGCCAGACCACATTATCTTCTAATTCGTGAACTTGCCCATCGGCGAAAGTCATTTCCCATAAATTGCGCACGAACTCGATCCGTTCATCTTCGCCGAGACGGCTCTTCAGGATTGAGGTGAAACGGTAAAGATCGACGGCTTCGTCGTTCGCCCTTTCGCCGGCTTCCGCGACCGCGCGCGCTTGCTCCGTCGAAAGGCGATAATCTTCACGCAGGACAGTGTCGAGACTTTCGCGCTCCTCCTCGGTGACAATCCCGTCGGCCGAAACGACATGAAAGAGCAACGCTGCTATGGCGACGACGAGTTCGTCCCGATCTTCGGATTCGCTGGGCGATACCTCTCCTGCGAACTGGCTGAGAAAATCTCGAAACCCGGCAAAAAACGATCGTGTCATGGAGTCCTGGTGTCCCGTCCGTAGGTTTGCCGCGCGGCCTCCAATGCGAAACCCAGCAGAGCGGCCCCCGAGCCAAACCCTTGGGCCGAATTGTCTCGCAATGCGCTAAGGCAGAGGCGATCTGGCTTCAGCCGCGCTTGGTGAGCACAATCGACAGGATGCGGACCGGGTTGCAGTCGCCGTGACATAATCGACTACGACAGATCGGCTTCATCGTCGACTGGACGCCTCGGGTCGGTCGACCTCGCCCTTAATTGCGAGAAGCGCGCTTGGATAGGTTGTTCCACCATCCTTGCTGTCGCTCGAAAAGTTCGCGTATTTGGGGCGCGGATTACCGTTCAGGGTGCTCGACGCCACTGTAGTCATCGCGGTGGATGGCGTGTGTGCCGATGCCGCCGATGCGTTCGACCCGTCGGAAGAACTTATGATACGCGCGCTTTCTCCGTGATCGCGGGCTCGGGCCTCGATCACCGGGTTACCGTTGCTGTCGCGATGCTCGACGGGCGACTTCCACTCTACGACGCCGAGCTTACGAGTGACCGGCGACACGGGCTGCCACTCGTCGAGAATAACACCGTCGGCCATCCAGACCGGATCGCGCGGCGCAGTGATCGCCTTGGCTAGCCATTCGCGGACACGGCCTACCTCACCGCTCTGCTCTTCCTCGATATCGGCCAGCAGCAAATAGACACTCTCAGTTGGCCGCTTCTGCGCCGCATCCAACGCAGAAGAGCGTGCGAGATCATGTTCGCCAGCATCGAGGGCGGCACGCGCCACCGCGATGTCGGATTCCGGATGTTTTTCGTAGAGCCCCTTCAGCTTCTGCGCCCGGCGCAGTCGGTCTTTCGCCGAATCGCCGGCCTTCGCATGAACATAGGCGTCGGCAATTTCGGGATGTGGCGCGTTCACCCAAGTCGTCTCAAGATAGCGCGTCGCGCGACGTGAGTCGTTGAGGCGGGTGGCGGCCGCCGCAGCCACGAGAGCGGCGGGTACGAAGTCCGGTGCGATCTTCTGGGCGCTGCGCGCCGAAGAGCGGGCCGCTTTCGGATCAGCATCCGCCTGATCCTTCGCTTTGGCGGTGAGAAGGATCGCCCGAATGCGCTTTGCATCTTTATCGCCCAGCATGTCGATCGAACGCTGGGCTTCGAGAACACGCAGCGCGCCATCCCAGTCGCGGCTCGACGACTTGCGTTCGAGGACGGCTTCGGCCGCCCAGGGAAGGTTCGGTGCGATCCGCAAAGCGCGCTCGGCGTAGTATTCCTGAGCACTCTCGTCGCCGACGCGTTTGGCTTCCAGGTAGAGCCCCCGCAGCGCAAGAAGTTTGGTGTTGGGATCTTCTTCCATGTCGCGAAAAATAGCGACGGCACGCTGATGATCGCCCTCAATCAACGCGGTCTGAGCGTCGAGAAACCCGAGGATCGCGCGATCATCCTTCCCGATCCGCCCTTCGCTCTTCTTGATCATCTGGCGGGCGAGAGTCGCGTTACCGGCACCCGCAGCAAGTACGCCGCGCGAGAGGTAGTTGTGGCCCTTGCTGTGCCGCCGGCTCGAATTCCAGGAACTGATCAGACCGGGCGCCTGGAAAAGCTTCGCGACCAGCCAGACCACAAGCACCGACGCGACAATCACGGCCGCCGCCGCGGCAAGGAAGAGGATCATCGAGAATTCGACGGTCTGCTCCTGCCAGACGAATGTGACGGATCCCGGATTGTCAGCCAGCCAGCCGAAGCCGAGGTAGAGCGCAAGGATCAGGATGAAAAATGTCAGTATGCCCCACATAGTCGGCAGCGGCTCCCGTTATCCTTGGTTCGTTTGTGCGTCGGCGCCCGAATTCGCGCCGCCCGAAAGGGTCGCGGAAATCGCGTCGGACAGCGCCTGATTGGCGGCGAGCCGCGCCTCGACGTCGGCGATGAAGTCGCCGCCGGCGGCCTGCGCGTCCTCCGGAAGGCTCTGCCATTCGTCGACGAAACCCGGGAAGTCGCCAGTGGAGATCGCGTTGTCGAGCCTTCCGATGATGGCGTCGGGCGTGTTCGCCGATTCTAGCACCTCGCCGGTCGAGCGCGTCTCGACAAGCGAACGGAAGCCGGCCAGCATCTGATCGCCGATCGGCGCGTCCGCGCCGGGCCCGGTCAGCGCCGCCGAAACCGCGCCTTTGACATCCGCCCAGCGCTGGGCAAGCGAGCCGACCGTCGGCACGCCATTCTCGGCATAGGGCTGCAGCGCCTCGACGGTTTGTTGTGGCCCGCCTGCCTCGGCATACGTTTGGAGCTCGGTCGTGAAAGGTGAGCCATTATCGATGGCGCTTTTCATGCCGGCCGCAGCAAGCGCGATCCGAGCCTGAGAATTACCGGCCTCGATCGCATCAAGCCGTGCAGCGGTCGTACTGGTAGCCTCTTCGATTGCGGCGCGGAGTTCCTGGCGCCCGGTCTCGCCGGCTGCGAGCGCCTGTTCAATCGCTGCCTGAAGTTCCCGGCGGCCAGTTTCCCCAGCCTCGATTGCATCTTGAACGGCTGCCGCCGCCCGTTCGGCCGCCTCTTGGGCGGACGCTGCCGCCTCTCCTGCGCCCGTCGCGGACTCCTGCAGGCCGGACATGTTGGCCTGTGTTTCCGTCAGAGCCTGTTCGAAGGCACTCATGTCCTGAGTCGCGCCTGCCGCATCCTCTTCGCCCGCAGATGCAGCTTCAACGGCCGTGCTTTCTAGCGCGGCAATGCGGTTGCCAAGTTCTTCAAGCTGTTCCGGCGTGAGGCCCGGTATGCCTGCACTCGGCTCCTGATCAGCGGCAACGCTCGCCTCGATGTCGCGACGCAGCGTGACCAGTTCCTCAGCAAGCCGCTCAATATCCTCGCCGGTCGTGTCCTCGGCGATCACCGGCGGACCTGCGAGGCCGTCGCGGAGCTGATCGAGGAAACCGTAGGAATAGAGATAGGCTGTGACGACGAGAGCGACGAGCGCTCCGATAAGGCCGGCGAAAAGCGCGCCGCCAAAACCGAGGCCCGAACTTCCCGAAGGCGGAGGCGCCTTGGTCGATGAGCCCATCATTGTGGTTTCATTTTCCCTTCCTACGGCCGGCCGGGCTGGCGTTTCGTTGCGTTTGACAGGTTCGGGCGTACGGGTGACGGCTGCGGGTCCCTGGTAACCGCCCGTCTTCGACCAGTCGGAGTTTCTCCCGGACCGCGCTTCCGTTGCGCCCGCACCGACATCATCACCGGACACAACCCCGGCGTCGGCAGGCTTTTCAGGCGCCGCTGTGACGGGCTGTTCGGCAGGTGGAGCGAGCGTATCTTCCGGCTTCTTCGTGCCGGGGCGCTTCGCCTTGCTGCTCTTCGCAACAGGCTGATCTTCGGTGACCTGCCCGCCTGCGATAACCGACTCACCCATGCCTTCGGACTTCGCGAAGGTCTCGGCGGCTGCATCCATCGCCGGATCGGACTCTGCCGAGGGATTCACTTCCCCGGTCGCGGCACCACTCGCGGTATTAGCGGAATCGGGCGGCGTATCGACCTTGCGCGAATCCCCATCGATCGTCTTGTTACGCGAACGGTTGGGGCGAGAACGCCGCGGACGGTTCGTCATCGAGACAGCTCCATCGCTTCATGCGAAATATTATGCCGGCTGTCAGATCCGGCGAAAATCGTCTTCCCCAATTCGTCACCCATTCGCAGATCGAGCGCAAGTTTGCGCCATGCATATTTGCGGAACTAGGCGTTCAAAGCCGTTCGAAAAGCGAAGGAAGCGTCGGTCGTTCAGAAATTTCGGCTCGCGATCGAAGGCCTGACGGCAGGGCATCGCTGATTCGTTGGGACAGACAAAGGAGCCGTACGGTTTCGACATTATCCTCCCAATACGGAGCGATACACTCGGCGAAGGCGATGGCCTGAGCCTGCGACATGAGAAGGACCGCATCGGAAGGTGCGCTGTCGAACGCACCTCTGAGTTCATCGCGGCTTGGAGCGCGCCGGACCACATCGTAGACCTCCCAGGTCAGCAGTCTGAACGGCGAGTCGGCAAAGGCCGCTTCGAGTGAACCCGACCGGTTCACTCCGGCTGCGTAGAGAATTGTCGCTCCGTCGTCACGTGAGCCGAACACGGTCGAACAAATATCTGGAAGCGATGCCGCCCTACCGGATCCGAAATGGACATTCGGGAACCCGGCCGCCTCGATTGTCGCTCCCGTCGCTGCTCCAACGGCGAAGACCGGCCTTGGATCACCCGCGAAGGCTTCGGCCAAGGAAGAGACCGCTTGGGAACTGGTCACCGCGAACCCGTCGAAGGGAGCGGTCGGCGGTTCCCCGTCAAGCCGGACGACGGCCTCCAGTGGCAACACGATCGGCTCATGCCCGCGCGACCGAAGCTGCCGGGCGGTTTCTTCACCCGAGGCCCGTTCGCGAAGGATTAGAACCCGCGCCATCAGCAGCCGCTCATGGCTGGGGGTCACCCCATCCGTCGAAGAAATGGGGACCGGCGGCTTCGAGAACCGAGCGCCCTGCGCGCTCGCCGAGGGCAACGGCTCCGTCCGCATCGCCCTCGTCATGAACCTCGTGCACCTCGGTGCCGTCCGGCCGCAGGATCATGCCATGGAATGCAATGCGCCCGCTGTCCCAAAGCACCGCGCGTGCGGCGATCGGCGTGCGGCAGGAGCCGTCGAGTACCTTCAGAAACGCCCGCTCGGCATGGAGGGCAATCGACGTCTCATCGTGGACGATCGCCGAGACCAGATTCTCGATACGAGTGTCACCCTGGCGGCTTTCGATACAGATCGCACCCTGACCGGGAGCCGGCGGAAAGTCCTCCGGCTCAAGGATATCCGTCGCATGGTGCTGCATCTCCATCCGGTTGAGGCCGGCGAGCGCAAGCAGTGTCGCATCGGCCTGGCCCTCGCCGAGTTTGCGCAGCCGCGTCTGGACATTGCCGCGGAAGATGATCGTGTTGAGGTCTGGCCGGAGTCGCTTGATCAGTGCCTGCCGCCGGAGCGAGGCCGAACCGACGGTCGCGCCCTCGGGCAGATCGGCGAGGGTCTTGGCATCTCGCCCGATGAACGCATCTCGCACGTCCTCGCGTTCGAGAAAGGCGGTGATCGCGAGTCCATCAGGAATTGCCGTCGCCATGTCCTTCGAGGAGTGGACGGCGAGATCGATCCGTCGATCGAGCAGCGCCGCCTCGATCTCCTTGGTGAAGAGCCCCTTGCCACCGACCTCCGAGAGCGGACGATCGAGGATCCGGTCGCCCGATGTCGAAATCACCTCGATGGCGAAATCGTCCTCGGTCAGGCCGTGAGCGGCGATCAGTCGGGCGCGGACCTCGCTCGCCTGGGCGAGCGCGAGCGGACTGCCGCGTGTCCCGATCCGGATGATGCCGTCCGCCTGCGCCATGCGTTTCTGCTCCGCTTCCCAGAATGTTCGCCTGGGATCCGGTCTCTTGGGCCGGATCGCTCAAACGTCTCAATCGCATTGCAGGTCCGATGTGGCAACTTGCGCCGTACCACTTGCATAGATCGCGATGACACTTGCGTGCGGTGCCGGGTCTTCCCAGAGGCGGCTCGACCTGCCAAAAGGTCGCGGCAAGAGGAGCGGCACGGCTAATGACAATCGCATATCGATCGGAGAAATGCCCGGTGATCCTGGGCATCGAGACGAGCTGTGACGAAACGGCAGCCGCCGTCGTAGCGCGCGACGAGGCCGGGGCGCCGACGATTCTATCGAACGTCGTCTACAGCCAGATCGACGATCACGCGGCCTTCGGCGGCGTCGTACCGGAGATCTCCGCGCGCGCCCATGCCGAAGCGCTCGACGGCATCGTCACAGCCGCGCTCGACGAGGCCGGTGTGACACTCTCCGAGGTCTCCGCTGTCGCAGCGACCGCCGGCCCGGGTCTCATCGGCGGGCTGATCGTCGGTTCCGTGATGGCGAAGGCGATCGCCCATGCGCGTGGCATTCCGTTCCTCGCGGTCAACCATCTCGAAGGTCACGCGCTGACGCCGCGGCTCACCGACGGACTCGCCTATCCCTATCTGATGCTGCTTGTCTCCGGCGGTCACACACAGATCTTGTTGGTGCGCGGCCTCGGTGACTACGAACGCTGGGGTACGACGATTGACGACGCGCTCGGCGAAGCCTTCGACAAGACCGCCAAGCTGCTAGGGCTCGGCCATCCGGGCGGTCCCATGGTGGAACGCGCAGCCGAAGACGGTGATCCCAAGCGCTTCTCTTTTCCCCGCCCGATGCTCAGGGAGGCGCGGCTCGATTTCTCGTTCTCTGGCCTCAAGACGTCCGTGCGGCAGGCGGCGGAAAAGAACGCGCCTGTGAGCCGGCAGGATGTGAGCGATCTCGCAGCAAGCTTTCAGGCGGCTTGCGCCGACACGATTGCCGACCGCATGGATCGCGCCTTCGCGCGTTTCCGCGACATGTTGCCAGAAATCGCGGCGCCAACGATCGCCGTAGCAGGCGGCGTCGCAGCGAACCAGACGATCCGTCATGCGCTCGAAACCGCTGCGCGGGACGCAGGCTTTACGCTCGTCGCGCCGCCGTTCCGGCTCTGCACCGACAATGGCGCGATGATCGCCTATGCCGGTCTCGAACGGTTCGAGGCGAAGATGTCCGATCCGCTTGATACCCCGGTGCGCTCGCGCTGGCCGCTCGATCGGAGGGCCCAACCTGTGATCGGCTATGGACGCAGGGGAGCCAAAGCTTGACACGTTTCACCGTCATCGGCGCCGGTGCCTGGGGCACCGCGCTCGCCAATCTTTACGCGCGGGCCGATCACGACGTCGTGCTGCTTGGCCGCAACGCCGACGCCATGGCGGCAATGGAGGCGACACGGCGCAACGAAGGTTATCTGCCCGACGTCTATCTGCCACCCGCGCTTCGAGCGACGCATGATGCCAAAGAGGCCCTCTCAAGCGCAGAAGTGGTTCTATTCGTAGTGCCTGCCCAGTCGCTCGCGACGGCTGCCGAGACCTACGGCGATCTCGTTCCGAGCAACGCGATGCTCGTACTCTGCGCCAAGGGCATCGAGCGGCGGAGCGGGCGCTTCTCCTCCGCCATCATGGCCGAGCGCTTTGCGAACAATCCACTCTGCGTCCTCTCGGGACCGAGCTTTGCCGCCGACGTCGCCAACGGCCTGCCGACCGCCGTCACGGTCGCCGCCGGCACGATCGAACGTGCCGACCGCGCCGCAGAGCTTCTGTCGGCGAACACCTTCCGCTGTTATGCGAGCGACGATCTGGCGGGCGTCGAAGCGGGTGGGGCCCTCAAGAACGTGCTTGCCCTCGCCGCCGGCATGGCGATCGGCCGTGGGCTCGGCGAGTCAGCGAAGGCCGCCATCGTCACGCGCGGTTTCGTGGAACTGCGACGGCTCGGCGCGGCGTTCGGTGGCCAGCCGCAAACGCTGATGGGACTGTCCGGCCTGGGCGATCTGATCCTCACCTGTTCAAGCGAACAATCTCGGAATTTCGCCTATGGTATCGCGCTCGGCAGCGGGGTGGACCGCACCAATCTGAAGCTCGCCGAGGGCGTCTATTCCGCTGGTATCGCAGCGCGTCTCGCACGAGAACGCCAGATCGAGGCGCCGATCGTCCAGGCCGTCGCGGAAATCCTTGACGGCGAGATTTCCATCGACGAGGCGATGCACGCTCTCCTGTCGCGCCCCTTGCGCCGGGAAGTTGAGACCGCGTAACGCTTCGGCCGAACATTTTCGGTGAGGAGAATCCCCATGCAGTTCGCAATCATCTGCGAAGACAAGCCGAACAGCGTCGAGCTGCGCCAGTCGACGCGGCCGGAGCATGTCGACTACCTTAACGGCCTCGGCAAGACGCTGGTCTTCGCGGGTCCGTTTCTCGACGAGAGCGGCAATCCCTGCGGCAGCCTTGTCGTGATCGAGGCGGCGGACCAGGCTGAAGCGGAAGCGATCGCCGGCCGCGACCCATACGGCCATGCCGGGCTGTTCGAAAGCGTGACCGTGCGACCCTTCAGGCTCGCGTTCAACACGACCACCAGCACTTGAGGGCGGCCGCATGCGTTACTGGCTGTTCAAATCCGAACCGTTCAAATGGTCCTTCGAGCAGCAGAAGGAAAAGGGCGAGGCCGGCCAGGAATGGGACGGCGTTCGTAATTATCAGGCCCGCAACTTCATGCGCGAGATGAAGGTCGGCGACCGGGGCTTTTTCTATCACTCGAACGAGGGCAAGGAGGTCGTCGGTATCGTGGAGGTCGTCGCCGAAGCCCATCCGGATTCGAAAGACAACTCGGGCAAATGGGAGTGCGTCGACATCAAAGCCGTGATGGACGTCCCTAACCCGGTGAGCCTCGATCAGGTAAAGGACGAGCCGCGCCTCAAGGACATGGTGCTCGTCAACAATTCGAGGCTCTCGGTGCAGCCGGTCGAAGAAGCCGAATTCAAGCTCGTCTGCGAGATGGGCGGCGTTGATACGAAGAAGGCGATGGGCGGATAGGCACACCGCCTTCTCCATTGGAAAGGCTCAGCCTTTGTCGGCCTCACCAAACTCCATAGGATTGCCTTCGACGATCGTGCCAGTGCCTTCGCTCTTGCCGTCCTTGAACCATTCGAGCTGGTCGCCCTCGATCTCGGCCTGATAGCAGCCGTAGTCCGTACCGGGATAGCAGACGCCCTCCTCGGTAATTTCGTAAGGGCCGGTGGTGGAGGCGTCGGCATAGGTGCCGTCCTCGCCAAAATAGCTCGTATATTCGCTGCTCCCCATGCTCCCCTGGAAGGTGTTGCCGACAAGCGCTTCGCGGATTTGCTCGGCAGAAGATTGCGCTAAGGCCGGCGCGGTAAGTGCGAACACGGCGGATGCGGTAAGGATCGAAAGGCGCATAATTATCTCCTGGATAGATGCGGCCACCATCTGATGACCGCCGAAGGGTATGCACTCACTTCGGGCGGAACAGGCGATTGGCGAGGCTAAAGCGCTCCGAAGAGGCGTAATGCCACATTAGATTTCGCTTCAGGAGCGCATCGCCGAGCAACTTTGCGGGCAACTTCTTCAAGCGTTGCTTCCAGCCGATTGCGCTGGGTGAGAGTGCTAAGCAGCTCAGGCGCATAACGAGAGACGAGGTAGTCTCGCTGTACCGAGAGGGCCACGAGGTGTCGCGCGGTCTTGATACGCAGCGTAAGTTTTGAATGCAGCGCCCATTCGGCGCGCTTTGCAAGATCATGCTGCAAACCACGGACAACGGACGGCGCGATCCCGTCCATTAGTAGCCAAGCGTTGAGGTAAAGCTCGATCGCATGGATCGCGGCAAGGCGAAACGGCGCGAGCGTCTCCGGCGCGCCAGGCCTGGCGAGCTTGCTCAAGGCCTTGGCAGCATGCCGATATTCCTCGGCGAGCCGAAAAATGGCCGCCGGTTCGGTTTCGCTTCCCGGATAGGGGTCCGCATGCACCATCATGATACCGCAGATTGGCTCCGAAATCAGAACGATTTGCTACTTTTCGGAACTTAGGGGCGATCCGTACAGGCTTCGCATTTACGCGGTGAACGAGAGATCACCCAAAGCGCGTCAATTTGACGAGTTCGATTCGGGAACGTCCGTGCGCTCGGAACATTTCAAGAACGATAATTTCGATTTCGGAGTCAGAGAATGTCAGATACCCCAAAGGTCGACGCCCCGTCCAATGCAGAAAAGGATCCGCAGGACTGGACGACCGGCAACGAGCCGATGACCGGCGCGCAGGCGTCTTATTTGAAGACGCTTTGCGAGGAGACCGGAACCCCTTTCGACGAGACGCTCGACAAGGCCAACGCCTCGATCATGATCGACAAGCTGCAGTCTGCCAGCAATCGCCTCGACCAGAAGTGACCCAAGGGTGGAAGTCAGCTGAGCGTGTCGGGTGAACACGGTGCTGCTCACTACCGAACGGTCGGACTTGAACTAGTTTAGAGACATTCCAGACTCTCGCGCAATGCGATGAAGGAGTCTGGTGCATGAGCGTCGTCGGCAATCTCGGAGATCTTTTCTTCGAAGACGAAGAGAACCGTGTCTGCAAAGACATTCCCGATGAAGCTTGCCGCGACCAGCCGCAGAACGCGGGACTGCATCTTCTCAGCCTGACCGCGACCAAATCCGGCGACGGGCTTCTCGATCCCAAGCTGATTTTGCCTTGGCTTCTACAATCTGTCGGGGCCCCAAGCGCCGCGATCGGCCTTCTCGTCCCGATGCGAGAGTCGCTGGCGCTCCTCCCACAAATTTTGATCGCTCACCGCGTACGCGAAATGAAACGGCGAAAATGGGTCTGGGCGCTCGGCAGTGCGATCGAGGCCGCCGCGATCTTCGCGATGGTCGCCTGTCTGGTTGCTTTTGAAGGCGCTGCCGCCGGCTGGTCAGTGGCGGCGCTGCTCGCGATTTTCGCGCTCGGTCGGTCGCTGGCGTCCGTCTCCTACAAAGACGTCCTCGGCAAGACGATCTCGAAGACGAAGCGCGGCTCGATCACAGGACTCGCGGGATCGGTCGCCGCCGCCGTGGTGCTCGCCTACGGTGGTGCGCTGGCGCTCGACATACTGCCGCTCGAACAGACGGTGCTTCTCATCGGCCTCGGTGTTGGCGGCGCGCTTTTTGCCATCGCGGCCTTCGCCTTCACGATGCTGGTCGAGGAGGCCGGAGCCAACGAGGGCGCCGAAAACGGCTTCAAGGCCATCCTGACATACGGCCAGCAGGCTTGGGCGGACAAGCAGTTCCGGCTCTTCGTCATCACTCGCGCGCTTTTGACAGTGACCGCCCTCGCACCTCCCTACCTGCTTCTATCGGCCGGCGAGAATGGAGAGCGCAATCTCGGAACGCTCGGCAGCTTCGTTCTTGCTTCGTCGATCGCGGCAATCCTCGGCTCCTATGTCTGGGGCTCTCTGTCGGATCGCTCCAGCCGGCGTGTACTGATGTATTCCGCAATCGCAGGCTTCGTGGTGCTGGCGGCGTCCTCGGCCATCGCGATGATCGAGGCCGCGCAAGGCTGGTGGCCACTTGCAGCGCCCTTCGCGCTGTTCCTGCTGATGCTCTCCTATCAGGGCGTTCGGCAGGGGCGGAAAATCCATCTCACCGACATGGCGAAAGCCGAGGACCGGGCGATCTACACGGCCGTGTCGAACACCATGATCGGCATCGTGCTCCTTGTCATGGGCGCCTTCGGCTTCCTAGCCGATCAACTCGGCTTAAGCTTCGTGCTTGGAGCCTTCGCGGTGTTCTGTCTGGCAGCGGTCTTCGTCGCGATGCGGCTCGACGAGGTTCAGGAGGACTGATCGGCCTCGTCCCCGGTCTCTTCGTCGTCCGGGCCCTCGGCGAGCCCGGCGGCGAGCGGATCGACCTTGAGGAGGCCGGTTTCGAGATCGAGCTCGGGCACTGCGGCTTCCGAGAAGGGGATCATCAGCGTCGTCCCCTCCTCCGGCGCGACCTCCAGAATGTCGCCGGCCCCGAAATTGTGGACTGCGACGACGATACCGACCGGATCTCCCGAAAGCGTCTCGACCGCCAGGCCTTCGAGATCGTCGAGATAGAATTCGTCATCCTCTTCCGGTTCGGGCAACAGAGCGCGTTCGACGAACAGCTCGCGTCCGTTGAGGCGTTCGGCGTGGTTCCTCTCATTCACCTCGTCGAACTTGACGACAACGACCGTCTTTTGCGACCGCGCCGTCTTTACTGTGTACCGGTTGCCATTCTCGTCCTGAAGCGGGCCGTAGGCACCAATATCGGTCGGCTCTTCGGTGTAGGACTTCACCCGCACCTCGCCGCGCACGCCATGGGCACCACCAACAACACCAAGGAGAACCGGATTTTCTAGCTTCATGAAGACCTGACCGGGTGACGGACTCAAAAAGAAGCCCCGCCGGATGGCAGGGCTTTCTCCATAATCACTCGCAGCGGCTCTTCATAGCCGGAATACGGCTCAGGCTGCTTCCATCGAGGCTTCGGGCTTCTTCGCTCCCGTCATTAAAGCCACGGCGTCGTTCATTGAGGCCTGTTTCGGATCGATGACGCAGAGCCGCTTGCCGAGGCGGTGGACGTGGATACGATCGGCGATCTCGAAGACATGAGGCATGTTGTGCGAGATGAGGACAATCGGCATGCCACGCGAGCGGACGTCCTGGATCAGCTCCAGCACCTTGCGGCTTTCCTTCACGCCAAGAGCCGCCGTCGGCTCGTCGAGAATGATCACTTTCGACCCAAAGGCCGCCGCTCGTGCGACGGCAACACCCTGACGTTGGCCGCCCGATAGCGTTTCCACCGCCTGACTGATGCTCTGAATAGTCATCAGGCCAAGATCGTTGAGTTTCTCTCGGGCGACCTTCTCCATCTGGGCGCGGTCGAGCATCCGAAGATACTTGCCGAGAAAGCCTTCTTTACGGATCTCCCGGCCGAGGAACATGTTGTCCGCGATCGAGAGCGCCGGCGACAAGGCGAGCTGCTGGTAAACCGTCTCGATGCCGGCATCCCGTGCCTCGATCGGCGAGGTGAACTTCACCGGCTTGCCATTCAGCTTGATGTCGCCTTCGTCCGGCACCACGGCGCCGGACACGGCCTTAATCAGCGAGGACTTGCCGGCGCCGTTATCCCCGATCACGGCGAGGATTTCACCGGGATAAAGATCGAAGTCGGAGCGGTCTATGGCGGTGACACGGCCGTAATGCTTGACGATGCCGCGCCCCTGCAGGACGGGAGTCGGTTTCTCACTCATGCCGAGATCCTCCGGATCCATTGGTCGATTGCGACAGCAACGATGATGAGCCAGCCCGTCGCGAAGAGCTGCCAGAGAACGTCGACGCCAGCGAGGCGCAGACCCGAATTGAAGACGCCGACGATGATAGCCCCGATCAAAGGTCCAAGGATGGAGCCGCGGCCGCCGAAGAGCGAGATGCCGCCGATGACCACCGCGGTGATCGATTCGAGGTTCGCCTCGAAGAACGACTGGGGCGAAATCGATCCGACACGGCCGATCGAGGCCCAGGCCGCGATGGCGCAAATGACGCCAGCAAGCACGTAAACTGCGACCAGGGTTCGGTCTGTGCGGATACCCGAGAGATCCGCGGCCTCCTTGTCGTCACCGATCGCATAGATGTGGCGACCGAAGGCGGTTCGGTTGAGAACGAACCAGAGAACGCCGAAAATCACCACCATCAGGACGACGCCCCAGGTGAGCACGGCCCCACCGAGATTGAAGCGTTCGCCGAAGAGCTTGAGAAGCGGGGCTTCCGCATCCAGCGTCTGCGAGCGGATCGTCTCACGGTTCGAGAAATAGTAGTTGAGCGCCAGGAAGATGTTCCAGGTGCCGAGTGTGGTGATGAAGGGCGGCAGCTTCACCTTCGTGACGAGCAAGCCGTTCAGCGCACCCGTGCCAGCGCCGCAGAGGAGACCGATCAGGATTGAAATCGGCACCGGCATGCCGACTTCGACGGAGAGCCGGCCCATGATGACGGAGATCATCATCATCACAGCGGCGACCGAGAGGTCGATGCCGGCGGTAAGGATCACGAGGCTTTGCGCTGCTGCGAGAATCCCGACGATCGCCACCTGCTGCATGATCAGCGACAGATTGAAGGCGGAGAAGAAATTCGGCGAGACAACGCCGAATACCACGACCGAGATCAGCAGGACGATGACGGGAACCATCGTCGGATTGCCGTGAAGGAAATGCTGGGCGGTGCCGAGGGCACCCCTGTGCTTCAATTCGAAGGCGGCGATCGAGGTGTCGCTATCCTTCAGGGAGGATTCGTAGTCCGTCCCCTTTCCGCTTGTCTGGCTCATGAGGATCCGATCTCCGAAAAAGAGGGGGACGTCCGCCCGGCGATGCGTAGCGACCGTATCGATCTAACAAGTTCAGCTTGCCGAGAGTCTCAACGACCGCACAGGCCACGCAGACCGATCCTGCCGAGGGGCCACGCACCTCGAAGGGCGCGCGACCGAAAGATCAGATCGCCGGCACTGACAAGCCGTTCCACCGAAGGCTGAAAATCAGCCCCAGCAGCGATCGAGGCCTTCCTCGACCGAGATCGACTCAACGCCGTCGACGGCTTCGTCGGTGACGAGATTGACCCCGGTGTTGAAGAAATCGAGGCCCTCGCTCGGCTGCGGAACGGTGCCGTCCTTGGCGTATTGGGCGATGGCCTCGATCCCCTTTGACGCCATTTCGAGAGGATATTGCTGGGATGTCGCGCCTATGACGCCATCCTCAACGTTCTGGACACCGGGGCATCCGCCGTCGATGGAGACGATAACGGCCTGGTCCTCGATGCCGAAGGATTTCAGCGCTTCATAGGCGCCCGCTGCGGCCGGCTCGTTGATCGTGTAGACCAGATTGATGCCGGGGTCCTGCTGGAGAAGGCTCTCCATTGCCGAGCGGCCACCTTCCTCGTTCCCCGAGGTGGAGTCGTGGCCGACGATGCGCGGGTCGTCTTCGTCGCCGATCGTGTTCTCGTCCTTTATGTCGATGCCGAAGCCCTTGAGGAAACCCTGGTCGCGCAGAACGTCCACCGAAGGCGCTGCCGGCGAAAGATCGAGCATGGCTATCTTGGCGTTTTCGGCTTCGTCGCCGAGTTTCGCGCGAGCCCATTGGCCAATCAACTCACCGGCCTTGAAATTGTCGGTCGCGAAGGTCGCATCAGCCGCATCGATCGGCTCCAGCGGCGTGTCGAGCGCGATGACGAGGAGACCGTTGTCGCGCGCCTGCTGGACGACGCCCGTGATCGCTTTGGTGTCGGACGGCGTGATCAGAATACCGTTCGCCCCTGCCGCGATGCAGCTCTCGATCGCCTGGACCTGGGTTTCATGGTCGCCGTCGATCTTGCCGGCATAGGTCGAAAGTTCGACGCCGAGTTCCTCGGCCTTTGCGGTTGCGCCTTCCTTCATCTTCACGAAGAACGGGTTCGTGTCCGTCTTGGTGATGAGACAGGCCTTCGTGTCGCCGTCCTGAGCGACGGCGGGCATTGCGAAAACGGCCGCCGCAACAAGTGCGGACGTGCCGAAAAGCGTGCGGAATATCACGTGAAGATCCTCCCTGACGATGTGAAATCCAGCTTCTAAATCGAAGCCGGTCTCCTTGTGCATCCGGCCTCCCAGGTCCGGACGTTGGCCACGACAGAACACCGAACTCAGCCGGCTGTCAATAGATAATTCATGAAAAGTTATTTATTGAACGCGGGACATTTTCCGGGCATTCTTTGACCCGGTCGATGGACGGATTTGCTCGATGATGCTCTATCGCAGGCGGCGAGACAATACTGGATCGAAGGGAGGAGAATAATGTCCGAGATCTCCACGGCGGCACGAGACGTCGACGGCAGAGCCCGTGGATCCAACCAGTCTGGCCTGAGGGCCCACAACGAGCGCGCCGTTCTATCCCTGATCCGGCGCAACGGGGAAATGGCGAAGGCCGATATCGCACGCCGGACCGGGCTCTCGGCGCAGACCGCCTCCGTGATCATGCGCTCACTCGAAAAGGAAGAGCTGGTCATCAGAGACGAACCGCGGCGCGGACGGGTTGGCCAGCCATCCGTGCCGATGCGGCTCAACCCGAACGGTGCGCTGTCCTTCGGCCTCAAGATCGGCCGGCGATCAAGCGAACTCGTGATCATGGATTTTGTCGGCGACATCAGGGTTCGCCGCGTCGAACGGTACAGCTATCCAAAAGTCGACGAAATCCGCCGCTTCGTCGAGGAAACTCATCGCGAACTGATGGCGGAAATCGATCCGGCATTGCGGGATCGAATTACCGGACTTGGGGTCGCGATGCCCTTCGAGCTTTGGTCCTGGGCGGCCGAGATCGGAGCGCCCGAAGAGGAAATGGATTCCTGGCGCGATTTCGACGTCGAGGCCGAACTTTCCGCGCTGACTGGTCTCTCCGTTTACGTGGCGAACGACGCTACCGGCGCCTGTGCAGCCGAGAACGTCTTCGGCGGGGCCGATTGCGCCGACTTCGTCTACTTTTTCGTCGGCGCCTTCGCCGGCGGTGGCATCGTCATCAACGGCGACCTCATCCCGGGCCGGCTTGGCAATGCGGCGGCACTCGGCTCTCTCCCGATCCCACGCACGACTGGTGGTGCCGGCCAGCTCATCGAATTTGCCTCAGTCAACAAGCTGGAGATCATGATCCGTGAAAGCGGAGGCGATACGTCCGCGATCGTAGGCAATCAAGCTGCGTGGGACGATCTCGGCGACGTTCTCGAGCAGTGGATCGGCGAAGCGGCATACGGCCTTGCCTATGCCATCCTGTCAGCGAGTGCCGTCTACGACTTCGAGCAGGCCGTAATCGACGGCGCCATGCCACGGCCCGTTCTTTCGCGTCTTATCGAGGCGACGAGCGAACGCTTCGATAAACTGAACCACAAGGGCCTTTCACCCGTCGACTTGCGGCCTGGCAGCGTTGGTCCAAGCGCCAGGGTTCTGGGTGCAGCCAGCCTGCCGCTCTTTGCGCGGTTCCTCCTGGACCAACGCGTGCCCTATGCCGAAAGAAGCTGATTTCTTCAGTATCTCGAGACATCAGGCGACACATAGCCGTTAACCGAGAATGCCTCTTCCAGTTGTTCTGACGCCCCCTCCCTTTTAAGTAGCATGCAGACCGGAACTCAGGGGTACGTAACATGCTGGAACGCCGACAGAAATCTCGCCGACGTGTATGCCTTTCGGCGCAGATCGTTGGCGATCTGACATCCGCCCCTCAAAACGTTCGTCTGCGCACGATCTCTGACGGAGGATTCGAGCTTACGACGGCGCGCGAATGCCTGCCGGGTGAAGACGTTCTCGTCCTGCTCGACCGTGACAATGGCAAGCCGCGCAGTGCGACCGTCGTCTGGCGCAGCTTCGACCGCTTCGGCCTCAGCTTCATGCCGGGCTCCCGCCCCTCTGACGACGCCGTGCCCGGACCGCTTTCGAAGCTCCTTCGGGACGCCTGATCGTGCTTGGGACCGGTACTGATCGCCGCTCGAGAGGTGGTCCGTAAGGGGCGCATGATCTCGATGGACTCTCCATCCGCGCCAAGCTACCTCTTCGCCCATGAAAAAAGGCGATCACCTCTTCCTTGTCGACGGCTCGGCTTATATTTTCCGGGCCTATCACGCATTGCCACCACTGACCCGAAAGTCGGACGGCCTGCCCGTCGGGGCCGTGTCCGGCTTCTGCAACATGCTGTGGAAACTGGTTGAGGAATCGCGCGATACCAATGTCGGTGCCGTCCCGACCCATTTCGCGGTTATTTTCGATTATTCCTCAACGACATTCCGGAATGAGCTCTACTCTGAGTACAAGGCGAACCGCGAGGAGCCGCCGGAGGATCTGAGGCCACAGTTCGGCCTCATCCGTGATGCGGTCCGCGCCTTCGACCTGCCCTGCATCGAGAAGGAGGGCTACGAAGCCGACGACCTGATCGCGACCTATGCAACGCAGGCGGTGGCGGCCGGCGGCGATGTGACGATCGTTTCATCCGACAAGGACCTGATGCAACTCGTCGGGCCACGCGTCATCCTTTACGATCAGATGAAGGACAAGCGTCTCGGCCCCGATGAGGTGAAGGAGAAGTTCGGCGTCTATCCGGAAAAGATGATCGATCTTCAGGCGCTCGTCGGCGACACCTCGGACAACGTTCCGGGAATCCCAGGCATAGGTCCGAAGACAGCCGCGCAGCTCCTTGAAGAATACGGTACGCTCGAAGAGCTTCTCGAACGGGCCACGGAAATCAAGCAGAACAAGAGGCGGGAGAACCTGATCGAGTTCGCCGCTCAGGCACGGCTTTCGAAGAAGCTGGTGACGCTCGATTGCGAGACGCCGCTCGATACCGAGTTGGACGACCTCTACATCCACGAACCGGACGGAGAGAAGCTTGTCGCTTTCCTCAAGGCGATGGAATTCACCACGCTCACCCGGCGCGTCGCAGCGACCCTCGACACCGATGCGAGCGAGGTGGAAAGCGCCAAACTCGAAATCGAGGACGCTCCGCGCGGCCCGGACCTCGATGCCGCCAAGAATCCCGCGTCGCCGGGGGATTCGGTGTTCCCGGCAACGCCCCAGCGCCTCGCTGCCAAGTTGAAGGATGACGCGGCTGGACAGGCGATCGATCGCTCTGCCTATGTCACCATTCGCGACATCGATACGTTGAATAGATGGCTGGACCGCGCTCGCGACAGGGGCGTCATGGCTTTCGATACGGAGACCAGCGAACTGTCCGCTTACAAGGGCCATCTGGTCGGCGTCTCAATGGCGATCACGCCAGGGGAAGCGGCCTACGTGCCGCTGGGCCATGTTGCGGCCGATGCCGATCTTCTCACCGATCCGGATAGCGCCGAGGCTCTTGGCGGTCAGATCCCGATGGACGAAGCGCTCGTGGCCTTGAAAGACGTTCTAGAGGACAAAAGCATCCTGAAGATCGGGCAGAACGTGAAATACGATCTCCTCGTCATGCTTCAGCACGGTATCGCCATGACGCCGATCGACGACACGATGCTGATCTCCTACGCGCTCGACGCCTCGTCAGGGCTCGCCGGCCACGGCATGGACGAATTGTCAGAGCGTTTCCTCGGCCACAAACCAATCAGTTACAAGGAGCTCTGCGGTTCGGGCCGAAGCGCCAAGCCGATTGCCGCGGTCGAGATCGACCGTGTGACCGAATACGCGTCCGAGGACGCCGATGTCACGCTACGTATCTGGCAGGTGCTGAAGCCGCGCCTCGCCGCAGAGGGTCTTGCCCATGTTTACGAGCGGCTGGAGCGGCCGCTGGCCCCGGTGCTTGCGCGCATGGAACAGCGCGGCATCATGGTCGACCGACAGATCCTGTCGCGGCTCTCCGGCAATTTCGCGCAGAAGCAGGCCGCGCTCGAAGACGAGATCGCCAAAATGGCGGGCGAGGAATTCAATCCAGGCTCACCCAAGCAGCTCGGCGAAATCCTGTTCGGCAAACTCGGCCTGCCCGGCGGCAAGAAGACCAAGAGCGGGCAGTGGTCGACCGATGCCCGGGTGCTGGAGGATCTTGCCGCCGAAGGCCACGAACTACCACGCCGCGTTGTCGACTGGCGCCAGCTTACCAAGCTGAAGGGCACCTATACCGATACCCTGCCCCACCACATGGACGAGAACGGGCGCATCCACACCTCTTTCTCCATGGCGTCCACGACGACGGGGCGGCTTTCATCCTCGGAACCAAACCTTCAGAACATCCCGGTGCGCACCGAGGAAGGCCGAGCAATCCGCACCGCCTTTGTTGCGCCAAAAGGCAAGAAGCTGCTTTCGGCGGACTACTCGCAGATCGAGCTGCGTATCCTCGCTCACATTGCCGACATTCCGCAGCTGAAGGACGCTTTCCAGAACGGTGTCGACATCCATGCGATGACCGCTTCGGAAATGTTCAATGTGCCAGTCGAGGGCATGGAGCCCTCCGTTCGCCGACGAGCCAAAGCCATCAACTTCGGCATCATCTACGGCATCTCCGCCTTCGGGCTCGCCAACCAGCTTGCGATCCCGCGCGAGGAAGCCGGCCAGTACATCAAGAGATATTTCGAGCGGTTTCCCGGCATTCGCGATTACATGGACAAAACGAAGGCTTTCGCGAAGAAGCACGGCTATGTGGAGACGCTTTTCGGCAGGCGCGCTCACTATCCCGATATCACTGCAAAGAACCCCCAAATTCGCTCCTTCAACGAGCGTGCGGCGATCAACGCGCCGATCCAGGGGACGGCTGCCGATATCATCCGGCGTGCGATGGTGCGGATGGAAGGTGCGCTCGCGGACGCGAACCTTTCCGCCATGATGCTACTCCAGGTGCACGATGAGCTCGTCTTCGAAGTCGAAGAGGATGAAATCGACGAAACAATTGAAGTCGTGACCAACATTATGGAGGCCGCGGCGAGCCCGCGCGTCATATTGTCCGTTCCGCTTGAAGTCGAAGCGAAGGCGGCGCTTAACTGGGAAGAAGCGCATTAGGCTGTTAGGTGGGAGCTAGCCTCTGTTGACGCACATGTTCTAGGAGCTTGAAGCTGACGCGAAGGCATGCAGATATCAGCATTCGCGCTTCCCGACCGAGCATCCCTTTCAGGACGGTGTCCGGGCGTAACAGGGACTAGGATCAAAACCAGTCTTTTAAAAGACTTGCGATTCGGGCAGAAGTTAACAATCTTTCCAAACAGCCCGTTAGGCGGATGACCGCATCCGTGTTGGCCCCCTGCCAGGTATATGGCACACGATATTATACTGCGGCTGATTGCCGTTACGCTCTATAGAGGACGCGGATGGATCAACGGGACACCAACGACCAGGACGGGTTCTCGATGCCGAGCGGCATGAGCACAGCGGCGCTCTCGAAGCTTCCGCTGGCCCTGGTGCTCACCAATCCTCATCTCGACGATAATCCGATCATCTACGCCAACCGCGCTTTCGAGACGATCACAGGCTATTCAGCCGGCGCCATCATCGGCCGGAACTGTCGGTTTCTGCAGGGCGAGAACACCGATCCAGAGCATGTGAGAAGGATCAGCGAGGCCCTGCGTAACGAGGAGGACGTGACGGTCGAGATCGAGAACTATCGTGCAGACGGTACGAAGTTTCTCAACAAGCTGATGATCACGCCACTCTACGACGACCATGACAATCTGCAATGCTTTCTCGGCGTGCAGCGTGACATGACGGCAGACCAAGAAGCTGCCGCCAGCAAGCGGTCCGATGCGGCTCTCGGTGAGATTCAGCATCGGGTGAAAAATCATCTCTCGATGATCATCGGTATGATCCGCATGCAAGCCCGCATGAAGACCAGCGAGGAGAGCTTTTCCGCGCTCGCACGGCGCATTGAGAGTCTGCAGCTTCTTTATCAGGAGATGACCGACGCCGGTGTCGGGTCTACAAATTCGGAAATGGTGCCACTCGGCGCCTATGTCAGCCGCATCGCATCGACGATCGGCCATCTCGACGGACGCCGCTCGGTACGCGTCAACGTCGACTGCGATGCGATCACGCTGAAGGTCGATCGCGCCGCTCGGATCGGCCTCCTGTTCTCCGAACTTCTGACCAACGCCCTGAAGCACGCCTTCGACGGCCGGCAGGAAGGCCTGGTCGAAGCCCGTTTGAAGATGCTGTCTTCCGGCGTCGTGCGGCTGACGGTCGTCGATGACGGCGTTGGGCTCAACGAGAACGATACCTGGCCCTACAGTTCGAAGAAGCCGCCTCGTGCGCTCGACAAGCAGTCGATGCAGAAAGCCATCGACGATACTCGCAAGGAAGTCGAGGCGGATGCCGAGCTCGAGAATGAGGCAAGACAGATCGCGTCATCGCTCGGCATGGGCAAAGGCGAACGCCCTCCCGCGGAGAAGGCCAAAGGCGGTGCGCTGACCGAAACGGAACGCCAGCAGGTGGACCAGGGCGAGGAGAAAGACACGCAGGAAGGTGGTCTCGGTGGCCGCATCGTGATGTCTCTCGTGCGTGGCCTCAACGCCAAACTCGACGTGAACTCCGATACCGTCGGCACCACAGTGACCGTCGACATTCCGCCGGATGCATAATAGCGGTGTTCGTCCCGAAAGGTCGGGCTCTTCGCCGATGATCATGCCCGATGTCAGAGAGAAGCTCATCGTCGGCCTTGACGTTTCGACGCGAGAAGAAGCGGCGCGCCTCGTCGAAACACTCGGTGACACGGTCTCGACCTACAAGATTGGCTATCAGCTCGCGTATTCCGGAGGGTTGTCGCTGGTCGGAGAGCTCGCCGCCGCCGGCAAGTCGGTCTTTCTCGATCTGAAGCTTCTCGACATTCCCAATACCGTGGCGAAGGGCGTCGAGAGCGCACTTTCTCTTGGTGCGTCGATGCTGACAGTCCACGCATACCCGCACGCCATGCGCGCGGCGGCGGAGGCAGCGAGAGGCAGCGATCTCCTCGTCCTCGGTGTGACCGTTCTGACGGCGCTCGACGACGATGACCTCAAGGACGCCGGATACAGCAGAAGCGTCGACGATCTGGTCGCGATGCGCGCACAGGCTGCGCGCGAGATCGGCATCGGCGGGCTCGTCGCCTCTGCAGCCGAAGCCCGATCCATTCGGAGCCTCATCGGACCTCAGATGGCGCTGGTGACTCCGGGCATCCGACCGGCGGGCGCAGAGAGTGGCGATCAAAAGCGCGTGGTTGAGCCTGCGGATGCTCTTCGCGCAGGTGCGTCCCACCTGGTCGTCGCCCGGCCTATCATCGCAGCCGAGGATCCGCTGGAAGCCGCCCGGTCCATCCTTGTAGAGATGAGCGCCGCTGCGTAAATCCGGCCCGAAGCGCAATCCCGCTCAATCTAACGGGACCGACTTTGAGTATCCGTATCTGGCTTCGAGGACTTCGAACGGTAATTCAGTTTCTTTCCCGCGAGAGGCATGACGCACAAAGCAAAACCGCAGCAGAAAGGACGCAAGGCGTTCAAGGGAATGGCATCGAAAGGCTATGCCATTCGGATGATGGAGCCCGGCGAAGTTCCCGCTTTACTCGAACTCGAGAAGGTGTCTCTAGCGGAAACCAGTACGCGCGCTGCTCATCCTCCTGACATCGACACTTTCACGCGCTTCCTTCTGGCTCACGAAGTTTTCGTTGCCATTCGGAAGAAGTCCGGCAAGCCGGTCGGCTTCGCGGCGGCGGTCGCCGAGAGCGATCTCTACTGGCTGTCGCGATTCTCCGTCGATCCGGATCATCGAGACCGCGAACTTGAGGACTCTCTCCTCAAATCCGTTGCAGAGCGCGCACACTGGTTCTTCTATCGTGCATTGGGTCTTTCCATCGATAGCGCTTCGTCTCGCGCTGCGTCATTCTATGAAAAACGCGGATTTCTGCGGATCCCGACGTCGGACCTGCCGCAATGGCTGGACGAAAAACGGAGAGCAGAAGCTTCCGATCATGAGGCGAACAACCAAATCGTCATGCTGAAATGGCTGTGACGTCTGTATGACGGTACGCCACCGACTACGGCCAGGATTTGTGCAGTGCAACATGGTCTGGTAAGAACAACGGAAAAGGACGGATATCCAGCCTATGTTGTATTACTTCTATGAGTGGAACCAGGCGATGCTCGCGCCGCTTCGCGTGGCTGCCGACGCGACCCGGATCGCTTATCAGAACCCACTGAACCCTGCATCGCGTACGACGGTCGGTCGGGCGATCGCTGCCGGCGCGGAACTGTTCGAGCGAACGACCCGTGTCTACGCCAAACCGGAATTCGGCATCGAAGAGACCGTTGTGGGTCACTCTCACGTGAGGGTGAAGGAAAAGGTCGTCGTCGACAAGCCTTTCTGCCAGCTTTTGCATTTCGAGCGGCAACTGCCGAAGGACCGTAAGTCCGATCCCCGCTTTATCGTCGTCGCGCCGCTCTCCGGCCACCATGCAACGCTTCTGCGCGGTACAGTGGAGGCGCTGCTGCCCTATGCGGATGTCTACATCACAGACTGGCAGGACGCGCGGGAGGTGCCGGTCGAGGACGGTAAATTCGACCTCGACGATTACACGCAATACATCATCGACTTTCTGCATTTCCTCGGGCCCGACACGCATATTCTGGGCGTCTGCCAGCCTTCCGTACCGGTCATGATGGCCGTCGCCCATATGGAGAAGCACCAGGACGAGTGCTATCCGGCGACGATGACGCTGATGGGCGGTCCGATCGACACCCGCGTCAATCCGACAGCCGTCAACCGGCTCGCCGAGGAAAAGGGCATCGACTGGTTCCGCGATAACGTGATCATGACGGTGCCATTTCCGCAGTTGGGCTTTCGGCGGGCGGTCTACCCCGGCTTCCTCCAGCTTACCGGCTTCATGTCGATGAACCTTGATCGCCACATGATGGCGCACAAGGACTTCTTCTGGCACCTCGTGAAGGATGACGGCGACTCGGCAGAGAAACACCGGATCTTCTACGACGAATACAACGCGGTCATGGACATGACTGCGGAGTTCTACCTTCAGACTGTCGAAGAGGTGTTCATCAAGCACTCGCTGCCCAAAGGCGAGATGAAGTTCAACGGGGAAACCATCGATCTCGGCGCGATCAAGCGTGTCGCGCTCCTGACGGTTGAAGGTGAGAACGACGACATCTCCGGGGTCGGCCAGACCGAGGCCGCGCAGGACATCTGCCCAAACATACCCGAGGAGATGCGGGTCCACTACGTGCAGCCGAAGGTCGGCCATTACGGCGTCTTCAACGGTTCACGGTTCCGAGCGGAAATCGTACCCCGCATCATCGACTTCGCGCTCACCCATGGCACCACGCACGGGTCTGCCGAGCTGCCGAAGCGGACCGAGGTGACAAAGCGCGCAGGCCGCAACTTCGGGGCCTTCGCAGAACGCCATGCCAAGGCAGGGATGCTTGGCCAGTCGCTCGGTGCGGGCGGCGAGACCGGCATCGCCGATCCGCTGATGTTCGAGAGCAACCCCTTCGCGGCAGGAGAACGCATCATGCGAGTCTTCGCCGAACCCGCTGAAAAAGCGCTCGCCGAGACGATGAAGCAGGCGAAACCGGCGAAAAAGGCCGTCGAAACTGCAAAGGCCCCCGCCAAGGCAGCGAAATCCGAAGCCAAACCCGCTCAGGCGAAAACTGCATCGAACACGCAGCAGCCTGCGAAGGACAAGTCGGAGGCTACGGGCAGCGACGCACTGAAACCAGCGTCGGCCAAGAGCGAAACGAACGTCGCCGCGAAATCGGGGACTTCGACGACGTCGCCGGCAAACAAGCAAGCTTCGCAAGTGACGAGGACCGAGGCGAAGGCATCGGATCAGTCAAAGGCAGAGGCGAAGCAGCCGTCCAATACAGAAACGCAGAGCGCCCCGAAGCCGGCCGAAGCAGCCAAATCGGCATCGGCAAAGGTGCCGGATCAAAAGCCCGCATCTGACGGCTCGCCTACAACATCTTCAGATGATTCGAAAGCCGCTCCGGTCGAGAAGACGACGGCCAGTGCCCCGGAGATCAAGCCGACGCAAGAAACGAAGTCCGACGCCCCGAAAACTGGTTCAGCCCAACCAAAGGACGCAAAGACCTCGAACGCTTCAGCTAACGGATCGAAGCCTGCTGAAGCAAAGCCAGCGGACGCAAGCGATGCCAACGCCGTGTCCACCGCTGCGAAGTCTTCCGACGCCTCGAATTCAACTTCCGTAGACAAAACGACGGCAGAGGCACCGGAAAGCAAGACCCTGACCGAAACGAAGCCCGACGCTCCGAAGGCTGATGCAGTCCAGCCTTCGGACACGAAGAGCTCGGACGCCACGTCTTCCGGGTCGAAGCCGTCAGACGTTTCGAAGCCTGCTACGGCTGATCGGAACGCGCAGCAATCGCCTACTGCGAGAGCTGACAACACCGAAACAACGACGGCCGAAGCGAAGCCGAGCGTAACTTCGGCAAACAGCGACACCCCAGAGGCCGCAACCAAGAAGGTCAGGGAACCGGCCGCCGCGGCCACGTCGTCAACGGCCAAGCGCACAAGCACCCGCTCGGGCCGGACTTCGCGGACCGGCAACCGAAAGCGTTCCCGCCGCTCGACCGGTCGCGGCAAGAAGTGAGATCGTGCGGCGCACCTCCCGCCGCCAAAACCAAAACGGCCCGGTCCGCTTATCGCAGATCGGGCCGTAGTCTTTTGCAGAGCGGAGTGCGATCTCGCCGTCAGAAATCCAGATCTGCGTAATGGCGAACAGGCGGGACCCCCCGTACCTTTTCTGAGAGCAGAGGCCGGAATGACGGTCTCGACTTTATGCGGCTATACCATTCCTTGGCGGCCGGTTCGTTCTCCCAAGGGATTTCGCCGAGGTAATCCAACACAGACAGCGCCGCGGCCGCCGCAAGGTCGGCCTGGGACATGCGCGAGCCGGCGAGCCAGTTGCGGTTCTCGGCCAACCAGCCGACATAGCGCAGATGGTGGCGGGAATTCGTTCGCGCGGCCCTGATCGCCGAGGCGTCCGGGGAGCCACCGCCGTCCTCCTTCGACATTTCGAGCTTGAAGATGCGCTCGCGAACGAGGTAGCGCGTCACCTCCTGATCGAATTTCTCGACGAACCATTCCGTCAGCCTCCGGACTTCGGCCCGCTCGATCGGTTTTTCAGGCATCAGCCGTTTGTCGCGTGAAAAGACACCGCGGGTCTCATCGATATATTCGCCGACGATGACACCGCCGACGATTGGCGGGCCGTCGTCCTCGATGAGAACGGGCAAGGTCGCGGCCGGGTTCATCGCCAGAAATTCGCGACGACGCTCCCAGGGTTTTTCTTCGACGAGATCGAGCTTCTCGCCATATTCGCCCGCGAGAAGGCGGATATAGCGGGACGTGGCGGACATGGGGTGGTGGAAGAGTTTTAGCATCGGGCGAGGTCTATCGCATTCAGGTATTATTTTGCAGGTACTGACAGGGGGAACGGGGAATTTTCATGTCTTTCGCGCCATTTACGAGCCGGGCTGCGGCGTGCGCACGGTTGCAGAAATGCGTCAACGCCCGGTGAACGAGTCAGAAGGACAGGACACCGCAAGGCGGATTGGTGCATGCAGAACGCGCAGCGATCGGGGTGCGCCGCTTCCCAATCCTCGCTGAGATGCGAAACTTAGGGACTGCGAATGGATTCCGGCTCAATCTTCGACGCCGTCATTCTGGGGATTACGGAAGGGCTGACGGAGTTCATTCCGGTCTCGTCCACGGGCCATATCCTCCTCCTCGGCCATTTCCTGGGTTTCGAGTCGACTGGCTTCGTCTTCGAGATCGTCATCCAATTGGGCGCGATCCTGGCGATCCTTGCAGTCTATCTCGGGAAACTCTGGCAGCTTTTCGTCACCCTGCCCTCGAGCGGCAAGAGCCGTCGCTTCGTCGCCGGAATCATACTCGCTTTCCTGCCGGCTGCCCTGATCGGGGTCTTGGCCCACGACTTCATCAAGACTGTGCTCTTCGAGACGCCGCTCGTGGTCTGCGTCGCGCTCATCGTCGGCGGCATCGTCCTTCTCGTGATCGATAAGATGCCGCTAAGGGTGCGCTACACCGAGATCATGGATTATCCTCTCTCCCTCTGCTTGAAAATCGGGTTCTTCCAGTGCCTCGCCATGATCCCGGGCACCTCTCGTTCCGGTGCGACGATCGCCGGTTCTTTGCTGATGGGCACGGACAAGCGCTCAGCGGCGGAATTCTCATTCTTTCTTGCGATGCCAACCATGCTCGGCGCCGTGACTTACGACCTTTTTAAGAATCGGGACATCCTCTCGACGGAGGATATCGGTCTTATCGCGATCGGCTTCATCTGCGCTTTCCTCGCCGCGCTCCTCGTCGTGCGGATACTACTCGACTTCGTATCCCGGCACGGATTCGCGCCATTCGCCTATTGGCGTATCGCTGTCGGAATTATCGGTGTCGTTCTCATTCTCGCCTTCGATCCTCACGAGGCTGCAGCACCGCAAGCCGGCAGTGCTGGCGACGATTACGGTATTGAGGAGACGCCAGTGGCGGTTCCCGACGATCAGCCTCGAGACGGGTACGGCGTCAGCGAATAAACCCGAACACTCCGCGCCTGATCAACTCGACTGCGAGAACACTGAGCATTACCGCAAGCAGTCTGCGGAAGAGCCTCTCGTCGAGATGATTAAGGAGCCGGGTGCCCGCGAGGGTACCGAGAAAGCCGGTCGCGATCATTGCAGCTGCAAGGAGCGCGTACGGGCCGAGCGCAACACCAGCTGCGAGAAAAGCTGCAACCTTCAACGCATGCTGGCTCGCCGTCACCGACGCCATGGTAGCCACGACCTGCTTGCGATCCTTGAAGGCGCGGGTGAAGAGCACCGCATTGAGTGGCCCGCTTGCTCCGATGAACATTGAAAGAAACGTCGTGACCGCGCCGGCCAGCCCGTATTGCCAGTCTTTGAGGCGCCCGAGGGAAGGCAGCTTCAGGAAGATCGTTGCGAGGATGAAGGTGCCAAGAAGAAGGCGCAGGATTTCCTCCGGCAGCGTCACAACCGTTTTTGCCCCGATCGCTGCGCCAATCAGGCCTCCGAGAATGAAGGGCAGAGCCTTGTCCCAGCGCACCGAGCGACGCTGGATGCCGAGCCGTCCGGCATTGGAGGCGAACTGCACGACACCATGCAGCGGAATCAGCACGGCGATCGGTAGGGCCAAACTCATGACCGCAAGCAGCGTGACCCCGCCGCCGAGCGCGAATGCCGCCGTGAGCGCAGAAGTAAAGAAGCTCGCAATGATCAGACCGAAACTCGCCCATAGGGGCATTCCGGGGGCGAGCCATTCAGCCAAAGTCACCGGGCTACCGCGCCAAGCGACCTAAGTCAGGTCAGTCCGTCCTGGTTTTCTGCGTCGAGCCCGCCGGCATGGCGCGTCGGCCGCGTGAACTGACCTTGTGGTCGGAAGCGGACGAGATAGGTCGGCAGTATCGAGTCCACGGTTCGAGGACGAATGCCGAAGGCATCCAGCGTACGGCCATCGGCGATAGCCTCTTCGGAGACCACATTGTCGTTCTGCAACTGCTTGACCTGATCCGGCGTCAGCGGTGCGCCTGGCACATACTGGGCAAACTGCGCCATGGAGCCGGCAAGCGAGAATGGGATAGAGACAAAGCGACGCTTGCGATTGATCACCCGCAGCATCTCCTCCATCAACTGGCGGAAGCTCAAGACCTCCGGTCCGCCGAGTTCATATACCGTTCCCCCCGCGACCTCATTGTCCACCGTCTTTGCCACGGCTTCGGCAACATCGACCACATAGATCGGTTGGAACTTCGTCTTGCCGCCGCCAAGCAGCGGTAGAACGGGCGAGAAGCGCGACATCTCGGCGAAGCGATTGAAGAATTCGTCTTCCGGCCCGAAGACGATCGACGGGCGCAGGATGTAAGCGTCGGGCCGCGCGGCATGCACGGCCTTCTCACCAGCCGCCTTCGTGCGCGCGTATTTGGAATTCGAGCCCTCGTCGGCACCGATCGCCGAGATCTGGGTCATGTTGACACCTTCGGCCCTAGCCGCCTCAGCGATCAACCGAGCGCCTTCCGCCTGCAGGCCGGAAAAGGTTTGTTTGCCGCTTTCGGCGAGAATACCGACAAGGTTGACCACATGATCTGCGCCCTTCACAGCGCGCTCCACCGACCATGGATAACGCAGATTGGCCTGGATCGGCAGGATCGCACCGATATTGCCGGCGGTGAGCACATGATATGCGAGATCGGGCCTTCGGCAGGCGATGCGAACCCTGTGGCCACGCTTTGCGAGTGCCTGTGTCACGTACCGGCCAAGGAAGCCGGACCCGCCGAACACCACTACCGTCTTTCCCGTGTCGACCGTCATCGCGCGTCGCTCCTTCTGTCGTTACGGCCGCATTGAAGTCCTCGCTTCGATTGAGCGCGCACCGTCTCGAATCGTCGAAACCTATAGCGCACCACATGGGTTTCGCCAGCGCTTTGATGAGGGGTGAGGGTCGAAAGACCGCATTGCGGCGCGGTAAGACAACGTGCGGCGCTTTTACCTATCCTGCCGGCGAATAAGCTGAAGGAACCGGTGTTGCCTATGCCTTCGCACCAGCCAAACCATCTGGGAGCGCACCGCTTATTATTCGCGTTGACAGCCCGCATGCCAGCCCCTAATGCTCCGCTCCGAGCCCAGGTGGCGGAATTGGTAGACGCGCACGGTTCAGGTCCGTGTGCCGCGAGGCGTGGAGGTTCGAGTCCTCTCCTGGGCACCAATCGCTGTTTTGCGCGGTCCGAAACGACCCAAACAGACGCCAAAACCCCCGTAAAATCCAAATAGTTCGTCCGACCCGGTCCGGGGCGGTCTGTCGGTATCCAATCCGTTTGCTGGTATTTTCGTTGGTGTCGCGCGCTGAATTACCAACGCGCGCTTTTCGATACCAACAAGCGGCGAGCGCGATGTCACTTTCAGGCATGCAAATCAGGAACTTACGAGCTACTGGCAAGCCGCCGAAAATCAGCGGCGGCGACGGCCTTCACGTGTTGGTATCGCCGGCCGACTCCGAGCTCTGGCCCATGGCGTATCGGTACGGCAGAAAGCAAAAGCTTTTATCCTTTGGCTCCTACCCTGCCGTCGATTACGCGAGACGTAAGCGGGGTCCGCATCGGCGCACACCGTCAAAACGATCGATGACGAACTGCTGGGGGGAAGCTGGAACGGACGGTGAAGCCGAGACCACTTCTTCAGTAAGAATGCGCCTTTGCAATTCCTGTCTGTGCAAAGCCAACGTAGTGGCGCAAGAGGCTTTTCGTGCCCTGCCGGATTACCCATCCTACCAAGATGCCCTCGCGCTTTCCGAACGTTGACGGCTCCCCATCTGTCAGCGAAGAATTCCGATCAGCGCCTAATGGGGCGAGCATGTCGATACTGGGTCCAGTTTATATTGAAACACGGCGCTACGTTCTTCGCAGCATGCGTTCGAGCGACGACCTTAACAATCTTGGCGCATGGGCTAGCGATCCGAGCTTTGCAGCCGCATTGAATATCGCGCCTCATGTCTACGATGCCGACGCCCTCGTTCGTTACGTGCTCGCGCATGACAACCGTTCAAGGTATCTGCTCGGCGCATTCGATCAGTCCGGGCGGCATATCGGCTGCATTATCTTTCAGATCAATCAGATCCACCGCAACGCCGTCTGGCATATCATCTTCGGAGATAGGGAAGAGCGACGAATGACGGTCGTTGCGGAATTAGTTGTGGCTGCAATGGACTGGCTTTTCGATACGCGCGGGATCGACAAGGTAACGAGTCGCACAGCGGCGGCAAACATGGTGATTAACGAGCGGCAACGTTCGTTGGGAGTTCGTCAAGAGGGCTATCTGAAAGCGGAACTTCTTTCAGCCGATGGTCAGACACGGCTTGACCAAGTCCTCTGGGGACTGACCAAAAGCGACTGGAAGGGAAGCGTGCGAACGAGACTCTCACACCTCAGTGCGCCTGCTGGCTCAACTCATGGAAATGCATGAGATGCTTCAGATTGAGACCGCGCGCTTTGTACAGCGTCACCTCAAGCCAAGCGATACGAAGGCGATCGAGACGCTACGGTCATGGCTGGCCGATCCGATCAGAATGGCCCCACTCAATCTGCCAGCGCGCGAACTCGACCACGACGTCGTTGCTCGTTACGTAGCCGGCTTCGACGGTCGCGACCGTCATCTTGTCGGCATTTTAGGCAAAGACGACTCAATGCTGCTTGGCTATCGGCTGCTTGAGATCAATCGGCTGCATGCTCGCGCTACGCTTCACGTTCTGATCGGCGATCCCGTCATGCGCCGGACCGGAGTGCTGGCTGAGACGATGATCGGTTTCTACGACTGGCTTTTCGGCGAAGCGGGCGTGAACAAGATCGTCGGCGATATCGTAGCAGGCAATGAGCCCGCTTTGGATCGCGCTTTGAAAAGTGGGTTCGTAGTCGAGGCCCACCTCAAACAGGAATTGCGTGATCAGAATACTGGTCGATTTCTCGATGTAGTTCGCGTGGCACTACTGAAAGACGACTGGATGAATAGCCGGCAAAATACGCTGGCCGGTTACTGATAAGATCGCAAGTATCCCTTCTCATTAGTAGCAGAAGCGTGACTCACGAAAGAAATGACAAGCGAGGACTTCGCCGCGAGTATCGCGCACTGAACCTTTAGCATAACCATAGGGCTAGGTTTGGGTTGTGGGACAAGTTCGCATGCGTTTTTCGTCACTTGCATATCAGTCTCGTTTTTCCGCAGGAGTTTCGACGGCCGCACTGATCGCCGGCGCATTGCTCGTCTCCGCAACACCTGCCGCAGCGACCTGCGACAGCAATAATCCGATGAGCGGCACGTCGGTCGTCTGCGAAGGTCCGGTACCTGACACCACCGGGGTTCAGGGCCCAGGGTCAACCAATGTTGATGTGTCGGTCACAGGGTCTGGCGGGATCGCTGTAATCGGCGACGGCCTCTCTGGCTCCGCCATCAATCTTTCCGATAGCGCGCAAGTTGTTGTCGATCGTGGCAGCCCAATTAGCTTAACGGACGGAAAATCGGCGATTTCGGTCGGCGACGACAGTTCTGTGAGCGGCGGAGAGATCCTGACCAGCGGTAAGGGCACTGGCATTGAAATCGGGGACAACGGGACGATCGAGGTCGGATCAATTCTGACCGACGGCAAGAATTCGGCTGGCATTTCGGCTGGAGACAGTCTGACGCTGCTTCTCTCCGGAGGTGCGTCGATTGAAACAAGAGACGAGGGAGCTGGCGTCTCCGCTCAACGCAATCTTACAGCCACGATCGATGGTTCAATCACGACTTCCGGAAGCTTTTCTCCGGGCATTCAAGCCAATGCGGGAGCGAAGATTTCAGTCGGCAAGACCGGTACAATTACCACTGCGGGGGCGGAAGCCGACGGCATTCTGATCCAAGCAAACCCGACAGACGCACCAATCACGGAGATCGCAGACATTACCGTTGCGGGAAACATCGCCGCGACCGGAGGTGATGTCGAGGGAACGGCGAGAAATGGATCACACGCGATCGCTCTGATCGCAAACGATAGCTCGGCAGAGGATGGGGTCGCCAATTTCGGAGTGAATGCGAGCGCGATCGTCAACGTCTTGCCAGGCGGGCGGCTGTTCTCAGAACTGGCGGCCGCGATTGGAGAGTGCATCATCGACCCGGCTGATGAGCAAGTTCCAATCGATACCCGACTGACGATTGGTGGAGAGATCGAAACCGGGGTGCCCGGCGGCACGGCTGTGATGCTCAGAACCGGCTCCGACACGGTGATCATTACTCCGACAGGCAAGGTTGTTGGCCTCGTCGATGCGGGAACTGCCGAGGGTGCGATCTCTGGACTTGATACAGATGTCGACACGTTCTCGCTGGGTGGTACCGGAGCCGGAACATTCGATGTGTCTTTACTTGACGGCGACGGTGCAGTGGACGGCGATGACCAGTACGTGAATTTCGAAGCGTTCTCGAAGATCGGTGCTTCTGACTATTCGCTCACGGGTACGAACACGGAGATCCAAAGGATCGGCGTTGCCGGAGGCAAACTGCGCGTGAATGGCTCGATGCCGAACACTGCTTTCGCGGTGAACGGCGGTGTCCTTGGCGGCGACGGCACGGTCGGTTCGTTCGTCGCCAATTCGGGCGGCACGATTGCGCCCGGCAATTCGATCGGCACCTTGAATGTTGCGGGCAACGCGACCTTCCAGTCCGGCTCGGTCTACGAGGTCGAGATCGCGGCTGATGGAACTGGCGACCAGGTCAGAGCCGATACTGCCACGATCAACGGCGGGACGGTCGATGTCGTGACGCTCGATCCCTATACGGCCTACACGGATGGTCAGCGATACACGATCGTTTCGACCGCCAACGGACGGACCGGGACTTTCGACAGCCTTCAGACGACTCGGCCTTCCTCGACTACACCTGCTCTACACGTCGAACGACGTCATCCTCGACTCATTCGGGCTCTGCAGTTCCCGGACGTGGCGAGAACCTTCAATCAGCGGCAGACGGCGAACGCTCTGATGCAGCTCGACCAGACGCCCGGCTCGGCCAGCAACGGGCTCTACAACGCTCTTCTATTGCTCGATGCACCGACCGCTCGCGATGCCTTCGACCAGCTTTCGGGCGAGCCGCATGCGTCGATGAAGACGGCGCTGATCCAGGACTCGCGCTTCGTGCGCGATGCAGCGCAGGATCGGATCAACGGAGCCTTCGGCATGAATGGGGGCGGCGACATGGTCCAGCCGCTCGGCTTCGGCCCAGGCGTTCCGGTGATCGCCGGCAGTGGCGGGGCCGATGTCGAAGCGTGGACGCGGTTCTATGGCGCCTGGTCCGACGTAGACGGCGACGGCAATGCCGCGGCGGCCGACACCGACACCTCCGGCTTCTTCGTCGGCGTCGACGGCATGGTCTCCGACACGGTCAAGCTCGGCGTGCTCGGCGGCTATTCCTCGACCGATCTCGATGTCGATGCGCGCAACGCCAATGGCAGCACCGACTCCTGGCATCTCGGCCTCTATGCCGGGACGGAGCTCTACGGCCTGATCGTGAAGGGCGGGGCGGCCTATGCCTGGCACGAGATCGACATGGTCCGCTCAGTGTCTTTCCCTGGCTTCTCCGACACGCTGGTCAGCGAATACGACGCCGGGACCGGCCAGGTCTTCGGCGAGGTCTCCTACGACCTCGCGCTGTCGACGGCGACGATCTCTCCGTTCGCCGGGCTGGCCTATGTTCATCATCGCACGGATCGGTTCACGGAGACCGGCGGGGCTGCGGCCCTGACTGCCAGTGGCATCGATCTCGACACATGGTTCTCGGAGATCGGCGTAAGAGGCTCGATGCTGATCGGCACCGATCTTTCACTGCGGGGCGAGGCCGGCTGGCGCCATGCCTTCGAGGATACGACGACGCTGGAAGCCTTCCGCTTCGCCACGAGCCCGGCCTATCTGGTGAAGGGCGTTGCGATCGACGAAGACGTGGGCTTCATCGAGGTCGGAGCGGACTACCGCCTCAACGAATGGGCGACGGTCGGGACAGCTTACGAAGGCCAGTACGGCAGCGACACGACGTCAAACAGTGCGCGGGCGGACCTGACCTTCCGATTCTGACGGCCGACCAAATCTCAAGTCATGAATGGGCCCGGTGTCGAAGACGCCGGGCCTTCTACCTTTGAGGCAAACTCTTCACGCGCAGTCGGTTGTTTCTTCGTTTCACAACGGCGTCGCCCGGTGAATGGCAAGGTGTCTTCTTGATGCCAACCAAAAAAATTCTCTATGATCGACGAAGAGACATCTGTAATACTACGCGGCTATTGAATAGCATCGGTTAATACTGATTGCGTTATTTCGTGTTTTTCTTGGTGTTTTCGCATTTTTTGAACATAATTAATTTAAAGTAATTATTTACACTGGAGGTATATACTATAATACTTTCATCGCTGGCTTGATTGATTAGAATCAATCTTGATTTCTTAACCAAGATCAACCGACATCAGTGGGTTGGTTCTGTGGTTATCAGTCTAGTTCACTGATTTCCAACGTTCGGATCGGCCCGGAAGTGGCATCGGGTTTGGCGCCCATGTGCCGAACTCCGCTTTAAAGGTAAGCGTCGCTTGCTTCCGTCTCTCGAGCGTCAGACTTCCAGGGCTCAAAGCCGCCAGTTGGTTTCACCTCACCAGCCGTAGCTGAACGTGACGCCGCTGCGGTTTCTGCCGGTTTGCACCACCTCGTCTCTCGCCCCACGTCCGTACTGGAAAAGTCCGTATGCGTTGCGGTCACCCTTCTGCCGAAGCGTACCCGAATGCGCATCGCCGCGCTGTTCGACGAGGCCGACATTGCCGCGACCGCTTTGGGCGAGTCCGGCGCTGTTGCCCTTGCCGCGCTGGCGGATCGAGCCCTTCTTGAGGTCGTTGTAAGCCGAGTAGAGCCGGAGCCCAGTGGAGAGGGCGTTCGAGGTTTGACGGTCGCTTGGGAGGAAGTGGAACGACACCTGACCTGCCGAAGAGGGAGCCGTCGAGGCGCCCACGCCGGCGGCAGTGATGGCAAGTGCGATCAGGATGGGTTTCAGACACAGAGGTTCGGGCATGAAAGTCTCCATCACCCGCATTTTGCGGGAACAACTTGGATGAATTGCTGATCAGCCGACCGAGCCCGGGATCACCAGATGACGGGGGAAGTCATTCGATCCCAGCCGAGCGGCGTGAAGTTTGTTTCAGATACCGCCACCGATACGCTTCGAGCAGGACGTTGTCCGGCTGTCGACGGTGATATTCAGCTCGGCGTCGTACACAGAATTACCGGTCGACAGCGTCATCGAGCCGAGCGTTTCCGGGTGACCCGGCACGACGGTGAAGAAGCCGCCCTGCCGGATATCGGTACCATTTCCCGAGACATGAAAGTCGTAGTGACCATCAGCCTGCACATCGGTGTGGACCACGGCGGTCAGGGCTACGCCGTAGCCGCTGCGAGTGATCTGCAGTTCGCAGCGGATAGGCTCCTCAACTCTCGCAGCGGAGGGTGGATGCGCGTAGGCTACGCAGGACGCCGTAACGAGTGTGGAAATCGCTGCGACGCATCCGGAGATTTGACTGAACGATAACATGACGGTCCTCCTCGAATGGCGGTGGTTGGTCGATCAATCGCAAGCCTGGACGATCGCTGCCACATTGCCACGGCCGCGCTGCGCAACATTGGCGTCGCAACCGTGCCCGACCTGCACGCCCGCCGCGATGTTGCCGTTGCCGTCTTGGGTGAGGATCGTCGTGTGGTTCGAACCAAACTGGCCAATGCCCGCGGCGTTGCGCTTTCCGGTCTGGTAAGTTGCCCCGAAGTTTCCGCGCCCATTCTGGCCGACGACCGACAGATTGCGTTTACCGCGCTGCTCGCCAACAGAAGTGTTGTATCGACCATCCTGATGAACGCGCATCCGGTTGCGGTAGCCGTGTTGAGACCCGCCGCTCGAATTCGCCCAGCCGAACTGTTCAATGCGGAAATCGTTAGCGGATGCCGACGCAACAGGCGTGAAACCAGCGAGGGCGACGATGGCGGCGGATAGGGACAAGCGGATCATGGGGACATCTCCTGTCTGAGCGAGATCGTTCGGTAGTGAACACGCTCATCATGGAGATGCGCTTTGGAACGGGTGCTGAAGATGCCGTTTAGCAGGCGTTCAGGCCTGATTTTCTTTGACGCGCCTTCAAGCTGACCGGCTTCAAGCGATCAGCAGCCCGGGATATTCGGAGTGTGGTCTTCGGACGAAGGGTGTGAGGATACGATCGGGATCTGCCGGACATCAATTCGGCGGGACCCGCGCTCTATTCGGCGCAGGCTTTCAGGTTCGGAGGGTTATGCGACGACTGCCGGCGAATATGCCGCTCACCCGTCCATCTTCAGCGCGGCGATGAAGGCTTCCTGCGGAATTTCAACCTTGCCGAACTGGCGCATGCGCTTCTTGCCTTCCTTCTGCTTTTCCAGAAGCTTGCGTTTGCGCGTCGCGTCGCCGCCATAGCATTTCGCCGTCACGTCCTTGCGCAGCGCCGAGATGGTTTCGCGGGCGATAACCTTGCCGCCGATGGCGGCCTGGATCGGGATTTTGAAAAGGTGGTTGGGGATCAACTCCTTCAACTTCTCGCACATCGCCCGACCGCGCTTCTCGGCCTGGGTGCGGTGAACGAGCATCGACAGCGCGTCGACCGGCTCGGCGTTGACGAGAATGCTCATCTTCACGAGGTCGCCCTCGCGGTAGTCCGCCATCTGGTAGTCGAAGGAGGCGTAGCCCTTCGAGATCGATTTCAGTCGGTCGTAGAAGTCGAACACCACCTCATTGAGAGGCAGTTCGTAGGAGACCATCGCCCGCTTGCCGACGTATGAAAGACCGGTCTGGATGCCGCGGCGCTCCTGACAGAGCTGCAGGATCGGCCCGAGGTAGTCGTCCGGCGTCAGGATGTTGGCGGTAATCCAGGGCTCGGCGATATGATCGATCTTGACGACGTCCGGCATGTCGGCCGGATTGTGGAGTTGCGTCGTGTTCCCATTCGTCATGGTCACGTCGTAGACCACCGAGGGCGCGGTCGCGATGAGGTCGAGGTCGAACTCGCGCGAGAGCCGCTCCTGCACGATTTCGAGATGGAGAAGCCCGAGGAAGCCGCAGCGGAAGCCGAAACCGAGAGCGGCGGAAGATTCCATCTCATAGCTGAACGAGGCATCGTTCAGGCGGAGCTTGCCCATGGCAGCGCGCAGATCGTCGAAATCGGCAGCATCGACCGGGAAGAGGCCGCAGAAAACCACCGGCTGGGCAGGCTTGAATCCCGGCAGCATCTTGTCGGTCGGGCGCTTCTCGTCGGTGATCGTATCGCCGACGCGGGTATCGGCCACTTCCTTGATGGAGGCCGTGATGAAGCCGAGTTCGCCGGGCCCGAGCGCATCGACCAGCACCATCTTTGGCGTGAAGACGCCGACCCGGTCCACCGGGTATTTGGCGTCCGTGCCCATCATCCGGATCTGCTGGCCCTTCTTGAGTTCGCCGTCGATGATCCGCACGAGAACGACGACGCCGAGGTAGACGTCGTACCAAGAGTCGACCAGCATCGCCTTCAGCGGCGCGCTGCGATCGCCTTCCGACGGCGGCGGCAGGCGCTTGACGATGGCTTCCAGCACGTCCTCGATGCCGAGGCCGGATTTCGCCGAGATCATCACGGCATCCGAGGCGTCGAGGCCGATCACATCCTCGATCTGCTCCTTCACCTTGTCGGGCTCGGCGGCGGGCAGGTCGATCTTGTTGAGGACGGGCACGATCTCGAGGTCGTTGTCGAGGGCGAGATAGACGTTGGCCAGCGTTTGCGCCTCAACGCCCTGGGCTGCGTCCACCACCAGCAGCGCACCGTCGCAGGCCGCCAGCGAACGCGAGACTTCGTAAGCGAAGTCCACATGGCCGGGCGTATCGATGAGGTTGAGGACGTAGGTCTCGCCGTCGCTCGCCGTATAATGGAGGCGCACGGTCTGCGCCTTGATCGTGATGCCGCGCTCGCGCTCGATATCCATGTTGTCGAGCACTTGCTCTTTCATGTCTCGGATCTCGAGGCCGCCCGTATTCTGGATCAGGCGGTCGGCAAGCGTCGACTTCCCGTGGTCGATATGCGCGACGATCGAGAAGTTGCGGATGCGCGAAAGCGGCGTATTGGCGGGCATTGTGCTCATGGCGCCCGATATAGAAGTTCACGCAATTTTATGGAAGCGGGGTCCGAAGCGGAAATTGCCGCGCTTCAAGGTGTTTGCGAGAATGCCGGTGGGAACCGGCGACAGGGGCGAGACGTCTTTCGGCATGGCTCAGGAAATCGAACGCAAATTCCTGGTGAAGAGCGACGGCTGGCGCGAGGAAGCCGACGAAGGCACGCGGATCGAGCAGTTCTACCTGTTCGTCGCCGAGAATCGGACCTGCCGCGTGCGGATCAAGGATGGCGAGACCGCGCGGCTGACGGTCAAGACCGGGACGGGTATCGCGCGCGGCGAATACGAGATCGATATCCCGACAAGTGACGCAGAGGCTCTGCGGGTGGCGCGGATCGGCGCGGCCATCGAAAAGACGCGGTACCGGGTTCCGCTCGGCAAACTGACGGTGGAGGTCGATGTCTTTTCAGGAGCGCTCGAGAAATTGGTACTCGCCGAGATCGAGATACCGACGGTCGATCACGAGGTCGTTCTCCCCGACTATCTCGGGCGAGAGGTTATGGGCGATCCGGCCTATACGAATGCCCGCATGGCGCTGGACGGTCGTCCGCACGGAGATACGAGTTCATGAGTTACGCGATCGATCCGGCCAAACATCTCGGCGCGGAGATCCAGCGGATCGCCGAAGAGCAGATCGGCAAGGCGGAAAAGTCGCTTAAAGGGGCCGGCGAGGAGCCGCATGAAGCGATCCACGATGCACGCAAGCGGCTCAAGAAGCTGCGCGGGCTGGTTCGGCTCATACGGCCCGAGATGGAAGATTTCTACAAGGCACAGAACGTTCTCTTTCGCGACACGGCCAAGAAGCTATCCGGCATGCGCGACAAGGCCGCGCTCGTCGAGGCGATGCAGAAGCTCGAAGAGCGGTTCGCGGACGAAATTGAGACGGATGCCTTCGGACCTGTCAACACGAAGCTGATCGCCGACCGGGACGCGGAGATCAAGAGCGGCACGAAGGACGCGCCGCGCCGGATCGAGGAAACCCTTCACGCCCTCAAGAAGGCGCGTTGCGCCTTCCGGCGCTGCCGGTTCGACAAGGCGAAGTACAAGCCGAAACGGGACGCGAAGATCGCTGCAGCGGGACTCGAAAAGACCTATGGCAGGGCTCGCAAGGCGCTCAAGATCGCGCGCAAGTCACGCGATACAGAAGACCTCCATGAGCTGCGCAAGCGCATAAAATACCACTGGGCGCATCTGCGGCTTCTCAAGGCGCTCTGGCCGGACGGTTTCGAGCCAGCGATCGAGACCGCCAAACGGATCGCTGACGATCTCGGAGACGACCACGATTTGGCTGTGATGCGGGCGGAGATGCAATCTGCCCCGGACAGCCTCGGCGGTGAAGGCGATCTCTCCATCATCGTCGCTCTGATCGATCGCCGACAGGCCGAACTGCGGGAGGGGGCACTGGATGCCGCCGGCATCCTGCTCGCCGAGAAGCCCGAGGCGATCGCAGCACGGATCGAGCGGCTCTACCGGCTGGCGGCGCGCCGTTCGACGCGTCCGTCCGTCTTGCCGCCGATGGAGCCGGCAGCCAAATTACGCGTAGCGAAGGCGTGAGCGAAAATCGGGCGCAGGCGGGCGCCTAAATGAGTGTCAGAAGTTCAGGCTGACGCCAGCACGGACGGAATGTTCGTCGAAACCTGAAGAGACGCTGGTGCGGCCGAGATCGTAGTCGGAGGAGCCGAAGTCGGAATAGCGATATTCGAGGCGAGTACGGATTGAATCCGTGACCTGAGCCTCGACGCCAGCACCAATCGTGTAGCCGACGCTGGCCTCGCTGTCGGAGACACCGCCCAGGCTCAACTCGGTCTCCGCAATCGCCAAACCGCCTGTGCCGTAGACGAGGAATGGGTCGACATCAACGCCGACGCGGCCGCGCAGGGATCCGAATACGTTGCTTTCACCAGAAAGATCGAGATTACCGAGCGCGTTGCGCCTCGTTGCGTCGAAACCCGCACCGCCAACATCGCCTTCGACGCCGTAGACGAGCGAGCCGTCCTGCAGGTTGAAGCCAGCATAGGCTCCCCCGGCAACGCCATCGCCCGAGATCGAGGCGCCGCGCAGATTGTCGAAACGCGAGACGTTGTAACCGACGAAAGTTCCGGCATAGGGTCCGGACCAGATGGCCACGGGAGGTGCGCTTTCGGGAATGCGAGAGTCCGGAAACGCCGTTTCGCTTGCATTATCCTGCGCATGCGCAGGCATTGCCGCCAAAGGCAATGCCAAGGCGATCGTCGCCAGAACCATCGTGGTCTTCAATCGCAAGGCCATCGCCTCCATTCGACTGGGACCCGAACCCCCCGGTCCGGACCGATACTGTTCGCGCATTAATCGCAGGCGCATATGTCTGACGAACTATGTGGCGCGCCGAAACCGGCAGCCCAAGGGGCAAACAAGCTCATTTTTGCCACAATGCGATAATGATTGCGACTGTGGCCGAAGCATCACAATCATCATCGCTTCATCAGGCTGAAGGCTTTGCGTCCGGCCGAAAGTCGAGGGTTTGCCGACCGCTCGACTCTGAACAGGGCACCTCCGATCACCTATATTGCGTTGTGAATCGAAGGTGACCGCCACGCGCCGCATACGCTCCCGTTCCCGCCCGCAGCGCTTTTCCCGCCATTCCGGTCGCGGTCTCAAACCACGCCAGTTCGACAAGGACGACATGCCCGATACCGACTTCGATCTCGAGGATGAAAGCGGCGAGCCGGATGAAGGTGAAGCGGGGACAGCCCCGGTCAGCGAGGAGGCTAGCGCGCTCCTCGCGAAGATCGACTGGGCCGATGCCAAGAGCGAAAGCGGCGATCTCGAAGGCGCCGAGCTTATTGCGGCGCTGGTAAAACGGTTGCCAAACCAGCCCGGCGTTTACCGCATGTTCGGCTCTGACGGCGACGTTCTTTATGTCGGCAAGGCACGGTCGCTGAAGAAGCGGGTCGCGAGCTATGCCCGGCTCGGCGGGCATACCCAGCGGATCGCCCGGATGATCCGGCTGACGCGGCAGATGGAGTTCGTCACCACCCGCACCGAGACCGAGGCCCTGCTCCTCGAAGCCAATCTCATCAAGCGCCTGAAGCCCCGCTTCAACGTGCTGATGCGGGACGACAAGTCGTTTCCGTACATCCTCGTCACCGACGATCATCAGGCCCCGGCGATTGTGAAGCATCGCGGCGCGCGCAACCGGAAAGGCTCGTTCTTCGGTCCCTTCGCTTCCGCCGGCGCGGTGGACCGGACGATCAATTCGCTGCAGCGGGCCTTTCTTCTGCGCACATGCACGGACTCGGTCTTCGAAAGCCGCACGAGACCCTGCCTTCTCCACCAGATCAAGCGCTGCGCGGGCCCCTGCACGGGCGAAATTTCGCAGGAAGATTACCGCTCGCTCGTCAAGCAGGCGAAGGGTTTCCTTTCCGGCCGTTCCGGCCAGGTTAAGGAGGCAATGGCGGAACAGATGACCTCCGCCTCGGACGATCTCGACTTCGAGCGCGCCGCCCTCTTCCGCGACCGGCTCGCCGCTCTTTCCCACGTGTCGAGCCATCAGGGCATCAATCCTCAAAGTGTTGAGGAGGCAGACGTCTTCGCGATCCATCAGGAGGGCGGACTCACCTGCGTCCAGGTGTTTTTCTTCCGCACGGGCCAGAATTGGGGCAATCGCGCCTATTTCCCGAAAGCCGATCCGAGTCTGGAACCAGATGCCGTCCTCGGGGCCTTCATCGCCCAGTTCTACGACGACAAGCCGGCACCCCGGCTGATTCTCTCTCAGGTGAAACTCGACGACGAGGCGCTTCTCGCCGAGGCGCTGGCGATCAAGGCCGAGCGCAAGGTGCGCATCGAAAAGCCGGCGCGTGGAGCCAAGCGCGACCTCGTCGACCACGCGGCTTCGAACGCGAAGGAAGCGCTGGGGCGCAAGCTCGCCGAGACCTCGTCGCAAGCGCGTCTTCTGGAGGGGCTAAAGGAAACGTTCTCTCTGGAAAGGACGCCGCGCCGGATCGAGGTGTTCGACAACTCCCACATCATGGGCACGAATGCCATCGGCGCGATGATCGTCGCGGGGCCGGAGGGCTTCGTGAAGAACCAGTACCGGAAGTTTAACATCAAGAGCACGGAAATCACGCCGGGCGACGACTTCGGCATGATGAAGGAGGTGATGACCCGCCGCTTCTCGCGCCTGATCAAGGATCACGCCGACGAGATGCCGGGTGCAAAGCCCGAGCCGGCACCGGATACCGAGATCGACGAGCCCGAAGACCTTGCCGATACCCCCTTCCCCGCCTGGCCGGATCTCGTCCTCATCGACGGCGGTAAGGGGCAGATGTCGGCCGTGCGCTCGATCCTCGAAGAGCTCGGCATCGCCGACAAGGTGATGACGATCGGCGTCGCCAAGGGCGTCGACCGCGAGGCGGGCCGCGAACGCTTCATCCAGGGCGCGAAGGATTTCTCCCTGCCGCCGCGCGATCCGGTCCTCTACTTCGTCCAGCGCATGCGCGACGAAGCGCACCGCTTTGCCATCGGCACGCACCGCGCCAAGCGCAAGAAGGAGATGATCAAGAACCCGCTCGACGAGATCGCAGGCATCGGACCGACCCGGAAACGCGCCCTCCTCCAGCATTTCGGCACGGCCAAGGCGGTGTCACGGGCCGGCCTGCCGGACCTGCGCGCCGTCGACGGTATCTCCGAGACGATCGCCAAGCTCGTCTACGATCATTTTCATGAAAATGGCTGATGCAACGGCTTCGTGCGGCAACGGCCCTGACGAACCTAATCTTTTGGAAATGGTTGACCGCACGCCTTTCAACCGCTTTGACGGAACCTAGCTGAAGCCCGGCAGCCCGCACTGAGGACAAGTTCCGTTCGCTCCATGTCGTCGACCACCTACAGCCTGCCGAATCTCCTCACCTATGCACGCATCGTCTGCGTGCCGCTGGTCGTCGTCTGCTTCTTCGTGGAGGGCTCGCTGAAGAGCCCGGACTATGCGCGCTGGACGGCGCTCGCCATCTTCATCGCGGCCTCGATCACCGACTATTTCGACGGCTATCTCGCCAGGGCCTGGAAGCAGACCTCGACGATCGGGCGCATGCTCGATCCGATCGCCGACAAGCTGCTGGTCGCCGCCGTTCTCTTGCTCCTCGCCGCCGACGGAACGATCGCCGGCTGGAGCCTGTGGGCGGCGATCGTCATCCTCTGCCGCGAAATCCTCGTCTCGGGCCTGCGCGAATATCTTGCCGAGCTGAAGGTCTCCGTGCCCGTCACGCGCCTCGCCAAGTGGAAGACGACCTTCCAGATGGTGTCGATCGGTATCCTCCTGGCCGGCCCGGCGGGGGACAAGCTGATCCCGAACGTCACCGAAATCGGGATCGTCTGCCTGTGGATCGCGGCGGTCATCACGCTGATCACTGGCTACGACTATTTCCGCGCCGGATTGAGACATATCGAGGATTGAAGGCATCGACATGTTGGTAGACGAGGTCTGCCCGTCTTCGTGCTCCGCGTCTTGCATGAAATTGTCGATCGAGGCTCAAGATCGAACTACGTCGAGTTCGTCGAACATGCGCTTCATGCTCAGCCGTCATTCCCGATATCCGACCAGTACCATTTCAATAGCTCGCTTCGAACGTAGAGAACGCAAAAGCGTAAATGGTAGTCGTCGAGAGCAGCGTCGCTAGGGTCGTGCCCAGCGGGCGTGGCATTCTGCACCCGTTCGGCGCCTCAGAATTCCGATTCTGATATATTCGAACGTAGTTTTGGCTTTCAATGATGGGGGTGCAGGAGAACCGGTTAGGCGAACACGAGCACGCTGCTGCTCAGATTGGTCTTCCCATACCGGATATCTGAAGAGCGCGAACGGGATTTTCGAACGCATGAAAAGCGCTGTTGTTCGAACCGCTGGAGTCGATCTCTGGCTCTGAACTGAAAATGGCGCGCCCGAAAGGATTCGAACCTCTGACCCCCAGATTCGTAGTCTGGTGCTCTATCCAGCTGAGCTACGGGCGCGTACTGCACAAATCAATGCGCTGTCAGTGCGGCTAGGTAGACCGTTCAAAGCGGCAATGCAAGGGTGGAATTCGTCCGCTTGTCCGCGTCCCGATGACGACGAACAGTCTCATTCATGTCATGGATGTTTTGCAGCCATTTCGATGTCCCGAGACGCCCGCAGCTTCTATCTACCAACGAAAAGTTCGCGGATGAATTCTACCCGAGCCGCTACGTTTCTTTGAGGGCGGGATGTTCGCGGCGAACTCCTGTGTGGGCGTTCGACGGATCGGTCTCGAGCTTCTCGAGGCGAAACGGCCGACAAGCCACGCGATGATCCGTTCGAGCATGCTCGTAGAGGCAGGATGTCGAAGGACCAAAGCATAGGAGCGCTTTGCGATCCGACGGTTCGGCCCGCGCTGCCGACAAGTACCCGCCTCAGCTATCTTGTGCCCAGCCCCTGTAATCCGCTCATCAAAGATGGGTCATCCGATAACGTCGAAGGAGCGGAACCACGATATCCCGTGCTGACTCTTTGTGCTTCTGCGCTGCAACTCGACAGTTGATCGCATCACCACGCCGCATGGCATCGATGATCGCGCGATGCTCGATCACCGACTGTGTCGGCTTCGGGCGCAAATTCAGCGTGACGCGACGTGCTCGATGCGACTGGTCGAGGTTGACTGTCGCGATGCGCTCCAGCCGTCCATTTCCGGATCGCTCGACAAGCATCGAATGGAACTTGCCGTCATGATCCGCCCAAGCGTCGAGATCGTCGGCCTCCAGTGCCCGTTCCATTGCAGCGTTCAACTCCTCCAGCGCATCGCAGATCGCCTCGCGCTCCGAGGCTGGTAGACTCGCGATGATGAAGGCGGCCATTCCCTCGACGGCGACGATGACATCGTAAACCTCGCGCATGTCGTCCGGCGACAGCGCTCGGATAACGACACCGCGTTTGGACCGAAGGTCCACCATTCCCTCGGCCTGCAACTGAATGATTGCCTGATGAACCGGGGTTCGGCTCATGCCGAGCCGTTGTGAGATCTCGAGTTCGGATCCCTGAAAACCGGGCGGAAAGGTGCCGTTTCGGATCGCAGCCTTGATTGCGGCATAAGCCGCCTCGACGAGCGTCGAGCGGCGCCCAAGAGCGAAATCCCCGTAATGGAGAGATGCATCCGACATGTCTAACCGCCTCCGCAGGTCTAAAGAAGCTTACCGTTCACCGCAGCGGGCAACAAGACATTTTTGCATACCACAATGCATGCAACACCGAACGCATGATTGACAATGCTGCCACGATGAGGCCTCATGGCGAAGAACCGCCATCGGCACGCGGAGAGGACGCTTGCCGATACGAAGAAGGCGGACGAAACCTTAAGGGAGGAAATTCATGCGCATCGGCACGCTTCTTTCGACCGTCGTTTTCGCGATCGGCGTCACTTCGGGCATCGCTTCGGCCCAGGACTATCCGTCCAAGCCCATCAACTACATCATCCCCTTCAACGCCGGTGGCGAATCCGACGTAGCGGCGCGGTTCCAGCAACCCTTCCTGGAAGAGGTCACGGGACAAAGCATCGTTGTCCAGTACATTTCCGGCGCAGGCGGGGCGCAAGCATGGTCCCAGCTCAACGGCATGGAAGGCGACGGCTACACCATGATGGGGTCAAACCTGCCCCACATCATCCTGCAGCCGATGGCGCAGGACGTCGGCTACACCACGGACGATATTACCAACGTCTATTTCTTCCAGTACACGCCAGATGCCCTGCTCGTCCCGGCCGGCAGCGACTTCCAAACGCTGGAAGATTTTGTCGCCTACGCCAAGGAAAATCCTGGCTCGGTGACGATCTCGGGCTCGGCCACGAATTCCGCGAACCATGTCGCAACGACGAAGCTGAACGAACTGGCCGACATCCAAACCACCTATATTCCGTTCTCGGGCACCAGCCCGTCGATGACCGCGCTGCTGGGTGGCCAGGTCCAGGGTTCCTTCAGCTATTCGACCGCCGCCCTCAACCAGGGCGAGGAAATTCGCGTCCTCGCTGTCGCCGCCGAGGAACGTCTGCCGTCACTTCCCGATACGCCGACCTTCAAGGAACTCGGCTACGACATGGTGGGCGGTGCCTATCGTGGGATCGCCGTTCCTTCCTCGACGCCCGAGGAGATCCGCACCCAGCTTTCGGACCTGATCGGCGAAGTGAATGCCAATCCGGAGTTCGTCAAGAAGATGGAAGACGCTGGCTTCGTGGTCATCTCGATCCCCTATTCCGAAATGCCTGCCTTCATGGAGGAGCGCGAGCAGCAGTACCAGTCGGTCGCCGAGACGATGGGCATCGAGACCTCCTCGAACTGAGTCGTACGACTTCCTGCAGCATCGCAAATCTTGCGACTTGATCGTGGCCGGCACTCTGTCTTCAAGTGCCGGCCCGCTTCGCGAACGGTTCGGGCGCCCCGATGGATAAGATCATCTACCTCTTCGAAGCCCTGAGCGTCGCCAATCTCGGGCTTGCCTTCGTCGGCGTCCTCGCGGGTATCGTCATAGGCGCCCTGCCCGGCCTGTCGGCGACCATGGCGGTCGCCGTCCTCGTACCTTTTACGTTCACTATGAATCCGGCCTCGGGTCTGATCGTGCTTGGCGCGATTTACACGGGCGCAATCTACGGTGGGTCCTACTCGGCGATCCTCGTCAACGCACCGGGCACGCCGTCCGCAATTGCGACGACATTCGACGGGTTCCCCATGGCCAAGCGCGGCGACGGTGCCTTAGCCGTTTCGCTGGCGACGCTCGCCTCTGTGATCGGTGGGCTCGTCGGCGCGCTGCTGCTGATGTTCCTTGCTCCCCCGCTCGCGACCGTCGCGCTCGCCTTCGGCCCGCCGGAATACTTCTGGCTCGCGGTCTTTGGCCTGACGCTGATCTCCGCGCTGTCCGTCGGCAACCTTCTCAAGGGGTTGATCGGCGCCTGCTTCGGCCTGCTCCTTTCGATGATAGGGGTCGCCGTCATCGGCGCGGACGTGCGCTTCACCTTTGGCAGCCAGACGCTGATCGGCGGCATCGATATCGTCGCCGGTCTCATCGGTCTCTATTGCATTCCCGTCCTGATCGATCTCGTTGCCACGAAGGATCCACATCTGAAGGTCGCGAGCGATAGCTCGGGTTTCAGGCTTGCGGAGTCCTTCGGCATTCTGATGCGACAGAAGTTCAACGCCCTGCGCAGCGCCGTCATTGGAACCGTCGTCGGCATTCTACCGGGAGCCGGTGGGTCGGTCGCGAGCTTGGTTTCCTATTCGGAAGCCCGGCGTTCGGCAAAGAATCCCGAAAATTACGGCAAGGGCGAACCGGGCGGCATCATCGCAACGGAGGCTGCAAACAACGCAACTGTCGGCGGTGGCTTCATTCCGACTCTTGTTCTCGGCATCCCTGGCACACCGCCGGACGCGGTTATTCTGGGCGCGCTTCTTGTCCAGGGTATTAAGATCGGGCCGCAGCTCTTCACCTCGCAAGGCTCTATCGTCTACACCTTCATCTTCGGCCTTTTGATCGGAACTTTGCTGATGCTTCCGATCGGTCTCGTTGTTGGGCGCTACGCCTACAAGAGTATCATCTCGATCCCGAAGGCGGCTCTGGTGCCGACCATCGCCTTCCTCACCGTGATCGGCTCATTCGCAATTCACAACAATCTGCACGACTCGGCAGTCATGCTGGGCCTCGGCGTCATCGGCTGGTTCCTCAACCGCGCCGGCTTTACGCCCTCTCCCATCGTGCTCGGCCTCGTTCTCGGCCAGATCGCCGAACAGGGCTTCGTCCAAGCCTATCTCATTGGCAACGCGCAACAGAACGTGCTCGGCCAGTTCTTCGGACGACCGATCAGTCTCGCGATCGCGGCCTTCGCGATCCTAACCCTGTTCTATCCGCTCATCGCCAAGGCGATCGGAGCGCGGCGGGCGAGAAAGTCGGACGTCGATCAGACCGTGGAAAGCCGCAAAGCCGATGTTTAAGCGCGTTCATGATCCGCTCGGAACGAGCGTCGCCGCCGGCTTCGTCCTTCTCGGCCTTGTCCTCGCATGGACATCGCAATCGATGACGGCGATGGGCTCGGTCTTCCCGATCACGATCTCATCTGCGATGGCGATCGTCGGCCTCATTCTAATCGTTCGCAATATCATCCTTGGCATACGCGGCATGACGCCGGTCTCGCGGAGCACCGGCGAAGGTGGCGTCGAGGGCGGCTCGAACATGCGTCGCCTCCTTTTCGTCGCCGCGATGATCGCCTGGATCGCGCTCTTACCCGTGCTGGGATTTCTCGTCGCGAGCGCGCTCGCCTATTTCGCGATCATGATCGTCGCGATCCACGAGCGGATGAGCGTCAAGGAAATCGCACTCCTGATTGTGCTTGGCTTTGCGATCCTCGTCGGCTTCTACGCGCTGATGTCCGAGATCCTTCTCATCCCAATGCCGCGCGGCCTGTTTTTCTGAGTGTTCGCAGGCGCTTCGACGCCGGCCGCACAAACCCGCATCCCATATCCCGGAGACTGACACGCCATGGCCCAGACCAACGCCCTCAAGATCGCGACCATTCCCGGCGACGGCATCGGCCGCGAGGTCGTGCCCGAGGGCATGCGTGTCCTCGAGGCAGTCGGACGGAAGTTCGACATCGCCTTCCAGTTCGACGAGGTCGACTGGAGCTGCGAAACCTATAAACAGACCGGACGGATGATGCCTGAGGATGGGCTCGAACGCTTCAAGAAGCATGACGCGGTATTCCTCGGCGCGGTCGGCTGGCCGGACGTGCCGGACCATGTCTCCCTCTGGGGCCTGCTCATCCCCATCCGCCGCACCTTCCACCAATACGTCAATCTAAGGCCCTGCCGGCTTCTGCGCGGCACCACGAGCCCGCTCGCCGGCCGGACGGCGGACGATATCGACTTCTACGTCGTGCGGGAGAACGTCGAGGGCGAGTATTCCGAGGCCGGGGGCCGGCTCTATCGCGGCATGGATGACGAGATCGCGATCCAGGAGGCGATTTTTACCCGGCGCGGCGTCGACCGCGTGCTGCGCTATGCCTTCGAGCTCGCCAAGACCCGCAAGCGCGGCCATGTGACGTCAGCCACCAAGTCGAACGGGATCGTCCACACGATGCCGTTCTGGGACGAACGCTTCAAGGCGGTGAAGGCCGACTATCCGGACATCGAGACGAGCCAGTACCACATCGACATCCTCTGCGCGCATTTCGTGCAGCATCCGGACTGGTTCGACGTGGTCGTCGGCTCCAACCTCTTCGGAGATATCCTATCCGATCTCGGCCCGGCGGTCGCGGGCTCGATCGGCATCGCGCCGTCGGCAAATATCAACCCGGAGGGCGATTATCCCTCGATGTTCGAGCCAGTCCATGGCTCGGCGCCCGACATTGCCGGTCAGGGCATCGCCAATCCGATCGGCCAGATCTGGTCGGCTGCGATGATGCTCGACCATCTCGGCCATCCCGAAGCCTCGGCCGCAGTTATTGAGGCGATGGAAACGGTCATCGCCGATCCGGCCTCCCGCACGAAGGACATGGGCGGCAAGGCCAACACAGCCGAATGCGGCGAGGCGATCGCCCAGGTTCTGGCGGGCTGACGGACGACGACATGCGCATCTCCGAAATCCGCGAAAAGACGGTCTCGATCGCAAGCCCGATCGCCAACGCCTTCATCGATTTCTCGAAGATGACCTGCTCGGTCGTCGCGGTCGTCACCAATCAGGTGCGCGACGGCAAGCCGGTGATCGGCTTCGGCTTCAACTCCAACGGGCGCTACGGCCAGGGCGCCCTGATGCGCGATCGCTTCATCCCGCGCCTGATGGAGGCCGACCCCGCGAGCCTTATCGACGAGGCCAACGACAACCTCGACCCCTTCGCCATCTGGCGGACGATGATGACCAACGAGAAGCCGGGCGGGCACGGCGAGCGTTCCGTCGCCGTCGGCACGATCGACATGGCGGTGTGGGACGCGGTCGCCAAGATCGAGGAAAAGCCGCTCTACCGCCTCCTCGCCGATAGATACCGGGACGGCGTCGCCGACGACAGCGTCTGGGTCTATGCGGCGGGCGGCTATTATCATCCGGGCAAGGAGATCGAGGGCCTGAAGGACGAGATGAAGTCCTATCGGGACCGGGGCTACCGGGTCTGCAAGATGAAGATCGGCCTCGCTCCGCTTGCCGACGACATCAGCCGAGTCGAAGCGGCACTCGAGATCGTCGGCGAGGGTCAGAACCTCTGCGTCGACGCCAATGGCCGCTTCGACCTCGACACGGCGATCGCCTACGCCAAGGCGCTCGAACCCTATGATCTCTACTGGTACGAGGAGGCCGGCGATCCGCTCGACTACGCCCTCCAGGCCGAGCTTTCGAAGCACTATTCAGGCAGGATGGCGACCGGCGAAAACCTCTTTTCCATGCAGGACGCCCGTAATCTCGTGCGCTACGGTGGCATGAATCGGGCCCAAGACATACTCCAGTTCGACTGCGCCCTCTCCTACGGCCTCGTCGAATATATGCGCACCCTCGACATGATGGCCGAAAACGGCTGGTCGTCGCGCCGCGTCGTGCCCCATGGCGGGCACCAGATGTCTCTCAACATCGCCGCCGGCCTTCATCTCGGCGGCAACGAATCCTATCCGGACGTCTTCCAACCCTTCGGAGGCTTTGCCGACGAGGTGGAGGTGATCGACAGTCAGGTCGGCCTGCCGGACGCGCCGGGTGTGGGGTTTGAGCGCAAAGCGGCACTGTATGAGCTGTTGAGAAAGGAGCTGTTGGATTAGTAACGGCTTCGAGCCGCACGCCAGACCTCGAATGATCGGCCTGTACCATTCGTCGACCGCTCAGGGCCCTTTACGAACCGTGTGATGATCGTTTCTGTTGTACGTCTTCGAAGGAGGCCTCAGTCCCGTTCATCGCAACATGTCCTAGTGGTCGCGAAAAACAACTCGGTGATTCGTGGTCTTCGAAATTGCGGTTCCGCATTCAGATGTAGCAGGCGGATGCACGGATAACGCGGTGACACCGCCCGTATGGGACCAACACTTTTTAATCGAAGATGTCGGCGATGACGGCCTGTTCGGCGTCCCTCCATCGACCCACAATGTCGCTTACGACTTCGATTTCATCTTTGTCGAGATGATGGGCACCTTCGGCATCAATGCGGCAGAGGTTGAAAGGCCCACCGACACTGGAGGAAGTGAGGTCAAGCGCTTGCAGGACTCTGAGGACTGCGGCGCAACCGAACCGCAGTGATCGTTTGGTCAAATGAAAATGAGACAGGAGCGAGTTGGCCTGCTGGGCCATCGGTGCACCGCTGCCGATCGCATGGAATCCGATATTGGCGTAATGACCGATCATGCCCGAAGGTGTGATCTCCAGAATCCACGGCTCGCCATTTCGCCATCCGGCAGCCATGACGTATGCGGCCGGGGTCCCGCCACCGGCTTCACCCGGCACGTCGGGAATGAAGGTTTCGTAGTGATGGCGGAGGATGGGTAAGACCTGTTCCTGTAGGGCCCTTCCTATGTCGGGTGCATCGAGGATTGCAGCGCTGTTTTCATCGAAACGGCGTTTCACATCTGCTAGCACCGATCGCGCACCGCTGCCGCCCCAAGCCGCCAGTTCACCTAAGGGGTGAAGCTTGTCGGCAGGATAGGTCATATCCCGCCCCTTGTCCGTGATCTGGGAATCAGACCCGATCACGACGCCGTCTCGGCATACCACGGCAAGCACTACAGTCATATACGTATCCCCAGAGGTCCGGTTTCACCGCCCGCCGCCACGCTTCTGAATGCGGAGCCCAGAAACCGGAAGCCGTCTGTCCGCGGACCGCGACGGCCCATCCCACCCGCTACACTTAACGCCGTCGATGTCGTTCTGTCGCGTAACCCCTCCAGCCGTGAAGAAATAATTCGGCAGATCGGCAGGAACCAGTTGCGATGCCAGCCGAGGATGGAGGGGGACGAATAACCCGCGCAGGACGAGTTTTGAAACCGGACCAGGCTCAAGAGATCAGCTTTTCCCGGATGACAGGGGCGTTGAATCTACGACGACCTCATGCGAGCCGAACTCGTCGGAAATTCGAGAGCCGAATAGCGTTCAGAGATTTTTCAAACCCCCTCGATCATCGCCATCACGTCGTCCTCGATCAAAATGCCTTCTTCCGCCGCCTTTTGCCTTGCGTCCAACCCCCGCCGACCCGGCAGGCGCACGCCGGGTTCCTGCCCGATCATGTCGGCGAGTTCACCCAGGCGGAAAAGGGCGTTTTCGCCGCCGACAGTCTTAGGGTCGAGTACGAGGATGAACTGGCCGAGGCGGGGCGGGCCGTCCTTGTCGTCGAAAAGGGATGAGGCCTCGTAGGCGAAATTGGCGCCGGTGAGGCCTGCGGCCAGCATCTCCACCATCAGGGCCAGCGCCGCGCCCTTGGCGTCGCCGACGGGGACCATCGTGCCGGCGAGTGCGGCGTCTGCATCGGTCGTCGGATTGCCGTATCGGTCAATCGCCCAGCCTTCGGGGATCGGGGTCCCCTTCTGCTTGGCGGCCATCACCTTGCCGCGCGCGACCTTGGAGAGCGACAGGTCGATCACCACCGGCGGTGAGCCGGGAATGGGTGCGGCGAAGGCAATCGGGTTTGTGCCGAAGACACCCTTCGTACCGCCCCAGGCCGCCATGGCGCTCGGCGCGTTCGCCATCATCAGCGCGACGAGGCCCTTCTCGGCGAAGCGCTCAACGGCAAGGCCGAGAACGCCGGCATGGTGCGAGTTGCGGATGCCGATCGCGAGGACGCCAGTCTCGGGAATGATCTCAGACGCACGCTCGATGGCGAGGTCGAAGGCTGGATAGGCGAAGCCTTCGGCGGCATCGACGCGCATGGTCGCGGCCCGGCTCATCTCGATTTCAGGCAGTGCGTGCCCGTTCACCTTCTTCACCCGTGCCTGCGCGCTGTAGGCGGGAACACGGCGCAGGCCATGCCCGCCCTGGCCGGAGGCTTCGGCCATGACGAGGGCATGGGCGACGGATGCCGCCTGCGCCGGTCCGACATCCGCGCGCTGGAAGGCGTCCGAGACCAGGCGGATCGTGTCGTCGATCGAGAGGGTCGTGGTCATGGCCGGCCTTTCGCGAGATGATTGAGAACGTTCTCGGCGGTGAGCGCGGAGACGCGGACATTCGCCTCCTCGGTGACGCCGGCAATGTGCGGCGTGAGGATGAGATTGGCGATACCGTCGAAGATACGACCGGCTTCGGCGGTGAGCGGCTCTGTCTCGAAGACGTCGAGCGCCGCGCCGCCGAGTTTGCCGGCGCGAAGCGCTTCGGTCAGCGCGGGCTCGTCGACCACTCCACCGCGCGCCGTGTTGATGAGGATCGCGCCGGGTTTCATACCGGCGATCGCCCGTCCGTCGATGAGATGGCGCGTGCCCTCGGTCAGCGGCACGTGCAGGCTGATGACGTCCGAGGTTTCGAGAAGTGCGCCGAGATCGAGGCGCGTGGCATTCTGCCATGCCGCGTCGGCCTCGGGCAGGAACGGATCATGGGCCGCGATCTCGAAGCCGATGACCCGTCCCCGCGCCGCGACCTGCCGTGCGATTCCGCCGAAGCCGACGAGGCCGAGGCGCTTGTCCATCGCCTCGCGGCCGATCATCTGCTGGCGCGGCCATCGGCCAGCCGCGACGTCCGCGCTGCGGTGATAGGCACCGCGCAGGAGCGAGAGCGCGGAGGAGACGACATATTCTGCGACCGCCACGTCGTTCGCGCCTGTTGCCGGATAGACCGTGACACCGGCCGCTTCGCAGGCTTTGAGATCGATGTTGTCGAGACCGACGCCGAGCCGGCCGACGCACTGAAGATCGGAGCTGGCTTTCAGGATCTCGGCCGTCACCTTCGTGCGGTTGCGCACGACAAGGGCTTTCGCCCCCTTCAAGGCCGCCTTAAGATCCTCGATGCGGTCCACGAGGTCCGGATCGTAGAGCGTCTCGTGCCGGGCGCGGAGCGCGTCGACCGCCGCTTCGTCCATGAATTCAGAGATCACGACCTCGGGCATGGCATTCCTCGTCAGCGTTTTACACGGCAAAGCCGGCCACGTGTTTTGCGGCCGGCTTATCATGCTTCAAGGCAAGCGCGATCAGGCGCTGCGGTAGAGCTTCGTCATCACAAACTCGCGGTGGCCGAGGGCTTCCGCTGCCGTCATGCGCCCGTTTGCGGTGCGCATGATGTTCTCGATCAGTGAGTCGCCCGCCTGATCAATGGTCATGTCGCGCCTCAGGATGCCGGAGACGTCGACGTCCACATGCTCGGACATCGTCCGCACCGTGCGCGGATTGGCGGTGATCTTGATCACCGGCACGATCGGGTTGCCGATAACGTTGCCCTGACCCGTCGGGAAGGTGTGGATGACGTAGCCCGCCGCCGCCATCAGGGTCACGCATTCGGCGGCCGCCGAGGACGTGTCCATGAAGTAGAGGCCATTGCCCTTCTGCGGCGCTTCGGCGGGGTCGAGGATATCGATATATTTGCACTCGCGGCCGATCTTCTCGAGATTGCCGAGCGCCTTCTCCTCGATGGTCGACAGGCCGCCCTCGATATTGCCCTTGGTGGGCTGGCTCTCGGAGAGATCGTTCGTCGCGTGGGCGAAGATGACGTCGTCCTGATAGGCCTTCCACATCTTGTACCAGCGCTCGCCGACCTCTTCGTCGACCGCGCGCGTCTTGCAGATGTGCTCAGCGCCGGTGATCTCGGATGTTTCGCCGAAGACGCCGTAGATGCCCTCCGGAATCAGCTTGTCGTACATGTTGCCGACCGTCGGGCAGGAGCCGAGGCCCGTCGTCGTGTCGCTCTCGCCGCACTTGGTCGAGACCCAAAGCTCGGAGACGTCGCATTCTGAGCGCTGGAGTTCGGTCGCCCATTGGACGAACTCCTTCGCCTTGCGCGAGACGTCCATGATCGTCTTCAGGTCGCCGTTCTGCTCGATCGAGAAAGCGGCGACCGGCTTGCCGGTTTCGGCGATGCCATCGGCGATCTTCTGGGTCCAGCCGGGCTCGATACCGACCACGATGCAGGCCGCGACGTTCGGATTGGCGCCGGTGCCGATCATCGTGCGGAAATGAAGGTCGAGATCGGCGCCGAACTGGAGGCGGCCATAGGCGTGCGGCAGAGCAAGCGTGCCCTTGATGTTGTTGGCGACGGCCTCGCAGCAGGCGTTCGAGATGTCGTCGACAGGCAGAATGACGACATGGTTGCGGACGCCGACGCGTCCGTTCTCGCGGCGATAGCCCTGGAATTTGCGGTTCGTATTGATCGGCATGACGGGTCTCTTTCGGGAAAATTCGGTCTAAGGCGTTCGACGATCCAAGCTCATCACGCCGTTCGGCGCGGGAGCGGCCCGATAATCACCAGCGGTTGGTCTTCAAGTTGTGGACGTGGACGTGGCAGCCCTTCTTCACGTCAGCCTTGAAGCGGCCGATGTCCTCACCGTATTTCACCGCCGTGTCGCCCGCCGAGAGGTCGCTGAGCGCGATCTTGTGGCCGATCGGAACGTCGTCGTTCGCCGTCAGCTGGAACGACGAATTGTCGTGCGTGACGACGCAAAGCATGTCCGTTCCCGCCTTCAGGTCTTCGACAACGACGACGCCGACATTGTCTTTGTGGTCATGGACCAGCAGCTGCGGATTTTTGCTCATCGGGGCCTCTTCACCGGGTTTCGGGATCGTCAGACCCCATAGGGAAATTTTAGGATTGAGGCGAAGGTTGATCTTTTCGAGATCGCCCTTTGCGATTTCCTCAAGTCTTGTATAAGACATAAAATATGATTTCGGAGACCTGTCAAGACTGACAAGGTCGACTTGGGGCGCCCGAGCCTCGATGACCGCATACGGAGACGAGCGGGACGCATGAGCGAGATGATCTCGGATACGCCGGCCTTCCGGCCGCTCTACGCCCAGGTGCGCGACATGCTGGTGAAGCGGCTTATCTCCGGCTCATGGACGCCAGGCATGATGCTGCCGAGCGAATTCCAGATCGCGCGGGAGCTCGGCGTCAGCCAGGGCACTGTGCGCAAGGCGCTCGACGCCATGACGGCCGAGCATCTCCTGATCAGGCGGCAGGGGCGCGGCACCTTCGTCGCCCTGCCCGAAGAGGGGCGTATCCTCTTCAAGTTCTTCCGGCTCGTCGCCGACGAGGGCGAGCGCCTTTTTCCGCAGAGCGCGGTCATCGCCCGAGGGAGGGCGGCGGCAGAGAAGAACCTCGTGCGCAAGCTCCGCCTGGCGGACAATGCGGACGTCTGGTGGATCGACCGGGTCCGCCGGCTGGGCGAGAAGCCGGTCATCTTCGAGCGGATCACCCTGCCGGTCTCGCGGTTTCCGGGGCTGGGCGAGATGACCGAGATCCCGAACAATGTCTACGCGCTTTATTCGGAACGATTCGGCATCACCATCGGCAAGGCCGAGGAAAAGCTGAAGGCCGCGAGCGCCGATGCGGAAACCGCCGAACATCTTCGCTGTCCGGAGGGTCATCCGGTCCTCACCATCGAACGGGTCGCGATGGCGCTCGACGATACGCCGATCGAGCACCGGGTCTCGACCTGCCTGACCGACGAATTTCACTACCGGGCCGATCTGTGACAGCCGCTAAGCAAATCATCGACATCGCCGAACGGACAGCCGGACCCACACTCAGAGCGATCAACGAGGCCCGAGCATGTCGGCACTGACGCCATCCGTTCTCAAGGACAGATACTGGCCGCTCTTTCCCGGTATTCTCCTCGCTCTTGTGGTAGCGGCGGCCGCGCGGTTCGTCGCCGATCATTACAACGCGCCGGTCATGCTGTTTGCTCTTCTCATCGGCATGGCCTTCAATTTCCTCGCGACCGACGACCGTTTCAAATCCGGGCTCGAATTTTCGTCCAAGACACTTCTGAGGGCCGGCATCGTTCTTCTCGGCGCACGCATCACGACGGGTGACATCGCTTCACTCGGAATCTCAACCTTCGCCACAGTCATCGGTCTCATCGGCCTGACGATCGCGACCGGCTTCGTCTGCGGGCGGCTCTACAACAAGCAGTGGCGCTTTTCGCTCCTCACAGGCGGCTCGGTCGCGATCTGCGGCGCGTCGGCCGCCCTCGCCATCGCCTCGGTCATTCCGCACAACGAGAAGACCGAGCGAAACCTTCTCTTCACGGTCGTCTCGGTCACCACGCTCTCGACGATCGCGATGATCCTCTACCCGATCCTCTTCACGCTTCTCGGTCTGACGGAAAACCAGAGCGGCTTCCTCGTCGGCGCGACGATCCACGACGTCGCCCAGGTGGTCGGCGCGGGCTATTCGATCTCGACCGAAGTCGGCGACGTGGCAACCATCATCAAGCTCTTGAGGGTCACGATGCTGCCGGTGGTCCTCGTCATCATCGTGCTGGCGCTGGCCGGCCAGAGGAGCGGCGATACGAAATCGGTTCGCCTGCCGGCCTTCGTGATCGGCTTCGCGGTACTGACCGGCATCAACAGCCTCGGTCTTCTCCCCACGGTCGTCGCAGGTGTCGCGGTGGATCTGTCCGGCTGGTTCCTCGTGATTGCCATTTCCGCGCTGGGTGTGCGCACGAACATGAAGGATATGCTGCAGCTCGGCTGGCGGCATGTGGCGATGGTGGTGACGGAAACGCTCGTCCTCCTGACGCTCGCGATCGCGGCGGTCGAGATCGGCCTTGCCGGCTGATCACGATCGACAAAGGTCGCTGAGAGCTGGGCGTCTCGCAATGTGTCCATCCGCGCCGGACGAGGCGAAATGCATCTGGCCGGAGATTCTCGTCCGGCGTTGACCTGGCACGGACGTGCCTCGGGAACGTGATCAGCCTATTCGACCTGAATGGCCACCAAAGATGTTCGAATGGAAGGCCTGCGATCGCGACAAAGCCGCATGCCGATCACCAACCGGTTCGTTGCTAGCCTGATGCCAAGCGGAAGTTTTTTTGACCAAGTCGTACTCGCCAACCCGATCGAAAAGTTCATTCCCACTCCAGCTCGGCATAGGCTGCAGTTGCGTTCCGGACATTGAATTCGTCAAAGAGCTGCCATTCATCTTTCTCGGACTGCCCGGCGGCTGTGCTGGCCTCGGCGAGCGGCACGCCATCCTCGATCATCTGACGAATATCGCTGGTCAAGACGTCGAGATAGCGAATTTGCGGCTCAGCGCCCGAAGGCCAGGCGATGTCGCTCGGACCGTGTCCGGGTACGGCGCGATCGGCCCCTGTGGCCGTTAGATTCGTCAAGATATCCCTCCAGCCGAGAATGCTGCCGTCGAGCGATGGGCAATGGTCTTGGAATACCAGATCTCCTGTGAAAAGCGTTCTGGTCTTCTCGTCGAACAGAGTGAGATCGTTGTTGGTGTGCGCAGTCGGCCAGGCGCGCAGCGACAGCTGCCGGTTTCCGAGATCGAGTGTCGCTTCATCGGCTACCGTCATCGTAGGGGCGATGATCGAAACCTCAGCCATGAACTCGGCCCCCATGAGTTCGAGGTTCGCGCGCAGATAGCTTTCTCTTCGAGCCGCAAGTGCATTGGGAAGATTGATGTGACCGACAAACGTAGCGGTGCCATCCACGTAGGCCGCATTGCCGAAGATATGATCGGGGTGCATGTGGGTGTTGACGACGAAACGAATTGGATTGTCGGTTCGCTGACGGATCGCCGCGATCATCTGGCGAGCTTCCGTGACGCTGCCGCCGCTATCGATCACCGCCACGGCATCGTCTCCGACGATGAAGCCGATATTGGCGATCCCGCCCTCGTTGGATGCACGCATCAGATCGACGACACCGTGATGAACGAAGACGCCTTCAGCGATCTCCGAGACATCGAGCGGGATCGCCGAAATTTCAGAAGCGGTCTCGGCTAGAGCCGTCCCCGGAAACCAAGGCAGCGCAACGAAGGGGCCTGCGACGCAGAGAAAGCGGCGCCTTGTCAACGAACGATCCGCCTTCATCAGACCGTTCATCTGGTCTTCCGTCAGGCAACACATCGAACCCTCCCACCACTGTTTCCGTCTGCGCCCTGCTCATGGGGGCCGTCTCCCGACCGTCGTTCAGGGGCACCGAATCGCTATCCTCTGAATGAAACCATCGCGCGGATGAAAACGCCAGGTTTCGGCAGATGCCTGAAGCGTCGGAGCCGAGCGCTTTCTAAGATCTGGACTGACCCCGAGGCGCGGCCTTTTTCGTTCGATCGCTCGGATTCCCCGTCTCACCCATCCGAAGGACCGACCGCACAAGAATGCGCTTCGCGCACGACCGCGAATGCGTAAACAACTTGGCTTGCCAGGAAGGCCTTGCGGCTACAGCGGTGCCCTTAAGCCGGGTCCTGCTATTCGAAACGTCGATCCAGACTGTCGTGATCGACATGCCGGGATGTATGACACCGATGAGGCTTCTTTTGACCGGGAGCGAACCGCCGAGCCAGCAGCCAGGTTCGAGCCGGACCACCGATATATACAACTACGAAGACTAAGTGGCGGTGCTGGCAGTCAGCCGCGAACTGGTCTCTCAGCAGCTTCCCTGTTTGCAAAGGAATAACAGGGAAATGGGTGCGCTTTCATAGATTCGAGCGTAGATTGGGACGAACGCAAGCCCTTCATCGCAGGGCTGGTCACCAAAATTCCCCTATCCGGTAACAGGGAAAATTCATCGCCCGATCAAAGAGCCGCAGTTGCGCTGCAGGGAAACCAAAAATCTCGAACGATGTTGGACGGTTCTCGCGGCCGGACTTCGCAACTTTACCCCAGATTCTTGAAAAACCACGTCGCTCGTGGACGGCAGGCAAAACTGTAGCTACGCAAGCAATGAAGCGCCCCGAGACGGAGAACCTCCGTCTGGCATGGTCGACACAGGCCCGGCGGCGGACGGGGCTCATTATTTAACTGAGGCAGCCTCCCGCTGGATCGGCTTCTCAAGTGTCACGGCCAACATGGCTTCCCGAAGCCGCCCGTTTTCTTACTCAAGCTCTCTTGACCGCTTCACCTGGTCGGTTTTGAGCCTGACATACTCTTTGCGTCAGCCGATCGCATGGACGGCACTCCCTTCTGGGCCACAAACTACGGCTCTGCCAACTGGAAGGAGACATGGCATGCCCCTCGATGTACTCGGCAACCTCGCGGAGACCATTTTTCAAACTTCATGGCGTCAATGCAGTCGGCCGTGTCGTCCTGAAGCGGTGCGTGGTGCGCAATCAGATCATCGAAGTGGTGGTGCAGACCCAAGCCTGCACAATCGTCGCCGAAGCCTGCACCGGCGCTTGCAAGTTCGAAGCAAACGGACATCGGGTGGAGATCATCAGTCCGCAGTGCAGATGCCCTCGGTCCGGCGAAAGCAGAACGACAGCCACGTTGCCGAGGCGACCTGCACCGCCGCCCGGCAACTTCATATCCCGCGGGTGCCAGAGAAAACCGTCGAGCGGCAGACCGTTCAAGCCCTTCACCGCGCCCGCCAGCGAATGGTCAACCATCGCACTGCCCTGGTCAGCCAAACCCGCAACATTCTACTCGATCGCAGTCCAGCCATGCCCAAGAGCATTACCCGCGCCAGACGGCTCAATAACTATCGAGTTTGGTCGTGTGCGGGCCGCACCGTGCGGCGGCTATCGAGGGCGTCACACGGTGCGGGATCTAAATGTCAGTTGAACGTATGTAGTTTGAGCTTCAAGCTTCCATCGTCCTGTCTTTCGAATACGTGGGTCGCGATTCCGCCAATATCTGAACCATCTCCGCCCTTTGCGCTCCATCGGGAAGCTGCCACGATCTCGTCGCCGTCTTCCATGACGTTGATGACTTCCAGTTGGTGGTCCGTCACGCCATTCTGAAACAAGCCGTCGAAGAAGGATTGGACGCCCTCGGGCCCTTCTACGACGTCGTGGGTCGGAGGAAGGAAGATCGCGTCATCCGTATACGAAGCGGCCACCGCGGCTGCATCCCCGCTGTTGAACGCTTCGTTCCACTGCTGATAGGCAGCTTCAACGTCGTCGGCGCCGGCCGCGTGGGCCGTGGCACTCACCCCGATCGCGAGAGTAGCTGCGAGCATCGTTTTCGTGATGTTTTTCATTGATTCCTCCATTCCTCAATTTTTCATTCAACGATGAAGAATTATCTATAGACAGCAGGAAAAGCACCGCTTTTTCGAATAGATACGCCGAATCATACTATCCGTTCATCATTTTTCTAAAAGAGTTACCTATAGTAAGCAAACGAATTTCGAGAAGAAAGCGTCGAATCCAGTCTATGGTAGATGGCCGCTCTTCGCCGGCAATCGACGCGATAGCGTCTGCGAAACGCCACCTATTTGAATTCCCAGTCTGGTCCAAGCCACTGGTCGAGCTCGTCAGACCCGATACAGATCATTCGCCGTAACACGCCGGACGACAGGCGCGATGGCGTGCGGCCTCCTATCGCGCCGAAGTCCGCGAACGCACGGTTCGGATGGTTTTGGATCTTTGCAGAGAGCATGCCTTGGCAGTGGGAGGCGATCTAGTGGATTGCGTCGACGATCGGTTTCTCGGGCGAGACAAATCGCAACTGGGTTCGCCACGCCAAACGCGATGATCGCCTCTGTGGTGGGCCGACGAGTGAAGAGAAGTAGGAACTGGCGAAGACCCGACGGGAGAAACAAAAGCTAAACCAAACCAATGAAATTCGTCGTGAAGCGAGCGCATATTTTGTCCAGGCGCAGCTCTACCGCCGACGAAAGACATCAAGGCCTTGATCGAAAACCATCGAGGCGTCTGAAAGGTCGCGCCGATCTGCCGGGTTCTATCGATCGGCCGGTAGGCCTATCGCGAGCATTCGGTGAGAAAGGCCGACGCAGTGCGCCGATTGGATCGTGAGAAGCAAAACGAGAAACTCGGCACGGAGAGTCTGCGTGTCTTAACCGGGAAACTTGGAGTCTTGTGGCTTTTGGCCAGCTCGTTTCAGTTTCCCTTCAGGGCTTCTACGAAGAGATCCGGGCCACCTAGTTGCCCGCCCTTTAGGACCACTTGGAGCCCGTCAAAAGCCGGATCGTAGCCATGGCAACGGCAGATCGGGGCACCCTTGCCGAGCGGGTGGGCCACCTCAAGGGCCGTCACAGGAATGGTTTCCAGAACCCGGCCCGCGGTGTCTCCACCGGCGACGACGATACGACGCAGCTCCAGTCGGGGAACGAGGTCTGCGGCGAGATGCCCAAGTGCCAATCCGATGTCGTCCTGCGCCTTAGTAAAGGTAGCCCGATCGGCACCGTATTCTTTCTGCAAGTCCGCAAAGGCCGGATCATCGACAGTGCGGGCCGCGTAGACGAGGACACCTTCATGGTCTTCGAACGCGGTTCTCACCGCCGCCGCGACTCGGTCAATCTCGCCGGGAGCGTGAGCCGCATTTGCGACCGCCATGACGTCGAGCCGGATCGAGGCGAACCCTGCCTCTTCCGCTTTTTCGATCTGCTGAGCGGTCACGACCGAGCAGCTTCCCGAAAGAACAAGCAGCTTCTTGACCGACGCAACGGGCGGGAACGCCGGCGCAGACCTTGGAAGAAGACCGTCGGCGCGCCAGTGGGCGACGAGCGCGTATTGCAAGCCGGAAGACGAGGCGCTGAAGATTTTACCGTTCGCGCGCTGCCAGACGAGCCGGCCAGCTTCCTCCTGCGAGGCGTCGTGGAGAACATCAAGGAAGGCGACCGCTCCTGCGGACAAGGCCTTGTCGGCTGCCGCATCCGCGTTTCCGGACGCCATCGTTGCAACGTCGATCGAGACGATGGGCCGTTCGGTCTGTTCGGCGAGGTGCCGCGTGAGGTCGCCCTCCTTCATCGGGGTGACCGGATGACGCGACATCGTCGGATGGCGATCGATCCGGAAATGCTCGCCGCCGGTCGCGGCGAACAGATTGCCGAAGACCTGCCAGCGCCCAAGGTGAGGTGCGCCGACGATCGAGGGAGCCCAGGTCGCATCGCACACCTTGCAGCCAATATCGATCGCCTTGCCGATCGAGCCTGTTTGGGGCGAGGAATCGAAGGTCGAGCAGACCTTGTATTGGATGAGGCGGGGCTGGAGAGCCGTCAGACGCTCGAACACCGCCGGCAGATGTGTCTCCATCCAGTCGGGACTCTTGGAGCGAGCCGTCCCAGCGATGCCGACGACCGGATAGTCCTTGAACCGTTCCAAGGCCGCATCATCCGGCGTCGCGGTGAAGAGGACGGTCTTCAGTCCGGCGAGAGCCGTTACCTCCATTGCGTCTGTCGAACCGGTGAAGTCGTCACCATAGAAGGCGAGAAGAACGCCCTTCGGAAGAGCACGGGTCATGAATTCGGGTCCGATTGCCGTTGTATCTTGAGAGGCTCAGGCGGCCATGGCCGGGCTTGTCTACCGCTGTTTATTGATCCAGTCGGCATAGTCGCGCAGGCCTTCCTCGATTTCCGTGAAGCGCGGCGTGAAATTCAGGAGCTGCTTGGCCTTCGAGATGTCGAGCGGTGCGCCTCGCAAGAAATAGGAGCCGGGGCCAATCGACATGCCGTGATCACCTCCAGCGATCCGCTCCGCGGCCTGCATGATGTTACGGTGGTTGACCGCGACGCCGGAAGAAATGTTGAACGCTTCGCCGGAGACGTTTCGCGCATCGAGGAGGGCGACGATTCCCTTGGCCGTATCCCGCACATGCGTCCAGTCGAGAGCCTGGTCGCCGCCGGACGGAGAGGCGACATCCCTCAGGCCCTCCAGGGCACCGAACATCGCCCTGTAGAGTGGGTGCATGCGCGAGGGCATGCGACCGGGACCGTAGACGAAGTAGAGACGCGCATTACGCACATCGATCCCGTAGGTCTCGCCGTATTGTAGCGCGAGCGCCTCGTTGGCGACCTTGGTCGCGCCGTATAGGTCGGTCGCCTTCGCTGGCAGATCCTCGGTCTGGCCGCCGGGCAGATCGCCGTAGACCGCTCCGGAACTCAGATTCACGAATGTCCCGATTTCAAAGATACGCGCGGCCTCGAGCGCGTTGAGCATGCCGACGGTGTTGATCTGAATGTTGCGGAACGGGCGCTGGGCGAATGTCGGTCCGGCGATCACGGCGACGCCCCAGACGATCGCTTCGATTCGGCCGTGGTGCGCCCTTATCCTCTCGAACAGCGTGTGGACGTCGAGCACGTCGACCGGCTCGAATGCGAGCCTGTCGGAAACCGCCACCAGATGGTCGAGACCGAGGGCGGCGTAGTCGCCAGACCCAGCATCGAATATGACGACATCCTCGCCGCGTGCTGCGAGATCGTGCGCGACCCAGGATCCGACGTGGCCGAGGCCGCCGAAGATTGCGATGGACATTCAATTTCCTTTGATCTTGGCCGTAAGGGGCGCCTAGCGCAGCAGCACACTCGGCACGAAAGTCACCAGCCAGGGGATGAAGGTGATCAGGATCAGCGTGCCGAATAGAGGGATGTAGAAAGGCAAGATTTCCCGGATGAGCATCCCGAACCTTACGTCCGCCACCTTCTGGACGGTGAACAGCACGGTTCCTACTGGCGGGGTGATGAGACCGATCATCAGGTTGAGGATCATCACGACGCCGAAATGGATCGGGTCAATTCCGTAGGTCTGGATGAGCGGCACGACGATCGGCGTCAGCAGAAAGAGCGCAGGAACGGAATCTATGAAGCAACCGATCAGCAGGATGAATAGGTTGAGGACTATCAGAAGAACGACGACGCTCTCGATGTTAGCCGAAAGAAAATCGATAATCTGCGAGGTCACCTGATAGCGGGCAAGCACCCAGGCATAGAGGGCGGAACCGGCGATGATGACCAGGAGCGCCGCGGTGTCGACTGCCGTCTCCCTGCAGATGCGCCAGAAGCTTGAAAGGGTCAGAGTGCGATAGACCAGAGCAGCGATGAACGCGCAGTAGACAACAGCAACGGCGGACGCCTCCGTCGGCGTGAAGATGCCGGAGAGGATACCAAAGATGATGATCATGGGTGTCAGAATGGGCAGGAAGCCGGCCACCATCGCTCGTGCGAAATCGGAGAACGAAGCGCGTGTGGCAACCGGATAGCCGCGGCGGTGCGAGATGAAGGCGACGAGCCCCATCATCATCAAACCCATAAGGATGCCTGGAATAATCGATCCAAGAAACACAGCCGCAATCGAAACATTGGCGAGCGCACCGTAGATGACGGCCGGGATCGAGGGCGGGATGATCGGACCGATCGTCGCCGAACTCGCCGTCACCGCGGCACTGAAGCCCCGGTCGTAACCGTCGCGTTCCATGGCGCGGATCTGGACCGGTCCAAGCCCACCGGCATCGGCAACGGCCGATCCCGACATGCCTGCGAAGATAAAACTGGAGAGGACGTTGACGTGGCCGAGGCCGCCGCGCAGGTGGCCCACCGCCGATCGCGCGATGTTGAAGACCCGATCGGAGATTCCGGACTCGTTCATCAGCCGACCGATCAGCAGGAAGGCGGGGATGGCGAGAAGGGTGAAACTGTTGACGCCGTAGAGCGTGCGCTGGGCGACCATCTCGTAGGGCACTACGTCGAAGCCCCGGTTGAGGGCGAGGACGCATATGGACGCGCCGATCATCGCAAAGCCGACGGGAACGCCGATGAAAAGGAGAAGTAGGAGGGCGCCGAAAAGCACGAGGAAGATCGTCATGACCGGGCCTCCGAGCCGCGCTTGCCAGCGATGCGCGCGCCAATGTCGCGCAGCACGAGGAGAACGAGCAGGACGAGGCCGGTCGCCTGCACGTAATAGAGATAGGAGAACGAGATCGGCAGTGTGCTTGCTGTGACGGAACTCGTGCGCTGCGCCATGCCTACGGCGCCGTATGCGACGAGAAGCGCAATGACCGCCATTAGGATATCGGCCAGAGTTTCCAGGGCTAGGCGCGCACGGTCCGGCAGAACGTCGAGAAGGACGGTAATCCGGATCTGCGCACCGTATCGCTGGGCGATCGCGGCGCCGAAGAAGATCTCGCCGATGAAGAGAAAGCGAGACGTTTCGTCCGTCCATGGCACGCCAATCCCAAGCGCATAGCGCGACGCGACCTGGACGAACATGACGACGAGCATGCCGATGAACATTGCGACGACGAGAACGTCGAGTGTTGACCAGAATACATGGACCGCGCGGAGGAGCCCGGACGGACCGTCATCGCGTCCCTCTTGCTTGCTAACCACGACGCTTCCTCCCTCGCCGCGATGGATTGAAAGGCAGTCGCGCCAGACGTCTTCCGACGGCGCGACTGCCCGGTGTGTTCTCAACCCCCGGTCGCGTTCTAGTCGAACTGAGACATCACGTAGTCGCGGATACTCGGCGCGAAGCCTTCGGCGATCTTCTTGACCGCCGGTTCGGCCTTCGCCCGGAAGGCTTCCACATTCGGCTCGACAATCTCCATACCCTCGGCCTGAAGCTCTCCGTAGAGCTTGGATTCGTTGCCGGTGACGAGTTCGTCACCGTATGCGACCGCTTCGTCGATGGCGGTCTGGACCAACTCGCGATCTTCTTCCGAAAGGCCTTGATAAAAGTCCTCATTCATCAACCAGTGAAAGAACGAGTGCACGTGTTCGGTCTTGTTAACGTAGCTCTGAACTTCGAAAAGCTTCCCCGAATGGATGTAGTCGACTGGGTTTTCCTGCATGTCGATGACGCCGGTCTGGAGCGAGGTATAGACCTCTGGCCAGGCGATCGGGGACGGCAAGGCACCGATCTCGGTCCAGATCTGCACCCATGGTGCAATTTCCGGAACGCGCATGCGAACGCCCTGGATGTCGTCGGGTGACTCGACCCGCTCCTTCGAGGTCAGATTTCTCGGATTGCGCACGGAGAGGCCGACGAGACGGAGATTGCCCGTCGCGATCACCGCCTGGCGCAGTTCCTCGCCCGTGTCGCCTTCGTAGACCTGACGGGCTTCGTCGCTCGAATCAAAGGTGAAGGGCAGGTCGGCAGCGGCATATTGCGGTGCATAGAGGCTCATCGGCATCGAGCCGCCGAGAGCGATCTGGTACTCGCCGAAGCTTGCCCCCTCAAGATGGTCGCGTTCACCGCCAACCTCGGTTCCGAGAAGCGTCACGGTATGCTCGCCGTTGGAGCGCTCTTCGATCAGCTGCTTCAGGCGCTCGCCAACCTGGAACATCTCGTGGGTCGGCTCAACGTGGAGCGCGATCGCGATGTCCTCGGCGGAAGCGGGAAATGCGATCACAGACGCTGTGAAAGCGAGCGCGGCAATTTTGCTGTGGTTCATCGTTTCGGGTCCTCCCATGGAATTACACGCCTCCTCCGGCATGCTATTCGAGCCTGCTTGTCAGATATCTGATAAGATGGCAAGTTGATTCTTGCAGTCTCAGAGCGACCCATGTCAAGACTGGGCGCATCGGTTAGGAACAGTCACTGGAGTGTCGATGTCAGAGATTACCGGTCGTTCGCGACGGCCGATCAAACGGCGGCGCATGCACGAGGAGATGGTCGAGCTAATTTCCAACGACATTCGCGAGGGCGTCTACGCGATCGGCGACGAACTTCCTTCCGAACGCGAACTGATGGAGGAATTCGGGATCTCTCGGTTGACGGTGCGCGAGGGCGTGGCCGCGTTGGAAAGCCGAGGGTTGATCCTCACACGGCAAGGGATGCGCGCACGGGTTGCTGGACCCAAGCCCGGTTTCGTCCTCGACCGCCTCTCCGACATGGCGAAACTGTATTTGGTGGATCCGAAAGGTCTCGACGCCTTCATGGACGTGCGCGAGATCGTCGAGGTGGGGACCGCCCGCAAGGCTGCCCAACTCGCCGACGAAAAGTCGATCCGAGCACTTCAGGATGTTCTAGAGCGCAACAGTGCGGCGCGGGGCGACGTTGCAGAGTTCGGCAGGACCGATATCGAGTTCCATCGCGTGATCGCCGACATCACCGGAAATCCGATCCTCGTGAGCTTCTATCAAGCAGCAGCCGAATGGCTAGAGGAGGTCCGGTCGACCAGTCTCAAGGTTCCCGGGCAGACCCAGCGTGCTTTCGAGGCCCACGAGAAGATCTTTGCCGCGATAAAGGCCCGAGATCCGGCCGCGGCCGGTCAGGAAATGTCCGAACACCTTCTTCAGCTGGCCAGCATATATCCACCGCGCGAGCCGAACGACCTGAACGAGCCGTTGCACTGAGAGCCGCTACGGCTCTTCGACCAAGCGATATCGCAGCGCCGATCCGAGCCAACCGAGCGGATTGTCACCGCCATCCGAGCCAGTTTCCTCGTCGGCTGCGCCGATCGCTGCCACTAAAGGACGATATTAGACAATGAGCACAGACGCTTCGCTGCGTGAATCGATCTGCATCTTTGCACACTCCCTCCATGCTAGGGGACTGACGCATGGATCGACCGGAAACATCTCGGCGCGCACGGGCACTGGCGGCCTGATCGTCACACCGACGGGCTCGTCATTTCGCGACCTCGATCCTGCGAACCTCGCGATCTTCGATGCGAACGGCAACCAGATCTCGGGCGACAAGCCGACCAAGGAACTTCCGCTTCATCGCGCATTCTACGACACCCGGCACGGCTCCGGCGCCGTGGTCCACCTTCATTCGAGCCACTCCGTCGCTCTTTCAATGATGCCGGACGCGGACGAGAACAACTTCCTTCCACCGCTTACGCCCTATCCGATCATGCTTCTCGGCAAGGTTAAGCTTCTGCCCTTCTTCGTTCCGGGCGATCCCTCTATCGGCGATGCGATCCGCGGACTGGCCGGCAAGCGATCGGCCGTGATGCTCGCCAATCACGGTCCGGTGGTCTCGGGCAAGGATCTGCGAGCTGCCGTCAATGCGATCGAGGAGTTGGAAGCCGGCGCAAAGCTCGCATTGCTGACGCGCGGGCTCAACCCACGAAGGCTAACTAGCAGCGACGTCCAAAAGATTGTGAAGACGTTTGACGTGGAATGGCCAGACTGATGACGAGGAAACGGAGAAGCGCCGATCAGCTGTAGGTCTCGATGGCCTTCGAGAGCGCCGCGCTGTTCTTGGCAGCCTCCTCGAGTGGGACCCCGGCGACGGCGGCTTCCCACGCCTCGCGCAGGGAGCGAACCCCGGCCGCGACCCCCTGCGGATGGGCGACGATGCCGCCGCCGGCGGTGAATATGAGGTCGTCCGCGCCCAGGCGCTCGAACGTCGGATGGGCGGTCATCACGGTCTGACCGGAGGAAAAGACCGGCATGACGCGGTCCGGCCGGTCGGCGAACAGCGGATCGAGACAGGCCTTGGCCGATTCGATGACGCTGTCGTCGGGCTCCCAGAACTTGTTGGCGATGCCGTTCACATGCATGTGGTCGGCCCCGGCCAGCCGCCAGATCTTGTGCCAAGCCCTGTAGGACCAGCCGTTGTCGGGCGAGCGGCCGAGATAGCCCCAGCCGTTGCGATGGGCGTGGATCGGCAAAGACGAGTGGCGCCGAAGCGCGGTCAACCCGGTCGGGCCGACCGAATTGAGGCTGACCATGACGCAAGTTCCGCCGGTCTCAGCGACGAGATCGTGCCGGCGCAGCATTTCGTCGATCTCGCCGGTGAGATTGATGGCATACATCACCTTGCGACCAAGCCTGTCGGCATGCCGATCGATCACGGCCATTACGGCGCGCAAACGTTCGTCGAAAGGACAGTGCGGGCCATCCGCCTGCAGTTCGTCGTCCTTGATGAAATCGATCCCACCCTCGCAGAGGGCCTCGACGAGGCTTGCGGTCTCATCGGGATCGAGCCCGACCGACGGCTTGATGATGGTTCCGACGATGGGACCGCGGGAAACGCCCGCCACTCGCCGTGTTCCTTCAATGCCGAAGCCGGGGCCCAGGTAAGCCGTCTTAAAGCTCTCGGGTAGATGAATGTCTTGGATCTTGAGGCCGGCGACCCCTTTCAGCTCGAACAGATTGCCAGCGATAGTCGCAAGGAGGTTGGGGATCGAGGGGCCGAAATTGGTCATCGGCCAGGAGAGCCTAAGGCCGAACGAGCGCGCCCTATCCCCACCAGATGAGCCAGGAAGCACCGGAGACCCTTCGTCCTCAAATTCCTCCAGTATTTCGACAGTCGCAGCAGCACGCTCTTTCAATGCCGCGTCTTCGCCAGGGGTCGCGATAAAAGTCCCGGAAGACTGTTCGCCGGCGATCGTTTCAGCCACCTTGCGCGGATCGTCCTGCGTGCGAAGGCTGTAATCGACAGTCAGCCGCTCAACCATATGAGTTTTCCTTCGCGTGGAGACGGAACTGCATGAGAGCCCTTCAAAGCCCTTGGCGCCTCTTATTTCGGGATGGCGTCAAGTTCAACACAACCGCGGTTAGAGATCGTGGCTCCCATCAGCGGACGCAAGCGAGTAAGCGGGTGCAGTCGGTGCCCGAGGAAACTGACCAAGTATCGACGGCCAGGTAGCAAACATTATTCTCTTCACGCTCCGGTGACCATGTTGACTGATTTTTGCGCTCTAAAAAGTCTATGTTCATCAGACGTCAGTCGATTCCATAATGGCGTATCCCAACCACGCAGAGGTATTAGAGAGACTCGATTGTCCCCAATCGGGTACGATCTCAAGAGGGCTGGAAAGACCAATATGGGCGTATCCCTGCAATCCGCCGCTCGGTAATGTTGGACCGTAAGCGGAGATGCAGCAATCGAGCCTTCACTCTGAGAAACCGAACTGTCCGTTTCGGTCGTCCAGCTTAGTGCAACAGCTGAAGGTTCTTTCGAAATTGCCGCTACTCACCTTCGGAGTTGACCGGACGAGATACCGCCTCGATTGACGTCTGCTCTTAAAATTTAGGCACCAAATCCGCGAGAGAGAGAGTCGCATCGAATCATTTCCAACAAGCTCTGAGAAAGTTGATAGCGAATTACTCAGAGTTTCCGCGCGAAAGAGTGATCGCGGCGAGCGGGCTGCCTCCCATTTGCTCCTGGCGATGAAATCTATTGCATTGCAAAGTCGATACCGCTCCGCACAATAGCGGCAATGGACGCCGAACTCTCCATACTGGTTTTCGACGAGAATACCGTCCGCGCCGCGATTATCGAGGCGGGTCTGCGCGAAGCCGGTCATACTAAGGTTGCGACGGTTACGGAGCTCGTCGGCCTCGTTCGCCGGATCGAGACGCTGCAGCCTGACGTCATCGTGGTCGATCTGGAAAATCCCAATCGCGATCAGCTGGAACACTTCTTCCAGGTCTCTCGCTCGGTGAAGAAACCGATCGCTATGTTTGTCGACCGCTCCGACTCTTCGGCAATCAGGGAAGCGGTCGAGGCCGGCGTTTCTGCCTATGTCGTCGACGGACTTAGAAAGGAGCGGGTGAAACCCATCCTTGATATGGCGGTGTCCCGCTTCAACGCCGTCCATCGGTTGAACTGTGAGTTGGAACAGGCGCGCTCCCAGCTCGCCGAACGCAAGCTCATCGACAAGGCGAAGGGAATCTTGATGCGAAGGCGCGGTCTTTCGGAACCGGAAGCCTACCGCCTTCTTCAGCGCAGTGCGATGAACGAGAACCGGCGGATCGCAGACGTTGCGCGGTCCCTGATCAGCGCCTCTAGCCTATTGGGAGATCTCTGAGGAATGCCGCTTGATGTCGTTCACGCCGGATATCTCCCGCTGCTCGACAGCGCGAGCCTAGTCGTCGCGGTCCGTCTGGGCTTTGCCGAACGCTATGGCCTAGACCTGAAGCTCCATCGGGAACGATCCTGGGCAACGGTCCGAGACCGGATGAGCGTCGGACATTTCGACTGTGCGCAGATGCCGGCCCCATTGCCGATTGCGATGAGCCTGTCGCTCGGGCCGCTCAACACGGAGACCTTCGCACCGATGGTCCTCAACACGGGCGGCAACGCTGTGACGGTTGGCAATGAGGTCGCCGCAGCGTTGAAAGATGAAGCACCCACCGATCAATCCCCCGCCGCGATCGGCGCTGCGCTTCGCTTTGCCGTTGCGCGGCTCAGCGAGAGGAAGGGACGCCAAATCCGCTTCGCAGTTGTGCATCGATTTTCCTGCCACAACTACGACCTGCGCTATTGGTTGGCGGCGTGCGGCATCCGTCCGGACACCGATGTCGAGATTACCGTGGTGCCGCCTTCCCTGATGCCGGAAGCGCTTTCGAGCGGGCAGATCGACGGTTTCTCGGCGGGTGAGCCGTGGAACACCATTGCCGTGCGGAATGGCGCCGGCGCGATAGTCGCGACCAAAGCTGAAATCGCACCGAACAGCCCCGAAAAAGTCCTGGGGACGTCGAGGGCCTTCGTGGACGATCGCCGCGATGTCTGCGAACGGCTGATCAAGTGCCTTCTGGAAGCCGGACAATGGTGCGACGCGCTTGAAAATCGTCCAGCTCTCGCGGAACTGATGGCGGAGGCACGCCATGTCGCGGTCGACGAAACGCATTTGATGCCAGGCCTCACCGGCGAGCTTGAGACTGCCCCGGGCGAGCGCCGGATCGTAGGCAGCTTCTTGAGCTTCTCCTGTCAGGGCAATCGACCGGACGCCGGCTATGCCCGCTGGCTCTATCGACAGATGATGCGATGGGGGCATGGTCGGGCCGATCCCACCGCCGCTTCGATCGTCGAAAAGGTCTATCAGCCGTCGGTCTTCGGAACAGCAACCTCAGCTGATCAAGCTCCGAGCGCTGGTCCCACCGCAACATTCGAACCACTTCGCTTCAGCCTCTTCGACGATGGACGGTCGAACTTGTTGAGCAAGTGAGCAACATTGCTGCACCGCAATAAGCCTCGATGCACAAATAAATTGCACTTGCGACGTTCGAACAGAAAATTCGCAGAAACCTGTTGCGCTGCAAAAACCAAGTGCGTATGAGGAAACTCAAGTGAAGTTGTGACCACACGATTTCATTCACGGGTCGGCCTGGAGGTCGATCGACACAGGCATCCAATGGCGGGTGTCCTTCGGCAAGGCTGCCGACCTTATCGAGTGTTCGCGGAATAACGATCGATATCGTTCGCGACCGGTTTGGTCGGGCAGCCTTTTTTGTTTCACGGATCCAGTCCACCGGGCGCATTTCGAACTGCGTTCCGGCAATAGGGAAGCTTTGTCCGCATGGCATCTTTCTCATCGACCACCCGCCGTACCGTGCTCGGCCTTCTGAGCGCTACAGTTCTCTCTACCGTATCCACCAAGGCGATCGCCGAAATGGTGTTCCCGGAGAAGGCTGAATTGAAATTCGGCTTTATCAAGCTCACCGACATGGCTCCTCTCGCCATTGCCCGCGAAAAGGGCTTCTTCGAGGATGAAGGCCTCTACGTCACGCTCGAGCCCCAGGCGAACTGGAAGGTTCTTCTCGACCGGGTTATCACCGGCGAACTCGACGGTGCGCACATGCTGGCCGGCCAGCCGCTCGCGGCGACCATCGGCTACGGTACGCAAGCGCACATCGTCACCCCTTTCTCCATGGACCTCAACGGCAACGGAATCACGGTGTCGAATGCGGTCTGGGACGAGATGAAGCAGAACGTTCCGACGAACGCGGAGGGCAAGCCGGAGCATCCGATCTCGGCTTCGGCGCTGAAGCCGGTCGTCGACGGCTATAAGTCTGAGGGCAAGCCCTTCAACATGGGCATGGTGTTCCCGGTCTCGACACACAATTACGAGCTGCGCTACTGGCTTGCAGCGGGCGGCCTCAACCCCGGCTTCTATTCACCGTCCGACACATCCGGTCAGATCCAGGCCGATGTCCTCCTCTCGGTCACCCCGCCGCCGCAGATGCCGGCGACCATGGAAGCCGGTACGATCCAGGGCTACTGCGTCGGCGAGCCGTGGAACCAGCAGGCTGTCTTCAAGGGGATCGGCGTCCCGGTCATTACCGACCACGACATCTGGAAGGACAATCCGGAAAAGGTCTTCGGCATGACGGCCGAGTTCGTCGAGGAGAACCCACAGACCGCGATCGCGGTCACGAAGGCGCTGATTCGCGCCGGCAAATGGCTCGACGCCGATGATGGCGCGAACCGTCAGGAAGCCGTCGAGATCCTCTCCCGTCCCGAATATGTCGGCGCCGACGCCGAAGTCATCGCTAATTCGATGACCGGTACGTTCGAATACGAGAAGGGCGACGTCCGCCCGGCGCCGGACTTCAACATCTTCTTCGCCAAGAACGCGACCTACCCGTTCTACTCCGACGCCGTCTGGTACCTCACCCAGATGCGTCGGTGGGGCCAGATCGCGGAAGAAAAGCCGGACAGCTGGTACGACGAGACGGCAAAGAGCGTCTACAAGCCGGACATCTACATGTCGGCGGCCCAGTCGCTGATCGACGACGGCCATCTCGATGCGTCCGAGATTCCGTCGGATACGGACGGGTACAAGCCGGCCACCGCCGAGTTCATCGACGGCGTCGAATATGACGGCAAGAAGCCCAACGAGTACCTCTCGAAATTCGAGATCGGCCTCAAGGGCGAAGAGACCACCGCCAGCCTCTCGAACTGATCCCTGTTCATGATCATCGGATGCGCTGCCCGACGTTGGATGGCGCATCCGCTCTTCTTCCATCAATCGACGTAGACAGGTCCCTAAGCGACATGACTGTTGCATCCGATTTCATGGGCCACGAGCTCAGCACAGAAGAAAAGCGCGTTCTGAAGCGCGAAAAGCGCATGATGCGGATCACCCGCGCGACCGGTCCGCTGACGGCGATCGGCCTTGGCTGGTCCGTTCCGCTGATGAAGATGGCGGCGGGCGACGACCGCCGCTCTAACATGAAGATCCTCTGGAAGGGCTTCGTCGTGCCGATCCTCGGCATTCTCGGCTTTCTCGCCGTCTGGGCCGCCCTCGCCCCGACGGTGCAGACCTCGCTCGGCACTGTGCCGGGTCCCGCCCAGGTCGCAGACCAGGTCGGCTCGCTCTATGCCGATTGGGAACGGACCCAGGAAGCGAAAGCTGCCTTCTATGAGCGCCAGGAAGCGCGCAATCAGCAGATGATCGAGGCCGGCTATGCCGACCGGGTCCAGATCCGGGCTTATACCGGGGCGCCGACCTATCAGCAGCAGATCATGACCTCGCTGCAGACGGTATTTTTGGGCTTCCTGCTTGCAACCATCATAGCCGTTCCGGTCGGGATCGCATGCGGCCTCTCCTCGACCATCAACGGCGCGCTCAACCCGTTGATCCAGATCTTCAAGCCGGTCTCGCCGCTCGCCTGGCTGCCGATCGTCACGATGATCGTCTCGGCGCTCTACGTGAACGCCTCCGACGCCCTGCCGAAATCCATGGTGGTCTCGGCGATCACGGTGACTCTCTGCTCGCTCTGGCCGACCCTGATCAACACCTCGCTCGGTGTCGCCTCGATCGACAAGGATCTCGTGAACGTCGGCAAGGTGCTGCAACTCTCGACCGCCAAGACAATCACCAAGCTCGTGCTGCCCTCGGCGATGCCGCTAATCTTCACCGGGCTGCGCCTCTCGCTGGGCGTCGGCTGGATGGTGCTGATCGCCGCCGAGATGCTCGCCCAGAACCCCGGCCTCGGCAAGTTCGTCTGGGACGAGTTCCAGAACGGATCCTCCGACTCGCTCGCCCGCATCATCGTGGCGGTCATCACCATCGGCATCGTCGGTTTCATCCTCGACCGGATCATGGCCGCCCTCCAGTCCGCCTTCACCTTCTCCGGAACGCGGTAAGGAACGGGTCTCATGAGCGATACGCCCATCATCGAACTCACGAACGTCTCGAAGACCTATGGCGAGAGCGAGACCCGCGCCGACATCCTGAAGGACGTCAATCTCAACGTGGAAGAAGGCGAGTTCGTCGCGATCGTTGGCTTCTCCGGTTCCGGCAAGACGACGCTCATGTCGCTGCTTGCAGGGCTGATCCAGCCGAACACCGGCGAAGTCCTCATGAAAGGCAAGCCGGTGGAAGGCCCGGGTCCCGAACGTGGCCTCGTCTTCCAGTCCTATTCGCTGATGCCGTGGCTCTCGGTGCGCGGGAACGTGGCGCTCGCGGTCGACTCGGTCTTTTCGAAAGAATCGAAGGAAAACCGCAAGGCGCGAACCGACAAGTATATCGAGATGGTCGGCCTCTCCCATGCCGTCGATCGCAAGCCGGCAGAGCTGTCGGGCGGCATGCGCCAGCGCGTCTCGGTGGCGCGGGCGCTTGCCATGCAGCCCGAGGTCCTTCTCCTCGACGAGCCGCTCTCGGCACTCGATGCCCTGACCCGCGCGAAACTCCAGGACGAGTTCGCGGCAATCAGCCAGGTCGAGAAGAAGACGATCATTCTCATCACTAACGATGTGGACGAGGCGATCCTCCTCGCCGACCGGATCATCCCGCTCGATCCCGGCCCGAATGCGACGCTCGGACCCTCTTTCGCCGTTGATCTCGCCCGCCCGCGCGATCGCACGGCCATGAATTCCGATGACACCTTCAAGCGCCTGCGGCGCGAGGTGACGAACTATCTGATGGAAAAGGGCAAGAGCGCTCAGGACGAAGCGGGCGACGCGGTTTCGCTCCCGAACGTCATTCCGGTCGATCTCGCGGGCAAGAAGAAGCGCCAGGCTCCGGACCTACCGGAGGCTTACAAGCGGGCGTCCCATTCGCCGATCGAGAAGCGCTTCGTCGAGTTTTTCGAGGTGCGCAAAGTCTATCCGACGCCGAAGGGTCCGTTGACGGTCGTCGACGGCTTCGATCTCCAGATGGAGAAGGGAGAGTTCATCACGCTCATCGGCCATTCGGGCTGCGGTAAGTCAACGGTCCTCTCCATGGCGGCGGGCCTCACCGACATAACGACGGGCGGCATCGTGCTCAATGGTCGCGAGGTCGACGCGGCGGGGCCGGATCGCGCCGTCGTCTTTCAGGCTCCCTCACTGATGCCTTGGCTGACCGCACGCGAGAACGTCGCCCTCGGTGTCGACCGCGTCTATCCGGGTGCGAGCCCTGCCGAGCGCAAGGATGTTGTCGAGCACTATCTTCACCGGGTGGGCCTCGGCGATGCGATGCACCGCAAGGCCGTCGACCTGTCGAACGGCATGAAGCAGCGGGTCGGTATCGCTCGCGCATTCGCGCTCTCGCCGAAGCTCCTCCTCCTCGACGAGCCCTTCGGCATGCTCGACTCTCTCACGCGCTGGGATCTTCAGGACGTCCTCATGGACGTCTGGAAGCGCACCCAGGTGACGGCGGTCTGCGTAACCCATGACGTCGACGAGGCGATCCTTCTCGGCGACCGGGTGGTGATGATGACCAACGGACCGAACGCCAAGATCGGCAAGATCATGAAGGTCGACCTGCCGCGTCCGCGCACCCGAAAGGACCTGCTCGAGCACCCCGACTACTACCTCTACCGTCAGCAGCTCCTGAGCTTCCTCGAAGAATACGAGGGCGGTGCCCATCCGGAGGAGAAGGCCGAAGCGGAACCGGCCGAGGCCACGGAAAACGAGAAGGAGGCGGCATGAGCCACGCTCTTTTCATTAACGACGTCGCTTCAACCGAGACCGCTGAGCGGACCTTCGTGGAGGTCGCGGAGGTCTGGGTGCCCGAAGGCGACCGGTTGGTCTGGTCGTCCGGTAACTACGGAGCCCTCGAAGCCTTCCAGTCTGCGTCGGAAAAGCAAAGCTTCGCCAAGGGCGAGGGCCTGCCGGGCAAGGCTTGGTCTGAAACCCGTCCTGTAGTTCTCAAGGGCTTCGACGGCTCGTATTTCCTGCGCACTGATGCCGCCAGGGCGGCCGGTCTCACCAGCGCCGTCGCCGTGCCGATCTTCGCCGGCGCCAAGCTGAAGGCCGTTCTCGTCGTCCTCTGTGCCGACGACGAGGTGCGCACCGGCGCGATCGAGGTCTGGAGCGAGGAAAACGGCCTCCTGATGCTCGACGACGGTTATTATGGGGCCGCCAAGCAGTTCGAATGGGTCTCCAAGCATACCCATTTCCCGCGCGGACAAGGTCTACCCGGCGGCGTCTGGGCGGCAAGCGCCCCGATGCTGATGCGCGATCTCGGCGCCGGATACCGCTTCATCCGCGCCGAAAGTGCCGGTCAGGCGGGCCTCACCACCGGCCTAGGCCTGCCGATCGCCGTTCCTGGCGGCAAGACCTTCGTGATGACGCTGCTTTCGGCGCGCGGCACGCCGATCGCACGGCGCTTCGAACTCTGGAAAGCGCGCGGAGCTGGTCCGGACGGCGCGAAGGATGCGCTGCTCACGGATGGAATTTGTCAGCGCGACGGACCGCTCTGGGACGATGAGAAGGAAAAGACGGTCGACGCTTGGCAGGGTCCGATCGGCCAGGTGCTCGGTTCGGGAATTCCGCTTGTCAAACACGACACCGCCGCGCCGAGCGCCGGCTACCCCGCCATGGTGGCGCTGCCGCTCTACCGCGACACGGCGGTCAGCCATGTCGTCGCTTGGTACTATTGAGGAATTTTGATGCAGAAACTGGTCGTCATCGGTGCCGGCATGGCATCGGGCCGGGTCCTCGAAACCCTATTCGAGACCGACCCGAGCGCCTACGAGGTCACGCTGTTCAACGCAGAGCCCCGCGGCAACTATAACCGCATCATGCTCTCGCCGGTGCTCTCTGGCGAAAAGAGTTTTGAGGAAATCGTCACCCATGACGATGCCTGGTACGCGGGCAATCATGTAACTTGCCGGTTCGGTGAGAAGGTCGTTTCGATCGATCGCGAGAGGAAGATCGTGACCGGCAAAAACGGCGAACTAGCCTACGACAAGCTAATCATCGCCACTGGATCTTCGCCCTTCATCGTGCCAGTCGAGGGCCGTGATTTGCCTGGCGTCATCGCCTATCGCGATCTCGACGATACGAACACGATGATCGAGGTGTCCGGCGATCGCGAGGCTCGTGCGATCGTCATCGGCGGCGGGCTGCTCGGGCTGGAGGCGGCAGCTGGTCTCAGGCTGCGTGGGATGGAGGTCACAGTCCTCCATCTCTCCGGGCACCTGATGGAGCGCCAGCTCGACGAGGCGGCGGGCTTCCTCCTGCGCAAGGATCTTGAAAAGCGGGGCATCGAGGTGATGACGAAGGCCTCGACCCAGAAGATCCTCGGTACCGACAAGGTCGAGGGCGTCGAACTCGCCGACGGCACCGTGCTGAAAGCCGATCTCGTCGTCATGGCCGTCGGCATCCGCCCGTCGGTCGAGATCGCGAAGCAAGCCGGTCTCGCGGTGAACCGCGCGATCGCCGTCAACGCACAGATGCAGACGTCGGACCCCGATATCTACGCCGTCGGCGAGTGCGTCGAATACAACGGCACGCTGTTCGGCCTCGTCGCGCCGCTCTACGAGCAGGCGAAGGTGCTGGCGAAGAGCCTGCTCGGCGAGAACGACGCCTTCGTCGTCAAGGAGCTGTCGACCAAGCTCAAGGTCACCGGGTGCGATCTCTTCTCCGCAGGCGATTTCGCGGAAGGCGAGATCCGCGAGGACGTCGTCCTGCGCGATCCGGCGCTCGGCATCTACAAGCGTCTCGTCATCGAGAACGACCGGCTGATCGGCGCGGTCATGTATGGCGACACGTCGGATTCCAACTGGTTCTTCGATCTCATCCGCGACAAGACGCCGATCGCGGAGATGCGTGACACGCTGATTTTCGGGCCCGCCTATCAGGGAGGGTCCCCCCTGGACCCTATGGCGGCCGTTGCAGCCTTGCCGGATGATGCGGAAATCTGCGGCTGCAACGGCGTTTGCAAGGTAAAGATTACGGGCGCGATCACGGCCAAGGGCCTCACCTCGCTCGACGAGGTGCGCGCCCACACCAAGGCGTCGTCCTCCTGCGGCACCTGCACCGGTCTCGTCGAACAGCTGATGAGCCTGACGCTGGGCGATGCGTTCGATCCGAACGCGGTCAAGCCCATGTGCGGCTGCACGGCGCTCAGCCACGACGACGTCCGCCGCCTGATCAAGGCGAAGGAGCTGAAGTCGATCCCGGAGGTCCAGCAGGAGCTTCAGTGGTCGACGCCGAACGGCTGCGCGAAATGCCGCCCGGCGCTGAACTACTATCTCGTCGCCGACTGGCCGGACGAATATGCCGACGACTACCAGTCCCGCTTCATCAACGAGCGTGTCCACGCCAACATCCAGAAGGACGGCACCTATTCGGTGGTCCCGCGCATGTGGGGCGGCGTCACGTCGTCGAAGGAACTGCGCGCGATCGCCGACGTGGTCGACAAGTTCGAGATCCCGACGGTGAAGGTCACGGGTGGCCAGCGGATCGACATGCTCGGCATCAGGAAGGAAGACCTGCCCGCCGTCTGGGCCGATCTCGGCCAGGCGGGCTTCGTCTCCGGCCAGGCCTACGCCAAGGGTCTCAGAACGGTGAAGACCTGCGTTGGCACCGACTGGTGCCGCTTCGGCACGCAGGATTCGACCGGCCTCGGCATCCGCATCGAGAAGTTCATGTGGGGCTCATGGACGCCGGCAAAGCTGAAGATGGCGGTCTCGGGCTGCCCGCGCAATTGCGCCGAGGCGACTTGCAAGGATATCGGAATCATCTGCGTCGATTCCGGCTTCGACATTCATTTCGCCGGTGCCGCCGGTCTCGACATCAAGGGCACCGAGATCCTCGGCCACGTGGATACCGACGACGAGGTTCTCGAGCATGTCGTGGCCTTGGCGCAAATGTATCGCGAGCAGGGTCATTACCTCGAGCGCATCTACAAATGGGCCAAGCGCATCGGCCTCGACGAGATCCGCCGCCAGATCATGAAGGATCACGCGGCGCGGCGAGCCTATTACGAGCGCTTCGTGTTCTCCCAGAAATTCGCCCAGATCGATCCATGGTCGGAGCGCGTCTCCGGCAAGGACAAGCACGAGTTCCAGCCGATGGCGGAACTCGAATTCGCCCAAGCCGCCGAGTAAGGATTCTCCGAGATGACCATGATCGACAGACCCTGGATCGGCATCGGGCGCATCGAGGATATCCCGCAGCTTGGTGCGCGCCGGATTGAGGCCGGGTACATGACGATCGGCCTCTTCCGTACTGCCGGCGACGAGGTCTTCGCAATTGAGGACAAATGCCCGCATAAGGGCGGGCCGCTCAGCCAGGGCATCGTCCACGATGGCTGCGTGACCTGCCCGCTCCACAACATGGTGATCTCGCTGACGACCGGCGAAACCCAAGGGCCCGACGAGGGCACGGTCCGCACGTTCCGAACCCGGATTCAAGACGGCGAGATCCAGCTGAGCGGCGAGGATCTCGCGGCGGCTGCGAACGCAGTGCGGGCAGCGTAAGTCGGTGGCGTCCCGATGAGGCGATAACAGCGTTCCGAAGGACGACCCGATGAAGCACGCCAACGAGATCGGCCGGACGGTCAGAACCACGTGCGCCTATTGCGGCGTTGGCTGCGGCGTGCTTGCGACCCCAGAGGGGAACGGACTGGTCAAGATCTCAGGCGATCCGAACCATCCAGCGAACTATGGTCGGCTCTGCTCCAAGGGGTCGGCGCTCGGTGAGACGCTCGGCCTCGAAGAGCGTGTACTTCATCCGATGATTGGCGGAGCGCGTGCCGATTGGGAGAACGCGCTCGATCTGGTCGCATCCAGGTTCACGGCGGCAATCGAAGAGCACGGCCCAGACTCGGTCGCGTTTTACCTTTCCGGCCAGCTTCTGACGGAAGACTATTACGTCGCGAACAAGCTGATGAAGGGCTTCATCGGCTCGGCCAATATCGACACCAATTCGCGGCTCTGCATGGCCTCGTCGGTCGCCGGCCACAAGCGCGCCTTCGGTTCCGATACGGTGCCGGGTACCTACGAGGATCTCGAAAAAGCCGATCTCGTTGTCCTCACCGGGTCGAACCTCGCCTGGTGCCATCCGGTGATCTTCCAACGCATCGCCGCCGCCAAGGCAGAACGACCCGAGATGTCGATCGTCGTGATCGATCCGAGGCGGACCGCCACCTGCGAGATCGCTGACATGCACCTTGCGATCCGCGCCGATGGGGATGTCGCGCTGTTCTCTGGCCTCCTCAATGCGCTCGCCGAAAATGGTGCAATCGACTGCGATTATATCGGCCAGCACACGGAAGGCTTCGTGGATGCTATGCGCGAGTCGCGCTCGATGCGACTCCGCCATGTGAGCGAGCGCACGGGGCTGGGTCCGGAGGAAATTCGCGCTTTCTACGAACTCTTCAAGCGCAACAAGAAGGTCGTCACGGTCTACAGTCAGGGCGTGAATCAGTCCGCGAGCGGTACCGACAAGGTGAACGCGATCATCAACTGCCATCTGGCAACCGGTCGCATCGGTCGTCCCGGCATGGGGCCGTTCTCGGTGACCGGCCAGCCCAATGCCATGGGCGGGCGGGAGGTCGGCGGGCTCTCCAACATGCTCGCCGCGCATATGGAACTTGGAAACGCCGAGGATCGGGCGCGGGTCAAGTCGTTCTGGAACGCGCCGCGGATTGCCGAAAAGTCCGGCTTCAAGGCTGTCGAGCTCTTCGAGGCGGCGGCGGACGGCAAGATCAAGGCGCTTTGGATTGCCGGCACCAATCCTGTCGTCTCGATGCCGGACGCAGATGCAGTGAAGCGCGCGCTCGAAGCCTGCCCGTTCGTCGTCGTCTCCGACGTCATCGCCGAGACCGACACGACGCCCTTCGCAGACGTGCTGTTGCCTGCCGCCGCCTGGGGCGAGAAGAACGGCACGGTGACGAATTCCGAGCGCCGCATCTCGCGGCAGCGTCCTTTCCTGCCGTTGCCCGGCGAGGCGCGGCCCGATTGGACGATCTTTGCCGACGTCGCGAGGCGCATGGGCTTTGCCGGATTCGACTATCGCTCGGCGTCGGAGGTCTTCGACGAGCACGCCCGGCTCTCAGGTGTCGAGAACGATGGCGCGCGAGACTTCGACATCGGTGGTCTGGCCGGGCTTTCGGAAGCCGAATACGACTTGATGGCGCCGGTGCAGTGGCCACTGCCGGCCGGACGCGTCGCAAGGGAGACCCGCTTCTTCGCCAAAGGCGGCTTCTATCACGGGGATAGACGCGCGCGCTTCGTCGCCGTCAAACCGCCGAAGCCGGAGGAGACCGCTGACTTCACTCTCAACACCGGTAGAGTGCGCGATCACTGGCACACCATGACGCGAACGGGGCTCTCGGCGCGGCTTTCGGCGCACATCGCCGAGCCCTTCGCCGAGATCCATCCCGCGGACGCCGAACGGCTGGGGATTGCCGCGGCGGACCTCGTGGAGGTCGCCTCGCCCCAGGGCAGTGCCGTGGTGCGGGCGCTCATCACCGATCGCCAGCGACCGGGCAACGTCTTCGTGGCGATGCATTGGACATCCCGCTATGCGCCCTCCGCGCGCATTGGAGCGGTGGCCCATAGCGCGACCGATCGGGCGTCGGGCCAGCCCGCACTGAAATCGACTGCCGCCACCGTCAAGCGTTTCGAGGCGGCCTGGCATGGATTTGCAATTTTGACCTCTCGCCCTGATCTCGATGCGATCGGGCGGCACGCGGCTTATACGGCCACTGCTCGGACCGAGGGCGGCTGGCGGCTCGAACTCGCGGGGGCCAATCCGTTGGGCGATGCGAAAGCCTTCGCGCTCGCGCTCTTCGGAGAACCGGAGGCCGATATCGTCGGCTACCGCGATGCACGCGCCGGTACCGAGCGTTTCGCAGTGTTCTTCGCGGAAAAGTTGCTGGGTGCGCTCTATCTCTCGCCACAGCCGGTCGCCGTTTCGCGCAACTGGGCGGTCGCGCAGCTCGGTCTGACTGATGGCGCAGTCGGGAGCCGAGCCGAGCTTCTCGCAGGCCGCGGTCCGGCGGACCGGCCGGACCCCGGACCGATCGTCTGCTCCTGCTTCGCGGTCGGCGTAAACCAGATTTCGGCTCTCGTCGTGTCGGGGGAAGCGGTGAGCGTCGAGGCGGTCGGCAAGGCGCTCAATGCCGGCTCCAATTGCGGCTCGTGCCGAAGCGAGATCAAGGGGATCATCGAGAATGTCCGTGTCAAAGTTCCCGGTTGAAGTTGGTGCCGAGCAGGGCCTCGAAACGCCGAAGCGGTCTCGGCGCATGGGTGCGCTCGCGACGCTCCCGGTGTTCTTCGATCTCAAGGGCAAGCGGGTCGTCATCACCGGCGGCGGAGCGGGGGCAGCCTGGAAGGCCGAATTGCTGGCTGCAGCCTGAGCCTCGGTCGATCTGTACGTTCCAGCGGAAGACCTCGATCCGGAAATGAGCGCGCTTCTGGCAAGTCCGCCAGCGTCCGGTTCGATCACGCGTCACGACCGGCCTTGGTCGATGGACATCTTCGAAGGCATGAAGCCGGCGATCGCGTGGGCGATTTCGAGACCATGGCCGAGCCACGGGCGTTCCAACGGTCGGGGTTGGGACACTAATGCTGACGATGGATAAGACTAAATTTGTCATCATCGATAAGAACGGCGGTAGCGCTGTCGTCACTCAGGCTGACATTATGCAGTCGAACGGCGTAGTGCATATCTTAGGATTAACGCGATCGCGGCGACATCGTCTAAATGTTCCCCCTGCGACGTATGGAGTAGTTTAAAAGAAGCAAGAATTTTGGACTGGTAAACGTCGTCCCATTTGGCGAAATTCGGGGGAGATTATAGCGGTTTCACTGCAAGACTTTGCGTCTCAGGGGACAAGGCCGGCCATCGTCGCCATATCGAGCTCGCTTCCGTACCCGGATCGGAGGCCGCTCGTATTAAGCTTGCGGGCTATCGTCTTGATGGCGGCAACGTCGCTGCGGCTACAAAGCTGTTGGCACCGCTTGCGACCGCGGGAAACACCAGCGCACGTCGGATCGCGGCTGGATCTCGACTCGTTACCTCGCTGTGTCGCCCCTCGCCGGCAATCCGGCGGAGGACCGGGCGCACCACACTGAGCCGCATCTTGCGCTGGCGGACCGACCTTTAACTCGTGCGGACATTGCGCTCGTTCAAGACCGGCTCAACGCGCTGGGGTATGACGTCGGATCATTTGACGGCATCGCTGGGTCCCGAACGCTGGCCGGCGTTTCGCGCTATCAAACCGAGAATGGGCTTGCGAACACGGGCCAACTCGATCGTGTGCTTCTTTCTCACATCACGGAGAAAACCCAAGCAGCCACGTCCGGTGAGAGTGCGGAATCTGCTACGAGCGAAGCCTCGACCGGTGAGTATGATCCTGTACAGCCGTTAGTGCTGTCTGGTCCGTTCTGGAGAGGCCAACAGATAATCTCCGGAGGCGGAAGGTTTCGCGACGATCGCAATCAGCCGGTTCCGACGCAGGATCAAATGCGTCAGCTGACGGAGCATGTGCTTCGCTACGTCGTCGCCAAAAGGCCGGAACTGCTTTCAGACGATGAGTTCGCTCTGGCTGCCCTCGCGCTGGTGCCATCGCGAGCCCGCAGCAGCCTGCTGCGCGAACGGGGGTTCGATGCCGAACCTCTGAAGAGTTGGAAAGACCAGCAAACCTGGCAAGACGTGCGTTGGAGCGAAAGCATTGACGAGTTCGATCGCCGCGACTTGCAGGAGGCCATGAGGGACCGCGGCGTCCAGGAGTTGGCGGCAGCTTCTTTAAAGCTGCCCTTGTCAGCGCTGGTGATTTGCCCGCTGCAGTTGGACAAGTACGACTTCGACCGATCCGGGTTCTCGATAGAGCAGTCGCGACGTGGGTGCGAGAACATCTACCTCAGCGTGGGCGGGTACGGCGCGGTGGAATGGAGCGCCGGCCAAACCCGCATCATCGCCGAAGCAAAGCTACCGATCGACCGGCTTCCCTCTTTCATCAGGGTGCCTGAGTCCGAAGCCCGTTTTTTCCGCAAGGCGCTTACGTCAGGCGGCACAGTAGGAATGTCCGGAGCCGTTTTAGCGGTTGAGGTCGACCTGACGGCTTTGCGCGAGACCGAAGCATCGCGCGGGACGCACAGGCTCTCGTTCGACGTGGATGTTAGGAACGTGCACCTGATGAACGATGGCTCGACCGAGCCGGTGCGAACGCTGGGCGCAAAACCCTTGCCGTCAGCCGCCACGGTCGCAGCTTCGCCCACGCGGCCGCCAATCCTCCACCCCGACACCCTGAATGTCTTGGCTGCGGCGTTCGATCTGATCTCGATCGACGCATCGACGATACCGCAGCTAGCCCGCGCACGTGCTAATGTCGAAGCTTACCCGTTGCGGTTCGGTGATGACTTTGCAGACGCATGGCCCCCCTTCTTCGATCCTGCAGCGGTGGCGGACATAGCCCGCGGTAGCGCTCTTGATGAAAGCCGTCAGGCAGGGTTCGCCTCCTGGATGTGCGCACGCGCCGAGGCCCCGCCCGATACGATCGTTGTTCCAATCCGAACGGCCTCGGTCGAGCACATGCGAGCGACCGCGACCACCGTTGGCGCGAGCATTTTCCAGCAAATGTCATCCAGTAACACCCAGTTGTTCGAGCGCGCGGCGCAGCAGCTCGACGTTCCCCCCGAGCGCCTGTTTCGGTCGAGCCAGTTCTCGCGTGGTCAGATCCCCGGCATAGGGGACTTCGAGATGTTCTTCTTGCTGCCCGAAGTGCGCGACGCTTTTCGGCTCTCATTGCCTGCCGACGCCAACCTCGACGGCCGCGGTGTCACGACCATTCTTGAGGCACGCGCCGTCGACATGTGGAGGGCCGATGATGGGGACGGCACTACAGCTGTTCTTGCGGTCGAGCCCGTCGCGGCTAGCCTAACTCTCGCTGATGGCGACCGCGACATCGTGGCGGAAGCGCCTTACGGTGCTAAGTTCGACGAGGGTATGGCGCCGCGCTTGCAAGCGGCTGCTGCCCTTCGGCGTCAAGAGGACGCCGCACGACAGGTTGAGTTGGAAAAGAAGGTGGAGGCGAGCCGCAAGGTGGCGCGCTTGCTGGCAGACGAGGCTGCGGCGCGCCTCGCAGCGGCGCGCGAGCGCGCCGCCGCCGCAGACGATCTCGACCAGAGGGCCGATCTTGCCGGCATACGGCTGGGCATGCCTTTTGCGGACGCCGACCGCCTCGTGCGCGAGGTCGTAGACGTGGGCTGGGCAAGCGAGATCCATCTAGAGCGCTCCCGCGGATACAACTACGACCCAAGCGCCCCGTTCGCATTCTTTCGAGCATACACGGACCGCGAGGGCGACGATCACCTTCTCCTACACACCTCCGAGCCGGGCGGCGGCCATGTCGTTGCCGTTTCGAGAGCGCTCAAGGTGCAAGGAGCAGTTTCAAAAAAGGAGGTCTTTGCACAGCTGAAGGAGAAATACGGCAATCCGGCCGTTCAAGATGCAAACCTTGAAACTATCTTGTGGACCGCGCACCTCGGTTCTGACCCGGCGGACGCGCAGGGTTCAGCGGTCCAAGCGCCTTGGGAAGCAGGTTCGGCGTTTCGGACCGGCGGGTGCAACGCGAACGTTCGCTGGCACGGCTATGCGCCCCGGGCGATGGAGGTTGTGGAGGGTCAGGGTGAACGGGACGGTCGCTTGCCGGGAGACTTCTGCCTTCCCGAGATCAACATTCTAGGCGGTGCAACTCGCGGCGCCAACGCTGGCGGTAGGGTTTATGATCCTCACGCCTGGGAGAGCTGCGGCCCAACGGTCATCGCTGAGATCGCTGGCAGCTCGCGCGGGCTGGTGCTGGCGTATGCACTCTTCGATCTCGCCGCCTACGCCGAAAACTATGGCCGAAAGCTGTCTATATCGGCGCCCGCAGAGCAGCCAAGGCTTTGAAGACTGAACTTGGTTTCGGTTTTGGGTTCCATTGGCGGTTGATCAAGTCCACTGCATCAGCCAGTTGCGAGGTTCTTGCGAAGTAGTCAGCGGATAGCGGCGAGCCCGACGATGTGCAATCTCTATGCGATCACCAAGGGCCAGGCGGCGATCCGGCAGTTCACCAGGGCGATGACTGATCGCACGGGCAACCTGCCGAGCCTGCCCGGCGTCTTTCCGGACATGGAAGCGCCGGTGATGCGAAACGGCGAGTACGGCGATCGCGAGCTGACGATGATGCGCTGGGGCATGCCGTCGCCGAAGTTCGTCACGAAAGACCGCAAGACGGATCCCGGCGTCACGAACATCCGCAACACCAAGAGTCCGCACTGGCGGCGCTAGCTGTCGCCGGAGCATCGCTGCGTCGTGCCGTTCACCTCGTTCAGCGAGTATGAAAGCGTTGACGGGAAGAAAGTGCCGGTCTGGTTCTCGCTCTCCGAGGAGCGGCCGCTTGCCGTCTTCGCGGGCATCTGGACGAACTGGACGAGCGTACGGAAGGCGAAGGAGGGTGAAGTGAACGCCGACCTCTACGGCTTCCTCACCTGCGATGCGAACGCCGAAGTCGGAGCGATCCACCCGAAGGCGATGCCGGTGATCCTGACCGAGCCGGACGAGATCGACACCTGGCTGCGGGCGGAATGGGATGAGGCGTCCTCACTACAGCGACCCTTGCCGGACGGGACCCTGCGCATAGTGGCGAAAGGCGAGCGCAGCGATAAAGAGATAACACTGTAGTAGCACTTTGATGTTCGGCTGGAGCGAAGACTTTCGTGTTCTATCCACCTCAATCCCCACGTACCGTTTCACTATGTGATGCAAAAGGCCCGGCGTCTTCGACACCGGGCCCATTCATGACTTGAGATTTGGTCGGCCGTCAGAATCGGAAGGTCAGGTCCGCCCGCGCACTGTTTGACGTCGTGTCGCTGCCGTACTGGCCTTCGTAAGCCGCCCCGACCGTCGCCCATTCGTTGAGGCGGTAGTCCGCTCCGACCTCGATGAAGCCTACGTCTTCGTCGATCGCAACGCCCTTCACCAGATAGGCCGGGCTCGTGGCGAAGCGGAAGGCTTCCAGCGTCGTCGTATCCTCGAAGGCATGGCGCCAGCCGGCCTCGCCCCGCAGCGAAAGATCGGTGCCGATCAGCATCGAGCCTCTTACGCCGATCTCCGAGAACCAGGTGTCGAGATCGATGCCGCTGGCAGTCAGAGCCGCAGCCCCGCCGGTCTCCGTGAACCGATCCGTGCGATGATGAACATAGGCCAGCCCGGCGAACGGAGAGATCGTCGCCGTCGAAAGTGCGAAGTCGTAGGAGACCTCGCCGAAGACCTGGCCGGTCCCGGCGTCGTATTCGCTGACCAGCGTGTCGGAGAAGCCAGGGAAAGACACTGAGCGGACCATGTCGATCTCGTGCCAGGCATAGGCCGCCCCGCCCTTCACGATCAGGCCGTAGAGCTCCGTCCCGGCATAGAGGCCGAGATGCCAGGAGTCGGTGCTGCCATTGGCGTTGCGCGCATCGACATCGAGATCGGTCGAGGAATAGCCGCCGAGCACGCCGAGCTTGACCGTGTCGGAGACCATGCCGTCGACGCCGACGAAGAAGCCGGAGGTGTCGGTGTCGGCCGCCGCGGCATTGCCGTCGCCGTCTACGTCGGACCAGGCGCCATAGAACCGCGTCCACGCTTCGACATCGGCCCCGCCACTGCCGGCGATCACCGGAACGCCTGGGCCGAAGCCGAGCGGCTGGACCATGTCGCCGCCCCCATTCATGCCGAAGGCTCCGTTGATCCGATCCTGCGCTGCATCGCGCACGAAGCGCGAGTCCTGGATCAGCGCCGTCTTCATCGACGCATGCGGCTCGCCCGAAAGCTGGTCGAAGGCATCGCGAGCGGTCGGTGCATCGAGCAATAGAAGAGCGTTGTAGAGCCCGTTGCTGGCCGAGCCGGGCGTCTGGTCGAGCTGCATCAGAGCGTTCGCCGTCTGCCGCTGATTGAAGGTTCTCGCCACGTCCGGGAACTGCAGAGCCCGAATGAGTTCGAGGATGACGTCGTTCGACGTGTAGAGCAGGTTGTAGTCGAGGAAGGCCGAGTCGTCCTGAAGGCTGTCGAAAGTCCCGGTCCGTCCGTTGGCGGTCGAAACGATCGTGTATCGCTGACCATCCGTGTAGGCCGTATAGGGATCGAGCGTCACGACATCGACCGTCCCGCCGTTGATCGTGGCAGTATCGGCTCTGACCTGGTCGCCAGTTCCATCAGCCGCGATCTCGACCTCGTAGACCGAGCCGGACTGGAAGGTCGCGTTGCCCGCAACATTCAAGGTGCCGATCGAATTGCCGGGCGCAATCGTGCCGCCCGAATTGGCGACGAACGAACCGACCGTGCCGTCGCCGCCAAGGACACCGCCGTTCACCGCGAAAGCAGTGTTCGGCATCGAGCCATTCACATTCAGTAGGCCACCGTTGACTGCAAAATCGGTGATCTCGGTGTTGGTGCCGGTCAGGTTCGTCGTCGCAGCGCCAACCTTCTCGAAGTTCTCAAATAGCAGATACTGTTCACCGTCATTCGTGTTGTTTCCGTCGACGCTCGAGATATCGAAGTTGAAGACGCCGCTATTGCCGCCGAAGGCCAGGGTATCTTCATCGGTCGAGCGTGCGATGACCTCTCCGTTGATCGCTGAGCCGGGCTGAAGCTCCAAGCGGGAGGGAGTGGGAGTAGGGCCAAACGCATTGTCGAATTCGATTGCGACCGGATCCGGGCTCATTCCGCCCGTGAAATTCCCGGAGATCGTGCCGGCATTGATGACCTCTCCGCCACCTTCGAAGAAATAGATTGCGTGGTTCGACGCCGAAGTAATTTGTCCGCCGGGCGCGACAGTGACCGTCCCGCCACCTCGCGAAAACACTGTGACAGCCTGACCACCGTTGGCGCGAATGATGCCACCAGACTGCACTAGGACGGAGCTCGATACGTCGCCACTACCGTCGAATTCGACCGCATTGCTCCCGGAAGAGGCAGCTGTATCCTCTACGAGCCCGCCGACAGTCACGTTCCCGAAATTGACGTCGATGGCTTCAGCTCCGGTGGTTGAAATGGTGCCGCCCGGCCGTACAAAGATCGTAGCGTTATCTTGCAAGAAGATCGTATCGACGCTTCTGTTGACGACCGCCCCGTCGCGCACAATGACCGTGACATCATTTCCCCCATCGATGCCGGCATTCGTGGGGTTCGGAGGGGCCGTGTCGCAGATGACCGTTTCGCCATCGGCCGGATTGAAATTCGAGCAATTGGCGAGCGCCTGAGGTGTCCAGAGCATCGACAGAACCGTGCCGCCGAGTAGCGTGGCCGTGAGGGTGGAAAGCGTTACACGTGGCGACATTGCGATATCCCGTTATGTCATCGGCCAACTCGTCAAGCGAACTGCCGATAACTGACTCTACTGGTTGAGAAAATGCCTCGAAATTCCGCAAATTGAATAGTCCTCAGCCGTAGGAAAAGGCGCAATGTCACCCTGGGGCAACAATGTTGCTGCCATCGATCGCCTTGCGTAGACGAAGCTGCGTTCCACAGGCATTGAGGGCGGCTTGTGTAAAACTCTGCCTGATGGCTTCTGCCGTTCCGTCGGCCTTGATAAGACAGCAACCATGACGATTATCCGACTGCTCGCTTCAGTATTGATTGGCTTTTGCTGCGTTGCATCATTCGCATCCGCTGAGGAGCTGGATGCACGGCAGTATTACGACAGCCGGACAATTAACCTCGTCGTCGGCTATCGGGCGGGCGGCGGCTACGACCGGTTCGCGCGCCTCGTTTCGGAAGAACTCGAAAAACAGACGGGCGCTCGTGTTCAGGTGCAGAACCGGCCCGGCGCCGGTGGTCTCAGCGTGTTGAATGATATGGCAGCATCCGAAAGCGAGGACGGCCTCGATCTCGTCGTCCTCAACGTGTCTGCAGCGGTCACAGCACAGCTGACGCGGTCGGAAATCGTGCGATACGATCTTGAGAAGATCGCTTGGATCGGCGGGATCGCCTCCGACGAGCGCGCGCTCGTTCTTGCCGAGGGCCTCTCGATGGAAGCGCTGCGCGGGGGCGAGACCACGCCATCCCCTGTCCGCTGGGCGGCGGGTGGCAAGACGGACAATCTGGCCGTTTCGGCAGCGCTCATCTCCGAGGCCTATGGGCTCGATAGCCGGATCATCACCGGCTACAAGGGTACAGGAGAGGCCATGGCAGCGCTGATCCGCGGCGAAGCCGACGCGGCGGTCGTCTCAGTGGAAAGCGCGGTCCGTGTCGCAAACAAGGCCGGCCTGAACATCGCAGCAATTCTCGCCCGGAAGCGCGCAGACGCGGCGCCCGACGTGCCGACGATCGACGAAATCGGATATCCTGAAACCGGGAAGTCATGGATCGACGCCCTGATCGAGCTGACAGGATTAGGGCGGGCTATCGTCGTGCCCACTAACACGCCCGCCGATCATATCGAATTTCTCCGGGAAGCATTGCGCGAGAGCCTGAAGAGCGAAGACCTCTTGAACGCCGCGGAAGCACAGGGCACAGCCATCGATCCACTTGATGCTTCAGCGCTGGCTGCATCGGTCGCTTTCTTCCTTGCCGAGGAGAGCCCAATAGCGAACGCCGACCTGCGCTCGATCTTGCGGGACAAGTATTTTTAGAACGAGGCCGAGATCATCTGGACGCTTCTCGTCGATCCTTGGATGATGGCAGCGCTCCTTGCCGGCACGCTCTGGGGTCTTGCTCTGGGCGCGCTTCCCGGCGTGACCGGTCTAACGGCGCTAATTCTGGCACTTCCCTTCGCCACGATGCTCGACCCCATCCCGGGCCTCATACTGTTGATCGCGATCCACGCCGTCGCCGACACGGGCGGTGCGATCTCCGCCATCACTCTTGCGATCCCTGGAACGCCCTCCAACGCTGCGACGGTGGAGGACGGCAACTGGCTCGCCCGTCACGGCCAGGCAAGGCGCGCGATCGCAGCTTCGGCATTCGCCTCCGCGCTAGGGGGCATTCTCGGTTTTCTTCTCCTCGTTGCGGCCCTGCCGTTCTCCCTGTGGCTGATCCGTCAGGCGGGTGCGCCCGAAATCCTCACAGTATCAATACTTGGCCTATTCTCGGCCGCGCGGTTCGGAGGCGGCAGACTCCACAAAGGGTTTTTCGCCGTAGCGATGGGCATATTTGCCGGACTGATCGGAACCCGCGAAACAACCGGCGAGCCTCGTCTCTGGTTCGGAATCGAAGGGCTGTACGATGGGTTGGCGCTCATGGCCGTCGCCACAGGTCTTTTCGCTGGCCCTGAAATGATCAGGCTCATCGGCGCCCGGACCGGCACGCCGGTTCTCGCAGAGGAAAAGCCTGGCTGGCGGTCTGCGGGCTTCTCGGACGTGCTGTCCCGCCCGGTGCTCCTCCTGAAGGCGTCGGTCGTCGGATGGCTCGTCGGCCTCATGCCCGGCGTGGGTGGTTCGGTCTCCGGCTTCCTGTCCTATGCCTGGGCGGGTGTGCAGACCGCCGAGCCACGTGATGCCGCAAGTCGCCGTAGTGGTGTAATTGCAGCGGAGGCCGGCAACAACGCTAAGGAAGGCGGCGACCTGATCCCGACCCTGACCCTCGGGCTTCCGGGCGGGGCCGGCATGGCGATCCTTCTCGGTGCGTTCGCGAGTTTCGGCCTGTCGCCGAGCCCGACCTTCGCCGTGGACTATCCGGAGGTTATCTCTGCGATCGCGATGACGCTTCTTGTCGCCAATATTCTTGGCGGTCTGCTTGTGGTCTTCGGCTCGGCCGCCTTTCTGGCGCTGCTGCGCATACCGACGAACCTCTTCGCGCCGATCGTTGCGGTGCTTGGGCTTGCCGCGATCGCGACCTTGCGAAACGAGGTCATGGATATCTGGACGACTGCGTTCTTCGCCGCGATCGGCGTCGCGATGATCGCAAAGGGCTATAGCAGACCTGCCTTCCTCATCGGTTTCATCCTTGCACCGGTCATCGAAACCTATGGCGCGATCTCATTCGCTGCCTACGGTTGGTCCTTCCTCCTGAGGCCATTTGTTCTCGGAGCTTTTGTCCTCTGCCTCATTCTGGCATTTGCTGGCTTCCGTCGCCGGGCGAGCGGAACATGAGAATGGGAGAACGTCTTGGGGCCCTGGTTCTCGTCGGTCTGCTGTGCTGCCTCGTCCTGATCGACATCCTTCTGAACGGGCGACCGCTCGAACTGATGGCAGCGCCCGCGGCAGCGCTCCTGCTCGCCAGCGGTGCTGTGGCGTTCTACTCACGCGGCACGAGCGAGGGGCGCGGGGCACCCTATGCGGTGGGGCCAGTGCGCCGACCCGAAAACGGCTGGAACCGCCTTCTGATCGTCTCGGTCGCTATAGCACTAATCTCTCCGCGCATTGGAGTTCCGTTTCTGGCATACGCCATCGCGCGGCAAGGCGGGGCAGGCACAGGAGCCAGTATCTCAGTCGTATTAATAGCTGTTTTGACCACGGAGGGACTTTTCGCCATGGTCGTTGGAGCGCCTCTTCCGCTCTTTCCCTGATGAGCGAGAGGGATGCCGCAAGACCTGTCGCCGCCGATAATACGGAAGCCTGCTCGAACGAGATACCTTCGAAATCATGAGTAGAGATGAGACCGCTCGCGACCTAAAGGTTCTTGAGCGTTACACCGACCAGGCATTCGCGACGCAGGAAGCCAAGCGTATGATCGCGCTGCAGAGGCAGATACTTTCAGAACAGCGGCTACCGAGGGCCGAAATCGCGGCCCGAGTACGGGCGCAGGCTCTTGGGCTGCTGTCTGTGGCTACCCAAACGACGCCCTTTTATCAGGATGAGAAATATTCTGAACTTCCGGCGCGCATTTCCGCGAATTTCGATCATTGGGCCGAACTGCCAATCATCGACAGGAACATGCTACAGGCATCGGCCGACCGGTTTCATGCCCATGCGCTGCCACAAGGCCATGTTGTGACGGCGTCGGCACGAAGTTCAGGTTCTACGGGAACGCCTGTGGAAGTAGCGACGACCAATGTCGTTGGCAGATGGCAGCAGGCGTTCACGCTCCGCTCCGCGGTCTGGACCCGGCGCGATCTCGATGCGACGATCGCCATCATCCGCAAATTCAAGGATCCATCGACACGCCCGCCGGTCGGCGCTTGGAGCGATCACTGGTCGAGCACGACGGCGTTTCCGTTTCGAACGGGTCCCGTCGCACGCCTCGATGCCCCAAGTGCGACAGTGCGCGAGCACCTTGACTGGCTGAAGAGGGTGAAACCAGCTTACCTACTGACCTATCCATCCCTGTTGCGCGAACTTCTGTACCTGTTGGAGGGCGACGCTGACGACTGGCGACCGAGAGGGATATCGACCCTGGGCGAAGCCGTCGATGAAGATTTGCGCAAGTCCGCGAAGCGCCTCTGCGGTTTGCGCGTCGATGATGTGTATTCGGCCGAGGAGTGCGGCGTGATCGCCATGCAGTGCCCAAGCCATGGCCGTTATCACATTCAGTCTGAGAGTTTGATGGTTGAGGTCCTGGACGACGAAGGAACGCCTTGCAAACCCGGCGAGGAGGGGCGCGTCGTGGTGACAACGCTCGCCAATTTCGCCTCTCCTCTCATCCGCTATGCCGTCGGCGATCGGGCGGTCGCGGGTGTTTCATGCGGATGCGGGCGAAATCTTCCTGTCCTGACCTCCGTTCTCGGACGGGAGCGCAATTTGATGGTAACGAGCGGGGGCAAATTCTGGCCGAGCTTCGGGACACGCAGGTTCGCCGAGATCGCGCCGATCGAAACCCAGCAGTTCCGCCAGACCGCGCTGGACGAGATCACATTTCGATATGTATGCGGCGCTGCATTGTCCGGTGAGCAGAAAGAAGCCCTTCGTGCACGCGTTCAAGCTTCACTGCCCCATCCGATGAACATCGTGCTCGAACGGGTTCCGGAGCTTACGAAATCTCCGAGTGGAAAGTTTGAGGTCTTCGCGCGCGAGTTTTGACGTAGAATGCCAACGTTCAACATCGCGCGGTCATTCTCTCCGTGTCGGACGAGACTACATGTTTGGGATGGTATCTAGGTCCTTTCGGCTACCACAGCATGCCTATGTTTTCCGCGCAACAAGCTGGATGTACTCAGCGCTGCTCCCCACGGCCGGACCCACAATCAGAGCCCCCGGTTTCTTTAAGACGCACGCTTCGAGTGACTCGACCACCAAGCCAGCGGTCTTGCAATATTCAGCAACATCATTGGCCGACCGCAACGGGACTGTTTCGCGCTGCAGAGCATATTCAAGGACCGCCTGCCGGCATTCGTTAGGCGATATCGTGTGAAGCTGCGGACAGTTCCGAAGCCGTTCGGTGGCAAGCGCTGCCAAGCGCTCGGCATTTGACGCCGTGAATCTTACGTCTTCAGCTTTTTGTCTCAGCCGATTTACCGTGATCAGGGCGCCGCCCGGCACCAATAGATCGGCCCATTTTTGGAACATTCGCGGTCGTTCAATCTCGGCGATCTGGCCAAGGAAAGAGTGGGTTAAGATCAGATCGAATGTTTTTCTCGTTTCCCAAGTCAGTATGTCAGCCTGATACACCTTCAGCGCTGAGGACACGTTGGAACGTAAGGCGAGATGACCGGGCGTACGACAGATATCAACGAAGGTTATTTCGGTACGTCGATTGCTGGCGTATGCGACATCGTAAATAAGTTCGGCGAGAGCCGTATCGCTCGCTCCGCTGACGAGCACACGCGTTGTTGGACTATAAAGATTTCGTGCTATTGCTTTATGGAAGAACTCGGCCTGATCAGCAGGTTCTGCCCCAAGTCGCAATGCTCGCAGCAATGGGCGAACCTGATGGTACCGGGTGCAATTTTTTTTGCAATTTCGGGGGGCGAGAGCCCAAGCCATTTTAGCTAATTCAAAAGCGTTCAAGTATCTCGATCGGCTTCACTATGCTGCGGAGAGAGACGTCAGGCCATAAGCGTTGGTAATGGCCGTCAACCTGTTTCTGAGTGTAGACAAAGTTCCGACGATTATCCAGTTTCGCTGACACATCGTGGACGAAGGGTAGCCATAGTTTGACTGCGGCGATGGAGACGAAGCCGAGATAGGGTTCTCTGGTTTCGTCGTGTCGTGTGGCGACCCGCCGCCAGTTCTTGAGTTTGTAAAACAGGCGCGCGACGAGATTGCGCCATTTGTACTTCTCAGCGTCATGCGACGACGGATCGATCCGGTTCCGCTTGGCGGGAATAACCGCCTCGATGTTCGCCACTCGCAATTCCTTACGCACCCCGGCTGCGTCCTACGTCGTATCCCTTCCCTTATCGGCTAAAAGCGCTTCGATCCGATCGTCGATCATGCGCATCAACGGGCCGAAGCCGATGACGTCGTGTGTCTGGCCCGGTGGCAGGAGAAAGCCGAGCGGGCGCCCTTTGCCGTCGCACCACGCGTGGAGCTTCGAGGTGAAGTCGACCTGCGATCGGCCGAGCGCTTAGGTTTTCTAAGTCCCTTTCATGGATGGTCCGCCCCTCAGGCTCCCGTGTAGGGTTGCCGATGTCTGGATAGGAAGGAGCGAACTGTGAACATCATGATTCTGGGCATTGATCTCGGCAAGAACAGCTGCAACCTCGTTGGCTTCGACGAAGGTGGAACCATGGTCCTGAGGCGTCGGGTGTGGCGTGAGAACTTGATTGCCTTCACCGCCAAGCTTCCTCCTGCGTAATTGCGATGGAAGCCTGCTATGGCGCTCATCACGCTGGCCGGGCGATGCAGGCGCAAGGCCGTGACATCCGCATGATGTTGCCGGAATACGTTCGGCCTTACGTGGAGGCCTAGAAAATGACGACCGCGATGCCGAGGCGATCGCGGAAGCTGCGACACGACCGACCATGCGGTTCGTCGCTCTCAAGAGCGAAGAGCAACTAGACGTTCAAACCCTGCACCGGGTGCGCGACAGGCTCGTCGGCGACCGCACACCACTGACGAACCAGATCCGAAGCCTGCTTCTGGAGCGCGGTAATGTCGTCGCTCAAAGGCATGTAAAGTTGCGTTTGCGGTTGGAAGTATTGCTCGAGGGCGAGACCGATAGGCTCGGTGTCCGCATGAGCTTCCTGCTGGCGGACATGAGAAAGCGCTGGGACGAATTGGACGGGCGGATCGCCGCCTTCGACGCGGAATTCGTCTCAATGTCCAAAAGCGATGAACGCGCCAAACGGCTGACGACGATTCCGGGCATTGGTCCTCTCAACGCCACGGCGCTTGTGGCCGCCATGGGAGCCGCCGCGACTTTTGTGAAGGGACGCGACCTAGCGGCCTGGCTCGGCCTCGTTCCGCGACAGGTGACGACCGGCGGACGGCCCAAGCTTCTGGGGATCACTAAGCGCGGTTCCAAATACCTGCGCAAGATGCTGATCCAGGGTGCCCAAGCGGCAATGCCGGTCTTGCGGGCGTCGGACACGGCCGTCGGATCGTGGCTGCGCGGACTTCTGGCGAGGACGCATCCCAACACCGCCGTGGTCGCGCTTGCGGCGAGATGGCGCGGACCGTCTGGGCGCTACTTCGTCACGCTTGTTCTTACGAGGAGCGACCGCAAACGATCTGATGAAATTGGCCTCGATTTCCGTGCCGGAGCCAACGAGCTGCGAGCGGTGAAAGGAAGATGGCCTGACAGTCGATCGGCGCTCTCAAAACCTCCGGTGCAAGATGGCTCTCCGAAGCCGGCCCTTTTATGAGGATCAGAACGCGCGGATCTCCATCTTGGCGGCGGCACGACCGACATGCCGGATACGTTTTTGCAGACTGCTCACGCCTTCAATCGGAAACCACTTGCAACAGGGGCGGGCCATACGTTTACGCCCACCGCGCAGTGATGAGCGCGCACGACAGTGGAATCGACCATGTCGGCCGATCGCTCTCGATCCGCCATCTCCGCCAGCGTTTCGAGCATCGCATCGAACAGGCCGGTTTCGAGCCAAAGGCGATAACGCCGGAAGACGCTGTTCCATTTGCCGTATTCATCGGGCAGATGCCGCCATTGCGGCCCGGTCCGGGCAAGCCACCTCATGCCTTCGAAGAAACGGCGGTTATCGTGTGAGGGTCGGCATCCGCGCCCGCGCTCCGCAGGCAGGAGAGGCTCGATGATCGCACAGTCTTATTAGATATTTCGATGCGCTCGCCCAAAACTGCCTCCAAATGGCAGTCTCTATCGACCAAGCGAAAGCGCGTCGACCTTTGTTCACGTAGCCTAAGGACCCTGGGTCCCTGCGGCGGCCAAGGGCAGCTTTCCGCCTCAAGTGTCCGAAAGCTGCAGGTCTGCTTACGGGCCATTTTAAACAACACAGGGTCGACGATCTAGGGTCCTGATGATCCTAAGACACCAACCGAGTTATCGGATCGCGAGCACGTTGCCGTCAAATCGGTGGATCTTGTCCTGCTGGGGCGTCATGTAGACCGTATCCGCAGCATGCACGGGGAATTCGCCACCTGCCCGGACCGTCAGCGGTTCGGAACGATCGGAGGTCTGGACGTGCAGGAAGGTGTCGGAGCCGAGATGCTCGGAGACCTTCACTTCGCCCTTCCACTGGCCTTCCGACTGGGAGAGATCAATATGCTCGGGGCGCACGCCAATCATGTCGGCGTTGTGGCTTTTGGCGTCCGAGCCGCCCATCAGATTCATCTTCGGCGAACCGATGAAGCCTGCGACGAAGGTGTTTCTCGGCTTGGTGTAGAGTTCCAGCGGAGAGCCCACCTGCTCGATATTGCCGGCTCTCAGCACGACGATCTTGTCGGCCATGGTCATTGCTTCGACCTGGTCGTGAGTCACGTAGATCATCGTCGTCTTGAGGCGCTGATGAAGCTCGGAGAAAGCAGGTCGAGGGACCGATTATAGTTGAAGGTTCTGATGTTTAAATCGGAAAGAATATTTGGATCGCAACGAGCGATGTCAGCCCCGCGATGATGTTCATCGGGATACCGATCTTCAGGAAGTCGACGAACGTGTAGTTGCCAGCGCCGTAAACCAGCGTGTTGGTCTGGTAGCCGATTGGTGTCGCGAAGCTAGCACTTGCAGAAAACATGACCGCGACGACGAAGGGGCGGGGGTCGACCCCGAGTTGGGTCGCCAGCGCAATGACAATTGGCGTGAAGATCACGGCAACGGCGTTGTTGGTTACAACCTCGGTCAAAATAGAGCCGAGCAAATAAACGGCTGCCAGCATCAAAATTGGATGCAGTCCTTCCAGCCAAGGAGTTAGCGCGTTGACGACCATCTCGACGGCACCGGTATTTTCCAGCCCGGCCCCGACGATCAACATGGCGAAAATCAGGATCAGAATGGATCCGTCGATCGATTGCCATGCCTCGTCATTGTCAATGCACCGCAGGATCAGGATCGCGGCGACCGCGACAAGAGCAAGAATGCCAATCGGCATGACGTCGAAGGCGGAAAGCGCGACGACTGCGACAAGCGCCATCACAGCGATTGGCGCCTGTCGGCGGCGATAGGCACGCCCGCCAGGGGCAGTGACAGACACGACGTCACCAGACCGGGCCAACTCCTCAAATCCTGCCGCACTACCTTCCAGAAGGAGCTTGTCGGCAGGCCGCAACATGACACTGGAGAGATCGGCGCCAGCGATGTGCCGGGGTCGGAACGCGCCGAGGACGCGCATCCCGGCGCGCCGTCCAAGAGCGAGGTCCGCGATCCGGACGCCGGAACTGCGGCGTGAAGGAGTAACGATGGCTTCGGCGATGCGGATCTGAGCATCAGGGTCGAGTTCGACGGAGCGACGCAAACCGACACGAAGGCCTGGCTTCTCCGTGAAAGTCAGAAGCTCCGATGTCCTAGCGAGAAGGATGATCGCATCGCCCCGCTCAATAATGGTGTCTGACAGACCCGCGCGTAGTATCTCCTTGCCCCGCCTTATGCCGGTCACGCGCACGCCGGACCTCTGGAAGTCAGCGATATCCTTGAGATGTAACCCGATGCGGCGACTGTCAGCGAGTATCGTCACCTCCGAGAGGAAGAGTGTTTCGTCGCCTTCTGCCGTACCTTCCTTATTGCTGCGAGACGGGAGCAGGAACGGCCCGAGCAGAATCATCGTCAGACCGCCGACCAGAGCTACGACGATGCCAACTGGTGCAATTTCGAAGATCGAGAACGGATCAAGGCCGTTTTCTCGTGCTACACCGTCCACGAGGATGTTGGTCGAGGTTCCGATCAGTGTGCATGTGCCACCGAGGATCGCCGCGTAGGACAGCGGAATAAGAAGCCGCGACGGCGCGAGATCGAGGCTGACCGCAAGCCTGATCACGACAGGGATCAGGACAAGGACAACCGGCGTATTGTTCATGAAGGCCGACGCCGCGATCGTTGCGAATATGAACAGGCCGACGGCCAGAACGGGATGACGCTTTGCGCGCTCGATCACGAGGTCTGCAAGGGCATCCAACACTCCGGTCCGCACCAGTGCGCCGGAGACCACAAACATCGCGGCGATCGTGATAGGCGCGGAATTGGAGAAGACGTTCATGACGTCGTGCTGAGGGACAAGCCCGAAGACAACAAAAAGCGCAGCGGCCCCAGCGGCGGTAACCTCAGGCGGATATTTTTCGATCGCGAATGCGATGAAAAGACAAAGCAGGATGATGAGGGCGATGACCGGTTCGCTGATACCGATGAGTTCGCTCAAACGTCGGCCACCTCCGTCCCTCGACCCGGATACAGAGGGTCAGCCGGGGCTGTAAACACCAATGAAAGCGGAGATGTTCCCGGAGTGTCGAGACATTCTCCTGCCTGCCAAGCGCCACCAAGCAATCGTGTCTGAGCGGCAGAAGTGGGAGTTGAGACGCGCGATTTCAGCGTCGCCAGTCACGAACTTTCTCATTCACATCTAGGAAACGCCACGATTATTCGTTCAGTTCGCCGATGTTTCGGTAGCGGGACAGGTCTCTGCATCTCAACTTATATTAGAACTCTGCATTTCCGCCGCACGAACTGACCGTACCTGTTTCCACTTGGCCATAGACAGGCGTAGACTTGCAAAATGGCCAGTAGCTATGCCCCTTTTTTGGTGCTAGATCAGTCTAGCTGGTGTCCCGCCAGTTTCGGCTCAAGGTCGTCCGCCAATGATCAGGCGTTCTATTATATGGGGCGTTGACTCGACGCTTACGCCCCTTGCAAGTTGGATTTTTATTCTTTCGACTTGCCTGGTTGCTTTCGCACTTGGTTCGCTTTGGATGCAGTGGATGACCTGAGCAACGGCTGCTCTAGTGTGCTGAATCAAGCTGATATTTGTAGCAGAATCGATATTCTGTCGTTAAATATTTAGCGATATTCTCAGTTCGCTGCGCTGCAGGCTTCTTAGTTCTTGATAGGCCAGTTCGTTGCTTTCTCAAGGCGAGAGATTTTCCTGAAGAAATTCACGTAAGCTATACGGCGGACGGAACGCTGCATCTTCTGTTAGAAGCCGCTGAAAATTGCGGTTTCTGAACGTCTCTAAAACATCGGACGTTTAGTCGGAAGCTGACCCTGTTGCGCTGACCTAGTTCCAGCATTCACTTAGCGTGAAGATCATAGATAGCCCAAATGCCGGGGCTGCTTCCTCTTCGCAACGGCGAGGGTCTCTAGAATACCGATCGTCACACGTAACGCCACAATATTGGAGATGAGCGATCAGGGTTTCGTTCATGCGGTCGAGAGCTGACCTTTTTGTTTAGCAAGTACTGGCTTTGCAAGGGTGGCGACCGGTCGTTCACAAGACCGCTGGCGGATATCAGCCTTACAGGTTAAAGCTCTTCGAAAGATCGCCAAGTGAAGATTGCTTCAGCTACGGCATGTGCTGACATTTGGCGAGGCGCAGTCCGATACACTCGCAAGTTGCTCAAGAAATACCGATCAAGCCGCGATGCGCAGCACGAAGACGATCCATGTTGTGTCCTGCCACGCTGAGGGCGAGGTGGAAACGCCCTATGGCGGTTATAGTTTTATGTTGGTCGATGCGGCAGCGATGGGCGTTGAGTTCAGGCCTGAGGAGGCGCGCAAGCTTGCCGAACGCGGTGTTAGAATTACCAATGTCCTCAATGCCGGCCACCAATTCTACCACCCTGATAACCCGGAATGGACGCATGTATCCTTCTGCCTCTTCGCCGGGCCGGTAGTAGGCGAAGAAGCGTTGGAGCAGGCAGTAGATTGAACCCAACTCGACGGGCCGGCAAGCGAACCGTTCGGTCCCAAGAGGTTATAAGCGAAGGCCGCCAGCCTGCGAATGGTCGATCGGGACCGACGCCTCGAAATAATCCGGCATCTTCAAGCAGTGAAGAGTGCTTTCTTGTCGGTTTCATTCGGCGCAAGCAATTTGGCAGGGGCCCGGATCTCGCTGCGGATTACGACCTCGAAATCATGCATTTGGTCGAGAAACTCTAAGATCTTCGTCGCCATAGCCGACTTATCTTCCGCGCCGGGCTTCGCCAGCTCGAGATGGGCCATCTGGTAGTCCTCTATGAGGCGTCCGATGTCGTCAGACCAAATGTCGAAGCTCGCGCGAATTCGCATGATCGATCAGAAACGCGCCCGAGACCGCGGGGCTTTCCATCGCGCTTAGGAAAAGCACACCGAAATCGTTGCCGTCGCCGGCTATCGCGCGCTGGCCTCGCTTCTTTGCTCAGTGGGTTGCCAGAGACGCGAGTGGGCTCAGTGTTGCCTAAAGCGGCCGCATTCGCCGCCTCATTGACGGATCGCGGCGACCCTTTTCGCTAATCACTGGAACAGGTCCAGCTTCTGTGCAGAAGCGCAACAGTTCGAGAACTACCCGTATTCCGGGCTTGATAGAATCTGATAATTTTAGTCATGTTTTTTGAGCTGCGATCCAGACCGAAGAGCGATGGCGCGGCCCCTGTTTCGAGTTGAGAGAGAAAACCGATGATCGATCCCAAAGCGACGGCGCGTTTGCGTCGCGCGCTCCTTCTGACCGTCACGCCACTGTTCGGGTTGCTCGCCGGGCCGGCATACGGCCAATCCGCGACCGGCGATCCCGGCGCTATCCTTCTGGATACCGTCGTCGTCGAGGCCGGCGGGGAAGGAACCGACGAGACGGGCGAGATCGCCGACGTCTCCGAGGGCAACACCATCGCGGTGATCGACTATACCGAGATCCAGGAATTGCGTCCGGGTTCGGTCCAGGAACTCTTCCGCCGCGAGTCGGCGGTCGCTGTCGGCGGAACCAGCACGTTCAACCAGAAGGTCTACGTCCACGGCATTGAGGAAACCAATTTGGCTGTGACAATCGACGGGTCGCGGCAGAACAACAAGATCTTCCATCACAACGCAACGAACGTGATCGATCCGCGCCTCCTGAAGGTCGCAAGGGTCGATGCCGGGGTCGCGGCTGCCGATGCCGGACCGGGCGCGATCGCAGGTTCTATCGCCTACGAAACGGTCGATACCGGTGACCTGCTTGAGGAGGGACGCAACATCGGCGGCTACGTCGAAGGCCGCTACGACACCAACAGCGAGACGGTGAACACCTATGGCAGCCTTTACGGGCGTGCGAACGGCTTCGAAGCGCTCGGTTTCCTCAACTGGGCGGAAGGCGACGACTACGAGGACGGCAATGGCGACATCGTCGACTATACCGGCGTCGACCTGATCAGCGGGCTTGGCAAGGTCGCCTATGAGAGCCTGTCTGGCGATCGTGTCGAACTCAGCTACGAGCGCGTCAAGGACGACGGTGTCCGGCCATACCGCGCCAATATCGGCGCAGTCATCGGCGGCCGTCCGGTCCCGGAGTCGCGGACCTACGACATCGACCGGCAGAACGTCGTTCTATCCTACGAGAATACCCTGGCGACCGGCTATTGGGATCCGGAGATCACGCTCGCCTATTCCAAGACCGATCTGGAGACGACCGAGCAAGATCCTTTCACCGGCCGGGATATCGTCTACGAGGCGAGCACCGACAGCCTGAACGGCACGATCGCCAACGAATTTCACGTGTCACTCGGCACGATCAAGGTCGGCGTCGACGCCTATAGCGACACCGCGGACTTCGCGAGCGAGACCGATCGCTACCGGACCGAAGAATCGGCCGACAATTTCGGCGGCTTCGTACAGGCCCGGCTCCGTCCGATCGATCCGCTTCTCGTCTCGTTCGGCGGACGCGTCGATCACCAGATCTTCACCGGCGTCGACGGCATGGATCAGGAAAACACGGGCGCGAGCGGCAATATCTCGCTCGAATACGACCTGACCGAGTTCTTCCGTCTGAAGGGCGGCTATTCGAACACATTCGGCGGGATCGCGCTTGCAGAGAACTTCATCCAGAACCCGGACTGGATCTACACCGACATCGAAACCGTACGCGGAGAGAACGTCTTCGCCGGCTTCGGCGTGAACCATCTCGGCTTCACCTTCGACGCCCAGATTTTCCGCACGGAGATCGACAACGGCCGGACGCCGAGTTTCGCCGATCCGAACGCCACCGCCGACTTCCTCAGCACCGGCTACGATGTCGCGCTCGGCTACGACTGGGTGACGGGCAATGTCCGCGGTACCTTCACCAGCATCGATACGGAAGTCGACGGAGCGCCGGCCGATTCGTTTCTCGGCACCTACTTCACCGTGCCCGTCGGCGAACTCTTCACGGTCGCGGCCGTGCAGCGGTTCGATACTTACGGCCTGACGCTCGGCGCGGATGCGCAGATCGCGCTCAGCGAAGACGCACCGACCAACGACCCGACGAATCCGGATCTGGCGGACAGTTCGCTGGACGGCTACACGGTCGTCAACGCCTTCCTGGAATACACCCCGCCGAGCTTCAAGAATGTCAGCTTCCGGGCCGAAGTCGACAACATCTTCGACGAAGCCTATGCGGAACGCGGCACCTACGGCCAGGAGTTCACGACCGTCGAGCCACTCCTGAGCCCCGGGCGTTCGTTCGGTTTCTCGACCCGGGTCACGTTCTGACGAGAAGGCGACCCGGCTGACACTCCAGTCGGCCCGGCCCGGTCCATCCGACATTCGGATGGGCCGGGCTTGTTGCATCTGGGCGATGCGTGCCGCCGTCGAGAGGAGAAAAAAGGACGTAGAAGTGCGTTTCGCTCACTTCGTCCGGACGGGACATCCCGGCGCCCCTTCCCATTACGTTGGAGGCATTCTAAATTGGACTTCGAAGCTCTTGTTCAGACGGGACGGTCCATGCGCCTCACGCGACAGACGAACTATGCGATCCGGATCCTCATGTATCTGGCGGTCAACAAGGATCGTCTGAGCCGACTAGGCGAGATCGCGAAGGCCTATTCCGCGCCCGAACCTTTCATGTTCAAGATCCTCAATCCTCTCGTCTCCGCCGGCTTGGTGGAAACGGTGAGAGGCCGCAACGGCGGCATCCGGCTGGCGCGGGAGGCCACGCGCATCAACCTGCGCGAAGTGGTGGAGCTGACGGAAGAAAGCTTCCAGATGGCCGAATGCTTTGAAACCGGAGCGGATTGCCCACTGATCTTCAGTTGCGAACTCAACGCCGCCCTCCGCCAGGCGCTGGAAGCGTTCCTCTCGACGCTAGGCCGCTATTCGTTGGAGGACCTGACGAAGAACAAGGGCTATCTCCACCGGACCCTTGGCATCGAGAAGGCCGATGCGGCGGCCTGACGCTTGAGTTGATTGGTGCAGCGTCTTGCAATCGCCGAATGCGATCTCGACTTTCACTTCGGACTGAAACCGACCAGGTCGATGAGAAATCGTGACGTCAACGCCCGTGAATGCCAAATCCACCGAGCTGAGTTCTGAAGAAACCGATCTTTGGGCGCGAGCGCCGAGCCCTTGTATCGACGTTTGCAAATACAAACGTAGGGGCCGTTGCATCGGCTGCTCGATGACCAAGCTCGAAAAGCAGGCGTTTCCTGAAAACGGCGGTCCTCAGCAGAAAAAGGCCTTCATCGAGACGCTGATCGCCAATCTCGAGGAGATCGGACGGAACCCGGCGTTCTGGGCTTACACTTATCGCCATAAATGCGAGCGCGAGGGCGTGCCATGTCCGATCACGATCGAGAAATAACGGGTTCCTGCAGATCGTAGAGGCCGCTGCCCTCTGAGTTTCTTCTACGCCAGAAACAAGAAGTTGCCGGTCGGCAGCCGTCCCGGACACCGCATCAACTGCGCGGTTGATCTCTGACCATCCTGCAGGGCGACAGGAAGACCGGTGATTTCAGCTGGGGTATGAAAGGCGGGCAGGATACCATCCAGCGCGGTACGTACCGTCTTCAAAGCATTGGCCTCTAAACGCTCAAGGCGATATCCCACGAGAATGGAGCTAATTTCGTAGAATGTTCGATACCTCCAGCCCTTGGTTGAGACCGCTCTGGCGGCGGCTCCTGATAACCTGCCTCACCTTGGCGTGGGGCGTTTTCGAGGCGGTAAACGGCAACACATTCTGGGCACTCCTGTTTTTGGGATCTGGCGCCTGGCTCGCCTGGGCTCTGCACATCACGTACGATCCGAACGCCGGTCCGCCAAATCAGAAAACAACGGAAAAAGACGAAATCTGAGCCGTCTTCAGCTGAAGACTGCTATCACTCGTCCGATCGTCCAGACGCCGTGCGCCCAACCGATTCGGGCTCGGCTATCTTACGTTAGGTTCGATGTTTCGGTATGCTCTTCCTTGTTCTTCGATCGGGAGGCGATGGCGATGCGCTCGGGTAGCTTTCTCTTCGCTTTGGTCATGCTGGCGGCGATCCTTACCAGCGGCCCACCCGCTTCCGCTCAGGAGACGCCGGATCGCCGGGTGATCGTGACGGAGGGGGCCGATTATTTCGGCGCCGACTACGATATCCTCCAGGATGTCGATCTCGACCTCTGCACCGCCGCCTGCGTGGGCGATCAGCAGTGCAAGGCCTTTACCCTCAACACGCGCTCGAACTGGTGCTTCCTGAAATCCGAAGCCGGCGAATTGCGTACGGTCGAAGGCGCCGTCTCGGGCAAGCTGGTCGAGGCCGCCGCCGTCAGCGAAGCGGACGTTTCGGCGCGCGAGGCCGATCTCGCCTTCGTCGAGCGCTCCGAGATCGACGCGGCCCGGCGTCTGCGTCTCTCGCTGGCCGGCTCCGATCCGCATATGGATGCCGTCGGCCTTTCGGCGGCCGAGCTGATCGACCGGGCGCGCAATGCGGTCGACCGCCCGAAGGCGATCGCCGACTATCGCGAGGCCCTGAAGCGTGCGCCTCTCGACGCGAGCGCCTGGGCTTCGCTGGCAGGCGAAGCCATCCGTCACGAGCCGCAGGACTGGCAGGAGCGTCAGGAAAACCAAGAGCTGAGGCGCGATGCGGCGATCAACGCCTATCTGACGGCGCCAGACCCCGAAAGAAGCGCGAAGGCCCTCGATCTTCTGGCGCAGGCCTATGAGGGCGCGCAGAACTGGCGCGCGGCGATCAGGACTTATCGCGAGAGTCTCGCGCTGGCATCGAGCGCATCGACCCGCAACCGCCTCGACGCCGTTCTCGCCGAGCACGGTTTCCGCATCACCGGCAACAGCGTCGACAACAATGCCGCAAGCCCGCGCATCTGCCTCGAATTTTCCGATCCGCTCTCGGCGAAGCTGACGCGATCGGAAAATGTCGGCGACTATCTGATGATCGAGGGTGGAGACACGCTGCCCGTCACCGCCAGCGGCGCGCAGATCTGCGTCGACGGCGTAAAGCACGGCGAGCGCTACCGGATCGTCGCGCGTCCGGCGATCGAATCCGAGGACGGCGAAACCCTCCGCAAGTCGGTCGAGACAAGCGTCTACGTGCGCGACCGCGATCCTTTCGCCCGGTTCGAGACGCGGGCCTATGTGCTGCCGCGCGGCGGGGAGGCGCAGATTCCGGTGGTCACCGTCAACACCGACGAGATCGAAGCGCGGCTCCAGCGGATCGGCGAGCGGGCGCTGACCCGGGTGACCGCCGACGCGCAGTTCCTGCGCCAACTCGCCAACTACCAGATCGACACCATCGCCGACGAAACCGGCGAGGACGTCTGGTCGGGCACGGTGGCAGTCCAGTCGCAGACCAACGAGGAGGTGACGACCGCCATCCCGGTTTCGGCCATGGTCGATGACCTCAAGCCTGGCGTCTATGTGCTGTCGGCATTGCCGAAGAACGTGAAAAGCGAGCCGGATGCCCGTGCGACGCAGTGGTTCGTGGTGAGCGATCTCGGCCTCACGACCATTGCCGCCGAAACGGGCTTCCACGTCGTCGCACGGTCCCTCGGAACGGCCGAACCGGCAGCAGGGATCGCTCTTAAGCTCGTCGCGCAGAACAATCAGATCCTCGGTGAGGCCGTGACGGACGGGGCCGGCCATGCGCGCTTCGCCAAGGGTCTGATCGCCGGAACCGGAGGTGATCGCCCGGCGCTTCTGACGGCGGCAAGGCCTGCTTCCGGCGATGAAAGGGAGGATTTCGTCTTCCTCGACATGACGCAGTCGGCCTTCGATCTCACGGACCGCGGCGTCGACGGGCGCGCGCCGGCCGGACCGGTGGACGTCTTCGTCACGCCCGATCGCGGCATCTACCGGACAGGGGAGATCGCCCATTTCACCGGCTTGATGCGCGACTCGAAGGGCGCCGCGCTGGAACGACTATCCTTGACCGCCATCGCCACTCGCCCCGACGGTGTCGAGCACGAGCGTATGCAGGTGCGCGATCAGGGCGCGGGCGGCTTCGTCTACGATCTCGCCGTACCGGACGGCGCCATGCGCGGGCTTTGGAAGGTCGGGCTCTACACCGATCCCAAGACGACCGCGCTTGCCGAGACCAGCGTTCTCGTCGAGGATTTCCTGCCCGAGAAGATCGACTTCGAACTGGCAAGCGAAGCGTTAGCCTTCGATCCGATGAGCCCCGCTCCGGTCTTGATCGATGCCCGCTACCTGTTCGGCGCGCCGGCGAGCGATCTGAGCGTCGGCGGCGAGGCGGTGCTGACTTCGTCGAACGCGCTCTCCGCCTATCCAGGCTACGTCTTCGGCCTTGCGGGCGACGAGCCCACCGTGCTGCGCCTTCCCTTTGAGGAAGCGACCACCGATGCCGACGGGAAGGCAGAGCTGAATCTCGCGAGCTTCGATCCGCCCTCCACCACCAAACCGCTTTCGGCGAGCCTCGTCGCGCGGGTGATCAATACCGACGGCCGTCCGGTCGAGCGCGACATGGACCTGCCCGTCGCCGGCGCGTCGGCGCGGCTCGGGATCAAGCCGCGCTTCGACGAGACCGTTCCCAACGATGCCGAGGCCGGCTTCGATGTGATCGCGGTCGATGCGGAGAACCGGCGGACGGAAGCCTCGTCCGTTCGATGGACGCTCAACCGGGTCGAGACCGATTTCCAGTGGTACATGTCGGACGGCCGCTGGAACTACGAGCCCATCGAGCGGTCGTTCCGCGTGGCGGACGGCGAGGCCGAGATTTCAGCCGACGACCCGCTTTCCCTAAACCTTCCGGTCGCCTGGGGGCAGTATGAACTAACGGTGACCGACGCTTCGGGTACGGCACTCCCGGCGAGCGTCAACTTCGACGCGGGCTGGGCGATCGCTTCGACCTCGCTCGACACGCCCGAAGCCGCGCGGGTTCTTCTCGACAAGCCGTCCTACGAGGTCGGCGATACGGCGAAAGTCCATATCGAGCCGCGCTTTGCCGGTAAGGCCGAAATCCTCGTCATGGACGAGCGCGTGATCGCCCGCACCACCGCCGAGATCGCTGCCGACGGCGGCGACGTGACGCTCGACGTCACCGAGGACTGGGGCGCCGGCGCCTATGTGATGGCGATCGTCTACCGGCCGATGGACCTTGCGGCCAAGCGCATGCCGGGCCGCGCGATCGGCCTCGCGCACGCCAAGGTCGAGCCCGGCAAACGGGCGCTCGACGTTACCCTCGGCGCGCCAGACGAGATCGAACCCCGCCGCACGGTGGCCATCGACGTGGCGGTGGACGGCATCGCCGAGGGCGAGACCGCCTATCTCACGGTCGCGGCCGTCGATACCGGCATCCTCAACATCACCGGTTTCGAGCCGCCGTCGCTGTCCGACTACTATTTCGGCAAGCGCCGCCTCGGTGCGGAGGTGCGCGATCTCTATTCCAAGCTGATCGACCGCATGCAGGGCGCGCCGGGTGCGGTTCGCTCCGGCGGCGATGCCAGCGGCGGCTATGAAACGCCCCCGCCGATGGACGAGCTCGTCTCGCTGTTTTCCGGCCTCGTCGAGGTCGCCCCCGACGGGAAGGCGAAGGTTGATTTCGACGTGCCGGACTTCGACGGCGAACTGACCGTGATGGCGCTCGCCTGGACGAAGTCCGGCGTCGGCGAGGCGAACATGACGATCACCGTCCGCGATCCGGTCGTGATGACGGTGAGCCGACCGCTCTTCCTCGCGCCGGGCGATCTCTCGCGGATCGCGGTGGACGTGACCCATGGAGAGGGACCGACCGGCGTGGTGAAGCTCGGTCTCGAAGGCGGCGGTGATATCGTCCGCCTCGGCATGTCCGATGGCAAGGCGATCTCGAAACAGGAGGTCGAACTGGCCGAGGGTGAGCGCAAGCGCATCTCGGTGCCGATTCGTGCCGGCGAGATCGGCACGGCGGAATTCATGCTGACCGCCGAATTGCCCGGCGGCGATCGGCTGGAGAAGCGCTTCGCCCTCGATGTCCGCTCGAACGCGCCCGAAGAGGTCGACAAGAGCCGCGTCACGCTCGCCGCCAATGGCGGCGGTCTCTCGCTCGACCGCAACCTCTTCGCCGATTTCGCGCCCGGCACGGCTTCGGCGACGGTCAGCATCACGGGCGCGGCGGAGTTCGACGTTGCCGGCGTCGTCCGCGCGCTCGATCTCTATCCCTATGACTGCACCGAGCAGATCACCAGCCGGGCGATGCCGCTCGTCTACCTCGATGCGACAATTCTCGCGGCCGGTCTCGGCCGGACGGAGGACGTGAAGGAACGCGTCGATGCGGCGATTTCCGGCGTCCTCGCCAATCAGGCTTCGAACGGCGGCTTCGGCCTCTGGAGCCCCGGCAGCGGCGACCTCTGGCTCGATTCCTACGTCACCGACTTCCTGACCCGCGCCAGGGAGGCGGGCTATACGGTGCCGGACGAGGCGTTCACGCTTGCCCTCGACAACCTTCGCAACAACCTCGCCTATCTGCCGGACAAGCCGGACTTCGGGCCAGTCGCCTATGCCTATTACGTGCTCGCACGAAACGGCCGGGCGGCGGTCGGCGATCTGCGCTATTTCGCCGACAACGAGCTGACGAACTTCCCGGCCCTCGCCAAGGGCCAGATGGCCGCCGCGCTCGCCTTCTACGGCGACCGGACGCGGGCCGAGACCGTCTTCCGCGCCGCAATCGAGGACGCGACCGACGCCGCGCCAAATACGGCCCGCTATTCGACCTATGGCTCCACCCTGCGCGACGGCGCGGCCGTGCTGACGCTCGGCCTCGAATCCGGCGTCGATGGGTTCGACGTCTCGCCGCTGGTGCGGCAGGTGAACGCCGGACGGCTCACCCAGCACTATACGAGCACGCAGGAAGACGCCTGGTCGCTCCTTGCCGCGCACGCGCTTCTCGATCGCGAGCCGCCGCGCCTGACGGTGGCGGGCCGCAATGTCGACGGCCCCTTCGCCGAGACCTACCAAGCTCGCGATCTGATGCGCGGTCTCGACGTTGCCAATCGCGGCGCCCAACCGATCACGGCTGAAGTCACTCTTCGCGGCACGCCGATCGTCGCACCGGGTGCATCGGTCGACGGCTACGAGATCAGGCGCACCGCCTATACGCTGGAGGGGGAACCGGCCAATCCCGCGGAGATCGGCCAGGGCGAGCGGCTCGTCTTCGTCGTCGAGGTGACGCCGATCGATCAGGGGCCCGCGCGCCTGATGATCGACGACCCGCTTCCCGCCGGCTTCGAGATCGACAATCCGTCCATCCTGCGCGGCGGCGATGTCGCGGCGCTCGATTGGCTGGATGTCACGGACAGGGCGGAGCACACAGAGTTCCGCGCCGACCGCTTCCTCGCCGCGGTCGACCAGGGCGAGGACGACACTGCGGTTCGCCGCTTCGCATACATTGTCCGCGCCGTCTCGCCAGGCGAATTCGTTCATCCGGCGGCGCTAGTCCAGAACATGTACGATCCCAGCCGGCGCGGAGGGACGGACGAAACCCGCATCTCCGTCGTCGGACCGCTTCGGTGACGAGCGCGAAAAAGCGCCCAAAACGCCTGAAGTGGAACGGGCTCGCAGCCCTCGTCACAACCTTGGTCGTTCTTGGGCTCAGCACCTGGGGCTGGCTCGCCTTCGAACGCGCGGTCGAGACGCGGATCGCGGCGATCGAGGAGCCGGACACCGGCGTCGAGGTCGTCGACCGGGACGGAGAGCTCTTGCGGGCCTTCGCGACCGACGACGGCACGTGGCGCCTCGCCGCGGACGTCTCCGATGTCGATCCGCGGTTCCTGCGCATGCTGGTTGCCTGGGAGGACAAGCGCTTCGCCGAGCATGCCGGCGTCGATCCCCTCGCGTTCGTCCGCGCCGCTTGGCAGTCGCTCACCCATGGGCGGATCGTCTCCGGCGGATCGACGCTGACGATGCAGGTCGCGCGCATGCTGTCCGGCCTGCCGACCGGGAGCATCGAAGCGAAGTTCGAGCAGATCCTTGTCGCAACGGCGCTCGAACGGGTGCGAACCAAGGACGAGATCCTCACCCTCTACCTTCGCCTCGCGCCCTATGGCGGCAATCTGGAGGGCGTGCGGGCCGCATCGCTCGCCTATTTCGGCCGTGAGCCGAAGCAGATGACGGCAGCCGAGGCCGCGCTCCTCGTCGCCATGCCGCAATCGCCGGAGCGTTTCCGGCCGGACCGCTTCCCCGAGCGTGCGAAAAAAGCGCGGGACCGGGTTCTCGCCCGCATGGAAGAGCTCGGCGTGATCGACGAAGACACCGCGGCGCGTGGGCTTCGCGAAGCGACGTCGGAAGGGCGTGGCGCCCTGCCCATGCTCGCAGCCCATGCCGCCGGGCGCCTGCACGCGGCCTCCCCGGAACGCGACCGCATCCGGCTGACGGTGAATCGCTCGATCCAAGAGCGGCTGGAGACCTACGCGCGCACCAAGGCGAAGACGCTGCGAAAGCCGGTGAGCCTCGCCATTCTCGTCGCCGACGCCGAGACCGGCGAAATCCTCGGCGATGTCGGCTCGCCGGACATGTTCGACCGGGAACGGCAGGGCTTCGTCGACCTGACCCGCGCCAAGCGCTCGCCTGGCTCGACCCTGAAACCGCTGATCTACGGCCTCGCCTTCGAGCGCGGGATCGCCCATCCCGAAAGCTTGGTCGACGACTCTCCGGCGGGATTCGCTGGATACAACCCGCAGAATTTCGACAAGACCTTCGAAGGCGTCATCACCGCCCGCAAGGCGCTGCAGATGTCGCGCAACCTTCCGGCGGTCGAACTCCTGAGTGCCGTCGGCCCGGCCCGGCTCGTCTATCGCATGAGGCGCTCCGGTGCAGAGCCGGAACTGGGCGACCGCTCCCTGCCGGGGCTCGCGATTGGGCTCGGCGGCATCGGCCTCAGCCTTGAAGACCTCGTCCAGATCTATTGCGGGCTCGCCAATGGCGGCGTCGCGATGCCGCTTCACATCGAGGCGAAGGATGGGATTTCCTTCAGAACCGGCGGTCGCCGCATCCTGTCGGCGCAGGCTGCGTGGTACGTCGCTTCGGTTCTCGCCGGCGCGCCGACAACAGCGAAGGGATCGCCCGGCGAGATCGCCCATAAGACCGGCACGTCCTATGGATATCGCGACGCCTGGACCATCGGCTACGACGGAAAGCATGTCGTCGGCATCTGGATGGGACGGCCGGATGGCGCGCCGGTGAGTGGCCTCGTCGGCGAAACTTTGGCGCTGCCGGTCCTACGCGACGTCTTCGCCCGGCTCGGCCCCGTCGAGCGCCTAGCCGGCCCGCCACCCGGCATTCTGGCGTCCAGCGGAGGTGGCCTGCCCCCGCCGCTTCGCCGCGTGGGGCGTGCCGCGGCGCTCCTCACCTCCGGCCTCGAGCCGGAAATCGTCTATCCGCCGATAGACGCGCGCATCGAACTTGGCCTCGTGCGGGCGGCTACCGGCGGAGACGGCGCACCGGCCGAGAAGGCCCCGACGCGCGGCGGCGGCGCCCAACTTTTTCTCAAGGTGCGCAACGGCAAGCCGCCCTTCACCTGGTTCGTCGACGGTGCGCCGATCGGCCAGGGAACCCTCGAGCGCCAGTCGGCGGTGGCGATTGCGGAACCCGGTTTTCTCGACATCTCGGTCGTCGATGCGGTGGGCGCCGCCGCGCGCACATCCGTTCGGGTCGAATAGCGCGGCGCGCGAAATCCGGCATCGGGCGACGCAAGTGCAACCCCCGACGCGTTCGAGACGCGTCGAAAGAGCCGGCCTCTCGCCTCTCCGAAGCGACCTATCCCAGCACGGATGCGACGGCTTCCTTCGCCTTGGCGACCACCGTGTCGGCTTCCTCGGCCGTCAGGCAGAAGGGCGGGGCAAAGCCCAGGATGTCGCCCTGGGGCATCGCGCGGCCGATGACGCCGCGCTCGGCAAGGGCCGCCGTGATCCGCGCGCCGACCTTCTCGTCGGCTTCGAAGAAGACGCGGTCGTCCCGGTCCTTCACGAATTCGACCGCCGCGATGAGGCCCTCACCGCGCACTTCGCCGACATTCGCGTGGTCGCCGAGCGCATCCTGCAGGCCGTTCCGGAAGCGTGCACCGACGGTCTTCACGTTCTCGATGAGGTCGAGATTGTCGATCAGTTCGAGATTGGCGACGCCGGCTGCCGCGCAGATCGGGTGGGCCGAATAGGTCCAGCCATGACCGATGGAGCCGAGTTGGTCCGAACCGGAGACAAGGACGTTCCACATGTCCTTGCCCACGATCGTGCCGGACAGCGGCGCGTAGGCTGAGGTCAGGCCCTTGGCGATGGTGATGAGGTCCGGCTTCATGCCGTAGTGCTCGGAGCCGAACATAGAGCCGAGGCGGCCGAAGCCGGTGACGACTTCGTCGGCAATGAGGAGCACGTCGTATTTGTCGAGAACCGCCTGGACCTTCTCCCAATAGGTCGCTGGCGGCGGCACAATGCCGCCGGTGCCGAGAACCGGCTCGCCGATGAAGGCGGCGACCGTTTCGGGTCCCTCAGCGAGGATCATCTCCTCCAGCTTATCGGCGCACCAGGTCGCAAACTCCTCCTCGCTCTGGTCGCGGTTCGGCCGGCGATAATAGTACGGCGCCTCGGTGTGGAGGATCGGCGCGCGCGGCAGGTCGAAGGCGTTGTGGAAGAGGTGGAGGCCGGTGAGCGAGCCGGTCATGACGCCTGAGCCGTGATAGCCGCGCCAGCGCGAGATGATCTTCTTCTTTTCAGGCCGGCCGAGAACGTTGTTGTAGTACCAGACGAGCTTGATGTTTGTCTCGTTGGCGTCCGAACCCGAAAGGCCGAAATAGACCCGGCTCATATGGTCCGGCGCCCGGTCTACGATCATCTTGGCGAGGCGGATCGAGACTTCCGTGCCGTGGCCGACATAGGCGTGATAATAGGCGAGCTCGTGGGCCTGCTTGGCGATCGCATCGGCGATCTCGGTGCGGCCATAACCGGCATTCACACAGTAAAGCCCAGCGAAGGCGTCGAGGCTTTCCTTGCCGTCACGATCGACGATGGTCGCGTTCTTCGCGGTCTTGATGATCCGCGTGGGGGATTCGCCGCGCGCATGGGTGCCCATATGCGTGGACGGATGGAAGAAATGGTCGCGGTCGAATGCGCCGAGTTCGTTGTTGCGGTCGAGCATGTCGGCTGCTTTCTCATTTGGAATCAATAGGAGGTTTCGCCCGCAGTAGTCGCGGCGCGATCGTGGCGTGAGGATATCAAAGGCCCGGCGGGAGGCTCCTGCCAAAGTGGTGCGGGCGCGGCGAACAAACGTCTGCCGATTGGCGGGCGAGGCGAGAATTCTTTCAACGGGCGAAGGTTGCTGCGCTCCGTCAGCGCGCCGTTTCGATCATCGCGATCGGAATGCCGGTTTTCTTCTTCTGACCGATCGCAGGGTAGGAAAAATAGCGTTTGACGCCCGCATTCGAGGCCAGCAGCCGCTCGACGACCTCCTGATAAGACGTCAGATCGCGGGTCACGAACTTGCAGAGATAATCGAACCCGCCGGACACGCACCAGCATTCGGTGACCTCTGGCGTCTGTTCGATCTCGGCTTCGAAGGCGGTGAAATCCTCGGTGCGGTGACTTTCGATCTCGATGAGAACGAAGAGGACGGTCATTGGTCCGTAGGCGCTCTCAGCGATCCGCGCGCCGTAGCCTTCGATGATTCCGGACTCTTCGAGGCGGTTGAGGCGTTCCCAGCAAGGCGTTGGCGAAAGGTTCACGCGCTCGGCGAGCGCTGCCTTCGAGATGCGGCCCTCCTCTTCGAGGATAGAGAGCATCCTGATGTCGCGATCATCCAGTTTGATGCCGCCCCGTGCCATGAGCGCCCCCGACGCGTCTTCCGAAGATCCCGACATAGAGCCATCGCCTTGCGTGCGTAAAGCGTTGTCTCACAGCATGGACTTCGGAAGTGCATTCTCGGACGGTCAGCGCACCACGAGACAGGGGATCGAGGCGAGCGAGGTGACCTTGTAGGAGACCGAGCCGAGGAGATAGCCGCCGATATCACCGGTGCCGCGCGCGCCAAGCACGATAAGGTCCGCCTTGTGGTCCTCGGCAAACTCGACGATCGCCCGCGAGGGCTGGCCGCGTTTGGCATAGGCGCGGGCATCGCCGAGCCCTTCGCGGATCGCTTCGTCGCGGGCATCGCCGGCGATATCGCTGGCATAGGCCTTCAGCGCATCGTCGGGCCGTTCGAGAAGCTTTGGTTTCACCATCGAAAGGGACGCCTCGAGAGGCGAATGATGGCGGTAGACGCAAAGCGTCAGAAGTCTTGCCCCGAAGGTCTTCGCCATCTCGATCGCGGTCCTGAGCGCCCGTTTCGACTGGTCCGAGCCGTCCACCGGCACGAGGATCGTTCCGTACATTCTAACCCCCAGACAGGTTCAAACGGAATGAGACTGCGTCAGCGGAAGGCCAGATCGCGAAGGAACAGAGCGATCGGCGGATAGATGATCAAAAGCGCGCTGACGATGAGCAGGATGAAGACAAAGGGCGGCGTACCGCGAATGACCTCCATATAGGGCCGCCTGAAGATCGCGATCGCCGTGAAGATATCGCACCCGAAAGGCGGCGTCGCCGAACCGATCGCGACCTGCAGTGTGATGATCGTTCCGACGAGCACCGGATCGAGCCCGAGCCCGTCGATCAGAGGCGCGAAGATCGGCGTCAGCACAAGAATGACGACGATGGGGTCGACGAACATGCAGCCGATGAAGAAGGCGATCGAGATGGCGATCAGCACCGTGTAGGGTCCGGCCTCGGCAAGACCGAGCGCGCCGAGGATCGCCTGCGGAATCTGCTGAAAGGAGATCACCCACGAAAAAGCCGCGCCGGCCGCGACGAGGATGAAGACGACAGCGGTGATGAGACCCGTCGACTTCGCGATGTCGAGGATGTCACCAAGCTTCAGGGACCGGAAGATGACGAGTTCGAGGAGCAGCGCATAGCCGACGCAGACCGAAGCCGCCTCGGTGGGCGAGAAGATGCCGCCATAGATGCCACCGACGACGATGACCGGGAACCCGAGCGGCCAGACCGCAGCGCCCGCCGCCTTGATACGCTCGTTCCAAGAGGCCTTCGGCTCGGTCGGGATGCCATTGATACGCGCGTAAATATAGGCGTAGGCGGAAAACAGGATCAGGATCAGGATGCCCGGTCCGACGCCCGCAATGAAGAGCTCCGAGATCGAGGTGCCAGAGACGACGCCATAGATGATCATCGCGATCGAGGGCGGGATCAGCATTGCGATGTCGGAGGAATTGATGATCAGCGCCAGGGTGAACGGATCGGAATAGCCCGATTTCAGCATGCGCGGACGTAAGGGGCCGCCGATCGCGACCACGGTCGCCTGGGTCGAGCCCGACACCGCGCCGAACAGCGTGCAGCTCGCCGCCGTCGCAACGCCGAGTCCCCCGCGCACATGGCCGACGAAGCGCATAACGAGATCGATCAGACGATCGGCGGATTGGCCCTTGGTGATGATGTCGGCCGCCAGGATAAACATCGGCACCGCGATCAGCGCCGCGGGGCGGATGCCGGCCAGCATCTGCTGGACCATGATATCGGCCGGGATTGGCAGATAGATGAGAAAGCCGACCAGCGTCGCCGCGATGAGCGGGATCATCATCGGAAAGCCGAGGAGAAGGAGAACGATCATCGTGACGATCATCGCGGTCGCCATGTCAGAAAACTCCTCTCGCTTCCGACTTGCGTCCGGATCCGCACGCGCCGCCGTTCACCTTGAAAGTGCTTGGCATGGGGAGAAGAGCAGCGCTCAAACCGCCGTCTCCCTGTCATCGTAGGAATCCACGACCGATACCGACAGATAGACGTCTTTCCGAGTGAGATTGGCGACCACGGTCAGAAGATACTGGATGCCGGTGATGATGAAGCCGATCGGCAGCCAGACCAGCGTCAGGAATATCGGGATCTGCGTAACGGGAGCGATTCGACCGGAATCGTAGACGCTGAGGACGTAGAGCAGCGAATACCAGGCGAGTAGGAACATGATCGCCGCCGTTACAAGCGCGATCACGATCATCAGCGCCTTGCGCGCCTTGTCCGGCAACTCATCATAGATTGCTGACATCCGGATATGCCGGCCATGCCGGGCGGCGAAACCGATTCCGGCGAATGTAACGAGGATGACGAGAAACTGCGTCGCCTCCTCGGCGAAATAGAGGCTCTGGCCGAAGCCAAAACGCCCAATGACATTCGCCACCGAAATGATCGCCATGGCAAGGATACCGGTGACGAGGATTGCAGCCTCGAAAAACGCAAGCGCGCGGTCGATCAGGCCGAGGGGCCTGAGGATGCCGGTGAAACCTGGCGTCGTTTTGCCCGAATTTGCCTCGGCCGCAGCGCCCGTCTCGGTCGAGGCATGGGGAGGTTCGCCCGGATCGGGCTTGCTCTTGTAAGCTTCGGCGTTCGGCATTCGCGATCCCGGCTTGAAGTGTCTCATCGGCGGCGCCGAACGATCCGGCGCTACCGTTTACGGGCGGTGAGCGCTCGGCGGCAGGCCTTTTGCCGGCCGCCGAATCTTCACGGTCTCGATCAGTTGGCGCTGGTCTCGCCCTCCATCGCCTCCTCGCCGCTGGCGGAGGCTTCGGTTGCCTCCTCCGAGGCCGCACCGTCGGACGAACCGCCACCAACGCGCTCCTCGGACGCTTTGATGTCCTTCTCGAAGCCGTCGAGTATCGCCTGTCCGCTCTCGCCTGTCATCTCGGCGTAGCTCTCACGCACCGCCTGGGCGGCCTCGCGGAACGGCTCGCGCTGCTCGTCCGTGAGACGCGTGACCGTCATCGAGGGCTTGGCCTCCATGATCTTGTCGAGCGACTCTTCCTCAAGGCCCTTCTGGTAGTCGATGATGTAATCGTAGGCCTGATCGGCGGCCTCCTGCACCAGCGTCTTGTCCTCTTCGGAGAGACCTTCGTAGAAGCTCTGGTTCGCCGCGACGGCGGTCGTGAAGGTGTTGTGGCCCGTGAAGGTGATGTGGTCGGTCACCTCATACATCTTCGTCGATTCGACGAAGAACATCGGGTTTTCCTGGCCCTGGATCATGTTGAGCTGCAGGGCGCCGAAGACTTCGCCCCAGGGGAGCGGCGTCGCGGTTGCGCCGAACTGATTGTAAGTCTCGACCAGGAGCGGCGTCGTCATGACGCGGAACTTCACGCCGTTGAGGTCGGCCGGCGCTTCCACCTTCTCCTTGGTGGTCATCACCACCTCGCCCTCGGGGAACATGTCGATGAGACGCAGCGACTGCTTCTCATAGAGCGCGGCGAGATCCTCGTTGATCGTCGGCGAGGTCTTGTAGAAGTCGGCAAGGACTTCCGGATCCTCGGGAAGCGTGTAGGGCAGGAGGAAGACCTGCAACTCGGGGATCAGGCTACCGGTGAAGCCTGGCGATAGATCGACGAACTGGATCGCACCCATCTGTGCGAGTTCGGTCGTGTCGGCGGACTCACCGAGCGTGCCGAAGGGAAAGATCGAGACCGTGTGGTCCGAATTCGCCTCGACATATTCCTTGAACTTGGTGGCGTAGACGCCCTGAACCTCGTCGATGGCCTCCTCGATGGCGTATTTCCATTCGGCGGCGGACGCGGAGCCGACCGAAAGCGCGAGGGTCGCGGTCGTCGCAAGAGCGGCGGCGAGCGCGCTGCGGCGGGTCAGGCGGAAAAGGTCGGTCATAGGCTGATCTCCTCGATCGATGGAGTTGAAGGATGGCCGGTGCACCGAAAAAGCATTCGAGCCGACGCGCCGGTTCGCCTGCCTGCCCATTCAGCGGCATGCGGACCGCCCCTTCGGTGGGGTCCGGTCGGGGGCACCGAGCCACGGAAAGACGTCGCAGATCGAGTAAAGCCGAGGGATCGTCCGGGTCCCCGTGTGGCCGGGCAAAAGCGTTGCCGCGATGGGCGGAATAGCATGCCGGGCACGGGATATCTCGGACGGTGCAACCTCGTTGGGCCTCTCTTCGATCGGGGCGACGTGTGGCTGGCCACAGATGGTTACCCAGCGACCGATCCAAGTCGAGCGAACGATGTCCTGTAGAGCCGACAATAAGCAGACGATCTATCTAGCAAGACTAGTTTAAGCCGAGGATCTGCCGCATTTCGCGGCATGCCTTGATCGGAGGCAGATTCTGGGTCTGAAGTCTTGCGACCTGTACCGGCGCAAAGCGAGTCGCTCGGCCGGTCTCTTCAAACGAAATCGAGAGACGAAAGCGATGTGGAACGAGTGTGCGGTCGATGCGAGCGCATTGCGCTTCGAGGTCGAAGCGCCGCGCCGTGTTGGTCTCGTTGCGCTTTCGACAGACGAAACAAGCGAGCGCGACTATGCCCGCGCCTTCTTCGGAACCGGCATCGAGCTCGTCGTCAACCGCATCGCCTTCGCCAACCCAGTGACCCATGCAAACCTCCTGGCAATGGCTGACCGTCTGACGGATGCCGCTTCGGCTCTTCTCCCCGGCCAGTTGATCGACGTCCTCGCCTTTTCCTGCACTTCCGCTTCCGTACTGATCGGCGATGGCGTCGTCGACGCTGCCCTGAAAACGGCGAAACCCGGTGCCGCCGTCGTGACGCCGCCGCTGGCCGTCGCAAAGGGGCTGAAAGCCCTCGGGGCACGGCGGATCAGCATCCTGACGCCCTACAGCTTCGAGGTCAGCCGGCCGATGGCGACCTATTTCGAGGTGAAGGGCTTTGCCGTCGACCGCTTAACCGCGCTCGAAATCGAAGACGACGTGGCCATGGCGCGCTTGAAGCCGGACGTGATCGCAGAGCTTGCGGCGAATGCGATTTCCGACAATTCGGACGCCCTCTTCATCTCCTGCACTGCGCTCCGCTCCCTGGATGTGGTCGACCAGATAGAGGCGGCGATCGGTAAGCCGGTGATTACCAGCAATCACGCGGCGACCTGGGAATGCCTGGACCTGCTTGGAATTCAGCCAGCTTCTTTCGCGCCCGGCCGGTTGATGCGGCGGAGTGTTGGTTCCGCGTGCGCCGGCTTTCCCGAAGTTGCCGCATCGTGACGACAATCTCTCTTGCCGACATCGAGGCCGCGGCGGCCCGGATATCCGGCCATGTTCGGCATACGCCCGTGGAGGTCTCGCCGAGCCTTTCGGCCAGAGCCGGAGTGTCCGTTCATCTCAAGCTCGAACATCGGCAGATCACAGGTGCCTTCAAGCTGCGCGGCGCGACGAACGCGGTTCTGCGGCTGGCGGAGAAGTCCCGGCCCACCGGTGTTTCCTGTGCCTCCACCGGCAATCACGGTCGCGCGCTCGCCCACGCGGCGAAAGCTGCCGGCATTCCGGCCGTCATCTGCATGTCGAAACTCGTGCCGCAAACCAAGGTCGAGGCCATCGAAGCGCTCGGGGCGGAGGCGCGTATCGTCGGCAGGAGCCAGGATGAGGCGCAGGTGGAGGTGGACCGGCTGGTGGCCGAGGAGGGCTTTGCCGATATCCCGCCTTTCGACCATGCCGACATCATCGCTGGGCAGGGCACGATCGGGCTGGAAATTGCCGAGGATTGCCCGGACGCTGAGACGGTCGTGATCCCGCTCTCCGGCGGTGGGCTCATCGCCGGAATTGCCCGGGCGGTGAGAGCGCGCTTGCCGGGAGCGCGGATCGTCGGCGTCTCGATGGAGCGCGGTGCGGCGATGCAGGCGAGCCTTGCCGCCGGCCGTCCCGTCGAGGTTGAGGAAATGCCGAGTTTCGCCGACTCCCTCGGTGGCGGGATCGGGCTGAAGAACGCCTACACGTTCGAGATGGTGCGCGACCTTGTCGACGAGGTGATCTTGCTCACCGAAGCCGAGATCGCCGGCGGCATGCGCCACGCTTATTTTGAAGAGCGCGAAATCATAGAGGGCGGCGCTGCGGTCGGCATTGGCGCGCTGCTTGCCGGCAGACTGAGGCCGAAGGGGCCAACGATTCTCCTACTCTCGGGCCGCAATGTCGACATGCGCCAGCATCGCGCCGTCATCAACGGAGCGAACAGTCTCGAGGAGATCGCCTGATGCCGGATGTTCGAATCCTGACAGAGCGCGAGCTGAGAGCCGAGATCGGGTTGGATGTCGCCCTCGTCAACGCCATCGAGGACGCGTTTCTCGCGCTCGCGACGAAGCCGGTCGTCATGCCGCCGATCCTGAGGCTCGACATTCCCGAGCATCGCGGCGAGATGGATGTAAAGACGGCCTATGTGCCGGGCCTCTCGGGCTTCGCGTTGAAGGTCAGTCCGGGCTTCTTCGACAATCCGAAACTCGGGCTGCCGAGCGTCAACGGGCTGATGATGCTCCTGTCGTCCACGACCGGTCTCGTCGAGGCCCTGTTTCTCGACAACGGCTATCTCACCGATCTGAGGACAGCTGCCGCCGGTGCCGTTGCGGCACGGCATCTGGCGCGCGCCGATGCGAAGAGCGCGGCAATCCTAGGCGCCGGAGTCCAGGCCGGCCTTCAGCTTGAAGCCCTGATGCTGGTCCGACCGATCGAGCGCGCTGTCCTCTGGGCGCGCGATACTGAGAAGGCGACAGCAAAGGCACGAGCTCTTTCCGAGAAGCTCGAAATCCCTGTCGAAGCAGTGTCTTCAGCACGGGAAGCCGTCGAGAGCGCGGACGTCATCGTTACCACCACGCCGTCAACCGCCCCTTTAATCGAGGCCGGATGGCTTAGATCCGGACAGCACGTGACGGCGATGGGCTCGGATGCCGAGCACAAGAACGAGATCGACCCACAGGCCATCGCCGGAGCCGATCTCTACGTCGCCGACAGCCTCTCCCAGACGCGACGCCTCGGCGAACTGCATCACGCGATCGAAGCCGGCCTCGTCTCGAACGATGCGAGCTTCCCAGAACTCGGCGCCGTCATCGCCGGAAGCGCGTCCGGCCGCCCGTCCGACACCGCCTTCACCATCGTGGACTTGACGGGAACCGGCGTTCAGGACACGGCCATCGCAACCCTTGCCCATGCGCGGATCGTGAGGTCCGGCGCCGGCACGACCATCCACAACTGACCCCACCTCAGAAAGCGCCGCAGATGCGTGAACCCGACCTTAAATTCACCCGCGCCGAATATACCGACCGCCTCGGGAAGACCCGCAGGGCCATGGCGGCGAAGGGCATCGACTGCCTCTACGTGTCCGATCCCTCCAACATGGCCTGGCTGACAGGCTATGATGGCTGGTCGTTTTACGTCCATCAGGGTGTCATCGTCGGGCCGGAGGGCGAGCCGGTCTGGTACGGCCGCAATATGGATGCCAACGGGGCCAGGCGTACCGCCTATCTCGCCCATGACAACATCGTCGGTTACGCGGACCACTACGTTCAGTGCACCGAGCGCCACCCGATGGACTATCTCGCGACCGTCATCGCCAATCGCGGCTGGGATGGCATGACCATTGGCGTCGAGATGGACAATTACTGGTTCTCGGCCGCCGCCTTCGCCGCGCTCCAAAAGCATCTGCCGAACGCGCGCTTCGTGGATGCGACGGCGCTTGTGAACTGGCAGCGGGCGGTGAAGAGCCCCACAGAACTCGACTACATGCGTATTGCGGGCAGGATCGTTACCAAGATGCACGAGCGCATCGCCGAGGTGATGGAGCCCGGCATGCGCAAATGCGATCTCGTCGCCGAGATCTACGACGTCGGCATCCGAGGTGCCGACGGTCATGGTGGCGACTATCCCGCGATCGTGCCGATGCTGCCCTCCGGCCCCGATGCCGTCGCGCCGCATCTCACCTGGGACGACAAACCGATGAAGGCCGGGGAAGGCACCTTCTTCGAGATCGCCGGCGCCTATCACCGCTATCATTGCCCGCTGTCGCGCACGGTCTTCCTCGGCAAACCGCCGCAGATCTTCATCGATGCGGAAAAGGCAACGCTCGAAGGCATGGAAGCCGGCCTCGAAGCCGCCAAACCCGGCAATACCTGTGAGGACATCGCCAACGCCTATTTCGCGGTCCTGAAGAAGCACGGCATCCAAAAGGACAGCCGCACCGGATATCCGATCGGCCTCTCCTATCCGCCGGACTGGGGTGAGCGGACGATGAGCCTGCGCCCCGGCGACACGACCGTGCTCGAATCCGGCATGACTTTCCACTTCATGACCGCGCTCTGGCTCGAGGACATGGGCCTCGAGATTACGGAAAGCCTCGCGATTACCGAGACCGGCTACGAACTGCTTGCCGACGTGCCGCGCAAGCTCGTTGTGAAGGACTGAACACCATGCTCGCCCCCGATGATCTGCCGCCTTCCGCCGTCTTCTCGACCGTCGATTTCGACAGGGACGGCAAGCAGCACGGCTTCCTGCGTCTGCCCTTCAGCCGCGACGAGAGCGCCTGGGGCGCAATCCTGACGCCGATCACCTTGGTAAAGAATGGGACAGGACCGACCGCGCTCTTCACTGGCGGCAATCACGGCGACGAGTACGAGGGACCGATCGCACTCTTCGATCTCGCGCGCTCGCTGGACGCCGACGCAGTATCGGGACGCGTCATGATCGTCCCCGCGCTCAACTATCCGGCATTCCGGGCCGGGACGCGCACGTCCCCGATCGACAAAGGCAATCTCAACCGTTCCTTTCCCGGCAGGCCCTTCGGCAATCCCACCGAAAAAATCGCCGATTACGTGACGCGAAACCTTTTGCCGATGGCCGATCTGGTGCTCGACTTTCACTCCGGCGGCAAGACGCTGGATTTCCTACCCTTTGCGGCCGCGCACATCCTCGACGACAAGAGTCAGGAAGAGGCGTGTTTCGCGGCCGTCCACGCCTTCGGGGCTCCCTACTCGGTCAAGATGCTGGAAATCGACGCCGTCGGCATGTTCGACACGACGGCCGAGGCGATGGGCAAGACCTTCGTCACCACCGAACTCGGCGGCGGCGGTTCGACGACCGCCCGCACGGTGTCGATCGCCAAGCGCGGCGTTCGGAATCTTCTGAAACATGCCGGCATTCTTACCGGCGAACCAGAGATTGGCCCGACAAACTGGCTCGACATGCCGGACGACCGCTGTTTCACTTTCTCCGAGATCGACGGGATGGTCGAGCCGCTGGTCGACCTGGGTGACGCAGTAACCCGAGGCCAACCGATCGCGCGGGCATGGCCGATCGACCGGACGGGCTCCGAGCCCTACGAGTTCTGGGCCAAGATGGACGGCGTCCTTGCCGCCCGGCACTTCCCCGGCCTCGTCAAGGCAGGCGACTGCATCGCCGTCCTCGCCGTGAAAAGCGAGGTTTGAGCGTCGCGCACGCCCGCTGCTTGACGATCCAGTCGCTCACTCTGCGGATATTCGCCCTTCCGCACTGCATTTGTCCGGCGCTGCTTTAACGCTTTGCTAACTTATCTTATTTTCGCCATTGTTCTCGGCGGCCGCGCGACATAGCATTCTTCTAAGGCAATCTACGGAAGGTGCGTGAGCGATGACGAAGCATTCGACCCGTATTCTAGCCATCTGCGCAGCGGTCGCCGGAACAGTGCTTACAGCATCCCCGTCGTTATCCGGAGAGGTCAGCCAATCGACCCAGTTCTTCGCGGTACACGGTGGTTCGCTCGCAGAGATCGACCGCAGTCTTTCGCAGTCGGGTCCAATGATCTCCGGCAGCGGCCAGCGCCATCCCGGCGCGACCTCTGTTCAGTTTGACGGACGAGTAAGCTACAAACGCGTCAACGGCGGATGCGCGGTCGATCGGACCGAAATCAAGCTGAAACTCAAGACGACTCTGCCCAAATGGTACCGTCCCAAACGGGTCGATGGCCGCACCGCACTCGTCTGGCGCACGCTAGCCGCAGACATCCAACGTCACGAAAAGAAGCATAGCGACATTGCGATATCCTATCTGAAACGGCTTGAAAGCGCCCTCAAGAATCTGCGGACCGAGCGAACTTGCCGTCAGATGGAGGCAGTGGCCAACACCGTGATGTCACGCTACCTCGCCGATCACGAACGAGCCCAGCGCGAATTCGACGTTATTGAGGGCCGCGAGGTAAACCTGAGGCTGAATCGCGCATTGCAGCGATCTCTGTATAGTGCACCACGCTAAGGCCGAAAGGACGCTCCTTCAAACCAGAATGTCACCGTAACGCGCCCTTCGGTGCGTCGGGACTGCTTCTCAATTCTTCGACGAGTTCTCCGCTTTTACCGCACATGACGAAGTGTGTTTTGGCTTTTCGTAAGACAATACTTTTTCTATTGAAACTGCCTATGGATTAGAAAAGTGTATCATAAGGGATAAACGAGACAGTGTCGCCTGCAGCGACCTCGCGCAATTCCTCCGGTAGTTCGACGAGACCGTCCGTGCCGACGAGGGAGGAGATGAGGCCAGCTCCTTCACGTGGAAATTTCACGGCTTCTGGCAGGCCATCAGACCCCGTTCGGATGCTGGCGCGGACATATTCGCGCCGGTCCTTCTTCTTGCGATAGGCGAAAGCCGCGCGAACCGGCAGAGTCAGTCCCGCGGTCGCTTCACCGCCTGCCAGAGCCAGTATCGCCGGTCGCGCCACATGGGCGAAGGTGACGAAGCTCGCGACCGGATTACCCGGCAGGCCGATGAGCGGTGTACCTGCAACCACGCCCATGACGACCGGGCGACCTGGTTTGATCGCGATGCGCCATAGAACGAGCGATCCGGTTGCCTGAAGTGCGTCCTTAACAAAATCGGCATCGCCCGTCGAAACGCCCCCCGAAGTGAGAATGATATCATGCTCACGCGCCGCTCCCACGAGTGCGTCCGCGATCGTCGCGCGATCGTCGCGCAGTATGCCGAGGTCGGTGACTTCGGCCCCGAGTCTTCGGGCCATGGCCATCAGCATTGCGCGGTTGGAATCGAAGAGTTGGGCACGGCCGCGTGTCTCTCCGGGCTCGACGAGTTCGTTGCCGGTGGAAAAGATCGCGACCCGCACACGGGTGCGCACCCGAAGATGGGTAAGGCCGAAGGCAGCTGTAAGCGCGATGTCCTGCGGACGAAGACGCCGTCCAGCAGAAAGGATGGTGTCGCCGCGAGCCACGTCCTCACCCGCGGGACGTGCGTTGGAACCGCGCGTAAGGCCGACCGGCAGGTGGACGAAGTTTCCCGCATTGAGCCGGACATCCTCCTGCATGTAGACGGTGTCGGCGTTCTCCGGCATCGGTGCGCCGGTGAAGATGCGCGCAGCGCTACCGGCGTCGAGGCGCTCGGGCGACGTGCCGGCTTGGACGGGGCCTGAAACTGTGAATGCCGCCTCGCTCTCCGTAGGGATCGAAGCACCATCGATCGCATAGCCGTCGACGGCGGAATTGGCGAAGGGCGGAAGGTCGAGCGGGGCGGCGATATCCTCGGCAAGGATGCGACCGTCGGCTTCATAAAGGGCGACGGTTTCGATCCCACCGACCGGCCGAAGGCGTTCGCGGATGAGGCTTTTAGCCTCGGCAACCGTCATCATGGGCCCGCCGAAGGCAAAGCAATCGTCGGAAAGTTGCGCCATCGAGGTTCGGTCGGTCCTGAGAAAGTCTGATCGTTCCGCGACCTAGCAAAGAATGCAGGGTCTCTCCAGTCTCCGATTATGGAGCGGTAGCACGGCAGCCTTTGCAAATTGTCGGGTGTTCCGTGCCAAACAAAGCGAGACGCAAGGGACAGCAAGGATGTTTGAGGGGCGGTCGCGTGCTTCGGTCAAACGGGCTCGAAACCGGCTCGACGGATCGCCTGTCGACCCGCTTCGGACTGAAGCGTCTCGATAAAGCGCTGCACCGCTGGTCGATCGCGCCGGTTCGTTTGAATGGCGAAATCGTAGTGTTCTTCGGCGACGGGCAGGAAACCGAGACCTGCAGCATCCGCGACCGGTGCAATCGTCATGCCCCAGTCTGCGCGATGCTGCGCAACTGCAACGGCGACGGCGTTATGGGAACGGGGCTGGTTGGAGTAGCCTGACGGGCGCGCGGCCTTCAGGAGCTTGTCAAGCAAGATGCGCGTGCCGGAGCCTGCATTGCGATTGACCATCAGGCAGTCCGGATCGGCAAGCGCGCGCCGTAGCGCCTCCTCCGCACTCGTCCCCTCGAACCGCGCATCCCCAATTCGGAACGCGAGGCCCTGCATGCGCCGCCAGCCGGGAATGAGTTCCATGCCTTCGCCGAGGAAGGGCGCGTTGTAGCGCCCGGTCTTTTCATCGAGGAGATGGATCGGGGCAAGATCGCATTCGCCGCGTTTGACCGCCTTGAGCCCACCGAGGCTTCCGACCGCAATCGATCGTGCCGTGACCCCGCTCCGCGCAAGGAGGCCGAGAATTCGGTCGAGGCCCGTACAATGGCTGCCGATCACGACAAGATCGGGCAACCGAAGATTGGACGAGAACAACGAGACCTCGGCCTCCTTGCCGGCCGGCCATTCGTCGGCGAGCGGCTCGATCCGTACGAAACCGTCTGCTTGGGTGAAGGATGTGATGGCGCCCGATCCCTTGCCGGTCGGAAAGGCGACGAGACCGTCCTCACCCTTCACCAGCGAGACCATGGCAAATTCCGCACGACCAAGTTCGGAGGGAATCTGGACAGCGACCCGCGCCGGGACCGATGCATCCGAGCGCGGCGGCAGGCCGGCTAGACGGCGGAGCACCGGTACGATCATGTCCTGAAAGGTGAAGATCGCAGAAGTCGGGAAGCCCGGTAGCACGACAACGGGCTTACCGTCGCAAACCGCAAGGCAGAGCGGTTTGCCAGGCTTGAGCGCGACACCGTGGGCTATGATGCCTGGTTCGCCGAGGCGATCGAGGATGCGATAGGTGACATCTCCGGCGCCCTTGGACGTGCCTCCGGAGAGGACCAACATGTCGTGCCGCGCGAGCGCCCCGCGCATGGCAGCTTCGAGCTTCTCTTCATCGTCGGGGAACGCACCGAGAAACTTGGCATCCGCCCCGTTCTCGCGGATCGTGGCGCAGACGATCGCACCATTGGCGTCGTGAACCTGAGCGGGGCCGGCTATTTCGCCCGGTTGAACGAGTTCGTCGCCGGTCGAAAGGACGGCCACCGAGGGCTGGCGAACGACCGGGACGCGGTCGATACCGCAGGCGGCCATCATTCCGATTTCAGGTGGGCCGATCCGCGCGCCAACGCGCAGAAACGTTTCGCCCAACGCAAGATCGGAGCTGGCGAAGGCGATGAAACGGCCGGGAGCAACGGCACGGCGGACCTCGATCCGAACTTCGTCCAGCGGCTCGGTGTCTTCGACCATCAGAACCGCGTCCGCTCCGCGAGGGATCACCCCACCGGTAGAAATTGGCGTGGCGGTTCCGGTCACGACCGCGATGCGGGGCGCGATACCACAGGCGAGGATCTCGTTGTTGAGAGCGAGCGTGACGGGCCTCGCCGGACCGGCCGTCTCGATATCCGCGGCCCGCACCGCAAATCCGTCGACATTGGCGCGGTCGAAGCCGGGGACGTCACGCGGCGCCGCAACATCTTCCGCGAGGACTCGGCCGAGCGCGGCGTCGAGCGAGACGACCTCGCTCGGCAGATCGCGCGGGAAGAGCGCGGCCTCGAACCGCTCGAGCGCCTCCTCGCGGGACAGGATCGTCAGGAACTGCGATTGCGGTGCGGTTTTCGGCGTGCGGGAGGTCTCGCTCAAGATCAACCTCCAAGTGCCCAGGCATCGATCGCGCTGCCGCTCGCGAAGCCTTCCGAGGCCGCCTCGACCAAGGCCCACGCATCACATCGCGCCAGTGCGGAGAGAGGCAGATGCCCGACGGCGATCGGGTCACATGCTGAGCCGGCGCGCTCGAAGAGAGCCAGTTCGGCAAAACCGATCTGCGATGCGATCTTGCGCTTGAGCGTGAGCGATCGCGACTCGGGTTCCTTTGTCCCAGTCAGACGCCTCAGAGCCGGAAGTAGAAGCACGAGGGCAATGGCAAATGCATCTGGCGTGCGGCCCGGAAGGGCAATAACGGACATCTTACCGACCCTGCCGAGCGCCGTCGTCGTGCCCGGTCGGATCGCCAGCCGATGGGCCGCAAGCGCGCCTGCCTGGCGAAGGGCATCCGCGGCGACGTCGTCCTTGCCGCCGCCTGTAGCGCCGATCGTTACGACGAGATCTGCCTCCGCTGCTTTGAGGCGCGCGGTCAACGAATCAACACTGCGCGACGCTCGATCCAGCATCACCTGGCCGCCTGCCTCTCTGATCAGCGCGCAGACGACGGCTGTACTCGGCCCCCTCTCTTTTTCGTCGGTTACGTCGATGACGAGAACGTCAGGACGGCGTATCGAAAGATGCGTCAAACCCAAAGCTAGTCCCAAGCCGACCATCGTGTCGCCGATGAGGTCTCCAGCGCGAAACAAGAGAGCCCCATCCGCGACATCGTCGCCTGCACGAAGCACACCGTCGCTGGGGGCCGCGGAGATTCGCACCTCGGCAAGAGGGCCCTCGATAGAGACGAACTTCTGCTCGACCACGCAGTCGCAGGTATCTGGCATCGCATCACCGACTGCGACGAAAGAAGGTAGGGAGGTCAGCATCGCCGGAGCATAGGCCGAAGCGGTGACGAGATCGCTCGACTTCATCGCCCAGCCGTCAAGAGCAGCCAGGTCCTCGGCGGGTATGGCCCTGGCAGAGGAAGCGGGGGCGGCGATCACGGCACCGACCGCCGTCTCCAGCTCTACCATGATGGGCGAAACAGTCGAAAGCTGCGAAAGCCAAGCCGACGCCGTTTCGGCGAATGGAAACAGACCTGATCGAGGAGCGCTTGCGTCATTCATCGCCCGACGCTGATGGCATGGAACCTTGCGAACGACAATGGCCGACGCTGGCGTTCGCGGCAAACTCGAAACCGCAGAGAATGGATACTGCGCACGACAGCTTGCTTACTGTCCGCGAACGCGCTTCGAAGTCGTTCAGGCGCTCGACGCCGGTCGATGCGGCAGTTCCACGGTGATCGACGCAGAGAGTCCCGCCGGATCAAAGTCGAAGCTGCATTCCGCCCCGATCTGGTCGACGAGGACGCGCTGCAGGAGCTGCGAGCCGAAGCCCTTGCGCTCTGGCAGTGACACGGGTGGCCCATTTCGTTCGAGCCAGCGCAATTCGAGGATGGGGCGCTCGTCGCTCTCTGCGATCCACCAGCGAATCGTCAGGCGGCCCGCCGGGACGCTCAGCGCACCGTATTTTACCGCATTTGTAACGAGTTCGTGCAGCCCCATGCCGAGTGGCACCGCAATCGTCGCGGGGAGCTCGACCGATGGCCCGTCAAGTCCGATACGCGCCCCGGTCGCGCCCGATTGAGACGTGACGGCATAGGGCGCAACCTCGTTTTCGATGATCTGCTTCAGATCGGCCGACTGGCGCATACCCTCGGTCAGGATCGTGTGTGTGGCGGCGAGCGAAGATAGACGATTGACGAAAGTTTCGGTGAAGGAACTGACGTCGGAGGCCGATCGCGACGACAGCTTCAACACCGCCTTGATCGTCGCGAGCATGTTCTTCACGCGATGGTTCAACTCGTCGATCAGGATGCGCTGTTCGTCCTCGGCGGCCCGACGCGCGATGATCTCGCGTTGGGCATCCTCAAAGAGACCTGCATTGTCGAGGGCGATCGCACCTTGCGCAGCAAGTCCGCGGATCAGTTCTTCGTGCCGCATGCTGAAGCGACCCGGTTCCGGATGTCCAAGAAGAACCGCGCCATGGGCCTTTCCCTCCCAGTTGACCACCGGAACCGCGAGATAGCTGCGAACCGGGAGATGGCCATGCGGCATACCGCCGGTATAATCGGCACTCGCCGCTGTCCGGCTCTCGGTCCCTCCAACGCCGCGCGCGTAGCGTGGGTCTTTCGTAATATCGTCAGAGCGTACGACGCGATTGTCAGCGAAGGTCGGCGCAAAGACGGCCGTCTCGCGCGGATCGGCGAACTGCGCGAAATCCTCCTTTTTCGCGCCGGACAGGACATGGAGCCGAAGGTGCTCACCGTTGGGCTGATGCTTGAGGTAGAAGAAGGCGCCGTAGCGCGCGCCTGAGAGGACCGTTGCCGAATCGACCACCATCTGCACGATGCCGTCTTGGTCGAGCTTGGCGCTCAGCGACAGCCCGGATCGGTTGAGCGTATCGAGGAGGCGCGTCTCGGCACGAAGGTCGGCTGTACGCTGACGGACCTCGCGGTCGAGTTGCAACCGTGTCCCTTCGGCGGAAACGGCCATGCGCCAGGCGACAGCCATGAGGGCGAGAAGTGGCAGAAGACCGAACCCGGCGAAGAGCATCAGCGGACGAAAGCGCTGCCAGAACTCTTCTGCCAGAGCATCGCTCGACTGCGTCACACGGACATAGACCGCCCGATCGCCAATGCGATGATAGGAGCCAAATCGGATATCGTCGTTCTCGACGAATTCCATCTCCCCGGTCTTTGCGGCCTCGGTAATCTGTTCGGTAAAGCCGCCGGTGTCGGGAGGGCTCGGCACTGATTCCGGCCACGAGGTCAGGACGCTCATGTCCTCGGCACGGAACACAGTGACTCGCATGCCATCCGACAATGTCAGCTGGGTCCAGAAATCATTAAAGTAGCCGAGATCGACGGTCGCCATCGCGGTTCCCGCGAACCCGCCATCCTCGTTGACGATCCGCCTCGATACCAGGAAGGTCCCCCGCGAGGTGACACGTCCCGTGATTGGGCCGCCGACATAAAGGCCCCCATCCCCTTCGATCTGTGCTTTGAAGGCGTCGCGGTCGGCTGCACTGCTCGGTGGCGTCGGAAACCGGAAACTGGTCAGGCGAAGACGACCGTCGGCGTCGTTCAGCCAGAGATCTTCGATATAGCTGATGTCCTCCCGGATCGAGACCAGCGCCTCATGGGCCGTCCGCGAGTTTCCCACACGGCCCCAGTCGCCGCCGTCCGCGATCTGAACGGCCTTTTGCAGAGCGAGATCGGAAACGATGAAGAGCTGCTCGGCATGCTGGGAAAGGAAGAACGCCGTCCGGCGGGCCTCCGAGGTTGCCCGGTCGACCGACTGATCCCACTGACTGCGCCAGACGGCTACGCCGAGTCCCATGACGATGACGATGCCGACGAGGCTCGCCAGAAGGATCGATCGGGCAAGCGTCAGGTCCCAGCCGTGACGCGGCGGGCGGCCGGCAGATGACATTTCTTGCTCTGACAGCTTCGACACTCCTTCAAACCCGGGGGTCTGCACGTCGGTGCAGCGGGTCCGGTCCAACCTTTCAGAACGTCAATTGCGTGTTCGCATGACCGAGGCGAGCGCTTCGACGAGTTCATCGGCCCGGAAGGGCTTGGACAGCATGGCAATCGGTTCGAGATCGACCAGGCGCTTGCGGGTCGTAGAGTCGAGATTGCCGCTGATGAAGATCGAGCGGATGCCGAAGCGATGCAGGATTTCCCGTGCCGCATCGCCGCCGAAGGACCCGTCGGCGAGCTTCAGGTCCATCAACACGACATCGGGTCGGCGAAGTTCGACCGCCTTGACGGCCGCGCTCGCCGTCGTCTCGATCCCCATCACGCAGTGGCCGGCGTCCTCGACCGACTGTTCGACATCCATCGCGATCAGAACCTCGTCCTCGACGATGAGAATCTCCAGCGGACGCGGCTTGGCATCGGTCGTCCGCCCGCTGTGTCCCGAAGAGACGGGAGCGGAGGATCGACTCTCATCGGGAGCTGCACTGGTCATGGGTCGGCGATCACCTCTGTTAAAGTACCGATGTTTATGTGCATTTCGGCAGCGCGAGTAAAGCTTTAACCTGGCTTCCAAGATCGCTGTGGCAAGACGTGGTTCTATAACCGCGCACATGAGAGCACTCCTGCGCGGACGCGTGCGTTCGATTTGCGGTCTAAGTGCGCCGAACACCCAATCGTGTTCCGAGCGTCAGACTCGGTCACGCCGTCGGCCGCTCTTCTGCTTCGAAGAAGGCCTGCGATTCAGTCGAGGTGCCGAACCGAGCCGCGTTCCACAAGATCTGCCTTCCAGACCTCGGCGTAATCTGTTGGGACGTCGCCTCGAATCCGCCCCTGCAGGAGTTCTGCAACGCGGCGACCAGCCGCACGAATCGACGACGACGTCGTGGTGAGCGCCGGCGTCGTCATGATCGGCGGCAGGGCGGCAACCTGATCGTCATGGGCGATGATCGACACGTCGCGCGGGACTTCAAGGCCCCGCTCCCTGAGAGCCGCGATCGCACCGAGCGCGAGCAGGATTGACGAGCAGAGGAGCGCCGTCGGCAGCGCGGTCCTCCCGGCTTCGCCCACCGATCGATGTTGGTCGATCGCGTTGAGTGTAACCTTCCGGCCCCGTTCGAAGCTCATATCGCCCGGGGAAGCGAGGACGAGGCGCGCATCCTCGACGTCCCGCAGGGCCGCCTCGACACCCGCCAGCCGGTCCATGGCATAGGCCTGGTGCTCGTCTCCGTTGAGAAGTCCGATCCGCCGATGACCCCTCGCGAGGAGGTATCCGGCGGCCACGCAGAAAGCGTTGTGATTGTCGATCGAGATCGAGGGTACTGGCGTGCCGGTGAGCGGCCGACCGTGAGCGACGATGGGGAAGTTCAACGTGGCGAGTCCGGCCGTCCGCTCGTCCTCCAAAAGCGGCGAGAAGAGGATCAGGCCGTCGACGGTGCCGCTGGCGATCAGACTGTCACAGCCTTCGCGCTCGCGCCCTTCCTCGACCTGCGAAAAGACTAGGTTGAGCCCGTCCTCGGTCAATTTGTCCGAGACGCCGGTGAGGAAATCCGTGACAATCGGGCTTGCAAGCGTGCGGCGCGACCGGGGAGAGACGACCCCGAACGCTCCGGCTCGGCCGGTCGCCAGCCGCCGCGCCACGGCGTTCGGACGATAGTTGAGCTTCTCTGCGGCCGCGAACACACGCCGGCGGGTCTCGACGCCAACCTCCGGATACCCATTGAGCGCGCGGCTGACGGTTGTCTGGGAGAGGCCGAGTTCGCGGGCGATGTCCTTCAGTGCCATCCGATCCTCCCAACGCTGCCAGCTGAACGCGCACCGCACACCCGCATTCGCGATTACCCTCTCAAAGTCGCACCAAACTCACGCAAACGTCAATCAAAGCGCTTAGAAAATGTTTCAAAGCGCTTTGACAAACGAAAATCGACGTTGCATGCTGACGAAAGAGAGCCGTAAAGGCCGGACCGACGGAGGAAGGAAGCAGCGATGGCGATTCGCACCGTCGTATGGAACGAATTCATCCACGAGCAGAACAATTCCGTCGTTCAGGCCATCTATCCGGACGGCATCCAGAACGAGATCGCGCGGGTCCTGTCGGCGGATCGAGAGATCGAGGTATCGACTGCGACATTGCAGGAGGACGAACATGGTCTTCCGCAATCACGGCTCGACGAGACCGACGTCCTTCTCTGGTGGGGTCACAAGGCCCATGGCGATGTCTCGGACGAAGTTGTCGACCGGGTGCAGCAGCGCGTCGCCGAGGGCATGGGACTGATCGTCCTCCATTCCGGCCATTTCTCGAAGATCTTCAAGCGGATGATGGGAACCCCCTGCTCGCTGCGCTGGCGCGAAGCCGGCGAGCGCGAGCGGCTCTGGGTGATCAACCCGTCCCATCAGATCACGCAAGGCATCGGCCCGGCGATCGAGTTGCCCCATTCGGAAATGTATGGCGAGCCCTTCCTGGTTCCCGAGCCGATGGAGACGCTCTTCGTCTCCTGGTACGAAGGCGGCGAAGTCTTCCGATCGGGCCTGACCTATCAGCGCGGCGCGGGGCGCATCTTCTATTTTGCGCCCGGCCACGAGACCTACCCCATCTACAAGGACGAGAACGTCGGCAAGGTTCTGCGCAACGCCGTTCGCTGGGCCTATAACCCAGCTAAACCCTGGAAGGACGTCTCCGACGCGCCGAACGTGCCTCACGATAAGGCTCCCGAAAAGCTGGAGCCGAAAGGCGCGTCCCTGCATAGGGCCGGCGAGGCGGGTTTCCGATGAGCGGCGCCGACCGGCTCATCATCCTCGGCACCGGCGGCATTGCCGCCCGGCATGCCGAGAAGTTCGGCGAGATCGAAAGCATCGAGATCGTTGCAGCGGTCGACATGAACTGCGAGCGCGCAAGGACCTTCGCTGACCAGCACGGAATTCCGCACAGTTTCGGGAGCCTTGCGGAGGCGATCGACTGGGGCGGGTTCGATGCAGCGGTGAATTCGACGCCGGATGCCGTACACAAGGCGACGACGCTCGAACTTCTCGCGGCCGGAAAGCACGTCTTCTGCGAAAAGCCCCTCGCGCCGACCTATGAGGATGCGATGGTGATGACGGACGCGGCGGAAAAGGCCGGCGTCGTCAACATGGTCAATCTCACCTATCGCAACGCTCATGCCATCCAGCGCGCGCGCCAGATGGTGGAGGCAGGCGAGATCGGCTCGATCCGGCATGTCGATGCCAACTATCTGCAAAGCTGGCTGACGGGAAAGCACTGGGGCGACTGGCGCACGGAGGAGCGCTGGCTCTGGCGCCTGTCGGGCTCGCACGGATCGAAGGGCGTTCTCGGCGATATCGGCATCCATCTTATTGACTTCGTCACCTTCGGTTCCGGACTGGAAATTGCCGCACTCCAGGCGCGGATGAAGACGTTCGACAAGGCGCAAGGCGGCGCGATTGGCCCGTACCGTTTCGACGTCAACGACTCCGTCGCCATGACGGTCGAACTGGCGAATGGTGCCCTCGGCGTCGTCCACATGTCACGCTATGCAACCGGCAATCTCAACGACTTGCACCTGACGATCTACGGGGATCGCGGGGCCTTGCGCGTCTGGGCCAACCAGTTCGATTCAAGCCTCGACGTCTGCCTTGGTGCGAACATCGACACGGCGACTTGGGAGCGGGTCGCATGCAACCCGACGCCACGCAACGAACGGCGCTTCGCCGAGGCTCTGCGCGCAGGTGTTACAGGAGACCCGAGCTTCCGGCGTGCTGCCGAAGTTCAGAAAACGCTCGACCTTTGTTTCGTCTCCGATGCCGAGAAAAGGATGGTCGCGACCGGCCTCGGCTCCGAAATTCCGATCGAAGCTCATGATCTGACGCAGCGGAGGGCGTCATAGCGATAGGGTCCGGCGTTCGGAGCCTGTTCTTCAGAATAGCACCATGCAACCTTGAACGGAAAACTCCGATGATCACGCCCAGGTCGTAGAACCTCGGCAAAGTTGTCGGAAGGGAAATACCAACAGGCATCGAGCAGCGGCAAGGGAGCGATCTGCCTCGATGTCCCAAAGGGAGGAATGAAAATGATCCGACTATCCACACTCGCGGCCTGCGCCGGACTCGGCGCCCTGCTGGCCGCGCAGCCGGCCATTTCCGCGGAACTGTCGATCGCCCTCGGCTCGATCGGCAAGGACGTCGAGGAGATGCGCACGCAGCTCTCCAAATTTACGGAGGAGACCGGGCACACGGTGAAGATCGTCGAGATGCCGGCCTCGACCACCGATCAGTTCGGCCAGTATCGCCTGTGGCTCGCCGCGCAGAACGCCGATATCGACGTCTACCGGACCGACGTGATCTGGGCTCCGCAGCTCGCCGCCAATCTCGTCGATCTTTCGGAGGCAATGGCCGACCGCGTCGACCAGCACCTTCCTTCGGTGATCCAGTCGCAGACGGTCGACGGCAAGCTCGTCGCCTTCCCGATGTACACGGATGCGCCGGCGCTCTACTACCGCACGGACCTTCTGGAAAAATACGGCAAAGAAGTCCCGACGACCTGGGAAGAGCTCGCCGCGACGGCCAAGGAAATTCAGGACGCCGAGCGCGAGGCCGGCAACAGCCAGATGAACGGCTTCGTCTTCCAGGGCGCGCCCTACGAGGGCTTGACCTGCGACGGGCTCGAATGGGTCGCCTCCCATGGAGGCGGGACGATCGTCGACGAGAACGGCGAGATCACCATCAACAACGAGAAGGCGGCTGCGGCTTTGGAAAAGGCCAAGGGCTGGGTCGGCTCGATCGCGCCGTCCGGTGTGCTCTCCTACAAGGAGGAAGAATCGCGCGGCGTCTGGCAGACCGGCAATGCGGTCTTCATGCGCAACTGGCCCTATGCCTATCCGCTTGGCAATGGCGATGATTCGGCTGTGAAGGGGAAGTTCGACGTCGCGCCCCTGCCGGCTGGCGCCGAAAGCGGCGAGTCGGCCGCCTGCCTCGGCGGCTGGAACCTCGCGGTGTCGCAATATTCGGAGGATCAGGAGGCCGCGATCGAGCTCGTCCGGTTTCTCACATCCGAGCAGTCGCAGAAGGAGCGTGCGATCATGACAGCGCGGCTGCCGACGATTGCCGCCCTTTATGACGATCCTGAGGTCGCAGAAGCCCAGCCCATCGTCGCCGAATGGGACACGGTCGTGGAAAGCGCTGTGCCGCGTCCATCCGCCCCGACCAAGAGCCAGTACAACGAGGTTTCGAAGGAATTTTGGACCGCCGTCAACGAGACGCTGGCCGGTCGCGGAACCGCCGCCGACAATCTCGACCAGCTCGAAAATCGCCTGCGCCGCCTGAAACGGAGCGGCTGGGAATAAGTCTGATTATTGCGGATGGCGCAGAAACGCGCCGTCCGCTTAAGGACCTGACGGGAGGTGAAGCGCCCGAAGAAGCGCGGCCTCCCAGGGGTCCAGGGAATGTTTTCGCGTTCGGGAGGACGACATGGCGAATGTTTCGATGGGAGCCCCGCCGACCAGGAAGGCGATGGAGGCCGAGGAGCGGCCGGCCGCGCGCTCCAACCTGTCCCGCGAACGGCTGAGATCGGCCTGGCTTTTCTTGACGCCGATGCTCCTCGTGCTCGCCCTAGTCGCCGGCTGGCCCCTGATCGAGACGATCTACTACTCTTTCACCAATGCGAGCCTCTCCAATATCGACGGCGCCGAATGGGTCGGCCTTCGCAACTATTGGGAATACGTGGATTACGGCGACGGAGAGGGCGAATATTTTGGCCTCTTCTTCGACAGCCAGTGGTGGAACGCCGTCTGGAACACGGTCTACTACACCGTGATCTCGGTCTCGATCGAGACTGTGCTCGGCCTCGCCTTCGCCCTCGTCCTCAACGCTGAGTTCAAGGGCCGCGCCTTAGTGCGCGCCGCCGTCCTCATCCCTTGGGCGATCCCGACCATCGTCTCGGCCAAGATGTGGGCCTGGATGATGAACGACCAGTTCGGCATCCTCAACGACATGCTGATGACGGTCGGCATCATCTCCTCGCCCGTCGCATGGACCGCCGATCCGGACACCGCGATGTGGGCGGTGATCATGGTCGACGTCTGGAAGACGACGCCATTCATGGCGCTGCTCATCCTCGCTGGCCTGCAGATGGTGCCGGGCGACGTCTACGAGGCCGCGAAGATTGACGGCATCCATCCAGTCAAGGTGTTCTGGAAGGTCACGCTGCCGCTGATCCGCCCGGCCATCCTCGTTGCGGTGATCTTCCGCGCCCTCGATGCCCTGCGCGTCTTCGATCTCATCTACGTGCTGACGCCCAACAACACCGATACCAAGACGATGTCGGTCTTTGCCCAGGAAAACCTCTTCCAGTTCGACAAGTTTGCCTACGGCTCGGCGGCCTCGACCTTCCTCTTCCTGGTCATCGCCTTCATCACCCTCTTCTACATCAAGGTCGCCCGTCTCGACCTCGGCGGGAAAGGACGCTGACATGGAAGCCATCGCGAAACGGGTGGGTTTCTACGCCCTCGTCGTCTTCATCGTCCTCTTCTCCGTCTTTCCGTTCTACTACGCGATCCTGACGAGCTTCGAATCCGGCACGGCGCTGTTCGACGTCAACTATCTGCCGACCGAGTTCTCCCTCGCCAACTACCGCGATGTCCTGACGAACGGCGTCTTCCCATTGAACATCCTGAACTCGGTCATCGTCGCGGTGACGGTGGTCGTCATCTCGCTTTTCCTGGCTGTGACGGCGGCTTACGCCCTGTCGCGGATCAACTTCCGCGGCCGGGGCCTGCTCCTCCTCACGATCCTCGCGGTATCGATGTTTCCGCAGATCGCAGTGCTCGCCGGCCTTTTCGAGATGATCCGCTCGGTCGGGCTCTACAACTCGCTGTTCTCGCTGATCTTCGCCTATATGATCTTCACCCTGCCCTTCACGGTCTGGGTGCTGACCACCTTCATGCGTGATCTGCCCGTCGAGATCGAGGAGGCAGCGATCGTCGACGGCGCGTCGCCCTTCGTCATCGTCACGAAGGTGTTCCTTCCGCTCATGTGGCCTGCGCTGGTGACGACCGGGCTTCTCGCCTTCATCGCGGCCTGGAACGAATTCCTTTTCGCCCTCACCTTCGTGTCGAACAACGAAACCCGCACCGTGCCCGTGGCGATCGCGCTTCTCTCCGGGGCCTCCGAGCAGGAGATCCCCTGGGGCACGATCATGGCCGCATCGGTCATCGTTACGGTGCCGCTGATCGTGCTCGTCCTTGTCTTCCAGCGCAAGATCGTGTCCGGCCTGACGGCGGGCGGCGTGAAGGGCTGATGTTCATTCTCAAAATCCAGCGAGGTCTTCGAACCCGTGCTTGACCAGGTTCACGACATCCAGCTCTCGGCGACAGGCCAGCTGATCCAGGACCCCGACTGGTGGCGCGGCGCGGTGATCTACCAGATCTATCCACGCTCCTTCCAAGACACCAACGGGGACGGGATCGGCGATCTCGCCGGCATCACGAAGCGGCTCGACTATGTCGCCTCGCTCGGTGTCGACGCGATCTGGCTGTCGCCCTTCTTCACCTCGCCGATGAAGGATTTCGGCTACGACGTCGCGGATTATCGCGACGTCGATCCGATCTTCGGCACGATCGCCGATTTCGACGCGCTGGTCGAACGCGCGCATGCACTGGGTCTGAAGGTGATCATCGATCAGGTGATCTCCCACTCCTCCGACAAACATCCGTGGTTCGAGGAAAGCCGGCAGAGCCGGGACAACCCCAAAGCCGACTGGTACGTCTGGGCCGATCCGAAGGAGGACGGCTCGCCGCCCAACAACTGGTTGTCGGTGTTCTCGGGGCCGGCCTGGCGCTGGAGTTCGCGCCGGCGGCAATACTATCTCCACAATTTTCTCACCGAGCAGCCGGATCTCAACTTCCACAATCCGGAGGTTCGGTCGGCGCTTCTCGGCGAGATGCGCTTCTGGCTGGAGCGCGGCGTCGACGGTTTCCGGCTCGACACGGCGAATTTCTACTTCCACGACGCGGAGCTTCGGGACAACCCGCCCCTTCCGGAGGCAATGCGCTCGGAGACCTACGCCTCGCGCGCCGACCCGTACAATTTCCAGCACCACGTCCACGACCGCAACCGGCCCGAGAACCTCGATTTCCTAAAAGAGATGCGGCAGGTTCTCGACGAATACGGCGCAGTTGCCGTCGGTGAGATCGGCGAACGGACGACCGGCATCGAGATGATGGGCGAGTACACCTCCGGCGGCGACAAGCTGCAGATGTGCTACGCCTTCGAGTTCCTGTCCGGCGCGATCCCCGAACCGCAGACGATCCGCGGCGTGATCGAGCGCTTCGATGCGGCCGGACCCGACGGTTGGGCCTGCTGGGCCTTTTCGAACCACGATGTCGTTCGCCACGCTTCCCGCTGGACGAAGGGGCGCGAAAAGCGGGACGCCATACTCAAGCTCGCGGCCGGAATTCTGATGACGCTGCGCGGCTCGGTCTGCATCTATCAGGGCGAGGAACTGGGTCTTCCGGAAGCCGAAATCCCGCGCGACAGGATGGTCGACCCGTCCGGCATCGCGCTTTGGCCGGACGTGAAGACGCGCGACGGCTGCCGCACGCCCATGGTCTGGCTGACCGACAACCGGCACGGCGGCTTTTCCGATGCCGAGCCCTGGCTGCCGACGCCGAGCGAGCATCTTCCGCTCGCGGTCTCGGAGGCAGAGGCCGATCCGAACTCGCTGCTCGCCTTCTACCGGCGACTGATCGCCTACCGGAAGGCGACGCCGTCTCTTGTGAAGGGGACTCTCCGCTTTCTCGACGCAGCGCCCGGCATTCTCGCATTATTGCGCGAACATGAGGGCGAAGCCGTTCTCTGCGTCTTCAATCTTGGCGACGAGACGGGCAGCTTCCGGGCGCCGGAGGGGATGACCATGAACGAGCCCGTACCCTACCTCTTCGGTGGCCGGCTCGATGGCAACACGATCCGGCTCGCTGCCCATGACGGCTTCATCGCGCAAATCGAAAAATAACGACGAAAACGAAAGACCGACGGGAGGAAGTTCAGGATGGCCAGCGTCAAGCTCACCAAGGTCGAAAAGGCCTTTGGGGCGGTCAAAGTCCTGCACGGCATCGATCTTCAGATCGAACAAGGCGAGTTCATCGTCTTCGTCGGTCCTTCGGGTTGTGGGAAGTCGACCCTCCTGCGCCTGATCGCGGGGCTTGAGGACATCACCGGCGGCAACCTCGAGATCGACGGCAAGGTCGTCAACGACAAGAGCCCGAAGGAACGCGGCATCGCGATGGTGTTCCAGTCCTATGCGCTCTACCCGCACATGACGGTTTACGAGAACATGGCCTTCGGCCTGAAGCTCGATAAGTCGACCGGCAAGGACGAGATGGACACGCGGATCCGCGAGGCGGCGCGTGTTCTCCAGATCGAGGACTATCTCGAACGCCTGCCCAAGGCTTTGTCCGGCGGCCAGCGCCAGCGCGTCGCGATCGGCCGGGCGATTACCCGCAATCCCAAGGTCTTCCTCTTCGACGAGCCGCTGTCCAACCTCGACGCCGCGCTACGCGTCCAGACGCGCATCGAGATCGCCGGTCTCCACGAAAAGATGTCCGACACGACGATGATCTACGTCACGCACGACCAGGTCGAGGCGATGACGCTCGCCGACAAGATCGTCGTCCTCAACAAGGGTCATGTGGAACAGGTCGGCTCGCCGATCGATCTCTACGAACGGCCAAACAATCTCTTCGTCGCGCGCTTCATCGGCTCGCCGGCGATGAACATCCTGCCGGCAAGAATCGGGTCGGAAGGCGATCGGGCCCAGGCGACGATCGATGGGCTCGCCCCTCTCACGCTACCCGAGCCGCGGACAGTAGCGGCCGGCGGCAGCGGCTATCTCGGCGTCCGCCCCGAAGACCTCGCTCTCGCGGGCGAGGAAGAGGCCGACTTTATGGGCCGCGTCTCGCTGGTCGAACGGCTCGGCGAGGTCACGCTTCTCTATGTCGACATTGGCACAGCCGACGCGCCACTGGTCGCCAAGATTCCGGGCAGCGTTCCGGTGGAGCGCGACCAGAGGATCGCACTCAAGGCCCGCCGAGAAGCGCTACAGCTCTTCGACCAGGACGGCGACGCCATCCATCCGGACTGAGGGTGCACGTCTGGCCCGCAGGCGACGGGTCGGCGCCGGTCAGACCACCTTTACGGTGATCTCGCCGACCCCTGCGACCTTGCCGGTGAGGGTCTGCCCCTTTTCCACGGGACCGACGCCGGAGGGCGTGCCGGACATGATCATGTCCCCCGGCTGAAGCTCGAAATATTCCGACAGGATCGAAATCATCTCGGGCACCTTCCAGATCATCTGGTTGAGATCGCCGCTCTGGCGCCGCTCTCCGTCGACGTCGAGGCTGACCTCGCCCTCGGTCGGATGGCCGATCCTGTCGGCCGGGACCAGCGGGCCGCAGGGCGCGGATTTCTCGAAGGCTTTGCCAACTTCCCACGGACGGCCCAACTTCTTGGCCTCGCCCTGAAGATCGCGCCGCGTCATGTCGAGACCGACGGCATAGCCGTAGACGTGGTCGAGCGCGCTTTCGACCGGAATGTTGGTGCCGCCGCTCTTGAGCGCGACCACCATCTCGATCTCGTGGTGAACGTCGGAGGTCTTGGTCGGATAGGGGAAGGTCTCTTCCGTCGAGATGTTGGAGGGCGACTTGAAGAAGAAGAAAGGCGGCTCCTTGTCCGGATCGTGCCCCATCTCGACGGCATGGGCGGCATAGTTACGCCCAATGCAGAAGACCCGGTTTATCGGGAAGACCGCGTCCGTCCCCTCCACCGGCAAGGCGGCGACCGGAGGCGGGGAAATGACGAAGTCGTCGGATGCGGGTTTGGTCATTGTGCTCTGAGACATGTCAGCTTCTGGCTCCTGCATAGTATTCGATGCGTTTTTCGAAGCGCGCGACGATTTCCGCGAAGGTCAGCGCAAGGGTGAAGAGGAGCAGAACCAGCGCCCAGAAATGGGCCATCAGGAAGTTCTGCTGGTAGAGGGAGAACAGCGCTCCGACGCCGATGATCGAGACGAGAAGCTGTCCGATGACGACGCCCTTGACGCCGCGGATCATGCCGAGGCGCACACCGGCGAGGATCTCCGGCAGCGCCGCGAAGAGGGTGATCTTGAAGCGCTCGAAGCGCGAAGCGCCGAACGAGCGCGACATCTCGATGAGCGAGGGCGAGATGTTCTGGACGCCCGCGCGGGTGTCGAGGGCGATGATCCAGACGGCGAACATGAAGACGGTGACGATGACGGTCGGCGTGCCGAGGCCGAAGAGGATCATGAACACCGGAACGAGCGCCGAGAGCGGCGCCGACAGGAAGGTGTTCACCCACATGTTCAGCATCTTGTCGGCGGTCGGCACGAGGCCCATCAGGAAGCCGAGGGCAATGCCGACGACGAGCGCGATCGCGAGGCCCGCGACATAGGAAATCGCCGTGATCCGCATCGCCTCCGCGAAGCTCGAAGAGGTGAGCACATCGCCGAGGGCGAGGATCACCTCCGAGAACGGCGGAAACAGCAACAGGAGCTCGAGCCGGCCGATGATCTCCCAGAGGATCACCCAGACGATGAGCGAGCTCATCATCGGCAGGCGGTAGCCGAAGAGCGTCATGGCCTACTCCACATATTTCCGGATGCTGCGCCAGATCTCCTCGACCGTGTCGAGATAGGTGCCGTTGCGGCGCAGTTCGTCCGGGCTGATCCCGTCCGGGATATCCGGGTCGATGATCTCGGAGATCCGGCCCGGCCGCGGCGACAGCATGACGATGCGGTCCGAGACGTAAACGGCCTCCTCGATGGAATGGGTCACGAAGAGAAAAGTCTTGTTCTCGACCTCCCGCAGCCGGATCAGGTCCTCCTGGAACTTGCGCCGGGTCTGCTCGTCGACGGCAGAGAACGGCTCGTCCATCAGAAGGACGTCTGCATCGACGGCGAGCGCGCGGGCGAGACCGACGCGTTGGCGCATGCCGCCGGAGAGTTCGTGCGGATATTTCTCCTCGAAGCCGGCAAGCCCGACCTCGCCGATGTAATGCCGCGCCTTTTCCAAGCGCTCTGCCTTTCCGACCCCCTGCATCTTGAGGCCGAAAGCAGCGTTCTGGAGGACGCTCGCCCAGGGCATCAGCGCAAAGTCCTGGAAGACGAAGGCGCGTTCCGGACCCGGCCCTGTGACCTTCTTGCCCTTCACGAGAATTTCGCCATCCGTCGGCTGGAGAAGGCCGGCGACGATCTTCAAGAGCGTCGTCTTTCCGCAGCCCGAGGGCCCGAGAAGCGAGGTGAGATGTCCGGTCTCGAAACTGAGATTGATCTTATCGAGCGCGTGAACCGCGCCGCCATAGACCTTCGAGACGTTCCGCACCTCGATGATCGGGTTCGTTGGCTTCGGTACGGATCGTTCGGCGGTGTTGTCCGCGGCAAGGGCGACGGTCATGCGGCACTCCGTTTCTCGGGCCGGAAGAGCTTGGTCTCGACCCACTGAAGAAGGCCCACCGATACGATGGCGAAAAGCACGATGGCGACGATGGTCGCGTACATGTGGGCGAAGTTCGCGACCGAGCGGTGGAAAGTGATGAGGTCGCCGATGCCGGTCGGCGTGATGAGGAGTTCGGCGAGGACCGCACCGGAGAAGCCCTCCGCCACGCCGAGGCGCAGGCCGGCGAACATCATCGGGCTGGCCGCCGGGATGATGATCTGAAGGATCTGCTGGCGCCGGTTGCCCATGAAGGAATGGCACATGGAGACGAGCGAGGGCGGCACGTTCCGCACGGCCTTGTAGCTGTTCATCGCGATCACCGGCAGCGAAAGCATGACGACCGCGAGGACCTTGGCGGTGAGGCCGATGCCATAGACGAAGGTGACCAGGGGAATGAGCGCGGCCATCGGTGCGGCCTGCATGACGATGAAGACCGGCAGCGAAAGCCATTCCGCGTCGGTCCGCAACCCCATGGCGACGCCCGAACCGATGCCGACCACCAGCGAGATGGTGAGCCCGATCGCAAGCGGCTCCATGGTCTTGAGGAAAGCCGAACCCATCGAGCCGTCGACGATCATGTCGAAAAAGGACCGAAACAGTTTCGAGGAAGGTCGGGAAGGAGAAGTTGAATTCCGTGCGGCCGGCGATCTCCCAGACGAGGCAGAAAGAGATCACCGAGAGGACTTTCCAGAAGAGCGGCATCGCGCCGACCTGGCCGAAAAAGCCCGGCATTTCGGACCGGTCTGGGGTCACGTCCTCGACGGCGTGCGGTACTGACATGGATGTGTCCTCGACCTCGCCGGGCTTGGGTTCGGAGGGGCTTTCGCTCCGTACATCCCGGACGAGGGTACGATTGAGATCATCGACGGGCCGGCGCCTCAGCCTTGAAGGCCTGACGCGCCGGCCCGTCGATCCCGTTACTGGCGGGCGCTATCGAGCGGTGCGAAGCTCCAGTACTGCTCCGGATCGAAGTCCTCTCCCGGAGCCTCGACCTGACCGGCCGCGGCAAGGAAGTCGAGATCGTCACGGGCATCGCCCGGCTCGCCGCCGTCCGTCGGAAAGACGCCGCCCTCGACGGCTTCCTGATAATAGGTTGTGATGTCGCCGGCCGCCTGATCCGGCAGGTCGGGCAGAAGGCCATATTCCTCACGCAGCTCGGCGACGATGCTCGGATCCTCGTTGATATCGGCCCACGTCCGCATCAGTTCGCCGACGAAGGTCGCAATGTCTTCGGACCGCTCCTCGAGGACAGTAGTGTTGGTGTAGAGCGCCTCGTCGGTCGCGTTCACGCCCTCGACGGAGAGCCGCTTGAACTTCTCCCCACCCTGTTCCTGCAGGAGACGGAAGGCCGCCGCATCGACGATCGTCGCGTTGATCGTGCCTTGCAGCATGGCGCCGGCGCGGACCTCCGAGCCCGGAACGTAGCTGACATTGGAATAGCTGATCCCGTTTTTCTGCTCCATCAGGCGCATCAGAGCCTCAGTGCCCGAGCCGCGCGAGTGGACGGCGACTTCCTGACCGTCGAGATCGGCCCAGTCCGAATAGACCTCCGAATTCACGACCGGGAAGAACAACAGCGTGCTCATGCGATAGAACATGCGGATTGGAGCGCCGGAATTCTGAATGAAGGCATAAGGCGCACCGACGCCGATATCAGCCTGGCCGCTGACGACGGCCTGGGTCGCGACGTCTTCGGAATTGAAGAAGGTGATATCCATCGGGATTCCCTTCTCCTTGGTCCGCTCCATCGCGATCAGGAGTCCGAGGCTTTCCACGCTCGCAATGTCGCCCATGGCGACGGAGAGCGGTTCCTTGTCCTGGGCTGCGGCCGTAGCGGTGTGGCCGAAGGCCGAAAGGCCGAGGGCGATCGCGCCGGCGGCGGACACGAATCGACGTCTTGAGAACGGCATGTCATTTCCTCCCTGTGCATGTGCGTTCGGCCTGACGGCCCTTGCGACGAGGCGCCTCCTCGCGCTCGCCAATTTGCATATTGGTTAGAAGTAAACACAGCATTGGTTCTTGGTCAATGCTGAGATGGCGCACGAAAGGAGTTGCAGTGCACCCCGGTCGGGATGGCACCCTCGGGGCCGTGTCTGAGGACTCATCTCCAGTCGAACCAAAGAGTATTACTATCGGAACCGCTTACAGTTGACAGATCGCCGCAGCGTTGACAGACGTGCGCGGACGGCCTAACCATTTGACCAATCAATATTGGTTAAACGGTCCTACCATATGGATAGACGAGCAGAGGACGAACGCGACGTCGCCGCCGCTGCGGATTGGGACGAGGGAAATGATGGCGCGCTCATCCAGTTGCGCGCCTGGCTGACCCGCCACGACTTCCCGCCCGACACGCGGATTCCGCCTGAGCGGGAACTCTCCGAAATCCTTGGTGTCTCGCGTGGCGACTTGCGCAAGGCGCTTGCGACCCTCGAAGCCGAAGGTCAGCTCTGGCGCCATGTGGGCAAAGGGACTTTCACGGGCTCACGGCGCATCGAGGTGATGAGCCTCGCGGATATCGACCGCGAAACGAACCCCGCCGAAGTCATGCGGACCCGTATTCTGATCGAGCCGATCATCGCCCGCGAGGCCGCGCTCAACGCCACATCACGCCATATCGAAGCGCTGCGGCGATGCCAGCGCCGCACCCAGCGGGCCGCGACGTGGCGGCAATACGAGACCGCCGACAACGAACTCCACCGATGCATCGCCGAGGCGGCCGACAACCGGCTTCTCCTCGCGCTGTTCGACGCTCTGAACGCAGTGCGCCGCGCCGTCGTCTGGGGTCTGCTGCGCTCCTCGACGGACCGGCCGACCGAGAACCACCATTCGTTTTCCGAGCACGACCGGATCATCGAGGCGATCGAGACTCGCGACGTCGAGGGCGCAGGCCGCGAGATGTATCATCACCTGCGGGCCGTGGAGCGCTCGCTCCTCGACCGCGACTTCGGAGCCCCGCCGCCGCGCTAGCCATCCCCGATCGCAGATGGCCGGCCGCAGCGGCGATCAGTACGGCGGCGGCGTCGACCGCTTCTTCGTCTTCGCGGCGTCCGCCCACCATTCGAGGTCGGCGGCGAAACGCTCGAAGCTCTTCTCCAGCGCCTCACCCGCCTTGCCGGTCGGCGTTGACGCCTCGTCGAGCGTCGCCGCGATCGGACCGACCGCAAGCGTCGAGGAAATGACGACCATCCCCATCTCGGAGAGTGTCCCGTGCCAGGCGAGGCCGGCTCTCGCGCCCGACAGGCGCCCTGCGGAATAGCTGGCGATCGCGGCGGGTCGCCAGAACCATTCCTCAAGGAAATGATCGGTGAGATTTTTCAGACCCGGCTGGACGCCCCAATTGTATTCGCCGGTCACGAAGACGAAGCCGTCGGCGCCGACGATCTTGTCCGCGAGCGCCTGCAATGCCTCCGGCGCTTCGCCTGGCGAATATTCCTTGTACATCTTGTCGAGCATGGGCAGCCCGATCGCCTTGGCGTCGATCAGCTCGACGTCGTGGCCGCGCCGCGAAAGCCCCTCGACGAGAAAGTTCGCGAGACGGATGCCCACCCGGTCTTTCCGGTAGGAGCCGTAGAGGACGAGGATGCGGTGAGACATGTTGTGTCCTTTTCCGTGTAGGCGACGTACCGCGATTTTGTGATCCGGCGGATCCCCGGCTCAGATTGGCGCTTTCTCCCAACTTGCGCTCAGGCCGGATCCGAACCGATCGTACCATGCCTTGGCGAGGCCGACGTCGATCTGCCCGAGCGCGTGACCGCCGGGGACAACGCGATGCTCGACGGCAGCGCCCCGTGCCCGCAAGTCCGCGACGAGGCGCTCAGTGTTCTCCGGCGGGGCGAGTGGATCCATCGCCCCGGAAAGGACGAGGACCGGTTTCTCCGCAAGGGGTTCACCTTCGGGCGGCTCGGCGAACGGTGCCATTGCCCGAATGAGGATGGCGCCAGAAAGGGCTTCCGGCCGCAGCATCAGCATGGCCGCCGCGATATTCGCGCCATTGGAGAAGCCGAGCGCGATAGGCGCGTCGATGGCGTAGGCATCCCGCGCTGCCTCGACGAAATCGGCAAGTTCGTGGGTGCGCCGGACAAGATCCGCCTCGTCGAAGACACCCTCTCGAAGCCTTCGGAAGAAGCGCGGCATGCCGTTTTCGAGAACAGCCCCGCGCGGCGACAGGACCGCTGCCCCTTTGGCGACGATCCCCGCGAGAGGCAGAAGGTCGGCTTCGTCGCCGCCGGTTCCGTGCAGCGTGAGAAGCGGCCTCAGGCCCGCCGACGCACCAGCGAGAAAACGATGGTGGTGGCTCGTTGGAGGGGAAGCATTGGTCACGATCTGTCTCCATGGCGTGAGTCGGGGCCACTGCGGCCCCGGCTCGATCCCTGGCATGGCTCAGGCGAGCGCCGGGACGCCGGCCGGTTGCGCGATTGCGGGCAGCGCCGCCTCGATGGTCTCGCGGTGCGCTTCGAGGCCCGCGGGCAGCTTCAACGCCTCGCCGAGGCTTTCGCGCGGCTCGTCGATGTCGAAGCCCGGCACATCCGTTGCGATCTCGAAGAGCACGTGGCCCGGCTCGCGGAAATAGACCGAACGGAAATAGTTCCGGTCCCGCTGCTCGGTCGTCTCGATGCCGTGGTCCTCGGCGAGCGTTCGTACCATCGCAGCCTGTTCGTCGTCGTCCGCGGCGCGAAAGGCGATATGATGAACGGAACCCGCCCCGAAGCGTGGCTTCAGGAAGCCGCCGACCGCCCGGATATCGACGATACCACCGATCGGATTGCCCTCGACCGCATAACGCGTGGTCGTCTCCTCCGTCGCGATCTCGCTGAAGCCGAGGACGCCGGTAAGGATCGCCGCGGTCGGCGCCTTTTCCTCAACCAGAAGACTGACCGAATGGAAGCCACGGATCGCGACATCGGCGGGAATATCTTCCGTCGGCCAGCTCGTCTCGCTCGAAGCGCCGGGAACGGCTGCGAGCGCCAGCCGCATGCCGTCGGGGTCACGGAAGGCAAGCACCGTCTCGCCGAACCGCTTTACCGGCTTGTCGTGCGCGACACCGTGTTCGATCAACCGTTGGATCCACCAGCCGATCGCGTCCTCCGGCACGCGAAGGACGGTCTCCTGCGCCTCCCCGACGCCGAGGCGGCCGGAGGCGGCATGCTCCCAGGGAAAGAAGGTGAGAATCGTGCCGGGCGAACCGGCCTCGTCACCGTAATAGAGGTGGTAGCTGCCCGGATCGTCGAAATTCACCGTCTTCTTGACCAGCCGCATCCCGAGGACGCGGGTGTAGAAGTCGACGTTCCGGCCGGCCGGGCCGGCAATGGCCGTGACGTGGTGAATGCCGTGCGTCTTCATCGAACGATCTCCTTTCAGACTTCGATGTTCGGGATGAAGATAGGCGCAATATTTCCTGAAGGGTATGGGCAAACACATTGCGAATATGCAATCCTCTGATTGCAATGCCGCGACCCCGGTCGTCGATGGAAACGAGGCGAGGATGAAGGACGGTCTCGACACCCTCACCTGGGAGGACATCCGGCTGGTCGGCGCTATCGCGGAGACCGGCTCGCTGCCGGAGGCGGCCGCCCGTCTCGGCACCCATCATTCGACGGTGTTCCGGCGCCTGCGTCAGGTCGAGGCGGGGACGGGCTGTCCGCTCTTCGAGCGCACGGGCCAGCGGCTCACGCCGACGGCATTGGGCGAGGAGATCGCCGCACTCGCTGATCGCATCGGCTCCGATGTCGATCGCACCGCGATGAAGATGGCGGGACGCGAGGCGCTTCCGTCGGGCGAATTGCGCGTCACCACCGCCGACTCGCTGCTGCAGCACCTGCTGACGCCGATCTTCGCCGATTTTCAAAAGGCATGCCCCGATGTGCAGATCGACATCGTCGTCGCGAACCAGGCGCTGAACCTTTCCAAACGCGACGCCGACGTCGCGATCCGCGCCTCGGACAGTCCGCCCGAAACGCTCGTCGGACGCAGGCTCGCCCGGGTCGCCTGGGCCCTCTACGGCCGAGCGGACACAGCCAGTCCATGGCCGGGCGGCGACGCAAACGCAGACCATGACTGGGTCGCGCTCGGCGACGGCATGGCCGCCATGGGGGTGGTCCGTCATGCCGTCGAGACGGCAGCGCCCGGACGCCTGCGCTACCGGGTCGACACCGTCCTCGGGCTTGCGAGCGCGATCGAGGCCGGCATCGGCATCGGCCATCTGCCTTGCTTCATCGGCGATCGGTCGCCGGTCCTCGTCCGCCTCGAACCACCGGAGCCCGCCTTCGCAGCGGATCTCTGGCTTCTGACCCACGAGGATCTGCGCCGAGCCGCACGGGTCCGTGTATTCCTCGATTTCGTCGCGTACGCCGTGCGTGAGCGGATCGACCTCATCGAAGGGCGCGAGCCGCGGTCGATGGACGCCCTCTCCTCGCGCTCGGCGGCGCGGGATTGAACCGGTACCTCTGGCTCGGCTATCAGGAGCGGCGAACGACAGCGGCGGAAGCACCCGCGGACCGGGCGCGCGGCACGACCAACGACGAGGACGACAGGCCCATGAAACTTCTGCGCATCGGCGAACCGGGAGCCGAAAGGCCGGCGATCCTCGACGGCGCGGGCAAGGCGCGCGATCTCTCCGGCATCGTCGCGGACATCGCAGGCGAGGCGTTGACGCCGGATGGGCTTTCGCGCATCCGGGCCGTCGATCCGGCGGACCTGCCGATCCTCGACGGCCGGATCGGACCCTGCGTCGGCCGGATCGGCAAGTTCCTGTGCATCGGTCTCAACTATGCCGACCACGCCGCCGAGAGCGGCATGGTCCTCCCGAAGGAGCCGATCATCTTCGGCAAGGCGACCTCGGCCGTCTGTGGGCCGAACGACACCGTGCTGATCCCCCGCGGCTCGGAAAAGTGCGACTGGGAGGTCGAGCTCGGCGTCGTGATCGGCAAGGGCGGCGTCTATATCGAGAAAGACGCGGCGTTCGATCACGTTGCCGGCTATTGCGTCGTCAACGATGTGTCCGAGCGCGCCTTTCAAGCCGAGCGCAGCGGACAGTGGATCAAGGGCAAAAGCGCCGACACCTTCGGCCCGATCGGTCCCTGGCTCGTCACAAAGGACGAGGTGCCCGATCCGCAAAACCTGAAGCTCTGGCTCGAAATCGACGGTCACCGCTTCCAGGACGGCACAACGGCAACCATGGTCTTCGGCGTCGCTCATCTCGTCCACTATGTGAGCCAGTTCATGTCGCTGCAGCCAGGCGATGTCATAGCAACCGGAACGCCGCCCGGCGTCGGACTGGGTCGCAAGCCGCCGGTGTTCCTGAAGGGCGGCGAGACCATGCGCCTCGGCGTCGACGGGCTTGGCGAGCAGACGCAGACGGTCGGCCGAGCCTGATCCATTCGCCCATCTCGAACCTGATATCCGAACCTCGAAGGCCTTGAGCGATGCGGCTGACCGACTGTCACAACTTCAACGATTTCCGAAAACTGGCGAAACGCCGGCTCCCCGGACCGATTTTCAACTATATCGATGGGGCCGCCGACGACGAGACGACCTATGCCCGCAATACGGCGGCCTTCGATGAGGTCGACCTCGTCCCGAACATTCTCGGCGGCGTCGCGGAGGTCGATCTGTCGACCACGGTCCTCGGCCAGAGGCTCGATTTGCCCGTCTACTGTTCGCCGACCGCCCTCCAGCGGCTCTTCCACCACGAGGGCGAACGCGCGGTCGGCGCGGCAGCGGAGAAGTTCGGCACCATGTTCGGCGTCTCATCGCTTGGCACGGTGAGCCTCGAGGAGCTGCGCAAGAAGCATTCGAACCCGCAGGTCTACCAGTTCTATTTCCACAAGGATCGCGGTCTTAACCGCGCCATGATGGAGCGCGCGAAGGAGGCCGGCGTCGAAGTGATGATGCTGACGGTGGATTCGATCACCGGCGGCAATCGCGAACGCGACAAGCGAACCGGCTTCTCGATCCCGTTCCGCCTCAACGCCCGCGGCATCGCCGAATTCGCCCTCAAGCCGGCCTGGGCGATCAACTATCTGACCCACGAGAAATTCGCCCTGCCGCAGCTCGATGAGCATGTGGACATGGGCGGTGGCACCGCCTCGATCGGCCAGTACTTCACCGAAATGCTCGATCCGGGCATGACTTGGGACGACGTCGCCGAGATGGTCGAGCTCTGGGGCGGACCGTTCTGCTTGAAGGGCGTGATGGCGCCGGATGATGCCGTGCGCGCCGCCGAGATCGGCTGTGCCGGCATCGTCATCTCGAACCATGGCGGGCGTCAGCTCGACGGCTCGCGCGCCTCCTTCGACCAGTTGGACGAGATCGTCCAGGCGGCTGGCGACCGGCTCGACGTGATCCTCGACTCCGGCGTCACCCGGGGCACCCATGTCCTGAAGGCGCTTTCGCTGGGAGCCAAGGCCGTAGGGCTGGGGCGCTACTATCTCTTCCCGCTCGCCGCCGCCGGGCAGCCAGGCGTCGAACGCGCCCTCACACTGATGCGTGACGAACTCGTCCGCGACATGCGGTTGATGGGGCGGACGCGGATAGACCAGCTCTCCAGGGAAAACCTGCGCTTCCGCTGACAGACTACGATCGGACCCGCCCGGTGGGTGGGCGGGTCTTACAAATGCGCCCTACTCGGCCGCCTGGGCTCTGCCCTCCGGCCGGAACTCACCGCTCGTCTCGGTCTGCTTGGAGACGACGACGATCGCGATGAGTGCGAAAAGGAAGCCAGGAATGATCTCGTAGATGCCGGGACCGCCGAGGAAGCTCGAATTCCAGCCGAGCGTGATCCAGACGATGACCGTGACGGCACCGGTGACGAGACCCGCGACCGCACCCGCCCCCGACATGGCAGGCCAGGTGAGCGCGAGAATAATCAGCGGACCGAACGCGGCACCAAAACCGGCCCAGGCGTTGGAAACGAGGCCGAGCACCTGCGAATTCGGGTCGCTTGCGATAAAGGCGGCAACGACCGCGACCAGCACCACGCAGACACGCCCGACATTTACCATCTCCATCTCGCCCGCTTTTTTCCGGAGGAACAGCCTGTAGAAGTCCTCCGTCAACGACGATGAAGCGACGAGGAGTTGAGAGGAGATCGTGCTCATGATCGCGGCGAGCAGCGCGGCGAGCAGGAAGCCGGTGATCAACGGATGGAAGAGGAGTTCGGCCAGCACGATGAAGATCGTCTCCGGATCCTCCACGTCGAGCCCGTTGCGCTGGGCATAGGCTCGTCCGAAGACGCCGACGCCGATGGCACCGATCAGCGAGACCGCCATCCAGCTCATGCCGATATTGCGGGCTTTCGGAACCTCTCTGACCGACCGGACCGCCATGAATCGCACGATGATGTGCGGCTGGCCGAAATAGCCAAGTCCCCAGGTGACTGCCGACAGGAAGCCGAAGAAGGTCAGCCCGTTGAACAGCGAAAGAAAGTCTGGATCGACGCCCGAGAGCGTGTTCGACGCGCCGGAAAAGCCACTACCCTCGCCGGCATAGAGGACGACCAGCGGCATGATGACGAGGGCGAGCATCATGATGCAGCCCTGCACGAAATCGGTGAGCGATACCGCAAGGAAACCGCCGACGACCGTGTAGGCGAGCACGATCGCGAGCGTCAGCCAGATGCCGGCCGAGTAGTCGCTTATCCCGCTGATATTGATGAACTCGCCGAAGGCGCTCTCGAACAGCTTGCCACCGGCGACGAGACCGGAGGCTGTGTAGACGGAGAAGAAGACCACGATGATGACGGCAGAGATCGTCCTCAGCGCCGTCGCCTTGGTGGGGAAGCGCTTGCCGAGAAAGGCCGGGATCGTCAGGGAATTGTCGTAGCGCTCGGTCTGCTCGCGCAGGCGTGGTGCGACGACGATCCAGTTGACGAAGGCACCGACGAAAAGGCCGATGCCGATCCAGGCTTCGACAAGGCCGGATGCGAAGAGAGCGCCCGGAAGACCGAGCAGGAGCCAGCCCGACATATCCGAGGCACCAGCCGACAGCGCAGCGACCGAGGGGCTGAGTTGCCGTCCCCCCAGCATGTATTCTTCAGAACTCGACGTCGATTTTCGCCACGCGTAGAACCCGATGGCGAGCATCAGGACGAAATAGGCTGCGAGGCTGATCCAGACGCCGATCTGCATGATTCGATGCTCCGTCGTTTCGATCGATCAAGTGGCAGCTAGCGGGAAGCCTTTGCGCGTCAACACATTTCCGTCATCGGTCCGCCGTCATTCCGCCGCGATCGCGGAGGCGCCTCGATCTGGCTCGATCCCCTCGAGTACCGCGGGCTTTTCGCCGCCATAGGCCCAGTCCAGCAGCTCCGCCGTATGCAGGATCGGGATTCTGGTGCCCGATGCGATCTGCGTGATGCAGCCGATGTTGCCGGTGGCGATCGCCTGGGGCCCGACGCTCTCGATATTCTTCACCTTCCGCGCCTTCAGCTGCGCGGCGATCTCCGGCTGCGTGATGTTGTAGGTGCCCGCCGAGCCGCAGCAGAGATGACCCTCAGGGATCTCGAAGACTGTGAACCCCGCCTTCGTCAGCAGTGAGCGCGGCTGAGTTTTGATGCGCTGGCCGTGCTGCATGGAGCAGGCGGAATGATAGGCGACGTCGAGTCCGGTTTCATTGATTGGCTCCGGCATGTCGAGGGTCGCGAGATATTCGGTGATGTCGAGCGTCTTCTTCGAGACGGCGGCGGCCTTGTCCCTATAGTCCGGATCGAGCCGCAGCATGTGGGCGTAGTCCTTCACCGTCGTCCCGCAGCCCGAGGCCGTGATGACAATCGCATCAAGTCCCTCGTTCTCGATCTCGCGCATCCAGGTGTCGATGTTCTGTTTGGCGAAGGCATGGGCGTCGTGTTCCTTGCCCATGTGGTGGACCAGCGCGCCGCAGCAGGTCTCGCCCTTCGGCACCACCACCTCGACGCCGAGCCGGTTGAGAAGGCTCACGGTCCGCTCGTTGATCTTGGGATCAAGCACCGACTGCGCGCAGCCCCGCAGGATCGCCACGCGGCCCTTCTTCTGGCCCTCTGCCTTGCGCACGCCCGGCTCGTTGATTTTCGATTTCGCCGGCACCCGATCCGGGGCTAGACGCAGCATCGCGCCCATGGGTTTCAGCGGCTTGATCGTCTCGATCAGCCCCGCAAAGGGCCGGCCGAGCCTGGCGAGCGTCAGGCTCGCGCGGAACCTGTCCGGATAGGGCAACACAAGCGCCAGCAGCTGTCTCGTGATCCGGTCGATCAGCGGGCGCTTATAGGTCCGCTCGATATGGTTCCGCGCATGATCGACCAGATGCATGTAGTTGACGTCGGCCGGGCACGTCGTGATGCAGGCAAGGCAGGAAAGGCAGCGATCGATATGGGTGACGACCTCTTTGTCCGCCGGCCGGTCATTTTCCAGCATTTCCTTGATCAGATAGATGCGTCCACGCGGTGAATCGAGCTCGTTGCCGAGCGTGACATAGGTCGGGCAGGTGGCCGTGCAGAACCCACAATGCACGCATTTGCGGATGATCCCCTCCGAATGGGCGACTTCCGGATTGTCGAGCTGTGCGGGTGTGAAATTGGTCTGCATAGGTCAGGCTCCTCCCGAAGCCGGTCGTGTCGGACGAGCTTTATCTCGAAGTGCGGATAGGTGTCAGAGCCCAGTGCTTGGCACTCAACCCATTCGACCCGGGTTTAGGACGCCAACCGGATCGAACTGCTCCTTCAGTCGACGTGCGAGGTCCGCAAGCGCTGCCGGTTGCGGCTGGAACACCTCTGTCGCAGCTCGCACCTGTTCGCTGGCGCGGACCAGCGTCGCATGACCGCCGCCGATCTCTTTCACTCCTGCGCGGACGAGTTCGGCCTCAGCCTCGCCGCCCTCCATACGCAGCCAAACGAGACCGCCCTGCCAGTCGTAGAAGGCATCGATCGCGGCATGGCGGCGCAGGCCCATGACGAGACTGTGGCCGACGGTCGGCGCGACCGAGACCCTCCAGACCGGGCAGTCGGTTCCGTCGGCGAAAGGTTGGACGTCCCTGATGTCGCGCCAGAGTGCTTTCGATTCCGCGCCGTGAAGGTGTTCGAGCTTGCCGCGCTTCTCGAGAACCTTGCCGAGATGCGAGGCCCGCGCTTCGACCGAGGGTCCGAATCCGTCGAGACGGATCAAAGTCGCAGGATCGCTGCCAAGAGTACCGTCGCTCACCCGCTTGGCGACCAAAGCCGGCAAATGGGCCGCGCCGGAAGCTTCGGCTGGCGAGCCCATCGCTTGGGCCATCGCCGCGCTCGCTTCCTCGTCGGAGAGCCCGCGCAGGACAAGCGTCGTCTCGGCTTCGGCCTTCGGCAGGACCTTGATCGTGATGTCGCTCATCACGGCGAGCGTGCCATAGGATCCGGCAAGACCTTTGGAGAGATCGTAACCGGTGACGTTCTTCACCACCCGGCCGCCTGACTTGAAGGCCTCCGCACGTCCCGAAACCGCGTGGACGCCGAGGATATGGTCGCGCGCCGCGCCCTGCTTCAGCCGCCTTGGTCCCGCGAGATTACAAGCGATCACGCCGCCGAGAGTGCCGAGGCCCGGGCCCATTCCATGCAGCGGCCCATAGTCGTTCGGCTCGAATTCCAGGCGCTGGCCGGCCTTGTCGACCATCTCCTCGATCTCTGCGATTGGCGTCCCGGCTTTCGCCGACAGCACGAGTTCGTCCGGCTCGTAGAGGGTGACGCCCGAAAGATTGCGCATCGAAAGCGTCGCACCGGCCTGAACCGGCCGCCCGAGCCCGGATTTCGAGGCGGTGCCCTCGACGGCAAGCGGGATCTCTTCGGAAACCGCAGCCGCAATGACCTCCCGCAACTCCTCGATCGAGTGCGGCGCATAGGTCCGGCTTTCGGATTGGTCGGATTGCTGGGCCTGTCGAAGCTGGCTCATACAAGATCCGTTCGAGCATAGAGGTCTTTGAGGCGGCAGGAGAAGCCGAATTCGGGAAGTTCGATGGGGTCGTCCGGATCGGCGTGAACGGTTTCCGCCCAGTCCGCCGATCGCGCCCAATGGCGCAGCCGCATCTCGTCCTGCTCGATGAGGATCACGTGCTTGCAGGTGGGGAGCTCCAAATAGCGACGGCGCTTGAAGAGCAGATCGTGATGCCGTGTCCTTGGAGAGAGAACCTCGGCGACAAGTTGGCATGTCTGGAAGAAAAGGTCCTTGTTCCGACCCTGTCGCTCGGCCGCATCGTAGACGATGAGATCGGCGACGGGCCGAAAAAATTCGTCGGTCGGATGCCGTACACCCGCCTCCCGCTGCACATCGAGATTAAGTTCGCGAGAAATCAGCGCGCCGAGAAGCAGACGCTCGAAATTCTGAGCAATGATGCCATGGGCGATCGTGGCTGGCGGCATGTCGATTGGGAGCCCCTCGATTAATTCCCAGCGGCCGCCTTCGCCCCAGCCCGACGCGCCTCCGTTGTTCTCGAGAAATTCGACGAAGGCCGCTTCGTCGAATTTGGCTACATCCAGACGTTCGAGCTCTTCGACCGCACTCATCATCAGAACCTCGGCAGGTCGGGAAAGGCGACCTCGCCCTTGTGGACGTGCATGCGGCCGAGTTCGGCGCAGCGGTGGAGCTGGGGGAAGACCTTTCCGGGGTTGAGCAGGTGCTTGGCATCGAAGGTGCATTTGACGCGCTGCTGGTGATTCATGTCGGTCTCGGAGAACATTTCCGGCATCAGGTCGCGCTTCTCGACACCAACCCCGTGTTCGCCGGTCAGAACGCCGCCCACCTCGACGCAGAGTTTGAGGATGTCGTTGCCGAATTCCTCGGCCCGTTCCAGTTCGCCGGCATTGGCATCGTAGAGAACCAGCGGATGCAGGTTGCCGTCGCCCGCATGGAAGACGTTGGCGCATTTCAGCCCGTACTTCTTCTCCATCGCCTTCATGCCGGCGAGCACCTTGGGCAGTTCCTTACGTGGAATTGTGCCGTCCATGCAGTAATAGTCCGGCGATATGCGACCGACAGCCGGGAACGCCGCCTTGCGACCCGCCCAAAACGCCGCACGCTCTTCCTCATTCTGCGAAACACGCGTCGTCGTCGCGCCGTTCTCGCCCGCGATCGCCTCCACCTCGGTCAGCAGATGATCGACCTCGGCCTTCGGACCGTCGAGTTCGACGATGAGAAGCGCCTCCACGTCGCGCGGATAGCCCGCATTCACGAAATCCTCCGCCGCGTGGATCGCCGGCCTGTCCATCATCTCCATGCCGCCGGGAATGATGCCCTTGGCGATGATCGAGGCGACGCATTCACCCGCCTGCTCGGACGACGGGAATCCGATCAACACGGCCCGCGCCGTCTCCGGCGCTTGGAGGATGCGGACAGTCACTTCGGTCACAACGCCGAGAAGCCCTTCGGAGCCGGTCATCAGGCCGAGCATGTCGTAATGCCCGTCGGCATCGAGATGCTTGCCGCCGAGCCGTACGATCTCACCCTCGATGGTCACGAATTCGATGCCGAGCACATTGTTGGCGGTGAGACCGTATTTGAGACAATGAACACCGCCCGAATTCTCCGCGATGTTGCCGCCAATCGAGCAGGCAATCTGGGACGAGGGATCGGGCGCGTAGTAGAAGCCGCGATGCTCGACGGCTTTTGTGATGCCTAGATTGGTCACGCCCGGCTGCACGACCGCACAGCGGTTGTCGAAGTCGATGTCCAGCACCTTGTTGAACTTCGAGAGCACCAGAAGCACGCCGTCTTCCAGCGGCAGCGCGCCGCCCGACAGCGATGTGCCCGCCCCGCGCGGAACAACCGGAATGTCGTTCTCGTGGCAGTATTTCAGGACCCTCGAGACTTGGCCGACATTGTCCGGCAGAACGACGACGAGAGGCAGCTGCCGATAGGCCGTGAGGCCGTCGCTCTCGAAGGCCTTCATCTCGTTGGTGGCATCGACCACACCCTCGCCGGGAACGATCACGCGCAGGGCCGACACGATCTCCTCGCGCCTGGACAAGACCGCCTCGGACGGTTTCGGCATCGCAATCGACATGGGGCCAACCTCCTCGAATTCCTGTATGTAAACTAAGCACCAAGCCTCGGCGCGTCCACTGCGAGGTAAGCGCGCGGACATCCCGGTCAGAAAGCAGACCACGTGTTGGCCACGCCTCAAACTCTAATCGGCGTGATGCCTGCGAATACGACGAACGACGAGCCAGACGGCGAGTAGCGCGACCGGCACGAATGCGGCCGTCATCGTGGTCGAGTGGATGGGAAAACCTTCTTCCTCCAACGCTTTCGCGAGATAGCCGAACAACCCGACCACATAATATCCAATCGCCGCCACCGAGAGACCTTCAACGGTTTGCTGGAGCCGTAATTGCAGCCGCGCGCGCCGGTCCATGGAGGTGAGAAGGTCCCGGTTCTGGTGCTCCAGCTCGACGTCGATCCGCGTTCGCAGAAGGTTAGCGGCGCGCGAAAGTTTTTCAGAAAGCGTTGCCAGACGCCGGTCGATCGACTGGCAGGTGCGCATCGCCGGCGCGGTTCGCCGCTGCAGGAAGGCGCTCCAGCTTTCAGAGCCCGGCACCGGCTGTTCGCCGACGGACGAGAGGCGCTCGCGCACGATATCGTCATAAGCCCTGCTCGCGCCGAAGCGATAGAGAACGCGCGCTGCGGCAGCCTCCACCTCGGCGGCCGCGAGGGTCATTTCCTGCAACAGCGCACGGCTATCGTCGGTCCCGCCCTTCATCTCGTCGGTGATGTGAACGAGTTGCTCTTCGAGGTCCTGCACGGTCGGTCCGATATCGTGGGCGAGCGGTAGACCAAGGAGCGCCAGCGTGCGATAGACCTCGATATCGATGAGGCGCATGGCGAGTGCGCCGGCGCGGGCCGGCGTCAATCCGTCACTGAGGACGAGCATGCGGGTCAGGCCATCGGAGTCCTGACGGAAGTCGGTCGCGGCGAAGGCGAGCCCACCCTCCATCTCCGAATAGCAGAAGCTCGTCTTGTCGAAGATGCCGAGCGCGGCTTCGCTCTCATCGTCCTTCGGGCGGATCTCCAGATGGACGCCGGCGATCATCGGTCCCGGCGCGTCGAATTCTGCACCGAAGGGATGCCCTTCGACCGGCTCCCCGAAGCGGGACGGCGGCGGGCCGTCCCAGGAATAGGTCGAGAATTCGGTATGGCTTTCCCAGCGCAGCCGTCCGCGTCCGAAGATGAAGGAATGCGTCCGGGCATCGGCAGCGGGCGGCGGCACGCCCTGCCGTCTGGAAAGCTCGGCGAGAGCGGCACGATCCCGATCGCCCCCGTCCTCGGTCATGAAGGCGATGGTGACGACGACGCGCGGAAGATTGATCAGCGGAAACGGACGCGCGTGAATCTCTCCGAGCACCGTTGCGCGTCTGGGATCGGTCGGGAACCGGTCCCTGCCCATCTGTCGCAGCGTCCTGTCGCTCATTGTCTGCACCGCTTCTTAAGTGTCGAAGATGCGATACGGTGAAACGGGCCGTGAAGTCCATCGCGTTTGCGCTTTGAGAGCGAACGGGCCAAATTCGAAGCGATCGGAATGCATGCGATGATCCCGAAGCCAAGATCCGACGAAGGCAGCCCTTGACCCCCGACAAACCCGACATCCGCCATCGCTCTCAGACGGCGCCGGACGTCGCGCTGTTCGTCACCTGCCTCGTCGATCTCTTCCGGCCGAGCGTCGGATTTGCAGCGATAAAACTTCTGGAGTATGCCGGCTGCCAAGTGAGCGTGCCGGAAACCCAGACATGCTGCGGCCAGCCGGCCTACAATTCCGGTAATCGCGAGGATACGAAAGCCATCGCGAAGGGCGTGATCGAGGCGTTCGAGGGCTCCGAATACGTCGTCGCGCCCTCGGGCTCCTGCGGATCGATGATCAAGACGCATTATCCGCAGCTCTTCGCCGGAGATCCCAACTGGGGTCCGCGCGCGGAATCCCTTAGCGCGAAGACGTTCGAACTCGTCAGCTTCCTGACCGACGTCCTCGGCGTCGATGAGGTCGCCGCGAGCCATTCCGGTACCGTAACCTATCACGACGCCTGCGCCGGCCTTCGCGAACTCGGGGTGCGCGAGCAGCCGCGCCAGCTATTGAAGAGCGTTTCGGGCCTCACCCTGAAGGAGCTGCCGGACGCCAATGTCTGCTGCGGCTTCGGCGGCACCTTTTGTGTCAAATATCCCAACATCTCCAACGTCATGGTCACAAAGAAGGCGAACAGGATCGCCGAGACCGGGGCCGAAACGCTCCTCGCCGGCGACCTCGGCTGCCTCATGAACATGGACGGCAAGCTGAAGCGCACAGACGCGACGGTCGCTGTCCGCCACGTCGCCGAAGTCCTTGCCGGCATGACCGATGCGCCGCCGATCGGAGGCACGAAATGATCAGCCGGATCGAGCTGAACGACACGGTCATCGAGGTTCTGACCGGCGACATCACGGCGCTCGACGTCGAAGCGATCGTCAACGCCGCCAACGAAAGCCTTCTCGGCGGCGGCGGTGTCGACGGTGCGATCCACCGGGCGGCTGGTCCGCAGCTTCTGGAGGAATGCCGCACGATCGGCGGCTGTCCGACGGGCGAAGCACGGATCACCAGAGGCTACGATCTTGCCGCCCGCCATGTCATCCACACGGTCGGCCCGGTCTGGCGCGGCGGTGACGGCGGGGAGCACGATCTCCTCGCCAGCGCCTATCGGCAGAGCTTCGCCCTCGCCCACGAGCATGACCTTGCCTCCATCGCCTTCCCGGCAATCTCCACCGGGGTCTACGGCTTTCCGAAAGACCAGGCCGCCCGGATCGCCGCCCGGGAATGTCTCGCCGCTGCCGAACGCGCCACCCTGACCCACATCGTGCTATGCTGTTTTTCCGATGGCGACGCAGCAGTTTACGCCGAAGCGCTGAACGAGGGGGTCGATGGATGAGGCTCGAAGGTAAGACGAGCGCTCGATACAAGGCTCGCGATCCAAGCCTCGCCGCGTGCGGGTCGGAAATAGTTGAGGAAATCTATCGCGACGCCCTCTTCGAGGACTCGGTCGGAGCCTGCATGTCCATCGAGACTTTTCCCGAAAACTGCCCCTACAAGTCGGACCAGCTTCGCGATCACGACTTCAGGCCCGAGTAAGCCCACCGATGCAGATCACCTCTCCGCAGTTTCGGCAGAACACCATCACGGCACTGGCCGACAAGGATCTCCAGCGGGCGCTGGCGAATGTCGAAAAAGGGTTCATCGGCAAGCGGCAGAAGGCGGTCGACAAGCTGCCGGAATTCGATGCGCTGCGGGATTCCTCGGTCGCGATCAAAGAGCACACGCTCAAACATCTCGATCTCTACATCGAGGCCTATGTCGCGAAGGTTGAGGCCTCGGGCGGCCACGTCCATTTCGCCGAGGATGCTGAACAGGCCCGGCAGATCTTCCTCGACATCGCGCGGAAACGGAACGCTGAGACTGTCACCAAAGGCAAGACGATGATCTCCGAGGAGATCGGTCTCAACGGATTTCTCGAGGAGAACGGCATCACGCCGGTCGAGACCGATCTCGGCGAATATATCATCCAGCTACGCGGCGAGCATCCGAGCCACATCATCGCGCCGGCGATTCACATCAATCGCGATCAGGTGGAGGCCGATTTCCGGCGCTTCCATACCGATCTCGAAGTTGGCCGCGATCTCACCGCGCCGGAACTGCTTCTCGCCGAAGCCCGCGGCGTCCTCAGGAAGCGCTATGGCGAGGCCGATATCGGCGTCACCGGCGCGAACTTCCTCATCGCCGAAACCGGCACCTCCGTCATCGTCACCAATGAAGGCAATGGCGATCTCACCCAGCTTCTCGGCAAGTGCCATGTGGTGCTCGCCTCGATCGAGAAGCTCGTGCCGACTCTCAACGACGCCTCTCAGATCCTGCGCGTTCTCGGCCGTTCGGCGACCGGGCAGGAGGCGAGCGTCTACACGACCTTCTCCACCGGGCCGAAGCGCACCGAGGATCCCGACGGGCCCGATGAATACCACGTCATCCTCCTCGACAACGGCCGCACCAACATGCTCGGCACCGAGTTCGAGGACATGCTGCGCTGCATCCGCTGCGGCGCCTGCATGAACCACTGCCCGGTCTATCACGCGGTCGGCGGCCATGCTTACGGCTGGGTCTATCCGGGTCCGATGGGCGCGGTGCTGACGCCGGCGCTGATCGGCGTCGAGGACGGCAAGCTTCTCCCCAACGCCTCCACCTTCTGCGGGCGCTGCGAGGAGGTGTGCCCCATGCATATTCCGCTACCGAAGATGATGCGGCACTGGCGTGAGCAGGAATACGAAAAGCATCTGCAGCCGAAGCCCGCCCGCACGGGCCTCGGCCTCTGGGCCTTCTTCGCGCGCCGGCCAAAGCTCTATCGCGCGGCGGTCTCCTTCGTCGTGCCCGCCCTGAAGCTGCTGGGCGGGCGCAAGCGGCGCTTCGCCGCCCTGCCGCTCGCCGGGGGATGGACGCAGTATCGCGATTTCCCCGCTCCTGAGGGCCGCACCTTCATGCAGGCCTACAAACAGGCGAAGGGTCGACCCGAACAGCCTGCGAGAACGGAGACGAAGCATTGAGCCTCTCCGCAAAGGACGCCATCCTCGAACGCATTTGCCGCGCCAACGGCGCGAGCGCCGGTGATGCGGCGCGCCGAAAAATCGTGGAGGAGCGCCTCGCCGGCCCGCCGCGCGGCATCATTCCCGAGCGCGGCCAACTCCCGCCCGCCGAACGCGTCGACCTCTTCGTGAAAATGGCGGAGGCCGCCGACGCCACCGTGAAACGCCTCGCCAGCATAGAGGCCCTGCCGGAGGAAGTCGCCCGCTATCTGCGAGACCGCAACCTGCCGGCGACGATCTGCATGGGATCGGACCCCCGTTTCGCCAGCCTCGACTTCTCGGCGACCTCCGTCGAGGTCACAATGGGCCCAAGCGCCGGCGAGGATCTCAACTCACTCTCCCACGCCGAAGCCGGCATCGCCGAAACCGGAACCCTCGTCCTCTCCTCCGGCCCCGCCAATCCAACGAGCCTGAATTTCCTGCCTGAAAACCACATCGTCGTCATCTCCCCCGCCAGCATCGAGGGCGCCATGGAGGACGCGTTCGGTGCCCTTCGCGACAGATGGGGCGATCCGATCCCGCGCACGATCAACACCATCACCGGTCCGTCCCGCTCGGCCGATATCGAACAGACCCTCCTTCTCGGAGCCCATGGGCCGAAAGCGCTCCATATCGTGATCGTCGAATGATAGTCCTGGCCCATCGGGCTTCGGCGTTCGACCTGTCGCTTCATTCGCACTGAGCCATCTCTTTTTCGTGACCGACGAAATCGAGGAGAGAAGACATGGCGTATTCGGATGGTCCGATCGGGCGCGCCGCCTTGCGCGGCACGGCTCTGCTTGTGATCTTCGCCCTGTCTTCGGCCCCGTCTTCCGCGCAGGAGGCGACGGCCGCGTCAGACGGCGAGATCGGTACCGTGCGCGAGATCTACGACGGCCGGCTCCTGCCTGATATCCAGGTCCGAACCTTCCGGAACATCGACAAGCTCTTTCCGACGCGAACGGTGGAAGCTTCGGACACTCCACGCCCACTCCCTGAGGGCGAACCGGCCGATCTCACCCAGCTCGAATTCACCGTCGAGGACGAAACCTACGATCTCTTCGAAGCGATCAGCCTCAACCGCATCTCGGGCCTGCTTGTCCTGAAAGATGGTGAGATCGTCTTCGAGGACTACGAGCTCGGCAACGATCGCGACACCCGCTGGATGTCGATGTCGATCGTCAAGTCGATCACGTCGACACTGATCGCGGCTGCCATCGAGGACGGCTCGATCGCCAGCATCGACGACACGCTTCCGACCTATGTGCCCGAGCTTGAAGGATCGGCATACGGCCCAGTCACGGTCAGCCAGCTTCTCACCATGTCCTCGGGCGTTCAGTGGAACGAGACCTATACGGACCCGTCCTCGGACCGTCGCCAGATGCTCGATCTCCAGATCGAGCAGGAGCCGGGCGCGGTGCTCGATTTCATGGCCTCGCTGCCACGGATCGCCGAAGCTGGCAGCGTCTGGAATTACTCGACTGGCGAGACCTCTGTCGCCGCCGCACTTGTCGAGGGCGCGACCGGCAAGCACCTTGCCGACTATCTCTCCGAAAAGATCTGGAAACCCTACGGCATGGAAACCGACGCCACTTGGTGGCTCGCCTCGCCGGACGGCATCGAGATCGGCGGTAGCGGGCTCTCAGCCACCTTGCGGGACTATGCCCGCTTCGGCCAGTTCGTCCTCGAGGGCGGCGTGATCGACGGCGAGCGCGTGGTGCCGGAAGGCTGGTTTCCGGCCGCCGGCCAGCCGCGCGAGATCGGCGGCGAGATGACCGATTACGGCCAGATGTGGTGGCCGGTCGCCAAGGGCGAAGCCTTCCGGAACGACGACGCCTTCGCCGCCATCGGCATCTTCGGCCAGCACGTCTACATCAACCCGGCCCGGAACGTCGTCATCGCCATGTGGTCCGCGCAGCCGAAGCCACTCTATTCCAAACCGGTAAGCGAATACAGCTTCCTCGAAGCCGTGACGGAGTTCGTCGCGCCGAGCAGATAACGTCGGATTAAGCGCGCGTCACCGATCGCCCGAGCGCGACAGTTCGTGCTGGATTCCTGATAGGCCGCCTCCACTGACGGCGGCAAAACCTCTTGTGGGAACTCGCGAAATAAGACAACGTGACGCTGCGTCATACTCACGATGCTGGTCACGGGAGGCACATGAATGTCTATGTTTCGCCGATCTGCAGTCGCCGCCACCGTCACATTCAGCCTTTTGGCGTCTACGGCCGTGCCAGCGCTCGCCGACAGTTCATGCCGGCAGTTCGGACAACTGCGATCGCAAAATTCGCAGGTGTCGGTCACTGTGACTTTCTTCAACGGCAGCGGCGAGTTCCGTCATGTCGACTGGCTCGACTTCAACGGGCAACCGGTGAACTATGCCGGCCTCAACCCCGGCCAGCAGACGACAATCCAGACCTATCTCTCCCATCCCTGAATGTTCACGGACGGTCCGGGCAACTGCAAGCAGATCATCATGCCCTCGGCGAACGGCCAGGTCGTCTCGATCCGGTAAGGTGCCGGCCGGTCGGTCGAAGTCTCAAAGCCCCTCGGCGAATTCCTCGATGAGGGCGGAAACGACACCGTGGATCGCTTCGGCATCGTTCGCGCCCTCGCCTTTCAGCATCTCGAACAGCTTCGTCTGCCGGTCAGCGCTCGTACCCTCCGCCGCGATTGTTCGAATGCGCTGCACCTCGGCGACGCAGCCTAGTTCCTCGGCGTGGGGCCCCACCAGCGCGATGATTTCCTCGACGAGATCGGCGAAGGGCACCACTTCGCCGATGCCGAAGTCGATCAGCCCATTCGACATGCCGTAGCGCTGTGCGCGCCATCGGTTCTCCTGAACGAGAAACCGATCGTAGCGGCGCCAGGCCATATTCGAAGTGCGAAGCGTATAGAGCAGGCTGAAGAGCGACTGGGTGAGCGCGGCGACAGCGAGCGTATCTTCCATCCTCGGCATCACGTCGCAGATACGCGATTCCAGCGTCGGGAAGTTCGCCGACGGCCTGACGTCCCACCAGATCTTCGAGCAGTCTTCAATCAGCCCCGTGTTGATGATGATCTGCGCCGAACGCTGGTAGTCCGCCCAACTGTTGAAGCTCGGCGGCAGTCCCGTGCGCGGCAGGTTGTCGAACACCGTAAGGCGATAGGATTTCAGCCCGGTCTCCTGCCCCTGCCAGAACGGCGAGGACGTCGACAGCGCCAGGAGGTGCGGCAGGAAATAGGAAAACTGGCTGAGGAGATCGATCCTCAGATCGTCATCTTCGATCCCCACATGCACATGTGTGCCGCAAATCAGCATGCGGCGGGCGACAGCGGCGAGATCCTCTTCCAGCCCGCGATAGCGTTCCTTGTCGGTCAGGCGCTGATTGTCCCATTTGGCAAAGGGATGTGTCGAGACCGCAAGTGGCGCAAGGCCGTAGCGCCCAGCGATCCTCTTGACGGTGCGCCTCAGGCGGCCGAGATCCTTCCGCGCTTCCGAAATGCTTTTGCAGACGCGGGTGCCGATCTCCAGCTGGCATTTCAGGAATTCCTGGGTGACCTGCTCACCGAGCTCCTTCTCGCACTCGGAAAAGACCGCATCGGGCACGGAAGCGAGGTCGAGTGTGTCGCAATCGACGAGAAGATACTCTTCCTCGATGCCAAGCGAAAAGCTCGGCGGGTTCTCCCGCATGGCCTCGCACCCTCCCCGCCGTCCTGACATCCGACGACCCGACCGAACGATGGACAGCCTCCGAAGGCGTTTAGTCCTGCCGCATGGGCTCGTGTCCGCCAGTCTTGCGTGTTCGCCGGCGCGAAGGCAAGACCATCGTTTATTCAGACGTTTGCGTTCGTTGTCCCGTACGGAAAGCCTTACCGGCCTCGCGCCTCTATCGCTGCGACCTGACGGCGGACCTGGGGCTGAAAAATTCGCAGCGCGAAGGCAAAAATGAAGACCAATGTGAGAACGAGAACGATCGTGGGAGCCGGGGCGCTGTCGAGAAAGAAACTCAGATAAACGCCCACGATCATCGAAACGAGGCAGATCGTGACAGCGACGAAGAGCATCTTGCCGAAACTTCGCACGAGGAGAAAGGCGATCGCTCCAGGCGCAATGATCAGCCCGACGGCAAGAATGAGTCCCGTAGCCGAGAGCGTCGCGACGATCGTCAGCGAGAGCAGCGTCAACAACCCGTAATGAAGCCAGTAGACGGGAAGCCCGCTCGCCTTTGCCTGCGCCGGATCAAAGGCATGCAGCAGAAAATCCTTCCACTTGAGAGCGAGGACGCCGGAGACGGCGAGAGAAATCAGGCCGGCGGTCCACAGATCCTCGCCGCCGACGCCAAGCATGTTGCCAAACAGCACGTGGTCGAGATGCTCGTTCGTATGGATCGACGTGTAGAGGATGATCCCGACCCCGAACATGCCGGAAAAGACGACACCCATGACCGTATCCTGCTTCACGCGGCTGTTGGCGCTGAGATATCCCGTCAGAAGGGCGCAGGTCATTCCGGCGCCGAAGGCACCGAGGATCAACGGCAAGCCGGTAATCCAAGCGAGCACGACACCGGGCAGGATCGCATGTGAGATCGCATCGCCCATCAACGCCCATCCCTTCAGGACCAGAAAGCAAGACAGAAGCGCCGTTGGAACCGCGACGATTGCAGCGATGAGAAAGGCGTTCTGCATAAAGGGAAACTGGAAGGGCAAAAGCGCTGTCTCGATCACTGCAGCGCCTCCGTGCAGCCCTCTTCTAGCGCGCTCGGTTCATCCCGAAGGACGGTGGCTGCTTTCCTGCGCGCGGCAAGAAGGCCGTGTTTCGGGGCGAAGACGAAGGCGAGAAGGAAGATGAGTGTCTGGAGCGTGACGATGACACCGCCGGTTGCTCCATCAAGGAAATAGCTGACATAGGCGCCGACCGCGCTCGTCAGAGCGCCAATTATCACCGACAGGACGATCAGCTTCGGAAAGCGGTCGGCCAAGAGGTAGGCGGTGGCCCCGGGCGTGACCACCATGGCGATCACGAGAAAGGCGCCGACGGTCATCATGGCTGCGACCACTGAAGCCGAGAGGAGAACGAAGAAGAGCGCCTTGAGGCGTTCGGGCCTCAAGCCGACGGACCGGGCATGGTTCTCGTCGAAGAAGACGACCATCAGGTCTTTCCATTTCAGAAGGAGTACGCCGAGCGAAATCGTGCCGATCAAAGCGAGCTGAAACGTGTCCTCAGGGGTGATTGCGAGGATGTTACCCATGGTGATCGTCTGTATGGATACGGACATCGGATTGATCGAAACGAGGAACAATCCGAGGCCGAAGAAGGCGGTGAAGATGAGCCCGATGATCACGTCGATCTTGAGACCCGATCGTTCGGACAGGAACAGCATGGAGCCGGCCGCCAGCCCGCCCGCAATGAAGGCCCCCAAGGCGAAGGGAAGGCCGAGAATATAAGCGCCCGCCACGCCAGGGACGACCGAATGAGACAGGGCGTCCCCAATGAGGCTCCAGCCCTTCAGCATGAGATAGGCCGACAGAAAGGCGCAGACCCCGCCGACAAGAGCCGAAACCCAGATGGCGTTGGTCATATAGCCGTAGGAAAAAGGCTCCAGAAGAACGCTCATCGCTCACGCTCGTTGCCGCTCTGCGTCAGCGTCTGCGTCCGGTCGCCGTAGTGGACGAGAGGCCGTTCGTCGTCGGTGAAGATCGTCACCTCCCTGCTGTCGTCCTTGTGGTCGTCATGCAGCGTCTTTCCGCCGAGGGTGAAGTGGCGCAGGACTCCGCCGAACGCCCGTTCCAGATTGCCGCGCGTGAAGGTCGTCTCGGTCGGGCCGTAGGCAAGCACCGTACCCTTGACGAGAATGGTCCGGTCACAAAATTCCGGGACCGAACCGAGGTTGTGAGTCGATACCAGCATCACCCGCCCCTCGTCCTTCAATTCGCGAAGAAGGGCAACGATCTGGTCTTCGGTCTTGACGTCGACCCCGGTGAACGGCTCGTCGAGCAGGATCACCTGACCATTCTGGGCAAGGGCGCGGGCGAGGAAGACGCGCTTTCGTTGTCCGCCCGACAGTTCGCCGATCTGCCGCTCCCGGTATTCCCGCATGTTGACCCGTCCGAGCGCCGTGTCCACGGCGATGCGATCGGCCTCCGAAGGGCGACGCAGAAAGCCCATATGGCCATATCGCCCCATCATGACCACGTCCTCGACGAGGACCGGAAAGGCCCAGTCCACCTCTTCGGCCTGTGGTACGTAGGCGACCAGATTGCTTCTCAGTGCTTCTTTCACCCCACGGCCAAGCAGGCGGATCTCACCTTGAGCGACCGGCACGAAGCCCATAATCGCCTTGAAGAGAGTCGACTTTCCGGCACCGTTGACCCCGACGAGGGCGGTGATGGTGCCTTTCGGGATCGCAAAGCTCGTATTGCGCAGCGCCGTATGGCCGTTGCGATAGGTCACGGTCACATTCCGCGCTTCCAGACCGCTTCCTGTCTCAGCAGCATCGTGAGGCGCGTTCGGCAATCGCGTCGCATTCTTCAGCAAGTTCGGCTCCGTTCGAGGGCGCCATGGAACCGGCGCTATCCTCAGTGTCTAACAAGTGCTCCGAGCGTGATTCGATCCGTCGAAGCGCCAATGTGCGTATGCGTGTCTCAGTTCGTGGTCGCGGTCAGGCCATCCGCAACGGTCTCGGATGTCACACGCAGCAAGTCGAGATAAGTTGGGACCGGCCCACCTTCTTCCGAAAGGCTGTCCACGTAGAGGACGCCCCCATAGGCGGCGCCGGTTTCACGCGCGACCTGTTCGGCTGGCGCTGTATTGACGGTGCTTTCACAGAAGACGACTGGAATCTCGTTCTCGTTGACGCCGTCGATCACGGCACGCACCTGCTGAGGCGTTCCAACCTGATCGGCATTCATCGGCCAGAGATAGAGCTCCTTCAAACCGAAATCGCGAGCGAGATACGAAAAGGCGCCCTCGCAGCTCACCAGCCAGCGTCGGTCCTCCGGGAGTTCCGCGATCCGGTCCCGAAGCGGCTGGATCGTGTCGCGGATCTCCTGTTTGTAGGCCTCCGCATTCAGCTTGTAGGCCTCAGCGCTGTCCGGATCGTACTCACTGAGCGCTTCGGCGATATTGTCGACATAGACCATAGCGTTGTCGAGCCCCATCCAAGCATGGGGATTGGACTGTCCCTCATAGGAACCGGAGGCTATCGGGATCGGATCGATGCCGTCGGTCAGCGTCACAGAGGGAACGTCCGAAAGGTTCGCAAGAAACTGCTCGAACCAGAGTTCCAGGTTGAGGCCGTTCCAAAGGATGAGATCGGCGTCCTGCGCCCGAACGATGTCCTGAGGCGTCGGCTCGTAGCCATGGATCTCCGCACCGGGCTTGGTGACCGATACGACCTCGGCCTCGTCACCGGCGACGTTTTGAGCCATGTCGGCGAGTACGGTAAAGGTTGTGACTACCTTGAACGCGTCTTCCGATTGAGCGTGCGCTGGCAATCCAGCCATGGCGATCGCGGCAATACCCGTAAGCATTGCGCCGGCGCGCCGTATCCTATCGGTCATGATCGATTTTCTCTCTTCCCATGTACTCGTCAAAGCTGATTCCAGGACTGTACGAAGTAAGCTTCTTCGTTATTGCAAATCATTCTCATTCACACAAGGGCCCGATCCGAACGCTTGCCGGCGGTCGCCGACGCTTGTTTGCGCTCGCCCTGTTTTCCGGATTACATCGGTGCATGACGCGCGGCATCGAAACTCATGAGACATTGGATACGTTTGCGGAGCTCCTGCGCGACGCGGGCCTGCGTGTGACCAATCAGCGCGTCGCGATCATGCGAACGCTGTCGGGTGCCGAGGACCATCCGACCGCCGAGGAGATCACCGGCAAGGCGCGCGAACTGGATTCCACCATCTCCTTCGCGACGGTCTACCGGACACTGAGTGTTCTCGAAGAGCTTGGCCTCATCCGCAAATTGTCGCTGGAGAATTCCCCCGCCCGCTACGAACTTTGCGACAGCGAGGATCATGGTCACATCGTCGACCTCGACGACGGCTCGATTGTCGAATTCGAGGACGGTGCACTGACCGCGCGCTACGAGGCGATCGCCGCCGACCATGGTTTCGAGGTCGTGCGCTGCGTGACGATCATCGAAGCACGGAAAAAGAAGTCAGGTTGAGAGGCGACAGGTCCCCGGCGAACAGCACCTATTCTCCCGACGAAGCCTGATCCTTGCTCGAACCCAATTGTGTTCCGCCTGCCGCTAAGTTCGCTGATAGCGCAGAGCGTGAAAGGCACATTTCGAACAACATGTCTCCAGATCTTTTCGATCTGACGCGGGCCTAGGCGACGAGCCGGCTAGTCGCGTCAACCTTCTCTGTTTCTGCCGATTGCGGGCGTATGTGTTGCCTTCGAAAACATCGTGACCGCAGAAAGCCCGACATGAAGAGCCAATTCGCAAGCTCCGTGTTCAGAGCACGAGCGAAGATCCCGGTGAGCCTTCGGCTTGCGATAAAGCGGCGCTCATCCTACCAGAAGGCTCTCTGAATATACCCGCGAACCGGCTTTGAGTGTCCTCATGCCCATCGTTCAGCTCGACGAGTTCCTGATCGACCAGATCGCCGCCGGCGAGGTGGTGGAGCGGCCGGCGAGCGTCGTGAAGGAGCTGCTCGAAAACGCCCTCGATGCCGGCGCCCGGCGCATTCAGATCGCAACGGCGGGCGGGGGCAAGACGCTGATCCGCGTCACCGACGACGGCAGGGGCGTTCCGAAGGATGAACTGCGGCTCGCGGTGAAACGCCACTGCACGTCGAAACTTGCCGGCGGGCTCGACAAGATCATGAGCCTCGGCTTTCGCGGCGAGGCACTGCCCTCGATCGGCTCGGTTGCACGGCTCTCCCTCGCCTCGCGCGCCGAAGGCGCGTCAGAGGCCTTCGAGGTGAAGGTCGAGGCCGGACGCTGCGACGGTCCTATGCCGGCGGGGCTTTCGAAAGGGACCACTGTCGAGGTCCGCGATCTCTTCCAGTCCGTGCCCGCACGGCTCAAGTTCCTGAAGAGCGACCGCGCCGAGGCCTCGGCGATCACAGACATCGTCAGGCGCTCCGCCATCGCCTTTCCGGGCGTGCGCTTCGAACTCTCCGGTCCCGACCGCTCGCGCCTCGTGCTTGAGGCCGCCGCACCCGACGATCCCCTCGCCCGGATCAGCGACGTCGTCGGCAAGGATTTCGCCGACAACGCGGTCGCCATCGAAGCGGTACGCGAAGATGTTTATCTCTCGGGGTTTGCCGGCTTACCGAGTTTCGACCGCGGCAATTCGCTGGCTCAGTATTTCTATGTCAACGGCCGGCCGGTGCGCGACTGGATGCTGGTCTCCGCGCTTCAGGGCGCCTATTCCGACATGATGGCGAAGGGTCGCTATCCAGTCGCTGCCCTCTTCGTCGAACTCGATCCCGCCCTCGTCGACGTCAACGTCCACCCCGCCAAGGCCGATGTGCGCTTCCGCGATCCCCAGCTGGTGCGCGGGCTTATCGTGGGCGCAATCCGCGAGGCGATGGCGACCGAAGGCGTGCGCGGTTCGACGGTTGCCGCGAGCGGCCTCATGGCGCGCTTTTCCGCCGGCCCGAAGCGGGAGCCTCAGGAGCAGGCGGGGCGCTTCGACGGCTTCTCGCCTGGTGCTCCGGACATCGCCATGAAACCACGCCAGTCCTTCGGGGCGTCAAACCTTGCCGGATATGAGGCGACGAAGCGGCCGATGACTCCCTTCGATCCCGCGAGTGCCGCATATCGTCCATTCGAGGCGGGCGCCTTCACCGAAACGACGGATCGACAGGTTAGTTCGGGATTTGCCGAGGACGGTCAGACGCCTTTCGATGCGGGCCTGGCGACTGAGGTATTTGCCGGAACAGCCGACGCCGCTGTCGTAAAATCCTATCCTCTCGGCGCGGCCAAGGCGCAGCTGTTCGAGAACTTCATCCTCGCCGAGACGAAGGACGGACTCGTCCTCGTCGACGGCCATGCGGCTCACGAGCGTCTCGTCTACGAGCGCTTGAAGGCCGCGCTCCACGGCACCCAGATCGCCTCGCAGATGCTGCTTATTCCCGAGATCGTCGACCTTTCGGAAGGCGACGCCGATCGCCTCGCCGAAGCCTCGGAGGCGTTTTCCGTACTCGGCCTCCATCTGGAACGCTTTGGCCCCGGCGCGATCGCCGTGCGGGAGACCCCGGCGATCCTCGGCCAATGCGACGCCAAACGGTTGGTCAAAGACCTTGCTGAAGAACTTGCCGAATTCGGCACCGGGGACAGCGTGCGCTCACGGATCGACTCCGTCGCCGCGACTATCGCCTGCCACGGCTCGGTGCGGACGGGCCGCCGCCTGAAGCCCGAAGAGATGAATGCGCTCTTGCGAGAAATGGAGGTAACCCCTGGCTCCGGCACCTGCAATCACGGCCGACCCACCTTCATCGAGCTGAAGCGCGCTGATCTCGAAGCCCTTTTCAAGCGTTAGCCGGCCTGATCAGACCGCATTCTGGGCTCCGATGTACACGGCGTAGAGCACGAGCATCGCCGCCCCTGCCAACCGTCCGATCCGTTGGTAGGCGAAGAGGAAGGCGAGGCTTGCGAACGACAGCGCCAGCATCAGCGGCCCGTCGATCAAGGCAAAGCGTTCTGCGACCGCAATCGGTTCGATCATCGCGGTGACGCCGAGAATACAGAGAATATTGAAGATGTTCGAACCGACGACATTGCCGAGGATAACGTCGACCTCGCGTTTTCGCGCCGCGATGATCGCGGTGGCAAGCTCAGGCAGCGAAGTGCCAATCGCAACGATGGTGAGCCCGATCACCGCTTCCGAAATACCGAGGTGGAGGGCCAGCGAGGTCGCGCCATCAACCATCAAGCGTGCGCCGAGTACGAGCATCGCGATGCCCGCTAAAACCGCGGCAACCGCGATCAGCGGCTTCATCTCGGGTACCGCGACAACGCTTTCCGTGTTCCGCGAACGAGCGAGCCGCCGCTTTTCAGCGTGATAGCTCATCGCCAGATAAACGAGCAGTGCGGCAAACATTGCGGCCCCGGTAAATCGCCCGATTGTGCCGCCCTGAAAGATCAGGACGATTAGGGCCGAGGCAGCGAGCATCACAAGAAGGTCGCGCCGGATTGCCGGATCATCATTAATCAGCGGCACCATCGCGGCCGAGATTCCGACGATCAGCAATATGTTGGCGATGTTCGAGCCGACGACATTGCCGACTGCGATATCAGGTGCTCCGCCGAGGGCAGCCTGCACCGAGACGAGAAGCTCCGGCGCGCTGGTGCCGAAACCAACGATCACAAGGCCAACGATAAGTCGCGAAAAACCCGAGCGTTCGGCGATAGCGGTGCTCCCGCGCACCAGACCCTCGCCGCCGAAAAACAGGAGCACGAGGCCACCGGCGAGGAAGGCGATATCTCCGAATACATCCACTGGGCTTCGTTCCTCTATGCTGTTTGCTTGTCGCTCGGCTTTGGGGTCGGCAGGCAAGATGGGGACTGACGCCGCGAAATGTTAGGCACCGACAGCGTCAACACTGCCGGTTCGAATGCGAATGCGCCTCCGGTCGCAAAGGGCCGAAGGCGCGATCTTGTATTGGGAAGCAAGCGCGGAGCGGTCGGTAGACCGAAGGGCTCCGACATCGCTCGACCCGGAACCCGGAGAGCTGTCGCGAGATGCAGGAGTCAGTCAAGGCGCTGATAGCCGATCACATTATAGGACTCCCGCGGGGCGTGTCCGCCGGCTGAATGGCGTATCGTCGGCTTGTGCTTGACCTTGTACGTGCCCTGAATGCGAACCTGCCGGTGCTTCGGCCGGGAGATTTTCGCGCCGAGGACGCCGGCGAGAACTCCAATTCCAACGGCGATGGCAATCTCACGGTCCCGCGAACCCGCCGAGGCGGTGGTGGTGGAGACGGAGACGGCCGAGGTCGCGAGGATGGCGGCAGCGATTGTGGAGATGATGATTTTGCGGAGCATGGTTCTCAGTCCTTCTCGGTTTGGGGCGGTCACTTCCGTCCGCCGATAAGGAAATCATGACCAAAGTCTCGCAGGGTTTCAGTGACTTCGGTCACACCGCAAACGCCGACCCTTCCGATCCCATGCGGCGCTCTGCCCGATTTGCCTTTGAGCGCGAAAGCGGCTAGCGCCTGCGGTGCGTGAAGGACAGGCAACGGAATTCTTCGATGAACCGGATGGACGGCGGCGAAGCCAAGCTGAAGTACGGAACGCCCGATTTTCAGGTCGTGCGGTCCGGAGCCTATGTGCGCTGTGCGGTAACCGGCGAGCCGATCCCACTCGATCTCCTCAAGTACTGGAGCGTCGAACGCCAGGAAGCCTATCGCGACGCTGATGCCGTCTTCGAACGTGAGAAGCAGGTTCGCGCCGGTAAGGCCTGAGCGAGACGTTGTGAGCCGAAGAGCGTCAGACGCCGTAGCGGTGGCGATGAAATTCGGCGAGCGTTCGCTTCACGATGGAGCGGGCCGTGGTCTCCCCCTCGAAGCGAAGCGCTACCTCCAGAACCTCACATTCCTGGAGGAACAGCTGCGCCGCTTCATCGCCGGTCCTGAGACGCGCCGCGTCCTTCGCGGTCGTCACCAGTTGAAGCCCGCTCTTCCAGGCTTCTGCAGAAAGAGCTGCAATGTTTGCGGACGTATATCGGTGGTGATCCGGAAAAGCCCTGCTCCGTTCCACGTCGGCGCCACAGCGCTTCAGGCTCTCGACGAACTTCTGCGGATCGCCGATTCCGGCGAAGGCAAGGACCCGCATGCCCCTCAGCCGGTCACCGTCTTTTGCGACGAGATGCGCGCGGTGAACGGCATGGTTTGAGCGGGCAGCTTCACTTACGACCGCCGCACCAGCATCTCCAGAGCCTACGAGGAGGATTGCAGAGAGATGATTGAACTGCGCCTTCAGCGGCGCGCGGAGCGGCCCGGCGGGAAACACCTCCCAATTGCCGAGGCCGCGCCGAGCATCGACCACGAGAAGCGCGTAATCGGAGGCAAGCTGAGCGCTCTGGAACCCGTCGTCCAAGATGACGAGATCGCAGCCCGCCTTTTCGATCAGCAGATCGGCGGCCTTCTTCCGATTGCTGCAGACGGCAGTCGGCGCGATTTCGGCGAGAAGCAGAGGCTCGTCGCCCACGGCTGCGGCTTTATGGGTCTCCGGATCGACCAGCAGCGGCTTGCGACCACGCCGCTTGTAGCCCCGAGAGATGAAACCCGGCTTGCGGCCCAGCGTCTTCGCGGCCTCGGCGAGTGCGATCGCGGTTGGCGTCTTGCCTGCCCCGCCGACAGTGAGATTGCCGACGCATAGGACGGGAACCGGGAGCGCGGCGCGCTTGCCCTTCCTCAGATTGCGCGCGGCGACCAAGCCGTAAAGAAAGCCGAGCGGTGAGAGGAGTGTGGAGGCCGTCGTGGGAGCTGTCCACCAGAATGCTGGTGCCTTCACGATGCCCGCCCGTTGTGGGAACGCTTTTCGAGGCTGATCGCGAGCTTGAGCGGGTTGAGATAGGGCAAGAGAGCCTTCATCGTGCGTTCCTGGGCGCCGCGCATGGCTGCAACGCTCGTCTGGCCTGCGGTACCCATAGCAGAGCGCCGCTCGGGGTCTTTGAGCAGCGCATCGACTTCACGGGTAAGCCCGGCTTCGTCCTTGACGATTGCACAGGCCCCGTCCTCCAAAAGTCGTTGATAGACGTCCCGAAAGTTCTGCACGAAACGGCCGGAAAGCACCGCCCGACCTAGGATCGCTGGCTCCATCGGGTTCTGCCCGCCTTCACCCACCAGCGACTTGCCGATGAAGGCTATCTCCGAGAGCCTCAGATAAAGGCCCATTTCGCCCATCGTATCCCCGAGAAATATATCGGTCACATCGCTCGGCACGCCGCCCGTTGACCGCTGGACAACACGCAGGCCGGTCGATCGTAGCTCCTCGGCAATCTCGTTTCCGCGATCGGCATGGCGCGGCACGATGACCGTGAGAAGGCCCTTATGGCGGCGCTTGAGCCCGATATGGCAAGTCGCGGCAGCCAATTCCTCGCCAGAATGGGTTGAAAGCGCTGCCCAGACCGGACGGTCGCCGATCGCCGCCGAAATTTCCTTAAGCGCGTCCTCATCGACGCTCGGCGCCTCAGAGTCGGCCTTGAGATTTCCCGCGACGCTGACCAGACCGGCCCCAAGCAGCCGATAGCGTTCCGCATCGATCTCCGACTGCGCGATGATCAGCGCGAAATTCTCGATCAACGCCTCTGCGAACCAGTGCGCCTTCTTCCAGCGCTCGAAGGAGCGGTCGGAAAGGCGCGCATTGACGAGGACCTGTGGGACATTGCGCTCGGAAAGCTGGCGAAGGGTCATCGGCCAGAGTTCGCTTTCGGCGAAGATTGCAAGATCAGGTTGCCAGTGATCGAGGAAACGCCTCACGGCGGACGTGACATCGAGCGGTACATATTGGTGTATTACGCAGTCCGAGAGGCGCTTTTCGACGATATCGGCCGAGGTGCGCGTTCCTGTCGTCATCAGGACGCAGAGCCCGTCAGCGGATATCTGCCGGGCGATCGGCGCGACGGCGAGGGTCTCTCCCACGCTTGCGGCATGGATCCAGACCAGCGGCAAGCTTTCCGGCCGCTCGGCACCCGCATAGCCGAAGCGCTCGCGTTTCCTAATCCCGTCTTCCTTTCCCTGGTGCGTGCGATAGGCGAGATAGGGGTGAAGCACCGGCGAGATCACCGAGCCGAAGAACTTGTAGGCCGAAAGAGCGGCGCGTGCCTTGCCTTCGCTCATGTCGCGCTCACGCTTGCTATCGCCTTCACATTGGCGGCCTCGATCGCCTTTGTCACTTCTACCCGCTTGGCCTCCAATACCGTCGCATCGGCATCGGCCGGCACATGTATCGGCTCGCCAACGACAACCGCCATCCGTCCGAAAGGCAGGGGCAGGGTCGTCTTGTCCCACGAGGAGGCGACAATGTGGCGCCGGCTGGTGACAGCGGCGCTCGGCAGGATCGGCCGGCCGGAGATCCGCGCTAGTGTCACGATGCCCTGACCGGCATCGCGCGGCACGCCCTTCGGCACGTCGGCGATCATGCACACGCCATAACCCGACTTCAGCGCCTTGCGCAAAGCAATCACCGCTCGTGCCCCACCCTTTTCCGACCTCGTGCCCCCCTCGCGTCCACCCGACCCGCGCACGGTTTCGATGCCGAAGCGCGAGACGACCTGCGCGTTAATCTCGGCATCGGCATTGCGGGAAAGAAGCGCGACATAGGGGAGTTCGACCGGCCGGAAGATCGGCGCCAGCAGATGCTGCCCGTGCCACATGCCGACGATCGCTGGGTGGTGCTCGAAGATCCGAGCTCGCGCCGCCTGGAAATCCGTTGCGGGCTTCTGCGTGCGCTCGATAAAACGCATCAGGCGAAAGATTGCAGCGCCAGCCAACCGATTGACGAGCTTGGAGCGGCCGATCGAGCGCATCGTCTTACGGCGGAACTTACGCACGCGCTTGACGAATCCCCCTTTATGCGGGCCCTTCACGCGCGCTTTCGCGATCTCGCCGACGCCTTCCTCCATAGTTGGGGGTCCTGGTCAGGTCCTTTCGGGCGTCAGAAGCCGATGCATGTGAACGATGAAATAACGCATCGCCGCATTATCAACCGTCTGCTGCGACTTGGAGCGCCAAGCCGATAGCGCGCTCGAATAATCGGGGAAGATACCGACAATGTCGAGATCGTCGAGGTCTTTGAAGTTCACCGATTGAAGATCGTCCAGTTCGCCGCCGAATACGAGGTGGAGCAATTGTTTTGGTTTCTGCTCGTCCATCAGACTTCTTCGCCTTCTTCGCGTTTCGTTCGGCGGATACGACCGTCGCCGCGTTTATCACAGCCGTTACGGCGATTCCGCGGCATCCTTAAATGACCGCATCCGCGAGAGCGCGGGCATCTGCCATCGCCGCGTTCGAGGCCGCCACGAGAAGTCCATGCCGTCTTGGAAGGCGAGTGTAAAGAATGGGTGCACCATCCGCATCGGCCAGCGCGCCATTCGCCTTTTCCAAAAGAAGATCGCCAGCCGCGACGTCCCAATCGTGTGCCCGCGGCCGGATAAGCGTCGCATCGAGCCGCCCGGCCGCAACCTGGCAGAGTCGGTAGGCAAGCGAGGGCGCGCCGCGTTGAGCATCGACCGGCCGGTAGCCGGAACGATCGAGCCGAGAATAGGCCGATCGAAACTTGTCCGGCATTGCAATCGCCAGGCGTTCGCTCGGCTGGTCGCCTGTCAGCAGATGATCGCCCGCCAGCTTGGCATGGCCGGAGCGAGTTACCGTGAACATCTCGTCCGGCACCGGCGCATAGATCGCGCCGGCCAGCGGTCGATTTCCGGAGATCAGGGCAATCGAAACGCACCATGTCTGCTCGCCGCGCAAATAGGCGCGGGTCCCGTCAATGGGATCGACGATGAAAAAGCGGTCCTCATATGTCGTTGAAGTGAGCCTCTCCAGAACACTCTCTTCCGAAACCCATCCATACTCGGTCCGGGCGCCGAGAAGTCTCTCTTTCAGAAAGCGGTCGACCGCGTAGTCGCCTTCCGAGACTGGTGAGTTGTTGTCCTTCCACCAGATCTCCGGGTCTTTGCCGAAGAACGACATTGCGATGCGACCGGCTTCGCGCGCCGCATCTTCGAGAAGTTCGAGTTCGGCATCTTCAGAAGGAAGGGTTTGATCCACGAGACTTTTCAGCGCCCTGCGATCATCATCTGCGCGACGCGCAGCGTCGGCGCGACAACGGAGAAGCGGGTATCGAGATCGTCTGCGGCGGTCATGGAGAGGAGCATATCCTTCAGGTTGCCGGCGATCGTGATTTCCGAGACGGGCCGCGTCAGCTTGCCGTTCTCGATGAGAAAGCCGGAAGCGCCGCGGCTGTAGTCGCCGGTGACGAGGTTGGCGCCGTGGCCAATCATCTCGTCGACGTAGAGGCCGGTGCCTGTATCGCTGGTCAATTCATCCGACGACATCGCACCGGGGTTCAGGATGACGTTCGTCGCCGATGGCGAGAGCCCGGCGCCGGACCGGGAGGCACGGCCGTTTGTCTGAAGTCCGAGTTCGTTCGCCGTTGCGGTATCGAGCAGCCAGGTCTTGAGGATGCCGTTCTCGACAAGCGTCATCGGCTCGCCGGCTACCCCCTCCCCATCAAAAGGTTTGGAGCCGGGACGCCGCTTGAGGGTCGGCTCGTCGGTGAGCGTCATCGACTCGGGCAAAACCTGTTCGCCCATCTGCCGCTTCAGAAAGCTCGTACCGCGCGCGATCGCCGCGCCGTTGATGGCCGACACGAGGCTTGCGATCAGGCCTCGCGCGACCCGCGGATCGAAGATCACCGGTACCCGTCCCGTTGGCATGCCGCCGGGATCGAGGCGCCTGACCACACGCTCGCCTGCCCGCAGGCCGATCGCGTCGGGGGCATCGAGATCGGAATAATGGAGACGGCTGTCGAAGTCGTAGTCACGCTGCATACGCGTCCCCTCACCGCCGACCACGCTGACGGAGCGGGAAAAAGATGTCCGGGTCCGATGCCCTCTGAAGCCCGTGGTGGTCGCCAGAACGAGGCTGACGCTTCCGGCGCCAGCACTCGCCCCACCCGAATTGGTCACGCCCGGAACGGCTCGTGCAGCATCCTCCATCGCAAGCGCGGCATCCCGCAACTCGTCAGGCGAAACTTCGGTCGGATCGAACTGGTCGAGATCGATGAGGTCTTTGGCGAGCCGGTCTGGATCGGCGAGGCTCGCGTATTCGTCGGGCGGAGACACCTTCGCCATCGCGACCGCACGTTCGGCAAGCATCGACAGATCGGATCGGGTATCACCGGAAACGCTCGCGACGCGCTTACCGACGAAGACGCGGAGCGAAACGCTCTCGGTTTCCGAACTTTCCGTCTCTTCGACCTTGCCGAGCCGCACGTCGACACCCTTGCTCGTCGCAGTCGCGACCGCGACGTCAGCGGCATCCGCGCCCGCCTGTTTTACCCGCTCAAGGAGGCGTTCGGCGACATTCAAGAGCCGTGTCGTGTTCTGATCCATGAAGCTGCGATCCGTCGTGAGGCGTTAACCGGCATTTATAATCCGAGCTCACTGCCATCAAGGCTTCGCGTTTTGCGGTGAGGAATACTAGAGTGGCGGGTATCGCGGCGAAACGACGGAAGAGCTTTGGAACACGCGAACAGCTATTTCCTTGAAATCATCCTGCTTCTGGGCGGCGGCATCGTCGCCGGGACGCTGTTCAAGCGAATCGGTCTTGGCACCGTCCTTGGATATCTCATGGCCGGCATCGCGATGGGTCCTCTTCTCGGGCTGATCCACGACGGAGAGGAAATCCTTCATATCGGCGAACTCGGTGTCGTCTTCCTGCTCTTCATCATCGGTCTCGAACTGAAACTGTCGCGACTTTGGGCGATGCGTCGAAGGATCTTCGGCCTTGGCGCAGCGCAGGTTCTGGTCACGGCCCTCGGCATCGGTGTCATCGCCTTCCTGCTCGGATTCCAGGTGCCGACTGCAATCGTCATCGGTTTCGGATTGGCGCTCTCATCGACTGCGTTCGGCCTGCAGATTCTCGAAGAACAGGGCGAGACCAACACCCGGCACGGCCAGTCGGCCTTTTCGGTTCTTCTCTTCCAAGACCTCGCGGTCGTGCCGATCCTCGCGATCATCCCGTTCCTGGCGCCCTATTCCTCCGATACGCAGATCGACGTTGTCCAGATTGCGGTCTCGGTCGCGGCCGTGGTCGGCCTCATCGTCGGCGGCCGCTTTCTCCTCAATCCGCTCTTCCGCATCATGGCCTCGGCCGGTGCGCGCGAAGTCATGCTTGGCGCCGCTCTTTTCGTCGTTCTCGGGTCGGCCATGCTGATGGCGGCAGCGGGCTTCTCCATGGCGATGGGCGCCTTCATTGCCGGCGTGCTGCTGGCAGAGTCGTCCTACCGCCATGAACTCGAAGCAAATATCGAGCCGTTTCGCGGCCTCCTGCTCGGTCTATTCTTCATCGGCGTCGGTCTCTCGATCGATATCGCAGTCCTATTCGACGACTGGCAGATCATTCTCCTTGCGACGCCGATGCTCATGATCAGCAAGGCGGCACTGCTTTACGGGCTTGCGCGCCTGTTCGGCGAAGGCCACGACAGCGCGGTGAGGGTTTCGGGGCTCCTCTCCCAAGCCGGTGAATTCGGTTTTGTCATCTTCTCGGCCGCTGCAGCGGACCGGATTTTCTCGGCAGAGATCTCGTCACTGCTTATTGCTATCACGACCTTGTCGATGGCGCTGACACCGCTCTCGACGTGGTTCGCGAGACTCGTCCTTGCTCGGGGGGAGGACGAGAACGAAGAGGAGATGGACGAGGATTTTGAAGGCGCCGGCTCGGACGTCCTTCTGATTGGCTTTTCCCGCTTCGGTCAGATGGTCGCCCAGGTGCTTCTCTCGAGCGGCCGTGAAGTGACCATCCTCGATTCTTCGGCAGAACGAATTCGAACGGCGACCAATTTCGGATTTCGCATTTTCTTCGGCTCAGGAATGCGCAAGGACGTGCTGGAGGCGGCCGGCATACGCCGCGCCAAGATCGTTGCGATCTGCACCAACAAGCAGGAAACCACGAACCGCGTCGTCGATCTCATCCGCGAAGAGTTTCCGAATGTGAAGCTCTATGTGCGCGCCTACGACAGGAACCATGCACTCGCCCTGCGGGCTCGGGGTGTCGATTATGAAATTCGCGAGACGGTGGAATCCGCTCTCGCCTTCGGTGGTGCGACACTCACCTCGCTTGGTGTCGAGGACCCGTTGGCGCGGAGGATCATCGAAGACGTCCGGCGCCGCGATGCGAAACGCCTCAAGCTTCAGGAGTCAGAGGGCACGACTGCTGGTGCCGATATGATCATGACTCAGGCCGTGAAACCAGAGCCGCTTGTGGAACCGCATGCCGCCCTTCAAGCCGTCGAGGACGCCGGCGACGGATCGGAAAACCAGGGCGAACTTGTTGACAATACCGCACCGCGACGCAGGCGCCGCGGCCGCCCGTTCCGCGGCCGTAGGCTAAGTTTCAGGAACCAGGCCCAGCGGTGAGAAACCGCTTCTCACCGATCTTGGCAGTTCAATCCTTTGGTTCATGCAACTCGGAAGCGAGCTTCATGACCTCGGAGCCGTCGTCCTGTTCTATGAGATAGGCCTCGTTGCCTTCCTCGCCGTGCCGAGTGATTTCCGAGCCGTCGATTGTCTTCGTGACACTCTCGGCCCAGTGATCCTTGACCTTGCCCTTCGCTTCGCCGTTGCCCCAATCCCAGGCGACGTACTGACCTTTCTGAAAAGCGACCATGGCTCATATACCTCCGTTCGATAACGGTGCCTAAAGCGGCAGCAGGCGCCCTTCGTTCCGACGAAGAACGGTTTGTCGCATTGGCGGCGCCCGCCGACAGGCCAAGTAGACGCGTCAATTGGTAGCGTTCCGGAACCGCTTTCAGCTCCACGGGTTTCGAGACTCGTTTTCAGCTTAATACGGAACGCCCGACCGAAATCACATGGACGCCCGTCTCGCCCATCACGCCGAAATCGTCGGCCTCGCGATCGTCGATCCGGAAACCTTCGAGATCGAGCGGCAAAAACTCGATGAGGGCCATCGTATCTGTTTCCTGTCCGGTGAGGACGTCACCGACAAACGGTTGAAACAGCGGATCGAGGAACTGGTCCTGCCGCCGGCCTGGGAAGACGTTCGCATCTGCATCGACGGCAACGGCCATATCCAGGCAATTGGTCGAGACGAGAAGGGCCGGCTGCAATACCGGTATCACGAGCGCTGGGTCGACGTGCGGAATGCCGTCAAGGCGGAGCGGCTCATGCGCTTCGGTCGCGCGCTTCCCAAGCTCAGAACCGTCGTATCGAAAGACATGAAGCGTCGAAAGCGCGACAAGCGTTTTGCTGCGGCGACCGCGACGCGGCTCGTCGATCTCGCCGCCATGCGTCCCGGCCACGAGAAATACGCCGCCGACGGCGGTCGCGGCGTCGCTTCGCTGCGCCGGAAGAACTTGCGTATCTTGAAGAACCGGATCGCCAAGCTGAGTTTCAAAGGCAAGTCAGGCAAGCAGCACGAGATCGAGATCGGAGACAGGACACTGGTCAGAAACCTCGAAATCGTTCGCAAGGGTCAGGGTTCGCGCCTCTTCAAGTTCCCCGGTAAGAAGCAGAAGAGCCGCACGATGACGGCCGGCGTGCTCAACACCTATATGCGCGAGGCTTCCGGCAAACGCATTTCCGCGAAAGATTTTCGGACCTTTCACGGGACGGCCGAGGCACTGCGCTTCCTCTGCACCGATGAAAAAGCGCTCGAAGCGGAAAGCGAAGCCAAGCGCAGGAAGGCCGTTGCAGCCGCCATGCGCTCTGTCTCGGAACGCCTTCGCAATACGCCGGCCGTCGCACGCTCCTCCTACGTTCACCCGCGCATCGTCTCGGCCTACGAGGAGGGAAGGTTGTCGCCTGACCTCATGAAAGGCCGTCGGCGGAAGGGTCTCAATCAGGAGGAGACCGGCTTGATGCGTTTTCTGAAGGCAACGACGCCGCGATAGAGCAGACGATAGTCGGGACGACCTCGTCGCTAGAAGCGGCTAACGCGCGACGGCCGAATTCTCGTGCTGCTTACCTGAACGATCAGTACCGATCACCTCGATGAACGCACCGGTCTCGACGCCTCGATGGCGGGCTTCGACGGTATTATCGATCGCGTATTTCACGTCGTCTTTGATCGGACTGGTCGCATCCAGGATCTCCTGAGCTCTCAGGAAATCGAGCACCCGGTATGGCGAAACGCGCGGGCGGACTAGAATCGTTGGCGGGTCGGAGCGAATCTTAAGATCGATGACCGCCTGCATCATCAGCTGTGAGGAGCCGACCATCGCCTCCAAAGTAGCCGGCACGATGCTCGGATCGCCTTCCGGCCCACCGTTGACGTCGACCGCAACGGTCACATCGCACCGGCCCTTCAGCCGGTCGTAAGGAAGCGGGTTATAGATACCCCCGTCGACGAGGATGCGGCCTTGCCGGCGTACTGGCCGGAAGATCGCCGGCAACGCAGAGGACGCCGCTAGCGCAGAGACGATCTCACCGGTATCGAGTTCGCATTCGAGGCGGCGGTAGTAGTCCGTCGCCATGACGCCGAGGGGGACCGTCAACTCTTCGAAAGTCTTCGGCACCTGCGCGGGCAGGAAGGCCCCAACTATTCGCTCGACGTTCAACTGGCCGATGCGAAAGCCGCCGTCATTGAAGAAATCGCGCAGGCTCGCAGGCCGAGTATGCCAGAGCTTTGCAACGATATCCCGGCGGTGCGCGAAGGAGCCGACGACGAACTCGGCAATCTCGCGCGCATCCAGTCCAGAGCAATAGCCCGCGCCCATGATCGCGCCGATCGAAGATCCGACGATCCGGACTGGCTTCAAACCAAGTTCGTCGAACGCCGCAAGAACATGGATGTGGGCTATGCCGCGCGCACCGCCGCCGCCCAGGGCAAGGCCGATGCGCGCCATCGTCCGCGTCAGGCTCCGGCGGGGCCGACGGTGATCACGGTCGGCTCGACCGAGAGCAGTTTTTGCGCTGCTGCCTTCACCTGATCCATGGTCACCGCGTCGATCTGATCCTGCCGCGTATCGATATAATCCATACCAAGATCGTCGAGCTGGATTCCGACGAGCGTGCGGGCGATGGCGCCGGAAGAGTCGAGATTGCGCACGGCATAGGAACCTTTGACATAGGTCTTGGCCATGGCGAGCTCATCTTCGGTCGGGCCTTCCTCTGCCATCCGTTCCAGCTCCTCGCGAATGATGCGAATGCTCTCTTCGGCGGCATCGGCGCGGGTCGCAGTCGAGGCGCCGAGGATCGCCGCATGCTCGTAACTCGCGAGCCAAGAGCTCGCCCCGTAGGCGAGGCCACGCTTTTCCCGGATTTCTTCGTAGAGCCGCGAGGTGAAGGAGCCCCCGCCGAGTACGTGGTTCATCAGATAGGCCGCGAAGAATTCCGGATCGTCGCGTTTGACGCCTGGCAGCGCAAACTGAATCGTCGTCTGCGGCACGGCGAGATCGATCGCGACCCTCTCGCCGAACTCCGGCTGAATATCGGCAACCTGGTCGAGCTGAGCCGTCTCCGGAAGATCGCCAAACACCTGATCAAGCACCGCCTTCAGTCGCTCCGGCGTAATATCGCCGACGACGCCGACGATGAGATTGTCTTTGGCGAACTTCTCATCGACGAAACGATCGAGATCGGCGGCCCCTATCGCTTCGAGACTTTCGATCGTGCCTTTGCTGTCGCGTCCATAGGGGTGTCCGGGAAAGAGTGTCGTACGAAACGCTTCCGATGCGAGTTCGCCCGGATCGTTGCGGTCGGCACGAATGCCAGTCATGATCTGCCCGCGAATACGCGAAATCGGCTCTTCGTCGAAGCGCGGCTGCGTCAGGGCAAGATTGGCCAGATCGAAGGCCTCATCCGAGAACTCGGTGATCGCGTTGATGGAGCCTCGAAATTCGTCGCGGCTGTCCTCGAAACTCAGCGAAACGCCAAGATCGTCGAGCCGCTGTTGGAATTCAGCGCTCTCGACATCACCTGCGCCTTCGTCGAGAAGGCCGGAGAGGAGATTGGCAAGCCCTTCCTTGCCGTCTGGGTCCTGCACGGAACCCGCGCCTTCGAAGGCGAAATCCATCGCGATCAGCGGATTGGTGTGATCCTCCACGAGCAAGGCCTCGATACCGCCCTCGCTCGTCACCTTCTGAATGTCGACGGCTTCGGCGGTGGCGGGCAAAACGAGCGAGGCGGCGATGGCTGCCGCGCCTGCGATGGAAGAGGTCTTGAAGAATTTCATCGGTCGTATCCCATCCGGGAATGGTCGTAAGAAGATTGAGACGCGAGACCCGCCACTCTGGCAGTCGCGCAAGGTGCGTAGGTCAGGACCGGCTCTCTTCGTCAGCGACATTTCCGGCCGGCGACATCGCCGGCGTCGAGTCCTGCCGGGCGCCCGACGAATCCTGTGTGCCGGTCGTATTCTCCGGCGTGGCAATTTCAGCGCTTTCGATTTGCTCAGGCAGGAGATAGCCAGTTACCGAACGCTCCGGCTTCAGATATCTTTCTGCAACGGCCTGTACGTCCTTGACTGTCACCGCCTCGATCCGCTCCGGCCAGGTCTCGACGTCCTCAATCGTACGGCCCGTTGCGAGCGCGGTAGCAAAGCGGCGCGCCATAGCCGTCTGGCTGTCGCGCAAATAAATGACGCCCTTGCGCACCCGGTTCTTGGCTCGCTCCAGCTCTTCCTCGGTGATACCATTCTCGATCAGCTCATCGATCTCGGCCTTTACCGCATCCTCTACCGTATCGAGGTTCGCACCGCCGCGAGGCGTACCGTAGACGACGAAAACACCCTCTTCGAGCGCTGAACTGCGATAATAGGCCCCGGCGCCGGCCGCGATACCCTTCTCCACGATGAGGTCGCGATAAAGCCGGCTCGTCGTTCCACCCCCGAGTACGTCGGAGAGGACATCGAGAGCCGGCGCCTCCCCTTCTTCGGCCGTGGTCGCGGAGGGCACGAGGTAGGACGTGTTGAAGGAAGGCTGCGTCACCCGTGCATCGCGAAGCGTCACGGTTCGCTCCGCGAGCGGCTCCGGCTCCATCGGACGCTCGCGCTCGCCCACTTCGGCCCGCTGTTCGATTTGGCCGTAGGTCTTTTCGGCAAGCTCCCGAACCTGATCGACCGTCACGTCGCCGGCGATCAGAAGGATCGCATTCGATGGGGTGTAATATTTGTTGTAGAAAGCGATCGCGTCCTCACGGGTGAGCGAGGAGATCTCGTCCTCCCATCCGATCACCGGCGTGCCGTAGGGCGAATTGGCAAAGAGTGTCGCCTGCACGATTTCCGACAGTTGGGCGCCCGGCTCGTTGCCGACGCGCATACGGCGCTCCTCCAGAATCACGTCGCGTTCCGGCAGCACCACCTCGTCGGTCAGTACCAGATTGCTCATCCGGTCCGCCTCGTAGGTCATGATCATTTCGAGCTGATCGGAGGCGACCTGCTGGTAATAGCCGGTATAGTCGTCCGTCGTGAACGCATTCTCCTGTCCACCGACCTCGGCGATCCTCTGCGAAAACTCGCCTTCCGGATAGTTCGAGGTGCCCTTGAACATCAGATGCTCGAGGAAGTGGGCAACGCCGCTCTCGCCCGGCGCCTCGTCCGCCGCACCGACCTTGTAGTAAATCATCTGCGTGACGACTGGCGCGCGGCGATCCGGCAAAACCACCACCTGCAGACCGTTGTCGAGGGTAAAGCTCGTCACCCGCTCGTCGGGGATGGCAACATCTTGAACGTCGGAGGCAGTGGGTTCGGTCTGGGCGGTCCCGGTCTGGGCATCCCGGGCGAGAACGCCTGGCGCGAAAGCGACGGAGAGGGCGAGAGCGGGGACGAGGGTTCGGCGCAGGGTCGCAGCGATCAACGGGCGGTCCTCATGTGCATGTCGGAATTTGCGTTACCCAGATATGCCCCTCGGACCGCAGCGATGCCAGTTACGGTTTCGTTAGCCGCTTTGCAGCGGTTCCATGGTCTCAGGCGGAGAGCACCAGAAACCGTAATACCGTCTCGCCGATCCGGCGTTCGTCAGAGAGGTCGAAGCCCAGTGGGAGGTCGAACACGCTCGTCGCAGCCTCCTCGACCACAGCAAGCGCGCCGGGTTTCAGCCAGCCGCCGTCGCGGGCAGAGATCAGCGCCTTCTCGCCGAGACGCTTGCCGTAGGGCGGATCAGCGAAGAGGAGGTCGAACGGCTCGAACGTGCCGACGGCGCCGAGCTTCGTCGCGTCGCGCCGGTAGATCTTCGTGCGGCCCTGCAGGCCGAACGTCTCGACATTCTGGCGGATGAGGCCACGCCCCTCGACGCCCTCCTCGATAAAAACGCAGAAGCGGGCGCCGCGCGACAAGGCCTCGCAGCCGAGCGCGCCGGTGCCCGCGAAAAGGTCTAGCACCCGGGCGCCGTCGAGCTTTATGCCCGGATGATGCGAGAGGATGTTGAACAGCGTCTCGCGCGACCGGTCGGTGGTCGGGCGAATGTCCTGCGTCGCCGGGACGCTCAGCTTACGGCCGCGAAATTCCCCGCCGACGATGCGCATCGATCAGCTCTCGGACGGACCGGAGGGCTTGCGGGCTGCTCCGCGCGGACCGCCGGGTTTGCGCGGACCACCGGGACGACCCGGCTTGCCCTTGCCGGTGGCCGAGGGCGGACGGGAGACGCGGCGTTTCGGATCGGCGAGCGCCCGCTTGCCGGTCTTGGGACCGTCTCCATCGGTCTTGGCCGGGCGCGCACCCGGATCTCGTTCGGGCTTGGAGCCGGGCGCCATCCAAACATTCGACATCCGGCGCCCTTGCCCTTCCGGTTTGCGAGAAGGACCATCGCGATCGCCCCCGGGCCGGTCGCCGCCTGACCGGGCACCGCTGACCCGGTCGCCGAAACCTTCGCGCTTGTCGTGCTTGTCGAACCGGCCACCGCCCTTGCCGCCGCGATCCTCGCCGAACGATCGCTTGGGCCCGTCGCTGCGCCGATCGCCCCTGCGTCGGTCGTCACCCGGTTTGTCGCCGAACTTGCCGCGCGGCTTGGTGTCGAGGCGGCCGAGCGCCTCCTCGCGCTTCTTCTCGCCGAAGGTCTTACGGTCGACCTTCCCGCCGGCCGAGACCCAGTCGCTCTTCTTCGAAGGTCGCGCGTCCTGCCGCCCCTCGACCGGCGCGTTGGAGAAGGGCTTGTTGATCGGCCCGTCGAAATCGACGCCGGCTTCCTCGACCAGCCGGTCGCCAAGCTGGTCGCGCAGGGTTCGGCCCTTCACTTCCCGTACCGAACCCTCGGCGAGATCGCCGAGCTGGAACGGGCCATAGGAAAGCCGGATCAGCCGGTTCACTTCGAGGCCGAGCGCGCCGAGCACGTTCTTCACTTCGCGGTTCTTGCCTTCTCGAAGCCCGAGCGTGATCCAGACATTCGAGCCCTGCTCGCGGTCGAGCGTCGCCTCGATCGCGCCATAGAAGACGCCGTCGACCGAGATGCCATTACGCAGCTCGTCGAGTTTGGCTTGGGTGATCGAACCATGGGCGCGAACACGATAACGGCGGAGCCAACCGGTGGAGGGCAGTTCAAGGACGCGCGAAAGTCCGCCGTCATTGGTGAGAAGCAGAAGCCCTTCGGTGTTGATGTCGAGACGGCCGATCGACAGCACCCGCGGCATATCCTCCGGCAGCATGTCGAAGACCGTGCGGCGGCCTTCCGGGTCCTTGTTCGTCGTCACCGTGCCGGCCGGCTTGTGGAACAGCCAGAGCCGAGTACGCTCGGCCTGAGGCAGCAGCGCGCCGTCGACCTCGATCCTGTCGGTCGGTTTCACGTCGAGCGCGGGCGAATCGATGATCTTGCCGTTCACCTTCACCCGGCCGTCGACGATCATCGCCTCGGCATCGCGGCGCGAAGCGATACCGGCGCGTGCAAGCCGTCTTGCAATGCGCATGTCCGCCTGCTGGCCGGCTGCGGCTTCATCCTCCATGGGTCGGCGCTCGCGGCGCTGGTCGTCCCGACCGCGCGACTGGCCACGGTCGTCCCGCTTCTCGAAACGCCTGTTCGGCCGGTCGCCGGATCGTTCCGGCCGGTCGCCTCGCGGCTTGAACCCGCGATCGGGCCGCTCGCCACTCTCGGCGCGAGCCGGCCGATCACCGGACGGGCGCCTCCGCTCAAAACCGCCCTTGCGCTCGCCGCCCGCATCGCGGCCCTCGCCGCGCTTCTGCCAGTCGCGATTTTCGCCGCGCGGCCTCTCGCCGGCCGGCTTCGGCCGGAACGAGCGTTCGCCCGAGCCGGAGGATGCATCGGCATTGCGCGTACCATAACTCTTCGGCTTGCGAGGCGCCTCGCCATCGCGCGCCCCGCCATGGGACTTCATGCCCCGGCTCTTTGGCACGAACGGCCTCTTGCCGCCTTCTCCGGTCTTGCCGCCACGCCTGAAGCCGCCACCACCCGGCCGGCCGCCTTTGCCGCCGCGCTTGTCCTGTTCGTCGTCGCTCATGTCGTTATGTCCTGCGGGCTGACGGCGTTTCGAACCGCGTGCCCTACCGTAGTGCGAGCCCGCCGGCCGCCCAAATCCGTTTTCAGCGCATCTCTGGCGCTTGTCTGCCCTGCGCTCTATCAGGTCGCATGACGCTTGGCGAGAGAAGGACCGCGCTGCCCGCATGACACGGCGTTTCATGGACGAAGCTCTCGAAGAGGCCCGGCGCGCGGCGACACGCGGCGAGGTACCCGTCGGTGCGGTGATCGTCCGTGACGGTGAAATTATCGCGAAGGCCGGCAACGAAACCCGCGCCGCGAAAGATCCGACCGCCCATGCCGAGCTTCTCGCCATCCGCCGCGCCTGTCTGGCTCTCGAAGCCGAGCGTCTCACCGATTGCGATCTCTACGTGACGCTCGAACCCTGCGCCATGTGCGCTGGCGCAATCTCCTTCGCCCGTATCCGCAGGCTCTATTTCGGCGCCGCCGATCCGAAGGGCGGTGCGGTGGAGAACGGAGCACGCTTCTTCTCACAATCCACCTGCCACCACGCGCCGGAGATCTATTCCGGTCTGTCTGAAACTGCCTCGGCAGACCTTCTGAAGGCATTTTTCGCCGAAAGGCGCGGCTGACGGGGCAAGGTGAAACGATACCGCTTCGCCCGCGGCAGCAATGGAAGCGGTAGATTCCCGCGTTGGAACCCTCGAAAACGTCAGTTTTGCGCAGGGCTTGGTCGGTAACGTCCGATAAACCTTCTCGTGCTTTCGGGCGCCGGAAGACATCTCAGGACCCACGATCCGACCCATGACAGGTCGAATACCAAGCGGAAAAGACTTCAGAATGTCCGAAAGCCAGACCGACAAGCGGCCGATCAGACTGAAGGGACGATCCTTTCTGGCGATTCAGCTCTCGCCCGAACTCCCGTTCGAGAACTGGCTTGAACGGCTCGACGACCTCGCCCGACGGTCAACCGGCTTCTTCCTTGGCCGGCCGATCGTACTCGACGTCGAAGGTCTCGACATCACCCAGGACCAGTTGAAGGATCTTATCGGCGAACTCGGCGAGCGCTCCGTCCGCATCATGGGCATCGAGGGCGCGAAATCCTCGCTCCTCGGCATTGGCATGCCGCCGCCGATGAAAGGCGGCCGCCCGGCCGGCGATGTCGAACCGCCGGAGGACGGTGTCAAGCAGCCAGCCGTCGCCGCGAAACCAGTTCACTCCAAGGCGTCCGGCGATACCAAGGTCGCTGACAAGCCTAAGGTTGCGCAGGTTCCCGCTCAGGACACCGGGCAGCAGCTTCCCTCTATTGTCGTCGACCGCCCGGTCCGCTCCGGCCAGTCGATCATCTTTCCGGAAGGCGACGTCACCGTCGTCGGTTCGGTCTCCTCCGGCGCAGAGATCGTCGCCGGCGGTTCGATCCACGTCTACGGCGCGCTTCGGGGCCGAGCGATGGCGGGATCGGTGGGCAATACCAACGCCCGCATCTTCTGCTCGAAGCTCGAAGCCGAACTCGTGGCGATCGATGGGCTCTACAAGATGCCCGACGATCTCGATGCGGGGCTCGTTGGGCAAGCCGTCACCATCTGGCTCGATGGCGAAACCATCCGCGCCGACAAAATCTAGACCAAGCACCATCCCGGCATGAGGCCGAGGAACAGGAGAGACTGAATATGGCAAAGACGATCGTTGTGACATCGGGCAAGGGAGGCGTCGGGAAGACGACGTCGACCGCCGCGCTCGGCGCGGCGCTTGCCCAGCGAGGCGAGAAGGTAGCCGTCGTCGATTTCGACGTCGGACTGCGCAATCTCGACCTCGTGATGGGTGCCGAGCGCCGTGTCGTGTTCGACCTGATCAACGTGGTGCAAGGCGACGCCAAGCTGCCGCAGGCGCTGATCCGCGACAAGCGCTGCGATAACCTGTTCCTGCTGCCGGCCTCGCAGACGCGCGACAAGGACAATCTCACCGCCGAAGGTGTCGAGAAGGTCATGGACGAACTCCGCAAGGACTTCGACTGGATCGTCTGCGATAGTCCCGCCGGTATCGAGCGTGGTGCGACGCTTGCCATGCGTCATGCCGACGTCGCCGTCGTCGTCACGAATCCTGAAGTCTCATCGGTGCGTGACTCTGACCGCATCATCGGCCTTCTCGATTCGAAGACCGCGAAGGCGGAGAACGGCGAGCGAATCGAGAAGCATCTTCTCCTCACGCGCTACGACCCGAACCGGGCCAATCGCGGCGACATGCTCAAGGTCGAGGATGTCCTCGAAATCCTTTCGATCCCGCTCCTCGGCATCATTCCGGAGAGCCTGGAAGTCCTGCGCGCCTCCAACCTCGGCACGCCGGTGACGATGTCGGACAATAACTCCGCGCCATCGATAGCCTATTCGAACGCGGCCAAGCGGCTCTGCGGCGAAGACGTTCCGATGTCGATCCCGGGCGAGAAGCGTGGCCTCTTCGGCAAGTTCTTCAACCGGAGGGCCGCATGAGCCTCTTCAGTTTTTTCCAGAAGCGTAATACTGCGCCGGCCGCACGCGAAAGGCTGCAGATCCTTCTCGCGCACGAAAGGACGAATGGCGAGCATTCCGATCTCGTCAATCTCCTTCGCGAGGAGATCATCCAGGTGATCGCAAGGCATGTGAAGGTCGATGGCGAGAAGGTCGCCGTCAAGATGGACAAGGGCGACCAGTTCTCCACACTGGAAGTCGACATCGAGCTTCCCGCGGATCTCGAACGCAAGAAGGCGGCCTAACGGCCGCCTTTTCAGCATGGAGGCGCCGGTCTCCTCACTCCGCCCGCGCCTCGATCGCTTCCATGTCGTCGTCGGACAGGCCGAAATGGTGGCCGATCTCGTGGATAACCACATGGCGCACGATATCGCCGAGCCGCTCTTCGTGATCGGCCCAGTAATCGAGGATTGGACGGCGATAGATCAGTATGCGGTTCGGCATTTCGCCAGTCGCCGGTTCCGCGAACTGGCCGATCCCCCGGCCCTCGAACAGGCCGAGAATGTCGAACGGGCTTTTCATCCCCATCTCGTCCAAGACATCGTCATCGGGAAACTCGGCGACGAGAAACCGGATATCGCCACACAGCTTTCGAAACTCTTCCGGAAGGTCGCGATAGGCAGCCTCGGCCATGGCCTCGAACTCGGCGAGCGAGGGCGATCTTCGGCGGGTCCAGTCCAGTTCGAGCAGTGCGTCTTGGGGCATCAGTTTCCGCTTCGTACAGGTCGAACCCGAATATAAGAGCAGAGGCGCGTTTCGAGACCGAGGTCGCTTGGCTTCGATCCTATTCCCCCACCGGCCGGCTTTCGTACCAGGCTGCGACAGCCTTGATCTGCTCATCGGTAAGGTTCTCAGCGATCGGCGTCATCAGATGCGAATAGCGGGTGCCGCCACGCGTGATGTCGTGGTCCTTCCAAAGCTTAAGCTGGGCCTCTGTGTACCAGGCAGGCTGGCCCGCAAGATAGGGGTAATGCGCGTTCTTCATTCGGCCCTTGGCGTCGTGACAGCTGTCGCAGGCAGGCAGTTTGCGGGCGGCGATCCCGTCTTCGGCAAGCAGCCGGCCAAGCTCCAGCATTGCTTCGTTGACTTCTTCCGGTCGGCCGCCGGCTGCCGCGGCGACGTCATAGGCCGCCTGCGATCGGTTGGCGCTCGGGAAGATCTGCGGTGGAATGCCGTCAGCGGCGGTCGAGGCCGGAATAAAGGCCGGCGCGTTACCCTGAGCAGCAACCCCGGCAACCGCCTCACCCTCCGGGCCCTCTTCGGCAGCATCGCCTTCGACCGGCTGCTCGGCATACCAGGCCGCGAGCTGGCGCAGCACATCCTCCGGATAGCGCGAGGCGGGGGGCTGCATGTAGCCGGAATGCCGATATCCCTTCGCGTAGGCTTCGAGCGTCGCTGCGAGATAGGTCTCCGGCTGGCCGGCGATTATCGGGAAAGCTCTCGCGCTCTCGCCTTCACCGCGCCCAAGTCCGTCACGTCCGTGGCAACGGGCGCAGTCCGCCAAAGCTTCTCCAACAATTCCGTCGAGACCGGACGTCTGTTCACCGCCCGCTTGAAGGTTCAGATTCTCTCGCTCGCCGCCCAGCGCGAGTTCGGCGTATCTCTCCGCGCTCAGCTCCGGCAGCGCGCGCAGGAAGGCGACGATCGACCAGATCTCGTCCTCGCGGTCCTGGGTCGGCCAGGCCGGCATGCCGGAGTATTTGATGCCGTGGAGGCCGATCCAGAAAAGCTCACGATCCTTCCACTCCGCGACCTTCTCTTCGAGCCGCGGAGGCGCCGGCATCATCGACTCCACGACTGGCGACTGCGGCACACCCGGTGCACCGTGGCAGGGCGCACAACCGGTCGCGAAATGACCTGACGCCCGTTGGACGAGTGCAGGATCGGCAAGATTGACGTCCTCCGGGGGCGCGATGCCGAGCGACTGGCGAGCGACGGCGTTCTGCATGGTCCAGTGCAGGAACCAGCCGACCGGTCCGAAATGTCCCGAGGACGCCGCGATTGATACCATACCGGAGAAGGAGACGGCGAGCGCCAGCATGATCGCGCCAAGGCCCGCCGCGGCGAGTTTCTTCCAGGTGAGAACGAAATCGATGGCGATCCGCTTCTTCATGGGGCCGTCCTCGATGGCGCGTTCAGGATGGAGGCGAGGCAAACAAGCCCGCCGATGAGGTAGGCCGCACCGCCGACGATCAGCATGATGACACCGCCGGCCTGCTGATCGCCAAGGGGCGTCATCGTCGCAGCCGGCGCACAGAGTTCGGCGCAGGCATAGAGCGTGCGCGGGCTAAGGAGCAGCAGTGCGCCGAGGAGCGTCATGTGCATGGAGGTGACGAGAAGGCCGACGACGCCGGCCGCTCGCGCCTTGAGGCGCCCTTCCCCAGTCGGTCCCAGGGCGCTCAGCCAGACGAGAACCCCGGCAACGAGGAAGGAGGCCTGCTCGGCAGTGAAGGCAATCGTCTCTGTCCGAGCGAGATCATGCGGCACGGGTGTGTGCCAACCCCAGACGACAACGAATTCGGCGAATGAAGCAAAGATCGCAAAGCCCGGTGTGATGCGGTTTGCGAGATCTGGGACCGCCCGCGCGATACCTATCGAGATCAGGGGCGCTGCGATCGCAACGACTGTCATATGCATGACCATATGGCTCGCGAAGGAGCCGCCTGCGCGCGCAGGCAAAGGCCCAAACCAGACGATGGCAAGGAAACCCGCCCCCAGCCAGAGCGGCCACAGATGGCGCGACCAAATCTCTCGAGACCCTCGGCTATCCCTCCTGAGCGCCGCTTCGACCATCAGCGGCAATCCACATTGAAGAAGGCAGGCAGCGCAACGAAGACAACAGCGATGAACGAGAGGCCCGCGAGGAGGACGGTTGAGAACTCGAGGAAGCGCTCACGGGCAATTGCCGTATCCTCGTCATTGACCGTACCCGAGCCGTGGCCGCGCCATTCGCCGTATGAACGCCGGAAGATCAGCCCGATGAGGAGAAGGGCGAGGATGGTGATGCCGAGGATCAGCCAGCGCGCGAAGGCGATCTTCTCGAAGATCGCCACGTTCGGCGCACAGTCGACGGAAGCGACAAGATAGGAGGCGAGGAAGTGCAGTGCCCAGATCGTCGGTGCGGCGATGAGGGTTATGAGATTGTCGCGGGTCTGACGGCTTTTTGCGAACATCGTCCCATGTCTCCCGTCAGCTTAACAGCGGCGCGAAGGCAAGGGTCGCCACCGTTACGAAGGCTGTCGCCAGCACGAAGTGCCAGTAGAGCGCGACGTTGCGGATATCGGCATCGTAGACCGGCGTCAGGTGCCCGAAGATCGAACGGGCGAGGCAGTAGAACAGCATGATGGAGCCAGCCGCCGCATGGACCGCAGTCCAGATCGCAATGATCCAGACCGTTGCCGGATAGACGTGGCTGACTGGATCGAGCCCCGTGAGGTAGGGTCCAAGCAGCATCACGACTCCTGCGAGTAACGCGACGACACCGCCCGCGCCCATCGAAAGTCGCGCGATCGTCACCTGGCCGGCCTCGTTCAGCTGACGCGCAGCATAGGCAAGTCCCCAGGTCAGGGCGAAGACGACGAAAGCCGCGACCGGCCAGAAGACGCCGGGTCCGGTCGTTACCGCCGGCGGAAATTCGGCATGGATCGTCACGTAGAAGAAATAGCCGAAGATCAGTGACATGAACGCGGTGCCATCACCGATCATGGTGATGAACATCGCCCACCAGCCGACCGCCTTGGGTCCTGAGACGTAGAGCGGCAAGGTCAGGCCGAGCCCGACATCCTTCTCGCGCTTCTCCGGGACGATCGCCGTGCCGCGCCAGACCCAGACGAGGATCGAGCCGGTCGCAAGAACCATCGCTGCGATCGTCAGATACCACCAGTGGAAGGTCGCGAAGATGAAGACCGCGCCGAGGAAGGCGGCGGCCCACATGGTCATGAAGGTCGGACCCGGCACGCGTAGGCACTGGATCGGCTCTGCGTCGAGAACGCTCGTAACCATAGTCTCGCGCTTCAACTCCTCAGCATCCGGCATGTAGAACCGGCCGTTGTCGACATCGTCGATGAAGTTCGGCTGATCCCAGATCGGATAGCGCGACTTGATGACCGGGATGGAGCGCACGCCCCAGCCCTTGTCCTCAGGCTCGGACAGCCATTCCAGCGTGCCGGCGTTCCAGTGATTGCGCTTGGCATAGGGCAGATGCCCCCGCGGGCGCAAAACGTCGGCGACGAAGACGAGAAAGCCCGCTGCGAAGACGAAGGCGCCCACAGTGGAGACGAGGTTCGGCAGATCGAGTCCGAGCCCGGTCGGATAGGTCCACACTCTGCGCGGCATGCCCATGAGACCGGAAAAATGCATCGGGAAGAATCCGACATTGAAGCCGACGAACATCATCCAGAACGCGATCTTGCCAAGTCGGTCCGACAAGGTCCGGCCGCCGAGGATCGGCCACCAGTAGTAGATGCCGGCGACGATCGGGAAGAGCATCCCGCCGATCAGGACGTAATGGAGATGGGCAACGACGAAATAGGTGTCGTGCGCTTGCCAGTCGAAGGGCGCGAGCGCGACCATGACGCCGGTGAGGCCGCCGATGACGAAGATCGCGAGCGAGCCCGACACGAAAAGCATGGGTACCGAAAAGATCACGCGCCCGACTAGCAGCGTCGCCAGGAAGACGAAGATCTGCACACCCGTCGGAATCGCGACGGCCTCTGAGGCGGCGGAAAAGAAGCCAAGTGAGATGGAGGGCAGACCGGTCGTGAACATGTGGTGCACCCACAGGCCGAACGACAAAAATCCGGTGCCGACAGCGGCGAGAACGATCCACGAATAGCCGACGATCGGACGCCGTGCGAAAGTCGGCACGATCATGGCAATCAGCGCGATCGCGGGCAGGAAGACGATGTAAACCTCCGGATGGCCGAAGATCCAGAAGAGGTGCTGCCAGAGCATCGGATCGCCGCCGCGCTCGGGATCGAAGAAGGGCCAGTTGAAGAGCCGCTCCATCTCGAACAGGATGTCGCCTGCAATCAGTGGCGGGAAGGCGAAGAGGATCATGCCCGCGACGACAAGCACGTACCAGGCGTAGAGTGGCATCAGGTTGAGGCGCATGCCGGGCGGGCGGCATTTCAGCGAACCCACGATCAGCTCGACCGCCGCCGCAATTGAGGCGACCTCGATGAAGGAAAGCCCCAGCAGCCAGATATCCGCGCCATAGCCCGGCGTGAACCGCTCCTGCGTCGTCAGCGGCGGATACATGAACCAGCCGCTCGAGGGCGCAGACGAGAAGAATATCGAGCCACAGACGAAGACGCCGCCGATCAGGAAGCACCAGTATCCGAAGGCCGACAGACGGGGAAACGGCAAATCCCGGGCACCCAGCATCTCCGGTAACAGGATGATCGCCATCGCCTCGAAGATCGGCACGGCGAAGAGGAACATCATCACCGTGCCGTGAAGCGTATAGACCTGATTGTAGAAGTTCGCGGTAAGGAAGTCGTTTTCCGGCACGGCGAGTTGTACACGCACCATGAGGCCGAGAACACCGGCGAATAGCATGAAGATGAAGGCGGTCGAGGTGTACCAGATACCGACCTCGGTGTTGTTGACGGCCGACCAGTACTTCCAGCCTTTCGGCGCTTCCCAAACCCAGATCAGGCGCTTGGCCTGCGCGTCGCGAACGTCGGGGTCCTCCTGGTCCACATGGCTCGCGCCGATCGTCTGGGGCTTGGGCGGATCGGGATAGTTCGGGGTCGCGGGATCAGAGAAGTCGATAGCACCGATGCCGGCCGCGCTGCTCGATGGCAAATCGCTCATTTCAGCTGCTCCAGCCAGGCCGCGATGGCGATGATCTCTTCGTCCGGCAAAATGCCGTAGGACGGCATCTCGACGCCCTGCTTCACATGCTCGGTCGCGCGGATGAATTCGGCGACGTTCTCGGGCGTGTTCTCCAGAAGTCCGGCCGCGATCGTAAGTCGCGAGCCCAGATGGGTGAGGTCCGGGCCGACTGCTCCGTTCGCCTCAGTGCCACGCACGGCATGGCAGGCATCACAGCCGTTCTGCATGAAGGCGTCGTGACCGGGACCGGAGGTCACATCGGCGGGCTTGTTCTGCGCTTCGACATAGGCGGCGTACGCCTCCTCGGACACGACGATGACTCGAAAGCCCATCTGGCCGTGTGCATCACCGCAGAACTCGGTGCAGACGCCGTTGAAGACGCCCTCCTTGGTGGGCTCAACGACAAGCCGGTTCACCCGGCCGGGGATCATGTCCATCTTGCCGGCGATCGACGGAACCCAGAATGAGTGAACGACATCCGGGCTGCCGAGCAGCAGTTCCGTACGGCGACCGACGGGCAGCCAGATTTCGTTGGCGCTCTCGACGCCTCCGGGTGGCAGGCTTTTGACGACCCCTGGCTCACCCTCGACATCATAGGCGACACGGAACCAGAACCGTTCCCCGGAGACCGCGATCATAGGCCCGTCCGCCTCTGCGCGGAACTCCGGCATCAAGGCAAGCCCGTAGACGAGGAGCGCCGTCAGGACGACGGTCGGAAACACTGCCCCGCCCCAGACGATAAGTCGCGTGCCGGTTTTCTCGCTGTGGCGGCCGGGCCTCACCTTAGTGGCGTAGATCGACAGCCCGATTGTGATGAACCAGATCACCACCGCACCGACGAGCATGATCCAGAACAGATGCTCCACCTGGCTCGCCTCGAGTCCGGCGCCGGCAAGTGTCGACTGGGGGCTCGTGCAGGAAGAAAGGGCTGACAGCGAGAAGCCGGAAGTGATAAATAAAGCGACTTTCGAAGGCTTAGAACCGATCCTCATGCCCGAGCACCGGGCTCGGTCTTCGGAACCATCCTCTCGCGACCGTCCATGCGGCATCGGTTCTCCATTTTTCGAGGACGCCTCGACTGCGGTCGGACACGTAAGTGCAAAGTGAAATCGCTCTCAGTTTTCGGCAGTTAGCGGCGGCGCGCAATCCGGAAAGCTCTCCTCTCACAGTCGTCAATGGAAGTTGCGTCCCCGCGGCAGGATCGAGACGACGTTCGATGGTGCGCCAGGCACGTTCCATGTCCAGTCTCGCGAGGCGGACGGGTCGGTCTCGCGGGATTTTTCTTTTCCATCGAACGGACCCAATGCCGCACTGGCAGCGCTCCGGCCATGACGTTTGACGAAGGCCCGCGTTCTTGCATCTTCGTCCACCGGACGTCGCACTTCGTCAGCATTGCATATGGCGGCGGCGAGCGAACCGGCCGCAAACGCCGCAGCATTCGCTTCTTCTTCGCTGAGAGAGTTCTTGCGCTTGGAGCCGTGGTAGCGCAGGGGCGCACGTACGTGATCGGCGGGCGCGATGCCCTCCCGACCGATTTCGGTGCCCGAGGCGATCGGTGCGAGGAGAGCTGTGAGATCTTCGATCATCTCGGCGACCACATGGATGACGCCGTGATCGGCCTGCATCCGACCCTTCACGCGGATGAAGCGAGCACCGAGCACAAGCGGGCGGAAACGCTCGAAGACCTTCGGCCAGACGATGATGTTGGCGGTGCCGCTCTCGTCCTCGATGGTGATAAAGATGACGCCCTTGGCCGAGCCGGGCCGCTGGCGCACCAGAACGAGACCGGAGACATCGACCTGACTTCCCGAGCGCAGGGTCTCGAGACTGCGGTTCGTGCGTATCCGCCGCTCTGTCAGGATTTCCCGGACGAAGGACACCGGGTGGGCTTTCAAGGAGAGCGATATGAAGCGGTAGTCGTTGACCACCTCCTCGCCCGGCCGCATGGGCGGCAGGAAGGCGTCCGGTTCGCGCTGAAGATCTTTTGCCGCCGCACCTTCGAAAAGCGGCAGGCGCTCGGCGGCTCCCTTCGGGTCGAGCGCACGCACGGCCCAAAGCGCATCGCGGCGGGACAGCCCCAGAGAGGCGAAGGCATCGGCCTCAGCAAGACGCTCGATGACGGCACGCTTCAGCCCCGTGCGCAGCCAGACATCGCGCACGGAGTCATAGCCCGCGCCCCGCCTTTCGACGAGGATCGCCATATCGGGCTCGGAAAGCCCCTTCACCTGCCGAAAACCGAGCCGCACCGCGTGAGCGCTCCAGATGGCGGGGCGCATTCCGGCATGCCTGTCCTCGATCTTCGACGCATCGAAGGGTTCTTTTTCGAGGCTCTGATCCCAGCCGGACTCGTTCACCGAAACCGGGCGGAACGAGACGCCGTGTTCGCGGGCATCGCGCACGATCTGGGCCGGGGCGTAAAAACCCATCGGCTGAGCATTCAGAAGTGCCGCCGCGAAGACATCCGGATAATGGCATTTCAACCAGCAGGAGGCATAGACGAGGAGCGCGAAGGAGGCGGCGTGACTCTCGGGAAAGCCGTACTCCCCGAAGCCCTCGATCTGCTTGAAGCAGCGCTCGGCGAAGTCCGGCTCGTAGCCCCGCGCGACCATGCCTTCGACCATCTTCTGGCGGAAGGTGTGGATCGTACCGACCCGCCGGAAGGTCGCCATCGCGCGGCGCAGCTTGTCGGCCTCACCCGGCGTGAAGCCGGCGGCGACGATGGCGATCCGCATCGCCTGCTCCTGAAAGAGAGGAACGCCGAGGGTGCGGCCGAGAACCTCGGCCAGTTCGGGCTTCGGGTAGGTCACCTGTTCGAGGCCCATCTTCCGCCTGAGATAGGGGTGGACCATGTCGCCCTGGATCGGCCCGGGCCGGACGATCGCGACCTCGATGACGAGATCGTAGAACTTGTCCGGCTTCAGCTTGGGCAGCATGGTCATCTGCGCCCGCGACTCGATCTGGAAGACACCCAGCGTGTCGGCCCGCTGGATCATCCGGTAGGTCGCAGGGTCGTCCTGACCTTCGGAGAGTTCGGCGAGCGTGATCTCCCGGCCGTAATGGACCTTCAGGAGATCGAAGGCGCGGCGGATGCAGGAGAGCATGCCCAGCGCCAGAATATCGATCTTCAGAATGCCAAGTTCGTCGATATCGTCCTTGTCCCATTCGATGATGGTGCGCCCGTCCATCGTCGAATGGAGGATCGGGACGGTCTCGTCGATCCGCCCGCGTGTGATGACGAAACCGCCTACGTGCTGGGAGAGATGGCGTGGAAAGCCGGAGATTTCCTCGGCATATTTCATGACCGCCGCCGTCATCGGGTCGGCCATGGACAGCCCTGCGGCCTTGGCCTCGCGCTCGCCCACATCGGACGAGTGATAGCCCCAGACCGAGCCGGCAAGCGCTGCGATCGTATCCTCCGAAAGCGAGAACGCCTTGCCGACTTCGCGAAGAGCCGACCGCGCGCGATAGGTGATGACGGTCGCGGCGAGGGCTGCGTTGTCGCGGCCGTAATGCTCGAAGATGTACTGGATCACCTCCTCGCGCCGCTCGTGCTCGAAATCGATGTCGATGTCCGGCGGCTCGCGACGGTCGGGCGAGATGAAACGCTCGAAGAGGAGCCCGGCGCGCTCGGGCGAGACCTCGGTGACGCCGATGCAGTAGCAGACCACGGAATTGGCCGCCGATCCGCGCCCTTGGCAGAGGATACCCTTTGACCGGGCAAAGTTGACGATGTGGTGGACGGTGAGGAAATAAGGCTCGTATTCGAGCTCCGCGATGATCTCAAGTTCGTGCTCGATGCGCTCCGTCACGCTCGCCGGCACGCCGTCCGGGTAGCGCCAGTTCGCGCCCTCATAGGCGAGATGCCGCAATTCGTCCTTCGGCGAGCGCGTGAGGCCAAGAGCCTCGTCGGGATATTCGTATTTCAAACTTTTCAGATCGAAGGAGAGCTCGGAAAAGAACCGGCTCGCCTCTTCAACGGCATGGGGACAGGACGAAAAAAGCCGGGCGATCTCATGTCCCGGCTTCAGGTGGCGCTCCGCGTTCATGGCAAGGTGCCGACCCGCCCCGTCAAGGGGTACGTGCTCGCGGATCGCCGTCATGACGTCAGCAAGGCGTCGGCGCTGCGGGGCGTGGGCGAGCGGTTCGTTCGTCGCCAGAAGCGGCGTGCGGCAGGTTTTGGCGAGATCGTCCAGACGGGCGAGCCGGCGCTGGTCGAAACCTTCATGGGCATAGCGGGCGGCGAGACGGACGCGGTCGGGAAAAGCCGAACGCAGGGTGTTCAGAACCGCGGCGAGCTTGCCGATTTCGCTTTCGGCAATCGTCCCCTCGCCATGGCCGATCGCCATCGGAGCGAGAACGGCGCAGTTGATCTCTTCACCCCATTCGAGAAGATCTGTCAGGAAAAGCTCGCACCGCCCCTTTTCGGCCCTGAGATTGCCGAGGCTCAGGAGACGGCAGAGCCGCCCCCAGCCGGCCCGATTGCGCGGATAGGCGAGAACATCCGGCGTTCCGTCGGAAAAGACGAGCCGTGTGCCCGGCGCGAAGGCGAGCCCTTCCTCCCTTGCCACCTGATAGGCCCGCACCACGCCGGCGACCGTGTTGTGATCGGCGAGCCCCAGCCCGCCGAGGCCGAGACGCCGCGCGGTCACTGTCAGTTCCTCCGGCTGGGAGGCGCCGCGCAGGAAGGAGAAGCAGCTCATCGTGCCGATTTCGGCAAAGGGGATGTCGGCCATGCCCGTCATGCGAAGAGCCCGTGCATGAACCAGGCCGGCGAACCGGCGGAAATCACGAAATCCGGATCGAGATCGGCATCGTGCATTCCTTCGCGAAACAGCCAGAAATGGCGGCCGGTCTCGTCCTCGACACGGAAATAGTCACGCGTCGGGCGATCTTCGTGCCACCATTCCCCGGCGATCCGCTCCGGCCCCTCGGCCCGGCGCACCCGGTAGAGCGCGCGACGCCAGCGGAACGAGATCGGCGCGCCGTCGGGGATCGCGAAACTCGCCTCGATCGGCTCCGGCCGGGCAAGCATGCGCAAGGGGCGCGGTGCGGTTTCTGCCCGATCTTCGCTGATGGGCAAACGAACGGGCCTCTCCCCGTCCATCAGGTCGAGGACAGGTCGCCAGCCGGCGGCGCGCTCGGGCTGCCAGCTGTCGCGCCGGCAGGGCGCGAGCACGGTTTTCGGGCCCAGCCGCGCGCCGATCCGGTCGACGAGATGGGTGAAGGCCGCATTCGTCTCAACCTCGCCCGACAGGTCGGTCTGGATAGTCTCCAGACGGTCGGTCTCGTAGACGGCGAGCTTGACGAGATCGTAGCCGAAGCCTGCATCGAATTCCTCGCCGAGACCTTTCAGCTTCTCGCGGAAAAGCCGGGCGACGGCTGTCGGCTCGCGCACCGGCCGTGCCGCACCCACGGAAGCGCGATTGACGACGCCATCGACGCGAAAAAGCGAGAGTTCGAGCGTGCGCGCGCCGAGCCCGCGCTCTTCGAGATCGCCCTTCAGGCGGCTCGCGAGGGCAAAGAGAATGCGCGCGACGTCCTCTTCGAGCGCGATCGGCTCGAACAGCCGGCGCTCGGCGATCAGCTGCGGCACCGGGCGACGCGGCGAGATCGGACGCCGGGCGAGCCCCGTCGCCTCGTCGAGCGTGCGAACCAGAGATTTGCCGAAACGCCGGGCAAGGCCCGCACGCGGCTGGTCGAGCAGCGCAGCGACGGTCTTGAGGCCAAGGCGAGAGAGAAGCCCACTCGTCTCCGGGTCAAGCCGCAGGACCTTGATCGGAAGCGGTGCGACGGCAGCCCGCTCCCCACCCGAAGCGACGATCGCCGGTTTTGCGGGAACGCCTACAAGGGCGATCGCAGCCCCGGCCGAACCCGCGATCGCGGCCTGAGCGAGAAAACCCTGATGGAAGAGCCGCATCAGAAGATCGTCCATCAGCCCGCGCTCGCCGCCGAAGAGATGGGCGCAGCCGGATATATCGAGGATCAGACCGAAGGGCGGATCGAGCGCGACGAGAGGCGTATATCGGTCGCACCAGTCGGCGATCGCCGCCAACAACCGGCGATCGGCCGCCATGTCGGCCATCAGGGTTTCGAGACCTGGAAACCGGGCCCGGGCTTCCGAAAGACCGGTGCCGACGGCAAGACCCTGTCGCTCCGCCATCTCGCAGACGGCGGTGACCCGATTGGCGTTCGCCGCGTTCTGGTAGAGCGCGATCGGCGCCATCTCTGCCCCGGCCGATACGGCTTCAGCCAGTGAGCCGAAGCGCCAGGTTCGCCCCAGCCGGTCGCGCAGGATCCGGTCGGTCGGCAGTTTCGGCAGCGACAGCGCCAGGAAGCGGTTTTCCGCCTGACGATGGGGCGCAAAGGAACGAGCGGTCATGTGAACTCCAGACGAGATCGATCCGGCAGGGCGGCGCGAAACGGTTCTTCTCGACGGCGAGGCGAAAGACCGGCGCACCGATGAGGCGGGGTCGGTCGGCAAGATCGGCGACGGGGCGCGCAGGGCTTGGCCGGATGCGCAGGCGCAGGGGCGCCGCGGTCGCCTCCGCATGGCCGCTCTGGCGCAGGAGAAGCAGCGGGATCTTCGTGCCACGCGCCCGCAGATGAAGGCGCCGGGTCCCTTCGAGACCGAGCTGCCGGGGATTGCCGCGCACCTCAAGAACGACGAGCGACAGCGCCGCACAGCGCGCCGCCTCCTCCGCCGCCCAGAGCGCCTCCTCCAGCCGCCGGGCCGCGACGAGGGTAAGCGCCTCCGCCGGAACGCCGAACGCCTGAAGGCCCATCGGATAAGGAAGCCCCGCCTCCGAAAGCGCCGGCGCCTCGGTGATCCAGAGAACCGGACGTGAAGGCGCCGCCTCCAGCCGGCCGGCCAGCGCCATGGCAAAGCCCGCAAGACTCCCCGCATCACGAACCGCATCGCCATGAAGCTCTGCAAGGCCCCGAACCGGAAAGCCACCGCCGAGAGCGCTGTCGAGAACATCATCGCCTAGAGAGGCCGTCTCGCCGGCCGAAAGTCCGCATGGCCGAGGCTGCAGCGCCGTGCCTGACATGGCGGCCGGAACCGTAGAGGTTCTCTTCAGTCGCCCCGATTTAGGAAAATCCTCTTTATGACCGCGTTTCATGGGCCAATCGGAAGACCGAGCCTCTCCGGCCTCCCAACGGTTCCAAGAACCGCTTCCCGCCTCCGCCCGACGCGGAACCTCGTTTCCGTCCTGAAACCAGGTGGCAGGCTTGTCCTCGATCCGGGCGATTTCCTCGCGGAGATGCTCCACGAGTTGCGGTCCCGACCGACCGAAGCCCGGCCTTTCAGGAGCTCGCGGCCATTCGGACGCACTTACCCGAGGCCCGGATCGCGCCGCCGCGATGCAGACAGACATGACTTCCTCCTTCCGCCGCCCCAATGAAGGACAGCCGGCGGTTCGACTCGAAATCGTTATCGTTCCCGATATGTTCTTATGGATTCCAGAGGCAACCGAAAGAGTCAAGAATGCCTATAACAGCAAATTTTCCTAGCTAAAGATTCGTACGGAACGGGCTTTCCTGAAACAGCCCTCACGGTCGGCAAACGGCTCGAAAAGTTCGATCAGCGCCGAAGCTCGTAAACGCCCTCGGGCCGCCAGCGTGGGAGAGGGACGTTGAAGAGGGCCGCATCGGCAAGGGTTTCGAAGGTGTAACTGCGGGGCTCGGAGGAAGGCTGGAGATAGCTCGTCTCGCCGGGAAGGCCCATGGGGTAGAGCTCGTTGCGGCTCGCTTCGTAGGCCGCCGTCTCGGCGCTGCAGACGCGCATGCGCATGTCCTCGGGCTGAAGATCCGGCCGGTTCGGGAGCGATTCGAGATCGGTGCCCGCGGGCCGAAGCGCACCGGCGAAGGCTTCGCTCATCAGCTTGGCGGCCCGTTCGGCGCGCTCGCGCCCGGTTGTCGCACCAAGGAGGACGACGAGGATACGCCGACCGTCCCGCTCGGCCATGGCCACGAGATTGCGGCCCGAGGCACAGAGGAAACCCGTCTTCAGGCCGAGCGTGCCCGGAAAATCGGTGAGGAGTACGTTCTCGGTTTCAAGTTTCTTGCCGTCGATGACCACGATCGAGGTCGTGAAGAGCTCGCGGTATTCCGGGAAGTCGCGCGTCGCGGCGAGTCCGAGAAGCGCCAGATCGCGCGCCGTCGTATGCTGGCTAGCCGCGAAGAGGCCGTTCGGATTGTCGAAACGGGTCGCCGTCATGCCGAGGCGAGCGGCGGTCGCGTTCATGCGCGCGGCGAAGGCCTCGACACTGCCGGCGACCCTCTCGGCGAGCGAGATCGAGACCTCGTTGGCCGAACCGACGACCATGGCGAAGAGCGCATCCTCAAGCCGCATGGCGCGGCCGGCGCTGAGGCCGGCATGGAGCGAGGCCTCCGTCATAGCGCGCTTGGAGATGGTGACCGGCGTGTCGAGGCTCACCTCGCCGGCCCTCAAGGCCTCGAAGGTGACATAGGCCGACATCAGCTTCGTCGTCGACGCAGGATACCAGGGGTGGCCGGCCTCTTCGGCGAAAAGGACTGCGCGCGTCCCGGCATCGACGACAAGAGCAGGCGTCGCATGGGCGAAGGGCGTTGTGAGAATCAGCGGCAGACCGATCACCGCCCGGGCGCGGAGCCGGCGAAGGCTATCCCTCATAACCGGGACTCCAGCCCATACTAAAGCGGCCCAAAGGACCGACGCGATACCGGCTCTTCATGCGGCTGGCGGTCAGAACGGGAGGTACTCTCCCACTTTCGACAACAGCGACTGCGAACCGCGCAGCCGGCGCTCCTTCGTCGCCTCATCGACGCCGAACTCGCCGACAGGTGCGGCGGCGGAGGGCTGACGGTAATCGAGCGGCGGCTCGGACAGCAGCTTTCGCGTTTGCCGATCTGCGGCGTTACGTTCGGCCATTCTCTGTTTGTAAAGCTCGGAACGCCTGGCGAGTTCATCCGGCCGGAGCACGTTGGCCTCGCCGTACTTCTGCGTCTTGGCGAAGTCATAGCCGCTGCCGCGGGTCCGATCGAGATAGTCCTGCGTCACGCCTTCCTTCTGCCGGTTCATCTCGGAAGCCGGCACCGGGCCTTCGCCCTGATAGGCGGCCGCTTGCAGGCGGGCAGCGCGCTGCCGTGCAGTCTCCGGGCCGGTCCGCTGCTGAGGCGCTGGAAGGACCGACGTGTTCTCGGGTGTGCGCAGAGCCTCACGCTCGGTATAGGCGATCGGTTCGGCATCGCTGGACCCACCGAGGGCGACGATGTTGTTCAGATCATCGAACAGCATCTGACCCTGGCTCTTGCCAGTACCGTAGGTCGGCCCGAGACAGCCTGAAAGCGCGGCTACACCTGCGAACAGGACGGCCTGTCCGGTCCGTTTCATCAGGATACGGCGTGCGTCGATCGAAATCATCAAACTGGCCCCCTCGGCCCTCGTCCCCATGGGCGCGCGACTGGACCCCCCGCATCAGCGCGCCGCTTTTCCGGCTCTTGTCAGCGGAATCAGGCGACAATGCGCCGTTATGTTAGTCCGCGAAGCGATGTCATAAAACTTCGTCGCCCGCTGTGGCAAGGCGGCGACGCCTGCCGCCTCGCACGTCTTTGCAAACTCAGGCAGCCGTGGTCAGACGGCCGTCCGCCTTCAGTTCGCGCAGGGCTTCGGCATCCCGCACGGAGACGTCCGGGAATTCCGGATCGGAGCCGACATCGCCGGTGATCTTCCAGGAACGGGCGCATTTCGCCCCTTGCGCCTTTTCGAAGACGACGGCGACACCTGCGATCTCCGGCAGACGGAAGGCGTCCGCCGGTCCATCGCCGGCTTCGATCCGAAGGCCCGAGGTGATGGCGATCTCGGCAAAATCCACCGAATCTGCGAGCGCGCGGAGCTGGTCATCGGTAATATGAACCGTTGGCCAGGCTTCGAGCGAAGAGCCGATCACCTTGTCCCTGCGCTTTTCTTCCAGCGCGCCCATGACGACGCGGCGCACCTTGCGGATTTCCTTCCAGCGCGCCGCCAGCGCCTCGTCGCGCCAGGCCGGATCGGTGGCGACGAACTGTTCCAGATGAACGGACTTCGCCTTCGGATAACGCGAGAGCCAGGCTTCCTCCGTGGTGAAGGGCAGCATGGGCGCAAGCCAGGTCACCAGCCGGTCGAAGATCATCCGCACGACTTGCAGCGATGCCTTGCGGCGGGTCGCGGACGGCGGATCGCAATAGAGCGAATCCTTCCTCACATCGAAGTAGAAGGCCGACAGTTCGGTGACGACGAAATCGAGAAGCGCGCGGGAGATGCGCTTGAAGTCGAACCCGTCGTATCCCTTGCGAACCAGTTCGTCGAGCTCGGCGAGGCGGTGGAGCATCAGCCGTTCGAGTTCCGGCATCTCGTCATGGGAGACCGTCTCGCCGCGATCATGGGCGAGCGTGCCGAGCATCCAGCGGACCGTGTTCCTCAGCTTGCGATAGCTGTCCACATTGGTCTGGAGGATCGTCTTGCCGAGCCGAAGGTCCTCCGAATAGTCGGACGAAACAACCCAGAGGCGCAGGATATCGGCGCCGGACTGCTTGATCACCTCTTGCGGCGTGACGACGTTACCGAGGGACTTCGACATCTTGCGCCCCTCCTCGTCCATGACGAAGCCATGGGTGAGGACCGCGTTGTAGGGCGCTCGGCCGCGCGTGCCGCAGCTTTCCAGCAGCGAGGAGTGGAACCAGCCGCGATGCTGGTCGGAGCCTTCGAGATAAAGGTCCGCCGGCCATTTGAGGTCGGGCCGCTTCTCGAGGCAGAAGGCGTGGGTGGAACCGGAATCGAACCAGACGTCGAGGATGTCGCGGACCATTGCCCAGTTCTCGTTCGCCTTCGAGCCGAGGAAACGCTCTCGCGCGCCGTCGGCGAACCAGGCATCCGCGCCCTCCTCACGGAAGGCCTGAAGGATGCGCTCGTTGACCGCGTCGTCCTTCAGGATCTCGCCGTCCTCGTTGACGAAGACGCAGATCGGCACGCCCCAGGCCCTTTGCCGTGAGAGAACCCAGTCCGGCCGATCGGCGATCATGCCGCGCAGGCGGTTCTGGCCGGAGGTTGGGACGAAGCGGGTCTGGTCGATCGCGGTCAGGGCGCGGTTGCGCAGGGTATCCTCGCCAGCGGTCTGACCGACCGTGTCCAGCCTATATCCACCGAGATCCTTGTCCATCTCCACGAACCATTGCGGCGTGTTGCGATAGATCACCGGCTTCTTGGAGCGCCAGGAATGCGGGTAGGTGTGCTTCAGCCGGCCGCGCGCGATCAGGTTGCCGCGCTCGGTCAGCGCCGCGATGACGCGGGCGTTCGCATCACCCTTCTTGCCCTTGTCGTCGAGAACGCGGGCCGCGCCGCCTTCGGAAGCTTCGTCGAAGCCCGGCGCATCCTTGGTGTAGAAACCCGCATCGTCGACGGGGAACGGGATTGTCGGATCGATGCCGCGTCTTTCGAGATCACGCTTGGCGTCGATGAAGGCGTCGAAGTCCTCCCGGCCGTGGGACGGTGCGGTGTGGACGAAGCCCGTGCCTGCATCGTCTGTGACGTGCTCGCCATAGAGCAGCGGCACCGGAAACGCGTAGCCGCCGGCAAGGCCCTTGAGGGGATGATCGCAGACGAGGCCTTCCAGATCAGCCGGTGCGACGTCGCCCACGCGCTGCCAGCCGCCCTGCGGAACGCGGGCCTTGGCGAAGACCTCGCCCGCGAGCGCATCAGCCAGGAGGTAGCGCTCGCCGTGCTTGGCCCAGCGCGGGCTCTCTGGATCGTCCGGCGCGGTCACGGCATAGACGCCGTAGGAGATGCGGTCTGAGAAAGTGATCGCCCGGTTGCCGGGGATCGTCCAGGGTGTCGTCGTCCAGATGACGACTTTCGCGTCCTTCAGAAGGAGCGCTGATTCCGTACCGCCAGACAGTCCGTCCACGTCGAGCGCCTGCATCATCGCGCCCATCTGCGCTTCTTGGGACATGCGCACCGGGAAAGTCGCCCAGATCGTGTCGGACTCGTAGTCGTGATATTCGACCTCGGCCTCGGCGAGCGCGGTCTTTTCGACGACCGACCACATCACCGGCTTGGAGCCACGATAGAGCTGTCCGCTCATCGCGAACTTCAGGAGCTCGCCGGCGATGACGGCCTCTGAATCGAAGTTCATCGTCAAATACGGCGTCGCGAAATCGCCCTCGACGCCAAGCCTGCGGAACTCCTCGGTCTGGACGCCGATCCAGTGGGTGGCGAAGTCGCGGCATTCCTGCCGGAACTCGTTGATCGGCACCTGGTCCTTGTCGAGGCCCTTGGCGCGGTACTGCTCCTCGATCTTCCACTCGATCGGCAGGCCGTGGCAGTCCCAGCCGGGCACGTAGTTGGAATCGTAGCCCCGCATCTGGAAGGCTCGGGTGATGACGTCCTTCAGCACCTTGTTGAGGGCATGGCCGATGTGGAGATTGCCGTTGGCGTAGGGCGGGCCGTCGTGCAGCACGTATTTGGGCCTTCCCCGCCCGGCTCTACGCAATTCGCCATAAAGATCCATCGCGTCCCATTTGGCGATCCATTCCGGCTCGGCCTTGGGAAGCCCGGCTCGCATCGGAAAATCCGTCTGCGGCAGGAAGAGGGTGGTGGAGTAGTCGAAGGTTTCCGGCGTCTTTGCGCTCGGAGATTTCGTCTCGCTCATAGGTGTCTTTGATCCAGACTAGCGGCCACATCTCGCATCGAAAACGTCTTGTGGCGCGTGAAAATCTTGGGCTGCGCCACAGAAAGGGACGCAGATCTCGCGCGGCTTCGTCCCGGTCCCTCGTCGCTCTTGTCAGGCGGCGTTCAGAGGGCCGGGCGGCTAATTCGTATCTTGTGGATGATCGCGCGCGACTTTGACATGGCTGTGCCTTTAGCAAGTGCACAAGCGATTGGAAAGAACGTCAACCGCTCACCAGACACTGCGGTCGAACTTGTCGTAGATAATCTTTCGCATCACACGGGTCGCGAGGCCAGGCGCAAACCGGCCGAAAAGGGAAAAAGCGCGGTTCGAAACGCCGGGAACGACCAGGAAACGCCTGGCCAAAGCGGCCTTTAGGATCGACCGCGCGGCGGCCTCTGCCGTCATTCGCTTCTCCGCCCGCGCATCCGGCGGCGCATGGCGCGCGGCCTGCGTGGTGCGCATCGGCCCCGGACAGGCGAGCGTCACCGAAAAGCCCCGCCGCTTCATCGGCTTGCGAATGCTCCTCGCATAGATCGCGATCGCCGATTTCGAGGCTGCGTAGCTCGCCGCGCCCGGATAGCCGACGAAATGCGACAGGGAGGACACGAAGACGAGATGGGCACCGTCGTTCAACGATCCCGACCGGACGAGGCCGTTCGCAAGCACGATCGGTGCCTCGGCATTCACTGCGAGCACCTGGCTATGGGCTTCGGCGGGTATCGTCTCGAACCGGCCGGTCGCGGAGATCCCTGCATTCAGCACGACAAGATCGAACGGCCCCGCCGCGATCGCCTCACCAAGCGCCTGGTCGACCGCATCGCGCCACACGAGATCGGCTCGGATCGCCACGTGCTCGCCCTCGTCGCGATCGTGGCCGACCACCTTCCAGCCTTCGTCGATAAGCCTGTCCGAGATCGCGCGGCCGAGACCAGCTGCCGCTCCGGTGACGAAAGCGCGCTTCAAAACCGCGCTCCATGGATCAGTTTGTGTCTAAGGGTTCGACCAAGGCCCAGTACGGCTCGCGCCCGCTCGGCCGCGATTGTCTCCTCGACCATCGCGGCCATCCTTTCGGGCGAGGCGAAGATCCGACGCATACGCTTCGGATCGAAACCGGCCTTATCGTGCATTCCCGTCGCGATCGGACCCGGATGGATCATCGAGACGCCGATACGGCCGCGCCACTCCTCGCGCAAGGCGCGGGCGAACGCTTCGAGCCCGCCCTTGGAGGCAGCATAGCTGGCGAGATTGGCCGAACCGCCCTGCGCCACCGATCCGATGAGCACGAGCCGACCGTGTGCTCTTTCGAGGAACGGGAAGAGATGGCGAGCAAGGAGTACCGGCGTTGCGAGGTTTACGGAGAGCGTCTCGCGAATGCTCTCCGCGTCCTCGTCGAACGGATCGCCGTAGCGGCCGGTCCCGGCATTGAGGACGGCGAGATCGAGACGGTCGATACTCGCCGCGTCGAGCGCTCTTAAGATCGAGGCCACTGCGTCCGCACCCGCAGAAAGATCCGCCGACACGTAAACTGCATCTTCAGGCACCTTGTCGGGAAACGAGGTACGCCGCCCGGTCAGCACGAGGCGATATCGCAAGGCCCAGCGCCGCGCGAGAGCCAGCCCCAGACCGGCAGTCGCCCCGGTGATCAGAGCGACAGGCTTGCCTCTGGCGTCCGACATTAGAAACTGAGAGCCCGGTCGAGCGGGGAGAGCGGAACAATCTCGGCGAGCACCGCCCGCGCCTCCTCCGCGTCCCGGTCCATCTGGGCGACCAGGGCTCCCGCGCTGTCGAACTTGGCCTCGCCGCGCAGCCGCGAGACAAGCGCGACCTCCACCGTCTCGCCGTAGAGATCGCCGGCAAAGTCGAAGATGAAGGTCTCGAAGAGCGCAGCGCCGTCGTCGAAGGTCGGGCGGCGGCCGTAGCTCGCAACGCCATCGTGAAGACTGCCGTCGGCGCGCCGCAGCCGCACCGCATAGATGCCGTGGGCGAGCAGTTCGTCCTGCAGCACCAGATTGGCCGTCGGAAAGCCCAGTGTCCGACCCAGCTTCTTGCCATGCACGATCTCGCCCCGGATTGTGAAGCGATAGCCGAGAAGCCCGGCTGCCTCCTCCACCCGGCCTTCCCTCAAGGCGGCACGGATGCGGCTCGACGAAACGGTCTCGCCGCCCTCGTCCTCGAAGGCGGGCACCAAGGTCGCACCAAAGCCAAGCCGCAAGCCCGCCCGACCAAGACTTTCCGGTGTTCCGGAGCGTTTTGCACCGTAATGAAAGTCGAACCCGGCCACCACGTGGGACGCACCGAGGGCCTCCACGAGCACGTCATCCTCGAACTTTTCCGGCGCGATGCCGGCAAAGTCCCTCGTGAACGGCTGTTCGATCACAGCATCAAAGCCGAGAAGGCCCAGTATCCGTGCCTTCATCGGCGCTGGCGTGATGCGGGCGACGGGCCTGTCGGGCTTGAAGACCGTGCGCGGATGCGGCTCGAAGGTGAGGCATAGAAGTGGCTTGTTCTCGGCGGCACCGATCTCCACGGCCTTTTCCAGAACCGCGCGATGGCCCCGATGAACGCCGTCGAAATTACCGATCGCGACCACGCCGCCGCGAATATCGGCCGGACAATCCTCGACCGAGCCGAGCCGCTGGATTGCTTCGTAACGCCCGGCCAAGATCACCTCAGGGCCGGCATGAAGTATTGCGCCGAAAGGCCGTTCTGGCCGAGGAGTCGCGTCACGCTCTCGGCACTCGGGTCGACAGAATTAAGCTCGTCACCGTGGATGCCACGCGTAATGAAAAGCACGTCGAGGCCAAACGCCTTCGCACCCTTGATATCGGTCGGCATACCATCGCCGATCGCCAGGATCCTGTGACGCTCAGCCTCTCCGAAGCCGATCCGCTCGGCGGCCAGCTCATAGATCGGACGGTGCGGTTTGCCGGCAAAGGCGACTTCGCCACCGAGCGCCGCGTATTCCCTCGCAATTGCGCCAGCGCAATAGATGAGCTTCTCGCCGCGCTGGACGACAACGTCGGGATTGGCGCAGATCATCGTCAGTTCACGATCGCGCAGATCTTTGAGAAGCTCACGATAGTCGTCCGGCGTCTCGTTCTCGTCGTCGAAAAGGCCGCTCGCCACGATGCGCGAAGCCTCGTCCATCGGCACCCGCTCAACTTCAAGGCCCTTGAAGAGATCGAGGTCACGCTCCGGGCCGATGTGGTAGACCGGACCGTCGCCCTTCGCGATCAGGTCGCGCGTCGCATCGCCCGAGGTCACGATGTGGTCAAATGCGTTTCGGTCGAAGCCCATGCTTTCAAGTTGTGCCACGACCCCATCGTGGGGCCGCGGCGAATTTGTAAGAAGCACCACCTTGAGCCCGTCGTGGCGCGCCGAAAGCAGTGCCTCCTCGGCGGCGGCGAACTTGGAAACTCCGTTGTGAACAACACCCCAGACATCGCAGATGATGGCGCCGTAGCCTTCGGTGACGTCCTCCAACCTTTCGATCCTGCGACTTTCTTCGGCGGTCGTCTCTGCCATCAACGGCTCCTTCGGTGTCTTTCTGCCAACTGGCGTTAGGGGCAATTGAAGAGCGGGGTCAAGGCCGCCCCTTGCGCGCGCTCGACGGCGTGGCCAAATGGAGCACGTGCTGCGACATTTTTTGCATTTCCCCGCTTGACGCCGGCGCGCCTCCTCCCCTATTTCCGCCGCCGTTAGCACTCTCGACCGATGAGTGCTAAAGTTCATTCGAGCCGGATGCCTCGTCCTGAAGAAGGGTCCGGCATTTCGCACAACAAGGGTTCAAAGAACATGGCAGATGCGAACTTCCGTCCGCTTCATGACCGCGTGCTCGTCCGCCGCGTCGAGTCCGAAGCGAAGACCGCAGGCGGGATCATCATCCCGGACACCGCGAAGGAAAAGCCGCAGGAAGGCGAGATCGTCGCCGTCGGCTCCGGCGCGCGCGACGATAGCGGCAAGGTCGTGCCCCTCGACGTCAAGCAGGGCGACCGCGTCCTCTTCGGCAAGTGGTCGGGCACCGAGGTCAAGCTGAACGGCGAAGACCTGCTCATCATGAAAGAGTCCGACATCATGGGCATCGTCGGCTGACCGCCGGCGCGTTTCAGCCTTTCGAACTCTTCCCATTCACTCGATCAAGCGTGGCCGCAGGCGGCACGCTGAGGAGAAACCCAAATGGCAGCTAAAGAAGTCAAGTTCGGCCGCGACGCTCGCGAGCGCATGCTGCGCGGCGTCGATATTCTCGCCGATGCGGTAAAGGTCACCCTCGGTCCCAAGGGCCGCAACGTCGTCATCGACAAGTCCTTCGGCGCTCCGCGCATCACCAAGGACGGTGTCTCGGTCGCCAAGGAAATCGAACTCGAGGACAAGTTCGAGAACATGGGCGCGCAGATGGTGCGCGAAGTCGCCTCCAAGACCAATGACAAGGCTGGCGACGGCACGACAACGGCGACCGTTCTCGCTCAGGCCATCGTCAAGGAAGGCGCAAAGGCGGTTGCCGCCGGCATGAACCCGATGGACGTCAAGCGCGGCATCGATGCGGCCATCGCCAAGGTCGTCGAAGCGCTCGGCGAGGCAGCCCGCTCGATCGACACCTCGGACGAAGTCGCCCAGGTCGGCACGATCTCGGCGAACGGCGAGAAGGACGTCGGCGAGATGATCGCCAGCGCCATGCAGAAGGTCGGCAACGAGGGCGTCATCACGGTCGAGGAAGCCAAGACCGCCGAGACCGAGCTCGAAGTCGTCGAAGGCATGCAGTTCGACCGTGGTTACCTGTCGCCATACTTCGTCACCAACGGCGAGAAGATGGTCGCCGAGCTGGAAGATGCCTACATCCTGCTTCACGAAAAGAAGCTCTCGAACCTTCAGGCGATGCTGCCGGTTCTGGAGTCCGTCGTCCAGTCGTCCAAGCCTTTGGTCATCATCGGTGAAGACGTCGAAGGCGAAGCGCTCGCGACCCTCGTCGTCAACAAGCTGCGCGGCGGCTTGAAGATTGCCGCTGTCAAGGCGCCTGGCTTCGGCGACCGCCGCAAGGCAATGCTCGAAGACATCGCAATCCTCACCGGCGGCACGGTCGTTTCGGAAGACGTCGGCATCAAGCTCGAAAACGTCACCCTCGACATGCTTGGCCGCGCCAAGAAGATCTCGATCACGAAGGAAAACACCACCATCGTCGATGGTGCCGGTGAGACCGAGCAGATCAAGTCGCGCGTCGGCCAGATCAAGGCGCAGATCGAGGAGACCACCTCGGACTACGACCGTGAGAAGCTGCAGGAGCGCCTCGCAAAGCTCGCGGGCGGCGTCGCCGTCATCCGCGTCGGTGGCTCGACCGAAGTCGAAGTGAAGGAGAAGAAGGACCGCGTCGACGACGCCCTCAACGCGACCCGTGCGGCCGTCGAGGAAGGCATCGTGGCCGGTGGCGGTGTCGCGCTTCTTCGCGCTTCGAACGCCGTCGATCTTAAGGGTGTCAACGCCGATCAGGACGCAGGCATCGCCATCGTCCGCAAGGCGCTTCAGGCTCCGCTGCGCCAGATCGTGCAGAACGCGGGTGCCGAAGGCTCCATCGTCGTCGGCAAGATCCTGGAGAACGAGTCGCTCTCCTTCGGCTACAACGCCCAGACCGGCGAATACGGCGACATGATCCAGATGGGCATTGTCGATCCGGTCAAGGTCGTCCGCTCGGCCCTTCAGGACGCTGGCTCCGTTGCCGGCCTTCTCGTCACCACCGAGGCGATGATCTCGGAAGCGCCGAAGAAGGACAATGGCGGCGGCGGCATGCCCGCCGGCGGCATGGGTGGTATGGGCGGCATGGGTGGTATGGACTTCTAAGTCCGACACTCAGGCGCAAGAAGCACCTGAATTCTGTGGGGGCGGTCCTTCGGGGCCGCCCTTTCTCATGTGGCGGACGGGAAGCAACCCCTATTCGGGGGCATTCGCCCCACCGTCACATCAGCCAGCAGACGACCTGACCCGCCGCTCTTGCGGCTTGACGCCTCGACTTCGCGAGATCAAATGGCCGCATGATTTCCCAACGCGCCCGCTATGCGATCCGTGCGGTGTTCAATGTCGCCGACCGTTCCACACCGGTCTCGGCTGCAGTGATCGCCGAGGAGGAAGCGATCCCGAAGAAGTTCCTCGAGGCGATTCTCGCGGATCTCAAGCAAGCCGGGTTCTTGGCGAGTTCGCGTGGGAAGAACGGCGGATATCTCCTCGCCCTCCCCCCCGCAGAAATCAGTTTCGCCGACATCCTGCGGGTGATCGACGGTCCGCTCGCTCTTGCGCCATGCGCGAGCCGCACCGCCTATCGCCGATGCGCCGACTGCAAGGACGTGGAAACCTGCGAGACGCGAAAGGCACTTCTTCGGGTCCGCGACGCGACGGCCGAAATTCTCGAAAACCGGCGCTTCGACGAGACTGGGCGAACAGAACGTCCATAACGAGATTATTTCCAAAACCGGCGACATTCGCGGCTGAAAATGGAAAATCCGACTAAAACCGAAAGCGATTTTGGTTCGTAAATACCTACTGGATTAGTATGTTATTACGATAGGATCGCTCCATCGCGGCGGATGGAGTTTTATGTGACCGAGTTTCTCCTTTTCCTCCTTGTCGGCGGACTTGCCCAGCTTGTCGACGGTGCGCTTGGGATGGCCTACGGAGTCGTCTCTTCGACGGTCCTGATCTCTTTCGGAGTCGCGCCGGCTACGGCCTCGGCCTCGGTCCACACAGCTGAGCTTTTCACCACGGCCGCCTCCGGAACGGCTCACGCCCTCAACCGCAATATCGACTGGAAGCTGTTCTGGCGGCTGGTCCCGTTCGGCGTCCTCGGTGGCGTGGTCGGAACCTATGTGCTGACCAGCTTTTCAGGTTCGGTCGCAAAGCCCTATGTCGCGACATATCTCGCGATCATCGGCGTTTATCTCGTTGTCCGCTCCTTTCGAAAGATTCCCTCCAAACCCGTTCCGGGTCGCGTCGTGCCACCGCTCGCGCTGACCGGCGGATTTCTCGACAGCGTCGGTGGCGGCGGTTGGGGTCCAGTTGTCGCGACCGGCCTCCTTGGTGCGGGCGGCGCGCCGCGCTACGTGATCGGCACTGTGAATACGGCGGAGTTCGTCGTCACCCTCGCGGTTTCGCTGAGCTTCCTCTTCGCGCTTCTGACCGGCCATTGGGAAGAAGCAGGCGACCTTGCTTCACATGGTCTTGCGATCCTCGGCCTCATCGTCGGCGGCATTATTGCGGCGCCCTTCGCCGGTTTCGTCGTCCGACGGCTCGCCGAACGGATCCTGTTGCGGCTCGTCGGCGGTCTCATCACCATTCTGGGCGTGATCCAGGCTGTTCAGCTACTTGGTTGAGGTCTTTACAAGCGTGCCTGATCGGAGGTTTCAACTCTCCGATCCCGCTACCTAAAATTGATCCCGCCTCACCGCGCCGTTCGCCACTCAGATCACCGAAACTGCACTGGCAGCAAGCGTTAACCCTTTGTTAACCGGGGTTTCGCGCAAGCTTCCCGACGCATGGTCCGCCCGAGGTAACCAATTCTTAAGCGTCAATGCGGGGGTGCGTCATGGCCGGTCTTCTGGGCGGACAGGCACAACAGATCGTCTCCAACCTCTCACAGCTCGGTCCGAAGAAGTTGGGCGCGCTCGGCATCGTCGGACTTCTGGTCGTCGTGCTCGTGGGCCTCGGCAGCTATTTCCTCTCGCGGGCCGACATGGAGACCCTCTATTCCGGGCTCGACCGGCAGGACGTCACCCGCATAGGCGCCGCCCTCACCGAGGCCGGCATCCCGTTCGACGTCACTGCCGAAGGCGATGCCGTGCAGACGCCGTTCTCGCAGACCGGCGAGGCGCGTATGCTGCTTGCCGAAAAAGGCCTGCCGCGTTCGGAAAATGCCGGCTACGAACTCTTCGACAATATCGGCTCGATCGGCCTCACCTCATTCATGCAGGAGGTGACGCGCGTCCGCGCCCTGGAAGGCGAGATCGCCCGCACGATCCAGACCCTTGCAAACATTCGGGCCGCACGGGTTCATGTCGTGCTCGCCGACGAGGGCTCGTTCCGCCGGGAGCGACGCAAGCCTTCGGCGAGCGTCGTCATTCGCACCGACGGTTCGGAGGATTTCGGATCCGCTTCCGCAATCCGCTCGCTCGTCGCTGCTGCCATCCCCGGCATGACCCCACAAGAGGTCACGGTCCTCAATTCCGACGGCACGCTTCTGGCGTCCGGCGAGGAAGGCGTCTCCTCCGCGCCCAGCAAGCTCTTCGGCATCGAGAAGATCATGTCCGGCAGCGTCGAGGAATCGATCCGCCGCACGCTGGCGCCCTATCTCGGCGTTGGCAACTTCCAGACCTCGGTGACTGCGAGCCTCAACACCGATCGCCAGCAGATCTCGGAGCGCATCTTCGATCCTGAAAGCCGTGTCGAGCGCTCTGTGCGTTCCATGAAGGAGATGGATCAGAGCCAGAACACCACCCAGAATGAAGCGGTGGGCATCGAACAGGACATCCAGGCGGCCGACGAGGTGGAGGGCGCGCCCGGCGGCGAGAGCTCGTCGGACGAGAAAGAGCGCCGCGAAGAGCTGACGAATTACGAAATCAACGAAAAGACCATCCAGACAACATCTGAAGGTTACGAAGTTGAGAAGCTCTCGATCGCGGTCGTGATCAACCGACAGCGCCTTGCCGCTGCGATCGGAGAGAATGCGACCGACACCGACATCGACGCACGGATCGCCGAAATCGAATCCCTCGTCGCGTCGGCATCGGGCTATTCCGAGGCGCGCGGCGATCAGTTGAAGGTGACGGCCGTCGATTTCGTCGACGCCGCGGGCAGCCTCGAACCTATCCCGGGGCCGGGCTTCAGCGAGATGTTCATGCGCCAGTCGGGCACGCTCATCAACGCCTTGACGATCCTCGTGGTGGCGGTCCTCGTCATCTGGTTCGGTCTCAAGCCGGCGATCCGCGCCCTTGCCGCACCGGAACCTGCAGAAAGCGAAGCCGACAACGACAATTCGATCGAAACCTTGCAGCGCGTCGGCGAAGGCATGGAGTCAGGTTCGGTGGGTAGCCTCGCACCAGCGAACGGCACGCAAGGCTTCGTCGAGGATCTGTCGGGGGCGGCTCGCTCGCCTCAGGCACGTCTGGAAGCGCTTGTGGACATCGACGAAAACCAGGCTGCCAATGTTCTCAAGCAATGGCTCAAGCAGAAAGAGGCCGCATAAATCATGATCCCTCTCGCACAATATCTCAATGAGCGCGACGGCGATGGCGGCTTCCAGAGCTTCGCCCCGAAGCGGCAGACGCGAGGCGGCAAGCGGCCCGGCGATTTCAGCGCAGTCGGCAATGACCGGGCGGTTCAACAGACGAGGCCCGAGACCTTCGAGGGGTTCGCTGGCAGCGAGGATGGAGTCGATACGGCCGAGCTGTTCAAGGAAATGGAAAGCGAGCTTCGTAGTCGGGCAGCGCCGCAGCAACCGACGAAGGACGCGCGCGCGCTGCAGGACGATCTGAGAAGCAAAGCAAGCCGGCTCAACGCATCGAAGGCTCTCGAAGCTGCGCGCAAGGCTGCCTACGATGAAGGCCGCTCCGAAGCGCTCGCGGAGGCCGAGGCCGACCGTGAGGCAGCGATCGAGGCCGCCGTCGAAGAGGAGCGCACTGCCGCCGAAGAGCGGCAGAAATCGGCGATCGAAGCAGCCCGTGCCGAATGGGCGGAGGCCGAGGGCGAACGCCTCGCCGCCGCACTCGCCGATCAAACGGCACGCTTGAGCGAAGCGATGCGCAAGACGCTTTCAAGCATTCTGAAACCGCTCGCAATCAACACGCGTCAGCGGCAGAGCATCGACGAACTCGTCCAGTCGATCGGCATGTTGTCTTTCGACGGGAAGGCGATCTCAGTGAAGGCAAGCGGGCCCGCCGATCTTCTGGATCGACTTGAGACCGCTCTTGGTGATCGCGCCGCGCATGTCACCTTCCATCCGTCCGACGATAGATCCGAGGTCAAGATCGAAATCGGCCAGACCGTCCTGCAGTCGCGCCTCGGCGAATGGCGCTCGGCGTTGGAGACGGCGCTGTCATGAGCGAAGCAGGCCACCGCGACCACCAAGAAATCATCGTCGTGCGCCGCCGCGGCGGTGGGCACGACGAGCATCACGGCGGTGTATGGAAGATCGCGTTTGCCGATTTCATGACGGCGATGATGGCGTTTTTCCTCGTGATGTGGCTGACGAATTCCACCGACGAGGCGACCCGAACCCAGGTCGCGCAATATTTCAATCCGATCCAGCTTACAGATTCAACGCCGGCCTCGAAGGGACTTAAGGAGCGTCAGGCTCAGTCGGAGGTGGAAGACGAAAATCAGGGTCTCGTCGAAGAGGAGATCGTCGGCAAGTCCGGCGGCCAGCCGCTTGCGGGCGACGAGACCGGCGGTGAGGAACAGGCACTGTTCCGCGACCCTTATGCCGTCCTAGCCGAAATCGCGGCCAATTCCGTCTCGACCGGTTCGGGCGATAACGAGGGTGAGCCGGACGGGACCGGCCTCACCGGCCTTAACGGCGGCGATGCTTATCGCGACCCGTTCGATCCCCAGTCATGGCAGCTCTCGCCGAACATGCGCGAGAGCGGCGGCGAACTCGACGATCTGCCTCCCGCAGAATTCAAGACTGCCGTCCTGCCGCCGGAAGGCACCGAGGCGAGCGAAACCGAGTCCAGTGCCGAAGAAACTGGCGAGACGACCGTTGCCGCGAAGGCCGCGACGGGCGCCGAGACAGATCTGGAAACGGAAGCTGAGACTGCCGAGGCCGCGGCGACGAGCCGGACAGCCGATCTCAAGAGCGATATCGAGGCCGAACTTGCCGATATGGGTGAAGGCGTGCCCTCCCAGGTCGAAGTCTCTGAAGGGGAAGGCGGTCTGATGATCTCGCTCGCCGACGACTTCGACTCGGGCATGTTTTCGGTGGGTTCGGCCAAGCCGAACGGCGCGGCCGTCCAGATGATGGAGAAGATCGCCAATGTTCTGAAAACTCGGAACGGCAGGATCATCATCCGAGGCCACACCGACGCGCGGCCGTTCACCAGCGAGAATTACGACAACTGGCGGCTTTCGACCGCGCGCGCCCATATGGCCTATTACATGCTTACCCGGGGCGGCCTCGGCGCCGAAAGGGTAGAGTCGATCGAAGGCTTTGCCGATCGCCAGCCGAAGGATGCGGAAAACCCCGAAGCCGACATCAACCGTCGCATCGAAATTCTTCTCGTCGAGGATGCCTGACGTGGTGCATGCAGGTGTCCGCTTGCTCCTTGTCAGCAGTTGCCTCGCGCTAGCCGGGGCCGGGGCGGCGCTGTCAGCTGAAGCAGCCCGTCAAAACGTTTCGGACGAGGTTCGCGCTGCTGCGGAAGCCGCTCGCGGCGAAGAGAGCCAGACGGACGCAATCGGTGAGGGGCATCCTGGCGAAGCCGCCCATCCGGCAGCCGGCCATGAAGAAAATGCAGGCGACGAAAGCGATCACGCAGGCGATCCGCCAGAAGAAGAGCATGCGGGCGCGATCTGGCAGACTGAACGCGAGCCGATGCCCTTCGAGGTCATCCGGTCCCTGCAATATCTCCAGGATCAAGCCGCCCGCGGCAACAAGGCCGCATTGCAGGTTCAGCGCCGATTGCTGCGTCGCTTTGGCCCTTCGCTCTCTGCGCGGTCCTCGGACGTGTGGACCGATAAGCGCAATGTCCGCGCGGTGGTCCTCTTTGTCCTGTCCGGCGGTCCTTCCGCGCCGCTTTCGGAGCTTTATCGCGCAGGCGTTTTCGAAGAAAAGCACCGGCCGCTGATCGAAGGCGTGCTGGCCTATGCGGACAACCGCATGGACGAGGCGGAAGCCAAGCTCTCGACGATCGATCTTTCTCGCGAGGAGACGATCTTTGCCGCGCAGGTCCGCCTCGCGCTCGCCCAGCTCCGCGAGGCCGAGGATCCCGCCGGCTCGCTGATGCTCCTGGAACAGGTGATGCTGGCCGCCCCCGGCACATTGCTTGACGAAGCGGCACTTCGGCTTGGGGTGCTCCTTGCCGAAAATGCCGGCGAGACCGAGAAGGCGGACCGGTACGCCCGGCAATATTTCGACCGCTATGCGGCATCGGTCTATGCCGGCAACTTCCGCACGCGCTTCTCCGCCGTCTATTCCGACAGGCCGAAGGGCAGCGAGGAAGCAACGCTCGATACCCTCGCGGGCACATTGCGTCTTCTCCCCGACGATCAGAAGCTCGCGATGTATCTTTCCGTCGCCCGGCGCGCCCTGGTGGGCGGCAATCTGGAACTTGCGGCCGAGGCCTCACGGGAAGCGCTGACCATCGAAGCGGCCGATCCCGCCGACCGTCAGCGCGCGCTCCTCTACGAGGTCGCCTCGACTCTTTCGGCACTCGATGAAGGCGAGATCCTCGCGACGCTCGGCGCCATAGAGGACGAGCAGCTTCACCCCTCCGACCTCGCGCTGAAGGAAGCCGCGCTCGATGTCGTCGACGCGATCCGCGAACCGGCGGAGATTTCAGCCTCGGCTGGCAATACCGATCCCGCACTCGACAACCAGACGCTGAAACGCGCCGCCTCCCTTATCGATGCCGTCGAAAGAGATCTGGAGAACTTCGCCCCATGAGCGCGCTCATTTCTTCTTCGCTGCTCGAAAGCACCAGCCTCACCAAGCGCGCGGGGACAACACCACGCGGCAAAGAGGAACAGACCGGTTTCGACCTTCTCCTGAAGGGCGGGCCGGGCCGCAAGCCGGGTGGGTCGAGCGAAGGTGAAGACCGTTCGGCGCGCGCCATCGCGGCAAGCGACGTCTCTGGCACGGCGGAAGACGCCAGCCCCGAAACAGTTGAGCCGCAACGTGGGAAGAGTGCGAGCCCTCTCGGTCGCCTCAGCTTCGAGCGCACGCTTCTCACGGCTCGCAACGATCAGGAACAAGCCACCGCGAACGAAACGAAAGACGCAATGTCCGCAGACTTCGAGATCACCGGCAAAAAGAAGAGCAACGCGCCGGTAGCTAAGGAAAAGACGGCCGGTAGGCGCGACGGCGGCGAGGAACAGCTTGGTGGCGGCTTTGACGCAGAGCTCGGCGCGGAGGGCAAGCCTGCCGAGGCGATCCAGCCGGGACGGGATACTCCCACGGTGTTGCCGCCGCAGACTTCATCGCGAGCCGAAAGCGTTCTCTCCGACCAGACTGCCGGATGGACGGCGAACGGCGAAGCAGAATTTCGCGGCAAACCGAGTTTCGAGCAGCTCCTGAACGGCTACGGAAGCAGGCTCGGGTCCGTCACAGCGGACATGAGATCGTTCCGTCTTCAGTCGCAAACGGCTCCGGGTGCGGCCGTTCCCGCATCCGAGGGCAAGGTCACCGCGAACAGCCCGCAGCTCTTCCCGACGTCCGACATGGCGGACGTTTCGATTACTCCGCATCGTATTGCTGCGTCCGTTGAGCCCGCAAAAGGCATCTCGGCCCGCGCAGACCTCGTCTCGATGCGGACCGATTTCCAGCCGGCCGGCATGGATGCCAACGGCGCGAAAGCGGCAGTCGGCGCCAATCCGCTGGCGGCCCAGAGGCTCGAAACCGCAGTCCGGACCGGCGCGGCCTCCGCTGATCTCCACGCCAACCCGACCGGCTTCGAGGCGACGGGCAACGCGAAGACGGGCGAGGCAAAAGCGGCCGATTCCAATTCGTCCTTGCCGGCATCCCGCCCCACGATGCCGGGGGCGGCAGCCGAAACTATTCCTGCTGACACCGGTCGCGACATGAAATCCGGCGCGGCTGCGGACAAATCGATCGCTGCAACCAATGAGCCGCCACTGCGCGAGCGCGGTGCCGAAACGGTGCGGCATCCCGCTGCGTCCGACAGGATTCCCATCGATAAAACCGCAAGAGCCGAAGTGAGCGGTGTGAAAGTCGAGAAGACGATCGACGCGAATGCCGATTTCGGCCGGCAGGTGGGCTCGATCATCGCCGAGAACCTGCCCCAGACCGGCAACCGCCAAGGCCCGGCACCGCAGACCGCAAGCGTCCCCCAAGCCGCCTATGAAGGCTCGTCCGAACGTGTGCGCTACCAAGCCGGCGGCGCTGCCATGAAGACGCTTCAGATCCAGCTCCAGCCAGCCCATTTTGGCACGCTCGACGTTCTAATGAAGGTCGTGAACGGCCAGATGACGCTCGATCTTTCGGTCAGTGAACCCGAGACGCTGATGCGGCTTCAGGACGACCGCGAAGGCCTGAAAGCGGCCATGGCCTCGGCCGGCTTCGACCTCGACGAGGCCCAGGTGACGATCACGCTGAGGGACAGCGGCGCTCAGCCGACACGAACAGCGGGATCGGGCTTCGACCCGTCGTCACAGGGCCGAACGGACGGCAATGCCGCGAACGGCGATACGGGTCAGTCGCGCGGCCAGGACAGCGAGCGCGGCAATCGTTCGAACGGTCGTCAGTCATCGCAGGAGCATGCGGGTCCCAATCAAGGCCACGGGCTGGAGCGCGGTCGCCGGAGCGGTTCCGACCTCTATCTCTGACGGTTCGCCATTGCCCTCAGGCGAAGTGCTTCGACAGCTTGAGGCCCTGCGCCTGGTAATTGCTCTTGAGGTCCGCGCCGTAGAGCCGGTCCGGCAGCGAGGCCATGTGCTCGTAGACAAGGCGGCCAACGATCTGGCCGTCCTCCAGAATGAACGGCACCTCGTGGCTGCGCACCTCCAGCACCGCCCGCGAGCCCGAACCGCCCGCCGCATCGTGCCCGAAGCCCGGATCGAAGAAGCCGGCATAGTGGACGCGGAATTCGCCTACCAATGGATCAAACGGCGTCATCTCGGCGGCATAGGCGGGCGGCACGTGGACGCTTTCCTTGGAGACGAGGATGTAGAACTCGTCAGGATCGAGCACGAGCTCCCCCCGGCCCTGCCGATAGAGCGGCTCCCAGAAGTCCGCGACAGCGTTCGTCCCGCGTTTGTCGACGTCGACGACACCGGTGTGGCGCTTGCCGCGATAGCCGACGAGATCGTCGGCATTCCCCATCAGGTCGATCGAGAGCGCGATGCCGCCGCCGGTGATGTTGGCGGCGGTATCGGAGGTTAGCCGATGTTCGCCGTGCAGCGCTTCGAGATCTGCGCCGGACAGCGTCGGCTCGCCCCGCCGGAAGCGGATCTGCGAAAGCCGCGAGCCCTGCCTCACGAGGACCGGAAAGGTGCGCGGCGAGATTTCGAGATAGAGCGGCCCGTCATAGCCGGCCGCCACCTTGTCGAACTCCCGGCCGCGATCGGTGAGGACGCGCGTAAAAATGTCGAGCCGGCCGGTCGAGGATTTCGGGTTCGCGGTCGCGCGGACATCATCGGGCAGCCGCAGCTTTTCCTGAAGCGGCACGATGTAGACGCATCCGGTCTCGAGAACTGCGCCGTCTTCCAGCGAGAATTCGTGCAGCGAGAACCGCTTCAGCTTGTCCTCGACCGTGCGCTCGATTCCCGGCAGAAAGCTCGCCCGCACGCGGTAGGCACGGTCCCCGAGCCTCAGATCGAGCGAAGCTGGCTGGATCTGGTCCTCGTCTCGAGCGCGCGGGATCGCAATCGACCCAGTCTCGAATAATTCGGCGATGTCGCGATCGGGCAGAATGCCGCCTTGAGGTTTCGCCTGCTCGTTCGCCACCGCCAGCCTCGTTCCGCTGCTTTGAGTCGTCTCAAGCCTGAACGCCTCGCGCATCCGGCCATTTCGATGAGAATTGACGCTTAGACGAAATCGGCGTATGCGCAAAGGACAGTGGTGATTTGGCCGGCCGGCTTGCAGCCACGTTAAACAACTCGCTAAAGGGCCGATCCGATCGTGGACCGTCAGGGGTCCTTTTCGAACCGGCTTTCCAGCGATCTTCGCCAGGCCGGTTTTTTCGTGTCGGGAGTTCGAACGACCATGCTGAAGCGCGACGACAATAGACGAGGCTGGCGGCCCGCCACGGAACTCGTGCACGGCGGGACGATGCGGTCCAATTTCGGCGAAGTCTCCGAGGCGATGTTCCTCACGCAAGGCTATGTCTACGCCACCGCCGAACAGGCCGAGGCTCGCTTCAAGGGCGAAGAGCCGGGCTTCATCTATTCGCGCTATTCCAACCCGACGACCCGCATGTTCGAGGAGCGCATGATGCTGCTCGAAGGGGCCGAGGACGCCCGCTCCACGGCCTCGGGCATGGCGGCTGTCTCGACCGCGCTGCAATGCCAGCTTCAGGCCGGCGATCACGTGGTTTCGGCCCGCGCCCTCTTCGGTTCCTGCCGTTATGTGGTGGAGACCGTGCTCGGCCGCATGGGCGTCACCTCCACCTTCGTCGACGGGCGCAATCTCGACGAATGGCAGGCGGCGGTGCGGCCGAACACCAAGGTCTTCTTCATGGAGACGCCGACCAACCCAACGCTCGAACTGATCGACATCGCAGCCGTCGCCGAGATCGCCCATCAGGCAGGCGCGCGGCTCGTCGTCGACAACGTGTTCGCGACCCCGCTCTTCCAGCACCCGCTTGAACTCGGCGCGGACGTCGTCGTCTATTCGGCGACCAAGCATATCGACGGCCAGGGCCGCTGCCTCGGCGGTGTCGTCCTCTCCTCGAAGGACTGGATCGACGAAAACCTGCACGACTACTATCGCCACACCGGGCCGGCGATGTCGCCGTTCAACGCCTGGACGCTGCTAAAGGGCCTCGAAACACTGCCATTGCGCGTGAAGCAGGCGACGGCTTCTGCCGCCCGAATCGCCGATTATCTCGCCGATCATCCGAAGATCGCCCGCGTCTTCTATCCCGGCCGCGACGACCATCCGGATGCGGCGGTCGCGAAGAAGCAGATGACCGGCGGTTCCACCCTGATCGCGTTCGAGATGAAGGGGGGCAAAAGGGAAGCCTTCGCCTTTGCCAACGGCCTCGAACTCGTCCTTCTCACCAACAATCTCGGCGACGCCAAGACCCTGACGACCCATCCGGCGACCACCACCCACAAGAACCTCAGCCAGGAGGCCCGCGACCAGCTCGGCATCTCCGACGGCCTGATGCGCCTCTCGGTCGGCATCGAGGATACGGACGATATTCTCGAGGATATTGAAGGAGCGCTGAAAAGAGTATGAGCCGCCAGTAAGGAGCGCTCTCGAACTCTCCGTTTCTCACCTTGCCGTCGCTCGCATTGGCGTGACATGCCGGCCCGCATACGAACCTCGCCGAGCCGCCATGTCTCTCCTCACCATCGCCCTCCTCTTCCTTTCGGGACTGCTTGCAGGAGCCATCAACGCCGTTGCAGGAGGTGGGACGTTCATCTCCTTCGGCGCGTTCTCGCTCATCGGCATGCCGCCGGTGGTGGCGAACGCCTCCTCGGCGATCGCCCAGCTGCCGGGCTATCTCACCTCGACGCTGCCCTATCGAAAGGACATCGCGAAGCTCTGGCGTGGGCTCGTGCTCCTCGCCATCGCCTCGATCCTCGGCTCGGTCATCGGTGCGATGATCCTTCTCTGGCTCGACAACGACCGTTTCCGCGTGATGGTGCCCTGGCTGCTACTCGCTGCGACCGCGCTGTTCGCGGCAGGCCCCTGGCTGAGGCCGCGCCGGGAGCACGAAGAGGCTGCGGCGAAAGGCAGGACCTATGCGAGCCCGATCGTCCAGTTCCTCGGCTCGATCTATGGCGGTTTCTTTGGCGCTGGCATGGGAATCATGATGCTGGCAACGCTGGGACTGACCGAGAGCGGCGACTATCACCGCCTCAACGCCATCAAGAATGTCCTTTCCAACGTCATCGCCGTCGTCGCGATCGTGGTCTTCGTCTCGGGCGGGGTCGTGGACTGGCCGGGGGCCCTCGCGATGGTGCCTGGCATCGCGCTCGGCGGTTATTTCGGCGTCCGGATCGCCCAGCGCGTACCGCAGATCGCCGTCAGGATCTTCGTCATCGGCTTCGGGATCTTCCTCGCGGGCTATTACTTCGTCACCGGCTGACAAAGAGACGAACGCCATCGCAGACGGTTGCAGACTTGCCGTCCCGCCTATGTTCTGATGACGCGTCAAAACGCGCTTCGATGCGCGAAGGCCGAGACGTCGATCGGCGGGAGGAGGACTGCAGATGACCACGAAATTGTCGCTTCAAACCCTGAACGACCTTCCCGCAAATGTCGCCAGGCCGTCCTATAGCCGAGTCGATTTGAAGCCCGGCATCCTCCATATCGGCGTCGGCAATTTCCACCGCGCCCACCAGCAGGTCTATCTCGACCGCCTGTTCGAGACCGGCCGCGATCTCGACTGGGCCTTTGTCGGCGCGGGCCTCATGCCCTTCGACGCCAAGGTGCGCGACACTTTGAAGGCGCAGGACTATCTCGCTACCGTCGTCGCCCAGGAGGCGGAAAGCTCCACCGCCCGCGTCACCGGCGCAATGGTCGACTTCGTCGAGCCAGGGGACCCCGAAAAGATCGTCGAGCGCCTCGCCGATCCGGCCATCCGCATCGTCTCGCTCACGGTCACCGAAGGCGGCTATTTCGTCGATCCCTCGACCGGCGAGTTCGATCCGACGAACCCTAAGATTGTCGCTGACGCAAACAATCTCGACGCGCCGCAGACCGTCTTCGGCGTCATCCTGAAAGCGCTCAAAAATCGGCGAGACGCGGGCCAAAAACCCTTCACGGTGATGAGCTGCGACAACCTTCCCCACAACGGGCGCGTCGCGCGGGACGCCGTCATGGGCCTTGCCAAGGAAGCCGATCCGGAATTCGCCGCCTGGGTGGGCGAGAACGTCGCCTTTCCGAACGGCATGGTCGACCGCATTACCCCAGCGACCGGCGACCGGGAACGGCGCATCGTGCGCGACGACTTCGGAGTTGCCGACGAGTGGCCGGTCTTCTGCGAGGACTACATCCAGTGGGTTCTGGAGGACAAGTTCACCGCCGGCCGTCCGGCGCTCGATCAGGTGGGCGTCCAGTTCGTGCCGGACGTCTCGCCATACGAGACCATGAAGATTCGCATCCTCAACGGCGGCCACGCGATCATCGCCTATCCGTCGGGGCTCATGGACATCGAATTCGCTCATGAGGCGATGGAGAACGATCTCGTCTCGCGCTTTCTGAAGAAGGTCGAGACCGAGGAGGTGATCCCCATCGTGCCGCCGGTGCCGGACACCAGCCTCGACGATTATTTCGCGCTGATCCAGAGGCGCTTCGCCAATCCGAAGATCGCCGACACGATCCGTCGGCTCTGCCTCGACGGCTCGAACCGCCAGCCGAAATTCATCATCCCCTCGATCAAGGACAATATTGCCAAGGGCCGCGACGTTACGGGCCTCGCCCTCGAAAGCGCCCTGTGGTGCCGCTACTGCCTCGGCGAGACCGACAGCGGCAAGACGATCGAGGACAACGATCCGAGCTGGGACCGGCTGACCAAACAGGCGAAGGCCGCCAAGGAAAACCCGTCCGCCTGGCTGGAGATGACCGACATCTACGGCTCGCTGAAGGACGAACCCCGCTTCGCCGAGCCCTTCGGGAACTGGCTCAGGATGCTCTACGAGAAAGGCACGAAGGCAGCGCTCGAAAGCTATCTCGCTTAGAATTCAGGCAACCAACCGCTTGTCATCGAACTGGCCAGTCGTAGCTCCGGAAACGTCGAACCACGGACGTTTCGAGGCGCACGCATCATGATCGATCTCTATTACTGGCCGGACATTCCCGGCCGGGGCGAATATGTCCGGCTGGTGCTCGAAGCCGGTGGCTTGAAATATCGCGATGTCGTTCGCCTGCCCGAGGCGGAGGGCGGCGGCATGCCGGCGATGGTCGCCTTCCTCGAAGGCCGCAAGGGCTATCCGATCCCCTTTGCCCCGCCCTTCATCGTCGACGACGGTATCCTCGTCTCCCAGACTGCGCTCTGCTGCGCTCATGTCGCCGCCCAATGCGGTCTTGCGCCGGAAGCCGAGGCCGATCGCGCCTTCGCCCTCTCCGTCGCGGTGACGACGGCCGACTTTGCGGCCGAGGCCCACGACACCCACCACCCGATCAGCGTTTCGCTCTACTACGAGGACCAGAAGCCGGAAGCGATGCGCCGGGCGGAGGATTTCAGGAACAACCGCATCCCGAAATTCCTCGCCTGGTACGAGAATCTCATCGAGAACAATCCCACGGATTCCGGCTGGCTCGTCGGCGACAGGATGACCTACGCCGATCTCGGCCTCTTCCATACCTGCCGCGGCCTCGCCTACGCATTCCCAAACGCCATGGGGGAAGCATCGCAGGCGGCACCCAAGGTGCAGGAGCTATGCCGCACCATCGCAAAGCTCCCGAAGGTGATCGCCTATCAGGGCAGCGATCGTGCGCTCCGCTTCAGCACGGACGGCCTCTTCCGGCGCTACCCGGAACTCGATCCGGCAAGCGGCGGGCAATGAGCGAATGAATAACCCCGGCCGCTATGCGACCGGGGCTGCGTCATGTCTGTTTCGACTGATCGGGATCAGCGCGCGGCGTCGATCTGCGAGCCGAGATAGGCGATGGCCTGCTGGTAGACCGGGGCCGCGTTCCAGCCCTGGATCCCGCGATAGCCGGCCTGGCCCTGCTGATAATTCTGCGTCATCCCATGCGAGCGCAGGAAGTTCGCAGTCGAGTAGAGAGCGTCGCGGCTGCTGGCAAGATCGACCCGGCCGTTGCCGTCGGCATCAACGCCGTAGCGCAGAATGTTGGCGGCTAGGAACTGGGTGTGACCGTATTCGCCATGGCCCGCGCCGCGCGAGTTCGGAGACAGGCCGCCACGATCGACCAGCTGCAGGGCTGCGATCAGGTGCGGTTTGAAGAAGTCAGTCCGCCGGCAGTCATAGGCGATCGTCGCGGCCGAGGAGACCACGTTCTCGCCGCCCATAAAACCACCGAAACCGGTTTCCATGCCCCAGATGGCAAGGATCGGTCCTGGCGGCACGCCGTAGCGGCGCTCGATGTCCTGAAACATGCCACGGTTCTGCGCGAGCTTGCGCTTGCCGGTCGCGACGATCGAGGCGCCGCCGCGCTTCTTCAGGAAGGTGTCGAGGCTCATGGTGAAGGCAGAGCCTCCACGCTGCGCAGCGCGGTCGATCTGGATGGTCTTCTGGTTGTAGCGGGCGCTGGCCAAAGCCTGCAGTCCACGGCTGCCTACGCCGTTCTGCTGCGCGACGCCTGCGAATTGCTGCTTCCACTGCTCAAAGCCGCCGGGGCCGTTGCCGCACTGCTGCGCATAAGCGGAAGTCGCGCCGAGCGAAAGGGCGGCAGCAATGCCCAGTCCCTTCAGCATGGTCTTGAATGAAGTCATTTACAGATCCTTGTCGGCTGGCCCGTCATGGGCGCGGTCGCAATGTCTCGGCCGGAAACAAATCGCTGACCGGCCATCTTCACTCGAACGCCTGAACGTTCATTGAATGGCGGCACACGATCGAGACCGGCAATAGGAGTTTGCAGGTCATCCTCAAGACCCGCAGCACCCGGTTTTCACCCGAAGACAACGGCAAAACGGTGACAAGCTCCAAACCTACGCAGGAAAGCTTGCTTCGACGTTGCCAAAAAGGCACCAAACTCCTTAGGCAGGCGCGCAAACCGCAACGCCACGGGCATTTTCACTTCAGTTCGTCACCCTGGCCCTGTTGTATCGCAGCAACGGCATCGGGATGACGTCGACGCTGAGGTCATATCTTTACCTGCGCGAGCGAACAAGGTTTGCGAGCGGGAGTAGAATGCCGGCGCAGTTTTGCGAAGGTGTCAGCCGCCGCCGTTCTCCTTTGTCTCAAGACCCTCCCACCAGCCGGCATAGGACGAGTTCCAGGGCGCCTTCTGCGTCTCGTCCGGCGCACCGTCGTCCCACCAGACTGGCCCGCGCTCTCCGAGGCGGCGTTTCGCGGAATTGACGGCATCCCGCGCATTGCGCTCCGCCTCGCCGCCAGCCGCCTTCTTCACGGCCCGGCGCGCCTTCATGAGATCACGAACCGCTGCCTGCCGTTCCTCTTCGGAAAGCCGCGGATCGGTCTTTCGCCAGAGCCTGCCTTTTGCGACGAAATAGCGGCCGTCGGGTGTCTCGGGGTAATCGCGATCAGTCATCGAGAGGCATCGGTAAATGGCCGAGGATGTTCAACGCCGAATGCAGGCAGGGCATCAAAAAGGCGGTCCCGAAGGGCCGCCTTCTAAATGAAATAAACGAGGCCAGATCTAAATCAGCTCGAAGCCTTGCCGCCCTTGTTCTGGCGGTTTTCGATCAAGTGATCGACGACCGACGGATCGGCGAGCGTCGAGGTATCGCCCAGTTCGTCGAGCTTGTCCTCTGCAATCTTGCGCAGGATGCGGCGCATGATCTTGCCCGAGCGGGTCTTCGGCATGTCAGGCGCGAACTGCAGAGCATCCGGCTTGGCGATCGGGCCGATCTCCGAACGGACATGCTTAATCAGCTCATCGCGCAGGTCATCGCTTGGCTCGGTGCCCTCCATGAGGGTGACATAGCAGTAGATGCCCTGGCCTTTGACATCGTGTGGGAAGCCGACGACCGCCGCCTCGGAAACCGCCTTATGGGCGACAAGCGCGCTCTCGACTTCGGCCGTACCCATGCGGTGGCCGGAGACGTTGATCACGTCGTCGACGCGGCCGGTGATCCAGATATAGCCGTCCTCGTCGCGCTTCGCGCCGTCTTCCGTAAAATAATATCCTTTGTATTGCTGGAAGTAGGTGTTCACGAAACGCTCGTGGTCCTTGTAGACTGTGCGCATCTGGCTGGGCCAGGAATCGGTGATCGCGATCACGCCTTCGACGCCATTGCCTTCCAGAACCTCGCCCGACTGGGGTTCGAGGATCACAGGCTTGACCCCGAAGAAAGGCTTGGAGGCGGCACCCGGCTTCAGCGGCGTTGCACCCGGCAGTGGCGTGATCAGGATGCCGCCCGTCTCGGTCTGCCAATAGGTGTCGACGATCGGCACGTTGGAATGGCCGACCTCTTCGTAATACCAATTCCAGGCTTCCGGATTGATCGGCTCGCCGACCGTGCCGAGGATCTTCAGCGCGGAGAGGTCATGTCCCTCGACATGCTTTCGGCCCTTACCCATGAGGGCGCGGATCGCTGTCGGCGCGGTGTAGAACTGGTTGACCTTGTGCTCCTCACAAACCTTCCAGCACCGCGAGGCATCCGGATAGGTCGGCGTCGATTCGAATACGAGCGTCGTAGCACCGTTGGCGAGCGGGCCGTAGACGATGTAGCTGTGCCCGGTGATCCAGCCGACGTCCGCAGTGCACCAATAGATGTCGCCCGGATGGTAGTCGAAAACGTACTCGTGCGTCATCGAGGTGTAGACGATGTAGCCGCCCGAAGTATGCACGACGCCCTTCGGCTTGCCGGTCGATCCGGAGGTGTAAAGGATGAAGAGCGGATCTTCCGCGTTCATCGGTTCGCAATCGCAGTCATTGCCGACCTTGCCTTCCATCTCGTGGAGCCAGAAGTCGCGGCCGTCGGTCATAGGTGTGTCGTCGCCGGTGCGCTTGACGACGAGGCATTTGACGTCGCCTTCGATGCCTTCGAAGGCCTTGTCTGTGTTCTTCTTCAGCGGCGTGGCTTTGCCGCCGCGCGGCGCATGATTCGCCGTAATGACGACCTTGGCCTCCGAGTCGTTGACGCGATCGCGCAAGGCGCCGGGCGAGAAGCCAGCGAAGACCACAGAATGGATAGCCCCTATTCGGGCGCAGGCAAGCATGGCGTAGGCCGCCTGCGGGATCATCGGCAGATAGATGACGACGCGGTCGCCCTTCTGAACACCGAGCTCTTTCAGGACGTTGGCGAACTTGCAGACGTGCTCGTGTAGCTGCTGGAAGGTGATGTGCTGTGCGTTGCCCGGCTCGTCAGCTTCCCAGAGGATAGCGGTCTTATCGCCTTTGTCCTTCAGATGCCGGTCGACACAGTTGTAGCAGACGTTGAGTTCGCCGTCCTCGAACCATTTAATCGAAACGTCGGGATACGTGTAGTTGATCGACTTGACCTTGGTCGGTTCCTTGATCCAGTCGATGCGCTTGGCGTGCTGCTTCCAGAACCCTTCCGGATCGTCGATCGACTGCTTGTACCATTCGTCATAGGTCGCCTTGTCGATCTTGGCGCGCGATTTCCACTCGTCCTTGACTTCGATCATCGTCATTCGGTTCATCCTCCCAGTTTCGAATGCTCTGCCCTTCGCACGCAGCCTCGAACGCCCGAGGAACCTCATGCGGAAGGTTCCAGTCCCGTCGGCATCCGGCGAACGTTCCCACGATGCACTTCCGCAAAGACATAAACTCTCGATGCCGTCTGGCAATCCGTCGTAAGTCGCAGCGTTCGGTCACGCCAGAGATCACGCTCCGGCACATAGGCGTGGCCGTAGTTTTCGAGGTCACCATTGCGTCGGAGCGCGATTGTCCATGCGGTCTGCTCTCTGGGTGAGGCGCAGCAAGCACGATCGACGTATTGCGACGTCAACCGCCAAGCAGCCCGATGACCACGCTCATGATCAGAAATACACCGAACCAGTGGCCCGCATTGATGTAGGTCAGCCTGCGGGAACGGGCCTCGAAGGAATGGTCGACGACCATCGTCGCGAGCACGAAGCCCGCCCAGACGAGAATGCCGGTCACGAAGGTTTCGTATACGCCGACATTGCCGATGTGGGCCGTCAACCCGGCCAGCATGCCGGCGATGACGATGTATGCGATGAAGACGATCACCAGTGGCCCCGGCTTCAGGGCGGGTTTGCTGGAATAGCCAGTGGCAGTCATCCAGGGCTTTTCGAAAAGCCGGTGCCAGGAAAATCCGAAGAGAAAGGCGGCGAAGGCAGCGATAACGACGCCGAGCGGGCTGAAATTGGTGAAGCCCATGAGGCATGTCCTTGTCTTGCGACTGGTCCGCATCAGCTGCGGTCCAGTCCTTATCTGAAAGGCAGGCGGATTTCGTACCCAACGAGCCGTAATCGGCCTGGGTTCAATCGGTAAGGCTGCGGCCGAACAGCCTTGGAGACGCGATGGCGATCCCGGTTCTCGATAATCGAACGGCACGGCAGATTTTTCTCGACCGGCATCTCCTTGCCGGCATCACCGGCAAGACAACAGATCTTGGAGCTCTGATCCGCAATCTCGGCTTCGTTCAGCTCGACTCGATCCGCACGGTCGAGCGCGCCCACCACATGATCCTGCGAGCCCGGCAGCCCGGCTACAAGCCGAAAGCGCTCAAACTGCTGATGGAGCGCGACCGGGCAGTCTTCGAGCACTGGACTCATGACGCCTCGGTCATCCCGATGGACTTCCTGCCCTATTGGAAGATGAAGTTCGAGCGCACCTATCCGGCGCTACTTGAGCGCTTCATCGAGTGGCGAGGCGCGGCATTTCAGGACAAACTCGACGAGACGCTCCGCCATATCGAGGCGGAGGGACCTGTAGGCGTCGGCGATATCGGCCACGAGGAAGAACGTTCGGGCGGGGGTTGGTGGGAATGGCACCCCTCCAAGACCGCGCTCGAGTTCCTCTGGCGCACCGGAAGGCTGGCGATTACGCGGCGCGAGAATTTCAACAAGATCTACGATCTCGCTGCCCGCGTCTATCCGAACTGCGGGACCGCCAGCCTCGAAGAGACGCTCGACTGGTCCTGCAACGCCGCCCTGGACAGGCTTGGCTTTGCCACCTCTGGCGAGCTCGCCGCCTTCTGGAAGCTGATCAGCCCAGCCGAAGCGAAGACGTGGGTAGCGCGCGAGTTGGATGTCGACCGTTTGGAGGAGATCGATGTCGAAGGCTCCGACGGCCGATCGCGCCGCCACATCGCGCGGCCCGGCCTTCTCGACACCATCTCCGACATACCGACGAATGCGACGCGGGTGAAAATCCTCTCACCCTTCGATCCGATGCTGCGCGACCGAAACCGCACCGAACGCTTGTTCGGCTTCTTCTACCGGATCGAAGTCTTCGTGCCCGAACCCAAGCGGCAATACGGCTATTACGTCTTCCCTGTCCTTCAAGGCGACCGCATCATCGGACGTCTCGACACGAAGGCCGACCGCGCGAGCGGCACTTTGAACGTCCGCGCCTTCTGGCCGGAGAAGGGCATCAGGCGCTCCGCAGGCCGCATGGAAGCACTCTCCAAGGAGATCGAACGCCTCGCCCGCTTTGCCGAATGCGAGGAGACACGCTACGAGGCCGGATGGCTCCGGGGTGCTGGGTAAGCCGGCTTATCCCCTACGGTTCTTCGCCGCTTCGACGGCGATCGATAGCATCATCTGGCGGGTGATCGTCAGCGCCATCTGGTTTTCCTTGCGGCTGCGCAAAATGTCGGTCTCGATCCGCCGTGCCGTTCGGGCGAGCGCATCGAGCGGCCAAGAAGCGAGTGCGGTCTCCAGCGCAGCCTTACGTTTGAAGTGCGGGCGGCGGCGCTCAACGACCCGGCTCACCGGCTCGCCCTGGCGCTCCACGATCTCGCGCATTGCCGTCAGCTGCTGAATGGTGCGAAGCAGGTTCTGCTGAAGCTGGAAGATCGGCGTGCCGGCATCCGTCAAACGCTCGATCAGCGCCGGCAGCTTCTTCACCGCCCCGCTGATCGTCGCGTCGATCGCCTCGTCGACGGCATCGGCGGAGACATCGCCGACGATCGCCGCGACGTCGTCGGCCGTCACGCGCTCGGTGCCGTAAGCATAGACGCAGAGCTTCTCCACCTCGCCGCGAGAGGCCATGCGGTTCGCGCCCAGGCGGCTCTTCAGCTCTTCGCGCCCCTCGCGGTCGATCTGTAGACCGGCGCGGGAAAACTCCTCATCGATCATTCGGTCGAGAGCTCGGCCCTCGTCCTGATAGCATGGCAGGGCGATCGCGAATTTGGCCCTCTCGACGCTCAACCGCAGTGCGGCGTTTCTCTTCAAGTCGCCGGCTTCGACGATGAGTATCGCGCCTTCGAGTTTCTTTTCAGAAAGCGTTGCTACCGCTTCAGACAGCACCTTCCCGGTGCCTGCGCCGCGCACCCGGATCAGCCGCGTGCCACCGAACAGCGAGACCGTCAGCGCCTCGTCGTAGAGGCGGCCGATATCCTTTTCGAGCTCGTCGGCTGACAGGCTGACGCTTGCGAAGGGATCGCTCGGATCGATGCCCGAATGCCCCGCGATCGTCGCCGCACGTTCGGAGACGAGCCCCGGATCGGGCCCATAGAGGAGGATGACCGGATAGGAAAAGTCCGGCCGCGACAGAAAGGCGTCGACCTCGCCGGCCTTCTTCTGAGCCATGACGAACCTTTCGAGCCGCGGCAGGCTTGACCGAAATCAGTAGCCTTCCTGCTGGAGGGCGGTCGCGATCGTGATTTCGAGCTGGGCTGCAGCCTCCTTGCCGGCCTGTTCGCGGGCATCGAGCAGCGCGCGCTGGGCCTGATAAAGCTGCGATGTGCGGTCGTAAGGGGTGATGATCTCTCGCCTGCCACTATCGATGACTTGATCGTCAGAAAGCCGGATGAGACTGTAGGTCACCGTCAGATCGTAGATCGCGGAACGAGGAACGCCGCCCGTTTCAATCGAGATGCCGCGTTCGACCCCTGTAGCGTCCAGCCTGACCGCGTAGAGCGGCTCAGCGACCCGCGCGCCCGCGTTAAGACGCGAGAGCAGTTCGTTGCGCACGATCTGCGTAGTTCGGGTGTTCGCCTCGGTGATCGCGATCCGCCCTCTCAGGCTCGCAAGTCGAGATGCGGAAACACCATCGGCTGCGGAAAGATCGGCATAGAGCGGCCGCGCCGTGCAGGCGGAGAACGCGCTGAGGCCGGCGACGACAGCGAGCGCAACGCCGCAGCGCTTGAAACGATCAGACGACCACATTCACGATTCTCCCCGGCACCACGACCAACCGCTTGGGTTCGCCGCCGTTCAGCGCCTGCCGCACGACCTCGGCGGCGAGCGCTGCTTGTTCGATTTCAGCTTTGCTGGCCTCGGCCAAGACGGTCAAGTCGCCGCGCTTCTTTCCGTTGATTTGCAAGGGAAGTGTGACGCTGTCGTCGCGCAAGAGCCCCGCGTCGACCGCCGGCCAACTCTGCGCGGAAACAAAATCCTCGTGCCCGAGGAGCGTCCAGCATTCCTGCGCCAAGTGCGGCATCATCGGTGCGATCAGTCGGACGAGCATGTCGAGCGCCGCAGCGGCGGCAGCCTTCGTATTGGCATCCGCCTTGCCGATCTCGGACAGGGGGCCGGCCAGCGCGTTGACGAGTTCGTGGATCCGCGCAACCGCCTTGTTGAAGCCGAGTCGCTCAATGTCGGTTTGGACGCCATGCGCCGCACGATGCGCGGCCTTGCGGATATCGAGGCCCGGCTGCGCCTCGGGATCGCTCACGGCACCTGTACCGGCCACGTGCGGCGCGGCTTCGCTGACGAGCCGCCACAAACGCTGGACGAAGCGGAAGGCACCCTCCGCGCCCGCCTCGGTCCAGATTACGTCGCGATCGGGCGGAGAGTCCGAGAGCACGAACCAGCGCGCGGTATCGGCTCCGAACCGGCCGATAATATCCTCCGGATCGACCACGTTTTTCTTCGACTTCGACATCTTCTCGATGCCGCCGATAGCAATCTCGGCCCCGGTGGAAATGCGGGTCGCGACGCGCTTTCCATTCTCCTCGAAGATGTTCACATCAGCCGGCGGCACCCATTCGCGGCCGTCCTTGTAGGTCTCGTGGACGACCATGCCCTGCGTGAACAAACCCTTGAATGGCTCGCCCAGATCGAGATGCCCGGTCGTCTTCATGGCGCGTACGAAGAAGCGCGAATAGAGAAGATGCAGGATCGCGTGCTCGATGCCGCCAATATACTGATCGACCGGCAGCCACTGATTGGCAGTGTCCGGTACGGTCGGATTCTCGGCGCGCGGAGCGGTGAAGCGGGCGAAATACCAGGACGAGTCGACGAAGGTGTCCATCGTATCCGTCTCGCGCAGCGCCTCGGCGCCGCATTGCGGACAGGAGGTCTTCCGCCAGGTCGGATGGCGATCGAGCGGATTGCCCGGCTTTTCGAAGTCGATGTCCTCAGGCAGTTCGACGGGCAGGTTCTCCCGTTTCTCCGGCACGACGCCGCAGGCTTCGCAATGGATGACCGGGATCGGGCAGCCCCAGTAGCGCTGGCGCGAAATGCCCCAGTCGCGCAGGCGGAAATTGATCCTCCGCTCTGCTATGGGTTTGCCGGCTAAGTCGGCGTTCTCGAGCCGGCTCGCGACCGCCTCGAAACCCTCGTCCGGCGTCTTGCCGTCGAGGAACCCGGAGTTGAACAGCACGCCGTCGCCATCATAAGCTTCGGAATAAATAGAAAAGACCGTTGGGTCCTCCTTCGGTGGCAGCACCACGGGCTTGACCGGCAGCACGTATTTCCGCGCGAAGTCGAGGTCGCGCTGGTCGTGTGCCGGGCAGCCGAAAATTGCGCCGGTGCCGTAGTCCATCAGCACGAAGTTCGCGACATAGACCGGCAGTTTCCAGTTCGGATCGAACGGATGCACTGCCTCGACGCCGGTCTGGTAGCCCTTCTTTTCGGCCGTCTCCAGCGCCTCGGCGCTCGTGCCCGAGCGCCGGCATTCAGCCGCGAATTCGGCGAGTTTTGGGTCGCTCTCGGCGAGCTTCAACGCCAGCGGATGATCGGCCGCGACCGCGAGGAAGGAGGCTCCGAACAGCGTGTCGGGCCGTGTCGTGAAGACGGTCAGTTCGTCGATGCCTTCGGGCTTGCCGCCCTCGGCCAGCGACCAGCGGACCATCAGGCCTTCCGACTTGCCGATCCAGTTCTTCTGCATCAGCCGGACCTTTTCCGGCCAGTTCGGCAGATGGTCGAGCGCCTGGAGCAGATCCTCGGCGAAATCGGTGATCTTGAAGAACCACTGGGTCAGTTCGCGCTGCTCGACGAGCGCGCCCGAGCGCCAGCCGCGGCCGTCCTCAACCTGTTCGTTGGCGAGCACGGTCATGTCGACCGGGTCCCAGTTCACCTTCGACTTCTTGCGATAAGCGAGTCCCGCATCGAGGAAGTCGAGGAAGAGCATCTGCTGGCGATGATAATATTCGACGTCGCAGGTCGCGAATTCCCTGGACCAATCGAGCGAAAGCCCCATCGACTTCAGCTGGGTGCGCATGGACGCGATGTTCTCGTAGGTCCATTTTGCCGGATGCACTTTGTTCTGCATCGCCGCGTTCTCCGCCGGCATTCCGAATGCGTCCCAGCCCATCGGATGGATTACGTTGAACCCTTGCGCCCGCTTGTAGCGCGCCACCACGTCGCCCATCGTGTAGTTGCGCACATGACCCATGTGAATGCGCCCCGAGGGATAGGGGAACATCTCCAGCACATAGTATTTCTCGCCCGGCGCGTCGGTCTTCGTCTCATAAAGACCCGCCTCGTCCCAAGCTGTCTGCCAGCGAGGTTCGACGGCACGCGGATTATATCGTTCGATGGTCATAGCTCGGGTATCGGAAGGGCCAGATTGACGGAAAAAGAATGCCGGTGTTCAACACGGCTTTGACGAAAGCGTCAACCGAAACCGCGGTCTCGGGCCGCCGCTGCCGTATCCTGGTGGCGTTGTCACCGTAGCCAGTCTTCGCGCTGGTGATCATTCTTGCCGGCAAATTGCGTTCGCCAAGAAACCGGTTCGAGGGCTGAAGGAGACAGCTTCACGCTCGAGGATGAACTGATAACGATGGAACTGATCTCGTTCAGCATCACGCTGAGCGTCAAGAAATCTCGGCCAACTGAACCGTGGTTATTCGGGTCACCGTGTTGAGTTAGGCTCTGGATACCCGTTCTCGTCGGGCATCCACTCCTGCAATATATGCCCAGATCCTTTCAGAATCAGAAGGAGCCGTCCCGATGGCCGTCGCCGACCAGTATCACGCCGTAAAAAACGCCATCGCGAAGGCGATGGCCGATGCCGGTCGGAAGCCGGACAGCGTCGCCCTGGTCGCAATTTCCAAGACCCATGGCGAGGACAAGATCCTGCCTCTGCTAGAAGCCGGGCACCGGGTATTCGGCGAGAACAAGGTACAGGAAAGCCAAGCCAAATGGCCAACGCTGCGCGAGCGCTTTCCTGATATCGAACTGCGCCTCGTGGGGCCCCTTCAGTCCAACAAGACCGGCGATGCCGTCGCACTTTTCGACGTCATAGAAAGCGTCGACCGGGAAAAGATCGCACGCGCAATCGCCAAGGAAGTCGAAAAGCAGGGCCGAAACCCACGCCTTTATGTTCAGGTGAACACCGGAGAAGAAGAACAGAAAGCGGGCATCCTGCCGAAGGAGGCCGTCGCCTTCGTCGAGCGTTGCCGCTCCGAACACGGCCTGACGATCGAGGGTCTCATGTGCATCCCGCCGGTCGACGAGAACCCGGGCCCCCACTTCGCACTGCTCGCCAAGCTCGCGGGGGAGGCCGGCGTCGAGAAGCTCTCCATGGGCATGAGCGGTGACTACGAGACCGCGATTCAATTCGGCGCTACGAGCGTCCGCGTCGGCTCGGCGATCTTCGGGGAGCGGGACTACTCGGGAAACTGAACCGCGAGCGTTTCACGTGAAACGTCGACGCTCGCGCTCAGTCGAAACGGATGCGATGGAGGGATGCGCCGTTTGCCTTGAGCCAGGTTCGCCCCTCATCCATGTCCGGGCAGAGATCGCGGCAGAGGGCCCAGAACGCGGCCGAGTGATTCATCTCTTTGAAATGAGCGACTTCGTGCGCCACGAGATAGTCGAGCACATTGGGCGGCGCCATGACGATCCGCCAAGAGAACGAGAGGCGGCGATCGGACGTGCAGGAGCCCCAGCGGCTGACCGTATCCTTGAGCGAAAGCGCATTTGGGCTCAATCCGACACGCACGGCGTGGTTTGAAACCGCCGCCGTCAGATCGACTTTGGCTTCCTTGCGTAGGAAGTCCTTCACCCGCCGGCTGAAGTGCTCCGGCATTCCGCCGATCGACAGTTCACGCGAATCGGTATCGAGACGCGTAACTCTCCGCCCGCCACAATGTACGAGCCGGATAGCCGCGCCGCGAATGGGAATCGTGCAGCCGTCAGCGACCGTGACCGGCGCTGCTGCACCCCCTGCCCGCTCCGCGATCCAGTCGCGATGCCGCGTGATGAAATCGGACAGCACCTTCTTCCGCGTCCGCGGCGGGACCGTGACGATAACTCCGCCGTCTGGTGCGACACGCAGGATCAGCCGTTTGGCGCGGGCGTTTTCGCGTACCGTAACCGGCACCTGCCTTCCTCCGGCCTCCACGAAATCCGGCATGGGAAATGCGTCGGGACGCCGATAGAGACTACGGAGTTTGAGCGGCATGGGTCTCAAGTCGAGAATGATTCGTCCGTTCGGTGACACATGATACGACAATCGAGTCGCTCTCATGGCGACGCCATTCGCTCGGCCGGTTTGTTCGCCGGCGTTTCCATCGTGGTCTGCAGTTGCGCAAAGAAAAAGGCGGCGCCGCAAGGCACCGCCTTCACTTGAGCAACTCATCGCGACCAACTCAGGTCAGCCGCAAGAGACCGCCATCAAGCTGGGTGGCCATCGACCACCGGACCCTCGTCTTTGCGGGTCCCGCGTGAACGACGATCACGCATGAAGCGATCGAACTCTTCCTGATCCTTTGCTCGCCGCAGTTCGCGAGCATAAGCTTCGAATTCGGCCGAAGCCTCGTGCAGCTTGCGTCGTTCCTCGTCGAGGCGCTTCAGCTCGGCGTCGCGCCAGTCGTCGAAAGCGACATTGCCGGTACGCTGCCCACCAAAGGACGACGCATCGAAACCGGCCCGCTTCAGACCGCCGAAGAAGCGGTCGGTCGATGTATTGACGTCGCGCTTGAACGCGTCGAGCCGATCGCCCCACAGAATATAGGCAAGAACTGCCAGGCCGAGCGGCCAGAACACGAAGAAACCGCCAACCATCAGGGCGATCGTTGCTGGCGTCCAGGCCGGCCGAATAAGGGCGCGTGAAGTCATGGTGATCCCGTTCCTTTTGAAAATCGGCGACGACGCCAAGCATCGTCGACCCGCAGAGAGTGCTCGTCTTTATTTCCCGCATGATGTGGTGATGGCAGACAGTGCGTTCAATCACCGAGATGAAGAAATCAGATGAGACGACGTCGGCACATCTTGGCTGCTTCGTTTCACTAGGCTTGGCTGCAGACCTGATTCCATCTTTTCGGATCGGCGGAAGACGGCTATCGCTCGCAGATGACGGATATTGCCATTCTGGCCGGGCTCTTCTGGAGCGCCTTCCTCGCGGCCACGATCCTGCCTGGCGCTTCCGAAGTCGTTTTGGTCGCAACCCTTACCGAAACGGTTGTCGATCCAGTCACGGCTGTCCTGGTCGCCAGCACCGGCAATACGCTCGGCTCGGTGGTCAACTGGGCGATGGGTCGGTATCTCGCACGTTATGCCGACAGACGCTGGTTTCCGCTTCCGAAGCCCGCTCTTCTCAAGGCTCAAACGGTCTTTCGACGCTATGGCGTATGGATGCTCCTTTTTGCTTGGTGGCCCTTCGGCGGTGATGCACTCACGCTCGCGGCCGGCTTCCTGCGTGTACATCTCGCTACCTTCACGATCCTCGTCGCTGCTGGCAAAACTGCACGATACGCCGCCGTTGCCGGAGCGACCATCGGCCTTTCCGAACTCCTCCAGTGAACGAGACAAAGTTGCGAGAAGGCCCATTGGAACGGGACCGGGTAACTTACCTGTGATAATAGATTTGAACGCTTATAATAAGCCTAGGTTACGTTTTCTTAGTCCGAGTTTTGTTTGATTGGCTTACGGTTTCACTCGACCAAAGGTCAGCTCTGAATGCCCCGTCAGACACCCTCGTATCGCCCCTCGACGTCCAGCGCCCCTATTCTTGGCAGGCAACACCTATCTGGCTTGCTATGCCCCTGCAGCCGAAAGACGTTGTCCTCGCCGTCATTTCGCGATGCGACCGCAGGTGTTGCTGGGATCGAGTTCGCACTTGTCCTTCCCCTGTTCCTCTTCATCACCTTCGCTGCGGCTTTCTTCGGCATCTATATCGGGCTGTCACACTCGCTGCAGGCAATGTCCGCCGATGCGAGCCGCTATGCCATGGTTGGTCACAATGCAGAGGAACGACGGCTGCTGGTCGGCGACGCTTTGCGCGATGCCTCGCAGCAATACGCGTTGATCAACGATGATCTGCTGACTTTCGAAATCGAGGAAGACGGCGAGTGGCTGACGGTCAGCGTCGCTTACGACGTATCGAAGAGCAGGCTTCCCACGATCGTGACCGAGCCCCTCGGTCGCTTCGATTCCCTGAAGCGCTCGGCGACGGTGCTGCTGCCATGATCAGATCGCTGTCCGCATTCATCTCCGGTTCCGATCGCGGCAACATTGCGGTCAGTTTCGCGCTGCTCCTCCCGCTCATTCTTGGCTTCGGCGGTTTTGCGACCGATCTCGGTCTTGCTTATTTGGAACGCCGCTCCCTTCAGGCCGCGACTGATGCCGCGGCCTTGGCTGCCATCCGCCATCCGCATGATGCCGAAGCGATCGCAGCGAAAGTCTTCGCCGCATCTTCGCAAAAGGACGCAACCTTCGACGTCGTCTTCGGCTCATACGAACCGGACCGGAACCGCGACGAACGTTTCCGACCTGAGGGTTCGAGCGCAGTTTCGGTGGTCCGTGTCGAAGCAAGAAAACCACATCATTATACGTTGGCACGTGTGCTCGGCGTCAACGGAGTCGAGCTGTCCGCCAGCGCAGACGCCTCGCTCAATGCGCAGGTCGTCTTTCAGGCTGGGAGCCGGCTCATGAAAGTCGATCCCCCGGTCCTCAACGCCGTGCTGCGGGAGATCGTCGGCGCAGAACTCTCGTTGACCGCACTCGACTACAACAATCTGATTGATGCGCAGGTCCGCCTTGGAGACCTTTTCGAGAATGCTCCGGCAGATGGCTCCAGCACACCGGATGTGGCGGGCCAATTCGGCGCCAAACTATCGACCAGCGCCCTCTTCATGCGCGTCTCCGAGGCGCTTCGGAAGGATGGCAGACCTGTCGCCGCAGCCTCGATGCGGAAGGCGGCCCAAAGCTCTCTCTCACTGACGACGAAGGTTACCGTTTCGAATCTCATCAATCTTGGCCCGGATGGCGTATCGATCTCACGAAACCAGACCGCGGAGCTTTTGAACCTGAAACTGTCCGCCCTCGATATTGTCGAGGCGGCTGTTAGGCAGACGATTCACGGTTCGGGCACGGATGTCAGTCTCAATCTGCCGCTGATCGCGGATGTCGACCTGTCCTTGATGGTAGGCGAGCCGATGAAGTCGAGCCCCTCGCTCGCAGTCGCAGGGATCGGCGAGGGCATCGAGACCGGTCAGGCACGCCTGCGCCTGCGCGCCGCAACGGTCGAGCTCCTCGCGGCGCTCGGCATCGGCGTCGACCTCCCCCTCGAGGCGATCGTTGCAGGCGGTCGGGCCGAGGTCGCTTCGGTCGCCTGCGCGGCCGATCCGCTTGAAACGTCCGTCACTCTCGCGGTGACACCGGGTATCGCCCGGCTTTCGATTGGGCGATGGACAAAAGACCTCCGCGACATCGCCATGGGTGACCAGCTGGCTCATGCGGAGATTGCCAAGGCACTCCTTGCCAGAGTGGATGCCCGCGGCAATCTCTCATTGGCGGATACCAAGCCGGTGCTCGTCACATTCACGGGCCGTGAAATTGCGGCGGGTACCCTCAAGACGGCGCGTACGACATCGTTCGTCTCCAGTCCGCTGGCAAGCCTCTTCGGCCAGACCAGACTTACGGTTCGAACCGCTATGATCGGGGTGTCGAGCGGCTCGTTGACGAACTCCGTACGCGACAGGCTGACCGACGTCGCGGCACCGCTCGACGATCTTCTTGCAGATCTTCTCGATCTCGCGGGAGTTGGCCTCGGCGAGATCGACGTGAAGATCGAAGATGTTCTCTGCAGCAATGCACGGCTCGTCGGATGAGACAGCGTCAGGCGGTTCGGACTCTAGTTGCCGGTGCCGCTCGCCCAATCCGGCATTTCGCCGACCGTCACCCCGAAGAGCGTCGTCAGCACGAGATATCCGATGGTGGAGACCACGATCAGCGCAGCGAGATTGTGCCACGCGCCGTAGCGGACCATCTGCGGGATCGTGACGTGGCCGGATGAAAAGACCAGCGCGTTAGGCGGGGTCGCCACCGGCATCATGAAAGCCATCGAAGCCGAAAGCGCCGCCGGAACCGCCAGCATCAGCGGGTTTTCACCAATGTTCTGGGAGAGCGCGGCGAGAAGCGGCAGGAAAGTCGCCGCGGTCGCAGTGTTCGAGGTGAACTCGGTCAGCATCAGCATGATCGAAGCAACCACAAGAACGAGGACGATCAAGGTCAGCGTGCCGGCGAATGAGCCGATCGCCGAGCCGATCCACTCGTCGAGACCGGTTTCGGTCACCGCAGCCGCGAGGCTGAGCCCACCCCCGAAAAGGATGAGAACACCCCAGGGGAGTTTCGCGGCCGTTTTCCAGTCGAGCAACCCGATCCGCGTCCCGTCTCCGTCCTTCTCGGAGGTTGGAATGACGAAGAGTAGCAATGCGGCGCCGATGGCGATCGCCGCATCGTCGAGTTCCGGGACGAAGTTCTGCAGCCAGGAACGCAGGATCCACAGAACCGCTGCGCCGGCGAAAACGGCGCCGACGATCGTCTCGGCGCGCGACATCGAGCCGAGCCCGATCAGTTCCCTCTTGATCACCTCCTGGGCACCCTCGATCTCGTCCTTCTTCAGGCCGATCGCGAACTGCGTGAGCAGGAACCAGGATATGCCAAGCATCAGGATCGCCACCGGCAAGCCGATCAGCATCCAGCGGCCGAAGCCTAGATCGTAGCCGTAATTCTGGCTGAGCGTCCCGGCGAGCAGCGCATTCGGCGGGGTGCCGATGAGGGTCGCGACGCCGCCTATGGACGCGGAATAGGCTACGCCCAGTAAGAGCGCGAGGGCGAATTTCTTCGCATCGGCCGCATTCCCGGTCTCGTCGCCCACCAGCCCGACGACCGAAAGCGCGATCGGGAGCATCATCACCGTCGTCGCGGTATTGGAGACCCACATCGAGAGAAAGGCGGTAGCCAGCATGAAGCCGCCGACGATATGGTGCTGGCGCGAGCCCGTACGCGAGACGATGTTGAGCGCGATCCGCCGGTGGAGGTTCCATCGTTCCATGGCGCCGGCCAGCATGAAGCCGCCCATGAAAAGGAAGATGGTTGGATCAGCGTAGGGCGCGGCTGCATCGTCCATCGAGGTCGCGCCAGTGAGTGGAAACAGGACGAGAGGCACAAGAGCCGTTGCCGGCACCGGGATTGCCTCGGTGATCCACCAGACGATCATCAGGCTCGCCACTGCCACCACGCGCCAGGCTTCGATTGCGAGACCCTCCGGCGGAGGGAGGATGAGAAGGACGACGAAGACGCCAAGGCCAATCAACATTGGCAGGAGTTTCAGCGAGCCTGTCGCACCCTCTCCGGCAGTTTCACTTGAAACGTCCTGATCCGCTCCAGCCGCTTGATCGCTTGTCGCCATCCCTCGCTACCCTTCGCGAACTGTTTGTTACCGCAGGGTGAATTGGCGGCAGTGCCCGCTCCGGCAAGAGTTCTTGGCAGCCTCGCCATGGAAGTAATGCGCGAGCCTCGCGCACTTAAGCGTGAGCGCTGTGTCGTTCCGCTGTCGTAAAACTCCTCTATCTATTCCAGCTGACGCAGGTACCGCATCAGCTCGGGAGGTCTTCATGCGCGCCGCTCTTGCCCTCGCCGCCTTTTCCAGTCTCGCCCATGTCCAGCCGGGGTTGGCGCAGGAGCAGACGGCAGCAGGCGACAACACGATGCCGACCTCGGCGGAAATCGGCTCGCGGCCCGGCTACCTCGTCGATCAACTCGAAGATGGCGAGCTGAAGACGCAGTTATCTGCCTGTCTCGGCCAACCGATGGAGGCGAACGACTGGTCGATCGGCCATCGCGGCGCCCCACTTCAGTTTCCTGAACACACCCGCGAGTCCTATGTCGCAGCCGCCCGTCAGGGCGCCGGGATCATCGAATGCGACGTCGCCTTTACAAAGGACCGCGAGCTCGTCTGCCGCCACGCCCAGTGCGATCTGCACACGACGACGGATATCCTGACGCGACCGGAACTCGCCGCAAAATGTACGACGCCCTTCGCGGCAGCGACTGGCTCGGGCGAAGGGGAGGAGGCGCAGGCGAAATGCTGTACTTCGGACCTGACGCTCGCCGAATTTCAGACGCTGAGCGCCAAGATGGATTCCTTCGACCCGGCCGCCGAGACCGCCGAAGACTATCAGGACGGTCTCGCGGAATGGCGCACGACGCTCTATTCGCCGGGCACACTCATGACGCATGCCGAGTCGATCGAACTCATCAAGTCGCTCGGCCGCAAGTTCACGCCGGAGTTGAAGGGCCCCGAGGTCGAGATGCCCTATGAGGGAGAGTACAGCCAGGCCGATTACGCCCGGCAGATGATCCAGGACTATATCGATGCAGGCGTCCCGCCGAGCGACGTCTATCCCCAGTCCTTCAATCTCGAAGACGTCAAATTCTGGATCGCTGAGTTCCCAGAATTCGGCCAACAGGCCGTCTTCCTCGACGATCGCTACGAGACGCTCGAGGGCTTCGACCCGATGCAGCCGGATACGTTCGAGCCGACGATGCAGTCGCTTGCCGACGACGGCGTACAGATCATCGCACCGCCGCTCTGGATGTTGGTCACCACCGAGAACGGAGAAACCGTTCCTTCACCCTATGCCGAGGCGGCTAAAGAAGCTGGCCTCGATATCATTGCGTGGTCGCTGGAGCGCTCCGGGCCACTTACCGAAGGTGGTGGCTGGTACTATCAGTCGATCGCCGACGTGACGTCTTCCGATGCCGACGTGCTCAAGCTGCTCGACGTGTTCGCGAACGACATAGGCGTAAGGGGCGTCTTCTCGGACTGGCCAGCGACGACGACGTTTTTTGCCAATTGCGTCCAATCGGGCGGAAATGAGGCGAAAGCGAATTGACTCTCAACGGAAACTAAAGATAATCTTTAGATGATGGGAGAACGCACGCTAAATTGGCGTATTTTCCTTCTGTCTTCTGTAAAACAGGACGTCTAGAAACGCGATGACTTTGTCTTTTCTTCGCAACCGCGTCCTTGAACGCGCGACCGACACGGCGCCGGAAACGGTCGAAGCTCCTCTTGTTCCCGACCTGCCCGCGGAGACGGAGTCCCGTCGGACCGGTCCATTCTCCAAATCGGACGATGTTCATGCCCTCTACCGCGCGGCCGATGCCGCTGGCGGCGCAACCGCGATGATGATCGCCGACTGAGGAGCCGGCTTCCACATCGGCGGATTCTTGCCAAATGCGCGAGCCTCTGGGCGGGATCGCCATTAAAGTTGGGAACGCTGAGCGCGCAGCAAGCGCACCTGTTCACGATCCGTGACCGACCATCAGTATCAACGGAAAAACTCGATGCGTATGGACCGCGTCGCGGTGCGAAGGCGCTGCTTCGCCGCCAGAATGCTGACTCAGGCGCGTGATATCGGATCCAGCAAGCGTAGCACCTATTCAGCTGCCGCGCGTTTCGGCTGGACCTCGGCCGAATAGTCTTCCACCAGTCGGCGGGTGATTCCGCCCGGCGTGAACCGCCAGTCCGCGATCTCCGCGACCGGCGTCACTTCCGCAGCCGTTCCGCAGATGAAGCACTCGGAGAAGCCGTTGAGCTCGTCCGGCATGATCGCGCGCTCGACCACCTCGAAGCCGCGCCTGCGTGCAAGCTGGATCACCGTCTGTCGGGTAATGCCATTGAGGAAGCAGTCCGGGTCCGGCGTGTGGATGACGCCATCCTTGACGAAGAAGATGTTGGCACCGGTCGCCTCGGCCACCCGGCCGCGCCAGTCGAGCATCATCGCGTCCGCATAACCCTTCGCCTCAGCCGCATGCTTGGATATCGTGCAGATCATGTAGAGGCCGGCCGCCTTGGCCCGCGAGGGGGCCGTCATCGGGTCGGGTCGCCGGTATTCGGCAAGATCGAGCCGGATACCTTTCATCCGCTGATCGGGATCGAAATAGCTCGGCCATAGCCAAGCGGCGATCGCGACGTTGATGCGGTTCTTCTGTGCCGAGACGCCCATCATTTCAGAGCCACGCCATGCGACCGGGCGAACATAGGCGTCCGTGAAGTCCTGCCGCTTCAGAAGTTCGTTCGTCGCCGCGTCGATTTCCTCTGCGCCGTACGGGATTTTGAAGCCGAGGATGCGAGCCGACTCGATCAGCCGATCGGTGTGCTCGCGCAGCTTGAACACTTCACCGCCATAGGCCCGCTCGCCCTCAAAGACCGAACTCGCATAGTGAAGACCATGGGTGAGCACATGGATTTTGGCATCCTTCCACGGCACGAAGGCGCCGTTCATCCAGATTTCGCCCTCGAGCTGGTCGAATGGAACGCTGCTCATGGTCTGAAGTCCTCCGGCGCCCGATCTTCGGAACGCAATCTCGCAAAATCGTCAAGAAGCCCGCCGTTTCGGCTCAGCACATCTGCCCCCGTGGAAATGCCGGCGGCGGGGTCAATGGAAGCCCTGCTGCAAATGACCGGGGATCGAATTCCGCCGATCGGCCCACCATGGTCCGTCACCATCGTATCGACACGCTGCCGAGCCATAAGGCACCGCAGTTTCCAACGCTTGCGCAAATGTGTAACGTGGTCCGAAAAATGCGTCAATAGTGCTGACCTATTTCATGAACAATCCTGTTGCAAACGGATCAAAGCTTGAGCAGGCGGACGCCATCGTCGCCGAGCCTCTGGAAACCCTCGGCGCGGTCGACTTCCGTTTCATCGAACTGATGTTCTTCGCATATCGCCAATTCACGGCGGACGCGGATGCGATCCTTGCGGCCTATGGCTTCGGCCGCGCGCATCACCGCATCCTCCACTTCGTGAACCGCTCGCCCGGGATCTCGATCGCCGAGATTCTGGATCTTTTGAAGATTACCAAGCAGTCGCTTTCGCGAGTGCTGCGCCAACTTATCGACGAGGGGTTCGTCGCCCAGCTTCCGGGTGAGGAAGACCGGCGGCAGCGGCGCCTTTACCCAACGCCGAAGGGCCGCGAACTGACCCTCGAACTCTCGCGGCAACAGGCAAGGCGCCTCGACGCGGCCATCGTGAAGATCGGACCGGAGGGCGCGGGCGCCGTCGCCCACTTCCTCGCCCTTCTCGGGGGCAGCGAGCCGCCGGCCCGCACCTGGCTCGAGACCCGCGTCTGGAACGAAGGACCCCTCGCATGAGCGATGCACAAACCCTCGAGCATGAACGGGTCGACGACGGCGCCGCGCATATCCTTATCGTCGACGACGACCGTCGCATCCGCTCGCTGCTTTCGCGCTTCCTGACCAGCAAGCGCTTCCGAGTTTCGACCGCCTCCGACGCTGCCGAAGCCCGACGGATCCTCGGCGGTCTCGATTTCGACCTGATGATCGTCGACGTGATGATGCCCGGCGAGAACGGCCTCGATCTCGTCCGCTCCCTGCGCCAGACGCGCGACTGCCCGATCCTCATGCTGACGGCCCGTTCGGAGATCGACTCGCGCATTGAGGGGCTGGAAGCCGGCGTCGACGACTATCTCGCCAAGCCTTTCGATCCGCGCGAGCTGCTTCTGCGGCTCAACAACATCTTAAAGCGCGGCGCCGGCCAGACGCCGGTAACGATCGAGACCGTCTGCTTCGGTCCCTTCGCCTTCAACCTGTCACGGCGCGAGCTGAAGCGCGGCGGCGAGATCGTCCGTCTGACGGACCGCGAGCAGGATATCATGGCGCAGTTCGCAGCAAAGCCGGGCGAGACGGTGCCGCGCCTCGATCTGCTCGGCGAGGAGAACGAGATCGGCGAGCGCACCATCGATGTTCAGATCAACCGGCTGCGGCGGAAAATCGAACCCGATCCCGGCAATCCGCTCTGGCTGCAGACCGTGCGCGGCGTCGGTTATCGTCTGAACATCGATTGAGGGGCTCGCCCCCATGACCTTCATCGAGCGCATCCGTAAGAGCCGCATTGACACCGCGAACGGTTTCGCACGTGCCGTCCGATTCTCGCGCGACTGGATGCGGCGCTGGCCCGACGTCTGGGGCTGGCAGTGGCTGCGGCGCGTTCCGGTCCCCTCGCGCATCGACATCTGGCGCGGGCCTTTGAGGCCGATCCCGCGCTTTTTCGCGCGTTATACGCCGAAAAGCCTCTATGCCCGCTCCCTGATCATCATCATCGCACCGATGGTGATTCTGCAGTGCGTCGTCACAATCGTCTTCATGGAGCGGCACTGGGCGCTGGTGACCCGGCGTCTGTCCGAAGCTGTGGTGCGCGACATCGCAGCGGTCGTCGAGATGGTCCGGGAAATTCCAGGCGAAGAGGGCGATCAGATAGCCATGCGCATCGCCCGGCGGGATCTTGACCTCAACGCCTCGATCCTGCCGCTTGGACCTCTGCCGCCACCGGCGCCAAAACCCTTCTTCAACATCCTCGACAGCATCCTCTCGAGCGAGATCCGCGACCAGATTGGCCGCCCGTTCTGGATCGACACTGTCGGTGATTCCAAGATCGTGGAGGTGCGAATCCAGCTCGACGACAAGATCCTGCGCGTCTTCGCACCGCGCAATTCTGCCTATGCTTCGAACACCCACATTTTCATCGTGTGGATGGTGATCACGTCGCTGGTTCTCCTGCTGATCGCCATCCTCTTCCTGCGCAACCAGATCCGGCCTATCCAGAACCTCGCGGCGGCTGCCGAGGGCTTCGGCCGCGGCCAGCCTCTGCCGCCCGATTTCCGGCCGCGTGGCGCCTCGGAGGTCCGCCGCGCCTCGATCGCCTTCATTCAGATGCGTGACCGGATCGAACGCCAGCTCGAACAGCGCACGCAGATGCTGAACGGTGTCAGCCACGATCTGAGGACCATTCTCACCCGTTTCCGTCTGCAGATATCCTTCCTCGGCGAGGGTGAGGATGCCAAGGAGTTGAACGCCGACATCGACGAGATGCAACGCATGCTCGAAGGTTATCTCGCCTTTGCCAAGGACGAGGCCAACGAGGATGTTGGGGAGGTCGATATCGAGGAGGTGCTCGACCGCCTCCGAAGCGAGGCGCAGATGAAGAAGAAACGGCTGACAATCAGGATCGACGGCGATCCGCGGCTGACCGTCAGACCCGACTCGTTCCAGCGCATGGTCACGAACGTCGTCGGCAACGCGCTTCGCTATGCTGACAAGGTAGCCGTCACCGCTAATCACCAGGGCCGGTGGCTGACCCTGGAAGTCGAGGACGACGGACCGGGCATCCCGCCGGACAAGCGCGAGGAAGTGTTCAAGCCCTTTGTCCGGCTCGACGACGCCCGCAATATCGATGCCGGCGGCACCGGCCTCGGCCTAGCCATAGCCCGCGACATTGCCCGTGGCCATGGCGGCGACATTCTGCTCTCGGAGAGCCGGTTGGGCGGTCTCCGCGCCCTCATCCGTTTGCCGGCTTAATAAGACGGCAAATCAAGACCTGTTTGCGTTCTTCAATACTATTTCGAAAGGCGCGTCAGTAATCGACGACACCATCGAGTGCGTAGTGCTTCACCGTCTTGCGGTTCTCGATAAGCGTGTCGATCGACGGCTCTCCCTTCATCGCGCGGGCGATTGCGAGCTTTGTCGCCTCGTAATTCGTTCGGTAAAGATCGGACTTGTCGAGGTTCTCGTCCTCGGCGCAGCGTGGGTCGAGCCAGATCGTCACGATCATGCAGATGTCGTCGACAATGGCCTTCGGGATCACGCCCTCGATCACGCAGTCGACGATCGCATCGCCGGTCGCCGCCTGCACGACGCCGCCGAGAAGCTCGACATAGGCCTCCGAATGGATCGTCGCCTTGGTGGTCATCATCGTCGCCGGGCGAACCATTTGATTCAGGTCTCGCACGACGAACATCCGCGTATGGCCGACGGTCTGGCCAAGCATGCCGGCAAAGGCATGACCCACGGGTCCCGAGAGCGAACCGATGACGATTTCGGGCATGGCGTCTGTCGCCTGCCCCTCTGCGGCGAGAACCGTCGCCTCGCCAGTGCGCATGATGATGTCGGACACGTTTGATTTCCTTCGGTAAGGGGGGACGGGCTCGCATGCATCGCGCGTTCGGAGCCATCTTTCGGGTGGTTCTCTAGGGGTTTTCGATGGCACTCGGCAAGAGCGCTGGAATCGGGTTTCCCAGCCGTTTGCACGCGTTCCAAACCGCGCTTTCCGACGCGTTCAAGCGCAAGATGAGGATTACGGGCGATGCCACGCGTTGCGAGCGCTTCGAGCAACCGCTCGCGTTGCTCCTTTCTCGTCCGTCAGCTGGAACCCGCCCCACTGAGTGGCGGGGCCCGATCGGAGTCAGCGCAGAATCAATCGCGATGATGCACTCGAACCTCGCAATAGATCATACTAAATTCGTTGTTCCCGGTCTGAACGTGGGCTGTCGACGGGCCGGGCCGGCCTCAGCCGCGTACCACTTCCCCGTCCCGATGCTCCAACACCTCCACTCGATCGCCGACATCAAGCCGCCCTTCGCCCCGTGGGACCGCGTTCCAGCCGAAGAGAACGCCGGGGACGCGGCGGTCGGCGGAAAACCGCGTCTCTCGCAGGATTTGAAGTGGTTGTTCGCCTGTCACCACGCCGTCCAGCTGGTCGATCGTCGTCACCTTGCAGCGCGCACAGGGCTTGACGAGATCGAGGGTAACGCCGCCGATGCGGATCGTCCTCCACGTGTCCTCTCGCCAGGGCCCGCTGTCGTCGATCACGAGATTGGGCCGAAAGCGACCCATGGGGACCGGCTCTTCGCCGTCGTAGACGAGCCGCGAATTGAGGTCGCGTAAGGAGTCCGTGGTGGCGATCAGTAGCGGATAGCCGTCCGCCAGCGAAACCGGGCTCTCGGCCGGAGCGAAGTCCATGTCCGCCTGCCGGTCGATCCGGTCCTGGTAGATCAACCGCACATCCTCGCCGAACCAGCGCGAGAGCGCGTTGTTCGTTTCCTCGCCCGCGAGCGCCACATCGAGTTCGTTCTGCCACAACCGGGCATCGACGCGCTCTGATCCGTCCGGAAACGGTACGAAGCGTTCCGCCTCCTCACCGAAGGTTAGGATCAGGCCGTCCTCGGTCGGCTCGGCGTCGAGCCGGGCAAGCGCGGGCAGATCGCGCTGGGACTGGAAGCGCCCGTCCGCGTCGATCAGCATCCAGCGCCGGTCCCGGGCGAGGCCTTCGCGATGGAGTTCGGCAGATTCGAGACCAAGCGAGCGTCCGCCCTTCACCGGATGAATGTGGATGGCGCCGAGCTTCAACGTCAATTTCTCCTTCGGCCGCATGTCACCGACGTCAGCCGATCAGGTCTGAGCGCTATACGCTTTTGATCGATTTGGTACCCGCCGAATGTCTAAAAGGCCGGGGTCTACGCATATCCTGACTGTTATGGGCCGCAGTCCCGCATCTGAGTGGCTTCACGTGGAATTGCAATCCTGACCCGAATGACGGTGATAAACTTCGCACCGAGCTTATCAGCTCTCGAGACCCTTCGTCCTTTTGCGCAATTTCGGACGAACCGCCTGACTTCTCCTCGGAATTGCACTCGAAAGAAGGTCCATTATGGCCAAAGGACAGATGCGCGGGAACAAGGAAATCCGCAAACCTAAAGCCGACAAGAAAGCTGTGAAACCCGAGCCGGCTGCGGTCGCAACGCCGGCAAAGTTCGCAAAGAGCCAGGACGGGAAGAAGAAGTAGGCACCCTCGCTGGGGGTCACTGGCGGTCGAAGCTCACACGCCATCATGGTTCGATCGCGCGGTGATCCACGAAGGCAACGCTCGTGGTCAACGACTTCCGCGGCGTTTCCCATCACGGTCGCTCGAACCATCGGACGCTCAAGGGGCATCGCATGGTCTTGCGGTGCCCCTCTTTCGCGATTGCCGCTCAGCCGGCGAGATCGGCGAGGAGGCCTGCGGCTACCGTTAGGCGTGGGACGGAAGCCTCGCCGCTGCCCGTCAGCGTGCGGATCTGGTTGCCGATCCGTTTTGCATGGTCCCCCTGATCTTCGCTCCACGCCGTGACGGGATTGTCCGCATCGCCATAGCTCTTGAGCGCAGTCTCAGTCAGTTTTCGACGTGCCTCCGCAATCTGACTGCCCGACCGGTCGAGTGCCAGAATTTCGTAGTAGTCCGCCGCTTCGATTCCGAAGATTGCCGACTCCAGTCGTCCGATCTCGAAACGCTCGGTCATGCCGAAATAAGTCGCCATCACCGCTTCCGGCGGCTTCGATGTTTCACGTGAAACAGAGGCGATGTCCGGCACCAGTGCAACGAGCGGCAGGGCCGCCAGATCCTCGGACAGATCCTGCGGTACGCCGTTCGCGGCCCAGGCTTCGGCGCTCGCCTTCGTATCGGCGCGGGAGGCGTCCGAGGCGAGATCGAGCAATTTCGGCTTCAGCTGCTCCAGTGCATTGCGGCATTCGACCACGACACCGGTCAGACCACTGGAGAAGGTCTCGTTGCGCACGAACCAACGGGTTGACCGGCGCAGGAACGCCGCAACGGCCTCGTAGAGATCGTTCTGCAGCTCGCCGTCGATCTTCGTATCGAGCGCATCGATCCTGTCGGTGAGCGCTGCGACATTGAGCCCGTCATGGGAGGCGACGAAGCTGCGGACGATCCGCGATGGCGAGGCCCCCGTCGCCTCGCGGATCACAGTGAGGAATGTCGGCCCGCAGCGATTGGCAAGCTCGTTCGACAGGATCGTCGCGACGATTTCACGCTTCAGCCGGTGGCTCTCGATATCCCGCGCGAAATCGCGACGCATCGGGCCGGGGAAGTAGTCGTGCAGCCGATCCTCCAGATAGGGATCGTCCGGCAGGTCGCTGTCGACCAGCTGGTCGAACAGCGTCAGCTTGGAATAGGCGAGCAGCACCGCAACTTCGGGCCGGGCCAAACCGCCGCCGGTCGCCTTCAGATCGGCGATTGCCCCATCCGCAGGCAGCACTTCGACCGCTCTGTCGAGATCGCCGGTCTCTTCGAGCGCGGCCATGAAGCGCGACTGCAACGGCAGGATCGCATTGCCTTTCCGCGCATCGAGCGAGATCGCCAGCGTCTGCTCGTAATTGTTGACGAGGACGAGCCGGGAGACGTTCTCCGTCATCGACGCGAGAAGCGTGTTGCGGGCGTCCCGATCGAGCCGCCCCTCCTCCATTGCCGATTTCAGCGCGATCTTGATGTTCACCTCGACGTCGGATGTGTTGACGCCGGCAGAGTTGTCGATCGCGTCAGAATTGATCCGTCCGCCGCTCCGGGCGAACTCGATCCGCCCGCGTTGGGTGACGCCAAGATTGGCACCCTCGCCCACAACCTTCGCCCGAACCTCCGGCGCGGTAACGCGTACGGCATCGTTCGCACGGTCGCCGACGTCCGAATTGGATTCGGTGGCTGCTCGGATATAGGTCCCGATGCCACCGAACCAGAGAAGATCGGCCGGGCTCTTGAGGATGGCGGAGATGATCTCCGGTGGCGTGCCGCTCTCCTTGTCAAAACCGATCGCTTCGCGTGCTTCCTGCGAGAGCGTTATCCGCTTATTCTTCCGCGAGAAAACGCCGCCGCCTTTCGAGATCTTTCCTTCGTCGTAATCGGCCCACGAGGAGCGGGCCATCCCGAACAGCCGCTTGCGCTCGGCAAAGCTCGTCGCAGGATCTGGGTCAGGATCGATGAAGATGTCACGATGGTCGAAGGCAGCGATCAGCTTCGTCTGCTGCGACAGAAGCATGCCGTTGCCAAAGACGTCGCCCGACATGTCGCCGCAGCCGACCGCCGTGAACGGGTCGGTTTGGATGTCGTGGTTCATCTCACGGAAATGTCGCTTCACGGCTTCCCACGCGCCGCGCGCGGTAATGCCCATCGCCTTGTGGTCGTAGCCGACCGAACCGCCAGACGCAAAGGCGTCGTCAAGCCAAAAGTCCACCGACTGAGCGATGGCGTTCGCAGTATCAGAGAAGGTCGCCGTGCCCTTGTCGGCGGCGACGACGAAATAGGGATCGTCCCCATCGATACGCTTCACCTTCTGCGGCGCGACGATGTCGGCGCCGGCGATATTGTCGGTGATCGACAGCAGCGACGCGATGAAGACGACGTAGGCCGACTTGCCGGCATTGAACCAGGCTTCGCGATCGGCGGCCGGGTCCGGCAGGCGTTTCGGATAAAACCCGCCCTTGGCGCCGACGGGCACGATGACCGCGTTCTTCACCTGCTGTGCTTTGACCAGCCCCAGCACCTCGGTGCGGTAATCCTGCGCCCGGTCAGACCAGCGCAGGCCGCCACGCGCGACCTTGCCGAAGCGCAGGTGGACGCCCTCGACACGGGCGTCGAAGACGAAGATCTCGCGGAACGGGACCGGCTGCGGCAGACCTTCCACCGCCGCACTGTCGAACTTGAAGGCGAGCGCGGGTTCGACGTCGCCAGGCTTGTTGTCGAGATCGGCGCATGTGCCGTCGATCGCGAAATAATTGGTGCGGAGAGTTGCAAGGATCGCGCTCGCATAATGCCGAAGGATGCGGTCGTCGTCGATCGAATCGACCGCCTCCAACCGCTCGATGAGATCGGTGAAGCGATCGGCGACCCCACGGTCGGCCGCTCGCGCGATCAGGGCGGCATCGACGCCGGGGATGCCCTTGGCAGCCCCCTCCGCATCGACTTCGGACGCCTTGCCGTCTGACGAGGCCGGATCAAGGGCTTCTTCGAAAAGCGTGAAAAGAGACTTGGCGAAGTCGGCGCGCCGGGTCAGAGCGTCGGCCAGGAAGTCGGCTGAATAGGTGAGACCCCCCTGGCGCAGATAGCGGCCATAGGCCCGCAGCACGTTCGCCTGGCGATGGTCGAGGCCGGCTTCGAGCACCAGCGCATTGAAGCCGTCATTCTCGATCCGCTGGCCCCAGACCGCCGAGAAGGTCTGTTCCAGCGCCTTGCCGTTATCGCCGAGATGGATCTCCCCGCCGGCCCGGCGCTGCAGATCCATGTCGTGCAGGTGCACGTGTTCGCCATCCGGCCGGCGAATCTCGAAGGTACGCTCCGAGACGACCGAAAAGCCCATATTCTCGAGGATCGGAACGCGGGTCGAGAGCGCCACCGCATCGCCGAGATGGAAGATTTTCAGGCGGGCGACCGTCGCAGCGTCACCCGGCCGGCGATAGAAGTCCATGAAGAGCGGCGCATCAGCGGTCAGGTCCGCCATCACGCCGGCATCGGACACTGCCTCTTCCGGCGCGATGACGTCGCGATAACTTTCGGGCAGGCCGGCCGCGAAATCGGCAAGCTCGGCGAAGCGACCGCGACGCGCAAGGACCGTCTGGAAGGTATCGGCCCAATTGCGTGAGAGCAGGCGAATCTCTTCCTCGATCGCCTCGACATCAACCTCCGGTAGCTCATCCGAGCGCCGGCCAATGATGATGTGGACGCGTGCGAGCGGGCCTTCCGGGAAAGCGGGATAATAAGCCGAGACCCGACCCTCGTAGGCATCGGCGAGCATGGCACCGATCCGTTCGCGAAGACGAGAATCGTAGCGGTCGCGCGGTACGTAGACCATGATCGAAACGAAGCGGTCGAACCGATCCGGCCGCGGCATGACCTTGATCCTCGGGCGCTCATTGAGGCCGACCGCCGTTGTCGCAAACTCCTCCAGGGTCTCCGGGTCGATCTGGAAAATTTCGTCGCGCGGGTAGGACTCGAGCACATTTAGAAGCGCCTTGCCCGAATGGGAATCGGCGCGGAAGCCCGAATGCGCAATCACCGTCTCGGCCTTCAGACGCAGATACGGAATCGACAGGATCGAGCGGGTATACGCCGATGAGGTGAAGAGCCCAACGAAGCGGACCTCTCCGCGCAGTCCGCCATTCTGATCGTACTGCTTGACCCCGACGTAATCCATGTAAGCGCGGCGGTGGATTTTCGTCTGCGCGTTCGCTTTGGTGACGATCATCGGCTGCTTGGCTTCGAGAAAAGCGCGAATTTCCGGTGTCGTCGTTGTCGGTTGGCCCTGCCGGCCAAGGATCGAGACCGACGGGTCCGACAGGATGCCGAGGCTGTCGTCCTCGCGGCGCGCGAGGAGGTCGCCGGCGTCCTCGTGGCTTACACCGTAGACGCGGCTGCCCAGGAAGATGAAGTTGTCGTTGCGCAGCCATTGCAACAGTTCGGCCGATTCCGCGATCAGGGTCTTCTCGTCGCCCTCGACCCGCTCGGCCTGCTGGCGCAGATCCGCGATCACGCCATCAGCTCGTGCGCGCATCGCCCCGAAGTCCCTGTTGGCGAGGCGGACGTGATTGAGGATCCGCTCTAGGCTCTCGCGCAGCTTCCGTCCACCTTCGGGATCGGCAAAACGGTCGAGCGCGAACTGGATGACGCTGATGCGTTCGCTCCGTGCCCCATCGACGTTGAGATGCGAGGCCGTCGCGAAGCTTGAAATTGTCCCCTCCGGCTCCCGCATAACGTCGAGGATCGGATGCGAGATGTAATGGATAGCCGACGACCGGGCGGCGATCTCGCCGGCAAGGGAATCGAACAGGAATGGCATGTCCCGATTGACGATCGTCACCAGTTGGAGACGATCACCATCCCGCTCGAAATCGTCCGGCTCGTCGACACGAACGACCGGTCCCTCACCCTTGTGGCTTAGGAGGCAATCCGTCGCCGCGCGTACTGAAATGGCGAGAGAGTTTACCTCGAATGCCCTCAGATCCTCGACAGGCGGTCTTGCGAAGAGGAGCGGAGCCAAACTCGCGGCTGCATCGCCTTCGGGAAATTGCCCGATGACGGCCTCGAGCAGTTCCAGTTTCGTCGATCCGACCGGTTTATGCATGACGCTCTCCCGCTTCTTACCGATTGCGATGCGCCATGATCGCGTCATCGCATTCTGCACCGGTCAGCTTACCCTCTGTCCAACCGCACGGACAACGAAGGATCGGACGCCGAACGGTTCGGTCGGGTATCTGGGCCTCGACAGGGCGATTTCAGCGCCCGAAACCGTAATACTGATGAATTCCACCGCTCGAAGGAGGGGTTACAAACGCTTTCCAGGACGGCCCGCAACCGATAAGGACGGATCTCATGGGTACACGCGAAGACGAAGACGAAGCCCGCAGCCGCGAGGCAAACCGCATCCTCAAAGCGATTCGCGAGGAGACGGATCCCCAGACCGGGACGCATGTCCAAAACTGGCTGTTGCGGCCGAAAGAATTCTTCGCCGCCGACGATGCCGACCCGGACGATCGGATCGAGAAGATCGGCCTCCGGATCGGGCGGGTCGCGAGCGTCGTCGGCTTCGTGGTCTTCGCGATTATCCTCTATTTCCAGTTCGTATCATGAGCCATACGAAAGGCGACGGACGGAATACGGACGATCCCGACAAGGCGGTGATGCTCGCCATCTCCAGCCATGTCGTGCGCGGGGCCGTTGGGAATCGCGGGGGCGTCTTCGCGCTTGAAAGCCTTGGACACCGCGTTTGGTCGGTGCCGACCATCGCTCTGCCCTGGCATCCGGGGCATGGTCCGGGAACCCGGATCATTCCCGATGACGCACAATTTCGAACGCTTTGCTCGGAGATCGCAGCGTCTCCCTTCGCTTCGGAAATCGGAGCGGTGACGACCGGCTATTTCGCGACCGGCGGTCAGGTTCACGCGGCAGCGGACCTCATCGAAGCGTTACGCCGATCAAATCCTGGCCTTATCTACTGCCTTGATCCAGTACTTGGCGACGAGGGCAGGCTCTACCGCCCGCCCGAAGTGCTTGCCGCCATCTCCGAACGTCTCCTGCCAATCGCTGATATTGCGACACCGAATCGGTTCGAGCTCGAATTTCTCACCGATCTCAGCTTGAACGAGAACGGCCATCTCGTCGAGGCCGCGCGCACACTCGGGCCAGGCATGGTTTTGGTGACCTCGGCATTCGGCATGCTCTCCGGCAGCATCGCAAATCTCCTTGTAACCGAGAAAGCGGTGGATCTCGCCGAACATCGTTTGATCGAGAACGGGCCGAATGGCGGCGGTGACCTGACGGCCGCGCTGTTCCTCGCCCGGCTGGTCGAAGGCCAGAAACCGGAAAACGCCCTAAGACTGGCGACGGCCTCGGTCTTCGAGATCCTTGCGCGCACCGCAAAACGCGGCCTCAACGAGCTGTCGCTCCAGACCGATGCGAGCTCTCTCGCAACGCCGTTCGCCATGGTCCAGATGCGCAAGCTCGCCGGCCCGAAAAAGAGATGACAATCGAGCCGGTCGCCAATCGGGCCGAGCTTTCCTTGCCATCCGGGTCGCAAAAAACCGTCCGATCTTCTCGAATTGTGGATGGAGGCGCAGCGATCGGAGCCCTATAATCTCGATCTATGAGCGAACATCTGCCCGATCACCTCGTCACCGGTTACAAGACCTTTCTGGAAAAGCGCCTTCCCGGAGAACGGGATCGCTTCCGTCAGTTGGCCGAAGCCGGCCAGAAGCCGCCGACCATGGTGATCGCCTGCTGCGATTCTCGAACGGCGCCCGAAACGATCTTCAGTTCGTCCCCGGGCGAGATCTTCGTCGTTCGAAACGTCGCTAATCTAGTCCCACCCTATGAGCCCGGCGGTGACAATCACTCCGTCTCTGCAGCGCTTGAATTCGCTGTGCAGGCGTTGAAGGTGAAGCACATCGTGATCCTCGGCCATAGCCATTGCGGCGGCATAAAAGCCGCCCTCTCGCCGGAAAGAGAGCCGTTGTCGCCTGGCGATTTCATCGGCAAGTGGGTGGGCCTGCTCGATCCCGTCGCCAAAGGCATGCATGACGACGATCGCATGACCCCGGAGGAGCGCCAAACCGCGACGGAGCGAACCGCCATCCGCCATTCGGTCGGCAATCTTCGAACATTCCCGATGATCGAGGAACTGGAAGCAGCAAACGAGCTTACCCTGCACGGCGCCTGGGTCGATATCGCCACAGGCGATCTTTGGACCATGGACCCGCAGACCGGCGAATTCGGTCGTATGGATTCCGTACTGGAATAGGACGGTTTCTGCGAACAAAGATTGGCGTAGTGCCCCATCCCTAGGGGCTTGTTAAGGCGGCGTTCGATCCCGGAGAGCCGTCTTCAGACTGCGTTAGAAACTACGCACTGCCGTAAAACCCCCGAAAAGCTGCAGTTTTTCCCCATTTCAGCCGCGTTTGGATTCTTAGACCCAAGGCCTGTGCGTAGATCGGAGCCAACACCGCGACGGCTTGCATGAACGTCTGCATTCGACGCCGTGAGGGCGAGGTCGGACTGTTGCAAATGCGTTTCAGCGTTGCAGATTGGCACAATTTTGGGGCCCACAGACTTGCATGACGACCCGAGCATCCCTCTAGTGGATACAGAGCGCGTCATCAGGGCTTTGGCCCTTCCGAACCGAACCTGCCGCGTCGGCGCATGATGAGGGGAAGCATTCGACCGATGAAACTATCTTTCTTGAAAGCGGGAGCGGCTATTGCCGCAATGCTGACAGCGGCTGGATGTTCGCCGTCGATCCCAAGCTTCAGTAGCAACGATCGCGGACCGGCGCCGCTGACGGCATCACCGACACCTCAGGTCTCGCAGAACCAACTGCCGCCACCGCCGCCACCGCCACCGCCGAACCAGGACATGGCGAACAACGCGACGAACGGCGATCAAAACGGCGAGAACGGCGACACTCAGGTTGCCGCGCTCGATCCGAATGCCGGTTCCAACGCCTCCTCGTCCTCGTCGGGTGGAGGCGGGAGCCTTTCGCGCAACAAGGTTCTCGGCGCCTACAAGGTGACGACGGCTGGCGGTAACTGCCAGATCATCCTCTCCCTCACCAAATGGAGCGGCGGCTACCGCGCCGCTTCGCGCGGCTGCCCTGGCGCCGTTGCCGACGTTTCCGCCTGGGACGTTTCAGGCAGCAATGTTGTCCTGAGAAACTCCGGCGGATCGCAGGTTGCGAGCCTCTCCTCCACGGGCGACTCGCGCTATGACGGCCAGACTCAGGGCGGACAGGCAATCAGTCTCTATCGCTGAGACTCGCCGCATCACATGGAATGACGAGCCCCGGTCCAAGCGGCCGGGGTTTTTTGTTTCGAATGCGTTCGAAGAAAAGCGTTTCGCGGATCAGCCGAGTTCTCGGCGTGCCGTTTCAAGGCCCCAGGCAAGCCGATCTCTCGCGACCGGCTCGCTCGCCGCTTCGATATAACAGCGCAGTTCCGGCGCGTTGCCCGATGCGCGGAAATGAATGACCTCGCCATTTTCGAGGATCGTTCTTATCCCATCCGTGTCGTCGATTGACACGACAACCCCAATAGGCTCGAAGAGATGCGCCGTATAATCGTGGTCGTTCACGAGGCGGGCAAGGAAGGGCGCGCTCTTCTCCGCCGGTACCTCCTTCAGCCGATCGGCGGCGGTGAAGCCGGCTTTCATCTCCGTCACGATCTCAGAAAGTGGCTTGCCGGCGCCGGCCGCTTCGGCGAGCGAACACAGGATCGGCAGCACTGCATCGCGAGTAGGAAGCGCCTCGAGCATCCGGCCTCCCCGTTCGATATCGGAGCCCAGCAGCACGCCCCCATTCGCCTCGAAGCCGATGATGGCCGAGCCACCTTTCCGCGCCGTCTCTGCCATTCCGGCGATGACGAAGGGCGAACCGACCCGCGTTCGAAGGACCTCGCCCGCAAAGTCCGAAGCTTCGATCGCCGAGGATGAGGTGACGGGCGTCACGATGCTCGAAAGACCGAGATGCTTGGCCGTGATCATACCGAGGACATCGCCACGCAGGATGGTTCCGGTCTCGTCCGCGACCAGAGGCCGGTCGGCATCGCCATCGGTCGAGACGATGGCATCAAAGCCGTATTCCTCAGCCCATTTGGCGACGAGCGCGACATCCTCCGGCCGGTGCGCTTCCGTATCGACGGGAATGAAGCTGTCGGCACGGCGAAGCCCCACCGTTTCGGCACCGAGCGCGTTGAGGATCGTCGTCAGGATGTCGCGCGCGACCGAACTCTGCTCGTAGATGCCGATCCGCCTGCCCTTCAGCGCATCCGAGCCGAAGAAGGTCGAATAGCGATGCATGTAGGCTTCGATCGCCGCCTCTGCACCGCCCTCAAGATCGGCCAGAGAGAGGCTGTGAGCGGCTTCGCGAACCTCCGGCACCAGATCGTCATGGGCAAGCCGAATACCGCCCTCGTCTGCCTTGTCGATCTCTCCGGAGGGCGAATAGAATTTGAGCCCGTTGCGATCTTCCGGAATGTGGCTGCCGGTGACCATCAAGGCTGCGGCATCACGCTTCAGCGCGGCGAAGGCCAGAGCCGGCGTCGGCAGCGCGCCACAGTTCACCGCCGTCCAGCCGGCATCCGAGACGGCCGCCGCCGCCCGCGCCGCGATCGAGGGGCTCGAGGCGCGCAGATCCTGACCGATAAGCACCGTCTTTGAGCCGGTCTGATCGGACCGCTCCAGATGGCCGACAAAGCCCCGCGTCCATGCATAGGCCGGCGGCCCGTCGAGATCGCTGACAAGGCCGCGCAGGCCGCTGGTGCCGAACTTGAGTGATGACATGGGGACGCTACCGTCTCGATGACTGTTGGCCAAACCCTATACGGGAAGGCGGCAGCCGACAAAGGAGCAAAGGAGGCCGTGTGAAAAGTGCGGCATCTTCAAAATTTGGCTGTGACGCCCGCAGATCGAAGAATTCCGTTCGCGGTGTGGCGACTTTTAAGATTTCGAGGAACGAGCACCATGTGCCCGTCGACTCCCGGCGCCATTTCTCGTGCGACCCTTTCGCGTTCGAGACATGGACATAACCTGCCTGTTTCAGGAGCTTGGATATCTCCTTGTAGAACCCTTCCGACATGCAATCAGGCTGCGTGGCGAACGTCGCCCGGGCGTTGCCAGACGATCGCGGGAATCAAGTCCTTGAGGGGCTTAGTCGCCAGGTCGTCGGCCGAAACATGGTTCGCGACGATCAGTTCGACGGCGGTCTCGTACAGGAGGTCCTCGAAGGCATCAAGCGTCTCCGCCTCGATGTGAAGTCCATCGATGTCGCTTTCGCAGACGAAGACCTTGGCTTCGTCGTCCCATACGGCCTTGACCGTGAAAGATCGCTGCATGGTCTGAAAGTCCTGCCCGAAAAGTATTCCGGAGTAACCTTACACCGTCCTGGTTTTTCAGGCGACTCCTCAGCGCTTGGGTTTGGCTTCGGCCTTCACTCAGAACGGCTTGACGATCACCAGCACGACGATCACCGCCAGGAGCACGGCCGGAACTTCATTGGCAATACGCCAGAACTTCGAGGAACGGGTGTGCTGATCGTTCGCGAACCGGCGCAACGAGGCGGCAAGGAACATGTGCATGGCGGTGAGGACAACAACGAGAACGATCTTGGCGTGAAGCCAGGCACCCTGGAACTCGAAGACTTTCGCGGCGAGCCAGAGGCCCACGGCCCAGGTGACGATCATCGACGGCGTGCCGATGCCACGCAGGAGCCTGCGCTCCATGACCTTGAAGGTCTCCGACTGTGGCGTCTTCGGCCCGGCTTCCGTGTGATAAACGTAGAGCCGCGGCAGGTAGAGCAGAACGGCCATCCAGGAGATGACGAAGAAGACGTGGATCGACTTCATCCACAGCTGGGCCTCGACGGGGATCACCCCAAGGACGGCTACCAATGCGACGAGCCCCACGACCGGGATGATCATCTTCTGAGGCGAGGGCTTGGATTTTGGGGTGTCGCTCACGTCGCGGCCTTCATCGTTCGTCGTTCAATTCACCGGCAGTCCAGCGTCTTATCAGGCATTGGCTATCGTCCGCTTTGAAGGACCGCACCGGCCCGGAGTCAATCGGTTACGCTTTACCAACCCTATCCGAAACTCAGCCTCGGATGCGCTTCAACAGCCGTTCCACATGCTCGATCGGCGCATCCGGCGTGATGCCGTGGCCGAGATTGAAGATGAAAGGTCCGTCCGACAAAGCTTCGAGGATCAGATCGACGCCCTCGTCGAGCGCCCTTCCCCCAGCGATCAGCCGCAACGGGTCGAGATTGCCCTGCACGGCGCCGTCCGCCTGAAGCTCCTTGGCGAAGGCGAGGGGCACCTGCCAGTCCATGCCGAGCGCGTCGACGCCCGTCTCCTGCCGATAAGTCTTGAGGCGATAGCCGGCGCCCTTGGCAAACCCGATGATCTTGGCGTCGGGGATCGCCGCCCTCACCCGGTCGACGATCAGCTTCACCGGCGCGACGGCATAGTCGGCAAAACTCTGCTCGTCGAGCACGCCGGCCCATGAGTCGAATATCTGGACACAGTCGGCACCCGCGCGCAGCTGGCGGATCAGATAATCGGCGCTCATTTCGGCGAGCAGCGTCAGAAGCTGCGCCATCGCTTCCGGGTTATGGTAGCCGAACATCCGGGCCGGCGCCTGATCAGGCGTCCCATGTCCGGCGATCATATAGGTCGCCACGGTCCAGGGAGCCCCGCAGAAGCCGATCAAGGTGGTTTCCTCAGGGAGTTCCTCGCGAAGCCGCGCGACCGTCGCTATGACCGGCGCCAGATGCGTCTCGGCAAGGCTCGGATCAAGCCGATCGATCTCGTCCGGCCGGATCGGGTTCATCATCGGGCCTTCGCCCTTTACGAACTTCACGCCGCGCTGAAGCGCATCCGGGATCACGAGGATATCGGAGAAGAGGATCGAAGCATCAAAGCCGAAACGCCGGATCGGCTGGAGCGTCACCTCGGTCGCAAAGTCCGGATTGTAGCAGAGATCGAGAAAGCCGCCGGCCTGGGCGCGGGTCTCGCGATATTCCGGCAGATAGCGCCCCGCCTGGCGCATCAGCCAGATCGGCGGTGGGCCGACGGTCTCCCCTTCCAGCACCTTCACGAGTTTGCGCTCCGCCATCTGCGGCCCCCTCCCCTTAAAGAATCCTTTCTTAAAAGGATTTATGATTCTTCTTTGACTCGGTGGATTGTGGGAATCCACATCCATGGTCCTGCAGGCGTTTGATCGGCCGGCAATTCGCATCACTCGTAGCCATGATGAGGCAGGCTGTCGAGGAGAGCGGGGACGGACCAGGAAAAGGTCCAGTTCGAAAGGATCTTAGGCCCTGAACCAAGACCGGTTTACAGTGTGAAGAACCTGTCGAAACAGGAGGAACGGCGCACAGCTTTCAACAGATTAACGCAACCTGTTTCGACTCCCTTCGAAGAGCCGGGCGATGGGGAAAACTCGATCCCTATCGACAGAAGCTTCCCGATACCTCTTTACTGTCCCGTCCTCTCCCAATTCGTAAACAAGAGGTTAAAGAATCACGGGAGTGATCGCTCGCGGATATTGCATTTGTGTGACGAATCGAGTCCGCTGGAGTTCGGTCGATTGCAAAGAATGTTTCACGTGAAACGCTTTGCAGCCTCGCCATGCTCGAAGCGCAGCCGGGCGATATCCATACCGATCGGTTGACCGTCCCTGACCCGCCACTCACCCTTCACCATCACCCGGTCGGCGGAATGCGCACCGCAGAGAACGAGCGCCGCGATCGGATCGTGCGCACCGGAAAATCGTAGTTCGTCGAGAGTGAAGAGGGCGAAATCTGCCTGGCGACCGACCGCGATGCGTCCGATATCGCTGCGGCCGAGACAGGCGGCTGAGCCCTCCGTCGCGAGTTGAAATGCATCGCGGGCGGTCACAGCACTCGCCGAGCGATAGTTGAGCCGGCCGATCATCACCGCGTGACGAACCTGCTCCATCAGGTTCGAGGCGTCATTCGAGGCCGAGCCGTCGACACCGAGCCCCACCGGCGCTCCGGCGGCCTTCAGCTCGTTGATCGGGCAGAAGCCCGAGGCAAGCACCGCGTTGAAGGCCGGACAATGGCAGACGCCGACCTTGTGCCTTCCGAGCTTCGTGCATTCCTCCGTTGTGAAGTGGATGCCGTGGGCGAGCCATGTGCGGGGGCCGAGCCAGCCGACTTCTTCGAGATACTCCACCGGCCGGCAGCCGAAGAGTTCGCGGCAATAGGCGTTCTCGTCCTCGGTCTCGCCGAGATGGGTGTGGAGGCGGCAGTCGTGCTTCTCGGCGAGCGCCGCGCTCTCCGTCATAAGCGCCTTGGTCACCGAAAAAGGTGAACAGGGCGCGAGCGCGATCTGCGTCATCGCGCCCTCGGACCCATCGTGATAGCGGCCGATCAGCCGCTCTGCATCGGCGAGGATCGTCTCCTTGTCCTGCACCACGAGATCGGGCGGCAGACCGCCGTCCTTCTCCGACAGATCCATCGAGCCGCGCGTCAGCATCACCCGCATTCCGAGGGCTTGCGCCTCCTCTGCCTCGATGTCGATGGCGTCGTCGAGCCCGTCCGGGAACAAATAGTGGTGGTCGGCCGCCGTCGTGCAGCCGGACATCAGAAGCTCGGTCAGAGCGAGGCGCACCGAAAGGCGAAAACTCTCCGGATCGAGCCGCGCCCAGATCGGATAGAGGCTCTTCAGCCAGGGGAAGAGCTCCTTGTCGATCGCGTCCGGATGGGCGCGGGTGAGCGTCTGGTAGAAGTGGTGATGGGTGTTGATCAGCCCCGGCAGGACAACGTGGTTCGAGGCGTCGAAGGTCTCGTCCACGGGTGCGGCTGGTGCGCCGCCGGACGGCACCAGTTCGGCGATCCGGCCGTCTTCGACGACAAGACCGCCTCCCGCATTATTCGCGAGGATCGCGAGCGGCGCCTTGACGTAGAGCCTTGTCACGCGGCGTCTTCGATGGCGGGCAGGCCGCCGGCCGCGCTGAGAAAGGCGAGGATATCCCCGATTCCCTTGGCGCGGGAGAGATCGGTGCAGACCGTCGGGAGTTTTCCCCTCCCCTTCGCCGCATCCTGCTCCATTCGTGTGAGATCGGCACCGACATGCGGAGCGAGATCGGTCTTGTTGATGACCAGAAGATCGGAGCGGGTGATGGCCGGCCCGCCCTTACGCGGAATGTCGTCGCCCTGACAAACTGAGATCACGTAGATCGAGAGATCGACTAGATCGGGCGAGAATGTCGCCGCGAGGTTGTCGCCGCCCGACTCCACGACGACGAGGTCGAGGTCCGGATGGCGCTTCGTCAGATAGCGGATCGCGCGCATGTTGATCGAGGCGTCCTCGCGGATCGCCGTGTGCGGGCAGCCGCCGGTCTCGACCCCGATGATGCGGTCGGAGGTCAGCGCCTGGGCGCGCACCAGCGCCTCGGCGTCTTCGCTGGTATAGATGTCATTCGTGACGACGCCGATCGACCAGTTCTCCCGCGCCGCCTTGCAGAGCTTTTCGACGAGGGTCGTCTTGCCCGAACCGACGGGGCCGCCGATGCCGACGCGCAAGGGTCCGTTCTGATGCTTCATGAGGAAAACAGCCTTGGAGAGAGAGTTTCGTGCCGCATGGAATGGATGTCGGACAGGAGCGCCGCCGAGCCGAGATCGTCCAGCGAGCTGCTTGCGGCTAGGCTCGCGGTCTCGACTATTGATGGCCCGAGGGCATGGGTGATTTTGACCGCATCGCTCTGACCAAGCGGGATGAGCCGGATTGCGGCCTGGACGAGCATATTCGAGAAGCCGTGCAGGAAGGCGGTGAGCACCTCCGTGCGGGGTAGTTTCAGCGAAGCCGAGAGCGCCCCCGCCGCAACCGGATAAGCGACGGGGCTATTGGCGATCGCGATCGCGTCGGCGCTCTGCCATGGCCGCGAGGCCTCGCGAAACGCCTCGCCGAAATGCTCCGTTTCAGTGCGCCGCTCGGCGGAAAAGCCGAGTGCGAGTGCTAGTTCGTTGGCGGCATCGAGCCTGGATTGGTCGTGATCCGATGCTGCGTCGTAGCTCTCGGTGAAAAGGACCGCGTCGTTCCAGCCGCTGCCTGATCTCAGGAGAAAGGCAATCCAATCGCGCGTCTCGTCGGCATTGGTCACGAGACCGCCGCGGACCGTACTTTCCAACCCATGCGACCAGGCAAAACTACCGATCGGGAAGCTCTGCGAAAAAAGAGTGATGAGAGAAACGAAGCCGGTATGAGTTGGCGCTTCCCTGATCGCCTCTTCGCTATCCGGCCCGCGGTTCAAAGTGCTTCCGCTTCGACCGGGTCAGCGTGATGGTGGTGGTGAACCGAATGCGCATTGCCATAGGCCCCACCTTCGGGATCGAAGCCGCTCTCGATGCGCCGTAATTCCGCGCCGAGACCTTCCAGCATCGTCGCGATCACCGGATCGTCGCGGATGAGGACGCGCTCGGCGTGGATTTCGGCTGCAAGATGCCGGTTGCCGATCTGCCAGGCGAGCGCGAGGAGATGGCGGGCATTGCGTCCCCTCACCTCCAAAAGGTTTTCGGGTTTGGCCTGAACCTCGATCAGGCGCCCGTCGTCGAGCTGGATCGCATCGCCGGATTTCAGAAGCCGCGCCTCTGGAAGATCGAGCAGGAAGGCGATACCGCCGTCGCTCACCATCGCCATCCGGCGGCGGTGTCGCGCTTGTTCGTCAAGGGTGATCGTATCGGCAGCCTCCTGCCATGCGCCTCGGGTAACGATCGAAGTTCCCACGATCATGGACGCCCTCGCTTCTTGCGCGTCTTTGCATCATGCCAAGATATTGGCGTGCGAGCGGTTTTGCCAGCGGTCAATCACCGAGGATCGGTATTTCTCCGGAGGCTGACAGAAAGGAGGAGGAGTATGCCGCTTAAGAACCGGGTGCTTCCGACAGGAGAGATCGTTTCACATCCTTCGAAGGCCGGCCTCTTCATGGGCAATCGCGGCATCCTTCATGGCGAGGATCGCACGCTCGGCAGTAGCCGCTGGAAGCAAAAGAACTGGATCATCTGCGCGCTCGATTTTAGTGGACGCAAGCGCGAGCTCATGTCCAAGGGCTGTTACACCGAACTTTTCTTTCTCGATGAGGCGGTTGCGCTTGCGGCTGGTCATCGTCCTTGCGCGGAGTGCAGAAGGGCAGTTTTTCTCGCCTACAGATCGGCCTTTGCACGGGTGAATGGCGCCGAGGCGCGGGCCGGGGAGATCGACAAAGCGCTGCATGCAGTCAGGGTGGATTCGAGAAGGCGCCTGCAGATCCGGCTCGAAGTGAACACAAGCGAGATCCCGGACGGTGCCATGGTTCATTTTGAGGGCGAAGCCTGGCTGCTTAGGAACGGTCGGCTCCTCCACTACACCCCCGATGGTTACGATACTGCTATGGGCCTTGCAGCGGGGACTGTTACCGTGCTCACGCCGAAACCTAGTGTAATAGCCCTCCAGAACGGCTTTGTCCCCGTCGTCCATCCGAGTGCGGATGCCTTTTCCGCCTAGTCCTTCACTACCCTGCAGACATAGGCTTCCTCCACACCGCCGCGCAGTTCGTCGTAAAGATCGCCGCGATTGCCGCGCGTCCACCAAACGAGGGACTTCGAGACATATTTCGAGCCGGAGTTGGCGAGGGTTAAGGCAAATACGGTCGGTCGGCCAGCCACAGGCACGATGGCGAGATTGCCGTTCGGCAGGTTGATGTAGTCGACAGTGATGCGTGCCGGTGTCTCCATCTGGTCGTCCTGGCACGCATAGGTGATCTCCTGCCGATCGACCGGCCCAGTGACCTGAATGGTGATCTCCTCTGCCGTTTGAGCCGCCGCGCTCCCTGAAAGCACCAACGTCAATAAGGCGGCCAGGCCGCCGATAGTCTTCATCTCCGTGGCGATCCGCATCGGTCTCTTCCCTTTGTCTTCAGTCTCTTTACGCGCCCGAAGCGAGGAGCCACGTCGCGTCGAGAATTACAAGGGCGATGCGGCGGTCGAAGCGTAATGCGTCTATGAGAGGGAGAGAGCTAAATGCCATTCACGAAAACTGCGGGTAAGCGACCAGATGCTCCGGGGAACTGTCCGCAGGGAACGCGCAATGGGGTCCTGATCGCCAATTGCACAATCTGTCCCGGCTGTCTCGATTTGGAGTTTGCAGCCAAAGATCCTCGCGCGCACCCGGGCCTTCAGAACATGAAGTAGCGCTGGGCCATGGCGAGTTCCTTTGCGGGCTCGCAGGTGAGGAGTTCGCCATTGGCGCGCACCTCGTAGGTTTCCGGGTTCACCTCGACCTCAGGCGTCATGTCGTTGAGGATCATCGATGCCTTGGAGATGCCGCCGCGGGTGTTCTCGACGGCGAGGAACGTCTTCTCGCATCCGAGCTGGTCTTTCAGGCCGGCGTCAAGCGCAGCCTTTGAAACGAAGGTCGCACCTGTCGCGCCGATCGCCTTGCCGAAGGCGCCGAACATCGGACGGTAATGGACCGGCTGGGGAGTCGGAATCGAGGCGTTCGGATCGCCCATGGGCGCTGCCGCGATCATCCCGCCGATCAGCACCATCATCGGCTTGACGCCGAAAAAGGCGGGATCCCAGAGCACGAGATCGGCCCGCTTGCCGACTTCGATCGAGCCGATCTCCTTCGACATGCCCTGAGCAATCGCCGGATTGATCGTGTATTTCGCGACATAACGCCGGGCCCGCAGATTGTCGTTGTCGCCGGTCTCGTCCGGCAGACGGCCGCGCTGGCGTTTCATCTTGTCCGCCGTCTGCCATGTGCGGATGATCACCTCGCCGACGCGCCCCATGGCCTGTGAGTCCGACGCGATGATCGAGAAGGCGCCCATGTCGTGGAGGATGTCCTCCGCCGCGATCGTCTCCTTGCGGATGCGGCTTTCGGCGAATGCGATATCCTCGGGGATCGAGGCGTCGAGGTGGTGGCACACCATGAGCATGTCGAGATGCTCCTCGAGCGTGTTCACCGTGTAGGGCCGCGTCGGATTGGTGGAGGAGGGGAGAACGTTCGGCAGCCCGCAGACCTTGATGATGTCCGGCGCATGACCGCCGCCCGCGCCTTCCGTGTGGAAGGCGTGGATCGTGCGGCCTTTGAAAGCGTCCACCGTGTTCTCGACGAAGCCGGATTCGTTGAGCGTGTCCGTATGGATCAGAACCTGAACGTCGTAGTCGTCGGCGACGGTAAGGCAGCAGTCGATCGCGGCCGGCGTCGTACCCCAGTCCTCGTGCAGTTTCAGCGCGCAGGCGCCGCCTTCGACCATCTCCTCGAGCGCAGTTGGCAGGGACGCGTTGCCCTTGCCGGAAAAGCCGAGATTCATCGGGAAAACATCGGTAGCCTGCAGCATCTTGCCAAGATGCCAGGGACCTGGTGTGCAAGTGGTCGCGAGCGTGCCGTGGGCAGGGCCCGTTCCACCGCCAAGCATTGTGGTGACGCCTGAAAAGAGCGCCTCCTCGATCTGCTGCGGACAGATGAAGTGGATGTGGCTGTCGAAACCGCCGGCCGTGACGATCTTACCTTCCGCCGCGATTGCCTCGGTGCCAGGTCCGATGACGATATCGACATTCGGCTGGGTGTCGGGATTGCCAGCCTTGCCGATCTTGGCGATGCGCCCGTCCTTGAGTCCGATATCGGCCTTGTAGATGCCGGTGTGGTCGAGGATCAACGCGTTGGTTATCACCGTGTCGACAGCGCCGTCGGCCCGCGAATGCTGGGACTGGCCCATACCGTCGCGGATCACCTTGCCGCCGCCGAACTTCACCTCCTCGCCATAGGTGGTGAGGTCCTTTTCCACCTCAATGAAGAGTTCTGTATCGGCAAGCCGCACCCTGTCGCCCGTGGTGGGGCCGAACATTGCGGCATAGGACGAGCGGGCGATCGTAGTGGGCATGGCATGGACCTCGTTGTGAGGAGCGGATCGCTGCCGGTTCCGAGCAATTCTTCAAGATAACAATGCCAGTCGGACAGCAGGATCGGTGAAACGGCGTGAAGGAAGCAGACTCCCTGTGTACGCAGGTTAGCGCCATTCACCGCTGTGACGAAAGAGTACGCGTGATGCGGGCTGCTCAACGGCGAGGCAGTTCGGTTCGAAATGCGCTTGATCAAAGCCCTGCATGGTATCTGTACCGCCGCAAAGGTTTCGACCCGCTTGCGCGCCGAGAGATAGGAGCTATGTTAAGCACCTGACCGGCCTAACAAAATGCGCTGTGTTCCGATGATCCGTCCGCTCGTTCCTGCCGGCGTGAGCCGCTTCATATTCTTACTGACCTTCAGCGCTTTTTCGTTTTCCGCCCTTGCCCAGCCCTATGGTCCGGGTCCGGCCGGCACACTGCCGGGCACGTCGATGGCAGATATCCCGATTGTCGGAGCGCCTGTTCGGAGGCCGGGCATAGCTGGTGCGGAGATCTTCGGCGACACGAATGCCGAGAGGCAATTCGGCAAACCTTATGACGACAGCTATCTGAAGCCGAAGGTCCCGCGACTGGAGGGCGGTAATTCGGCCGCGAAGCGTGCGGTGGAGGGCCGTTCTGATTTGAATAGCGTTTCGGCCGGTATCTTCGCGCGCGAAGGACCAGCCGCGATTGGTCGTAGCAGCGTAACGCGTGGGCAAAGTCGGGGGCGTCCGCAGGTTATACCGCGACCGAACAACCATCCGGCGCGCGGCGGCCGAGCGATCATCCGCCGTTAAGCGTCTTCCTTGCGAAGGGGTTAAGGACATGCCGCGACCTAACGATTGGAAATGGTTGACGCTGCTTGATTCCTGCGTGGCGTTGCGCAAATCTAGCGCTCTGTCTCAACTGATCGTCGGATAATCGTCATGAGCTTTGTGCCCAGTCGCTCGCTTCTCGCTCTGATGCTCGCTGGCTCGCTCGCGGGCATGCCAGCAGCGGCTCAGACGACGACTGGCGGTTCGTCTTCTGGTTCTGGCTCCTCCGTAGGCTCGGGGTCGACCACCGGCTCATTCGACAGCGGGACCTCCTCGGGCTCGGCCGGCTCCGACGGCGACAGTTCACTCGAGAACAGCGGCGCGGCGGGTGGCCTCGACTCGTTGACGGCACCTGACAGCAGTCCCGGTACCAGCTCGCTTTCGGACGGCTCGAGTTCGACGACAGGGTCCTCCAGTTCTGGAATTGAGTCCGAGACATCGCCGAGCGACGCGACGACGCTTCGGGCGACCGAAGGCTCCTCCGCCATCGGCGAAGTCAATGCGGGCGCCTTTGCGCGCTCCGGTGAGGCCGGCACCTCAGGCGCGACCAGTCTCGGTGGGGAAGGGGGCTCGACGGCCTCGTCCATTAGCAGCGGCGAGTCCTATACGCCCGGCGCCGGTTCGGCAGCGGACTATCGTATTCCATCGCCGCCCGTTGGCATCGATCTCGGATCGATCCGCGCGGGCCTGCGCAATGCGCCGAGCGCGACGCCTAAGGCGAACGGCGATTAAGCGATCATGCGCCGAAGGACGGCGATCGTGATCCTTTTGTGACCGACGCGGTCCTGCCTTTCGCAGCTGCGAAATATGCTGTATAGGCGCACTTAAACGACAATCGAGCGGCATCCGGCCGGGGCGAAATTCTCGCCGTCCGGCCTTTTTGCTCGCTGATACCTTCTTCGATCCTGATCCGGTGACATCATGAAGCTTCGCAATATCGCGATCATCGCGCACGTCGACCACGGCAAGACGACCCTAGTCGACAAGCTCCTCGCCCAGTCGGGCACCTTCCGCGAAAACCAGCGCACGGAAGAGCGCGCGATGGACTCCAATGATCTGGAGCGCGAGCGCGGCATCACGATCCTCGCCAAGGCGACCTCGGTCGAATGGAAGGACACCCGGATCAACATCGTTGACACGCCCGGCCACGCCGATTTCGGCGGCGAGGTGGAGCGTATCCTCAACATGGTGGACGGCGCGGTGATCCTCGTCGATGCCGCCGAAGGCCCGATGCCTCAGACGAAGTTCGTTCTCGGCAAGGCGTTGAAAGTGGGCCTAAAGCCGATCGTCGCGATCAACAAGATTGACCGCTCTGACGAGCGTCACAAGGAAGTTCTCGACGAGATCTTCGACCTCTTCGTCGCCCTCGACGCGGCTGAAGAGCAGCTCGATTTCCCGGTCCTTTATGGTTCGGGTCGCGCCGGCTGGCTGGCTTCGGAGCCTGACGGTCCGCAGGACCAGGGCCTGACGCCGCTTTTCGATCTCATTCTCGATCATGTGCCGGAGCCGGATACGGCGAGCCGCAACGAGCCGTTCCGCATGATCGGAACGATCCTTGAGGCGAACCCGTTTCTTGGCCGTCTGATCACGGGCCGCATCCAGTCCGGCACGATCAAGCCGAACCAGTCGGTGAAGGTGCTGTCGCGCGACGGCAAGCAGATTGAGGCTGGTCGCATTTCAAAGATCCTCGCCTTCCGCGGCCTCGACCGCGTCCCGCTGGAATCGGCGCAGTCCGGCGACATCGTCGCGATCGCGGGGCTCTCGAAGGGCACCGTCGCCGATACCTTCTGCGATCCGTCGGTGACAGAGCCCTTGGAGGCGCAACCGATCGATCCGCCCACGGTGACCATGAGCTTCATCGTCAACGACTCTCCTCTGGCTGGCACCGAGGGCGACAAGGTGACGAGCCGCGTCATCCGCGACCGCCTGCTGAAGGAAGCCGAAGGCAATGTCGCGCTGGAGATCGCCGAAGCTCCGGACAAGGACTCGTTCTACGTTTCGGGCCGTGGTGAGCTGCAGCTCGCCGTGCTTATCGAAACGATGCGCCGCGAGGGCTTCGAGCTCGGTATTTCGCGCCCGCGTGTCGTCATGAAGGAGGGCGAGAACGGCCAGATGCTGGAGCCGGTCGAGGAGGTCGTCATCGACGTCGACGAGGAGCATTCCGGTGTCGTCGTCCAAAAGATGAGCGAGCGCAAGGCCGAGATGATCGAGCTTCGCCCCTCGGGCGGCGATCGCCAGCGACTGGTCTTCCACGCCCCGACGCGCGGCCTCATCGGCTATCAGTCGGAGCTTCTGACGGATACGCGCGGCACGGCGATCATGAACCGCCTGTTCCACTCATACCAGCCGTACAAAGGGGAGCTGGCGGGCCGGAACAACGGCGTCCTGATCTCCTCGGAAGACGGTGAGAGCGTCGCCTATGCGATGTTCAACCTCGAAGATCGCGGTCCGATGGTGATCGATGCGGGCGTGAAGGTCTACGCCGGCATGATCATCGGCATCCACACCCGCGAGAACGATCTCGAAGTGAACGTTCTGAAGGGCAAGAAGCTGACCAACATGCGTGCATCTGGCAAGGATGAGGCCGTGAAGCTGACCCCGCCGATCCGCATGACTCTCGACCGGGCGCTCTCCTGGATCGAGGACGACGAACTGGTCGAGGTGACGCCGAAGAATATCCGGCTGCGCAAGCTCTATCTCGACACTCACGAGCGCAAGCGCTTCGAGAAGGCTAAAAAAGCGGCCTGATTTGATTGACACGAGGTGACCGGTGGCGAGAGCTGCCGGTCATTTATGCCGATGTTACACGTGAAACATCGGCTCTCGGGCAGAGCGAAGAACCACAGGTTTTTGGAAATTCTGAGGCTCGACACCAGCACAGATTTCAGACAGCGGAAGCTCGATCCCGGCGCCCGCAATGGCGAGGTTTAGGAGTTCGCAGTCGATCCCGGCATCGGGTCGACGGATCTGGCCAGGATAGGTTTCCACCGCACCGTCAGCGGAGAACGGGCTGCACGGCTTGTCACGCAAACGATTGCGCAGTTCCCCGATGATGTTGATGACGATGGCATCGTGCCGGTTCGAAGCTCCAGTCATCATCTTCAGCGGAAAGCCATCGACGAGTTCGTAGCGCTCCTCCTGATCTTGCTGCCAGGCGAAGAACTGCTCTTTCGTCCAAGGATCATGTTCGCGAAGACGGCTCATCGGGCTCTCGACCTGCGACGCTCCATTGTGACAGCCGCATGCAGCGATTATAGAGACCAAAACGCTGAAATTGAAGCTGACGGAACACTCGGGAAATCCTGAGGAATATGCCATGACCAACCCGCACGCCAATCGAGGTTTTCCGGACAGCGCCGATGTTGTCGTCATCGGCGGCGGTCATGCCGGATGCGAAGCGGCAAGCGCCTCGGCGCGATTTGGAGCCACGACGGTCCTCGTTACCCATCGCTTCGATACGATTGGCGCGATGAGCTGCAATCCGGCGATCGGCGGCATCGGCAAGGGCCATCTCGTGCGAGAGATCGATGCGCTCGGCGGGCTGATGGGTGAGGTGGCGGATGCCGCCGGCATACAGTTTCGCATGCTGAACCGATCCAAGGGCCCAGCGGTGCACGGCCCGCGCACCCAGGCCGACCGCAAGCTCTATGGCGAAGCCATGCAGGCAAAGATCGCCGCACATGCGAACCTGTCGGTCGTCGAAGGCGATGTCTTCGACCTCGATTTGACACCGGAAGGCGAGGTTCAGGGCGTGATCTTCGCAGACGGGCGGCGGCTCGCCTGTGGCGCGGTGGTGCTTACGACGGGGACCTTCCTCTCCGGCCTCATCCATATCGGTACGCAGCGAATTCCGGCGGGTCGGATGGGTGAGGACCCCTCCGTCGGCCTTTCGGGAACGCTGAAGCGCCTCGGTCTTTCGCTTGGGCGGCTGAAGACTGGCACGCCGGCCCGGCTAGACGGTCGCACTATTGATTGGGCATCCATCGAAAGCCAGGCGGCGGACGACGAGCCGGTGCCGTTCTCCTATCTGACCGACCGGATCACGAACCGCCAGATCGAGTGCGGTGTGACCCGCACGACGCCCGATACCCATCGGATCATTCGGGATAATATCCGCAAGTCAGCGCTCTATTCCGGGCAGATCGAGGGGGTTGGCCCGCGCTATTGCCCGTCGATCGAGGACAAGATTGTCAAGTTCGGCGATCGCGACGGCCATCAGGTGTTTCTGGAGCCGGAAGGTCTCGACGATCACACGGTCTATCCGAACGGTCTCTCGACATCGATGCCGGAAGATGTGCAACTCGAATTCCTACGGTCGATCCCCGGGCTTGAGAATGTCGAGATTCTGAGGGCGGGCTATGCGATTGAATATGATCATATCGACCCACGTGAACTCGATCGGCATCTCGCCGTTCGAAAGGCGAGGGGGCTTTACCTCGCGGGCCAGATCAACGGTACGACGGGCTATGAGGAAGCAGCCGCACAGGGCTTATTAGCCGGCTTGAATGCAGCCTGCTTAGCCGGCAAAGCGGCGCCCGTCGCCGTTGGCCGGGCCGATGCTTATCTTGGCGTGATGGTGGACGATCTGACCCGGACCGGCGTCACTGAACCCTATCGCATGTTCACCTCCCGGGCCGAGTTCCGCCTGTCGCTACGCGCCGACAACGCGGACCGCCGCCTGACGCCGCTCGCCGTCGAACTAGGGATCGCGGGTGCTGAGCGGACCGAGCGCTTCCTGAAAAGCGAGGAAGGTCTTGCCAAAGGCCGCGCTTTGCTTGAAGAGCGAACCTTGACGCCGAACGAGGCTGCCAAGCATGGGCTATCGCTAAACAAGGATGGCCGGCGGCGTTCGGCCTGGCAACTTCTCTCTCAGGCGGGGATCGATCTCGGTCGGCTGTCGGCGATCTGGCCGGAACTTGGCAAGATCGCCGGGAAGACGCGCGAGCGGACCGAAATCGAGGCCGCCTACGACGTCTATTTGGATCGCCAGAGGAAGGACCAGGACCGTCTTCGCCGTGACGAGAACCGCGTAATTCCGACGGAGCTCGATCTGAAAAGCCTGCCCGGTCTCTCGAACGAACTCCGCCAAAAGCTCGCGAGCCGGCGCCCGCAGACACTTGCCGAGGCCGAGCGGATAGACGGCATGACGCCGGCGGCGCTCGCGCTCATCCTCGTTGCGATCCGGCGCAACGAAGTGAAACATGCGGCCTGATCGCTCGCGCCGAAACAGCGAGAGCCGGACGCCGTCCAGCCGCAGTCAGCTATCTGCGCTGTCCGAGACACGTCCGCCGAAATCGCTGGGTATTGAGCCCGCAGAACTCGCGCGTCTTCAAGCGGAAGACCGTGAGCGCTTTACAGCCCGCTTCGATGTTTCACGTGAAACACTGACGGCGCTCGATCGCTATGTCGCGATGCTCACCGACTGGCAGACGCGGATGAACCTCGTCGCGCCCTCGACGCTCGCGACGGTCTGGGAACGGCATATCGCAGACTCCCTGCAGCTCGAAGCGTTTCTGCCGCCGTTTGAGACTGGCGCCGATCTTGGTTCCGGCGGCGGTTTGCCTGGGATCGTTATCGCGATCATGCGTCCGGAAGCGAAGGTGCACCTGGTCGAGAGCGTCGGCAAGAAGGCGACCTTTCTGCGCGCGGTGGCGGACGAGCTCGGCCTCAATACTCATGTGCACGCCCGGCGGATCGAGGCGTCGGGGCATGCTCTGAGGCAGTCCGAAGTGGTGACGGCCCGCGCTGTTGCGTCTCTGGACAGGCTCCTTGGGCTCGTCTCGCCGCATATTTCGGCCGAGACTCGCTGCTTTTTCGCAAAGGGAGCAAGCCATGAAGTGGAGATTGCGGCGGCGCGGGAGCGGTGGTCGTTCGAATTGAAGACGCACGGTTCGCAATTGGTGGAGGGCTCGGTGATCCTCGAACTGAGCGCGGTTCGACCGCTCTGACCGGGATTCACGGCCGAAATGAAGGGCTCACCGAGGCGTTGAGCGGTGGATGATGCGTGGCTTGGGATTCCGTTGCCGTAGGATGCTGGCTATGGTCTTCGATCAAGACCGGTAAAACGAAGCGTGGCATGGCATCGATGAGTCCGATGCTGTAAAGCCGCGTTGCGAATAAGATCGAGGCTGCCGCGCCTATTAGAACAGCTTGCGGCGAGGATATGAAGCCTCTGGTTAGACCGATGAGGACGATGAAAACGCCATGCGCGTCATCACGATAGCCAATCAGAAGGGCGGGGTAGGAAAGACCACAACCGCCATCAATCTGGCCACGGCTCTCGCTGCGGTCGGCAAGCGCGTGCTGCTCGTCGATCTCGATCCGCAGGGCAATGCCTCGACGGGGCTTGGGATCGAGAAGGACGACCGGGAGGTCTCGTCCTACGACCTGCTCACCGAGCGGGCTTCGGTCGAGGAGGCTGCGATCCCGACGGCGGTGCCGGAACTCTCCCTCATTCCATCGACACTTGATCTGCTCGGTCTCGAAATGGAGATCTCGAGTGCCGATCGCCGGGCCTACCGGTTGCGTGATGCGCTGCGTGAGCACGAAAAGCGGGAGGCTCGGTTCGACTTCGTGCTGATGGACTGCCCGCCGTCGCTGAATCTTTTGACGATCAACGCAATGGCCGCAGCCGATTCGGTGCTCGTGCCGTTGCAATGCGAGTTCTTCGCCCTGGAGGGCCTCAGCCAACTGCTTCAGACAGTCGAAGAGGTGCGCGACAGCCTGAACCCCGAACTCGACCTGCACGGCATCGTGCTGACCATGTTCGACGGGCGCAACAACCTTGCGGCACAGGTCGTGCGGGATGTGCGGGCCTACATGGGCGAGAGCGTCTACCAGACGGTGATCCCGCGCAATGTGCGCGTTTCAGAAGCGCCGTCTTTCGGCAAGCCGGCGATCCTCTACGACATGAAATGCCCCGGCAGCCAGGCCTATATCGCGCTCGCATCCGAAGTCATTCAGCGAGAGAAAAGGCTTGCGGCGGCATGACGAAGAGACCTGAGCAGGCAGCCCGCAAAGACGACGGAACGACAGGGATGAGCGAAGATCGATCACGCCAGCGGTTGGGGCGGGGCCTCGCGGCCCTCATCGGCGGCGGGGAGACCCATGGCGGCTTCCAGCCGAGGCAGCGCGATCGTGAGGAAGCTGTGCGGCCCGATCGGCAGGTACCGCTCGAAGCGGTCCTCGCCAATCCGAACAATCCGCGCCGCACTTTCAGCGAAGCGGACATCGCCGATCTCGCACAGTCGGTGAAAAAGCACGGCATTGTGCAGCCGTTGCTCGTACGGCCCAATCCCGACAGGCCCGAGACCTTCGAAATTGTCGCCGGTGAGCGACGCTTCCGGGCGGCAAAGGCTGCTGGTCTTGAAAAGATTCCTGTCGTCGTGCGTGACATCGACGATCGCCAGTCCATCGAGATCGCGCTGATCGAGAACGTCCAACGCACCGACCTCAATGCCATCGAGGAGGCGCTCGCATACGAACGCCTGATCGACGAGCACGGCTACACCCAGGCCGACCTTGCCGAGGCGCTGGCTAAGAGCCGTAGCCATGTGGCGAACATGCTGCGGCTGTTGAACCTGCCCGACGTCGTGCGCAAGATGGTGGTCGACGGCGACCTCTCCGCCGGCGCGGCGCGAACGCTGATCGGCTCGGACGATCCGGAAACGGTCGCGCGGCTGATCGTCAAGGACGGACTAAGCGTGCGTGAGGCAGAGGAACTTGCTCGTTCCACAGGCGCCGCAAATTCGGGCGAGGGGGTGAACGATCTTGGTGAGGGATCGGGAACTTCGGCCGCGAGGAAGCGGACGCCATCCGCGGAGATGGCGGAGATCGAGCAACGGCTCGCCGATCATCTGGCGATGAACGTCGCTCTCAAGGGCAAGCCCTCGAAGGGCAGCCTGAAGATCGATTACAGGTCGGCCGAAGAACTGAGTCACATTCTGCAGCGTCTGGGGCTGGCAGGATAGGGGACGACTGGGACGCAGCCGGAGCTATCGTCGGTGTGTCTGACCGCAGCCAAGAAGTCGTCTTACCTCGGACCTGTTTGACGTGAGCGCTGGCTCATTAGGCGTCTTTCGGGCTGATCGACTTTGAATCCGATCATGCGCAGTCGAGGTGCTTCTCAAGCGCGGTCAGCACCCGGTCGGGTGCTTCGAGTTGCGGCAGATGACCGGCTTCGGGAAGCACCTCGAAAACGGCCTGCGGCATCGCCTCGTGTAGCGCGCGGCCCCGGTCGATCGGAATCCAGGGATCCTGTTCGCCCCATAGGATCGCGACTGGGCATCGGACCTCGCCAAAATGCGGCTCTGCCTCGGCGGTGTAGCGCTCGTCGGCTTGCGCGAACTGACGATAGAAGCTCACTTGGCCGGCCTCGGAAAGCCAAGGCGCGACCAGCGCCTCGACATCGTCCTCGCTGATTGCAGTCGCGATGGCGCTCCTCACATAGGCCCGGACGATGGCCTCATGAATATGCGGCGGCAGACCGGTGAAGGCTTTGATATGGCGTTTCACGTGCTCGAAAAAGGCCGAGCCCCAAGGGCGCATGGCGACGACATTCATCAGGACGTATCCGGCATAGTCGCGCCCGCCGAGGAGATGGGCACGCAGGGTGACGGCGCCGCCGAAGTCATGGGCGACGACCAGCGGGCTCGCAAGGCCCCAGTGATCGAGCATTTCGCCGAAGATCTCGCCCTGGACAGCGATCGATGACGGCCGCGCGTCGCTCATCTGGGACTGCCCTTAATCCGGCATGTCGTACCAGTGGACCCGGTAGCGCTCCGCGAGCGCCGGAATGATCCGATGCCAGCTAACGGAGGACCATGGCCAGCCATGTGCGAGTATGAGGTCCTGTCCGGATCCCGCGCGACCCCAGGCGACGGTGCCGGCCGAGGTGGCGGTGGTTTCGGTGAGCGAATGCGCCGCCATCGACCGGTTTCCGGTTTCGCAATCAGCCTATTCGAAGCAGCGGATTTCGGCTTCCGCCTGAGCTCGCCGGAGATTGCCGACCGATTCCTTGGCTTGGGCGCTCGACTTGAAGAGAACGCCTTTCTCGCCCGTCACCTGTCCCATGGAGAGAAAGGTCGAGGCGTCGACATAGTCCCGGTAGGAGATCAGCGAGGCGACGACGTCGAACGAGCATGAGCACTGTTCCAGCGCCGTACGGGTCTGACCGTTTGTCGCCATGCAACCGAAGACGTAATCGGCAGAAACGATCGTCGGATAGTCCGCAGTCGAGGCGCTCGGCGTCTGGCCCGGCAGGACTGGGCTCGCCGAACCGCCGGAACCGACGACAGGCGAGCGCGGGGCGGGCATGGTGCCGGATTGGGAAAGCGTTCCCGGCTGGCCGGCCTCGCCCGTGGTGGCGCCTGGCTGCATCGTATGTCCGCCGATGTCCGTCGCAGCTTGCCCTTCGCTCTGAGTGCCGGGCTGCGAGGTCGGCGCGGTACTTTGCGCGTATCCCGTAACTGGAAGCGCGAGAATCATCGCGGAGGCGCCTAGGGCTGCGAGCGCGAAACGGGCGGTCGAAAGCGTGTTCGTTTGGGTCATTCGTTCACATCCTTATCGGTCGCCTTGCCGGCGATGAAATTACCGAAGGCACGCGGTCCGCTTCCCACCTCGATGGTTGCAGTCACTTCGAGCGTTTCGGTATCGACCTTGGCAAGGGTATTATCGAACCAGTTGGCGACGTAGACGAAGCGGCCGTCCGCGCTTGCCTCGATGCCTTCCGGATATTCCCCGACGACGATCTCGTCGACCGGTTCGAATGTGGCGGCGTCGAAGACGGAGAGCGTCCCGCCGTACTGATCAGTGACGAAGACGCGTCCGTTCGCTTCTGCCGCGGCATATGGGTGGGATCCGACGGACACGGTCGCCAATGTCTTGTGCGAGGCCATGTCGAGGACGGTGACGTCGTTGCTGCCGACATTGACGGCGTAGACACGGCTCTGATCAGGAGAGATCGTCACGCCGAAGGGTCGCTCGCCGACCGTGACACGGGCATCGGCCTCGCCTGTCGTGGTGTCGATGAAGGAGACTTGGTTGGAGTCCCGGTCGGCCGTTACGACGGTTCCGCCATCAGCCGAGATCGCGACGCCCGAAGGCGACTCTCCGGTCTCGAATTTCTGTGTGACCTCTCGGGTCTGCGGATCGACTACGAGCAGCGAATGGGAGAACCAGTCGGCAACGTAAATGGGGCTCCCAGAGGGATGGACTGCGATGCCGAGCGGTCCGCCGCCGACATCGATCTCGGGCAGGGTATTGCCGGTCTTGAGATCGATCACGCCGATCGCCTTTGCCTCGGGACGCGAGACATAGGCGTAGCGATCAGTCACGGCGATACCGGCAGGCTTGCCCGACATTTCGATCAAGCCGGTCACGTCCATCGTCTCGAGATCAACGATCGAAACGGTCTCGCCGTCCTGGTTGGTCACGAAGGCGCGTTCCGCTGCGAATGCAGGGCCGGCCGCCGTCAGCACGGCCGCGAGCGTGAGAGATCCCAGCGCTCGCGCCGCGGTGTCGTATGCGATCACGACCCGGCTTCGACGGCCTGCTTCAGGCCTTCGAGACCTTCGGTAATGTAAGCGCCAATGCCTTCTACGGCTGCCTCGTCGTTGAGCTCGGCCGGCGGATCGTTATTGGGATAGCCGCGGTAGAAAGCAGCGCTCCAGGTGACTTCCGAGGTGCCCTCGCTTTCACCCGCCTCGACCATGACGTTGGACGAGTAGTTCGTCGCCGGGATTACCTCGATATTCGTCTGGCCGATAAAGGTCCCGAAACGCATCCGGTCGGCGTCGAAGCGCGACAGCTCCTCCTCCATGGTCTCGCCCGAGCTGTAGGTGATCGTGCGTATGGAACCCTTGTTGTTGCCGTCGCTCGCCTCGACCGATTCGACGCGCGGGTGCCATGACATGTCGGCGAAATCACCTAGAACTGCCCAGACCTGTTCTGGCGCGGCGTTGATCTCGATGCTTTCGCTCGTCTTCTGCCGTGTAGGGCCATGGGCGAAGGCAAGCGACGGAATGACCACGCAAGCGGCCGCAATACTCAACAAACGTCTGGACACAAAATCCTCCTCTTTGGAACGGCGGCGCCCGACCGGACTCTCTCCCATGGCCGGGGCGCCTGTGCTGCGGCGGACAATATCGACAAACAGGCGGCGAAGAAAAGGCGAGGTGTGCGATCCTCACGGGATCGGGAAGATATCCGCCGAGGGCGGGCGTCTTGACGCGGCTGACCGGCGATAAACCTACCTCTCCTCCGATTTGTCGTCGGACTGCCTTTGAAAGGTCCACCGATGCGTCTTCGTCGATCCATCCATCTCACTGTCTTCGCCCTCTTTGTTGCTGGCGCCTCTCCGTCGATCGCGCAGGATCAGGCGAGCGATGCGGTCCAGCCCGAACGGGGCGGTTCCACAGCAAAGGTGGTCGAAGAGGTACGGGGTGCCGTTCGAGCGGCGCGGCATATGGTGGCGTCGGCCCATCCGCTCGCTGCCGAGGCGGGTCTCGCGATGCTGCGCGCCGGCGGCAACGCCATCGATGCGATGGTCGCGACCCAGTTCGTGCTTGGCCTCGTTGAACCGCAATCCTCCGGTGTCGGGGGCGGTGCGTTTCTGGTCTATTTCGACGGCGAAGCGGAGCGGCTGACGACGTTCGACGGCCGCGAGACAGCGCCGGCTTTGGCGACGCCCAGACTCTTCCTCGACGATGACGGAAAGCCGCTCGAATTCTTCGATGCTGTGGTGGGCGGCCGCTCTGTCGGGACGCCCGGCACGGTGATGCTGATGGCCGAAACCCACGAGCGCTACGGGAAGCTGCCGTGGCGGACCGTGCTCCAGCCGGCGATCGCGGTGGCTCTCGAAGGCTTTCCGGTCTCGCCGCGCCTCGCCGATGCGATCGCAGAGGACAAAGAACGGCTGTCGCGCTATCCAGGTACCCGTGGTTACTTCTTTCATGCCGACGGAAGGCCTTTAGCGGCCGGCGAGACACTGACCAACGTTCCCTATGCGGCGACACTGCAGGTGATTGCCGAGGAGGGGCCGAGCGCCTTCTATCGCGGGCCGCTCGCCGACAAGATTGTGGAAGCAGTACGGGATGCCGAGGGCAATCCGGGTGTTCTTTCCCGCGTCGATCTGGAAAACTACCGCGTGGTCGAACGAGAGCCTGTCTGCGTCACCTATCGGGCGCACGATGTCTGCGGCATGGGCCCCCCATCCTCCGGCGCGCTCACCATCGGGCAGATCCTGAAGATGGTCGAGCCGTTCGATCTCGCCGGCCTCGGCTTCATGAATGTCGAGAGCTGGCGGCTGATCGGCGAAGCCTCGCGCCTCGCCTTCGCGGACAGGGGCCGATACATGGCCGATACCGATCATGTTGCGGTCCCGGTCGATGGCCTGATCGACGAGGATTATCTCGCCGACCGCTCTGCGCTGATTGCCGAGGAACGGGTTCTCGCGGCTGGGGAGGTCCAGCCCGGCACACCGCCGTGGGATCATGCGAAAATACTGGGGGACGATAAGTCCATAGAGCTGCCGTCGACCAGCCATGTCTCGATCGCCGACGAAACCGGTAATGTCGTTTCATTAACGACGACGATCGAAAATGGCTTCGGCTCGCGGCTGATGGTGGGAGGGTTCCTCCTCAACAACGAACTGACCGACTTTTCCTTCGAAACGCACGAGAATGGCCTGCCGATCGCCAATGCGGTCGCGCCGGGCAAGCGGCCGCGCTCCTCGATGGCGCCAACTATCGTCTTGAAGGACGGTGAACCCCTTTATGTGCTTGGTTCGCCGGGCGGCAGTCGCATCATCGGCTATGTGGCGCAAGCGTTGATCAGCCTGATCGACTGGGAACTCGATCCCCAGGAAGCAGCGAGCCTGCCTCATCTCGTCAATCGGTTCGGTGAATACGATGTCGAGGAGGAAACGGCTGCGGCCGATCTTGCCGCTTCGCTGGTCGGCATTGGCTACCAGGTGAACGTGCGCGATCTCAATTCCGGACTGCACATCCTTGAAATGACCCTCGACGGGCTGCTTGGCGGCGCCGATCCGCGCCGCGAAGGCGTTGCCGTCGGAGACTGACAACCGCTCGCCTCAGGCTTCGTTCGCGGCCCTGAACTTCGTACGGGAACGGCTCGGCGTGCCGTCGGAGCCCGGCTCGCATAGATTGTCGGCGAAGGTCTTCAGCATTTCCAGGAAGCTTGCCTGTCGCTCGGCGTCGAAACCGTGAAGGGCTGTATTCAGGACGCTTTGGGTACGCTTCTCGATATCCTCGCGCAGAATGCGCGAGTGACGCGTCAGGTATAACTTGCGAAGCCGGCGGTCTCGCTGCTCCGTGCGCCGCTCGACGAAACCGAGGTCGACAAGACGATCGATCTGACGCGAAATCGTCATCGGATCCATTTCCAGTTGGGCTCCGATCTCGGACTGGGCTATCCCTTCCTGCACATAAAGCCGCCCCATGATGCGAATCTGCGGCCAAGTGATCTTCATGTCGCGGTGTGCGTGTTCGAAAGCCTCGCGCAGGAGCCGCGCGGCGTCGAAGAGGCCCAGAGCGATCTGTTGGTTGACCAGAAGAGTCATCGTGCCGCCATGCCGCTCATTCCGATAGGAAATGCTTTAGCGAGACCAACTTCCACTACGTCGCATGGGTCAATTTTGACCGGAGTTTCCGATGGACGGTCGTCGACCCCTGCATCAAGTGAACTCTCTCGCGACACGGTGAACGATCGAATGTCGGCGCGCAAGGGTTTCGATGTCGCGTGAATAGCCGCCGCCGATGACGCAGGCGACCGGGATCTGGCGGTCGCGAAGGAAGCCGATCACCCGCCGGTCGCGTTCGGCAAGGCCTTCATCGCTGAGAGAGAGGCGGCCGAGGCGGTCATCCGTGTGAGGATCGACGCCTGCGTTGAAGAAGGCGAAATCGGGTTTCGCCTGCTCGAAGGCTTGATCGAGAGCAGGTATCAGAGCTTCGAGATAGGCCGTGTCACCGGTGCGGTCGGGTAGCGAAAGGTCGAGGTCGGAATTGGCTTTGACCGCCGGATAATTCTTTTCGCCGTGGACGGAGAAAGTGAAGACGCGGCTGTCGCCTTCAAAGATCCGGGCTGTGCCGTCGCCCTGATGGACGTCGCAGTCGACGATAAGAATTCGATCGACGTCGCCGTCGGCGAGCAGCACCTTCGCGGCGACGGCGACGTCGTTGAAAACTGAAAATCCGGCACCACCAGTGGCGCTCGCATGGTGGCTCCCACCCGCCGTATTACAGGCAAGGCCCTCGCCGAGGGCAAGCCGGGCCGTCAGCACCGTTCCGCCGGTCGCCGTTCGCGAACGCAGCGCAACGGCTGGATCGACCACGAAACCGATTGCCTTCTCCGTCGCGGGCGGCACGTTGGCGCCAAGGACCTGATCGACATATCGGGCATCGTGCGCAAGCTGTAGCCAGCCGGGAAGGGCGGGAGCCGGAACGTAGAAACCGTTCGGGCCGTCGAGGCCGTCTTCCTTAAGAATTTTTGCAAGACGTGAAAACTTCGACATTGGAAAACGATGGGCTTCGTCGAAGCGGGCGTCGAATGCGGGATGATGAACGATCGGCAGGCACATTCCGCCGCATATGGGATCAGGCGTCGGCAACGGGAGTATTCGGGGATGCGACAACGCCGGATTGCGGCGAGACGCCACGCGGAAAGCCCTGTGTTATGAGCGTGAGATGCGCTCAAAGAGCGGCAGAGCGCGGTAGGGACTATCGATGAGCGAAGCCGGGATCGAGGATGTACGCGGGGCGGAGCCGGGACGCCGGAAACGCCCGTTCGACGTGACCAACCGCATGATCTGGGCGATCACCATCCCGATGACCTTCGCCTTCCTGACGACACCGCTGATCGGACTGACCGATGTCGCGGTTGTCGGACGCGTCGGCGACGCAGTGGCGCTGGGTGGCCTGACGGTAGGAGCGCTCATTTTCGACTTCGCCTTCGCCACCTGCAATTTCATCCGCTCGGGAACAACTGGCCTCACGGCTCAGGCTCTAGGCGCGGAAGATGGCCGGGAAGGGCAGGCCGTGTTCTGGCGCGCGGCGATCCTCGCCTTCGGCATCGGTCTGTTTCTCATCTTTGCCGAACCGCTGATCGTCTGGCTGGGGCTTCTCGCCGTATCGCCGGGAGAGGGCGTTGCCGAGACTGTGCGCGAATATGTCTTCGTCCGAATGTTTTCGGCGCCCTTTGCGCTGCTGAACTACGCCATCCTCGGCTATGTACTTGGTCTCGGGCGGGGCAATCTGGGGCTGGCGCTGCAGATCGTCGTCAATGGCGTGAACATCGTGCTGTCGATCCTGTTCGGCCTCGTCCTCGGCTGGGGCATCTTCGGGGTGGCGCTCGGCACCGTGTGCGGCGAGGCGGCGGGCGCTCTGGTCGGCTTGATCGTCGTCCTGCGCGGCTTCGACCCGAACGAGAAGCCCTCAAGGCGGCGTATTATGGATCGGACTGGTTTCACGCGCATGATTGCAGTCAACCGGGACATCATGATCCGCTCGTTCTGCCTCCTGTCTGCGTTCACCCTGTTCGCCCGTTTCGGGGCGGGCTTCGGTGCCGTGACCCTGGCGGCGAACGGCATTTTGATGAACTTTTTCATGGTCGGCGGTTATTTTCTCGACGGCATGGCGACGGCCTCGGAACAACTGGCTGGCCGCTCGATTGGCGCCAATTGGCAACCGGCCTTCGAGCGGGCTCTGAGGCTCACGATCTTGTGGGGTTTTCTGCTTGCCGGCGTTCTCTCGGCGATCTTTCTCATCGGCGGCGAAGCGCTGATCGCTTTCCTGGCAACCGATTCAGAAGTTCGGGCAGAGGCGGGAGCGTACCTCGTCTTCGCCGCGCTGACGCCGCTGGCTGGGTCGCTCGCTTTCATCATGGACGGCATCTTCATCGGCGCGACCTGGTCGCGGACGATGCGCAACATGATGATCGCCTCGCTGGCAGTGTTCATCATCTGCGCCAACGCCCTGGTACCGGTGTTCGGCAATACCGGATTGTGGATCGCCATGCTGGTTTTTCTCGGCGCACGAGGTTTTTTGCTGCTCGCCTTCACGCCTTATAATCGCGACCGCGCCTTTGCCAGCGTTTGAGGTGACGAAAGGCTGTGGCTCTGCCGCAAGGCGTCGCACGGCGGAACGATCCGACGTGCTCACGCTTGTGAACGAAGACGTTATTCGACTGCACTCTCAGGGAGACATCGCAATGGAAACGCACGACCGGATTACGATCGAGAAGGCCGAAGGCCCCGTCAACATCACATTCAACGGTGCGGTCCTGGCAAGCACGAAGGATGCGCTGATCCTGCGGGAAAAGGGTTACGACCCGGTCTACTATTTTCCGAAGGATCACGTCGCCATGGCTTTCCTGAAAGAAAGCGAGACGAAGACGAGTTGTCCCCATAAGGGCGATGCGCGCTACTGGAACATCTCCGCTGAAGGTCAGGCGGCCATGGACGCCGTCTGGGCCTATGACGAGCCTCACGCCGGCGTAAAGGAAATCGCGGGTAGGGTGGCCTTCGACCGTTCGAAGGTCACCATCGACGACGGCGCCTGATATCACTCCTGCTGCCGACCGGTTAGTTTTGCTGCGTCGGTCGGTCGCTGTGGCCGAGATCGCGCGTCGGATCGAGACGGTCGCGCACACGCTGCTTCAGCACCTTGGCCTCCGGAAAGCCGCCGTCCGCCTTGCGCTCCCAGATCGTCTCGCCGTCGTACATGATCTCGAAGCGGCCGCCGGTAGCCGGCCGTAGCGTGACGCTTTGGAGATCGGTGCCGAACGTCGAGAGCAACTCCTGCGCCATCCAGGCAGCGCGCAGCAGCCACTGGCACTGGGTGCAGTAGAAGATTTCTATTGTTGGCCGCTTCGGGTGGTCATCGGGCATCAACAGCGTATCTCCCCACTAGCTTTGTAAACCTCTCTGCGTCCACGCCTACGCAGGTATCGGTGGCACAATGCAAATGCCCAATACGCCAGAAGCGCTGTAAGAAGCGCAAGAAAGCGGTTGAATGACGAAATCCAAGACAGCCGAGAAAGGTGCGAGCGACCAAAATCAGGTCGAAAACGACTCGCTTCAGGCCGGTGATGAGGAGCAATGCGCGGACGGGACCGGCCGAGAAAAACAAGACGAAGCGGAGGAAGACAACGGCGAACCGGTGCGCGAAACCCGGCGCACGGCCTTTGGGCGCGCACGCCTGCGGCTTCGGAAACTCTATCACGGTCAGAGTCCTGCGGCCGTACGCTTCCAGGCAGTCATCCTCTGTGTCGACCTTGCGATCATCGCCCTCTTCGTGGTTTCACCGATCATCCGCGGGACGGAATATTTCCTTCCCATCGACTATGCGGTCGCGGTGATCCTTGCCGCCGATCTCGGCGCACGTGCCGTCGCGACGCGCAATCTGAAGCGCTGGGCGCGCCAGCCCTTCGTTCTGCTCGATGTCCTGATTCTCATCACGCTCGTCTTTCCCGAGACCTTCATCAATTTCGGGTTCTTGCGGATCGTCCGCCTTTGGTCTCTCTCACGCAGTGGCATGCTCTGGCGGCCCTTGCGGCGCTCGAGCTATTCCGAATACGAGCTCGCGCTGAAAGCGATCGTCAACCTCGTCACCTTTCTATTTCTGGCGACCGGATTCATCTACACCTTCTTCTTTCGCCAGACGTCCGGCCTCGAGGGCTATCTCGACGCGCTTTACTTCACCGTGGCTTCGGTGACGACGACCGGCTACGGCGACATCACGCTGGATGGTCCAGGCGGCAAGCTGACCTCGATCATCATTATGATCATCGGGATCTCGCTGTTCTTCAACCTCGCCCAAGCCGTCTTCAAGCCTCCCAAGGTGCAGCATCAGTGTCCTAATTGCGGGCTGCAGCGGCACGATCCGGATGCGGTGCACTGCAAGGCCTGCGGCGAACAGCTCAACATTCCGAACCCGGAAGGCTGACCCGCGAAGCGACTCTTGAAATTGTTCTTATTGCAATCCTACAATTATGTTTGTAGCATTGCACTATGAGACTGAAACACGTCGTCGAACAGCTCGCTGCACTTGCCCACGCCGACAGGCTCGCGGCCTACCGCCTGCTTGTTCAGGCCGGTCCGAACGGCATGCCGTCGGGCGAAATCGCCGAGAACCTCGCGGTTCAACCAACACGGATGAGCTTTCACCTCTCCACTCTGGAGCGGGCCAATCTTCTCCGGTCATGGCGGGACGGGCGGCGGATTCGCTACGCTGCGAGTTTTGATGAAATGCGCCGACTGCTGGGTTTCCTGTCGGAGGATTGCTGCGGTGGCCGCCTGGAAATCTGCGGCCATCTCGCCGAGTCTCTGGAAGCTGCCTCGTCCTGCGACGAACGAGAGGCCCCGGCGCAATGAGGAACGTTCTTTTTCTTTGCACGCACAATTCGGCACGTTCGGTGCTGGCTGAGGCCGTCATGAACGCCGAATGCGAGGATCGCTTCGACGCGTTTTCGGCAGGGAGTAGCCCGAGCGGCGCGGTTCACCCGCTGGCGCTCGAGACGCTGAGAGAGGCCGGCTATTCGACGACCGGGCTGCAACCGAAGTCGTGGGTTACGTTCGCCGAGCGCGATGCCCCCGACATGCATTTCGTGATCACCGTCTGCGACAACGCAGCTGGCGAGAGCTGTCCCGTCTGGCCAGGCACACCGGCGCGAGGCCATTGGGGGATCGCCGATCCCTCGCGCGTCGAGGGGACCGAGGAGGAGCAGCGGGCGGCCTTCCGCGCCGCACTCTCCCATATCGAGGCGCGCATTCTCGCCTTCCGGTCCCTGCCCGTGGAGAACATGACAAAGAGCGCCCTCAAACACGCGATGGAAACGATCGGCACGATGGAGGGCGCGAGCCCGATTGCCGCAAATCCCGACTGGGATTGATCGGAAGAGGATGGCTGGACTGGCATGAGCGACACGCCGACATTCGATCTGCCACGCCGGCTGACCGCCGAGGCGCTCGGCACCGGCGTCCTCGTTGCGGCCGTCGTCGGCTCGGGCATCATGGGCGAGCGTCTGACCGATGATGTCGCGCTCGCGCTGCTCGCCAACACGATCGCCACCGGGGCGATCCTCATCGTGCTCATCACAGTCTTCGGGCCGATCTCAGGCGCTCACTTCAACCCGGCGGTGACACTTGCGATGCGGCTTCGCGGCGCGATCGCCGGGCGCGCGGCGCTCGCCTATGTGACCGTACAGATCGCCGGCGGTATCGCAGGTGCAGTCGCGGCGCACGTGATGTTCGAGCTGCCACCGCTGATGCTGTCGGGCCATGTGCGCACAGGGCTTTCCCAATGGTGGGCTGAGATCGTGGCGAGTTTCGGCCTCGTCGGCTTCATCCTCGGCGGGCTGCGCTTTGCGCCGCATGCGATCCCGTGGCTTGTTGGGCTTTTCATCACCGCCGCCTACTGGTTCACGGCCTCGACGAGCTTCGCCAATCCGGCCGTCGCGATTGCGCGGGCCTTCACCGACACCTTCTCCGGCATCCGCCCGCTCGACGTGCCGGGCTTCATCCTCGCCCAGTGCGTAGGCGCGGTGCTCGCCGTCATCCTCTTCGAATGGCTCCTCAATCCCGGCCAGAAGCTGACCATTCGGTTCTCGATGGCAGCGGATGAGCGGGACTGAGAGTGTCAGCCACAAGCTGGAAAGCGCAGACTCATGACTGTCACGATCTACCACAACCCGAAATGCGGCACCTCCCGCAACGTCCTCGCGATGATCCGCGAGGCCGGCGAGGAACCGGAGGTGATCGAATATCTCAAGACCCCGCCGAGCCGGGAACGCCTCGTCGAACTCATCGGCGAGATGAACATGACGCCCCGCGCGCTTTTGCGCCGGAAGGGCACGCCCTATGACGAGCTCGGCCTCGACGACGAGAGCCTCACCGACGATCAGCTGATCGACGCGATGATGGCGCATCCGATCCTCATCAACCGGCCGATCGTGGTTTCGGAGCGGGGCACGAAGCTGTGCCGGCCGTCCGAGACGGTGCTGGAGCTTCTCCCGGAAGGCGCAGTCCAGAGTTTCACCAAGGAGGACGGTGAAATCGTTGTCGCAAGTGGAGCCAAGGCGTGAAGTTCGACAATATCGCGCTCGCCGACCTGCCGAATATCGATCCCGCCCAGCTGACACCGATCGATCCTGCGCTTTACGCCTCTGCGGATGATCCAAGGCATCCGCCGCGCATCCTTCTGCTGCACGGTTCGACGCGCGAGCGCTCCTATTCGCGGCTCCTGAAGGAAGAGGCGGGACGCCTGCTCGCCTGGTATGGCTGCGAGGTCAGGAGCTTCGATCCCGCTGGCTTGCCGCTGCCCGACGACGCGCCGACCGATCACCCGAAGGTCGCCGAACTGCGCGAGCTCGCCCAGTGGGCCGAGGGCATGGGCTGGTTCAGCCCGGAGCGCCACGGCGCGATGAGCGGTATCATGAAGGCGCAAATCGACTGGATCCCGCTTTCATTGGGCGCCGTGCGGCCGACCCAGGGCAAGACGCTCGCCGTCTTCCAGGTCTGCGGCGGTTCGCAAAGCTTCAACGCGGTCAACCAGATGCGCATTCTCGGGCGCTGGATGCGGATGGTGACGATCCCCAACCAGTCCTCGGTTGCCAAAGCCTTCAACGAGTTCGACGAGGCCGGTCGCATGCTGCCCTCTGCCTACTACCAACGGGTCGTCGACGTCTGCGAGGAACTCGTGAAATTCACCTATCTAACCCGAGGCCGCTCGTCGGCCCTGACGGATCGGTATTCCGAGCGCGTGGAAAGTGCTGCGGAGCTGTCGAAGCGGGTGAACCAGAAGAGAATCTGAGGTGGATGAGGCGCAGTGGGCGATTGAGGAACGAAGAAAGCCGGACCCTTTCGGGCCCGGCTTTCGTATGCGTCGCAAACAGTCGACTAATTACGTCGAAGCCTTGCTCAGACGTAGGCCGAACGATCCTTGTTGGTCTCCAACAGGGCCGAGCGTAGCTTTTCGAGGGCGCGCGTTTCGATCTGACGGACGCGTTCCTTGGAGATGCCGAGCTTCGTGCCGAGAGCTTCGAGGGTTGCCCCGTCGTCCTGCAGTCGGCGCTCACGGATGATCTTCAGTTCGCGCTCGGAGAGAACGTCGAGCGCGCTGGTCAACCAGGTGACGCGGCGCTCGTCGTCGATCGAGACCGAAACCGTCTCGTCCGGGAGGGGATCGTCTGCCACGAGGAAGTCTTGGCGGTCGGCGCTGCCTGACTCATCATCGAGAAGCGGGGCGTTGAGCGACGAGTCAGGGCCAGAGAGCCGCGAATCCATCAAAGCAACGTCGCTCTCCGAAACCTTCAGTGCGCCGGCGATCTCGCGATACATGGCGTTGCCGCTGATCGGCTCGGCACCCTGGCTGAGGCGGGCGCGCAGACGGCGAAGATTGAAGAAGAGCGCTTTCTGGGCCGAGGAGGTACCGCCGCGGACGATCGACCAGTTGCGCAGGATATAGTCCTGAATAGAGGCGCGGATCCACCAAGTGGCATAGGTGGAGAAGCGGACTTCGCGCTCGGGCTCGAAGCGGGCGGCCGCCTCCAAGAGACCCACATGGCCCTCTTGGATGAGGTCGTTCATGGCGAGACCGAAATGGCGAAACTTCGAAGCCATCGAGATGACGAGGCGCATATGCGCGGAGGTGATCTTGTGTAGGGCTTCCTGGTCCCGGTTTTCTTTCCACCGGACGGCGAGTTCGTATTCCTCCTCGCGCTCGAGATAGGGGGCCGCCATGGCGGCGCGGATCATCGTGCGACGAGCGGACTGAGACTTCATGTATCCCTCCGGTAAGACGTTCCAGGCTTCTTCGGCCAATGCGCTGCGCCGTTCACGCAACGCTCCGGTGATGGCGTAATGCGGCCAACCTAAGAAACGTTCCCAAAGGTGGAAACTTTTTTACGAGATGTAGAGAGGTTTGTGTATCGGACAAGGAGACCGGCGGAATACGTCGCGCATGTCCGAATTCACGACAGATTTCGGCTCGTCGCGAACAGGCGGAGAACCGAACTTTCATCGTCGCCGTCGCCGCGCAACGCCCGTTCAGAGCCGTTGGTGCGCGGTCGATCCGGGCGGACAATGCCGGAAACCTTAACACCAATCAACCCCGCCGGCACAGGAACGGCAGTGCGGAGTCGCCGCGTCAACGGAGTCAGCCCCGTCGATGGGACGATCGGGAAGCCCGATAAGCAGTTGGACTTGCGGCGGTTTTCACGTTCGGTTCGAGGTGCGCAATCGGCACGAAAAAAGCCGGCCCCGGTGATGGGCCGGCTCGATCATTTCGCCGCGATCAGGCATTGCGGCCGTTCGATGCGCGCCAATATCAGGCAGCTTCATCCTTTTCAGCTTCGTCGTTGTCGGCTGCCGTTTCGTCGCCGGCCTCGTCGTCACTGTCGTCCGCATCGGCTTTCGGTCCGCGCTTGGGACCCTTATTGAGGTTTTCCTCGATCAGCCGGACGGCCTCGGTCTCCGAGACCTCGTTCACTGCGGCGAGTTCACGGGCCATCCGGCCGAGAGCGGCTTCATAAAGCTGACGCTCGGAATAGCTTTGCTCTGGCTGGGTGTCGGCGCGGTAGAGGTCGCGAACGACCTCCGCGATCTGGATCAGATCGCCGGAATTGATTTTGGCGTCGTATTCCTGGGCTCGCCGGCTCCACATAGTCTTCTTCACGCGGGCGCGGCCCTGAACGACCTTGAGGGCGCGATCCACGAAATCGGTCTCCGAAAGCTTGCGCATGCCGACCGACTTGGCCTTGGCCACCGGTACCTTGAGGCGCATCTTGTCCTTTTCGAAATCGACGACGAAGAGTTCGAGCTTCATCCCCGCGACTTCCTGTTCTTCGATCGCGACGATCTTGCCGACACCATGTGCCGGATAAACGATGCTCTCGCCGGTCTTGAAGCCCTTGCTCGCGGACGCCTTCTTGGGGCTACTCATACGCTTTCAAACTCCTTCTTGTGTCGGGCCGCTACAGCCGCTAGACACGTCACGGCGAACATGCCGCCGGTTTGATTCAAATCCGCCCTCATGGCGGATCGACTATGGTTGTGCTGGACGAAGCATGCCACACACCGACGATGGCTCTTGAATGGAGCTCAAATCGCCGTTGTTTTTTTAGATGGTGATGCCGGCGCCCCTTTCGCGCACGATGCGGTGCAAAACAAAAGTGCCCGCTCGTTGAGATACCATACCCCAAAAAGGCGGAAATCTCAACATTAAAGTGATTCTCACCAGGAAATCCCGGTGTGGACACCAGCACTTGCACAAAAACCGGAGGGAAACGTGCGCTGCAGCATAGTAATTGTGCGACTGCGCGCCGTTGTTCTTCCCATACGTCATCGAACTGTCAAAAAGCCGGACCCGACGGCGAATTGACCGACTGTCCAACTGTCGCTACCTGCAAGTCATGACGATCAAGCCGCTCATCATTCTGCCCGATCCGGTTCTCCGGAAGACGTCCGAGCCCGTGGCGCGGGTCGACGACGCCTTGAAGCGCTTCGCCGACGACATGCTGGAGACGATGTATGAGGCACCCGGCATCGGGCTCGCAGCGATTCAGGTCGGTGAACCCTTGCGGATGCTGACCATCGACATCTCTAAGGAAGAGGAGGCGAAAGAGCCGCGGGTCTTTCTCAATCCGGAGATCGTTTCGCGCTCGGAAGATTTCAGCGTCTACGAGGAAGGCTGCCTCTCGATCCCCGAATATTTCGCAGAGGTGGAGCGACCGGCGCGCGTGTCGGTGCGCTATCTGGGGCTCGACGGGGAGATGCACGAGGAGGAGGCCGAGGGCCTTCTCGCCACCTGTCTGCAGCACGAGATCGACCACCTGAACGGCGTGCTGTTTATAGACTACCTGTCCAAGTTGAAGCGCGACATGGTGATCAAGAAATTCACCAAAGCGGCGAGGACGAAGCGGGTGACGGCTTAGCCGATCCCACAGATCCGGAACGCGTCGTCCTCGGTCCAATCTTCGAAAGGTGTTCGCGTAGCCTTAAAGCCGACCGGCTCACCGTTCAGCTCGCCCGTGCCGGCGAACAGATTGAGGTCGCAGCTGAGCGGATCCTCCTCCTGTAGCTTGTCGTAAGCTTCGTAGGTGAACCCGGCCACGCGGAACCGGCCATCGCGATATGCAAGCGTGACTTTCTGCTGCCAGGCGTTGCGGCCGATGCCGGTGTTTTCCGTTTCGATGCGCAGCGAACCGTTCTCTAGCGCGGTGAGTTGCGGCACCTGTCCAGCCATCAGCGGACCTGCGCCCCACGCCGCCGCCTTGCGATGAAGGGCAAGGGCGAGCTTGCCCGGCGGCGTATCTTCGCCCGCGCCTTCGAGAAAGACGTAGAGATCGGAATCGGTCGCATCCTCGTCCAATGGCAAGACGATCATCGCCGCATCCATAGTGCCGTTGCCGTCGAAGTCTCCGGTCGCGACCGCGACGATGTCTTCGGGCGCGAAGGCGCCCGCCGCTGAACCCTGCGCGACGGCAGGGAAAGGTAGCGAGCTAATAGCTGCATATGCGGATGCGATCCATAAGAGGCGCGCAAACGGGAACAACATGCGTTTCGATCCTCCACGGAGAGCGCCTTGCGCAAACAAATATGCGCTGAAACCAGCCTGCATCTTTCAGAGGAAAACGTGAAAGTGAAAGCCATCCCTTGCTCATAGCGCAGTTCGACGCGTAAAAGCCGCAGAAATAATCTGAACGGGCGCTGTCCTGGCCTGCCTACCGTTCGCTCATCCATAAGCATGATACGACCGCTCTTCGCGTTTCGGCCGATCGCCGCCACGCAGAGCATAGCCATGGGACAGACCAGCCCGATGACGACGCCTTCGACCGCCAGCGCCGGCTCCGAAACCCGGCTTGCCACCATTCTCGCGATTTCCGCCGGGTGCCTGATCGCGCTGCTCACCTTCGGCCCACGTTCCGCGATCGGCTTCTTCCAGCTGCCGATGATCACCGATCGCAGCTGGACCCGCGAGGACTTCGCGCTCGCCATCGCGATCCAGAACCTTTTCTGGGGCGCGGGCCAGCCGATCTTCGGCGCGATAGCCGACAAGTTCGGCACGGCGAAGGTGCTCGTTCTCTCCGGCCTCCTCTATGCCTCAGGGCTTGCCGTGACGGCGATTGGCGAAGCACCGATCTGGCTCCTCATCGGGCAGGGGCTGCTGGTCGGCCTCGGCGTCGCGGCCGGTTCCTTCGGTATCGTGCTCGCGGCCTTTGCCCGGCGGGTGACGCCCGAGCAGCGCTCCTTCGTCTTCGGCCTCGGTACGGCGGCGGGTTCGGCCGGGATGTTCATCTTCGCGCCCTTCACGCGTGGCCTGATCGACGCCTTCGGCTGGGTCGACGCCCTCTTCATCATGGCCGGAACCATGCTGATCATTCCGTTTCTCGCCGTTGCGTTGAAGGGCGCGCCTAAGGTGGGGTCGGCGCTCTCGACCAACCAGATCGAGCAGACCATGGGCGAGGCCCTGCGCGAGGCTTTCGCGACGCGCAGCTATGTATTGTTGACGAGCGGTTTCTTCGTCTGCGGTTTCCAGGTAGCCTTCATCACCGCACATTACCCCGCCTTTCTCGCCGATCGGGGCATCGATCCCTATTGGGCGGTGGTCGGCATGGCCCTGATCGGCTTTTTCAACATCATCGGCTCGCTCGGCTCCGGCGTCATCGGGCAGAAAAGTCCCAAGCCGATCCTCCTCGCCCTTATCTATATCGGCCGTTCGATCGCGGTGGCGGCATTTCTCCTGATGCCGATCACGCCGGCGAGCGTCGTCATTTTCTCGGCCGTCATGGGCGTTCTCTGGCTCTCCACCGTGCCGCCGACAAACGCCCTCGTCGCGATCATGTTCGGCACGAAATATCTCGGGCTGCTGGGTGGTACGGTATTCTTCTCCCACCAGGTCGGCTCGTTCCTCGGGGTCTGGCTGGGCGGCTATCTGCGCGAGACCACCGGGAGCTACGACCCCGTCTGGTGGCTAGGCGTCGCACTCGGCGTCTTCGCCGCTATCGTTCACTGGCCGATCGAGGAGAAGGCCGCGCCGAGGCTCAACCCTGCGACGTGAGCTTCACGCACAACAATGGCTGATCTGAAGGGCGATGCGGGTCGCCGCACCGCGCTGATCGCCAGCCTGATCGTCGTTGGGACGGGCGCGCTCTGGGGGTTCTACTGGTACCCTGTCCGCCGTCTCGACGCACTCGGGCTTTCGGGCGCGTGGGGTTCGCTTGCAATCGTCGCCAGTGCCGCGGTCCTGCTTCTGCCGCTCGCCGTCATGCGACGCGAGCGGCTCGCGCGAGCGGGCTTCCCGGCATTGGCTTCGATCGCGATTGGCGGGGCGGCCTTCGCCTTCTATTCGGTCGGTTTCGTCTACGGCCGTGTCGCGATCATCATCCTGCTGTTCTTCCTGACCCCTGTCTGGTCGACGCTGATCGGCCGCTTCGTGATGGGCTGGCCCATCACCGGGCTGCGCATCGCGGCGATCGGGGTCGGCCTCGCCGGGCTCGGCGTCATGCTCGGGGCGGAGGGCGAGATCCCAATCCCGCGCGGTACGGGGGAATGGCTGGCGCTCGTCTCCGGCATTCTCTGGTCGATCTCGACCACCGGCATGCGAGCGAATGCGCCGCTCGGCCCCGCGGAGTCCGCCTTTGTCTTCGCATTCGGCGCTTCTGTGGGCGCGCTCCTCCTCGCGCCCACGCTCGAACCGTTCCCGACCGGTATCGGTGGCGATAAATTCGTCGTGGCTTTTGGATGGGCCGTTTTCGCCGGAGCGCTCTGGTGGGGCCTCTCCATGGCCGCTCTCATCTGGGCGGCATCGCGCCTGGAGCCTGCACGCGTCGGCATTCTCCTGATGGCCGAGGTGCTGATCGGCGCGCTTTCAGCCGCATGGTTGGCGGGCGAAGCGCTCGGCACGCTGGAACTCGCGGGTGGAGCGCTGGTGCTGATCGCCGGCATACTGGAAATCTGGCCGAGTAAAGAGGAGCCTCAGCCGTCATCGGTTCGATAGCGGTCCAGCTTTTCGCGAACCGCTCCGGGGATCGCGCAGGATCTGTGAGAGCGGGCTTCCACGAACACCTCGACCGTCCGATAGATTGCGTGGACTTCGCCGGTCCGATATGTGCCGAGCGTCAGCTCCAGCGTGACGCTCTTTCCGCCGATGCGGGCGATCTTGCCCTTGATCCACGTGCAGTCGCCGGCAAGCAGCTCCTGCTGGAACTCGGTCTCTGCCTTCAGCGTGACCGTGTGAACGCCGTGGGTCTCCGTCAACGCCCGCATCGAGAGACCGGCCTTTTCCCAAAAGAGGAACGAGGCGTCGTCGAAGACGGGCGCGTACCAGCGCACGTTCATGTGGCCGAACTGATCGAGATGCCAGGGATGGACGACCGATCCGCCGAGATCGACGGCTTTCCACGCATTTTCGTTTTCTGCCATCTGCCCCTCCCGATCGCCGCTACCGGCCAGTCTAGCCGGAAGCGCACGCGGCCGAAATAAAGCTGGTTCGTGAGTGGGGCTCGTCGAGGCCGCGCGGTTCGTAGACATGGCGGGAGAGGAAATAGCGGGTGAGGGTAAAGCCGGTCCTCAGGGTCTCGCCATCTGCCGCACGATCCGTGTCGGTGAGAAAAGCGGGGAGGGCGAGAAGCTTGTCGTGATAGGGCTCACCCGGCTCGCGGCTCACGGCCCGGCCGCTCTTCGGCGAGACGTAGACCAGGTCTTCCTTCGTCCCGCTCGCCGCGCATCGGGCGAGATCGAGGCCGAAGCCCAGTTCTTCCAGAACGGCGAGCTCAAAGCGCAGCATGAGTTCGCCGGCCGTCAGGCGATCCGCATTCAGGTTTTCGATGAGGACGATGAGCCCGTCGTAAAGCCGCGGATGGGGATCGCGCTCGGCAAGAAGCCGCAGGTGGCTCGCGGCCAGCTGCACGCCATGGAGGCCGACGGTGCTTTCCATCAGCCCGCCGGCGCGCGAGGCGACAGGCTCCAGCGCGAAGGCTCCCATATGCTCGTCGAGCCGCGCCCGCCAATGGGCCATCACCGAATTACCGGGCTGGAGAACGGGCCGCATCGCCTTCGATCGCCCGCCCCGCACGAGCCCCAGATGCCGACCGCGCGAGCGGGTCATCAGTTCGGCGATGACGCTGGTCTCGCCATGGCGGCGGACACCGAGAACGACGCCTTCCTCACGCCATTCCATGGGCTGACGCCCCTATTGCTGAACGATCTCGCGGGTCGCATCGAAGGCGATGTCCTTGTTGCGCTCCATGATGTAGCGCAGATCCCAGTCGTCGCGGCAGAGATAGACCGGGCGGTCGTCCCGGTCGCGGACGATCTGGTTGGTGTTGTCCTTGATGAACTGCTTGAGCGTCTGCTCGTTGGCGCATCTGATCCAGCGCGCGACATTGTACTGTACCGGCTCGAAGGTGACGTCGGCCTTGTACTCGCCCGAGATGCGCGAGGCGAGAACGTCGAGCTGGAGCGGCCCGACGACGCCGACGATCCAGTCCGAGCCGATCGTCGGGCGGAACACCTGAACGAGGCCTTCCTGCGCAAGGTCTTCGAGACCCCGGCGCAGTTGCTTCATCTTCATCGTGTCTTCGAGACGTACCCGGCGCAGCACTTCCGGCGCGAAGGCAGGGAGGCCGGTGAACCGGAAAGTCTCGCCCTCGGTCAGCGTGTCGCCCACCTGCAGCGTGCCGTGGTTCGGAATGCCGATCACGTCCCCGGCATAGGCTTCTTCCGTGAGCGAGCGCTCTTGAGCCACGAAATAGATCGGGTTCGAGACCGCGATCGCCTTGCCCGAGCGCACATGGTCGAGCTTCATGCCGCGCTTGAAATGACCCGAGCAGAAGCGAACGAAGGCGACGCGATCCCTGTGCTTGGGGTCCATGTTCGCTTGCACCTTGAAGACGAAGCCGGAAACCTTCTCGCCGGAGGGATCGATAGGGCCCTTGTCCGAGGGCTGCGGGCGCGGCTCGGGTGCATGAGCGGCAATGAGGTCCATCAACCGGTCGACAGCGAAGTTCTCGAGCGCCGAGCCGAAGAGGACCGGCGTCAGATGGCCGTCGCGATAGCTCTGGGCATCGAAACTGGCATAGCCCTCGCCGGCCAGTTCCGCCGCCTCGCGAAAGCCGGAATAGGTCTCGGCGCCGAGTGCCTTCTCCAGCGCCGGATCGTCGAGCCCGCCGTCGAAATGTTTCGTGCCATCGCCCTTCGCCGAGATGAAATCGTGCTCGGCAAGATCGTAGACGCCCTTGAAGAGTCCGCCCTGACCCACCGGCCAGACCATGGGCGCGACGTCCATGGCGAGCTGCTCTTCGATCTCGTCGAGGAGTTCGAACGGATCGCGGCCTTCGCGGTCGATCTTGTTCACGAAGGTGATGATCGGGATGTCGCGCAGGCGGCAGATCTCGAACAGCTTCCGGGTCTGACCTTCGATGCCTTTTGCCGCGTCGATCACCATGATCGCCGAGTCGACGGCGGTCAGCGTCCGATAGGTGTCTTCGGAAAAGTCGCTGTGGCCCGGCGTATCGAGAAGGTTGAAGTTGATGCCGTCCTTCTGGAAGGTCATCACCGACGAGGTGACAGAGATGCCGCGATCCTTCTCGATGCCCATCCAGTCGGATTTGGCGCGCGCCTTGTTGCCCTTGGCACGCACCGCACCCGCCATCTCGATCGCGCCGCCGGTGAGGAGGAGCTTCTCCGTCAGCGTCGTCTTACCGGCGTCCGGGTGCGAAATGATCGCGAAAGTGCGGCGGTTCGAAAAGGCGTTCTTCGCGGAAGGCGCCGATATTGGCTGGTCATCGGCCGCGAGGGCAAGGCTGCTCATAACGGGTTTTCTCAATTCTCTCAGGAGGTCGCGTGCTCTCTTCGCCGACAAAAGCGGCGTCTTCGTGAGGCGACCTTGCGGACAGATGTACGTTTCATCGCATGTCGCACAAGCCGTGACCTTGCGAAACTGCGCCGGTATCAATTTGATTGATTCCCGATTCGTTCCGATGCACCTCTTGCGGAACACAATAAGAACATATAGGCTCGTTCAGGATTTGTTTGGAGGCGCCGAGACGTATGCTTACGCGCAAGCAGCACGAACTTCTGAAATTCATCGACGCGCGGCTCAACGAGACCGGCGTCCCGCCATCCTTTGACGAGATGAAGGATGCGCTCGAACTGAAGTCGAAGTCTGGCATTCATCGGTTGATCACTGCGCTCGAGGAGCGCGGCTTTATCCGCCGCCTGCCGAACCGGGCGCGGGCTCTTGAAGTCCTCAAGCTGCCGGATGCGATGCGGAGGCCCGAGCCGCAGCAACCGGCGCAGCGCGGCTTCAAGCCGAGCGTCATCGAAGGTTCCAAGGGTCAACCGCCCAAGCCGCGGGGCGCTTCGGACGAGGGCGCAGCAAATGAGAACGTTTCAATCCCCGTCATGGGCCGCATCGCGGCCGGCGTTCCGATCTCCGCGATCCAGCACAACACTCATTCGATTTCGATCCCACCCGACATGATCATGGGCGGCGAGCACTACGCCCTCGAAGTGAAGGGTGATTCGATGATCGAGGCGGGTATCCTAGACGGCGACACGGTGGTCATCAGGCGAAGCGAAACGGCCGTTCCGGGCGAGATCGTGGTGGCCCTTGTCGACGACGAGGAGGCGACGCTGAAGCGCTTCCGTAAGAAAGGCGATACCATCGCGCTGGAAGCGGCCAACCCAGCCTACGAGACTCGCATCTTCGGGGCGGACCGGGTGCGCGTCCAGGGCAAGCTGGTCGGGTTGATCCGGCGTTACTGACGGCGATCGTCCCGGCGGTTGTCGCGGCGCGGCAAAACCGACGCCGCCTCTGCACCAAGTTGAATGCGAAGGCCGGATATCAACGCTCCCGAAGCAGGGTTTAGCCTAAGCGCCGTCCTCCGGATTTCCCCGGTTCTCCGGTCCCTGTTCTATTCGGTTGAGGCGAATGAAGATGGCGCGTGTCCGGGCTTTTCCGGATCGTTCGATGGCGAATTCTCCGATGAGGTTTTGCCGGGCGGCATTGTCGATGATGGCTTTTTCGGACTCGTCCCATCGTCGGCCTCAGGCTTGCGCCAGTATTCCGGCCAAGGCGCGTGGCGATGGCGGTTCCAGTCAGCCGGAGCGGCCAACACCGAGCGGCTGACGACGATCTCGCCCGATGACGGATCGCGCGCTATGGCGAGCGACCCGCTCCGGCGCAGGGTCCTGAGGGTGACGAGATGTGCGCCTGAACGGCATCGGCGGGTTCGGGCAGCTCGGGCGACGAAGGCGATCTCGGCGCTATCGCAGGCTTCGCCGAGCAGACGGTAGTCGGTGGTGTAGGCGACAGTGATACCGGACGGAGTTGTGAAGCGGCAGATCTTAGACTCACAGTCTTTAAGCCCGGGGATGAGACCGCGCTCGGTCCCCTCGGCCCGATAGGCACGGTCCCATTGGTCGGAGACGAAGCTGTTGGGCCGGCCCTTGGAATAGGCGATTGTGCCGTTCTCGATAAGCGCGAAAGTCTTGCCGTCCTCGAAGATGAGAAACTCCGGGGTAGCGGCGCGGTCGATGGCCATGACGAGCCCCGTCGCGAGGAATGGCACCGCAAGCCATCGCAGCCGACCGACGGGGATACAGAAGATCAGAAGCGCAGCTGATAGGGTGATCAAGGCCGATGGGCGGACGAGGCCTGTGCTCTGGTCCGGCAGTTGCGAAGCGAGATCGAAGGCGATCGCGATCAACGCGTCGAGGCCCATGCCGACAGCGGTCAACGGGATCGCATCGAGGCCGACCGGCATGAGGACGACGCCGAGCAGCGCCATCGGCATGATCAGCAGCGAGAAGAGTGGCATGACCAGCAGATTGGCGACGAGGCCGAAGGGCGCAAAGCGCTGAAAATGGAAAATGGAATAGGGTGTCGTCGCAAGACCGGCGATCAGCGCCGTGGCGGCGGTTCCCACGAGAAAGAAGAAGACCGTGCGAAGCGCGCCTTCGGATATATCGCGAGAACGCCCGCCGCGATATCTACTGAAGGCTCCGTAGACGCCGACGAGACCGATGGTGGCGGCGAAGCTCATCTGGAAACTAGCAGTCATCACCGCGTGCGGGCTAAGCGCTAGGATCGCGATCGCCGCGATCGACACATTGCGCATGGTGATTGCCGGCCGGTCGAAGAGAACGGCGAGCAGCATAACGAGAAGCATCAGATAGGCGCGTTCGGTGGCGACGCTCGACCCGGAGAGGACGAGGTAGAAGGTCGAGACACCGATCGCGCCCACCGCCGCGATTTTCTTGATCGGCCAGACCAGGGCGAGATGACCGACCAGAACGAGACTTCGGCGGATCGAAACCATGGCGAACCCGGCGACGAGCGCGACGTGGAGGCCGGAAATCGCAAGTATGTGCGCAAGTCCGGTTGCGCGGAGTGCCTCGCTGGTCTCTTCGTCGATACCGTTACGTTGTCCGGTGACAAGAGCAGCGGCGACCGCGCCGGGTTGGCCTGGAATGATCGCGCGGATGCGATCGGTCACCATACCGCGCAGATCGGCCACCGCGATGGCCACCTGTTCCGAAAGCGTTGGCGGTGGACCCTCCGTACTCAACTCGGACCGAGGCTTCGGGATACCGAGGGAGAATCCATATGCTCCAAGGCCTTCGAAGTAGGGTACGAAGGCGAAGTCGTAGCTGCCGGGAAAGGCCGGGCCAGCAGGCGGGCGCAGCCGCACGAGCCCCTCGAAGCGATCACCCGGCCGCATGACATCGTGCTCACCTGCCACGACGATCCGAACGCGCTCCGGCGGACGGGAAAGAACCGGCCGTTCCGTCGAGTTGATGTCAACGAGATAGCGGGAACGCTGGCGATCATCGAGTTCGTGGCCTGCGACGCGTCCCTTGATGAAGACCGTCGCCTGACCGGAGAAGATCGTCGTTCCGGTGCGCCGAAGTTCGAAATGGGAAAAGCACAGTCCGGCCAAGAGACTGGCGAGGACAAGGATCAGCGTCGGGCTCGTTGCGCTTTTCGTAAAGCGGATCGACAGGACTGCGAGTGCGAGAAAGACGCCCAGCACGGCCATGACCGTCAAGCCCGCTCCCAGGCCGAAAACGGCTACGGCGCCCGCAGCCATCGAAACCGGGATCAGATGGAAGGTCGTGCGGTGCGCGCGTTCGTTTTCCCATTCGGCCGCCAGCCATTCGCCGAACTGCGGCAACCGGCTCGAAGCCGCCAATCGGGCCAGCGAGGCCAAACGATCGAGGAGCGCCTCAGGAACGGGCGTGAAGCGCGTGCCCCCGGTGCCTGCTAGATCCTGGTCTGCCGGTTCGCTCAACGCCCGCCGGTCCGTTCCTTGTTTCATGGATGAGCTATGGTACACACCCCGCGAAAAGACGCGACCGAAAAATCGAGCGTTTTGCTATCTGAAATGAATGGAAAAGACATGACGGACGGCGTCGTCACCCGTTTCGCGCCCTCGCCCACCGGATTTCTCCACATCGGTGGAGCGCGCACCGCGCTGTTCAACTGGCTCTATGCTCGGGCCAAGGGCGGCAGAATGCTGCTGCGCATAGAGGATACGGACCGGGAGCGCTCGACACCGGAGGCGGTCGACGCGATTATCGAGGGCCTGAAATGGATGGGCCTCGAGGCGGACGGCGAGCCGGTCTCGCAGTTCGCCAACGGCGACCGGCATCGTGCTGTGGTGGAGGAACTTCTCGCGAAGGGCCAGGCCTACAAGTGCTATGCCAGTCAGGAAGAGCTCGCCGAGATGCGCGAGAAGGCGAAAGCCGAGAAACGTGCGCCGCGCTACGACGGGCGCTGGCGCGACCGCGACCCGTCCGAGGCGCCGTCCGGCGTCGATCCTGTGATCCGGCTGAAGGCGCCGCTCGATGGCGAGACGATCGTCGACGACCAGGTGCAGGGCCGGGTGCGCTTCAACAACAAGGAGCTCGACGACTTCGTGCTCCTGCGTTCGGACGGATCGCCCACTTATATGCTCGCTGTCGTCGTCGACGATCACGACATGGGCGTCACCCACATCATCCGCGGCGACGATCACCTCACCAACGGCGCGCGCCAGGCCCTGATCTACAAGGCGATGGGTTGGGACGTGCCGGTGATGGCGCATATCCCGCTCATCCATGGACCGGACGGCGCCAAGCTTTCCAAGCGGCACGGCGCGCTCGGCATCGAGGCCTATCGCGCGATGGGCTATCTGCCTGTCGCCTTGCGCAACTATCTGGTCCGGCTCGGCTGGGCCCATGGCGACGACGAGATCATCTCGACCGAGGACATGATCGCCTGGTTCGACGTTTCCGAGATCAACAAGGGTGCGGCGCGGTTCGACTTCAAGAAGCTCGAAGCCCTGAACGGCTGGTGGATCCGCCAGTCCGGCGACGAAGCCCTGACGGATCAGCTGATGGCCGAACGTGACGCCTTGCCGAACGGCGATATCCTCAAGGGCGGCCCGGACGCAGAGGTGCGCGCCAGGCTTCTAGCGGCAATGCCTGGCCTAAAGGAGCGCGCCAAGACCCTCGTCGAGCTCGCCGACAGCGCGACCTATCTCTTTGCCCAGCGTCCGCTTCCTTTAGAGGAGAAGGCGGAAACGATCCTCGCCGATGGTGGCCGCGACACAATCGCCGAACTGACGCCGCGCCTCGAAGCGGTTGCCGACTGGGCGGTCGAGCCTCTGGAAGCGGAGGTGCGTACCTTTGCCGAGGAAAAGGGTCTGAAGCTGGGCAAGGCGGCGCAGCCTCTGCGTGCGGCACTCACCGGGCGATCGACTTCGCCCGGCGTGTTCGATGTCCTGGCGGTTCTCGGCCGGGAGGAAGCTTTGGCCCGCCTGAGGGACCAGTTTCCCAGCTAATCGAATCGCTTTCGCGATTCCGGATCGATGATCTATACCGCAGTGCAAGGTCTCAACTTGTTCCGTCCTCACGGATGAAGTAGGCAGAGCAGTGGAAACCTTGTGCGCTGCAAAAACCATTTGATAACAAGAGCGGCTGCGACCGGAAGGGGAAAGAGATGACGGATCAATCCGCGAAGTTCACGATGGACTCCGAACAGGCCGAACTGCCGCGCCGCAGTGGAACCATTGGTCCCGAAGTCGTCGATGTGACCCAGCTTTATAAGGATACGGGTCTTTTCACCTTCGATCCTGGTTTCTCCTCGACTGCCTCCTGCGAGTCGAAGATCACGTATATCGACGGCGACAATGGAATCCTTCTCCATCGCGGCTATTCGATCGACGAACTTGCCGAGAAGGGCGACTATCTCGAAGCCTGCTATCTGCTGCTCTACGGTGAACTGCCAACGGCTCGAGAGAAGGAAGACTTCGTCTACCGGGTGACGCGCCATACCATGGTGCACGAGCAGATGAATCGGTTCTTCACCGGTTTCCGCCGTGACGCCCATCCGATGGCCGTGATGGTCGCTTGCGTCGGTGCGCTCTCTGCCTTCTATCACGATTCGACCGACATCGCCGATCCGCATCAGCGCATGGTCGCATCGCTGCGGATGATTGCGAAGATGCCGACGATCGCGGCGATGGCCTATAAATATCACATCGGCCAGCCCTTCGTTTACCCGCGAAACGACCTCGATTACGCGGAAAATTTCCTCCACATGTGCTTCGCGGTTCCATGCGAACCCTACGAGATCAATCCGGTTCTCGCGCGTGCCATGGACCGTATCTTCACTCTGCATGCCGATCACGAGCAGAACGCCTCGACGTCGACCGTCCGTCTCGCAGGCTCGTCAGGCGCGAACCCGTTCGCCTGTATCGCGGCTGGTGTTGCATGTCTGTGGGGCCCGGCCCATGGCGGCGCCAACGAGGCTGCGCTCAACATGCTGATGGAGATCGGGACAGCAGACCGTATCCCGGAATTCATCGCGCGCGCGAAGGACAAGAACGATCCGTTCCGTCTGATGGGCTTTGGGCACCGGGTCTACAAGAACTACGATCCGCGCGCGAAGATCATGCAGAAGACCTGCCATGAAGTGCTCGACGAACTCGGTGTGCGCGACGATCCGCTTCTTGAGGTCGCGATGGAACTGGAGCGCATCGCGCTGACCGATCAGTATTTCATCGACAAGAAGCTTTATCCGAACGTCGACTTCTATTCTGGTATCACCTTGAAGGCGCTCGGCTTCCCGACCGCGATGTTCACGGTGCTCTTCGCCGTGGCACGGACCGTCGGATGGATCGCCCAGTGGAAAGAGATGATCGAGGATCCGAAGCAGCGGATTGGTCGCCCGCGCCAGCTATATACCGGCGCCCCGCAACGCGACTACATGCCGGTCCAGGATCGCGGCTGAGGCGCCGATCGCGACAGATGAAACGATGACGGACGGGTCGGGACGGATGTTCCGGCCCGTTCCTCGTTTCCGCGACGGCGATCAGAGCACAGGCGGCCTCAAATGCGCTGCCTTCAGTGCCAGGCTGCCACGGCCGTCGGCACCTGTTTTGCGGTAGATCGTGCGGATCTGTGTGCGTGCCGTATGGGGCGAGACACCGCGAACCTCTGCAATTGCGGGCAAAGTGTAGCCTTTGAGGATCAGGCCCATGACCGCTGTTTCAGCCGGCGACAGACCGTGAAGAGCAGCCAGATGCTGCGGATCGACAGTCGGCGGATCGTTCGGGTCGATGATTGTGACGAGCGCGCCCGCGAAGCCGCGATCCATTTCCCGAGCGCCATCTCGCATAGGCGAGACTTCGATCAGTAGCGGTTCGGTGAAGCCCGAGGAGGGGCTGAGCAGTATCTCATGAGCCGGACGGTTCAGCCGGTAGGCCGCGTCGCCAGCCGATTGGATCGCTTTCACAATGCGACGGGTCAACCTTTCGTCACGGGTTCGTAGATGACTATTGCCGCAAAGGGTGATCCCGCCATGCCTGTCCATCGTGGATTTGGCGGCCTCATTAGCGAGAACGATTTCGCCAGACCCTTTTGCCAGCATGAGACCGACGGAGATCCGATCGAGAACGCCGAGCACCGCTTGGTATTTCGCGATCAACCCGCTGATCAACCGCCGTAGACCGAGTGAGGCTGAAAGGTGGGGCGAAAGAAAATTAAGGACGGCATGGGCCGATCGATCGATTTTCTCGCCCTGGCCCGAACAGTGAACGAGTATTCCTGCCCGCCAACCATCCTGTGCGATCATCGGAGCGGCATATCGCGAGCGGGTGCCGAGGCGATTCAGCAGGAATAATTGGTCGTCACGACCGATCAGCTCTTCTTCCGACCATGTGCTGCGGTCGGTCCAGATCTCGCCGGGTTTCAAACCAAGCAAGGTCCGTTCCGCCTGCTCCTCGTAGTGCCGGAACCGAGACAGCCAAGTCTCCGTCATATGAAAACGCTCGGCAAAAAAGCTGCAGACCCGGTCTGGTCGATAGATGTCGTCGAATCCAGAGATGCCGAATATGATCGCGCCGGTGCCGGTCTCGATGGACCCCGCGACACCGTCCAGCGTCTCCTGCCAGCCATCAGCAACAGACGTCATGTCGTAGAGCGCCGGGAGGGTGGCGTAGGTGAGATCTGGGATCGTATGCCGCTCGGTCACCATCAAGTCAAACCATCGGGCGCCTCAAGGACGAACGCCACCGCTTTGGGAATCAGAGAGTACATGGTGCACGCCTCGCGGAAAAAGCCAAGCGTTGGAAAGCAACGAAGAATGGATGGTTCGTGATTCTGACTGAAAGGAGAGTGGAAGCGAGGGCGATGCGGCGATTTTACACGAAACGCATCTGCGGAATGCGGCTCTGGCAATTGCCGAAGGCCTGCTCGACCGTCACCACCACAACGGCCTGAGCGAGCGGCCAAACCTTCTTGATCTCGGCGCCGGCGCGCTCAATCTTTGCTATGCCGTTGACCCGGCAACGGCGCTGCGTTTCGAAGTCGATGAACAGCATGCCGACATGTGGATTGACGGCGATGTTCCCAAGGCTGTTGTAGAGCCCGTTGCCGGAGAAGTCCGGGAAGACGAGGTGGTTGGGGCCGATGACCCGGATGGCCGGCAACGGTCTCCCGGAGCTGTCGGTTTCGCAGCCACGAAAGCTTGCGTCGCAATGACCGTCGGAACTTGCCGTTGCGATGAAAAACATCGGCTGCGCTTCGATGAAGCGGGCAAGAGGTTCCGTGATCGCCGGACGCATCATCGCCCGAAGATTGTTCTCATCCCAGCGATAGCGCGTCGGATACCGATCGCGCATCGCCAATTCACCGGCGTGGCCGAGAGCGTTGTCTGGCAACAGATCCGGCGCGAAGTCCCCCGTACTCCTCACGAGCCGAGCCCCCTGCATTCTGAGCGTGCAACTTGCACCATAAGCTCCCGCTCAGCCAGGTGCAACCTTCAGATGCTGATTTGAATGCAGGCCGGGGCGCCACCGCAATCACGGTGGCTAGACAGATACGTGGAGATCGCTGGAAACGGCCTGCTAATTCGTGCCGCGTTCCAGTATCAGCCTCTATCGAACGCAGTTCTCGGCCGCTACACGGTCGGTCTGAGCGCACTGTGCGGTGAAGTGGTTTCTCTCAGCTTTGACCGCCCGCAGTGCCAGCGTCTTTTCCGCAACGCTTGCCCAGCGCCAGTCTCCCATGGTGGCGTCGAGCAGCCTGCGTGCCTCAGGATCCGGGAAATCCATCGCCAGACCGTCCGCCCGCTCGAGCAATGAGACCTTGACCGCCTGAACCGCCGCATCGCCCCGTTCGAGAACGAGGTAGAGCGTGGCACCCTCGACTGCGATGATGCATTCGCGGGCGAAACGTTCGGCAATATCGTCGTCGAGACCTTGCCTGAGACAATGAATGAAGAACGCGTGAATATCGTCGAAGAAGGCTTTGACTGCAGATCTCAGCTCATAGGGCATGCCGCTATAGCTGTAGGCGAGTTGGAAGCCGATGCAGCGACGACCCTCGGTAAGCGTTTCCACGAGGCCTCCGAGGGCTCTCTCGAAATCGTAGCGCCAGTCGCCGGTGTTTTCCACGTCGGTGAAGATTTCGGCATAGGTGAGAGCGAGAACTTCGGATACGAGCTCTCCCTTGTTTTTGACGTGGGTGTAAAGACTTCCTTTCAGGAGGCCGACACGCTCGGCAACGTCCTGCATCGACGTGCCGGCATAGCCCTTTTCCCGGATCAGATCGCGTGACGCGATGATGATCTGTTCCCGCGACGACTTGACCATGTTCTACCTCCAGTAAACGATCGTTCGTTTCTATGGGAGGCCGGCTGAGCGCGCAAGTGCTGCTGTACAATCGTGCTGCTGTGTATAAGGCTTTTTATGCGTTAGAATAGCATGATGCGCCATGGGGCTGCATAATCAAAAGGTTTGGGCAATTTGCGATGCATCGTCGTCGCAATCGTGCCACAGCCGGCTTTCCTCCAAACTACCGATCTTCCTAGGTCTGCTCGCCTGGAACGGTGACGACGAGGCCGTCATGTTCAGGGCCGAGCCTGATTTGGCACGCGAGACGGGAGGTTTCGTCCGCCTCAAAGGCAAGTTCCAGCATGTCTTCCTCGAACTCGCTACGCGGCACGAGCCGCGCGCGCCAGCTTTCATCGACGTAGACCATGCAGGTTGCGCAGGAACATGCACCGCCGCAGGATGCCTCGATCCCGTCGATGCCGTTGCGGACTGCCACTTCCATCAGGCTAAGGCCAGCCTCGCCGTGAAGGGTTCGCGCGTGGCCGTCCTGGTTGCGCATCGTAATCGTGATCATCGTTCGCTCCTCGCGAGGCTACGGTAGAATTGCGTGCGGCTGGCAGAGCCGCGGCAGAAATGTTCCGATTGGGGCAGGTTCGGTAAATTCGGTTGAATACAGGCGATTTAACTTGCGCATCGAAGCGTTGAACCGTCCTCGACCGAGACATGCCTGATCTCTCGTTCGGTTTTTCGGCAGAGCTTTTCAGGGTCATGGAGCGTCACCAGTTCCGGCGTCATATCCGGCACGCTGCCTATCGCGGGCGGGGCCTGTCGGGCCCGCGCTGGCCTCTTGCAGAAGCCGGCAAAGGCCTCGAGTTCCCGAAATTTCAGATAGACGTTACCGCGTTGGAGTGCGGCGAAGGTCCGCCCGATCGGCTGGCGGTAGCGGTGGCCCGGATAGATCCGACATTCGGCTGGCAAAGTCCGTCGGAGCGCGTCGAGAGACCGGAATAGGGCTCCGCTGTCGCCGCCACCGTTTCTTGGATCCGAGAGGCCGCAACCTTCGGAAAAGAGCGTGTCGCCGGAGAACAGACAGGCGCCGATGCGATAGGAAATCGAGCCCGCCGTATGGCCGGGCGTTTCTAGCGCCTCGATCCCGATCGAGCCGAAAGCGAGCGCCACGGGCGCCTCGAGCGGCCTCAACCCATTTGAAGCGAATCCGAAATGGTCGGCGTCGAGCCGCGACATATGAACGGGGCATCCAGTTGCGCGCGCGATCGCCGGGGCTGCCATCCAATGGTCGCGATGGCCGTGTGTCAGGCAGATGCCGGCGAGGCGCAGACGAAATGCGGCGAGGGAGCTGAGGAGAAACTCGGCCTCCCAGCCGGGATCGATCACCACGGCATCGCCTGTGCTGAAGTCCGCGACAATATAAGCGTAGTTGGCGAAGCCGGTTCGACCGGCTTTCATCGCGAACAGTGTCAGGCCGGGACCGGGCCCCGACTCGTTCGGGCTCGCCGCTTCGAAATCGCCGATCGCGGACGGGTCAAGCATGTTCGCAGCTCTTTTCGTCCGCCGTCTCGAGGCATGTCGCATATGTCTCGCGCAACGCCGCCTTCTGCACCTTCCCCATGGCGTTGCGCGGCATGGTGCCGACCGGGATGTAACGGACAGGCTGTTTGAAGGCGTCGAGTTTGGCGTCGACCGCGCTTTTCAGCCTTTCCGTATCGATTTGGGCGCCGGGATTGGCAACAAGAATTGCGACCGGCGCGGCGCTTCCGGAGGGCGTCGGCACGCTGATAACCGCGCTTTCGGCGACCGCCGCGTCCTCGTCTAGAATCTCCTCCACCTCCTTCGGCAGCACCGTCCCCTCGCTCGTGAACACCGCATCCTTCACGCGGCAGAGGACGCTGAGATAGCCGTCCGCGTCGTACCGACCGAAGTCGCCGGAAATGAAGAAGCCGTCTTCCGTATGATCCGCGGCGGTCTTCTCCGGCTTGTTCCAGTATTCCCGGAAGAGGTTCGGCCCCTTGATCTCGATCATCCCGAAATGCCCGTTCTCTACGGTCTCGCCGCTTTTCACGTCGGTGATCCTCACCGTGACGCCGGGCAACGGAAAGCCGACCGTGTTGGGCTTGCGGGCCTCGTCATAAGGGTTCGAGGCGATCATGCTGCATTCGGTCATGCCGTAACGCTCGATGATCGTCTTGCCGGTCCGCTCGTGCCAGGCGCGGTGGGTCTGCGGCAGCATGGGGGCAGATCCCGAGATGAAGACGCGCATGTTCTTCGCCGCTTGTTCGAGTTCCCGCGTCTCCAGAAGCTGCATGTAGAAGGGCGGGACTCCCATCAGCGCGGTCGAGACCGGCATCTCGTCTAAGACTGCTTTAGGCTCGAAACGCGGCAGGTAGCGGCAGGAACCGCCGCTTGCGAGGACGACATTGGTTGCGGTGAAGAGGCCGTGGAGATGGAAGATCGGCAGCGCGTGGATCAGAACGTCGTCGCGTGCAAACTTCCAGGAGGCGACCAGGGCTTCGGCATTCGACCAGAGCGAATGATGGGTGTGGACCGCGCCCTTAGGCTTGCCGGTCGTGCCGGAGGTGTAGAGGATCGCCGCGATATCAGCGGCCTCGCGCGGGACGGCTTGGAAGCCGGGCTCGACGGCGTTTCGCGCGTCGATCAGGGTGCCCGTCTCGTCGGCATCGAGCGTGAAGAGGTGCGCGCCGGACCCTTCCGCCTCGCGCGCCATCGCTACGCGGTCCTTCTCGCCGCAGACGACGGCTTTCGGCTCCACATCGCTCAGGAAGTACGACATGTTGTCGATCGGCAGGCCTGGGTTGATCGACACGTAGACGAAGCCCGCGATGAGGCAGCCGAAGTAGAGTTCGAGCGACGTTGCCGACTTCGGCGCGTAGACGAGAACGCGGTCGCCTGCGGCAAGGCCCCTGTCGGAGAGTAGCCGCGCTATCCGTTCGCTGCCGGCGAAAAACTGCTTATAGGTGATGTGCCGGTCTAGGTCCGGAAGGACGAGAAAAGCGGCGTCGCGGTTTTCCGCCGATCCCGCAGCGAGACGTGTGGCGAGATAGTTGGCGTCATACATAGCTCGGCTCCTTCGACGGTGCGACCGCCGCGGATGCAAGGGAAAGCTGATGGGCGAGCCGGTCGTAGCCAAGGCCGAAACAAGCTGAGTAAAGCGGTTCACCGGTTTCCGTCAGGATGTCGCAGGCCTTGGAAAAGGCCCTGAGATGTAGGTTGACCGATCCGACCGCAATTCCGCCGATGACGAACTCGGATTTGAGGTTCTGGTCTTCCTGGAACTTCTGCTTGTAGTCCTTCGCGTTGAAGAACGGGTCGGTCGCAGCTTCCACGGCGACGGACAGACCCATGCCGCGCAGGAGACCGGCGACTTCCTCCTTCACCCGCACTGTCCAGGCTGAGGCTTCGTCGGCAGTCGAGGCGAACAGGATGTATTCGCGCATCATGAAGGCGATCTGCCGGGTGCCCTCGCGATAGTGGTCCTCGCAGCGGAAGCAGAGATTCTTGTGGGTGATCAGCGTGCGCTTCGCCAGGCGGGCGCCGGTCTTGCCGTGGAAGACCGGGTAGCAGCAGGTGGGCGAGAGGAGATAGTTCTCCTCGGTCCGGACCGTGTTCGACAGGGAAAAGCCGTGTTGCGGGAATGACTTCAGGTAGTTGCCGGCGAGAACGAAGCTCTTCGGCAGGAGCGGCGCATAGCGCTCGTCGACGCCGCCGGCGAAACAGGGAAGGCCTGCGAGTGCCGCGTCGAATTCCGCCTCGCGCTCCGCATCGATCGCCATCCGCGCCATACACATCACGCGGTCTCCCGCGCCAGATACGCGTCCATGATCGCTGAAGGCGTCTTGATCTGATCGAGGTCTAGCTCTTCGAGCGAGACGGCACGGCCAGTCCTCTCCTCGATATAAGCTAAGAGTTCCGCGATGTTCATGCTGTCTATGATCCCGCTCTCGATGAGTTCGGTCTCCGGAGCGATGGCATCGGCCGGCTGATCGGAAAGCATCACAAGGGTCGCGATTAATTCATGCATTTCGAAGTCTTTCTGTAATTGAGTGAACTTCCCTGGTGGAAATGGACTTTCGAAAGCCCATCGCGTCTCGCTGTTGTCTTCAGATATCGAGACTTTCGGACGCTCAATCTCATCAGCTGTTTTGTATAGGCACTCGCACACGGGAGGCATTCCGAGCGTTGTCGACCCGGCAGAGGCGAACTACTCCCGGTTGAAATCGCAGATGAGCGGCCGCGCCAATTTTCTCTTCCACGGAGTCTCTCTACAAAACGATCGTTTGGACGTCAACACCATAGATTGCAATAAGAGAGATAATTCTCGCGTAATAAGAGAAATAAATTGCTTTTAGAGTGCAGATTGTTCCGATATGAGACGCTTGCGGCTGGGTTTGGGCCATCGCCCTCCTCAGTTTGCGACACGACGACAATGCACCCATGAGTTGAAAATGACCATCGCTCTCCAAGCGTTTGGAGCCGAGCGAACGCTCACTCTTGTCTTGGATGAGGACCAGATTGACGGAAAGGAAATACTATGGCCGACCGCCGCGTTTCGATCTATGTTGAAGACCTCGCAGACGGTGTTGCAGTCTTAAGAGGCAATCAGTTTCGCACCGACCATCCCTTCCGCGCGACCCGGCAGCTATTCGGGCCGACTGTGCTCGACGTTGAAGGCAAGGACCACTCCACGCGTAAGCGGAATTGGCTGCAAGACTTCTCGAGGCGTGCGCTGGCTTCCGAGAGCTATCGCTCGATCATTCAGCGCAGTATGGCCGAGGGCTTCGCCGATGCCCGCGACCACGACGACCTGATGCGCCTAGCAGTCTACGTGCCGAACCGTGTGATCCTGCTGCTTCTCCGGTGCGAAGACATCGATCCCATGAAGCATCACGAGCGTGTGCGGCCAGCAATTGCCTATCTGGAAACCAACGTAAAAGGCCCAGGCCTAGCCGAAGCGAAGGCCTATCTCCGCAGCGCGCTATTCAAGCGGGACAATGGGCTGTTTGGCGGACTCGAACCCAGGGAACGCGAGGCCGAGCTGTCGCTCCTCGCCGTCGCCGGCTCCGAGACGACGACGGTGGCGATGAAGGCGCTGCTCGCCTTCTGGGCCGAGGATCACGACGGATTCGTCCGCGAATGCGAAGATGAAGGCGTCGACGCCTTCATCCTCCGCCTGTTGCGCCGCGACCCGCCGCTCGGCCTCGCCACCCGCTATTGCAGCGGCGAGGCGAGGGTGGGCGAGACCACGTTCCAGAAGGGCGACATCGTCCATGTCGACCTGGTGAAGAGCAATGGCGGCTGCCCGATGTCCAATGGAAGCGCCAGCTCCGATCTCACCTTCGGCCAAGGCAAGCACAGCTGTCCCGGCCATCTGCTGGCGAAGGCGGAACTCACCCTTCTCACCGAGAGGCTGATGGCGATGAACCGGGCCGACATCGTGCTCGAGCGAACGGCGGCGGCACCGCGACCGGCCAATTTCCGCCATCCTTCGGGCATCGCCCTGCGGTTTGCGGGCGAAGCGCGATCGGTCGCCTGATCGCTGGCGTCAGCCTGAAATGCCAAGCCGCGTGCGCTCGGTGTCCTCCATCGCCCGGCGCACGGTGACAGCCTGGCTCTCGCCAGCTTCGACATCGTCCCAGGTCAACATCGCGCCCTCGGCGACGTCGCGCTTTAGCGACATGCCGTGGGCGAGGCCGATCGGCAGGCCCTTGGCGCGAAGTGCATCCTCGGCGCGGGCGATGCGGCCCCAGACCGTGTAGCCGCCCTCGCCGTCGAGCCTGTCGCCGGGTTTCAACGCTTTCTTGGCGACTGCGACCACATCCGAGACGAGTGCATTGGTGCGTCCGGTCGGCTCGCCGCGTAAGGCAGCGCTCGCGACCGAGACCGGCAGTTCGAGGCCGATCAGGTGTGAGGGCCGAAAGAGGGTCGCGTAGCGCCCGGAGGTGTCGGTGACGACCTGATATTCGCGAAAGCAGCGCCGGACGTAATCCGCGCCGCGACCGGCCTCGTCCATCGCCTCGAAGGTGACGTAGACGCCCCAGCGGAGATCGCCGAAGACGTGCCGGCCGTCGCGCTCGACGCTGGACACGCACTCCACCATCCCGGCTTCCTCCAGCATGCCGCCGGCGGCGACGGGTTTGAGCACATTTGCGAGATCGTGCGTCCCGGCGGGCGGAAACTTAAGCCCGTCACGCGGCGCGAGGAGATCGGCGGCATTGGAGATCGCAGCCATTTCCAGCGCCGATTTCGTGCCGTCGAGGAAAGAGTTGAACATCTGCGGGTTCATGCCGCCGGCCTTCGCCTCCTCGGGCGTCAGCCCGTAATGGGTCCAGACCGTGTCCGGCGTCGAGGCGGCGTATTGGGGGAGGTATTTCGTGCCTTTGCCGGCGGCGACGATTTTGAAGCCACAGGTGCGCGCCCAGTCGATCATCTCGCAGACAAGCGCCGGCTGGTCGCCGTAAGCCATGGAATAAACGAGACCGGCGGTGTCGAACTTCTTGACGAGATAGGGCCCGGCAAGGACATCCGCTTCGACATTGACCATCACGATGTGCCGGCCTTCCTCGGCGGCGAGCAGGGCGTGGCGGATGCCCGCGGCGGGGCTTCCCGTCGCGTCGATGACGACGTCGAGGCCAGACGCCTTGATGAGGGCGTCCGAGTCCTCGCTGATCATCGTGCGGCCGGAGGACAGGGCGTCCTCGAAGCTGGAGGCGAGAACGGCATCGGCATCCCAGCCGGTGTTGGTCAGCGCCTCCTCGGCGCGTGCCGCCGAGAGATCGGCGATGCCGTAAAGATGCATGCCCGGCACGTGCCGCACCTGGCTGAGGAACATCGAGCCGAACTTGCCTGAGCCGATCAGCCCCACCCGGATCGGCTTGCCTGCGTCCTGCCGCGCCTTGAGCTTGGTGTAAAGATTCATGGGTTTCGGCCCTCCCTGCCGGTATGGTCTTTTTCGAAAGCTGCGCTTCCGGTCTTCAGCTTCCGATCGTCGCGCGAACGCTCTCGGAGAGCTTCCGTCCCGCCGTCAGCCCCTCCACGCGGTCGACGATCCTCGCGGCGTCGATGCCGAAATGGTCGTAGAGATCGCCGATCGTGCCGGTCTGGCCGAAATGCTCGACGCCGAGCGGGATCGTCGGGTGGCCGGCGACCGCGCCGAGCCATGACAGCGTCGTCGGGTGCCCGTCGATCGCGGTGACGAGGTGGCAGCCGCGCGGCAGCGCCTCGAACAGCCGCTCGATATGGGATCGTGCCTCCCGGTTGCCGCGCGAGCGGGCGCGCTGGGCGGCGAGCCAGCCGGAGTTCAAACGGTCCGCCGAAGTAACGGCGAGAACGCCGATATCGCGCCGCCCCTCGCCGAGAATGCCTGCCGCCTTGATCGCTTCCGGCGCAACCGCGCCCTGATAGGCGATGACGACCTCGCAATTTGGGCCCGGCTTCTTCAGCCAGTAGGCGCCGTCGATCGCGCCCTGCCGGAAGGCGTCGTCGGCGCGCGTCCCGATCTGCTCGATCGGGTTGGTGGTGAGGCGCAGATAGACCGAGCCGCCGGTCTCGTCGCGCAGCCATGTGCGCTCGTTAAGAACGGCTTCGCCGTCACGCTGCAGATATTCGAACGCCCATTCCATGATGACCGCGAGCTCGTCCGCAAAGGCCGGCTCGAAGGCCGAGAGCCCGTCCTGGCTCATGCCGATCAGCGGTGTGCCGATCGATTGATGTGCCCCGCCTTCCGGGGCCAGCGTGACGCCCGAAGGTGTGCCAACGACGATGAAGCGGGCGTCCTGATAGCAGGCATAGTTCAGGGCATCGAGGCCGCGATTGACGAATGGATCGTAGAGCGTGCCGATGGGGATCAGCCGCTTGCCGAAGAGGGAGTGGGAGAGGCCAGAGGCAGCGAGCAGAAGGAAGAGGTTCATCTCGGCGATGCCGAGTTCGATATGCTGGCCCTCCGGAGCGAACACCCATTTCGCGGTTGAGGGGATCTTGTGCTCGATGAAGGCGTCGAGCTGGTCCTTGCGGGCAAAGAGCTTGCGCCGGTTCACCCAGGGCCCGAGATTGGTGGTGCCGGTGACGTCCGGCGAGGTGGTGACGATGCGGGCGGCCAGTGCGCTGTCGCCCTTGGCGAGATCGTCGAGGATCTTTCCGAAGGCAGCCTGGGTGGAGAGCGTCTTGTCCTTGGGCGGCGCGACCTTCGGAACCGAAATCTTGTCGTCCTTCAGCCGGCGCGTTCCCTTTGTGAAGAACGGCACCTCGTCGAGAAACGCCTTGAAGGCGTCGACATCCTCGATCGTCGCGAAGGGCTCCCATTCCTCGCCCTCAGCTACGCCCATATGCTGCTGCCATTCGGCGAACTGGCCCTTCGTCATCAGCCCGCCGTGATTGTCCTTGTGGCCGGCGATCGGCGTGCCCCAGCCCTTGATTGTATAGGCGAGGAAGCAGGTCGGGTGATCGTGATCAATCGACGCGAAGGTCTCGGCCATGGTCGCGGTGCAGTTGCCGCCGAGATTCTCCATGAGATCGGCGAGCTCTCCGTCGCTGCGCCGGTCGATGAGGGCCGAGACGTCACCCTGATCGCCGAGATCGTTCATCAGCCGCTCGCGCCAAACAGCGCCACCCATGAAGGTAAGGGCCGAATACTCCTGGTTCGAGCAGGCGTCGATCCAGTCGCGCAGCTTTGTCCCGCCCGGCTCCTCGAAGGCCGCCCGCTGGAGCGCGCCGTGCTTGACGCGCACGACGTCCCAGCCGAAGACGGCGAACATCTTCTCGATCCGCTCGAACAGGCCCTCGCGCACGATGCCGTCGAGGGACTGGCGGTTGTAGTCGATGATCCACCAGCAATTCCGAAGATCGTTCTTCCAGCCCTCCTGCAGGGCCTCGTAGACATTGCCTTCGTCGAGTTCCGCATCGCCGACGAGCGCGACCATGCGCCCGAGCGGCACATCCGCGCCCCAGGTCTTGGCCTGAATGTAATCCTGAACGATCGAGGCGAAGCTCGTCACCGCGACGCCGAGGCCGACCGAGCCCGTCGAGAAATCGACGTCGTCTTTATCTTTCGTGCGACTCGGATAGCTCTGGGCGCCGCCTAACCCGCGAAAGGCTTCGAGCTGCTCGCGGGTCTGGTTGCCCATGAGATATTGCATGGCATGGAAGACCGGCGAGGCGTGGGGCTTCACCGCCACCCGATCCTCCGGCCGCAGTGCCGAGAAGTAGAGCGCCGTGATGATCTGCACCATGGAGGCGGAGGACGCCTGATGGCCACCGACCTTGATGCGGTCCACCTTGGGGCGGATATGATTGGCGTGATGGATCATCCAGTGCGAGAGCCAGAGCAGCCGACTCTCCACGAGCTTCAATGGATCTTGAGACAAGAAGTCCTCCCTTCTTCACCGAATGGCGGAACGCTCTCCCCGTTCCGCCTCAGGCCGTCGAGGCCTCAGCCGTCCTTGTAATAATAGCTATAGCCGTTGAGGGCAGGTGCGCCGCCGAGATGGGCGTAGAGCACTTTCGAGCCTTCCGGGAAGAATCCCTTCTTCGTGAGATCGATCATGCCCTGCATGGATTTCCCCTCATAAACAGGATCGGTCATCATCGCCTCGGTGCGGGCGGCGAGGCGGATCGCATCGTTGGTTTCTTCTGAGGGGACGCCGTAGGCCGGATAGGCGTAGTCCGGATTAATGACGATCTCGTCCTCGCGGACGGAACGTCCGAGGCCGACCAGCACGGCGGTGTTGTCGACGATGGAGCGCACCTGCGACCGAGTTTGGTCGAGCGTGCCGGAGGCATCGATGCCGATGACGCGGTCAGCCCTGTCCTGCGCAGCGAAGCCGACGATCATGCCGCCCTGGGTGGAGCCGGTGACGACGCAGACGACGACGTAGTCGAACTTGAAGCCGAGTTCGGCCTCCTGCGCGGCGACCTCTTCGGCAAAGCCGACATAGCCGAGCGCCCCGAACTTGTGGACTGAGGCCCCGGCCGGGATCGGATAGGGCTTGCCGCCGGCCTCCTCGACCGAGCGGATCGCATCCTCCCAGCTTTTGCGGATGCCGATGTCGAACCCGTCGTCGACGAGGCGCGAATCGGCGCCCATCAAGCGGGTCATCAGGATATTGCCGACCCGGTCGTAGACCGCATCGTGATGGGGCACCCATTTTTCCTGGATCACCACGCATTTCAGGCCGAGTTTGGCCGCCGTCGCCGCGACCATGCGTGTGTGGTTCGACTGAACGCCGCCGATCGAGACCAGCGTATCGGCCCCCGAGGCGAGCGCGTCCGGCACGATATATTCGAGCTTGCGCAGCTTGTTGCCGCCCATGGCGAGCCCGGAATTGCAGTCCTCGCGCTTGGCGTAGATCTCCACCTTGCCGCCGAGCGCCTCGGTCAGCCGCGGCAGATGTTCGATCGGCGTCGGGCCGAAGGTGAGTGGATAGCGTTCGAATTTTTCAAGCAACGACACGAGTGATTCTCCGGAACCTGTTTCGGTGCGGTTCTAGCGGAAATTTTACGGGTGTGGGCTTGAAATGGGCGGGACGAGCAGGAGCCGTAGATATTGATCGAAGCGGGATTGCCGAGCCGCCCGTCACGACTGGCCGAGTGCAGCAACGAACCATTCAACGGAATTCGACGAACTTCGTCCCATTCCATGTAAAAAACTTCTCGCAGGGGTCAGCGCCTGATCCGCCACAATTCGTGCCGTGCATCCCCAAGTAAATGACAGGTTTGCCTTCGACGTCCGTCAGTTCGAACGATTGGGTCAGAATCTCAAAGATGTTCTCGTATCCGCCGCCAGTTGCTCGAAAGATAGCGATATTGCAGCCGCCGCTCCCGCAAAAGACCGAGGCGGCGCGTTCGCAAACTGCGGAATGCTGCGAGAGAATGACATCCGGAATGCCGTCGCCCGTTAGATCCTTCCGCGTTTCGAAACCCTCGTGCAGAACGAGCGCACCGAGATCGGCGTCACGGCAGGTTTCGGCGAGGTCCGCCTTGTAGCGTTCGATCGCATCGAGGCTCTGCGCGGGCGCGGGCCCCGCAAGCATCGCGGCAAGTGCGAACCACGCCGCACCGATTGCGCGTTTGACGTTCAAGCGGATCTTCCTCCCTGACGACCCAGGGGAAGATCGCAGATCGGCGATGCTATCGCAAGAAATCCCGATGGGTAGCCGCTCGAACTTCGGTCCGGCGGCAGGCGATCCCAAGTTCCGGGGCTTGGGTGTGCTCAGCGATCCCGCTTCGCCAACGTGCGGAGCCGCAACGCGTTGAGGCGGATGAAGCCGGCGGCGTCCTTCTGGTCGTAGGCGCCGTGATCGTCCTCGAAGGTGACGAGCGCGTCGTTGTAGAGCGATTTCGCGCTCTCGCGGCCCTCGACGATGACATTGCCCTTGTAGAGCTTCAGCCGCACGGTGCCTTCCACTTGGCTCTGGCTCTTGTCTATCGCCGCCTGCAGCATCTCCCGCTCGGGCGAGAACCAGAAGCCATTGTAGATCAGCTCGGCATATTGCGGCATGAGCTGATCCTTGAGGTGCATCGCGCCTCGATCGAGGGTGATCGATTCGATCGCCCGGTGCGCCGCGAGAAGGATCGTCCCGCCCGGCGTCTCGTAGATGCCGCGCGATTTCATGCCGACGAAGCGGTTCTCGACGAGATCTAGGCGACCGATGCCGTTGTCGCGACCGAGATCGTTGAGCTTGGCCAGGATCTCGTGCGGCTTCATCGCGGTGCCGTCGATCGAGACCGGATCGCCCTTCTCGAAGCCGATGGTGATCGTGGTCGGCGTGTCAGGCGCTTCTTCCGGCGAGACCGTGCGCATGAAGACGTAGGGCGGCGGGCCCTCGTTCGGGTCCTCAAGCACCTTGCCCTCGGAGGAAGAGTGGAGGAGGTTCGCGTCGACCGAGAACGGTGCCTCGCCGCGCTTGTCCTTGGTCACGGTGATCTGGTTCTTCTCGGCGAAATCGAGAAGCTCGGTGCGCGACTTGAACTCCCAGTCCCGCCAGGGCGCGATCACCTTGATGTCCGGGTCGAGCGCATAGGCGGAAAGCTCGAAGCGCACCTGATCGTTGCCCTTGCCTGTCGCGCCATGGGCAATGGCATCGGCTCCTGTCTCCCGGGCGATCTCGACGAGCCGCTTGGAGATCAGAGGCCGGGCGATCGAAGTGCCCAGCAGATAGGTGCCTTCGTAGACGGCGTTCGCGCGGAACATCGGGAAGACGAAGTCGCGGCAGAATTCTTCGCGTACGTCCTCGATATAGATGTCCTTCACGCCGGCCCGCTCTGCCTTTTCGCGCGCGGGACCGAGCTCCTCACCCTGGCCGAGATCGGCGGTGAAGGTCACCACCTCCGCATTGAGTTCGGTCTGCAGCCATTTCAGGATGATCGAGGTGTCGAGCCCGCCGGAATAGGCGAGTACGACCTTCTTGACGTCGCGGGGAAGGGGCATGGGGGTTCTTTCGAGGCGTGTTGTCCTTGCCGCGCTCTATAGCAAGCTTGGCGCACAAGAAAACCTCGGGTACCGCGATGGTTCGAGAGAAGATCGGCGTTTGGACCGTGAGAGGTCGAACTGGCCGCCGCTATCAGCCGACGGCGGGTTTTTCGCCGCCCTCTTCGAGCAGCTTCTCCAAAGCCGGCATCAGTTCCTGGCGGAAGGACTGTTCGGAGAACGGGCCGGTCTGCTTGTAGACGATGCGGCCGTCCGTCGAGACGAGGAAGCTTTCCGGCACGCCGTAGACGCCCCAGTCGATCGTCGCCGCGCCCTTCTGGTCGACGCCGATGGCGTCGTAAGGATTGCCGAGGGATTCCAGAAAGCCGCGGGCGTTGGCGGGCTTGTCCTTGTAATTGATGGCGACGATGTCGATCCGGTCGTCCTTCGCGAGTTCCATCAGCAGCGGATGCTCCTGCCGACACGGGCCGCACCAGGAGGCGAAGACGTTGACGAGCATCGGCTTGTCGTGCGGTGCGCTCATGTCGAGGGCGGGGATCGGCTCGCCGTTTGCGAGCTCGAGGCCTTCGAGTGGAGGCAGAACCGTATTCGGTGCGGCCTTATCGATCAGCACTGACGGAATTTCGGTGATGTCGCGGCCGAGCTGGTTCTGGTGCAGTGCGTAAAAGAACAGACCCGCAAGACCCGCAAAGAGGAGGAGCGGCAAGGCGACGAGAAAGCCGCGCTTCGTGCCGGATGGCTTGGCGTTCTGAGTTTCGCTGTCGCTCATCGGTTCAGACCCCTTCCACCGTGGCGTCGCGCTTCATGTCGGAACGCCGACGGATGCCGCGCGCTTCAAGATCGGCGAGCGCCCGCTTTTGGGAACGGGAGTCGAGCGCAATCCAGATGATAAGACAGATGATGGCGAGCGCCGAAAAGCCGTAAGCCGCGAGGATGAAGCCCGTATAGTCACCGCTCATGCCGCGACCTCGCTCTGGCCGCGCTCGGCCTTGCGGGCGGCAAGTCGCGACAGGGCCTCGACGCGTCGGCGCAGGATTTCCGTACGCATCGCCGTCAAATGCAGGGCGAAGAAGAGGAGGGTGAAGCCGACCGCCGAGAGAAGCAGCGGCGTCAGGAATTCGGCTGGCATGGAAGGCCCGTCGGCGCGCATCACGCTCGCCGGCTGGTGCAGCGTGTTCCACCAGTCGACCGAGAACTTGATGATCGGGATGTTCACCCAGCCGACGAGGACGAGGATCGCGGCCGGTTTCGCGGCCTTGCCGGGCTCGTCCAGCGCGCGGGTGAGGGCGATCAGGCCGAGATACATGATGAGGAGCACAAAGACCGAGGTGAGCCGCGCGTCCCAAACCCACCAGGTGCCCCACATAGGGCGGCCCCAGATGGAGCCGGTGAGGAGCGCGAGCACCGTGAAGACCGCGCCGATGGGCGCGGCTGCCTTGATCGACACGTCGGCGAGCGGATGGCGCCATACGAGCGTGCCGAGCGCTGAAAGCGCCATCACCGTCCAGATCATCATGCAGAGCCAGGCAAAGGGCACATGAATGAACATGATCCGCACGGTCGCGCCCTGCTGATAATCCTCCGGCGCCATGAAGCCGAGCGTCAAGCCGGTGAGGATCGCGAGGGCGGCCAGCGCGTAGAGCCACGGCTGGATCTTGCCCGACAGCTCCAGAAAGCGCGTCGGGTTGGCGAGAATTGCGAAGCGGCCTGGTCGGCCTGTGGCGACAGTGCTCATGGGATTCGTTCTAGCCTTTCCTCAAAAGCCCCGCAAACCCAAAAGCCTGCGGCGAAGCGCCGAAAATTGTTGGGCTTTCACGGCAGCCCATACCAGCTGAATTGGCGAATTTCGGGTCGCCGTATCCGGTGTGACTCCAGTCACTGCGGCCGATAAGGCTCTCGCGTAGCTTCTTTCCATCGGCAAACGAAACGAACCGCCCCAACCCAAGAAGGAAGCTCAGACCATGTTTCGCAAGACCATCCTCTCCACCGTCGCCGCCGTCGTCCTCGCCACCTCGGCCGTCTCTGTCTCCGCCACTTCCGCTTCGGCGGGCAAGCGTGAACGCGATATCGCGATCGCCGTCGGGATCGGCGTCCTAGCCGGTGTCCTCGGCGCCAAGGCCAGCCAGAACCGGGGCTACCATCCGCGCCAGAATTACTACAAGCGCAGTGGTGGCCGCCACATCGACAGTCACGACGACAACGAATGCTTCGACAAGCCGATCCGCAAATGGCGGTATGGCCAGAAGGTCATCGTAGGCTACCGCACTATCTGCCGCTGACCGCTTCCCGGCGGCGGACAAAGGCCCCCGACCGAAAGGTCGGGGGTCTCTTCTTGTTGAACCTCATTGCCTTTTGGGTTCTGGGTTCTGGGCTTTTTCAAACGCTTCTTCGCAGATGGTCTCCAACGCCACCTTTGGCGCGGTTTTGGCGAGGGACGCCCTTCCCCCCGCGGTTCGTCATCCTCGGGCTCCGTCCCGAGGATCCAGGCTACCACAGCCGACATCGCGCTGGATCCTTGGGTCGGGGCCCAAGGATGACGGAGGAGAGAGTGGTGACGGCCCAGAGTGTGGGCGGCAAACCCCTCACCGCCGGCGTGCGATTTCCAGAAGCCGGTCACAATCGACCACCTCTTCCAGTCGCGCGGCGATCTCGTCGAGGGCGGCCTCGACGCCGGCGCGGTAGCTGGGGCCGGTGGCGCGGAGCCCGAGCCTTGCGAGGAGATCGCGGCGGAAGCCATCATTGGCGAAGATGCCGTGGAGATAGGTGCCAAAAACCTTGCCATCCGCGCTCGTCGCCCCGTCCGGCGTCCCGCCGATTCGGCAGACCGGGCGGGCGCAATCGGGGCCGGTCGTAGTGCCGAGATGGATTTCGTATCCCTCCAGCGGCTCGCCGCCGAGTGACGTCGCCGAGCCCTCGCGGACGGTCTTTTCCGGCGCGAGCGTCGTTTCGACGTCGAGGAGGCCGAGACCTTCGCTTGTCCCCGCCGGGCCTTCGATGCCGTGCGGATCGGCGACGCGCCGGCCGAGCATCTGGTAGCCGCCGCAGAGGCCGACGACGTGGCCGCCTTTCGCTATATGGCGGCGGAGATCGCGGTCCCAGCCGTTGGCGCGGAACGCTTGGAGATCGGCGATCGTCGATTTCGAGCCGGGGATGAGGATGAGATCGGCGCTCTCGGGCAGCGGCTCGCCTGGCGCGACGAAGACGAGCGAGACGCCGGCCTCGTGGGCCAGCGGATCGCAGTCGTCGAAATTGGCGATCCGGCCGAGGCGCGGGACCGCGACGACGATGTCGCCCTGCCGGCTTTCCTGCTTCGCCAGTCTCTCCAGCGCGACCGAGTCCTCCGCCGGCAAGCGATTCGCGGCGGGAAGGAACGGGACGACGCCGAGCGAGGGCCAGCCGGTGAAGCCGGTGATCGCCGTGAGACCGTCGTCGAAGAGTGAAACATCGCCCCGGAACTTGTTGATGAGGAAGCCGGCGATCATCCTGCCGTCCGCTTCGGGGAGGATCGTATGCGTGCCGACGATGGAAGCGATGACGCCCCCCCGGTCGATGTCGCCGACGAGGATCACCGGCACGTTCGCGGCGGTCGCAAAGCCCATATTCGCGATGTCGTTCGCACGCAGATTGATCTCGGCCGGCGAGCCCGCACCCTCGGCGATGACGAGATCGGCCTCTTCGCTCAAGACCTCGAAGCTTTCGAGCACGGTCTTGAGGAACTCGCCCTTCAGCGCCTGATAGTCCCGCCCCTTCGCGCTGCCGGCCATCTTTCCATTGAGAACGATCTGGCTTCCGGTCTCCGACTGGGGTTTGAGGAGCACCGGGTTCATCAAGGTCGTCGCCGGCGTGCCGCAGGCGAGCGCCTGGACCCATTGCGCCCGGCCGATCTCGCCGAATTCCGTCGTGCCGGGAATGCGCGCCACGGCCGCGTTGTTCGACATGTTCTGCGGCTTGAACGGCCGGACGGAGAGCCCGCGCCGGGTAAACAGCCGGCACAGCCCCGCCACCAGCACCGACTTGCCGACATCGGAGCCCGTGCCCTGTAGCATAATGGCGGGGGTGTTCTTCATTCCTGTCGCTTAACCGACAAGCAGCTTGGTCGCCAGCGCCAGGCAGGTGATCACCAGCAACGGCCGGATCAGTTTTGAACCGAAGCGCATCGCGGTCGCCGCGCCCAGCCGCGCACCGAGGAACTGCGCGATGCCCATGGCGAGGCCGACGCTCCAATAGACTGCTCCGCCGACAACGAAGACGAGGAGTGATCCGAAATTGGAAGAAAAGTTCAAGAGCTTGGTGTGTGCCGTCGCCTTCAGGACGCCGTAACCGGCGAGCGTGACGAAAGCGATCATGAAGAACGAGCCCGTACCCGGACCGAACAGCCCGTCATAGGCGCCGATCAGCGGTACCACGAAACCGACGAAGAAGAAGGACGAGAGCCGGCGCTCGCGGTCGAGATCGCCGAGGCCGGGCCGGAATGCAAAGAACAGCGCGACGGCGATCAGCAGGAAGGGCAGGGCGGTCTCGAGGACGTCCGTCGGCACGACGAAGGCGAGAAGCGCCCCGCATATCGCGCCAAAACCTGAGGCGAGCGCCCCCGGCCATTGTGTCTTGAGGTCGACGTGACCCTTCGCGGAGTAGGCAATCGCCGCTGAACCCGAGCCGAACAGGCTCTGCAGTTTGTTGGTGCCGAGCACGGCCAGCGGGTCCATGCCGGAGAGGAGCAGGGCGGGAATGGTGATGAGGCCCCCGCCGCCAGCGACCGCATCAATGTAACCGGCGAGAAAGGCGGCGGCGACGAGGAGGAGAAGGATGTCGATCGGCATTCGATCGCTTTGACCGAGCAGCGTGCAAAGTGCAAACAGGAAACGTTCCGAACCAAAGGCATAGAAGTACGCTCTCCGGACGAGGCCTCACCCCGGCACCCGTATCCGTCCCTCCAGATAAATCACGCCGTAACCTGAGACGACCACGGTCTCGCCGTCCACCTTGCACCAGAGATCGCCGCCGCGTTTCGAAACCTGCCGCGCTTTCAGTTCGGACTTGCCGAGACGTTGGGCCCAGAACGGGGCGAGCAGGCAATGAGCGGAACCAGTTACGGGATCCTCGTCGATGCCGGCATTCGGGGCGAACATGCGGCTGACGAAATCGATCGTTTCGCTCTTTGCCGCATCGCTGGAACCGGCATCGCCTTTCGCCGTAACGATAATGTCGCTCCCTGGCGCGGTGGCGACCACATTGCGCGAGCGCACCGCTGCGATGGCGCGGATATCGGGATCTAGCCCCACGACATCGCTCGCCTTGTCGAAGACGGCGAGAAACGAGGTATCTCCTGCGACCTTGGTAAAGAAAAGCTCGTTCGGGTCCTTCCCAAGAGCGGCGGAGAGGCCGTCATGGGCCTCGTGCGGCTCCCAATTGCGGGCGGGAAAGCGCATGACGAAGCGGCCGTCTTCGGTTCGCGTTACCGTCAATTCGCCGGACTGGCGGGTGGCGAAGGTGAGCGTTGCGGCTTCGACGCCGAGGCATTCGGTGAGGACGAAGGCGGTGGCGAGGGTCGCGTGGCCGCAGAGCGGCACCTCGATCGCCGGCGTGAACCATCTGAGCTCCCACCGGTTCTCGCCGTCAGGCACGAAATAAGCTGTCTCGGCGAGATTGTTTTCGGCAGCGATCTGGGTAAGCGTCTCGTCGGGCAACCATTCGTTGAGCGGCACGACAGCGGCCGGATTGCCCGCGAAGAGTTCGGTCGTGAAGGCGTCGACCTGGTAGATTGGGAGCGTCGGCATGATCGGCTTTCCTCAATTTGCTGCTGGAGAACGGGGCTGATTTCCCAGCTAAAGGCAAATCAAAGCTGACGATAGGAGCGATCCGTGTCGTGAATGAAGGCCGCGAATCTGGCCTTCAACCGGTTGTCGCGTCCATTGTCCCTGAACTCACCGTTCGAGCCGCCGACTTTTCAGCACCCTGGAGATCCCTACCTGGGAACCAACGACGGACGCTCCACGACGCAAAGCACCCGGACAAAAGATCATGGCCGCCACAAGCGAAAGCGCGGTGCCTGCGGAGACGCATGAGCGCGGCGGCATTGGTACGCTTCTGACGACGCTCTTCGCCTTCGCTTGCGGAGCGCTCGCCGCAAATCTCTACTACGCCCAGCCGCTGGTCGCGCTGATCGGGACCGATACCGGGCTGTCGGTCTCGCTGGAAAGCTTCATCGTCACCGCCGCCCAGGCGGGTTATGCGATCGGGCTCGTTTGCCTGGTGCCGCTCGGCGATATCCTTGAAAATCGCAAGCTGATCCTAGGCACGATGGGCTTAAACCTCCTCAGCCTCGCCGGGCTCGCGCTTCTGCCGGGTCTCGGGAGCCTCTTTGCGATGACGCTTGTCGTCGGCGTGACCTCGGTCGCCGCGCAGATGATCGTGCCGCTCGCGGCCAATTTGGCACCCGCGAACCAGCGTGGTGCAGTGGTCGGCAACGTGATGACCGGCCTTCTCGGCGGCATCCTGCTCGCCCGGCCGATCGCGAGCTTCCTTGCGGATTACGTCGGCTGGCGCGGCGTCTTCGGCGTGTCGGGACTTGCGATCGGGATCATCCTTGTGATCGGTTTCTTCTTCATTCCCCATCGCCAGCCAAGTGGCGGGAAGGGCTATGGCGAGCTGATCGGCTCGCTCGGCCGCCTCTTCTTGACCGAGCCTGTACTGAGACGGCGCGGGCTCTACCATGCGGCGATGTTCGCGGCCTTTTCGGTGTTCTGGACGGCCGCGCCGATCATCCTCCTGCGCGAGCCGTTCGGCTTCTCGTCGACCGAGGTCGCGCTCTTCACGCTGGCGGGCGTCTTGGGCGTCTTCGCGGCGCCTGTCGCCGGCCGATTGGCCGATCGCGGCCACACCCGGACGGGAACCATCGTCGCGATCGCGCTGGCGATCTTCGCTTTCGTCCTCGCCTGGTTCGGCGAGACGACGTTCTGGCCGCTGCTTCTGGCCGGCATCGTCATTGACCTCGGCGTGCAGGCCAATCTGGTGCTCGGCCAGCGCGAGATCTACCAGCTCGACGAGTCGATCCGGAACCGGCTGAACGCGGTCTACATGACGACCTTCTTCCTCGGCGGCGCGCTCGGTTCGGCGCTCGCGAGCCCGCTTCTCGAAAATTTCGGCTGGACGGCGATCTGCCTCGTCGGCGGCGGCATGCCGGCGGCAGCGCTCGCCTATTTCGCGCTGGTCGAGGGGCGGGCGTCTTCGGAAGAAGGCTGAAGCGCTTCCCACTTGTCGAGAAAGACCTCGACCGGAAGTTCGGCCATATCCGGCACGGCCTCAAACAGGGTTTCTGCCGGCCAGTCCCACCAGCGAAGTGCCCGAAGCCTTGCGACGGTCTTTTCGGCGAACCGCTTGCGCAGCACTTTCGCCGGAACGCCGGCGACGATCGCATAAGGCTCGACATCCCGTGTCACCACCGCATTCGCGCCGATCACCGCGCCGTCGCCGATCGTCACGCCCGGCATGATGACCGCGTTCTGGCCGATCCAGACGTCGTGGCCGACGCTGACCCGCCTTGCCCGGCGTTCGTCCTGGAAGACCTGATCGACCGGGCGCCAGCGGAAATATTCGTTCGGCCGATAGGCGATCTTGTGGGTGGTCACCCGGTCCATGGGGTGGGCGAGCGCGTTGATCCGCACATTCGGCGCGATCGAGCAGAAGCGGCCGACCGTCGCGTAGGTCGCGTGCCCGCCGGGCTCGAAATAGGAATAGGCGCCCACCTCCACCTCGCGAAGCGTAACGCGCGGGCCGATCTCGGCATAGTCCCCGAACCGGCATCCTTTGGTCGTCGCGCTCGGATGGATCTTCGGTTCCGGGTCACGGAACCTCAGCGCGAGATGTGATGGGTCCTGCTCTGGATCGTAGGCGGGCATGATGATAACCGAAAGGCTCTGGCGGCAGGCGCGAATGACGGCCGCCACCGGGATTTGCATTACGGGTTCAGGATGGCCAATTCGACGGGAAATGGCGAGGCCCCGCCTTTCGGGCCATGGAGTATGCGCCTGGCCCTGGTGCTTCTCACGACGCTCGGCGCGGCCATATCGTTCGGTGCCGTCGCGGGATGGCTCGCCTATGGCGAAGCGATCTTCATGAACGCCGTCGCCGAGGGCTGGGCGCTCTGCTTCTAACCCCGGCCGTGATGGATCGAAAGAATCTCGTACAAGGGACGTCATGAAGGCATTTCGAATTGCGCTTTGGGTCGCCGCCGCTCTGCTCGCCGGCGCGACGCTCGCCGTGTTCTGGTCGATGCAGGGGGCAAACCAGAATGCGATTGCCAACGAGCCGTACGGCTCACCCTTCCAGCTGGTCGACCAGAACGGCGATCCGGTGACGGAACAGGCTCTGCGCGGCCGGCCGTCCGCGGTCTTCTTCGGATTCACCCACTGTCCGGAAGTCTGCCCGACCACGCTCTACGAACTCTCCGGCTTCCAGAAGGAGATCGCCGCTGAGGGTGCCGAGCCGTTTCAGATCGTCTTCGTCACCGTCGACCCCGAGCGCGACAGGCCGGAGACGCTGAAGAGCTACGTCGAATCCGTAAGCGACGATGTCCTCGCCATCACCGGCGAACCGCAAGCTGTGGCCGAGATGCTCAAGGGCTGGGGCGTGATAGCCGAAAGAGACGGCGAAGGCGAGAACTACAACGTGAACCACACCGCGACGACCTTCCTGATCGACGAGGAAGGCCGGCTCGACGGCACGATCGGATACGGTGAAGATCCGGAGATGGCGCGCGGAAAACTGGAACGCTTGTCCGGCGTCTGAACCCTTTTCGCATAAAGGGCGGCAGCCGTCGGTCCGGCGGTCCCGCGGCGCCCATGGGCCGGTTGCGTCTTGCCGCCATATGAGGCAGGGCTGCGCCTTCGCCTGGCCGGCTCGGTCTTTTCCGCGCCGCAACACGGACTATTCTAAAGTCCTCGTCACCTCACGGATCGGACCTGAATGAGCGATCTCGCCTTCCAACTTGCGCTGATCGGCCTGGCCGGCATCGCCGCCCAATGGGTTGCCTGGAAGGTTCAACTCCCGGCGATCGTGCTGCTCCTCGCCGTCGGCCTTCTCTTCGGTCCGCTGCTGAACGTGATGAACCCGGCTGTCGATTTCGGCGAGCTCTATACGCCCCTCGTCTCGACGGCTGTGGCGATCATCCTTTTCGAGGGCGGCCTGACCCTGAACTTTCGGGAGATCAAGGAGACGTCGAGGGCGGTCAGGCGTATCGTCTTCTTCTCCGGCCCACTTGTCTGGATGCTGACGGCGCTTGCCGCCCATTATGTCGGCGGCCTTTCCTGGACGACCTCGATGGTGCTCGGCGCGCTCCTCGTCGTCACCGGACCGACCGTCATCATGCCGCTCCTCAGGAACGCAAAGCTGAAGAGCCGGCCGGCCTCGATCCTCAGATGGGAAGCGATCGTCAACGATCCTCTCGGCGCGCTCTTCGCGGTCATTGCCTTCGAGGGTTATCTCGTCCTGCACGGCAGCCACGAGGCGGAGGGGCTCGCCTTTTCGCTCGTGATGGCGCTTCTCCTTGCGATCGGCGGCGGCATTGCCGCCGGCCGGGCGCTCGGCTGGCTGTTCGCGCGCGGCCAGTCGCCGGAATATCTGAAAGCCCCGATCCTTTTTGCCGCCGTCGTCGGCATGAACGCGGTGACGAATCTCGTTCTGGAAGAGGCCGGACTTCTGACGGTCACCGTCATGGGCATCACCATGGCCAACGCGAAGATTTCGTCTCTTGGGGAACTGCGCCGCTTCAAGGAGACGATCACCATCCTTCTCGTCTCCGGTCTCTTCATCGCGCTCACCGCCTCGCTTCGCATGGAGACGCTCTATAGCCTCAGCTGGCAGGCACTGGGCTTTATCTTTCTGGTTCTCTTCGTCATCCGGCCGATCGCCATCGGCCTGTCGACCATCGGCGTCGGGCTGGACTGGAAGGAACGGCTCTTCGTCGGCTGGATCGCGCCGCGCGGTATCGTCGCCGTCGCGGTGGCGGGCCTCTTCGGTCAGACCCTCACCCAGATGGGCGTCGCCGACGGCCAGGACATGATTGCCTACACCTTCGCGGTTGTGGCCGTGACCATCTTGCTGCACGGCTTCACGCTTGGGCCGCTGTCGAAGCTGCTCAATCTGAAGGCGGCGGTCCGCCCCGGCATTCTGCTTGTCGGTGCTTCGCCCTTCACGATCGCTTTCGCCAAGCGCCTCAAGACGGACGAAGTGCCGGTGCTGATCGCCGACGACAACTGGACGCATATTTCGGATGCCCGCTATGCCGAGATCGAGACCTGGTACGGCGAGATCCTGTCGGAAGCCGCCCACCACAACCTCAATCTCGCGCGGTTCGACCACATGATCGCGGCGACCGACAACGATGCCTACAATGCGTTGATCACCACGGACTTCGCGCCCGAGATCGGCCGCTCCGACGTCTTTCAGATCGGCCGCAACGGCAATTCGGAGCGGCGATCGATGAACTTCACCATCGGCGGGCTGCCGCTGTTCCAGCCAGGCAAGACCTATAACGAACTCAACGAGATGATCGAAAAAGGTTGGGTCTTCCAGTCGACACGACTCACCGAAGAGTTCGACTATGCCGACTTCCGCGACGCGCGTCCGCCTGAAACCCAGATGATCCTCTGGATCAAGCCGTCCGGTGCGATCGTGTTCTCGACGCTCGAAGGCATCAGCGACCCGGTGAGCGGCGACCGGATCATCTCCTTCGTGCCGCCCCGGCTCGCCCGCGAGAAGGAGAAGATCGAGAAGGCGAGCACCGAGCGGGAGAAGCGTCAGGAGCGCGCCCGCCAGACCATCGAAATCGTGACAAACAAGGCCTGAGCGAGACCGAAGTGCAGATCCGTTATTTTGCGCAGGGGCCCAAATCCGAGGCAGAACGGTGGTATTCGGCGCTGGAACAGGCCTTCGAAGACGAGGGCGCGCCGCTCGCGATCACCGAAATCGACGAGGCGAGGCAGATCTTCGAGGCGGCGGCCTATCTCGACGTCGAAGAGGGCGAAGACCGAGCGGATGAGTTTGCGGCCGCCACCGGGATTCCTTCAAGCAAGGTCGGACGCGAGGAACTTCCCGACAAGGACTGGATGGCCGAAGTGCTGGCGGGGCTCAAGCCGGTCCGCGCGGGGCGCTTTCTTGTGCATGGACGGCACGACCGCGCGAAGGTACAGCCGAACGACATCGCCATCGAGATCGAGGCCGGCATGGCCTTCGGAACAGGCCATCACGGCACGACGGCGGGATGCCTCCAGCTGATCGGCGAGGAGATTCGCCGCAAGCGGCCGAAGGCGGTGCTCGATCTCGGCACTGGCAGTGCCGTGCTCGCCATCGGCGCCGCGAAGCTCGGGCGTTTGCCGGTGCTCGCGACCGATATCGACCCGGTCGCCGTCGACGTCGCGCGGCAGAATGCGGGCGCGAACGGTGTTTCACGTCTCGTCGATGTCGCGATCGCGACGGGCTTCCGCTCGCCGAAGATCCGCGAGCGCGGGCCCTTCGATCTCATCGTGGCGAACGTGCTGGCGGGACCGCTGAAGGCGATGTCCCCCGATTTCGCCCGCCATCTGGCCCCGAGGGGCCGGATCATCCTCTCCGGAATCCTCACCCACCAACGCCGCTCGGTCCTGGCGGCTTTCAGCAACCAAGGCCTCTACCACCGCCGCACGGTGACGATGGGAGAATGGGTGACGTTGCTGCTGGGCCGCTGAATGGCTGGAATGGGTGGTTTGCGGTCATTCACAAGACCGCTCACCAATGGCAGCTTTTCGTGACGAAGCACCAGCTTGGTGTTGTTGCTTTGCTATGTAAAACGATCGTTTTATATATGGGTCTATGATTGAACCGAAAGGCCTATCATGGACACGACCAACAAGCTCATTGCGGCAGCCGAGCGGCTCTTCGATCGCCACGGTTTCGTGGCGACCGGAATGGACAGACTGACCGAAGCCGCAGGCATGTCGAGCCGGACGCTCTACAAGCATGCCGGCAGCAAGACACAACTGATGGCGTGCATACTCGGCGAACGCGACCGAAGGTTCATGGCAAGACTTGACGTTGGAACGGTGGAGGCGCTCTTCAAAGTCCTCGATGACTGGATTCGCATCGAGGGAACACGCGGATGCCTGTTTCTGAGATCGAATGCGGAAACCGGCGGCGACACGCCGGAAATCGCCGAGGCCGTCAGGATGCATAAGACGGCGTTTCAGAACCAGGTCGCCCGGATCGTTGCAACGGACCTCGGTCATGAAGATCCGGAGATTGCCGAACAGATTCTCGTCCTCTTCGAGGGTGCGACCCATGCGGCGATCTATCGAGGCGAGGGAGCGGTGCGCGCTGCACAGTCCGCCGCAGCGACCCTCATCGAACGGGCAAGGTCATGAGCCCCGCCCTTCGCATCGGTGCCGTCGGCTTCGCTCTCATCGCCGTCTGCTACGGCTTCGCCCGCTTCGCCTTCGGATTGTTCCTGCCGCAGATCGACGGCGATCTCACCCTCGGCCCCTCGCTCGCCGGTATCATTTCCGGCGGCTCTTTTGCCGGCTATTGCATCGCCATCATCGTTTCGGCGATTTTGACCGAGCGGATCGGGGCACGTGCGGTCGCAACGGCCGCGGCGATCGTAGCCGCGATAGGAATGGCGGTGATCGCGCTCGCATCGACACCCTTCTTTCTCGCCGTCGCCGTTCTCGTCGCCGGATCGAGCACCGGGCTCGCGTCTCCGCCTATGGCCGCGGCGGTCGCCGTTGCGGTGCGCGAGCGCCGGCAGGATGTGACCAACACCGTCATCAATGCCGGAACGAGTGCGGGCGTCGCTCTAACAGGGCCGGTCGCCCTTCTCATGGCCGGACAGTGGCGCCTCGCCTTTGCAGCGTTCGCTGCGGTCGCGGTCGTTCTTGCCCTCGCCGCCGCCTTTGCACTGCCGAACGCAGGAAGCAACAAGAACTTGAGCGGCTTTCCTCCGATGAACGGTCCGGTCCTTCGGCTCGTGGCCGCTTCGTTCCTGATGGGTGCTGCGAGCACCGCTCTCTGGTCCTTTGGAGGGCAGATCGTCTCGGAACGTCTCGGCTGGGGGCCGACAGGGACCGGCATGATCTGGAGCGCGATCGGCGCAGGCGGCATTGCCGGGGCATGGGCGGGGAGCCTTGTCAAACGCTTCGGCCTCGACACCGTCCATTGGACATTCCTGGGATTGATGTCGACAGGCATCCTTGCGGTCGGCCTTGGCCCGGCGATATCCGCAATCGTGTTGGCAGGCGGCGCATTCTTCGGAGCCGCCTATGTCATACTGACGGGGGTCTATCTGATCTGGGGTGTCCGCGCCTTGTCGGAGCGTCCTGCGACGGGGCTCATGATCGGATTTCTCACCATCGCCATCGGTCAGACGGCTGGTTCGCCGGTGTTCGGGCTCGTTTTAGAGAAAGCGGATCTCAAAGCGGCAGTCACTGGCTTTGCCATCATTGCGCTTATTGCCGGCGTTTTCCGCGCCCGGCCCGCAACGGCGGTCGCTTCCGTATAGCCCCTGTCGAGGTTCAGGCCACAATTTCCCGAAGCGGACATTCGCTGCGCGATCGTCGCATGTCTTCTTCGGGTCGGAAGCCGCCGCTTGAATTCGACATCGTAACGAGAAAGCCCGCGCTGTTCCCAGCACGGGCTTTCGTTTGTCGTATCTGGCTTAAATTATCCGCAAATCCTCAGCGCCGTGGGCTCGCGGGATCGTGCGGAGCGCTGCGGCTCATTTCGTCGATGTCGCGGCCGTAGAGCGCGAGGTTATTGCGGACATAGGCGCGAGCCTGACGCTCGCGTGCTTCGATCATGCGGTCGAGCGCAGTGCGAAAAACGCCTTTGGACGGCGATGCCTTGCGCATGGACAGATCCGTGTAGCTGTTCGTTGCCATGCTAGTCTTCCCCTTCTTGGTGTAGCGTTGGCTGTCTGTCTCCCTGCCATGCAATATGGAGAATGCCGACGCGGTCGGGCAGGCGCCGGGATGCATAGCTCCTTCGCACTTGTTGCAATGCGAAAAGAACCAGCATCAAGCTTTCGGTAAGCCTCTTCTGATCCGCGGAGAGCAGGCTCCCTTGCCGCGTTGTTCTCGCGCAGACTGTTCGGGCGCGATAAGAGCGAGCTCATAACGGCGGGAAACGTGGAAGGGGAAGGCGAGGATGTTTCAGAGTTTTGACGAGGTGAGTGAGTGCTCGCACAGTGCGGAGCGTGTGGCGCGTCTGCGTGAGCGCCTTGAAACGCTCGGTGTCGACGGGTTCGTCGTTCCGCGTGCCGACCGCCATCAAAACGAATATATTCCCGAGCGCGACGCGCGTTTGAAATGGCTGACCGGCTTTACCGGTTCGGCCGGCACCGCCGTGGTGCTGGCGGATCGAGCTGCCGTCTTGTCCGACGGTCGTTACACGATCCAGCTGCGCGAGCAGATCGACCTGGAGGTTTTCGATCCAGTCAACTCCGTTGAGACTTCGCTCGACGACTATCTGAAAACGAATGCCAAGGGTCTTGCCATCGGGATCGATCCCTGGCTGACGACGATCGCAGGCGCCGAACGCCTGAAAGGCGTGATGGAAGCCGATGGCGGCCGTCTGGTGACCCTTGACGCGAACCCGATAGACGAACTTTGGAGCTACAAGCCCGCTGCATCACAGGCGCCGGTCGTACTCCATCCGATCGAATTCGCGGGCAAGTCGGCTGCCGACAAGATTTCCGAGGTCGCCGAGGCCGTGTGCAAGGCAGACTGCGATCTGACGGTGCTGACCGACCCGGCTTCGGTCTCCTGGCTCTTCAATATCCGCGGCAAGGATGTTGAGCACACTCCACTCGTGCTCTCCTTTGCAACGGTCTCGAAAGAAGGCCATGCGGTCCTCTTCGTCGATCCAGGCAAGCTCGACGACGGGACTCGTAGGGTTCTCGAAACAGTTGCCGCGATCGAGGCCTATGACGATTTTTCCAATCGATTGCGAGCCCTCTCGGCCGGGGCGAAGATCGGTCTGGACCGAGGCCTTGCGGCCGCCGCCATCGGCGAGATCGTCGGTGTGGCGGGAGGTACGGTCGTCAAGCTCGAAGATCCTGTCAAGGCGCTGAGGTCGCGCAAGAACGAAGCGGAGATCGCCGGCACGCGCGCCGCGCATCGGCGGGACGGGGCGGCGATGGCGGCCTTCCTCGCCTGGCTCGACCGGCAGGCACCGGGCTCCGTTACCGAGATCGAGGCCGCGAAAGCGCTGGAGGACAGCCGCCGGCGTTTCGGCGAAGAGGACGGGCAGCCGCTTCAGGATATTTCGTTCGACACGATCTCCGGTTCCGGTCCCCACGGCGCGATCGTTCACTACCGTGTCACCACGGGGAGCGACCGCTCGCTTCAGGCCGGCGAACTCTTCCTGGTCGATTCGGGCGGCCAGTATCGCGACGGGACGACCGACATCACCCGCACGATCCCGATCGGCGGGCCGAGCGGCGAGATGCGCCGCATGTTTACGCTGGTCCTGAAGGGCATGATCGGCATCTCGCTTGCGCGTTTTCCCAAGGGCTCGCGCGGCGTCGATATCGACGTTCTCGCCCGGGCCGCGCTCTGGAAAGCCGGTGCCGACTATGCGCACGGCACGGGCCACGGCGTCGGCGCCTTCCTGGCGGTCCACGAGGGACCGCAGTCGATCTCGCGGCGCGGCATGGTGGCGTTGGAGCCTGGCATGATAGTCTCCAACGAGCCGGGCTACTATAAGGAAGGCGCATACGGTATCCGCATCGAGAACCTCGTGCTGGTGACGCCCGAAGCGGAGATTGCCGGCGGCGACAAGCCGATGCTCGGCTTCGAGACCCTGACGCTCTGCCCGATCGATCGCCGGCTGATCGATCCCTCTCTGCTGGTGCCGGAGGAACGGGCCTGGCTCGACGCCTATCACGCGCGGGTGCGGGAAGAGATCGCGCCGTTCCTCGACCCGGACGATGCCGCCTGGCTTGCCGAAGCGACAGCCCGGCTCATATCAGAAAGTGACTGACCCTTAGGACGACGAGGCTGCGCATCGCATCGAAACGGCTGGAGGAGTACAGCGAAGATGGACATTCAACGCGGCGAAGACCGGTCGATTCACCCGGCACCCACCGAACATTTTACCGGAGACGTTCAGATCGAGTGGCTGTTCGCAGCGCCTGATCCGGCTCGCGTCAACGGCGTTCGTGTCACCTTCCAGCCGGGCGCGCGCACGGCGTGGCATACCCATCCGCTCGGCCAGACCCTCTACATCACTGAAGGGAAAGGCCGCGTCCAGCGCGATTGCGGCGCGGTCGAAGAGGTCGGTGTCGGCGACGTCGTGATGTTCGCACCGGGCGAAAAGCACTGGCACGGCGCAACGAGCGACAGCACGATGACCCATATCGCAGTTCAGGAGCGACTCGACGGCAGCCATATCGACTGGCTCGACAAGGTGACCGACGCCGAATACGAGGGCGAGGCTTAAGCCTCGGTTTGCCGCCTTCGGACGAACGGACGGCTTTACCGGCATTTCCCGCGTGACTATCTCTCGGGAAACGATGGAACGGATCTCTCGAGGCAATTGACCATGAAGCTCAGTTATTTCGCCTGGGTGCGCGAGCGTATCGGGGTCGCGGACGAAGAGGTCGCCCTGCCGGCGGGCGTCGCGACGGTCGCCGATCTTCTCGGCTGGCTGAAGGGCCGCGGCGAGAACTACGAGTTCGCGCTTCAGGCGCCCGAGATCATCCGCGTTGCGATCGACCAGGAACATGTCGATCATTCCGAACCGCTGGCTGGCGCCAAGGAAGTCGCTCTCTTCCCGCCCATGACCGGCGGCTGAACGATGGGCGCCGACGACAAGACCCCGCGCGACATTCATCGCGACATGGCCACCACCATGTACGACCGTAGTGAAGGTGCCGCGACCGTTCGGCCTGAAGGGCTGGCGCCTGCCGAGGCGCGACAGTCAGGGCCTCAGGCGACGATCGCGCCGAAGGTGACCGTCTCGGCCGAGCGTATCGACATCGCGGCGGAAACAATGGCGCTGTCCGGCGAGCCGGGCGCCGGCGCGCTCGTGACCTTCTCGGGCTTCTGCCGCGACGAGGACGGCCGGCTTTCGGCGCTCGAACTCGAACACTATCCCGGTATGGCCGAACAGGAGATCGGTAAGATCGCCGAAGAGGCGGCCCAGCGCTGGCCGCTGATCGCAGTGCGCGCGGCCCATCGCTACGGCAAGATCGCGCCAGGCGAAGAGATCGTCTTCGTCGCCTGCTCCTCGAGACACCGCGGCGCGGCCTTCGAGGCAGCGTCCTTCATCATGGACTTCATGAAGACCAAGGCGCCCTTCTGGAAGCGCGAGCATCTGAAGGACGGGTCGGTCGGTGGCTGGGTAGAATCGAAGGCGACGGACGAGGCCGCTGAGGACCGCTGGCACAGGATATAAGGAAGCAGGAGGCTTTCAGCCCCCGACGAAGTCGTCTGCCTTGTAGCCCTGCATGTAGAGAAGCGCGGTGAGATCGCCGAAGTCGATCCGGTGTTCGGCGCTCGCGGCCACCGAGGGCTTTGCGTGCAGCGCAACGCCCGCGCCCGCGAGGCGGATCATGCCGAGATCGTTCGCGCCATCACCGACCGCCACCGCGTCCCGGACGTCGACGCCACGCATCTGCGCGATCTCGATGAGCGCGGCGACTTTAGCGTCCGATCCGAGGATGGGCTCGGCCACCGTGCCGGTGAGCGTGCCGTTTTCTTCCAGCAGCGTGTTGGCGCGGGTCTCGTCGAAGCCGAGCTTTGCCGCGATGACTTCTGTAAAGGCGGTGAAGCCGCCTGAGACGAGGGCCGTGTAGCCGTTGTTCGCCCGCATGGTCGCGACCAACGTCTCGCCGCCGGGGGCGAGCGTGATGCGCTCTTCAATCACTTTGGCGATGACGCTGGTCCGCAGGCCTTTCAGCAACGCCACACGCTCGCGGAGGGCGGATTCGAATTCGATTTCGCCGTTCATCGCCCGCGCGGTGATCTCAGAGACCGCTTCCTTCGCGCCGATCTCAGCGGCGAGCTCGTCGATGCATTCCTCACCAATCATGGTGGAGTCCATGTCGGCGATCAAAATCGACTTGCGTCGCTCCGCGCTCGGCTGGAGCACTGCATCGATCCGCTGGCTTGCCGCGAGACGCCTTGCGGCGTCCCATGCGCCGGGCAACGGCTCGCGGTCGAGGTTAAGGTCGGATGTGTGGGTCGGGTGCAGCTTGTCTTCGCTCGTGACATAACCGAGGACGTCGCCGATCTTCGCTATCAGCTCCCTCTCCAGGCCAGTCGAGCGGGGTGGGGCGATCAGCGTTGCGACGAACATGAAGAGGCGAAGATCCTGACCAAAAAGGTTCCAGAAGCCGTTCTGATAGCCGGGCCAACTGCGAGCGGCAAGTCGCGGTTGGCGATGGAGATCGCTCAGGCGACCGGCGGGTGGATCGTCAACACCGACGCGCTTCAGGTCTATCGCGATCTGCCGATCCTGACGGCGCGGCCGACCGCAAAGGACGAAGCGACAGTGTCGCACCGGCTCTACGGTATTCTCGCGGCAGACGACCCCATGTCGGCGGGGCGCTACATCCGTGCGGTGTCCGAGATCATGGATGAGTGTCGCCGACAAGGGCGCTTGCCGATCTTCTGCGGCGGGACGGGCCTGTATTTCAAGGCATTGCTCGGCTTGCTCGATGCGATGCCGCAGGTGCCGGATACGGTACGGCAAAAGTGGCGGTTGCGCCTCGCCGAGTCCGGCCCGAAGACGCTTCATTGCGAACTTCAGGCCGTCGATCCGGTCGCGGCCGGGCGCATCGAGCCCCAGGACGGCCAGCGGATCGTCCGCGCGCTCGAAATTCAGGAGGCGACCGGAACGCCGCTCAGCCGGCTTCAGGCCCGCAAGGGCGAGGGCATTCTCGATGAAGACGAAACGCTGAAGATCGTGCTGACCCCCGATCGTGCGGTTCTGCGCGAGCGGATCGCCAAGCGTTTCGACCGGATGCTCGAGGCCGGCGCGATGGACGAAGTGCGGGAGTACCTCTCTCGGCGGCCTGACGCGGGACGTTTCGTGGAAAAAGCAATCGGTTTCACCGAACTTTCTCAAGTTCTTGCCGGCCAAGCGGCGGCGGCGGAAGCGAAAGAGCGGGCGATCACGCGGACCCGGCAATACGCCAAGCGGCAGGAGACCTGGTTCCGCCACCAGTTCGACGAGAGCTGGCTGCGCTGCGCGGATGTCGAGGATGCACGCGCGCGCGTCCTGCCAGTTCTAGAGGGGCGTGAGCTCTAACCGTCGAACAGGCTGCCTTGCGCCCTTTCGGCCTCCGGGGGCGTCGCCTTCTTTCGCTTTCGCGGTGCGGCTGGGCGCGTGCTGCCCGGTGCCGCCTCTCCGCTGGCGAGTGCGCCGATCCTATTGTTGCCGGCGAATTCGACGGCGAAAGCCGTTCCGGGCGGAAGGAGCGCCGGATCGGTGATCGGCACATCGCCCTCTCCGCGAATGATCGTGTAGCCCCGCTCCAGAACCCGCTTTGGGCCGAGACCGGAGGCGACGCGCCAGGTCTGGCGGAGCCGTTCGCGTCGATCCTCCGTCAACCGCGTGCGGGCGCGATCGAAGCGTTCGCTCACCGTGTCGAGCTTCAGACGCGCCGCCTCGCTTCGCGCCTTGAGGCCGATCGGCTGGAGGTTCGCGGTAATCCGCTGAAAAAGCTGGCGCTGGCGCGATAGGCGGCCAGCCATCGCCTGTTCCGCTTCGAGGGCGGCATGCCGCAGGCTGCCCCGCTTCTCGCGGATCGCGCCTTCGAGGGTGGAGAGCGAGAGCCGCGCCGCAACGCCGCCAAATGTCTGTCGGCTTTCGGAAACCACGAGCAGAAACTGCGAGCCGAGCCCAGAGGCGGCGTCGTCCAGTCGTCTGCGAGGAAGCGCCAGCAGCATGTCCGGCGAAGGAAGCGCCCGTGCGGTCTGGACGACCTGCCGACGATCGTGGTCGAGTCGGCGGGAAATTGCGTTGCCCTGCCTTGCATGAAAGGCTGCGACGTCGGCGAGCAACTCCGCGCGCACCGGAACTGCGATCTCCGCAGCGCCCGTCGGGGTGGGTGCCCGGCGGTCGGCGACATGATCGATCAGCGTCCAGTCGGTCTCGTGGCCGACGGCTGAGATCAACGGGATATCGGAATCAGCCGCGGCCCGGACGACTGCCTCGTCGTTGAAGCCCCAAAGGTCTTCGAGACTCCCGCCGCCACGCGCGACGATGAGGACGTCCGGACGTGGGATCGGTCCATCAGGCTCGAATGCGTTGAAGCCCGTGATCGCCCGCGCCACCGCATCGCCCGACCCCTCGCCCTGCACCTTCACCGGCCAGACGAGCACATGGACCGGGAACCGGTCGGTAATGCGGTGCCGGATGTCGCGGATGACGGCGCCGGTCGGCGAGGTCACGACGCCGATGACGCGCGGCAGGAAAGGAAGGCGCTTCTTTCGCTCCGGCGCGAACAGGCCCTCGGCTTCCAGCTTGCGCCGGCGCTCATCCAGAAGCGCCATCAGGGCGCCGGCACCCGCCGGCTTAATGTCTTCGATGACGATCTGGTATTTCGACGAGCCGGGATAGGTCGTCAGCCGACCGGTCGCAATGATCTCGAGCCCCTCCTGAGGTTTGAATGCGAGGTTCGAGAAGCTACCGCGCCAGATCACGGCATCGATCCGCGCCTTGTCGTCCTTCAACGCAAAATAGGCATGGCCTGAGGAATGGGGCCCGCGATAGCCGGACACCTCCCCGCGCACGCGGACATGGCCGAAGGCATCCTCGACAGTGCGTTTCAGCGAGATCGAGATCTCTGAAACGGTAAACTCTGCGACGTTGGATGGGGGATCGTTGTCGAGGAGGCTCATGAAACGAACCGAGCCATTTCCACGAAGAACAGTCAAGCGCACTGCGCGCCGCGGCAAGGATCACCCATGGTGTTCCTAGAGCGCGCAGCCCGCAGAAAATCGGCGCCGGTCTCCGACATTCCCGCGTCGATAAGGGAGGATATCGGATGAAGCCTTCGACGCTTGCAATCATCGCTCTTGCCGTTTCGGGCATGGTCTTCACCGTGCCATCCGCTCTCTCGCAAGGAATGATGAGCGGCCTTGACCTCACCTCCGACCGGATGACCAAGGCGGCCATGACCCGCGAAGAGGTGATGGCACTCTTGTCGGCGTCGAGTTCCGAAAAGCCTGCGAACTTGCGGTCTGCCGAGCTCAATGGCCTCGACCTTTCGGGTCTCGAGTTCAAAGGCGCGGACATGACCAGCGCGTACCTCAACGACGCCAATCTTTCGGGCGCGAAACTTGCTGGCGCCAAGCTCGATCAGGCCTGGGCGATGCGAGCGGATTTCTCGGGCGCCGATCTGTCCGGTGCGAATCTGTTCCAGGCACAGCTGCGAGATACGAATTTCACCGGCGCGAACCTTAAAGACTCCCGTCTTGCCGCCGACCTTACCAATGCGACCCTAGTCGATGCCGATCTCTCCGGTGCCAATCTCTCGGCCGACATGGAGAATCAGTCCATGGGCATGATGCGCGGCGTCATGAACTCCGCCGACCTTACCAATGCGCGTCTCGTCGGCACGGACCTTTCGCGCGCGGCGGCCGAATTCGCAAATTTTGAGAATGCCGACCTGACGGGCGCCAATTTGCTGCGCGCCGAGATTGCCGGCGCGAAGTTCACCGGTAGCAATCTCGAAGGTGCTGACTTCGAGAAAGCGGACCTGCGCTCGACGAAGTTCGTCGACGTGAAGGGGAAGGCGAAGAATCTGGATCGGTGACCTGCGAAAGGCTCTTCTCGCGCATCAGGACGCGGCTACGAGTTGGACTTCGATGCCCCAGGGATCGGTGGCGGCGGCGCCCATTTCGCTCTCTTGCACTTCGAAACCAGCTTGCAAGCATCGTTCGACGGCAGACGACAGTCCCTCTTCGTCGGCATAGGTCACCGTGTAGGACCTAAGCCCCGCCGAGCCCTCCGGCGCGGGTGCGCCGCTGCGCGAGGCCCAGATATTTGCGCCCACATGATGGTGATAGCCGCCAGAGCCGAAGAAGCCGGCGCCGGGATAATCGACCTGCTTGGCAAAGCCGAGGACCCCACTGATATAGCTTTCCGCGGCGGCGAGGTCCGCAACCTTCAGATGAATGTGACCGAGCCGCGTGCCAGCCGGCAGTCGAGCTTCGCCTTCCGGCGGCATCGCGATCATTAGCGATTCGAGATCAAGCGGATCAGTCGCCATACGGATATCGCCTGCGAGGCCAAGCGGCCAGTCCTTTCGCGGCCTGTCCCAGTAGACCTCGATGCCGTTGCCGTCCGGATCGTCGAGATAGATCGCCTCGGTGACGAGGTGATCCGAGGCACCAGTCAGTTGCACGCCGATTGTCTGGGCATGGCCGAGAAAGGCGGCGAGATCGGCCCGGCGCGGCAGGACGTAGGCATTATGAAAGAGACCTGTCGCCGAGCGCGGCGCCGACTTGGCGTCCGGGTCATGAACGAGGCTGAGGAGCGCGGTGCCCCCGAGACCCAGCACGGTCCGCGAGCTAGTTTCGTCGATCACTTCGAAGCCGAGCGTCCTGCCGTACCAGTCGGACAGACGCTTCAAATCAGACGTTGCGAGTTCACTGGACGCGACATGGATCGGCATGTCGGAGGGATGTTCGCTGGCGGCCATGTCCGTGCTCCGCTGTTACCATCCGGCAGCGACGGAGCCCGGCTTGCCGCGCTGCGCGCGGATGATCCGGGTTTCCGGAAGATGGTGGATCTGTGCAATCGGCTGGGCCGCTGGCGCATTGGCCGGCACGAGGTTCGCGAGACTGTCGCGGATATGGTCGACCAATGCTGTGACGATAGCCCCGGAAGCATTGGCTGAGCGTAGCACGCCGATCGCCGTATGATTGAGCTTGGGAAAGCCGTCGCGCTCGCCGAGAATGCGCATACCGGGCCGGAGCGCACATTCCGGCAGCACGCCGATCGCAAGCCCGGCGAGGACGGCGGAGATCAGCACCTGCGCCGACCAAGAGCTGAAGAGGACGTTGTATCGCCGTCCCGCCCGCTCCAGCGCCTCGATGCCCTCGCGGCGCCATTTGCAGTCCGCACGACCGACCGCGAGCGGCACGATGTCCTTCAGATGCGCCTCGTGCGCGCTCGAAGCCACGAAATGCAGTGGCTCGTGGCGCACGATGTCGAGTTTCGCGCCGTCCGTACCGCAATCGGAGACGAGCGCAACGTCCAGCCGGCCCTTGGCAATCGCGTCGGCGAGATTGGAGGACGGCTCGCAGGCGATGGACAGTTCGACCAGCGGGTTCGAGCGCGAGAAGCGCGCCAAGATTTCAGGCAAAAAACGTTCTGCGTAATCGTCCGGCAGGCCGATGCGGACCGCGCCTTGCATGGCATTCTCGTCGAAAGCCGAGAGCGTTTCCTGGCTGAGCGTCAGCATCCGCCGCGCATAGGAAAGAAGCCGCTGGCCGCTGTCGGTCACCTCGATCGCCCGGCCATTGCGCTCGAAGAGTCTGGTTCCGAGCCGTTCCTCCAGCCGTCGAATCTGCATGGAGACCGCCGACTGGGTCTTGAAGACGTCCTCCGCTGCCTTGGTGAAGCTTCCTGCATCGACGATGGCCACGAAGGTGCGAAGCTGTTCAAGATCGACAGGGGATGTCATGGGAATGCTCCATCAGCAAAATCGATGTTAGAGATTACAAACATTCGTTGGATCGATCAATAGCCGATGGTTATCTGTCGTTTCGTCAGGAAGAAACTTTGAAGCGTTCGCAGCCATTCCGGCTCGGCGCTTCTCTTTTTCCTCACGCCCGACGGCTTTCGAGAAAGGATACAAAGCCATGGCGATCTTCCAGAAGACCACGACCGGCGATTTCACCCATTCGATCGGCGAAGGCATCCGCCTCGCAGGCGCCGCCCTACGCGCCATCGCCACAACTATGGTCAATCGCCGCGCAGCCCGCCAACTCTCCGATCTGCCGGACTATCTTCTGAGCGATGTCGGTTTGAAACGCGATGACGTCTACGAGGCACTCAACCGCGACTGGCGTTGCGACCCGACCTACCTCCTGTCGATGAAGGCCGCCGAGAACACGACGAGAGTTCGCCAGCATTGAGCGGGTCTGGCGCATGCCATGCCGTTGACTTGATATGAAAGGGCCGGGAGTGTTGATGTCCCGGCCCAATCCATAATGGCCACAGGGCCCGTCCGAGGTCAGGCGCCGGATGTCTGGGCGGGACCGGTCACTTCGAAATTACCCGGGGCGGCCGCTTTCTCGGTGAACAACAGTTTGTCGATACGCTGGCCGTCGAGGTCCACCACCTCGACCCGAAAGTTCTCCCATTCGAAGATTTCGCCTACGCCCGGGATATGGCCGATCTGTTCCAGCACGAAACCGGCGACGGTCTCGTAGTCGCGATCTTCTGGAAATTCGATGGTCTTCAGCTTGTAGGCGAAAGCGTCTACCGGCATGGCACCGTCGACCAGCCAGGAGCCGTCTTGGCGACGGAAAGCGGACACGTCCTCTTCAGCACCCTCGGGGAGCGAGCCGGCAATGGCCGTGAGGATGTCCTGCGGCGTCGCAATACCTTCGAATGAGCCGTATTCGTCGAGCACCACGGCGATGTGCAGGTTGGCCTTCCGGAACGCTTCGAGCAGTTTCAGGATCGGCATTGCCTCGTTGACGTAGAGCGGTTTGCGCATTGCCGTCTTGAGGTCCATCCGACCCTCACGTCGCTGCAGTTCGAAGAGATCCTTCGTCTGTACGATGCCGACGATAGCGTCCTCCTCCGTATCCAGCACGGGGAAGCGTGAATGGCCCGCCCTGATGATCTCCTCGAAGTTCTCGTCTTCACTATCGTGCACGCTGAGCCAGTCGACGTCCGGCCGCGGCACCATGATCGAGCGGACGTTTCGGTCGGCGATGCGGATGACGCCTTCCAGCATCTCCCGCTCCTTTTCCTTGAAGACTCCGAGTTGCGTCCCCTCCTTGATCATCGAGCGCACGTCTTCTTCCGTAACCTCCTCCTCCTTGTCGTCTTCGCTGACGAATGGTTTCGTCACGACCTTCGTCGAGAATTCCAGAAGCCAGACGATCGGCGCACCGATCCGCGCCATCATCCGCATGGTCGGCGCGACGAAGGAGGCGACGGCTTCGGACCGCGAAAGCGCAAGGCGCTTCGGAGCGAGCTCGCCGAAGATCAGCGAAAGATAGGTGATGACCACGACGACCGAGACGAAGGCGAGATCGTAGGCTACCGCCTCGAGACCAGGCAACTCCCGCAGCACCTGCGCCAGAGGTTCGGCGAAGACCGAACCGCCATAGGCGCCGGCGAAGATGCCGACAAGCGTAATCCCGATCTGCACCGTCGAGAGAAAAGTCGTCGGATTTTCCGATAGCTTCAGCGCCGCGTTAGCGCCGCGTTTTCGCTGCTTCGCCCGCTGTTCGAGCCGAGACCGCTTGGCCGAGACAACGGCGAGCTCGGACATGGCGAAGAAGCCGTTGAGAAGGATCAGTCCGAAGACGATCAAAGCATTGAAGATGAGCACGGCGCGGCGACCTAAGGGCTGACGGAGCGGTTCTGCGGTCTCCCGCGGCGACTGGGATCAACGCGGAGAACGATCGAGCGTTGCGATCGAAATATTTGGGACCGCCGAGCTCACTAGCAGCCTCAGCCCTTCTTTGTCTCTCCATCCTTGAGGGGATTGGCCTCGAAGAGCTCGGTCATGCGCTTCAGATAATCGGCCTGCATTTCCGCGCTCGCATCCATCAGGCGGCCGAAGCCGGCTGGGTCCGGCACAAGTGGCGGGGGTTCGGTGGTCTTGGTCACCTCCTCCGGGAGGGACCGTTCCCGATCGTCATCGTCCTCGGTCGCCTCATTTGCAGGGGTTGCGGAAGTCTTCGCCGAGAGTCCTTTGGAGAACCCTTCGAAGATGGCGAAGAATGGCAAGGTTGGTGGCTCTCCACCGCCTGTCTCCGAAGATCGGGTACGCTCCTCCTCCTTCGGCGCGATGGCGTTCTTGGCGGCCATGAAGGGCATGGGCGGGAGCCACGGAAGCGGGCCTTGGAAGGCATCCGCGAATACGTTGCTCAATCCCTCAGAGCCCGTGCGGCGTGAGCCGGCCTCGCCTGGTGTTCGCGCGAAGGCTTCGATCGCATTGGCGCTACGGCGCATCAGGTCGGCGACGTTGGCCGGAACGTCGGTCGGATCAAATTCACCGTTTTGCGGTCCGCGCAAGAAGGTGGTTCCGACCATCTGCATCATCGTCTGCATCGCCATCAACGTCAGATTGCGCATGAGGGGACGAACCGTGTCGGGCGCGGTTCCGGTGACCGACGAGACTTGCCGCGACACCGCATCGACGAGCGTGTTCGAGCCGAACAGGCTGTCGGTCAGGGACTTCACCTCCGGCATGCTCGCGGCTTTGCGGGAGGTCGGATCCATCGAACCGAAGAAGGGCGCGAACTGCTGTGAGATATTGGCCGCTGTGACCGGGTTCGACATCGCGCGCATCATGGCGAGCGAGAAGGCCGGCGCAAGGGCCTGCGCGGTGTCCTGCAGCTCGCTTGGACTGAGATTGTAGGCGCTGGCGAGACGATCTGCAGCCAGCCCTGAGTCGGACGCAGTGAGCCAGTCGAAAAAATCGGTCATCGTTACGCCTCCCGCGCGGTCACGTCTTTTCGCCTATCCCGTCATAGGAAATTGGTTCTGTCAAAGAAGCTGCAAGGTCGTTTCGAGCAATAATCCTGGCAGAGCGATCGTTGAGGCGGTTTCATCAGACGAGCGACGTTGAATGGACTCGCCCGACGCCCTCAAATCCAGGGCACCCAGCATTGTCCGCCCTCGATCCTTTGCTCAGATCGAAAACTCAGTAGGCAAGGTTCTTGAAGACCTGCTGCATCGACCGCTCCCATTGGTCTTCGTATAGTCGGACCAGTTCTTCCGCCGAGGTGGTGCCGCGGGCGACGACTTCCTCGAGCGGAGCAAGGAAAAAGCTCTCGTCATTGCCTTCGTCATTCTTGTTGGCCCTGTCGATCAGGCCTTCCCGAGCGATGCGGACGCACTCGCGCGCGACATCGAGCACGGTCCCGTCGCGGAACGGGGTTCGGAAGCCCTCCTTCGGCACCCGTCGGCGAAGCTCGGAGATCTCTTCGAAGGTGAAGTCGGCCGTCATCTCCTCGACCTTGTCGAGTGCGCCCGGCGCGTAAAGGAGGCCCACCCAAAAGGCCGGGAGTGCGCAGATGCGCCGCCATGGACCGCCGTCAGCCCCGCGCATTTCGATGAACCGCTTCAGGCGCACATCAGGGAATAGGGTGGAGAGATGGTTGGTCCAGTCGCCCATATTGGGCTCGGCGTCGGCGAACCGTCCATTCAGCGCGCCGTCGAGGAATTGGCGGAATGTGACATCGGTCGCGCGGTTATAGTGGCCGCCGCGTGAGACGAAGTACATCGGCACGTCGAGCGCCCATTCGACATAGTCTCGATAGGTAAAACCGTCCTCGAAAACGAAGGGCAGGAGGCCGGAGCGATCGTTGTCGACATCGTGCCAGACTTCCGAGCGCCAGGAGACAAGTCCGTTAGGCTTGCCCTCCGTAAAGGGCGAATTGGCGAAGAGGGCGGAGGCGACCGGCTGGAGCTTCATCCCTATCTGCATCTTCCGACGCATGTCGGCTTCGTCGGAAAAGTCGAGATTGACCTGGATCGTCGTCGTGCGCAGCATCATGTCGAGGCCGCGCGTGCCGACTTCCGGCATATAGGCGCGCATGATGTCGTAGCGCGATTTCGGCATGATTGGGGTTTCGTCGAGCGTCCATGTCGGCGAGGAACCGATGCCGAGAAAGCCGATGCCGAGTTCCTTGGCGATCGAGCGCACCTCGGCGAGATGCTTGTTCGATTCCCGGCAGGTCTCGTGAATCGTCTTCAACGGGGCGCCGGACAGCTCGAACTGGCCGCCCGGTTCCAGCGAAATCGCGCCACCTTCCTCGTCGTTGAAGAGGCCGATGATCCGGCCGTCGTCCTCGATCGCCTCCCAGCCCGAAAGTGCCTTGAGGCCTTCGAGAATCTTGGCGATACCCCGATCCCCCTCGTAGGGAACCGGCGAAAGGTCGTCGAGATAGAAAGCGAACTTCTCGTGCTCTGTGCCGATTCGGAAGTCGCTGGCAGGCTTTTCGCCACTTTTGAGGTAAGCAGTCAGATCGTCGATCGAGCCGATCGGCGTCGCGTTGCTCGTGTCGCGGGCCATGGGAGTCCTCTCCAGTCTGAGGCGGGCGTCGGTGTTCTCCCGATTTTGCCCGGTACCGTTCTTGCGCCCGTCAGGCTGCGCGGCAAGACGCTGTTCGATGCGACACGCCGTTCATAGCTCTAGGAAATCACGTGGCAGGTTTCCAGTCGCCGCACACTGCCTGTACCATCGTCAGTGCCGCGACGGCTGCGGTATCCGCGCGCAGGATGCGTGGCCCTAGGGAGATCGCGGTGGTGAATTCGGCCCCGAGAAGGCTCACACGTTCGTCCTGCGAAAAACCCCCCTCCGGACCGATGATAAGGCCCTTGCGGCCGTCACCAAGTTCCCGAAGGGCGTCGATTGGGCTCGCCGCATCCATTTTTTCGTCGCAGAAGACGAGGGGAATGGAGGAAGACCAATTGCTAAGCAAGTCGTCGAACTTCACCGGTTCGCGGCATTCGGGGATAGCGAGTATGCCGCACTGCTCGGCCGCCTCGATCGCGTTTGCTCTTATTTTATCGGTTCGGACGCGATGATTCTGCGTGCGGTGGGTGAGAACGGGCTGGAGGATCCCGGCGCCCATCTCGACCGCCTTCTGGACCATATAGTCAAGTCGACCGACCTTAAGCGGAGCGAAACAATAGATGAGATCGTAAGGTGGCTGCTGCACACGAACCTTTGCGACCGGAAAGAGATCAAGCTTCTTCTTGCTAGCCTTCCGAAGCTCCGCGCGCCATTCGCCGTCCTGCCCATTGAACAGGAGGACGCTGTCGCCTTCGTCCTTGCGCAGCACATTGAGAAGGTAGTTCGCCTGAGGCGATGTCGCCGCGATCGGCGTATCGGCAGTGATGCGTTCCTCGACGAAGAGACGTGGGCTTTTGAAATCGTAGTCGGGCATGATTTGACGCAGTGTTCGGAGCCTCTTGCGGCGCAACTTAAGCCGGCAGGCGCCGTTGTCACCGCAATCTGATCGACGGATATCGCACAGGACGAAGGCAATCATGGACTTGAAAATTCGCGACCGCGTCGCGCTCATCACCGGCGCGACCGGTGGCATCGGCTACGAGACGGCGAAGATCCTCGCCGATGAGGGCGTAAAGCTTGTGCTTTCGGATCTTCAGATCGAGGACCTGGAGAAGGAAGCGAAGAGCCTCCCGACCGAAACGATCTGTCTGAAGGCCGACTGTACGGACCAGGGCAGCATCGATGCCATGGTCGAACTGGCCTATCAGAAGTTCGGCACGATCGACATCGTCGTCCATACCGCCGGCATCACCGGCGCCAAGGGCCATCCGCTTGAGATGAAGGACGCGGACTACCGCGAGGCTTGGGACATCGACTTTCTCTCGGCCGTCCAGATCGCGCGCGCCACCTTCCCGAAGATGCGCGAGAACGGCTGGGGCCGCTATGTGACGATCACTTCTGAAAACGCGGTCCAGCCCTACTGGGACGAGGCGACCTATAACACCGCGAAGGCAGCGCTCGCGGCATTCATGAAGAACCTCTCTTATCAGGAGGCAGCGCACGGCATTCTCTGCAATTCGGTTGCACCAGCCTTCATCGAGACGGCGATGACCGACGGCATGATGGAGAAGCGGGCAAAGGAGATGGGCGTTTCATTCGATAAGGCCGTCGAATCCTTCCTCGACGAAGAGCGCCCCGGTATCGTTCAGAAGCGGCGCGGCCGGCCCGAAGAGGTCGCGGCGGCCATCGCGCTTCTGGTTTCAGAGCGCGGCTCTTTCATCAATGGATCAAACCTCCGAGTCGACGGTGGTGCGGTTCAGTCGGTCCAGAACTGACGGCTGCATTTTCTGACCCTACTAATCGAAGAAAAAGAAGCGGCACCGGCTCGGTTGCCGCTTCTTGATTGTCCGTGTTGTATCGGCTCTTCCTAATTTCGCGGACCGTCGATCCGGCTTGGCGCGATCGGATCGGAAGCGGGGAAAGTCTCATCGAGAGCCTCGTCGATCTCGCTTTCACTGTAGTCTTTACCGCGCTTTCGGGCGGCGCGCTTATCTTCGGCCTTCCCGAATTTCCTCTCGCGCGGGGGCGGGTTCATGGCGTCGTCGAATGCGGAGTCATCTTTGGCTCGCATCGGAAACCTCCTTTCGAGCTCGAAACACTTGCGCCCTCGCTGTCGGCGAAGGCAGCCGAACGAGGCGCAAGTGTATGACCGTTTTGCGAAAAATCCCGCAGGCTGTGTTCGGTTCCGGCTTGGCGGCGCGCAGTTATATGTGCGGATCGCGGTGATCCCGGCGTTGAACCCGCGATATCGCGCGTTTAGGCTCAAGCGAGCCGAAAGAAGTCCGAGCCGCTATCGGAGTCTCACCTTGCCGACACGCCGCATCGTCCTCTCCGCAGCCTTCGCTTTCTGCGCCATGGTAATGATCGCGAAAGAGGCAACGGCGCAGGGAGTGACCGGCGACAGTTTCGTCGCCTCCGAAAGCTGCCCCGCCTTCCAGTCGATCCGCAAGGGCACCAATCCAGGCGAGGTCTCGACGGTGCAGGGCATTCAATACGAGATAATCGACGTCAACGGAAACGATCCGACCCACTACCGCATTCGCATGCCAGAAGCTCGACCGCAGGAGCGATGGGTCGCGATGGAATGCGGCAGTCTGGCCAGTGCCTCTTCGGTTCAATTAAGCGAAAGTCCCTATGGTGATCCGCGTGGTGCAAATGCGCTCGCGGAAGCGCTTGGTGGTCCGTCTGGCAAAGCGGCGGCTACCGCACCAAGCGAAGCCACCGATCAGCAATCGCCTTCCGGCACCTATGTGCTTGCGGCCAACTGGCACCCTGCTTTCTGCGAACTGCGCCCGCGTAGCCGCGATTGCCGCTCCGGCGGCATGGAGGACGGGTTCAAGCTGCACGGCCTCTGGCCGCAGCCAAGGAACAATGAATATTGCGACGTTTCACGACGCGACATCGCCGCTGATCAGCGGGGCCAGTGGCGCGATCTTCCTGAACCCCAGATCACGATGGCGACGGAGCAGGCGCTCGCCAAAGCGATGCCGGGCATGGTCGCTGACCTTCATAAGCATGAATGGATCAAGCACGGCACCTGCTACGAGGCGGATGCGGAAGAGTATTTTACGGATTCGCTCGCCCTCGTCGAGAAGCTCAACGCCTCGCCGGTCGGCAAGCTCTTCCGCAGCAATCGCGGGCGCGAGTTGACCAGTGAAGAGGTCCGCGCCGTATTCGACGATGCGTTCGGACGAGGCGCCGGCAAGCGCGTGCTGGTTGATTGTAACGATGATGACGGACGCAGCATCATCAACGAACTACAGGTTAATCTGGAGGGCGAAATTACGCCCGAAAGCGATCTTGGCGACCTCATCTTGAACGCCTCGACATCGCCACCGGGCTGCCGTTCAGGCATCGTCGATCGCAGCGGCAGTCAGTAGGTAGGGCCGGCATCACTGGTTTGGTGAGAATTGTTTCAAGCTGCAAATTTAACGTGACAATCCGCATCGGAAGCTATATGGACGACGCTCACTGACCGACGGCTGTTTCAAAAAATGCCGGCCAAGCGACGGCACGAAAAAAAGCCGGGTACAAGACCCGGCCTGAAAAAGTAGGGTTCGCTGAACCCTTGGGAGGAAACAGTCGGTCCGATCGGATTGGGAGGAGGTAATCGTTTCGTCCCGACTGAACGGAAACTAGACATTGCTGCACTGCAGCGCCATCCTCAATCTTGAAAAGCAGCCATGCGTCTTTTGCATAGCTCAATGCGATGATAGGGCTTTTCTATCGTGCGGGCGTCGCGCACGGCATCAATGTGCAAACTGATACTCTGATTCTTTAAAATTGCAGCTGCTCGTCGACGGATCGATACTTGCTAACCCTAATTGTCGGAACCATGCGCGATAAGGCATCGCGCGTTGTTTCAGTCCATGCGAAGGTCTTAATCTTCGGTTACGGCTTGTCGGGATCCCGATGTCTCTCGGCAAGAGAGGACAGACGGAGTCGAAGAAAGTTGTAGCGCGCGCGATATCAGGGCGCGCCGCAAGTGGTCCAGACATCGCTTCCTGCGGTGGTCGGTACAAGGATGTTGCCAGCGTATGAGCGTATCGCAGTCCTACACACTTCGCGGGCAGCAGACGCGCCTCGACACAACCACCAAGATCACGCTGGCCGTTCTGGCTCTTGCCTCCGGCGTCTACACCTATCTCGGTGTGCGCGAATTGCTCGACGGCAGCGCGACGGCGGTCTTTCTCGGCGCCATCGTCTATTCCTCGGCAGTCTCCGTCGCGATCTATGCCTTCTGGTCCTATCTCATGCGGTTCATGCCGCATGTGCGCCAGCCCGGCAGCCGGCGCATGCTCTATCTCGCCATGGCGATCGGCTCCATGATGATCATTGCCATGTCGTCCTGGCTCAACGCGTCCGCACTGGCGGGCTCGGCAGCCTTGGAACAGCATCTTTCGGTGACCACCGAGGAATATCAGCTAAAGCTCAACGAGGCGCACGAGAACGCCCTCGCGGCGCAATCCCTGCTTCCCGATATCCAGCTTGCGGCCCAACGTTTTGATACGCTCGCCGGGCAGGAAGCTCGCTCCGGCTCGCTTACGGGCACCTCCGGCTCGGGCACCGTCGTCCAGCTCCTCCGGCAAATGTCGAACCAGCTCACCGGCCTCCAGAGCGAGATCCAGGCGAGCCGCACCCAGGTCGCGACGATATTCGACGAGGGCGGGGCGCGGCTCGCGGCCATGCGCCAGCTGGTGTCGAGCCAGGGGCCGGTCGCCGATCGTGCGAACGCCTTCGCCGAGGAGGCGGTCCAGCTTTCCGGGATCATCACCGGCCTCCAACAGAATTCCGTCGCACCGGCGGTCAAGCGCGCCGCCGAAGATCTTGGCCGCTCCTTCATCGCGCCGGTTGCTGATGGGGGCGACGAAGGTCTGCGCGCCCGCCAGAGCCAGGTGGTGAGCCGGGTCGAGGACGCTGTCAGAGCCCAAAGCGCACTGCTCGTCGCGGCGTCCGAGGAGATCCTCGCGCGGCCGGACGTCGAGCCATTCCGGTTCACGCCGCTGTCGGCGCCGGAGGCCGTCATTCGCTACGCCGTCGATTTTCTCCCATCTTGGGCGGGTGCGATCTCTATAGATCTCCTCCCGGCGGTTCTCATTTTCATCCTCTGCATCGTGCAGGACGTCATACGGCGCGAGGACGGTGAGGAGATGGAGACCGGAGACATGTCGGCCGCCGATCTGATGCGCGCGATCCGCATCCAGAAACGTATTCGTACGGCAGAAGACGACTGGCAGCAGGACGCCGAGATAGAGCGGCCGCGCGAGCCCGAGCGAGCCTCCGAGCCGCGTTCCGACATGCCCGAGCCGAGAGTCGCCGGCGAAAATCGCGAAATCGTGCAGCGTAACGACCCGGCCGGGCCGACCCCTTTCCCGAAGACCGCGTCACGCTGAAAGGAAGCGCGAAGAAGCAACGATGATCGGCGAGGAATCCAGCCCCGGACGGCTCGAACGACTTATTCAGAAGATCCCGGAGGGCGCGGTCCTCAGATCGGTCTTCGTAACGCTGCTCGCCGTCAGCTGCGGCATCGTCTATCTAGACTGGCAGGAATTTTCCGAGGCCGAACTCGATAATGCCCGCATCGAGCGCACCGAGCCAATGCCGGTCAGACGGCCCGAGCCGGGCGATCAGGTGCGACCCTATCTTCCGAAGACCATCCCAGTTGGCCCCGATCGCGGCCAGCCGGTTCTGCCGGGCTATGACGGCCCGGTTGATTCCGAGGCCATGACGCGACCGATGACGTTCTTCGATGCCGGTGAGGGCATCGTCTCCGGCGTCGGGCGGATCGAGATCGGCACGGCCAGCGACTTGCGCGAATTCCTTGCCGAAAGGGACCGGGTCGGGGGCGAGGTTCGCCGCCTCTTCCTCCATTCGCCCGGCGGATCGGTAGAGGACGCCCTGCAGATGGCACGTGATCTCCGGGCGGACGGCATCTCGACAGAAGTGCCCGCCGACGGATATTGCGCCTCGGCCTGTCCGCTCGTCTTCGCGGGCGGCCTGACGCGCCTTGCAGGAGCATCCTCGTGGGTAGGTCTCCATCAGGTCTATGCTGCCGAAATCCCAGGCATGCCGAACGCTCGTGACCTCGACCGCTCGATCTCGGACATTCAGCAGACGATCGCGCGCGCCCAGCAGCTTCTCGCCGATATGGGAGTCGATCCGGCGATCTGGATCAACGCGATGGAGACGCCGCCGGCGGACCTCTACGTGCTGACGGAAGAGGAATTGATCACTTCGCGCTATGTCCGGCCATTCCCGGACGGGCCGGAATTCGTCGGCCCGCGCAGGCCGGCTGATTTCGTCCTCGAGGGCGACCAGATTGCCTCGACCGAAGACGAGGAGACCGCAGTCCCGGACGGAAATCCGGCGCATGAGACCGCGGTCACTCCACCTTCTTCAACAGGCGAAGGATGATGAGCGTGAGGATGACCGCGATGAGTGCGAGGCCGTATTCGCCGAGCCCGCAGGCGAGGCCGAGCGCCCCGACGATCCAAAGTGAGGCGCCCGTCGTCAACCCCTTCACCTGACCCCGTGCCTGAATGATTGCGCCCGCGGCGAGAAAGGCGATCGCCGACGTGATGGCCTCGACGATACGGATCGGATCGGAGCGGACACCCTCCCCAAGGTCGTCGAAGCGGTCGACCAGCGAAATCATGAGGATCGTGAAAAGGCAGGCTCCGATGCCCACCATCATGTGGGTACGCAGACCGGCTTCCCGGTCGCGGCGCTCCCGTTCGAAACCGACGGCGCCGGCAAAAAGCGCGGCGACCAGCATCTGTCCCGATCGTTCGATGAAGGTCCAGTCGGGAATAAGGCCCTCGATCATATCCATTATCGCCGCCTTGCCGCTGCGTTCGTCCCGTTGACGGATAAGCGACGAGCCCGCATCGCGTTCCGGTCGGGCGACGTACGCTTTTCTGCTTGGTGACGGTCAGGACACTTAAGGGGCCGCAACCTCTTCGACCAGCACGAAGACCGAACGCGCCTTCACCACGAGACCTTCGCCGGCTTTCAGTATGCGCGGCTCCAGATCCGGCCAGTCCGACTGGAGAGCAAGCCTCAACAGATGGCCTGGACGCGGCGAGGGAAGGGTTGTTTCGACATCATCCGTGGAGGCGTTGAGATAGACAATCGCCCGCTCGCTCTCGTGACCGTCCGCCGCCTTGGGTTCGTAGACGCTCATGCCGAGGAACCGGCGGGACGGATCGCTCCAGTCCTGGTCGTACATGCGCTGACCGTCCTCGCGCAGCCAGATGACGTCCTCCATCTGTCCGCCGGCGTTCTCGCCGGTGAGGAATGAATCGACGCAAAGTGCCGGGTGCTCGCGGCGCAGCTGTGCGAGCTGGCCAGTAAGTGCGATCAGGTTCTTGTCGGCCTTCGACCAGTCGAGCCAGGTGATCTCGTTGTCTTGGCAATAGGCATTGTTGTTGCCCCGTTGGGTCCGGCCGAACTCGTCACCGGCGACGATCATCGGTGTGCCACGGGACACGAAGAGTGTCGTCAGCAACGCGCGCAGATCGCGCCTGCGTGCAGAAAGGATCGCTTCGTCCTCGGTCTCGCCCTCGACGCCGCTGTTCCAGGAGAAATTATCGCCATGCCCGTCGCGATTGTGTTCGCCGTTTGCCTGGTTGTGCTTGAGCTTGTAGGCGGTGAGATCGGCGAGAGCGTAGCCGTCATGGGCGGCGACGAAGTTGACGCTGGACGACGGCCTGCGGCCGAACTGGTTGAAAATATCGGCCGAACCGGCAAGCCGCGTCGCAAGATCGGCGACCGCGCCGGCATCGCCCCGCCAGAACCGGCGGACGCCGTCGCGGAACCTGTCCTGCCACTCGAACCAGTGCGATGGAAATTGCCCCACCTGGTAGCCGCCGGGGCCAATATCCCAGCTTTCCGCCACGTGAATGCGGTCCTTCAGCACCGGATCGATGGCGACCTCCTGGAGGAAGGGCGCGTTGACGTCGAATCCGGTCGGCAAGCGGCCGAGGACGGGCGCGAGATCGTAGCGAAAGCCGTCGATGCCGGCAGCCTCAACGAAGGTGCGAAGCGTGTCGATGCTGAGCTTCATCACCGGATCGCGCCAGACGGCGAACATGTTGCCGCAGCCCGTATGATTGACGAGCTTCCCCGGGTCGTCGGTTTCGTGGGCGTAATACAGCTTGTTGTCGAGCCCGCGATAGGAAAGCGTCGGTCCGTTCTCGTCGCCTTCGCCGGAATGGTTGAGGACAACGTCGAGAATGACGCGGATGCCTCGCCGGTGTAGCGCGTCGACGACTCGGCGAAGCTCCGGAAATCCGCCCGGAACGATGCGCGGGTCAAGCGCCATATGGGTGATCGGGTTGTAACCCCACGCATTGGTGAGGCCGAGCCGGACGAGGTGCTCTTCATCGATCCAGGCTGCGAGGGGCATCAGTTCGACTGTTTCGATGCCAATCCGCTCCAGGTGGTCCAGCAACGGCTTTTCGGCGAGTGCAGAGACGGTACCGCGAAACTGATCCGGAATCTCCGGATGGAGTTGCGAGAAGGCGCGGACTAGAATTTCGTAGGTAAAACCAGGCGCCCTGAAGGCCATCGGCTCGCCGTCGCGGAAAAGATCCGTGACGATCGCTTTCGGCATCAGCGGTGCGGTGTCATAGCGATGAGCGGGCGGCGCCTTCAGAACCGGATGGAACTGGAACGGTCGATCAAGCTGGACGGCATACGGGTCGACCAAGAGCTTCGAGGGATCGAAGCGGTGGCCTTCGTGGGGGGCGTAGGGCCCGTGGGCGCGAAACCCGTAGCGAGTGCCCGCATTAAGGCCTCGCACGAAGCCGTAGCGCACGATGCCCTCGGCGCCCGGAAGCGTCAGGCGCGCAACTTCCCGTGTGCCGAATTCGTCGAACAACGAGAGCTCGATCGCATCGGCGTTTTCCGAGACAACGGCAAAATGAGTCCCATCGCCAGTCGGTGTCGCGCCGAGGCGCTCGGGACACCCGTATTCTGCGGTGATCTTAATCATGAACCGGGATTTATCGTGCCCGTTTTAGGAAATCCAATCCCCATCGCGCGAAGTCGCCCGGTCCCAAGGTTAGGAGATCGCCTTGCCTGGCCGCAGGCTGGAGGTCGGGCAATCAAGAAAATGCACACCATTCAGGCTCGCGGTGTGACGCTGGTCACTGAGCGCGGGCCTCGCACCCAATAGCCTTCTCTCATCGGCGCAAGAAACGAGCCGCTGCAACCAAGAGAAGGAATAGACCAATGATCCGCAAAGCAGTCTTCACCCTCGCCGCTCTCACGACTCTCGGCATGGCACCCGCCTCGGCCTCCGACTACGGCCAGCCGGTCGAACCGGTCCAGCAGTCCAGGGGTTATACTGCAGGCTACCACGCCTGGGTCGTCAACGTTGCAAGCACCGATGTTCTCAATGTTCGCGCCTGGCCGGCCGCTCATTCCCGCAAGGTCGGCCATCTCGGACCTTATGACGAGAATATCTATGTCGAGCGCTGCATCGCGCGGCCCGGCATTGCCGACTGGTGCAAGGTCTACCGCGGCGAATTGAGCGGCTGGGTCAACGCGAACTACATTCAGCGCATGTTTTGAAGCGCGAACTTGAGGGAAAGAGAAGCGCCCGACGCCAGCATACCGGGCGCTTCTGATGTACAAGCACGAGGGGTGGTCGTCGTCCTATGACGCTCCGGCCTGCCATTCACGCACCGCATCAAGCGGGTAGAGCAGCATCAGGACGTTGAGCGTGAGATTGTCACGGATCACGACGGCGGTGAGGATCTCAAAACTGACGGCGAGAAACACTGTCACGGCGACGGGCAGCCGCGCAGCGAGGAGGAAGCCGACGATCATAAAGCCGGCATCGGACATCGAGTTGAGGACGCTGTCGCCGAAGTAGTCGAGCGAGATCGTCGCCTCTCGGTAGCGCTGGATGACCGTTTCCGTGTTCTCGGCAACCTCCCAGGTGCATTCGAGGACCGTCGAAAGGATGAGCCGAAAGCCGAGGGACCGCTTCCGCGCGATCCAATGAAAGAGCGCGTAGAACAGGAAGCCGTGGATGACGTGCGAAGGAGTGTACCAGTCCGACAGGTGCTGGGAATTGCCCGGCCCATAGGCGTTCCCGTACCAGAGCGAGACGTAACCGCATTCGCAGATGGGTACGCGACCCATGACGAGAAGCGTGGCGGCGGTGGCTGCGAGGATCGCGAAGACCACGAGCCATGACCGCAGTTCGACGCCGAAGAGCCGCCCATCGCTCAAGCCCGTCATGTCAGGGTCGGTTCTGCAGCGTCTCTCAGGTGATCACATCCGGCTCGCTGCGGCCCGTTCGCTTCTTGATCTCACCGACCGAATCCGCGATCGAGATGAGCTCGGCCAGCGCCTCGCCGGGGTCCTGTGTGTGCTTGGCCGGATCGCTTTCGTAGCGCTCGATATAGACGCGGAGCGTCGCGCCTGCGGTGCCTGTGCCAGAGAGGCGGTAGACGATGCGGGCACCGCCGGAAAAGACGATGCGGACGCCCTGACCGGTTGCGACCGAACCGTCGACCGGATCCTTGTAGGAGAAGTCGTCCGCTTCGGAGACGACGAGCGAGCCGAAGCGTTGGCCGGCCATGGAGGCGAGACGGTCGCGGAGGGATTCCATCAGCCCCTCGGCCTTGTCCGTGTCGATCTCCTCGAAATCGTGGCGCTGGTAGAAGGTGCGGCCGAATTCCGACCAGTGGCTTTCGATGATCGCCTTTACGCTCTCGTGGCGCTCGGCGAGGATGTTGAGCCAAAGGAGAACGGCCCAGACGCCGTCCTTCTCGCGCACGTGGTCCGAGCCGGTGCCAGCTGATTCCTCGCCGCAGATCGTCACCTTGCCTGCGTCAAGAAGATTGCCGAAATACTTCCAGCCCGTCGGGGTCTCGTAGGCACCGATGCCGAGTTTCTTCGCGACCCGGTCGACCGCCTGGCTCGTCGGCATCGACCGCGCGACTCCCGCGATGCCCTTCTTGTAGGCCGGCGCGAGATGGGCATTGGCCGCGAGGACTGCGAGTGAGTCCGACGGCGTCACGACGATGCCGCGCCCGACGATGAGATTGCGGTCTCCGTCCCCGTCGGATGCGGCGCCGAAATCCGGACCGTCGTCCCGCATCAGTTCTTCGATGAGATCGGCGGCATAGACCGCGTTCGGGTCCGGATGCCCACCGCCGAAATCCTCCTTCGGCTCGCCGTTGACGACGCTGCCCTCCGCCGCGCCGAGGCGGTTCTCCAGAATTTCGGTCGCGTAAGGGCCCGTGACCGCGTGCATGGCGTCGAACCGGACCTTGAAGCCCGAAGCGATCAGGTCGCGGATCTTGCCGAAGTCGAACAGCTCTTCCATCAGGTCGGCATAGTCGGCGACGGGATCGATCACCTCGACCGTCATGTCGCCGAGGGAGCGTTCGCCGACCGTCAGAAACTCCGGGGCCGGCGCGGAATAGATGCGATACTCCCCGATCGCCTTGGTCTTCTTGTAGATCGCCGAGGTGATGCGCTCGGGGGCGGGACCGCCGTTCTCGATATTGTACTTGATCCCGAAATCACCCTTCGGCCCACCCGGATTGTGGCTCGCCGACAGAACGATGCCGCCGGCCGCTCCGCGCTTGCGAATGAGATTCGAAGCCGCCGGTGTCGACAGGATTCCGCCCTGGCCGACGATCACCCGCCCGTAGCCGTTCGCCGCCGCCATGCGGATCGCGATCGCCACGACGTCCCGGTTGAAGAAACGACCGTCGCCGCCGATCACCAGCGTTTCGCGCTCGCCCTTGCCGACGGTGTCGAAGATCGCCTGCAGGAAGTTCTGGACGTAATTTTCCTGCTTGAAATGCGGGACCTTCTTGCGGAGGCCCGACGTGCCCGGCTTCTGGTCGTCATAGGGTTTTGTGGCGATCCTCTCGATCATCGGCCCTCATCCTTCATCACATCACGGTAGAGATCGGCATAGAGCTTCGCACTCGTCGTCCACGACACGTCGTTCGCCATCGCCGCCTCCTGCATCCTCCGCCATTCCTTCGGGTTCCGATAGATCTCGATCAGCCGGTCGACGGCTGTCAGGATGGAGTCAGGCTCCGCATCCTCGAAGATCACCCCGTTGGCGCAGCCTGCATGACGTGCGGCATAATTGGCGTCGATCACCGTATCGGCGAGGCCGCCGACCCGCGAAACCATCGGGATGCAGCCGTATCTCAGGCCATAGAGCTGGGTCAGGCCGCAGGGCTCGAAACGCGAGGGGATGAGGATCGCGTCAGCGCCGGCCTGCACACGGTGGGAGAGGCCCTCGTCGTAAGCGATGCGGACCCCGATTTTCTTGCGGTGGTCCACCGAAAGCTTCTGGAAGGCGCCCTCGATCTGGGCATCGCCCGTGCCGACGACAACAAGGCTCGCGCCCTTCTCGACGATCGCCTCGGCGACTTCGGCAACGACATCGAGGCCCTTCTGCCACGTAAGACGACTGACGATCGCGATCATCGGGTCGTCGGTCGGTGCAAGGCCCATCTCCTTCAGCAATGCGTCGCGATTGGTTGCACGTCGGTCAATGGTCGAACGGTCGTAAGTCCTCGCCAGCATGGCGTCGTGCTCGGGATCCCACGCTTTCGTATCGATGCCGTTGACGATGCCGCAGACGGCATCGCCCCGCTGGCGCAACAGGCCGCCGAGCCCCATCCCACCCTCTTCAGTCAGGATCTCGCGGGCGTAAGTCGGGCTGACCGTCGTTACGCGGTCGCTTGCGAAGATTCCGCCCTTCAAGAAGCCCACATTCCCAAAGAACTCGACGCCATCGATCGAGAAGGCTTTCGCCGGCAGGCCGAGTTTTTCGAAGATCGTCGGTGGAAAATTGCCCTGAAAAGCGAGGTTATGAATGGTCAAAACGGTGCGGACCGTTTTCTTGCGCGAGAAGGCGAGATAGACCGGCGCGAGCGCCGCCTGCCAATCATGGGCATGGAGTATGTCCGGCCTGTAGCCCTTGATTGCCCCTTGCGCGATCTTCGCGCCGGCGAGCGAAAGGGCGGCGAAGCGCAGCCAGTTGTCGGCGTAGTCGTAGCCGTATGACGTGAGATAAGGACCTCCGTCGCGGTCGTACAGCGAAGGCGCACAAAGGACGAGCAGTTCCAGACCATCGACCTCGACCGCGCGTACGTCCGCCTCGACCCCCAGAAGATCGCGAAAGCTGCAGACGATCTCGCCCTCGCCGACAGTCTTCATGACGCCCGGATAGCCTGGCATGAGCGTCTTCATCGAGACGTCTGCCGATTTCAGCGCTCCGGGTAGGGCGCCCGCCACGTCGGCGAGTCCGCCTGTCTTGACGATCGGATAGACCTCGGAGGCCACCGACAGGACTTGTAGGCTCATGGCCATTGGCTTTCGGGTTTGTCCGGCCGGGTGGCGGCGGAGAGAGAGAGCCCCGGCTCACCCCTCCGATGCGCCGGCACGCCTTTGTTCCAACCAAGCGTCTACTGTTCAAGTCTAAGTTTATCGATCATCGGCCTGGTGACGAGGCAAATGCCCTGATCGGTCCGCCGGAAGCGCTTGGCGTCGAGCAGCGGATCCTCGCCGATGACGAGACCGTCCGGGATCTCGACGCCGCGATCGAGGATCGCGTTCTTGATTCGCGCGTGACGACCGATCCGGCATTTAGGCAGAACAACCGCGTGGTCGAGCTGCGAATAGGAACGCTGGCGCACGCCCGTGAAGAGGAGGGAACGGTTGAGCGAGCCGCCGGAAATGATGCAGTCGCCCGAGACCAGCGAGGACGTGGCGACGCCGCGTCGGCCGTCGACATCATGAACGAACTTTGCCGGCGGCACGATCTCCGCATAGGTCCAGATCGGCCAGTTCCGGTCGTAGATGTCGAGCGGCGGGACGACATCTGTCAGGTCGATATTGGCCTGCCAGTAGGCGTCGATCGTCCCGACGTCGCGCCAATAGGCTTCATGGGTCGGCTCGTTGTCAGAGCGGATCACCGAGCGGTTGAAGCGATGGGCGTAGGCGCCGCCGTTCTTCACGATCTTCGGGACAATGTCCTTGCCGAAATCGCGCGATGAACTCGGGTCTTTAGCGTCCTCGCGCAAGGCATCAATCAGGAACTTCGTCTCGAAGACATAGATACCCATGGAAGCGAGCGCGGTATCAGGCCGGCCCGGCATGGCAGGCGGGTCTTTCGGTTTTTCCACGAAGTCGGTGATCTTGAAGCTCTCGTCCACATGCATCACGCCGAAGCCGGTCGCCTCCATGCGCGGCACCTCCAGGCAGCCGACCGTCACATCGGCGCCAGAGTCCACATGGCTCTGGAGCATGATTTCGTAGTCCATCTTGTAGATGTGATCGCCGGCGAGAATGACCATGTGTTTCGGCGCGTGGTCCTCGATGATCTCTATGTTCTGATAGACTGCGTCAGCGGTGCCGGCATACCATTGGTCCTCCGAGACGCGCTGGGACGCGGGCAGGATGTCGAAGCTCTCGTTCCGGCCCGGCCGAAAGAAGTTCCAGCCATTCTGCAGATGCCGGATCAGGCTGTGTGCCTTATACTGGGTCGCGACGCCGATGCGGCGGATGCCCGAATTGATGGCGTTCGATAACGCGAAATCGATGATGCGTGTCTTGCCGCCGAAATAGACTGCGGGCTTGGCACGTGTGTCAGTCAGTTCCTTCAGCCGGGAGCCTCGTCCGCCGGCCAGGACATAGGCCATGGTATCGCGCGAGAGCGGAGCGGGTCGCCTCTGATCCGTCATGGAATGGTCTCCTCCCTTTTTCAGCGGATAGACCCGGAGGGTCGCCCCGTGTTCCGCCCAATCCCACCGGAACGGGCTTTGATAGCCCTCACGGCGATATCCGCCCGGTTTTTGATGATGGTAGCGCGAAAACGACCGCGAGCGATAGGACGCGGCTTCGAAACGGGTTACTCCGCGCCTCGACTGTCAACAGAAGTCGATTGGAGGGGCAGCAATGATAAAGTTAAACGACACATTCTCGAGCGCAGGCACCCAGGCAGTGCTTCGCTGGGCTCCGGATGGGTCACCCGCGCTAAAGCGACCGGAAGATCGTGGTCATTGGTGAGCGCAGCAAAAGCGGTAACCATGTCGCGGATTGCGTCGGGTTCGAAGTCTTTCACCGCTAAAGGTGACGTTCTTCTTCAGTTATGACGATGGTCGTCTATCGAGACCATATCGATAAGAGCGTCGATCCCAATTCAGTCGAAATCTGTCGTTGGTATCGACTCTTGAAAGTCAGCAGCCCTTAATTGTTCCTTCGTTGCGACGCTCGCCGGATACGCCGCCTAAGTCAGCAAAGATATTACCGGCGCGTCGCCGTTCGGACGGTGCCAGAATTGCGCACGTCAGACAGCTCCCGGTCCCGCCTGCCAAATATCCTTGGCATATTCGCGGATCGAGCGATCGGAGGAGAACCAGCTCATCCGGGCCGTGTTGTGAACCGCCTTCGCCTGCCACTCTTTCGGCCGGCGGTAGAGATCGTCAAGATGGCGCTGCATGTCCCAATAGGCCTGGAAATCGGCGCAGATCATCCACCAGTCATTGTTGTAGAGGTTGGAAATGAGGCCGTGATAGCGCGCTGGCTCCTCCGGCGAGAAGAGGCCGGACGAGATCGCGTGCAGCGCCTCGCGCAGGATCGGCGTCTCCTCGATGATCGAGCGGCCTGAATGGGTCTGTGCCCGACGCTCGGCGACTTCCGGTGCTGTCAGGCCGAAGATGAAGATGTTGTCGTCGCCGATATGATCCTTCATCTCGACGTTCGCGCCGTCGAGCGTGCCGATGGTGAGTGCGCCGTTGAGGGCGAACTTCATGTTGCCCGTGCCGGACGCTTCGAGACCGGCAGTCGAGATCTGCTCCGACAGGTCCGCCGCCGGCATGATGATCTCGGCGAGCGAGACGTTGTAGTTCGGGATGAAGACGACCTTCAGGAGGTCGCGCACCACCGGATCGGAATTGATCAGCCGGGCGACGTCGTTGGCAAGATGGATGATCTCCTTCGCTTGGGCATAGCTCGGCGCCGCCTTGCCGGCGAAGATTTTGACGCGCGGCGTCCAGTTGCGCTCTGGGTGAGAGCGGATCTGGTCGTAGAGCGCCACCGCCTCGATGATGTTGAGGAGCTGGCGCTTGTATTCGTGGATGCGCTTCACCTGGATGTCGAAGATCGCGTCGGGATCGACCTGCAGCGCCATGCGCTCGGAGATGAGGTGCGCGAGCTGCGCTTTCTTCGTTCGCTTGACCGCGCCGAACTTCTCGACGAATGCGGCATCGTTCGCGAGCTTGTCGATAGCGCGAATCTTGTCGATGTCGTCGAGGAAACCCGGCCCGATCGCATCGGTGATGAGTTCGGTGAGCTCCGGGTTACACTCCATCAGCCAGCGCCGGGGCGCGACCCCGTTGGTCTTGTTCTGGATCCGGTCCGGATACAGCTTGTGAAGGCTATGGAACACCGTCTCCTTCATCAGGTCGGTGTGGAGCGCCGAAACGCCGTTGACGGCGTGGGAGCCTACGAACGCGAGTTGGCCCATACGCACGCGCCGGCCATTGCCCTCATCGATCAGAGAGATCGCGGAAATTTCGAACCCCTCGAAGCCCTTTTCCTGCGCTGCATGGCGTATCACTTCGGCGTTGATCGTGTAGATGATCTGCATTTGGCGCGGCAGCAGGCGTTCGAAGAGATGGATCGGCCAATGCTCCAGCGCCTCGGGCAGCAGCGTGTGGTTGGTGTAGCCGCAGGTGGCGCGGGTGATCTCCCAGGCCCTTGCCCACGGCACGCCGTGGATGTCGACGAGAAGGCGCATCAACTCGGCGATGGAGACTGCCGGGTGGGTGTCGTTCAGCTGTACGGCGACCTTGTCGGCCAGGGTCTCGACGGTTCCATGGCGCCTGACATGCCGCTTGATCATGTCCTGCAGCGATGCCGAGGAGAAGAAGTATTCCTGCCGGAGCCGCAGTTCCTGGCCGGCCTGATGGGAGTCGGCCGGGTAGAGAACGCGCGTGATCGCTTCGGCCTTGTTCGACTCCACGAGGGCTCCGATATGATCGCCCTGGTTGAAGGCGTCGAGCAGGATGGGGTCGACCGCCTGAGCGCTCCACAGACGAAGCGTGTTGATCTGCTCGCCGCGCCAGCCGACCATCGGCGTGTCGAAGGCAACGGCCATCACGCGTTCTCCAGGACGCCAGACCTGCCTGGGCGGCCTGCCGGTCTCATGGATGGTGTTGACCGTGCCGCCGAAGCCGATCTCGTAGGAAGCGTCGCGCCGCTCGAATTCCCATGGATTGCCATGGACGAGCCAGGTTTCGGGGAGTTCGACCTGCGCGCCTTCGGAAATCTCCTGCCGGAAGAAGCCGTGGACATAGCGGATGCCGTAGCCGTAGCCGGGCACGCCGGTCGAGGCCATGGATTCCATAAAGCAGGCGGCGAGGCGGCCGAGACCACCATTGCCGAGCGCGGCGTCGGGTTCGAGGAGTTCGACCATGTCGAGCTCAACGCCGTATTTGGCCAGCGCCTCGGTGATCGGCTGAGTCAGCTGGAGATTGTTGATCGCATCGCGCAGGAGACGCCCGATGAGAAACTCCATCGAAAGATAGCAGACTTCCTTGCCGCCGGTCTCCTCGATCCGGTTGCCCGAGGCGAACCAGCGGTCGATGATCCGGTCGCGCACGACGAGGGTGGTCGCGCGCAGCCAGTCGTATTTGCGCGCCTGATCGGGATGCTTGCCGATCGAATAGGTCATCTTTTCGAGGATCTGCCGGGCAAGCTCCTCGGTATCATTGGAGCGCGGCTCGTGGACTGGGGCGTCGATTTCTTTCGTCGCTGACATTGAGGCTTTACGTCCTTCTCATGGTCTGGATCGCCGCGACGAGGCCACGCGTCGAGCCGTCGCGACTCCCGGCGTCCTGTTCTCCGGTCACGACGGGAACGAGATTCTTGGCAAGCTCCTTGCCGAGTTCGACGCCCCATTGATCGAATGCGTTGATACCGAAAAGCTGCGCTTCGACGAAGACACGATGTTCATAGAGCGCGATCAGCCGGCCAAGGGTGCGAGGGTCGAGCTGTGCATAAAGCATCGTCACCGAGGGCCGCTCTCCCGGAAACACCCTGTGAGGCGCGATCCGCTGGGCTTCGTCCGGTGTCGCGCCGCCATCGAGAAGCTGCCGACGCGCCTCTTCCAGAGTGCGCCCAATCATCAGCGCTTCCGACTGGGCAATGCAATTTGCAAGGAGGAGGTCCTGGTGGACCGTCATCTTCTCGCTTTCATGCGCGTTCGCCGCAGCGAGAAACTCGACGGGAACGACGTCCGTCCCTTGGTGAATCAGCTGGAAGAAGGCGTGCTGGCCGTTGGTGCCGGGTTCACCCCAGGCAACCGGGCCCGAGACTGCGACGGGCTCTCCGTCGAGTCCGACGCGCTTGCCGTTCGACTCCATATCGAGTTGCTGGAGATAGGCTGGAAAGCGCGAGAGCCGCTGGTCGTAGGGTATGATCGCCCGTGTCGGGCAGTCCATCGCAACCCGGTGCCACCAACCGACGAGTCCGAGGAGAATGGGCAAGTTCTCGCCGAGCGGCGCCGAGCGGAAATGCTCGTCCATCTCGTGCCCGCCAGCGAGAAACTCCCGGAACTTCTCCGGCCCGATCGCAATCATCAGCGGCAGGCCAATGGCCGACCAGATCGAGTATCGTCCGCCAACCCAATCCCAAAAGCCGAAGGTGCGGTCTTCGGAAATGCCGAACGCCTCGACCTGATCGAGCGCCGTCGAGACCGCCGAAAAATGGGTCTCGACCGCATCCTCGCCGAGTTTCGCGACGATCCAGTCTCGTGCCGTTCGGGCATTGGTCATCGTTTCGACGGTCGTAAACGTTTTCGAAGCGACGATAAAAAGTGTCGTCTCGGGATCGAGGCCAGTGATCGTGTCGGCAATGTGTGCGCCGTCGACATTCGAGACATAATGAACATTCGGCCCGTTGTGGTAGGGAGCGAGTGCCAGCGTCGCCATGGCCGGGCCGAGATCAGATCCGCCGATGCCGATGTTGACGACGTCTGTGAAAGCCTTGCCGGTCGCGCCATGGGCCGCACCGCTGCGGATGGCGTCGGCAAAAAGCGTCATTTCCCATCGGACTGCCTGCACCGCGTCGCCGACTGGTTCGCCATCAGCCTTGAAGCCGTCGCCCGGTTTGGCGCGGAGGGCCACATGGAGAACGCTCCGCCCCTCGGTTTCATTGATCTTCGCCCCGGCGAACATGGCGTCGCGTTTGGCTTCAACCTTCCTTTCACGGGCGAAATCGATCAGTGCAGAGAGCGCTTCGGGATCGATCGCGGTCTTGGAAAGATCGAGCAGAAGATCGTCCTGGCGAAAGGACATCGCCTCGAACCGTTTCGGATCGGCCTTGAAGAGGGATTGTATGCCGATTTTCTCGGCACGGGCTGCGGCGGTCGCGATCGCGTCGGGATACAAGGCTCACTCCCTCATTTGGCTGCGCGTCATGGTCCGACGAAGTATCACGCGCGATGATCCAATCCTACCCGATCGTGGAGCGGTTCATGAAATGCGACAAAGCCGAAGCGGTCGTCGAGACGCCCATCTAAGCCGTGAACATCGTTGCCGTCGATGCGATCAGCTGCGTCATATGCTACTTTTTTCAGCGGGAGAGTTCGCACGACAAAACGCCAATATTACTGCTGCGCCTCGAGTCGTTTCTGGAAAGGACACGAGATCAAGCACTTGTCGGAAGTCTTTGGCGATGAGAGGCCGGGCACAGGAGCCCGGTCTTGAAAGCGTTCAGGCTCAATCGCGTGTGACGGTTTTGGCGTTCATGAACGCCCTGATGCCCTCGTGTGACAGTTCGCGTCCATAACCCGATCGTTTGACGCCGCCGAAGGGCAGTGCGGGATGAGATGCCGTCATGCGGTTGATGTGGGTGCCGCCGGTGTCGAGATCGCGGATAAACCGCTCCTGCTCGGCCTTGTCTCGTGTGAAAACCGAACCGCCGAGGCCGAAATCCGAATCGTTCGCGAGTTCAATCGCCGCGTCGATCGAGCCGACCTTGAACATGATGGCGCAAGGGCCGAACAGCTCGTCGCGATAGGCCGGGGCGTTTTCCGGGACTTCGGCGATGATGGAAGGCTGAAAGAAGAAGCCCGGACCTTCCGGCGCCTTGCCGCCCGTGACGAGCTTGGCGCCCGCCGCGACCGATTGTTCGACCTGGGACTTCAGGTCCTCGACGCCCTGTTTCTGGGCAAGCGGGCCCATATCGGTTCCGGTCTCCATCGGATCGCCGAGCTTCATCGCTTCCACCTTGGCCTTGTAGCCTTCGAGATAGCGGTCGTAGACGTCCTCGTGGACGATGAAGCGCTTGGCCGCGATGCAGCTCTGGCCGTTGTTCTGCATGCGGGCGGTGATGCCGACTTCGATCGCCTTGTCGATATCGGCAGACGGCATGACGATGAACGGATCGGAGCCGCCGAGTTCGAGAACCGTCGTCTTGATCTCGTGCCCGCTGGTCGCGGCGACAGCGGAGCCCGCGCCTTCCGAACCGGTCAGTGTCGCGGCGCGGATGCGGGGATCCTTCAGAATGCCGTCGACCTTCTTCGAGGAGACGAGCATTGTCTGGAACAGTCCCTGCGGTCCGCCGGCATCGAGGATGACGCGCTCGATCTCCAACGCGCAGCGCGAAACGTTGGAGGCGTGTTTCAACAGCCCGACATTGCCCGCCATGATCGCGGGGGCCGCGAATCGCAGGCACTGCCAGTAGGGGAAATTCCAGGGCATGATCGCGAGGATCGGCCCGATCGGCAGATAGGCGACGAAGTTCTCCGAGGCCGGGCCGCCGGGCCGATCTTCGTTGGCGATCATCGCCGGGCCGTGCTCGGCGTAATACCGGCAGGCCATGGCGCATTTCTCGACCTCGGCGACCGCTTCCTTCAGCCGCTTCCCCATCTCCTGAGTCGCGATCCCGGCAAGTTCCTCTTTCCGGGTTTCAAGTTGGTCGGCGATCCGGTTGAGGAGGGCGGAGCGGTCGTCGAGGTTCGAGGTGCGCCAGTCGCGATAGCAGAGATCGGCATTGGCGATCGCCCGATCGATGTCGGCATCGGAATGCTCGGCATACTCCTCGATGATCTCGCCGGTTGCAGGATTGATGCTTGTCGGCATAGCGCGCCTCGCTTGAACTCTTGTCTCAAGTTAGGGATCGGCCGGGCCGATCCAGGTCGATGTTCCCGGAAACAGTCCGACCCCGACAATCCGTCCAGCAGATCAGAGCGTGCCTTCCGCCGCATCGATCTGGGCTCGCGTATCCTTCGCACCCTCGGCATGGGGATCGTCTTTCAGGACCTGTTCGAGCGACTGCTTCCATTCGTGGAGAATGGTCTTTTTCTCGGCGACGGAAAGGTTTGCATCGGCCGTGACCGCCGCCGGATTGCTGTAAGTGCCGTGTTCGGGGTGTTCGAAACGGATGGTCTCGCTCATCGGGAGCGCTCCTTCTTCTGTCGTCCCGTCGGCTCAAACCGCACGGGTCATTTTTGTCTGAAGGCCCAACGCGAGGGATCGGGAAAGGGTTCGAAGCCGAGACGGCAGCCAGCCAATGGCGCGCGGCAGTGCGCAGGCAGAACCGGTCGCGGTCGCCGCGTTTCGGTTTCCACCGTGTTTGGAGAAGGTGCCGTCAGACGATGAAGTTGAAGCTGCCGCGGCCGGCGCTCGGATCGAAGGCGACGAGCAGTTCGCTGCTGAAGATCCCGTCCCGCCGGTTTTGGGGCACGCGCGGGAAATAGAGCTGGGTGGTCAGGATCCGGCCTCCGCGCGGCTGGACGCGGACATGGATGTGCCGGGTTCGGCCGGGATAGAGGCCCGGCAGGATTGTTGCCAGACGCCAGCGGCCATTGGCGTCCGAGAACTGGTGCCCGCGCAGGCGAAAACCGGAATTGTCGTAATTGCCGTTGGCGTCGGCCTGCCAGAAGTCGAGCTTTACACCGGCGACCGGCCGGCAGTCCTGCCCGAGAACCTGGCCGTAGAGGAGGATCGGCTGACCGCCCGCAGTGTCGCGCGTCATGTCCGACTTTCGCGGCGAGCCGGAAGAGAAGAACGGTCCCTGCGTCTGAACCGGCGTCAGCGTATCGCCGCCGCAGGAGGGCGTCTGGGCGAGATAGAGATTGTCGGCGTGGGCGCGGCGCACCACGGCGGGCATCGCGATGGCGGTAACGAGGCCGGCCGTAAACAGGCGGCGATTGAGGTCGCGTGGTGCCATTTTGGGTCGCGCTCCGTGACGGTATCGGGGTCGCGGGCTGACACGATCAGTCCGGTCAGCCCTCGTCCTCGATGATAACACAGATACGCGCGGACCCGCCGGTGGATGCGTCGACGCGCCGCCGCAAGGCGAAGCGCTAGAACTCGCCCTCGTAGAAGACGCCGACTTCACCACTGCCCTCGGCATTCACCGAGCCGCGCGCCTTGAGACCCGCGCCGAGATCGAGGTCGACCGAAACGCGGCCCGTCGAATCGACGCCGAGATAGATATTGTCGTTGATGTATTTGCCGGCGCCCACGGCCGTCTCGCCATCCGCCGTCGTCGTGATGTCGAGATCGTCGACGCCGAGCTGCGAGCGGAGGTTCTCGAGGAGGCCCGTCGATCCACCAACGCCAGCGAGCGAGGCGGCCGCCTCGGCGAGCTGGGCGATCTGCAGCGGCGAGAGATCGCTGGTGCCCTGCTGGAAGATCAGCCGCGCCAGCACCTCGTCCTGCGGCAGGACGGGATTGGAGGAGAAGGTGAAGCTCGGATCGTCCGCCGGGCCGGTGACCGAGATGAAGACGGTCACCTCGCCGGCATCGGAGCGAGCGAGAAGATCGAGCGTCGGCACCAGATTGCCCGTGAAGGTGAGGGTACCTTCTTCGAAATCGAGCCGCCGGCCGAGAATGCCGAAGCGGCCTCGGATCAGATCGAAACCGCCGGTGATCTGCGGATCGGCGGAACTGCCAGTGATTTCGATCGTGCCACCGAGTTCGAGGTCGAGGCCGCGGCCGCGTACGAAGACCTGGTTCGGCGCGCTGAAGGTGATGTCGAGATTGACGCCCCCGCCGCCGGAGGAGCCCTCTGCCGCTTCCGGATTGATCTCCCGCTGCTGCTGGTAGACCGCTGGCCGCGCGTTGACATGGGTGACGTCGATCCGCGCGAGCGAGCTCGGCAGGTTCTCCGGAACGAGGATGTTGATCTCCTCTGCCGTGATATCGCCGGCGATCGTAGGTCCGTCCGTGAGCGGGCCGGTGATCGAGAGATCGGCCGATAAACTTGCGGTCACGATTTCGCCGTCGGTGTAGCGGCCCTGGTTGAGGACCACCGAGATGTCCGCGTTGAACGGCGGCGTCAGGCCGACCGTGCCGCCGACCTGTATCGTGCCGCCCTGGCCGAGGCTTGCGGAAAACGCGCTGATCGTCGCCGTCTGGCCGTTCAGGGTGATCGTGGTCGTGATGTTCTGGACGATGAGATTGGCCGTCGCGTCGACGAAGCGCGCGCCGGAGGTGGAGATCGTGCCGGTTACGTTTGGCTGGGTCGCCGGTCCGGAGACGATCGCGTCGATCGCGACCGTGCCGGTGATCGAGCGTCCTCCCTCGGCGAGCGTGCGATTGGCGAGTTCGAGCGGCGCGGTACCGTCGATGGCGATGTTCAGCGTCGGCCCGCCGGAAAGGTTGACCGTGCCGTTGGCGTTAAGCGCGATGCCCGAACCGGTGACGCTGGTATCCGTCGTCACCGTATTGTTGGCGAAGGTCCCGCTGGTATCGATGGCGAGCGCGCCGACGCCGGCGCTTCGGGTCTGGGCGACGGAGACGCCGGTCGCGCTGATGTCGTACTGGACAGACGGTGCGCTCGGCGAGCCTGCGACCACGACGGACCCGTTGATCGTGCCCTGCGGATCGACGCCGGCCGCCGCAGCGCTGGCGATGGAGGCCGGCAGGTTCGCGATATCCACGTCGAGATCGAGATTGCCGGCGCTTGCCGAGCCCGCGACCGTGATCGTGCCGGAGCCAACATTGAACACCGCCTGGCTGAGATCGACCGCCTGTGCGGCATAACTGCCCGCGATGTCGGCGTCGATCGGCGGCGCGCCGGCCGAGCGGCTCTGGGCGACCGAGACATTGTCGAGGGTGATGTCGAAATTGGCGTTCGGATCGGAAACCGAGCCCGTCGCCTGGGCGGAACCCGAGAGCGTGCCCTGTGCGCCGAGCCCGTCGACGAAACCGTTGGCGAGGCCGACCGGCAGCTGGTTGATGTCGACGGAAACGTCGAGGGTCTCGCCTACCGTGCCGGACGCGCTGAGCGAGCCGGCGCCGACATCCACTTGAGCGGTCTCGATCTGGACGGTGCCGCCGGCATAGGAGCCGGCCGCGTCGAAGGAGAGCGGCGCCGTTCCGGAGCGCGCGATTTGCGTCGTCGTGATGCCCGAGCCCTGAAGATCGAAAGTCGCATTCGGATCGGAGACCGGGCCGGTCGCCTGCGCGGTCCCGGAGATCGTCCCTTGCGCGCCGAGGCCGTCGACGAAGCCGTTGGCGAGACCGACGGGCAGCGCGTTCAGCTGGGCCGAGATATCGAGGGTCTCGCCGACCGTGCCGGAGGCTGTCAGCGAGCCCGAGCCGATGTCGAGCTGGGCGTTGGCGAGCGTCAGCGTGCCACCGGCATAACTGCCCGAGGCGTCGAGCGTCAGCGGGTCGACATTGCCGTCGCGCAGTTGGCGTGTGGTGATGCCCGTTCCGGAAAGGTCGAACTCCGCGTTCGGATCGGACAACGAGCCGGTGGCGGAGGCCGAGCCGGAGATCGTGCCCTCCGCGCCAAGTCCCTCGACAAAGCCGTTGGCGAGGCCAACGGGCAACTGGTTGATATCGACGTCGATATCGAGATTCTCTCCTACCGTCCCGGAGGCGGTCAGCGAGCCCGAGCCGACTTCGAGTTCTGCGGTCTCAAGCGTCAGCGTATTTCCCGCATAGGAGCCGGCCGCATCGAGCGTCAGCGGTGCGATGCCCGAGCGGGCGATGTCGGCGGTCGTGATGCCGCGACCTTGGAGCGAGAACTCGGCGTTGGGATCGGACAGCGAGCCAGTCGCCGTTCCGGTGCCTGAGATCGTGCCTTCGGCGCCGAGCCCGTCGACGAAGCCGTTGGCGAGCCCGACCGGCAACTGGTTGATTGCCAGATCGAGATCGAGGGTCTCTCCCGCCGTACCCGAAGCCGTGAGCGAGCCGGTGCCGACATCGAGTTCAGCCTGGTTCAGCTGCAGGGTCTGGTTCGCATAGGAGCCTGCGACATCGAGTGTGAGCGGCTCGATGCCGCCTTCCGCAAGTGCTGCGGTGGTGATCTGCCGGCCTTCGAGTGAGAACTCCGCCGTCGGATCGGAGATCGAGCCGGTGGCGCGTGCTTGACCAGAGATCGTGCCCGAGGCGTCAAGATTCTCGACGAAGCCGTTGGCGAGCCCGACCGGCAGGCGGTTGATGGAAAGATCGACGTCGAGCGCCTGACCCACGGTGCCCGACAGGTTCAGCGAGCCGTCGCCAACATTGACGACGCCGGTCTCGATCGTCGCGGTTCCCTCGCCGTAGGAGCCGGCAAGGCGCAGGCTGAGCGGCTGGATTCCGGACTGGACGATCTCGCTTGTGGTGATCCCGGCGCCCTGGATGTCGAAGGTCGCATTCGGATCGCCGAGCGGACCCGTCGCCTGCGCCGTGCCGGACAGGGTGCCGGTCGCGTTCAAGTTCTCGACGAAGGCGTTGGCGATGCCGACCGGAAACTGGTCGAGCCGGGCTTCCAGATCGAGCGTCTCGCCGACGGTACCCGAGGCGAAGAGCGATGCTGGTCCCGCGGCGATCTCGGCCCGTTCGATGGTCGCCGTGCCCTCCGCATAATCGCCGGAGACATCGAGGGTCAGCGGCTGGATGTCTGCACGCGCGATCTCCGGCGTCGTGATCCCGGTGCCGGTGAGGTTGAAGCTGGCGTTCGGATCGTTGCTGGGTCCGGTCACCCGGGCATTGCCGGAGATGTCGCCGCTGGCGTTGAGCCCGTCGACGAAGCCGTTGGCGAGACCGACGGGAAGCGAGTCGAGATTGACCGTCAGGTCGTAGCTTTCCCCGATCGAGCCTGAGGCGGTGAGTGAGCCGTCGCCGAAGGTGGTGTTGGCCTGCGTCAGCGAGAGAACCGCGTCCGCGTAGCGCCCGCTGGCGCGAAGATCGACCGGCGGCACGTCGGTGTCGATCAACTGCTGCGTGGCGAGTTGGCTCGCCAGGATGTCGAAGGCGGCAGTCGGATTTGACGAGGCGCCGCGCACCTGCGCCGTGCCGGAAATCGTGCCGGACGGATCGACGCCTTCGACGAAGGGCCCAGCGACGGCGGCGGGAACGGCACTCATGGCGAAGTCGAGATCAAGGGTCTCGCCGGCGCTGCCCTGGAGGCTGAGCGAGCCCTCGCCGGCGGTGAGCGTGAAACCGTCGAGGCTTGTCACGCCGTCGGCGATGGTGACGCTGGCCGTGTCCTCCAGCTGAACGCGCGCCTGCGGGATGTCCGCCACAAGCCGCGTGATCGCGAGGGCGGTCTCTTCCGGCGCGAAGCGCGCCCGCGCGCCGAGATCGATCGGCACGCCGTTCGCCTGGGCAGTGGCGGCGAGAGCGTTGAATTCCCCCTCGCGGCTGAGATCGACGTCGAGATTGGTGACGGCGACTGCGCCGGTATCGATCGTGTTGGCCGTGACCGAGCCCGTGGCGAAGGGCGTACCGAGATAATCGAGGACATCGAGATCGATATCCGCGCCCTGAAGCGTCGTGCCGGCAACGGAGAGGCTGTTCGCGGTGATGTCGGGCCGGGCGACAGGCGTATCGTCTGCGTCGAGATCGAGGCCGATGGTGCCGCTGATGTCGCCAGCCGCTTCGAGACCGCCGAGGGCCGCGAGCGGACCGATATCCTCGATCGCGACGTTGAGAGCGCCGACCGGCGCGAAGGCTTCCGTGAGACGCAGATCGCCGGTGACCCGGTTCTCGCCCTGGCGGATGAGAAGATCGACGATCTCGCGGTCGCCGTTCGCCAGCGTGCGCAATTCGGCGCGACCTTCGAGCGGCGCGCCGTCGAGGGTGCCGCCGATCTCGACCGTCCCCGTCGGGGCGTCCGAGGCGAGCGTGCCGCGGGCGCGGACCGTCAGATCGGCGAGTTCCTGTCCGTTGATCGAGAGCTGGTTGCCGTCGACTGAAAGGTCGATATTCGGCTGGTCGACCGAACCGCTCGCCTGAAAGGCGAATTCGGCCGTCCCGGACAACGAGGCGTTGACGTTGGAGGCTTCGCTCAAGCGGCCAGTGATGTCGGCCGAGACCGTTTCGTTTTCGAGCGCCGCATTGCCAGCCACCGAGAGCCCGGTGGAATCGAGCGCGAGGTTCGAGACCCGGAAGCCGCCGGTCTCGGTGCGCGCGACCTGGCCGTCGAGTCCGAGCTCCTCGCCGGCGATCGGCAGGAGAGCAGCAGAGATGGCGGAAGTCTGGAAGGTCGAGTCAAGCGTCAGGTCGAAGGTCGAGAAGTTGAGCGCGGCGGTGCCCTGAACGTTCAACCGGGCCGTCTCGGTCGTTGCGGTCGAGGAATCGAAGCGCAGCCCGTTCTCTGTGAGCGCGCCGGCGACCTCGATCCGGAGGGGGGCGGTGAGGACCCGATCCTGAATACCCTCCGGTGCCGAGAAGTCGTCCGCAGTCGCGACGATCTCAACGGGGCCTTGAAGCCCGATCAGGTTGAAGCCGGGGCTTTCGACGGACGCGTTCACGCCCTCGGCCTGATAGTCGCCATAGCCGCCCGCGGGCAGCGTCGCCGAGATGTCGAGCCGGGCATCGGAGAGTGCGCCCTCGATGGCCGCGTTGAGCTCGGCGATGGTAAGGTTCGCGTCGCCGAAGGTGAGGTCGAGCGCGCCTTGGCCTGCCGAGGCGATGGCGATGTCCAGATCGTTGCCGGCGCCGCTCGGATCGACCGCTCCCTGCGCACTGAGCCGGATCACGTCGGAGGCGACTTCGGCCTGTTCGATGCCATAAGTGCCGTCGTTGTAGAGAACGACCTGTGCGTCGATGTTGGCGCCGCCCTCGACATAGCGGGCATAGTCCTCCGGCACGAAGCGCGCCGCGGCGACCGAGAGCGAGAGGTTCACCCGCCGTCCGGTGTCGATCTCGTTCACGCGCGCTGTGAGCGAGGCGGCTTGTTCGCCGCCGACAGTAAGGGCGCCGTTGGCCATGAAGTCCGAGAGGGGACCCGATCCATTGACGGCAAGTTCGACGGCCGGCCGGTCCGGTATGTCCAGCAGACTCGCGACGAGGCCGCCCTGCGGTTCGCTCGCCTGGATGTCGACGGTCAGTTGGTTTTCGTCGGGCGCGAAGCCGAGATCGAGGACGATCTGTCCTGGTTGGTCGAGCCGCTGGATATTGGCGTCTACCGCAAGATTGACCGGGTCGTCCGAAAGCGACAGGGAGGCACTGGCCGAAAGTCGGGCCCGCGTACCCGCGATTGCCTCGCCGATGACGAATTCCTCGATGGCGAAATTGCCGATATCCGCGGTAATCGAGGGGAAGGAAAAGCCGCCTTCCGACTCTTCCTCTTCCACTGCCGGTGGCTGACCGACCGGCAGACGCTCGAGTACGATCTGGCCGGCAGTAAGGTTCTCGATATTGACGTTCGAGCGGACCAAGGACAAGGGCGACCAGTCCATGGCGAGATCGCTCGCTGACAGGAAAACGCCCTGCGGATCGGACACAGTCACGTTCTCAATCCGGATATTGCCCGTCAGCGCGCCCGACAATCCGTCGATCTCGACGGTCATCGTTTCGGAATTGATCAGTCCCTCGATCTGGCTCGCGAGAAACTCCTGTGCGGAGGCAGGTCGCGGTACGAGGAGAGCAGCCGCTACGAGAAGGCCGGCGGCGATCGAGAGGAAGCGGGCGACTACGGTCATGTCTTAAAAAGCCTGTCCGATGCCTGCGTAGAACTGGAAGTCGGCATCGCGCGGGCCCGGATCGAGTGGCACTGCGACGTCGACGCGGATCGGACCGAAATTGGTGAGATATCGAGCGCCGATGCCGGTGCCGATCTTCACGTCGCCGAAGTCCGGGACGAGGTCTTCCGAAGCGACGCCGAAATCGACAAAGGGCACGATCTGGATGTTTTCGGTCACGCCGATGCGCGCCTCTGCGGAGCCGTCGAACAGCGAAAGCCCGCCTTGGGGCGTATCCTCGAAGATCTCGTTCTGCCCTGGCCCAGCATTCGACGGAAAATACGGACTGATCGACTGGAATTCGTAGCCGCGCACCGAGCCGCCGCCGCCAGCATAGAAGCGCCGATCGTTCGGTACGTCCTGAAGATCAGCGCCGAAGACCGTGCCGTAGCCGAGCCGGCCGGCCAGCACGAGACGATCGCTTTCGAGCGGCGAATAATATGTCCGACCGTCGAGCCGCGAGGTCAGGAAGAAGGTCGAGGTGTTGATGCCGTAGGAGGGCTCCAGCCGCGCCTCGGCGAAGAAGCCCTCTGTCGGATTGAGCTCATTGTCGCGATTGTCGAAGGTATAGACCGTCGGCACTGAACCGATCAGATATTCGCGCGTATCGAGGAAATCGGTGATCTCCTCGTATTCGCCCTTCACGCTGACCTTCAGCGTCTGGTTCTCGTCGATCTCGTATTCGACGCCGCTGGTGGCGTTGACGAAGAGCCGATCATAGGCGAGGGGCTGCTCGCGCCCGGCGGAGATCGAACCGATATAGACCGAATCCGGGCCGAGGACGCCGGGCTTTTCGAACACCAGCGAAGTCGAGAAGTCGATGCCTTCAAGGTCCCGCGCCGTACCGGAAACGGCGGTTGCACCGATCCGTGAGACCGAGGCGTCAAGGCGGATATTCTCGGCCCGGCCGAAGAGGTTTCGGTAGCCGACATAGCCCGATGCACCAGCACCTTGCGTGTTCGAATAGGTGGCGCCGAGGCCGTAGAAGCCGAAATTCTGACGCTCGGCGACGGTCACTTGAACAGGCAGGCTGCCGTCGGGCGCCTGGCCTTTCGCTTCCTTGACGACCACGGAGGAGAAGACGCCGAGATCAACGAGGCGCTGGCGAGCCTGTTCGAGCTCTTCCGGCGAAAAGACTTCGCCGGCATAGATGCCTGTCATGTAGGCGACGAAGCCCGGATCGACCGTTTCGGGGCCCGAAACCCAGGTCTCGCCGAACGGCACCCTCGGGCCGGGCGAGATTTCGGTCAGATAGTCGAGCGTGTCGGTGGCAGCGTCCGCCAGAATGTCGCGCCGGGTGACGGCGACGAAGGGCCGGCCGTCTTCTCGAAGTTCCCGATAGATATTCGATTCGGCTTCCAGAACGTCGACGGACGAAGCCGAACCGCCCCGTTCGAGGCCATACTCGGATGGATTGACAGGAATGCCGCCGGTGTTCACCGAAACGCGGCCGAGTTCGTATTTCGGCCCCGGCAGGACGCGGATCAGTACCGGGACAGGCCCGTTGAACTTGGTGTCCGGTTCGATGTCCGAAATGTTCTGGCCGTTGAGGAAGATGTAGACGAGGCCGTCGTAGCGCGCGTTCTCGAACAACGCAGCGACGAGCCGTTTGCGATCGGTTCGCGCCTTGGCGATCAGACCGAGGGAGCCTGCGACCGGCTCGCCTTCGTCGGCCGCGAGCACCGAGGCGTCCTCGATGGTCGAGGCGATGTCGGCGTCGCCGTCCGGCGTCTGCGTGACCTCAATGCGGACCGTGTACTGGAGCGGATTGATGACGTCGAGGTCGCTGTCGTCCTCGCTTTCGAAGAACTTGATTCCGAACAGCTCGAAGGCCGATGCCTCGTGAGTCAGCGCGGCGAATCCCAGCATCGACCAAACGAACACATGACTGGCCTGGCTGCGCCAAATCCACAAAACGCGGTTACCCCCTCAGCGCCTTCATAACGCTTCCCGCCGATCACCAGCCGTATCCCCGCGGCGATAATGTGTCATACGGACGGCGGCGATCTTCCACGCAGCCATCCCGGCGAACTTTTATAGTCACCTTCAAAAAGGAACGATTCCGTTAAAGATAACAACCGGTGCCGGCATCAATTTGCGGCGATTCGACCCGATCGGCTTCGCTTCCGTTTAGGCTTGTGCCGAACCAGTCACAGGGTGGTCCGGCGAATGCTCGAACCAACCGGATCGCGTCCGGCCTGTTCTTCATCGGCCATGGGTCGAAGCTTTGAATCGTTCCATGCTGCACGAAGGTCCAATACCCAAGTTTGTGTTCCCCACGCAGGATGTCCGCGACCGGACCGGACGCACGCGGCGATTTGCTTGTCTTGCATGATTCTAAGAAAGACGGCACGCTCGCCTGCGGACAGCCGCGCTACGACCGCGGCGGGAAAGAATTTGATGCAGGACGGTAGAATTGACCCGCCTGCGCCATTCAGTGGGAGGAACAAGTGAGCCAAGTTTCAATGACGGTGAACGGGCGCAAGGTGTCCGGCGAGTGCGAGGACCGCACGCTGCTGGTCCATTTCCTGCGTGACAATCTTCACCTCACCGGCACGCATGTGGGTTGTGACACGTCGCAATGCGGCGCCTGTGTGGTCCATCTCGACGGGAAAGCGATCAAGTCGTGCACGATGCTGGCTGTCCAGGCGTCCGGGTCAGACGTAACGACGATCGAAGGCATCGCCAATGGGCAGGATCTCAACCCGGTCCAAACCGCCTTCAAGGAACATCACGGCCTGCAGTGCGGTTTTTGCACGCCCGGCATGATCATGACGATCACCGACATGATCAACCGGCATGGATCAGATCTCGACGAGGAGACCGTTCGCGAGGAGCTCGACGGCAATATCTGCCGCTGCACCGGCTATCATAACATCGTCAAGGCCGCTCTCGATGCGGCGTCCAAGATGGGGACACCCCAGCAGGTCGCGGCCGAGTGATCGGCGGGCAACGCCGAAACGGGCGTCGCCGAACTGCACGAAATTCGGTCGAACGCCGCGCTCCGATGATGTCGCGGCTTTCCTGCTATAAATCCTAGGGAGGTACACCAATGGGTGTCGAAGGTATCGGCGCAAAGGTTCTGCGCAAGGAAGATCGTCGGTTCATCACCGGCCAGGGACGCTACACCGACGACATGTCGGTTCCCGGCATGAAATACGCTGCGTTCGTGCGCTCTCCGCACGCCCACGCCAAGATCACCTCGATCGACGCGTCCGCCGCGCGGGAAATGCCCGGATTCATCGAATTCCTCGATGGTCAGCAACTGAAGGCCGACGGGATCGGCAACATCATCTGCGGCTGGGCGGTTACCTCCAAGGACGGCTCACCGATGAAGATGGGCGCCTATCCGGCGCTTGCCGACGGGATCGTTCGCTATGTCGGCCAGCCTATCGGCATCGTCATCGCCGAGACCCAGGCCCAGGCTCGTGACGCCGCCGAAGGCGTGATGATCGAGTACGAGGAGTTGCCCGTGGTCGTGAACGGCCCGGACGCCATGAAGGCCGGTGCGCCGCAGCTTCATCCGGAAGCGGAAAACAACATCTGCTTCGACTGGGAACTCGGCGATGCCGATGCGACGGCTAAGGCTTTCGAGAACCCGGCGAAGGTCATCAAGCTCGACATCGTCAACAACCGTCTCTCGCCGAACCCGATCGAACCGCGCGCTGCGCTCGGGCACTACAACTCGGCCGAAGACCACTACACCTGCTACACGACGTCCCAGAACCCGCATGTCGCGCGTCTCGTCATGAGCGCGTTCTACAATGTCGCCCCCGAGCACAAGCTGCGCGTCATCGCGCCGGATGTCGGTGGCGGCTTCGGCGCCAAGATCTACATCTATCCCGAAGAGATCGTCTGCCTCTGGGCCTCCAAGCGCACCCATGTGCCGGTCAAGTGGACGTCCGACCGCACCGAAGCCTTCCTCACCGACGCGCACGGCCGTGACCATGTCTCGGACGTCGAGATGGCGCTTGATGCGAACAACAAGATCCTCGGGCTTCGGGTCAACACCGTCGCCAATCTCGGCGCCTACATGTCGCTGTTCTCCTCCGCGACGCCAACCTATCTCTACGCGACGCTGCTGTCGGGCCAGTACAACATCCCGGCGATCTACGCGAACGTGAAGGGGGTCTACACCAACACTGCGCCGGTCGACGCCTATCGCGGGGCCGGCCGTCCCGAGGCGACGTATGTTATCGAGCGGACCATGGAGACGGCGGCGCGCGAACTCGGCATGTCGCCGGCTGAATTCCGCCGCATCAACTTCATCCGCGAATTCCCGCACCAGACACCGGTGATCATGAACTACGACACCGGCGATTTCGAAGCGACGATGGAAGCGGCGATGAAGACCGCCGATGTCGCCGGTTTCGAGGGACGCAGGCAGGAGGCAAAGTCTCGCGGCAAGCTGCGCGGCCTCGGCATGAGCTGCTATATCGAAGCCTGCGGCATCGCGCCGTCCAAGGCCGTTGGTTCTCTTGGTGCCGGCGTCGGGCTCTGGGAATCGGCCGAAGTCCGCGTCAATCCGGTCGGCACGATCGAGATCCTCACCGGTTCGCACAGCCATGGCCAGGGCCACGAGACGACCTTCGCCCAGGTCGTCTCCCAACGCTTCGGCGTACCGGTCGACAATGTTCAGATCGTCCATGGCGACACCGACAAGGTGCAGTTCGGCATGGGCACCTACGGCTCGCGCTCGGGCGCGGTCGGCTGCTCGGCGATCTCCAAGGCGCTCGACAAGGTCGAGGCGAAGGCCAAGAAGATCGGTGCTCATCTCCTCGAAGCCGACGAAGGTGACATCGTCATCGAGAACGGCGAGGTGAAGGTCGCTGGCACCGACAAGAAGCTCGCCTGGCATGAAGTCTGCCTTGGCGCTTACACCGGCCACAACCTCCCCGACGGCATGGAGCCAGGTCTGAAGGAAGGCGCGTTCTACGATCCGCAGAACTTCACCTTCCCGGCCGGCTGCTACATCTGCGAGGTCGAAGTGGATCCGGACACCGGTGTCACCGAGATCGTCCAGTTCGTCGCGGCCGACGACTTCGGCAACATCATCAATCCGATGATCGTCGAGGGCCAGGTCCATGGGGGTCTAGCCCAAGGGATCGGCCAGGCACTTCTGGAAGGCGTCAACTACGACGAGACCGGTCAGTTGGTAACGGCGTCCTACATGGACTACGCCATGCCGCGCGCCTGGGACCTTCCGATGTTCAAGGTCGAGACGCTCGTCACGCCCTGCACCACCAACCCGCTCGGACTTAAGGGTTGCGGGGAAGCCGGTGCAATTGGCTCGCCGCCGGCGGTCATGAACGCAATCACCGATGCGATCGGCAACAACGATCTGACCATGCCGGCGACCCCGGAAAAGGTCTGGAACGCGATCAACGCCGTGAACTGACGATCAAAAGTGGCGGCGGGTTTCGAACCCGCCGCAATCATGCTTCGGTTTTTGAACCAGCGTTCCGCGCCGAGTGCTCCATCTCCGCCACAAGGGAACAACGGAGCCGGCCGGGACACCAAGGGAGGCCAATTGCAATGTACGAAACATCCTATCAACGGCCGACGAGCATCGACGAAGCAGTCAAGCTGCTTGGCGATAGCGACGGCGAAGGCAAGCTGATGTCGGGCGGCATGACGCTGATCCCGACCATGAAGGCACGGCTCGCCATGCCGACCTCGCTGATCGATCTGCGCCACGTTGCGGAACTGAAGGGCATCAGCTTCGAAAACGGGCGCCTGAAGATCGGCGGCGGCACGACCCACGCCGAGATCAAGGCGGATGCGACCGTCAAGCAGCACGCTCCGACGCTCTCCTATCTCGCTGGCCTGATCGGCGATCCGGCCGTGCGCCACATGGGGACGATCGGAGGATCGGTCGCCAACCACGATCCAGCGGCGGACTATCCTGCTGCGCTCCTCGCCATGGGCGCGACGATCCACACCAATACCCGTGAAGTCGTGGCCGACGACTTCTTCACAGGCATGTTCGAGACGGCGCTCGAAGAGAACGAGATCGTGACGGCGGTCTCCTTCGAACCGCCTCAAGCTGCTGGTTGGGAGAAATTCCGCAATCCCGCCTCGCGCTACGCAATGGCAGGTGTCTTCGTCGCAAAGCGCGCCGATGGTTCGGTCGGCGTCGGCGTGACAGGTGCAGGCAATGCCGGAGTCTTCCGCTGGAAGGAGGCCGAAAGCGCCCTCGGTAGCAACTTCGACGGCTCGGCACTCGATGGGCTTTCATTATCGGCAAACGACATGATGGGCGACATGCACGGCTCGGCCGGTTATCGCGCCAATCTCGTCAAGGTCGTTACAAAACGCGCCGTTGCGTCCGCAAAGCGCTGATCAGAAAAACGGCATGGCTCAGACATCGAAGCCAACCTGGGCCATGCTGATCTCCGACTTGCGAATTTCTAACCCTCGGTAAGCCGGCGTCTCGCTCTCGAGTGATGGCGCGACTGCCAGATTGTGGCCCGGGACTTTACTTCTCGCCGGGCCGCATGGTTTCGGCACGTTTGGTCGCAGCATCGAGTGCACTGCCAATGGCTTTTCCGAGGCCGGCCAGGCGAGCCGCTTCGATTCCAGCGGCAGTCGGCCCGCGATAACCCTCTAGAGTTTCGAGCATATGGCTGGCCTCGGCGGGCGACCCGCGTAAGAGGCTGGGCGCATCGCAGACGACAGAGGTGACGGCCCGCCATACGACCTCCGGCGTGATGCCTTCGGCGACCCCGCGATCATACATCGCCTTTGCCATCAATGCTGGATAGGCGGCGCCCGATCCGGAGAGGGCCGTGAGGAATGCCAGTTCGTGTTCGTTCGCGACACGATCCACCGTCCCGATGACAGAGAGCAGCCGCTCGACTAGGTCGAGATCGGCATCCGCGATCCCGTCAGCAGCACAGATCGGCACATGCGCGTTACCTTCGCGTGCCCCGCCGCCCGGCATCGCACGGACAATGCGTGCGTCCGGCCAGTTCCGTTCAAGATGTGCCAGGGGCACACCTGCCATGAAGGAGACGACGATGCCTGCAAAAGCCGGCGCCTTCTGAGCCGCGTAATCCTCCGGCCGAACCGAAAGGACGACGATATCCGATCGTTCGGCAAGTTCACCTAGATTTCGTGCCCAGGTAACACCCGGCCAGGCATCGTAATCGCTCGTGGGGCCGCGTCGGTTCGCAACGACCAACTGCCCGGCCGTCACAACACCCTGCGTCAGGGAGCGTAGTCCAAGGGCAAGGCCGAGCCAGCCCGTTCCGCCGAGAATGCCGATCGTTTCTTGCATGGTCTCGACCTCGTTGGCGGTGCTGGCGGCTTTCTGCCAGTGATCGCTGAAAGCGGGCGAAGGTTACGGGCCGCCGCGCGCGAGGTCCAGCCACGCCAAAGTGTTCTCCGAATGTCACCCATTCATGTGAAGATTTTCGCTCGGTCTTTAAAAGATGTGTCGATCGCTGAGGGTTGTCGGCGTGGCCTTTTTGCAGGTGCCTCTCCATCTGCTCCATCCGCTCCAGCGTGACGAGGTGTCGAACAGAAAGCGAAGTTTCGGCTCCTTCCAACGCAAAACGGGCCGAGGCGTTTTCGCCCCGGCCCTTCTTGGTTTCTCGATTGCGGAAGCGCCGATTACTCGGCAGCCACCTGCGCCTGGTCCTTTCCAGCGCCACCACCCGTCACCTGCGGCGTGTCGTCGGTTACCGGATGCGAGTTCGGCTGGTACTCGTCGCTGGCCCGAGCTTCCTGCATCGCCTTGCGAACGCCCGCCTCGTAGTCCGGATGCACCTGCTTCAGATGACCGAGCCAGCGCTCGACGATCGCATCGCTGGTGACGCCCGCGACTGCGCCGCCCATGTTCTGGTAGAGGCGCTGGCGCTGCTCCTCGTTCATCACCTTCATCACGAGATCGCGGCACTGGCCGTAATCGTCGTAGATCTTGTGATCGTAGCGATCGGCATCGCCGAAGAGCGCGAGCGGCGGTTCCTGCGCAGAGCGATCCTCGACGGCCGCGCCCTGATCGGAAAACGAATTCGGCTCGTAATAGGCGTTCTCGTTGCCCGTGCGCACGCCGCCGAACATGTTCATCTCACCGTCCTTATGGTAATTGTGAACGGGGATTTTGGGCGCGTTCACCGGGATCGTCTCGTAGTGGGTTCCGAGGCGGTAGCGGTGCGCGTCCGCATAGGAGAAGATACGAGCCTGCAGCATCTTGTCTGGCGACCACGAGATGCCGGGGACAATATTCGACGGCGAAAACGCGGCGTTCTCGATCTCAGCGAAGTAGTTGTCCGCATTCCGGTTCAGTTCGAAGAAGCCGACGTCGATCATTGGATAGTCGGCATGCGGCCACACCTTGGTGAGGTCGAACGGATTGAACGCGCACTCACGGGCTTCTTCTTCCGTCATCACCTGGATCTGGAACTTCCAGCGCGGATACTTGCCTTCCTCGATCGTGTTGAAGAGGCGTTCCTGATAGCCCTCGCGCGTACGACCGATGATCTTCTCGGCTTCTGCATTGGTGTAGAAGTCGTGGCCTTGTTCGGTCTTGTAGTGGAATTTCACCCAGACCCGCTCATTCTTCTCGTTGATCAACGAGAAGGTGTGCGAACCGTAGCCGTTCATGTGCATCGGCGACTGCGGCAGACCGCGATCCGACATCAGGATCGTCACCTGATGGACCGCTTCCGGTGAAAGGCTCCAGAAGTCGAACATTGCAGTCGGCGAGCGCATGTTCGTCTTTGGATGACGTTTCTGAGTGTGGATGAAGTCGGCGAACTTGTATGGGTCGCGCACGAAGAAGATCGGCGTATTGTTGCCGACCATGTCCCAGTTGCCGTCCTCGGTGTAGAATTTCAGCGCGAAACCGCGCACGTCGCGTTCGTGATCGGCCGCACCGGATTCGCCGGCGACGGTCGAGAAGCGGGCGAGCATTGGCGTCTCGGCACCCTTCTGCAGGCACTTCGCCTTGGTGTATTTCGAGATGTCTTCCGTGATCACCAACCTGCCGTGGGCACCCCAGCCCTTAGCGTGAACGGTGCGCTCGGGGATGCGCTCGCGGTTCTGGTGCGCGAGCTTCTCGATCAGTTGGTAGTCCTGAAGGAGCAGCGGACCGCGCTCGCCGGCGGACAGCGAGTCCTGATTGTTCGGCCACGGCGCACCCGCCGAAGTTCTCAAAGTGTTTCGTTCAGCCATGATGGCCTCCCTGGTTATCGCCAGTCTTAGGTCGTGCCCGACGGCTGGAATGCTTCGGCCCGAATATGGAAAGGCTGGTCGATAAGAGCCAATCATATTTGATGAGTTGCGCGATAGGATTATCTTATCGGCATGCTCACACTGCGCCAGATCCGCTATTTCGAAACTCTCGCCCGGACATTGCATTTCGGCCGTGCGGCGGCCGCACTCAATATCAGTCAGCCCGCTTTGTCGGGGCAGATCCATCAGATGGAAGCCTTCTTCGACACCCCACTCTTCCACCGTAAATCGAACGGGGTGTCGCTGACAGCCGACGGCGAATTGGTCGAGAAACGTGTCCTGCGGATACTGGCGGACGTTCGCGAACTCGAAGGGCTCGCGGCCATAGGGGATGGCGTCCTTTCCGGTCATTTGCGGGTCGGGATGATCGCGACGGTCGCGCCCTACATCTTGCCGCGCTTGCTGCCGCTTCTTTCGGGCCGCTTTCCGAAACTCGAATGCGAGGTGCGCGAGAGCATGACCGAGCGGCTGATCGCCGACGTCAAGCGGGGCGATATCGATTGCGCGGTTGTCGCTCTGCCGCTCGGCGATGAGGACCTGCAGACACTGCAGCTTTTCGACGATCCCTTCTTCCTCGCCGCGCCGCCCGAGATCGCCGTTCGCCTGCCGAACCCCGTTCCGGCGACTATCGTCAACAGAGAACGGATCATTCTTCTCGAAGAGGGCCATTGCTTGAGGTCTCAGGCGTTGGATGTCTGCCGGCTTGCGGGCGGACCCGAACTGGGGACTCTTGGCGCGACGAGCCTGACCACCATTCTTCGGATGGTCGCCGGCGGTCTCGGCGCGACGCTCATCCCTAAGATCGCCATTGCGGACGAAACGCGCGGCGGCGGATTCGAGGTCCTTCCGTTTCAGGACCCCGTTCCTTATCGCCGGCTTGCGCTGGCGTTCCGTCCGACGACGGCGCGTTTCAGGGATTTCGAAGCGTTAGGCCGCGTCTTGCGAGAAGCGGCGGACGGCCCGCCCGAGACAGACGGGGAAACTTGAATGGATTGTCGTTCTTCCGGCCCTTTGGAATGCTGTGTCCGCCCCTCTTGCCACTTCACGAAAAAAGCGCCTCGCTACGTCCACATCCTGCTATGATCGTCGCTTGCGAACGGGCGCGCCATAGCCATTCGGGAGAACGATGATGGTCGAAGTATCCGCTTCCGAGGTCCACACGTGGCTCGGGACCACCTACCGGTCGATTCTCGCCCCGATGGCCTCCAGTGGAGCAATGTCGATCGTCGACAGCGTTTCGCCGGCCGGCAGCGGTCCGCCCCGGCACATCCATCACACCGAAGACGAGACCTTCGTCGTGCTGACCGGCCGGGTGAAGTTCTGGCTCGAAGGCGAGGAATTCGTCAAAGGTCCGGGTGAGACCGCGTTCATTTCGCGCGGCAAGGAGCATACGTTCAAGATCGTCGGTGAAGAGCCGAGCCGGCATCTGCTCATCCTGACGCCGGGCGGGTTCGAGGAATTCTTTTTCGAAATGGCAGCAGGCCAGTTCGCGATCCCGAGCGACACGCCCGCCATCCAGGCATCGGCCGAGAGGCACAACATGACTTTAACCGGCCCTCCGCTCGACTGACGCGTTCGGCCGCCCCTTCCGAAAATGTGAGGCTATCGTTATCGCCCATCGCCGGACATTCGGCAGTAACAGTCACTATCTCCTCTCGAAACAAAACCTGACCCGAGAGGCTTTCATCATGACGATCTTCCGGAAAACTCCCATCGCTTGCCTGCTAGCAGGTAGCGCTTTCATCGCCGCGGTCCCGGCGATGTCTCAGGAGACGCTGACGATTGACGGCAACGGGGGTACGACGCTGACGGGCACGCCGCTCGTGGAGTTCGACGAACCCTGGGCCATGACCTTCCTCCCGGACGGCTCGATGCTCGTGACCGAAAAGGCCGGTGCGTTGATGCATGTCACCTTGGAAGGTGAAAAGACCGAAGTCGGCGGCGTTCCGGCCGTCGCCTATGGTGGGCAGGGCGGCCTAGGCGATGTGGTTCTCCATCCGGACTTTGCCGAGAACGACATGGTCTATCTCTCCTTTGCCGAAGAAGGAGATGGCGGCTACGGCGCTGCCGTCGCGCGCGGCACGCTAGACCGGTCCGGCGAACAGCCGGCACTGCGCGATGTCGAGGTGATCTGGAGGCAGGATCCAAAGGTCGGCGGCCAGGGCCACTACTCCCACCGCATCGCCTTCGGACCGGCGGGCTCGGAGCAGGAAGGCTATATGTTCGTCACATCTGGCGACCGCCAGAAGCAGGACCCGGCCCAGGAGATGGACGTCAATCTGGGCAAGGTGCTTCGGCTGAACGAGGACGGTTCGGTGCCCGACGGCAATCCCTTCGCCGACGAAGGCGGTGTCGCGGCTCAGTTCTGGACCGTCGGCAATCGTAACCTCCTGGGGATCGACTTCGACAGCGAGGGCCGTCTTTGGGAGATCGAGATGGGACCGCGCGGCGGCGACGAACTGAACCTGATCCAGCCGGGCGAGAATTACGGCTGGCCGGAGGCCTCCAATGGCGTCAACTATTCGGGCGTCCCGATCCCCGATCACAATCCAGACGAGGACGGTTTCAATGCGCCGGAAGCCTCATGGACGCCGGTCATCTCGCCGGCGAGCCTCCTCATCTACGATGGCGACATGTTCGCCGAGTGGCAGGGCGACGCGCTTATCGGTGCGCTGTCCGGTCAGGCGCTCGTTCACGTCGCTCTCGAGGGCGACAGCGCCGAGGAGGAAGAGCGCTTCTCCTGGGGCTCACGGGTCCGCGAGATTGAGCAGGGTCCGGACGGCGCCGTCTGGGTGCTGGAGGACGGGTCCGGCGGTCGGCTGATCCAGCTGACGCCCGGCGATGAGGCTAGCTGAGCCCGTCGAATACGACCGGTTCGGGCGGATCTAGCGCGGCCGTTCGAACCGGTAGCGGTCGGCCTCGGTGGCCGACCGCACATGACATCCGGGCATATGATCGTTCACGAACCCCATCGACTGCATGAAAGCGTAGCAGGTCGTCGGCCCCACGAAACGGAAACCTTCTTTCCGCAGCGCCTTCGAGAGCCGCACCGAGGCCGGCGTCACGGGATTGTCGCGCATCCAGTTAAGCGTGACGCGATCCGGTCGCTCGTCCGCCTCCGGCTCGAAAGCCCACAGAAAGGCGGCGAGCGAGCCCTCGCGTGCAATTAGCGCTTCAGTGGCCCTCGCATTGGAGATCGCCGCCGTGATCTTTCCCCGATGCCGGATGATCCGCGCATCGCCCACGAGACGCTCGACGTCGTCTTCGCCCATCGCCGCGACCCGGCCGATTTCGAAGCCGTGAAAGACCTCGCGGAACGCTTTACGCTTCTTCAGGATCGTCAACCAGGACAGCCCCGCCTGGAAGCCCTCCAGACAGAGCTTCTCGAAAAGCTGCCGGTCGTCGCCGACGGGACGCCCCCATTCTTCGTCGTGGTAAGCCTGATAGAGTGGATCGTGACCGGCCCAAGCGCATCGCAAGAGTCCGTCATGTCCCTTGGTCAGCCCGTCCTCATTGCTATCGGCCATATGCTTCACCTGCTTTACAAGACATGAAAGTCTCGCGCTATTTCTCAGAGGTTCGTGATCGGCGTCGGGAAAAAGCTCGTGGTCGACGAAGACGACACAAGACTAACAGCGCTGAGATCGATCGCGGCGCGAGAACTGCAAATCGACGGCCTTGCAGGCAAACCTCCCGTTACCCGCACAACGCTCGTTTTTTGAACGCGATGGGTTTTCATCGCCTGAAAGAGACGATATATCCGAGCCAATGCGCCGTTCGACGGCCTATTGGGGAATAGGTTAACGGTAGACCAGCGGACTCTGACTCCGTTAGTCCTGGTTCGAATCCAGGTTCCCCAGCCAATCGATGTCTCAGTAAAATCAGCTGTTTACGCTCTATAAGGCGCCCTGATCTACATCCCCTCATGTCGCTTTTATGTCGCAACCGTTTCCCTTGATTTACAGGGGTCTCCAAATAGCACCGGCAACTCCACGCGACATGTGATGCGACATGGATCCAAGTTCCTGTCTCACCTTTTGACAAGGACTTACTGGCTGAACTCTGCCGACCCCGGTTGCCCATGCGCGCTTCAAACGCATGGCGCAGATGCTGGAAGGCTTCCAGCAGGTTCCAGTAATAAAGCGGTTCCGCCTGTTCCAGCGCATTCGATTGGGTCTCGATCAGCGCCAGGTAGTGCACCGGATCCACCACGAGGGTCCCATTACCGTAGCATTGGCGGTACCGGGCGATCTCAGAGGTGGCTTCGGATATTTGAACAGCGGGATAAGGTGATTGTCTGCCTGAAGACGGCCAGGATGGCCGCAATGAGGAGAGACGATGACGAAGAGACCCCGCCGCAATCACAGCCCGGCTTTCAAGGCAAAGGTGGCGCTTGCTGCCGTGCGAGGCGAGAAGACGCTTGCCGAGCTTTCACAGCAATATGATGTTCAGCAGAACCAGATCGGCCAGTGGCGCGCCCAGTTGCTGGAGAAGGCGGCTGATGTATTCGGTCCCGCTTCGTCATCGGCCTCCGTGCCGCCGACCGACGTGAAGACGCTTCACGCCAAGATCGGTGAGATGAGGCTGGCGAACGATTTTTTAGAGCATGCGCTCGACAAGGGCGGACGGTTGCCGAGCGCAAAGCGATGATCGACCGGTCTGACGTCCTTCCACTCGCCGCCCAAGCCCGGAAGTTGGGGATCAACCGCGGCGTGATTACTACGAGCCAGGCCCGGCGAGCGAAGCCGATCTGACGCTTTTGAGACGGATCGACGAACTGCATCTCGACTTCCCGTTCGCGGGAAGCCGGATGATGCAAAGGCTTTTGAAAGGGGAAGGCTTCGCTTCCGGTCGCCGACATGTCGCCACGCTAATGAAGTGGATGGGTAGCAAGGCGCTCTATCGAAGGCCGAACACCTCGAAGCCCGCGCCCGCACACAAGTTCTATCCCTATCTCCTTCGGAAACTGGCGGTTACTCGGCTCAAACAGGTCTGGGCGATGGATATCACCTACATCCCAATGCGGCGTAGGTTCGTGTACCTTGCCGCCTTCGTGGACTGGTTCAGCCAGAGAGATCTGGCCGGGCGGCTTTCGATCACGCTCCACGCTGATTCTGCATCGAAGCGCTCGAGGAGGCACTGGCGCGGTTCGCAAAACCGGAGATTAAGAACACGGCTCAAGGTAGCCAGTTTTCGAGCAACGACTTCATGGCAATGCTTCCGGCGCAAGACATCCGGATTTTGATGGACGGCAAGGGGGCCTGAGGCGCGACGACGTCTTCGTCGCACGGTTGTGGCGGACAATCAAATATGAGGAGGTTTACCTCAGAGCCTATTAAAGCGTCGGCAAAGTCCGAACCTCGATCGGCCGCTATCTGAGCGTTTACAATGGCCGCCGCACGTATTCCCGCCTCGGCGGGAATGCGCCGGACACCATCTAGTGCGATTTCACCGTGCTCGAAGTCGTTGGTTTGCGCTGGGCATTGAGGCGTGATTCCCTGTTCCAGATGGAATGGAAGGTTGAGGTCATGGCGCGACCGTACGGGGTCGATCTTCGCAAGCGGGTTGTCGAAGCGATCGAAGGCGCCTTGTCGACGCGGACCGCTGGCCGGCGATTTGCGATCGGGGAGTCGACTGCGTGGGCCTAGCATCGCAACTGGAAGCGAAAAGGCACATATGATCCAGATCGACAGGGTCAGCCGGAGGGCTCCCAACTCGACGCGCATGAGGCCTTCATCCTCTCGCTGATCGAGACCGACGACAAGGCCATCTCGCTGGCGGAGATCGTCGATCGTCTGGAGACCGGCAAGGGCGTCGGCACTTGTCAGTCGCTGATTTCCAAGTTCTTCAGGAAGCGTGGCATCACGTGGAAAAAAGACCGCGCACGCCGTCGAGCAGCAGCGCGAAGACGTCCTTGCCGCGAATGAGGCCTGGTTCGAAGAGCCGCCCGATCTCGATCCGCGAAAGCTCGTCTTCATCGATGAAAGCGGCCTGAACAGCAAGATGGCACGGCTGCGGGGGCGCTCCAGGGGCGGCGAGAGATGTCGCGCTGCGGTTCCGCATGGCCACTGGAAGTCCACCACCTTCACCGCCGGCATGCGGCTCGATGGCATCGTCGCGCCCTGGCTCCTCGACGGTGCAATGGATGGTGAGGCGTTCCTCGTCTACGTCCGCAAGGTGTTAGTGCCGACACTTGTCCCCGGCGATATCGTGGTGATGGACAATCTTCCGGCGCACAGAGTCACCGGGGTCAGGGAAGCGATCGCGGGCGTCGGTGCCGAACTCCGCTACCTTCCGCCCTACTCACCATACTTCAACCCGATCGAGATGCTCTTTTCCAAGATTGAGGCCCTCCTTCGAAAGGTCGCCGCTCGCACTGTTCAGGGACAGCATGACGCCATAGCCTGGCCCTCAACATCTTCGAACCAGACGAATTCCAAAACCACTTTGCCCACGCGGGGTATGACCCAGATTAAGGTCAAATTGCTCTAATTCAGTCAGCCGCTGCTCGCCGCGGCCCGAAACCCGCAGGCAATCCACTTATCTGGAGCGCCTGAACAAGGAGGAGAAGCGCAGGGCCGACGTAGTCGAAATCTTTCCGAACGAAGAGTCCATCATCCGCCTCTTCGGCGCGATTCTCTTCGAACAGAACGACTAACGGCAGACCCAGAACAGATACATGCCGCTCGAGGCCATGGCCTAGATCGACACCGTCGACGTCGATCCTATACTCGAGCTTCAGCCTGCCGCCGCATAAGACTGCCGGATTAGCCGCCTTCGAGATTACCCCTCATTGAGGAACGTGACCGCGAGCACTCAGGGATCACTAAGTGACTGTTATAGCGGGAGCAATGGCGCGCTTGCTAGAATGGAGAACACATACGTCATCGAAGTGAACTATTCGACGTTCGTCTCGGGGCGACGGATTTGTGGTTTTGCACGACGGCATGGCTTCGACGCATTATCGACTCTCCCCCGCTTTGCCGGCGGTCTGTGAACTTGACCACGCCAATCGGCGTGGGAGAGAATTGGCCGAATTACATCTTAACCACGGGGAACGCGAACTGATGAAGGGCTAATCAACGACGCGCACTTCCCCGCTTGACGCATCCAGATCGAGAAACCCTTTTCGATTAGATCAGCGGCAGTGTCGAGATCTCGAACATATATCGCATGCTCTGCCAGGTGCTTTACGTTCCCATGTGCTGGATCTGCAAGTTGATATCCACTTGTGGTGAGATGCGGTTCTTCTTGTCCCCACTGCGAGAAGTGACGCGTTCAATCCTGACAACCCTATCCATTGCTATCTCTTTATGAAGTGAACCGCGCACGGATGAAGGCACGCGGAATATAAATATTAGCAGACGCAGGCTGTCTCGCCTGGCAATAACAAGCGATTTTCGACGAAGGCGGGGGATCACGCACACATCAATGGGACGATCGGCAAGGTCGATCGACATAGTCAAAACCAACTTAAAATAGATAGAGATACATCTTCACCGAAGGCATTCTGGGGTAGTGTCTCAGTTTGAAATTTGATGCGGATTTTGCCCTTCTCGCGCCGGCCGGTTCATTCCTATATGCTTAGCGATGAGCATAGGAGAGATGCATGGAAGATGAAGAGGAGCTAACCCCGCGCTTGAAGTGTGACGTTGAGTTAGAACTGTCGGGTCCGAACGTTCCTTCGCTGAACAAGTGGGTCGCGAACGCATTGCGCAGGCTTGCCGATCGACTTGAGCGAGATGAATTCGAGGATGGTTTTACCGACGTAAATGACGGCGTCGGCAAAAAAATTGGCTCAATCTACGTCGGCTTCTCACAAGGGAATTTTTGATGCCGACCGGTCCTAAAGGCGAGAAGCGCCCCGCCGACGTAATCGGGAATGCCGTCCGCGTCATGCGGATCGCGACTGGCGACCAGTTGGTTAGTATAAGCCGAAACAACATGACCCATAAGACTAATAAAAAACTTGCGATAGATATTACCGCACCGAGACGAACCCACCGGTTCTGCCGGCTTTCGGCTCTAACGTCCTGTAAATAATCTAGTAACTCTGCATCAAGCTTGTCCCTTCTGCCCGAAGACTCAAGAAGAGCTTCGACCCTTGGCCGGGACTCGATCAAGTCGTCTAGATTTATCTCAGAGTCGGCACGCGCATCCGCCGAAAATGGATTTTCAGTGTCTGTATTGGTTTCGGTCAATGCCACGTATCTCCCGCAGCTCCGCAAAATGGTCGCGCATCAGCTTCTCGTCAATTTCAGCGTACTGCCCCTTCTTCCTAATGGTCTTATCCCATGGAGTGCCAGGTTCATGTGTACGTTGAGATAGACGAAAAGCGTGAACGGGGCCGTAGGCGTCAGTAATATCCCGAACAAAACGCCGCTCTCGTTCGTCTCGCAAAGGTGCGGCATATGGAATACCAGTAGAGCGTTCGGTGACGAACTTGTTCACAGGTTCCGAGGTGTAGCCCGACAGCGTTTTGTAGAGGCGCGGATATACAGGGCCGCACTGCCATGCCTGCGGCGATCTTCCACAAGCGGCTCATCGAGCAATTCCAGAGACCAGCCATTTACGAAATAAACAAGCTTGATCAGCTGCATTTCCGTAAGCTGAATTCCGCGTCTCTGCGCTTCCTCTAAAATCAGATTGGCAATCGCACGAGCATCATGCGCCATCAAATCACCACTTGTCAGCCTTCGCCAACCACCTTTCTCCGAACGGAAGTCAGATAGTGCATCCGACACGAAAAGTCGGGCAAGGCTCTTCCCTGCTCGGCTGGCAAACTCTAACAGGGGATTCCGTCCTCGCGAAATCGAGTGCGATCGGTCGCGGCCGTTAGCATCAAACTTCAAACTGAGACACTACCCATTCTGGAGGAGGTAGCCGCCCGGCAGGCTCGGTAGCTCGAGCCGGTCTATTCCCTCGTCCTCTTTGATGCCCCCAAGGAAAAAACAAGAAGAGGGCTTCGTCCGCAACGAGGCGATCCATATCGCTTTCGGCGTGTGTCGTACCCGCCATCATGCCCACTTCTACTCCACCCGAGTGGCTTGGTTATGATCCGTTGCTGACATGCGGAACTTCCCTCCTTCATGGGTCTGGCTTTCGACGAAGTCATAGGATCAGACGTTATTGGCATACTTCCGCCGTAGACGGACAAGATCCGTCGTTTAGCCAGAGCCGACTTTGCTTCGGCTGGTTCTGATAAACTTTTAGCTCTTCTCGCCGCCAGCTATGCCCGACGCGTTTGATGTTAACCGTCCAGCCCTCGCTTTTCACTATCGCGGCAATCCGGCGGTAGCCGTATGGGACATACTCACTGGCTAGCCGGACGATGGCCGCGGTCAGCGCTTCATCATAGGCCCGACGGGTTGGCCTCTTACGCTGTGTCGAGCGCTGCTGATCGAGAACTCGGCCCGGTATGCATTCAGATACACAACGAACTCTGGGTCGATGTAGTCGACACATCGCCGACGGCGGGAGAGAGGGCTTATTGGAGGACTAAGAATACGCTGCTTAACCGATCGATCCTACAGACGCAGAAGCCGCCAAGCGGCGTTGAGCCTGTGATCTAGCGATGGTCTGGCCCCATCCACCGATGTGACGATATTGGATGCGATCTCCAGGATGACGTCCCTTTGTTCGTAAGCCGCCCGTGCAATACGTTCAACAATGTGTCTCACGCGCGCGTCACTCTGTAGAGAAGCGATTGCAGCGGGCGACAGAAAACCTGCCAGCGCGCCGGCGCACGCGACGACACGATTGGGAATGTTGCTGTGGGCGTTGCCGGAACCATGTTCCACCACAGGTATATAGATCGTGACAATGACGAGAACGCTTTATATCCCTGCTATGAAGGAGTTTTCGAGTTCGCCCCAGCAGGAGAAAACAGTGAAACACCCCATTGGTGATGTGCCGTCATAGCGTGCATCTGCTCAGCATCGGCAACATCGCTAGCGCGATTGAGCGAGGCGCGAACAGGCGATGACCGCAGCCCAGCCAGCACCGGAGTTGCGGATCACATTACAGCAGGCGGCCGTGCTTTACCGAGCCTGTCACTTTGCATCACATGGAACTACTGCCGCACGACAGTCTTCTTCGCGGAACCCTTCAGGATCCCAGTTATGCCTCCGGGTTGCCCAGTCCTGGCGACGGAACAGGTTTGTTCCGTTTGGGCAAGATTTGGGCACTTAACACACTCTCGACCACCAGAATTGTTAACGCAGATCTCGTAGTTGTCTCCCTTGTTCGCCACGCTGCAGTCGGTGCCACGGGCGGTGCACATGCCCAATGCTTGGCTTGTTGACGTAGCCGATGATGTGGAAATCGGAGCGACCGTAAATACGATCGACACTGCCAGTACAATTGCAAGTCTATTCATCGCCGTATCCTGTTAGAATGTTAAAGTTTTGGCACATGGATGTCGGTTGCGCACTGCGTCATGTTCCAATTTGGAACCGTAGCATCGTCCCGCGAGCACCTCGGCCTCGGGTTGATCAGTTCGATTTTCGCATAAGCGTGTCACCGCGCGGAGCAACATTTTCGAGTTTGCCACCAACGGGAGAGACAACACGCCCGTCTATCGTGCAGGTCTTTGTTGTTTCCCTCCGGCAGTTGGTAATCGTATCGCCCGCGGTATCGCACTTAGTAGCCGTGCAGCTCTCGCAACTAGCTTTCTTCCCATTTATTGTTTCAGTACTTGCTGTGCATGTTGCACCAGAATCGCCGCGCTTGACTTCTGCTTGGGCTGCCGCGCCATATATGGAAACAGAAAAGATACTTAAGATCACTGCTTTTATGATGTTTTCCATTTTCGTTCTCCCGGACGGTGATTGGCTATTTTTCTTTAGCGCCAGTCATCCGTCACCAAGTACCCACGAGAGTTTTCTAATCTCTACCGCAGCGTAGCCATTAAGCGCTCAAATCGTGAGGAAAGCTAGTCGATTAAACGAGGTCACTAGCTCAATTGTTGAGGATTAAGGGTAAGCCTTCGCAGGTGCCAAACCCTCGGTTGCTACAGCAGTTGGGTTAAGGCCTTCGCGGAACTGAGGGTGCGAGAGATGGCATCGCCACGCACCTGTTCGCAGCCGAATGACTAATCTCGATGCGAATAGTGAGCAGTCCGCAGCGTCGGAAGACCTGCTCCACTGGAGGCTAGCATGTGCTCCTTGCGGATCGTCCCCATAAAGCCGCGATGCCGCTTGCGGAAGTCGAAGGACGGATCCTCAACGAACTGCTAGTGTGGGGCATGTTGATGTTGCAGGTGCTTATGGCTGCATTCATCGGGAGTGGGCATGCGTGATGAGGAACATATGCAGTGGCCTGCCTACCCGTATGGTCCGGGTTGGATTTCATTGCAGGGGCGGCCTTTACACCATTGTTGGCGTGACCGGCGACACCGGTCCGTTGAGTTTCGCCGGCCATTGGACGGCATCGGGTGCGGGTGGCCGGTAGCCAAGCGATTAGTGCGGACGCGCCGTGTTGTAGTGACGGCGCTAGCTTTCGTTTACGACCCTGGCCTCGGCCAGCGAGTAGCATATCTCTCCGTTCAACAACTCGTCGCGAAGCCGGGCGGCGAAGCTCTTGCAGCAGCTGTTCTCTGACGGGATGCCGGGCTTTATGAACGCCGTCTTCGCGCCGACCGCGACGATCCATTCCCCGACCGCCTTCGCAATGAGTTCGGGCCGTTATCCTGCAGAACATAGCCAAGCTAACCACGCAGGATATGCAAGTCCGTCAGGACATGAACGATTCCGATCGAGTTCAGCTTCCGATCGATCCGGATCGCCAGGCATTCCTGCGTGAACTCGTCGATGACATTCAGTATGCCGAACTTCCTTCCGTCGCCTATGCCGCTCGAACCGATGGCGTGGCGATGGCGACGGGCCCGGCTCTCGACAAAGTCGTAGGACAAGACGTGATCTGAATATTGCGGCCTCAGGCGGACGCACAATCAGTCGTTCAGCCAGAGCCGGCCTCTATTCGGCTGTTTCTGCAGGACTTTCATGCGGCTCGCGCAGGCGCGTGACTGCGCGAACCCGACGCCAGATCCGATCGACGCGCTTGAAGTTCACCGTGCAGCCTTAACTCTTCAGCAAAGCGGCGATCCGGCGATATCCGTTTTGGCGGCACTCGCTGACGAGCCGGAGATGTCTGAGTCCAGCGCCTCTTCATCAGCACGGCCGGTCGGCTTCTTGCGTTGTGTCGAACGATGCTGACCGAGAACCCGGCACGCCATGCGTTCCGACACGCCGAGCTTGGAGACGACGTGGTCGACGCATAGCCGACGGCGGTTCGAAGAGTCACGCGCTTCTTCGAACGGCGTCATAAATTTCCCGAGTCAGCCTTGCTGAGGATCAGCTTCTCGAGGGTGAGATCGGACACCGCCTTGCGCAGCCGCTCGCTCTCTTTTTTCAGACGCTTCAGGCGCTACATCTGGCTGCCCTTCAGGCCGCCATAGTCAATGCACCAAGGGTAATGGCCACTTTCCGGTTTGCGGAACCAGGACGTCTAACTACCGGAGCTACGCGACGATCCCTTCAAGCTTTTTTCGGCATGCTCTCATCCTCCGATGATCTCAAAACCATACTTCATGAAGGACCACTTTGATGGGGGCCTACCAAAAGACATACCTGCCAGCATCGGCGACTTCGCGCCGATAAAATACGGGTGGTCTGCCTTGCTCCACGCGATCGACCGAAGCCGGTCGATCTTCGGAAGGAGCGGCGGATGGTTCAGCGCTTACTTCGAATGCGCCTGTCAGAACGACGCAGCAGACACCGATAAAAACTTGCCGGGCCGGCGCGCCCAAGACGGAAACCATACGAAAAGAAAGCTTGTCTTTCTAATCGCGGTCGCCCCAATCGCTGGAGCTAAACCGATCGTTATCCCAGCCGGAACCCCAGCTGTCAGCTCCGTCACTTAGGTTGCTCGGCGGCTTTCTTAGCACCACCGTGCCTGCAATGTAGTCATGCCAACCCCGCTTCCTTCGATTGAACATGATCCAAAGGAAGCCAAGCCCAACGATGATCGAGGATACGACGTATCCCAGATACCGAAGAACGGAGGCCTTAACACCTAGAGGCTGGCCATCTGTAGCGGAGACGACTGTCAGACCGAGGGCCATCTTGCCTGGCGTCGCACCCCGCAATGCCCAGAACGTTATCACGTAGACTGATGTCAGGACGAGGCTGATTGCTGTCAGCTGCCCCTCGGAGAATATTTCCGCGCTGGCTACAGCGAACTGAAGTAGGCCGATTATCAGTCCATCGACAACGCACGCGATCAGGCGGACAAAGAACCCAGCGGGGACTAGCTCTTTTGCTGGCTCAGCTACGACGTTGGGTTGAATTGTACTGGTATCTACGGATGACATGCCAATGGTACCCTCGACTATGACAGACACTGCGATTTGGCATCTGGTTCGGCAGAGGAGTTGACGGCAAGTTAAAAAATGCACGGCAAACGAAGTTTCTCTTAGCCAACTGGGATTTAAATATCTTGAGGTGCTGTTTCTTTCGCACTGCGTGTGTCGGCCGAGGAGTTTTTTTATTTTGCGTTGCTACCAGAAAGTACGTCTCTGCAGGGTGCAGCGCATTCGCCTGCGCGCGTCGGCGCATTCGGAACTTCAAGCTCCTCCTTTGCTAGCAAGATCTTCCGCCGATTCAGTCGATCGAATACGTAAAAATGGAACACCTCGAGCCAGCATTACCAATGCGCTGGCGATCGAGATCAACAGCTATGCTGATCCCGTCACTTCCCAAACATGCTCGTCGAACGCTGGTTTACCATGACGGTTTTTAAGCTAGCAGTCATGGCAATCGGCTTTGCCCTCCCGATCAGCCAGTCAGCTGACGACTTTAACTTTATGCGGGAACGATCATATTCCACGCTTGTTGACAAGCGCTGAGTAGGTCTTCGATGTCGCGAAGCGGCTTTGATCCCTGCACGCTTGCCGCGTTGTTCAGAGCTTGTTCGCTGCGCCAGCCCCCTTGTGTAAGAGGTTTCATAGATGACGAACACGCAGCCGCCGCTGCAATCCACTTCCGCTGCGAGCAAACGGCTGCCAAGCATTCGGCGTGATGGAGCACAGCTGTTTGAGACTGAGCGCCGCCTCAACGCTGTGCTCAACAACGCGTCGGTTGCCATCTTCCTGATGGACGATCGTCAGCACTGCATCTACATGAACAGAGCGGCCGAGGAACTTACAGGCTGGAAGCTCGCTGAGGTGCTAGCACGCGACTGCCCGCTGCACGATATTGTCCACCATACTTATCCGGATGGCCGGCCATTTCCGCTTCACGAATGTGCAATCGATCGCGCTTTTCCAGAAAACAATCAGGAGCGCGGTGAGGAGGTCTTCGTCCATAGAGACGGTCATTTTTATCCCGTAGGCTTTACGGCGAGCCCAATCCACGATGACAATGCGAACATCATTGGCACGATCATTGAGGTTCGCGATATCAGTGAAGAGAAGGCGGCTGCTGAGCGTCAGCGCCTGCTAATAAACGAACTGAATCATCGAGTAAAAAACACCTTAGTTTCGGTGCAATCTATAGCGGCGCATACGTTCCGCGAGCGAACGGATCAGCTCATCCGCGAGACCTTCAATGCCCGCATAGCCGCCCTCTCCAATGCTCACAACGTGCTTGTCGAAGATAATTGGGAAGGTGCTGACCTGCGCGGCGTTATCGAAGGTGCGTTGGCACCTCACCGCTCGGCAGAAGCAGACGTTGAACGTGTCCAGATAAGCGGTCCAGATCTGCGGCTGCAGCCGAAACTTGCGGTAACTCTGGCGATGGCGCTGCATGAACTGATGACAAACGCCGCGAAGTATGGAGCCTTGTCGGTCCATGAGGGCGAAGTCGCAGTAACATGGGAGTTGAGTGAGTTTATCGACGGACGTGGGCAACTTCATCTTACGTGGGAGGAACGAAAGGGTCCTCCCGTCACGCCGCCGACTCATAAGGGATTTGGATCGCGGCTTATCGAGCGACAGCTGCCTATGGAATTCAAGGGCAGCGCAGAAACGCGATACCTGCCAACTGGCGTTCTCTGCGAACTTCGCGTCCCGCTAACTTCACCTCCTTGGGAGGGGCAAGCCTTCGTGCAGGAGGCCGTTGCCCTATGAACCTGCTGCAAAACCGTCGAGTTCTTCTCGTCGAGGATGAAAGCCTCGTTGCCATGATGGCCGAGGATATGCTGATGGACTTAGGCTGCGAGGTTGTCGTGGCGATGCATCTCGACCAAGCGCTGACTTACGCTCAAACTCAAAAATTCGACTTGGCGGTTCTCGACGTCAATCTTGGCGGTCCATTGAGTTATCCCGTCGCTGATTTGTTGCTTCAAAATGGGACGCCATTCCTCTTCGCGACAGGTTACGGGCAGAAGGGGATGAAGGACGATTATAAGACCGTCCCGATTCTACAAAAACCGTATCTCGAACCACAGTTGGCAGCTCTTCTCAGTCAGTTACTTGCCGAACCTTCCGAAGGAGAACACCTCAGCAAGCCGCATCGCGAAACCGTACCCAACAAGTCCGCGCAGCGCAGGCCTCTTTGTTAGGGACAATTTTAGTTGTCAGGGGGAGAGGCCAGACCGGTACGTCGGATACAAATATGCATCGCTTATGCTAAGGTTAGCAGAACTGCACGCGAGAGGGATGCCATACGTTTTTCGGCGGGCGTTGGCGACCCTTTGAAGCAAATGAGCCAGCTGCCGATTCAGATCGTCGAGATTGCGGAAGGAACGCGCCGGAATAAAGTCTTCCTGGATATAGTGGAACGGCCGCTCGACCTTGCCCTTGGTTTGAGCCCCGGTAGGGCCGGCAGGCTATGGGATGAAAGTCGTAGTGCCGTGCGAGATCGACAATGGCTCGGTTGTAGACAATCTCGCCGCTCTCGGCCTCGCCGATCACCGCCGTCTTCATCCGGTCGTAGAGGATCTCGCGCGGCGAGCCGACCAAGGCTTCGAAAGCGGCGCAGCGGTCTTCTGCAAAATACCGCTGCGCCGCTTCAACCGCCCGAAACAGCAAAATCAGACGGGGGTCAGTTCCTCGTGGCGCAAAGGCTTCAGTTCCGGATGTCGCTAGAAAGCATTCAAAGGAACATTATCGAGCCGCTGTAGTCCTGCATCTTCCAAGCTCGCGACGTAACCCGCCCGCGGCTTCCTCCTCGCAGCCGACCGACCTCTCGCGCCTCGACTTGTCCCCCCGATGACGATACGCGTTCGTAGCGCAATACTGGAGGAATGCAGTGGAGCATTTGGGGTCTCTGTTTGACCGTGCTCTCGATGCTGTCGTTGGAATGGACGACGCAGGACGGGTGATCGCATGGAACAAGGCGGCCGAAGAAATGTTCGGCTGGTCTCAATCTGAGGCGTTGAAAGCTTCGATGGGTGAACTCATCGTGCCTCCACAGCACCGCGATCGTCATGCGCGGGGATTGGATCACTACAATCGTACGGGTGAAGGACCGGTTCTCGAACAGAAGGTCAAAATCACGGCTTTGCGTCGAGATAGAAGTGAATTCCCAATCGAACTGTCAATCTTCCCAATGGACAATGCGGACGGCACGCAAAGCTTTTACGCGTTCATCAGAAGCATGGCTGCAGAAGAAGCAGCGTTGCGTGCTCATGAACTTCGCGCACGTGAGGGCGAAGCGCTTTTGGCAGTCGCGCAGATGTTGTTGGAGGACGTCTCGCTTGAGGAGTTCACACAGTTTTGCCTCGATAAAGTGTGCACGGTTTCGGGCATGGAGGCTGGACACTTTCTGGTTGTCCGGGGCCGTGGTATTCTAAGCCGCTTGCATCCAACCGGCATCTGGCACCTTTCAGACCCGCGCTTCCAGCCGGTCGTAGACGCGACAAACTCTCTTCGCTTTTCTATCGGCGAAGGACTTCCGGGACGAGCCTGGCAGTCAGGTGAGCTGCAGGCGCTAAATGATCTTGCCAATTCGTGCCAGTTTGTTCGCCGAGAGATTTTTGCGGAGGTGGGATTTAGCCGCGCCACAGCTTTACCGGTGCGTATTGGAGGGAAGATCCAGGGTGTGCTGGAGTTCTTCGGGACATCGAAGGCGCGATTAGACGAAGAAGTATTGCGGATGCTGCAGACGGTGGGCAAACAGATCGGTGTCGCAATCCGACGCAAAGAGGTTGCTGAATACCGGGAGACCCTGCGGCGTGAAATGAGCCACCGGGTTGGCAACAGTCTTACGGTGCTGGCCTCGATCTATCGCAGTTGCTCTCGGAAAGCGGCAACCAAAGACGAACTGGACGAAGTCTTTCTGGGACGCCTCGTGGCCGTGGGCCGCGCGAACCGAATGGCCGTTGAGGCGCCAAGCAAGGGAATAGCCCTCGCGGCATTGATCCATGACGCCATCAGTATTCTTCCGCAGTGTGAAACGGTTCCTATTAAAGCACTTCAAATGGATATCCAAAGCGACTGCGTAATGCCTCTCGCGCTCATTCTGAACGAACTTGCCACGAATGCGCTGAAACATGGAGGAGCATGCGAGGACAATCGCATAACAATCAAAGCTGCGAGAGATGATTCGCGGAACCATATTGTCTTAGAATGGCACGAAGCACGTTCGGTCCCTATGCGCTTGCCGCCGCCAGTGGGAGGACGCACTGGGTTCGGAACAAAACTTCTGCAAGCAATGGTTGAGGGGCAGTTGGGCGGAAGTTTCGAGCGCAAGCTCGACGAAACCAGCTTCCGGATGGTCGTGCGGATACCGCGAGATCGAGTTGAGTTTTACCAAGATGAACTCGTCGAATGTTGATCGGCACACTCTATAGACCATCGGATGCAGTATGGAACAATGTCTGCAAGTATAGGTAGAATTTCTGACGACCTCGGCGGTCTGTGGATTTTCGCCATTCACTGTTGGCACACGCAAAAACTGTAGGCTGCGGACGCGGAATCGCTTGGCGCACATGCCTTTCGCTGATGGGTGGCATCCAGTTCATCTTAGCGTCATGACGAAAGATGGGACCTTCAAGGTAACACCATCCCTGGCAAATCGTCCCCCGAGCGGCGAATATTCAGTATCCAGTTCGTCATCGTAAATCATGATCGGCTAGCTATTCGGTAAATCGTTTCGGCGCGATATGCGTTTCACTTTCTTTCGGAGACATACAAACTGCTTCCAGACCGTACTAATCTCGAAGCGTCGTCCCCCAGAAGAGCCAACTTTCTGGCAATTCGACCACTAAGTCATACCGAGTGGGGCAATGATGCACCCTGGCCAGAAATTGCGTTTGAGTTCGAACGGTCCCAGCCTCACCTTAGCCACTATTGGCGCCGTCGCCGTCGCCGTTTGGGCTATGACGTGAACCGGCAGCGAAAGATGCTATACTTTCGTCCGACGAAAGCATTCGGTGGATCGTCAACCGGATAGAGACCAGGTTTCGAGACGGATTTGGCTGGCAGAGCCTCGAACGAGATGGCTATCGCCGAATGCAGCAGCAGAACGAGAGTGGCTGTAGGCTGAACAAGACGAGGCGTCATCGCTGCAGTACCCTATTACTGGGCGGTGCACTTCCCGTTGACGCCAAAGATCGAGCAGAAGGACGAATAACGTTTGAAGCGACAACCCGGCATACGTGAGGTCCCCGCGCCAACGGGCTCCATTTCGGTCGTGCGCCGCATCCGTCAACGCGATCAATTTACAGTTCGGAAATCTCTTTAGCCCCATAGTCAGGGCTACTTAGCTATCATCAAACTGCTCGAAAGGCTCAGAGAATGCTTTGGCGCGAGGTCGCTTTTTGGCTCGCTATTCCAGTACTCGTGGCGCTGTCATACACCTTTGTCCAACTGGTGTTTTCACTGAACCCTTGGGTCGACTCGATCTTCCGAACCCTCGCGCTCATTGCGAGGTTCTGAGAGACCCGTGCATAACTGCTTTCCCGAGAATGGCCAAAGACGTTCAGGGAGACGTGCTGTGGTTTGATATACTCGCCTGATCGGACTTACCGTCATCGCTGTTCTAGCAACACCCACCGCTGCTAGCGGGCTATCTCTTTCCGATTGGTCGCCTGTCTTCTGAGCGGCGGCTCTATCCATTCCGGTTTGCTTAGGCGGTGATCGCGCACAGCGTCGCGCAACATGCCTCGTCGATGGCGGCACCAAATGGCAGGATGGGTTAAATTGGCGGCGGGTCATTCTCGGAAGCCGGCCAGCCAATCTCGATGATTATCAATGATCGTTGAAGGCGCTCGCCAGGGGCCGAACGTCTTAACGTTAGGAAGAAGCGCCGAGTGCAGGCAGCGTGAGAAGGGTCGGTCCATGCCCCCGGCGCTCAACGCCGAGAGAAACCGTTTTGCCTTCCCAAGTCCAAACCCATACGACACCTTGGTTCTGTACTCTCATGCTGCTTGCCTCGACGAAATTTAAATGAGCCGGTCTATCGCCGAATAGGTGCCGTTCGTACGGACAGTCAGCGAGATCGGCTCGCTTCCGCGATTGCGCCAGAACCAGCCGTGGTTCCCGTCGAAAGCCGCTGTGATCTGGCCGTCGTCTGAGGATACGCCGCGCACCTTCTCGTAGGAGATGCTCTGGCCGCCACCGTCGCCGTGCACGTCGACATTGACCGTCGATCCTTCGGACGCCGCCCAGGCATAGGCCGCCACGTCGCCCTTCTTCATCGTCAGCTTGATCTCCGCCCCTTCGCCGGGATCGAGTGTGATCGTCATCTCGTCCTGGCGCAGTTCCTGCGCCGCCGCGGGGGTGACGATGAGCGCGCCGATTGTGCCGCCGATGGTACCCAGGATGCTCGACTGGCGTTCGGGTGCCGGGGGAGCCGGAGGTGCAGGCGGTGCCGGCGGAGCGACGACGCTCGGCACGGCGCCCGTCGACTGCACCGGCTCAGCCTCGACGGCTGCGGGCGTCGGCGCCTGTCCGGAAGCGGCAAGCGCAGCATCGGCAGCGGCCTCCTCGGCAAGCTGGGTCTTGATCTCGCCCATTTCGGTAAGGTTCAGGGCCGAGCCGACGCCGGTCGGATCGATACCATATTCTGAAGGCATCACGATCGTGACGAGGATGCCGACGGCCGCGACGGCCGCGATGGCAGTGGAGCGCAGAAGCTGCTTGCTCGTAGGTAGCTCGGCGCGAGAAGGCATATCGGTGTTGTACATCTTGTAGTCCTTTAAGTTCAGGTGTCAGGAAGAGACGGCGAGGCCGGTCAGCTGGTAGCCGATGAGGACGAAGCCGGCGCACATCATGGCGACGTTCGCCGTGTAGGCGTGGCGGACGAAGCTTGGAGAGCGACGCCAGAAGCCCATAACGATGAGGATCGCAGACAGCGCGAGAAGCTGGCCGATTTCGACGCCGACATTGAATGCGAGGAGGTTCGGCACGAGGCCGTCCGGCGCGATGTTGTATTCGAGGATCTTCGTCGACAGGCCGAAGCCATGGAAGAAGCCGAAGATCAGGGTAGCGGCCTTTGTATTCGGCTGGAAACCGAACCAGCGCTGATAGGCCCCGAGGTTGTCGAGAGCCTTGTAGACCACCGACAGACCGATGATCGCGTCGATGATGTAGCTGTTGATCCCGACGTTGAAGTAGACGCCGAGTAGCATCGTCGTCGAATGCCCGATGGCGAACAGGGTCACGTAGATGCCGATGTGCTTCATCTGGTAGAAGAAGAAGATCACACCGAGCAGGAACAGGATGTGGTCGTAGCCCGTCACCATGTGCTTGGCGCCGAGATAGACGAACGGGATGAGGTTCACCCCGGAGATTTCCTGGATGTAGCCCTGATCGCCCGCCGTGACTGCATGGGCAAGGGCCTGATGGCTCCAGGCGAGCGCCAGGATAAGCGCGAGGAGAGCCGTCGAGAGCGCCGGCCACGGCGCGGATCGCGCGTGGGATCGGCCCCTCGATGAAGGGTCGTGCATGTTTGATTTTCCGATTGTCCGAATACTGGTCGGCCGCCATTCCCGGCGGCAGCGGTCAGGCGATGTCGGACGGTCTCGGCGGGCGCTCCAGCCCGAATGTCACACCAGTGGCTCCCGCTTCGTCTCGAACGACGAACGCCATCCGCTTCAGGCGGAGCGTCGAAGCCTCAAAACGCGGAAGGTCACCGGCATTGTCGTGGCTGTGATCGGCCGGATTATGCTTATGATGGTCTTCGAAATCGGCGGCGGCAATGTCGTGGTCCGGCTCGTCGAAGTCGTGCGAGTGACCATGGTGCTCCTCCGCGAGGTCAGCATGTCCGATCGCGGCGGCTTCGTGGAACGCCGATGAACCGACTGGCGCGCACAGGATGGCAATAGCGAGCAGGAGCGTGCTCACCAGTCTCGCCAGCCATGTCGTCGTTCCGAAACGCATCACCCCTCGCACCGTCGAATTCGTCGACTATGATCGACTTCTGCGGTGCAGAGCTTGTGAACGATGACGATGGCACAAGCAAGACGGCTACGATCTGACAGCATCGTAAAGTGCATCCGCCATCCGTCTCCTTGCGGTTGAGGGAAACTGGTTGACATGCCCCTTTGACCGATGGCGGGTGACGGCAGCGGGGCCAAGGTCTTCCGCGGATCGATGTTGACATTGGCCCGTTCTGCATCTGTAGTCGGCGGATGGGGAAAGCGATCTCCCCACGAGGCTCCGGCTGAAGTATCGCGTCCTTTTCATCCATTCTCATGGACGGACGCGGCATGCCCTCTTCGATCACCATCACGCACGACAAACTCGCTCGTCTCGTGGGGACGCCCAATTGTCCGCTCATCGTCGATGTGCGCACCGAGGAGGACTTCTCTAAAGATCCACGCATCATCCCGGGTAGCCTGCGACGACGTTATGCCGAGGTGTCGAGCTGGGCTGCAGATCTGATTGACCGAAAAGTCGTCGTAGTTTGCCACAAGGGCGCAAAGCTCAGCCATGGCGTTGCAGCATGGCTTCGCTACGAAGGCGTGACAGCCGAGGTCCTGGAAGGCGGCTACGTGGCATGGATGACTACAGGCTTGCCGCTGGTCCCGGAGGCAAAGTTGCCGAAACGGGACAACGAGGGGCGCACAATCTGGGTGTCCAGGGCCCGGCCAAAGGTCGATCGGATCGCCTGTCCCTGGCTGATCCGCCGGTTCATTGATCCATTTGCCGTCTTCCTGTTCGTTCAGCCTTCCGAGATTGAGGCGGTAGGCGAGCGCTTCGGAGCCGCGCCCCTCGACGTCGAGGGTGTCTTCTGGAGCCATCGCGGCGAGCGCTGCACGTTCGACACGATGGTGGAGGAACTTGGTCTCGGCTCGCCGGCGATGCTGCGCCTCGCCACCTTGGTCCGGGGTGCCGATACTGCGCGGCTGGACCTCGCGCCAGAGGCAGCCGGTCTTCTAGCAGCTTCCCTCGGTCTATCGCGTATGTTCTCGGACGATCTGGAACAGCTGGAAGCGGGACTCCTCCTTTACGACGCATTCTATCGCTGGTGCCAGGACGCGACAGACGAGACGCACAGTTGGCCCAGTCGAAAGGTTGGAGCTCGAGATGGATGACCCTGCCACATGTCGCCCTACTGCTGTCCATCCGAGCTATTCTCGTGACCATGGCATCGCTTTCAGTGAGGCGGTGCGGGTGTGGGCAAAGATCGCCTGCCTTTCTTTCGGAGGACCGGCCGGGCAGATCGCCCTCATGCACCGCATCCTCGTCGAAGAAAAGCGCTGGATCGGCGAGGAGCGTTTCCTTCATGCGTTGAACTACTGCATGCTGCTCCCCGGGCCGGAGGCTCAGCAGCTCGCGACCTATGTCGGGTGGCTGCTGCACAGAACCCGCGGGGGCATTGTCGCCGGCGCACTTTTCGTCCTTCCCGGCCTTGTCACGATCATGATCCTAAGTTGGGTCTACGTCGCCTTCGGCGATGTCGGCCTCGTCACGGGCCTCTTCTTCGGCCTGAAGGCCGCCGTCCTCGCGATTGTACTCGAGGCGATAAATCGAATCGGGAGACGGGCTCTGCGCAACCGGGTCATGGTCGCCATCTCTGCTGCCGCGTTCGCTGCGATCTTTCTCTTCAACGTCCCGTTCCCACTGATCATCCTCGCTGCCAGCATCTTCGGTTATCTCGGCGCCCGTTCGGGTTCGGCGGCCTTCTCAGGAGGTGGCAGCCATGGCCCCGCTACTGGCTTTGTCCTTGCAGACGCGGATTCTGCGCTCGGAGAAGGTGTGCCTGAACATGCCCGACCAAACCTTGGATGGGCGCTGCGTCTTTCGGCAGTCCTTCTTGCCCTATGGCTGGTTCCTGTCATGGGTCTTCTTCTCACTTTCGGAACCGGCGATGTCTTCGCCGATATCGCTGTGTTCTTCAGCAAGATGGCCGTGGTCACCTTCGGCGGAGCCTATGCCGTCCTCGCCTATGTCGCTCAGCAGGCCGTCGAGCATTATCGATGGCTGGAGCCGGGCGAAATGCTGAATGGTCTCGGGCTGGCCGAGACGACGCCCGGACCGTTGATCATGGTCACTCAGTTCGTTGGGTTCCTTGCGGCGTTTCGCGTGCCCGGCAGTCTCAACCCCTACATAGCAGGGACCCTTGGCGGCCTGCTCACGACCTGGGTCACCTTCGTGCCCTGCTTTCTCTGGATCTTCCTTGGAGCGCCATTCATCGAAAGGCTACGAGGAAACCGAGCCCTCCTGGGAGCGCTTTCCGCAATCACGGCGGCAATCCTCAACCTCGCTGTCTGGTTCGGTCTCCACGTGCTCTTCGCCGAGGTCGATGAGGTGCAAGCAGGACCGCTTTCTCTTGACATCCCGCAGATCACGACCCTCGACCCGGCAGCGCTTGTTCTTTTCGCAATCTCGCTACTCGCCCTCTTTCAGTGGCGTGTCGGCGTCGTTCCAACCCTTTTCGGGGCGGCGGGTTTGGGAGCGCTTTGGCAGCTTGTTTGAGATGGTCGCTCCGAACCATAAGATCCGCAACCGCGAAGGTCGATGTGGATCACAAGATCGAACAGCGCTCATTCAGAGCGACAGCTTTCGAGACTATGCAATTCTTATTTCAATGACCGCAATGGGCGCCATGCCGACCGTCGAATTTTGGAAGGACTGAGCCGGGAGCGGTCGCAGCTACCAGCCAGCTGTTCCTGGCGACCCTTTGAACGGACCAGCGACCGTCGAGGTGATCCATCCCCCATAGAACTCGCCTTCCTGCGGGACGACTCGCTCGCCGTCAACGAAGCAGGCGTCAACGCGTGCCGGATAGAAGGCGAAGTAGCCGGCGATCGGCGCAAAATCCGTCACTGGCTCAGGATAGGACCACGCCGCATCCTTTGAGAATTGCGATCCCGCGACGAGATCGAAATATGCGGCGCCGCCTTTCCATTCGCAAAGCGTTCGTTTGGAGGCCGATTTGAGAAGGCTGCGGTCGACGTCCGAAGGCGGGAAGTAATATGACGGTGGATGGCTCGTCTCGATCGCCCGGTAGCCGTTCAACGTCTCCGCGACGATGCGGCCGGCAAACTCGACTTTCAGGCGAGAGGAGATTGGTTCGATCCGGGCCGGACGCGGGAAATCCCAGACGCTCTCCTGGCCGGGAGCGATCGGATCACGCGTAGGTGTGAATAGGCGTCTCATGATTTTGCTTCGTTCGTACCGTTCGTTTCTAGGGATATACGAGAGATATTCCTGCGGAGCGAATGACGGCGAGTGTCACGCCGACCCTCGTAATTCTATTCGGGAAAGCCATGGGCGGACGGTTCGTTACTCGCTGGGATAGCAGCAAATCGGAGGCCGACGGCAAGACAAGAGATCACATATCGAGATCGCCCGCATATCCCGTCAGTTCCAGATAGCCGCGGCCTCCGGTGGTTTCGATCGCTCCTTCCCAATAGACCGGCATCCCACTAGTGCGCCCGTCGAGCTCCTGATCCTCGAACATCGGTTTCAGAGGAAAGCTTACTTCGCCGGACGGCAGATCGACGGTCAGCACTTGTTCGACCGGATAGACGGCATCGGTCTGCGGAGACGTCCAACTCCGCACGGTTTCAAACGAAACCTGGTCTGGCTTGAACCGGGTGATCTCACCGTCTGGACCGCGGTAGGAGCCACCCGCCCAGACCGTTTCGCCATTCGCCCCCCGAATGCGGAAGGCGACGAGCGCACCGCCATCATCGAAATTGAGCCCAGTCCAGTCCCAGCCGACCGCGCCGGGGGTGAGTAAATTGGAGGACCATTCGCGGTCGAGCCAGGCTTTGCCGGTCACCCCCGTTTCGACACCGTCCCGACCAAGCGTTCCGGAAATGCCAAGATGTGGTAGCGAATAGTATATGCTCGCGTCTCCGGTTTCCGGTCCTTTCCGGCTGTAGCCGTTCTCGCCCTGTGCGAACACGCCCTGCGTCGGGTCGAAAGCGAGCGACAGGGAGAAATCGGGCGTTTGGACTTCGATCGTGAAAGTCCCGTCGTCGCGGGAGTCGACGGACTGTAACGTCAGGCGACGCTACGCCAGGTCGTGTCCCTCGCTTGTCTCGCTGTAGATAAAAGAGCGGCAAGCGCTTGGTAGCCATCGGTCGCGACGACGTTCGGGTGCTTTGTCTTGAGAACATCGCTGAAAATCTCGAGAGAGAACGATCCGGAGTAGCCCGTCGCGAGAACCGCCTCGACAAATGAGGCAAGAGCGAAATCGCCTTCACCGGGAAGACTCCGGGAATGTCGACTCCACTTGAGATAGTCGATGTTCAGTCGTGGCGCGTCGGCGATCTGGACGAAGGCTATCTTGTCACCCGGAATAGACCTGAGCGAGTCAATAGGGATCTGGCGGGCCAGGGTATGAAAGCTGTCCAGCACGATGCCCACGCCCGGATGGTTAGCCCGGCGCACGACCTCCCATGCGCTTCTATGATCGAAGACATGGCTGCCCCAGGCAAGCGCTTCGTATCCGATGACGAGACCGCGGCGGGCCGCACGCTCGGCGAGCTCGTGAATGTCGGCTGCGGCCCGATCGAGGTCAGGCGCGGTCAGAGGCGAGACGTTCGAGCACACGAGCAATCTTTTCGCACCCAGTTCGCCCATGACATCGAAGGCGCGCTCCGCCCTGCAAAAGCCTTCCGACCTTTGCGGCTCCGGCATCGCCTCGAACTCCCGGAAGGGCTGGAACATAACGATCTCAAGATCGAGAACCCGCGCCATTCGGCCGGCTTCACCCGGTCCTCCGGCTAAGCCTGCGAGATCGTCTTCGAAGAACTCGACGCGAGAAAATCCCGCCTCCGCCATTGCCTCGAATTTCTGCTGCAGCGTTCCGCTCAAGGTTACGGTTGCCATGCCCAGGGGCTCCATGACGGGGTCTCCTTTGCTTGAAATCCGAAAGCACATCGACCGCCCTCGGGCATCCGAATTGCCGGCCATCTGCCTGATATCGTGACCGAATGCAAATAACATGATTTTTTTTGTCATATTTATTGTGCCATCGTTCGAGAAGGTCTAGGCAACGCCCGCCGCTGGCGTTGCGAGCGGCTCAATATCCGATCCCGGAGGATCCGAACGTGCCTTCTCAGTCCGGTAGGGTTTCCGAGGCGGTCGTCCCGAACGTGCCGTCCAATCAAACTCTGTCTCGATCGTCATCGCTCGAAGCGATGGTAGGTCCGATTCCATCGAAAGCCGAAGCTAGCGGCGCTCGATCAGGCAGCCTCGAAGCGACCGACTGGGCCGAAGCCGAACAGATCGCATTCCGTGCTTTCGCCAACTGCTACAGCCGGGAGATCGACGGAGGACGGATCGTACGCGGAAATCCGACGGGTGTATCTGCCATCGAATGGCAGTTGCCGTCTGTCGGCCGGATCGTACGAGCAGGTATCGCCTATCGCTCGCTCTGCGGCGCGCACCGGTTCTCCGACGTCCAAGGGGTCGCGGAAGACGGGCTCGGATTTCGGCCGATTGACCGGTTGACCGCCATCCAATGGATGATCACCGAGGCCGGCCGGCGAACCGACGGAGGAGCGGTCGATACCCTGAAATCCGCCGAGCTCTTCATGCAGGTGATCGCCAGCACGCGTGCGGTCGCGCTCAATATCGCCCGGCTGACGACCCCGGCCGTCGCGCATCCGAGCGTACCGTCCTTCGTCGAGACCGAGCAGTCCGTTCTCGGCGGGCACTGGCTGCATCCGACCCCGAAGAGCATGGACGGCATCGCCGGCTGGCAGCGCGAGGTCTACGGGCCCGAGACCGGTCGCTCCTTCCGCCTTGCAGCATTCGCCGTACGGCAAGATCTGGTGCGCGAGAGCGCCGCTTACGGCCCGTTGCCGAGCGCCTTGGCGGTCGCAATCGCGGGCGAGACCTTCGCAAGAGAGCGATTGCGCGACGACGAGGCTCTTCTCCTGATGCACCCGCTTCAGGCTCAGCATCTGCTTCTGACGCCGGCCGTCGAGGCTATGGGCGAGGATGGGTTGTTGCGCCCCCTCGGCGAGTCTGGCCCTTGCTTCTACGCGACCTCTTCCATGCGCACGGTCTACGCGCCGCACGCCTCGCATATGCTCAAATTCTCGCTTCCCGTGCAGATCACCAATTCTGTCCGGCGCAACCGGATCGAGGAGATGAAGGCGGGCGCCGCCATGGCTGCCTGGCTTTCGCTCACCGGACGCGCCGGCCCACGCGAACCGCTCACCATCCTGCCCGATCCGGCCTGGATCACGGTGACCATGCCTGGCTTCTCAGAGAGCGGCTTCGAGACGATCTACCGCCAGACGATCGGACCAGACAGCCACGGCGACTATCCGACCATGATCGCCGCGCTCGTCGCATGCGCGCCGCGAGGTGGTGACAGTCTCCTCAAGCGGTGGATCGCTCGGCTTGCAGGAGGCGCCGGTCACGCCGAACTGGCACGAACGGCCGCGGCCTGGTTCGAGGCCTATCTCGCCGCGAGCCTCGATCCGGTCGTCTTCTTCTTCGATCGCACAGGGATCGCCCTCGAAGCCCATCAGCAGAACGCGCTCCTGAAGTCGCATCGCGGCTGGCCCTCGGGGCTACTCTACCGGGACAATCAGGGTTTCTATCTTTCGCGGGAGCGGCGCGGTGAGATCACAGCAGATTTTCCGGAGGCGATCGGCATCGACGGGCTATTCTTCGACGAGGCCGAGATTGTCGGGCGCATGTCCTACTACCTCTTGGTCAATCAGGTCTTCGCCGTCGTCGCCTGCCTCGGCGAGGACGGGCTGATGGCAGAAGAGCAAGGCTTGGCACGCCTGCGGGCGCGGCTCGAAGGGCTGCATTCCCAGACAAAGTCCAGCGGCCGGCACTTCTGCGAACTCGTGCTAGATGCGCCGGAACTCGTGCTGAAGGCCAATCTCGGCTTGCGGCTTGCGGCGATCGACGAACTCGCGACCGGCCACGGCGCTGGCGTCTACACGCGGATCGCCAATCCGGTCGCACATATCGGCATACCCAATGCAAGGCTTGCCTCGTGACGCTCGTGCTCGACCGTCCCGGCCCCCAGGGGGCGGCGTCGCGCGTCCTCGCCCAGCTCGTTTCTGCGGCGCTCTACGAAAGGCTGGTGACGTTGGAAGCTTTGGGTCGACGCGGAAAGGACGGCGCGGTCCAAGTTCGCTTTTCCGTCGGAAGACATCTCGTTGAAGCAGATGTGTTCGACGGCGCGTTCGGACGTCGAAGGGTCGTGCCCGCAAGCGTCAGGATCGACGGCCGATTACCCGGACCGGACGCCGTCCTCGACATCCTGGACAGCCTCTCGCCGGAGCCCGATCGTCGCGAAAGTCTCCACGCCGAATTTTCACGCACGACGACCGGGCTCGCGGTTGCCATGGAACAGGCGCCTGAGAACCGACGGTCGCTGCCGCTCGACGAACTGGACGCGGCGATCTACGAGGGCCATCCCTATCACCCCGCCTTTCGGGGACGTCTCGGCTTTACCGCGGAAGACGACCGATGTTTCGGACCGGAGGCCGGCGCCGATTTCCGCCTTCGCTGGCTCCTCGTCGCCAAGAACCGGATGACCGAAACGGGCGACGTCGCGGACGAGCCGTCCAGTTGGGCGGAATTCGCCGGAGCAGGAGTCGCAAAGGCGGCAGAGGCGCGGGCGGGCCGCCTTGCCAAGCAATGGCGACTGCTTCCCGTCCACCCCTGGCAGTGGGAGCACAATCTACGCGAGCTTGTCGCACCCGGCATCGCCCTCGGCGAGATTGTCGACCTCGGCGAGATCGGCGAGCGATATCGGGCGAGCCAGTCCCTTCGCACGCTCTTCAACGCGGATCGCCGGAACGCACCGCATCTCAAGCTCCCGCTCGACGTCGTGAACACTTCTGTCGCCAGAACCCTCGACGCTCACTGGGCGCTCGCCGCGCCAGCGATTTCCGACTGGCTAGAGCGACTGGTGCTCTCCGACGACTGGCTGTCCGGCTCCGGAAGGCTCGTGATCCTCAGGGAATTCTCCGCCTCGATCCTCGACCGGCATCGCGAGAGCGCGGAACATACGGGCATGATCCGGCGCGAAAATCCGGCCAAGGCGCTCGAACCGGGCGAGACTGCGGTGCCGCTCAATGCGCTGATGACGATCGAGGCCGATGGCGAACACTTCGTGCAGCCATGGATCGACCGGTACGGCGTCGAAGCCTATGCGGACCGCCTGATCGAGGTCGTCTTCCTGCCCTTGGCGCATCTCCTGATAGCGCACGGGGTGGCCGCCGAGGCACACGGCCAGAACGTCATTCTGGTGCACCGTGACGGCTGGCCGGTGCGGATCGCCTTGCGCGACCTGTCCGACAATCTCGAATGGGTGCCTGGCTTCCTGCGCGACGTGCCGCCGCTGCCGGACTTCGCCGCAATCGATCCGACCTTCGCCGACGCTACGCCGAACCGCTTCTACTGGATGGAAAGCGTCGAGGATCTGCGCTGGCTGTTCATGGATGCGGTCCTGATCTTCTCCATGAGCGAAATCTCGTTCCTCTTCGAGAGTCGCTACGGCTTTGCCGAAGCGACGTTCTACGACCGCGTCGCGCGCGCGATCCGCGATCACGTCCGAGGCTTCGGCCTCGAAGCCCGCTTCGCGCAGCTTGGTTTCGACGCGCCGCAGATCGTGACCGATACGCTGCTCTCGGCCAAACTCGGCCGGATGCCCGATGAGCCGCTCCGCGTGCCCAATCCGCTCAGCCGCTGCCTCGCAGCGCGTCCCGTCACGGGAGCCCTCGCATGATTCGCTTCGACGATCGCCGTCTCGATGCCGGCGAACTCTTCTCGCTCGCCTCGCAGATGAGGACGGAGGGGCGTCTTGGCGCGGACCTCGCGAGGGCTCACGCGCTCCGCCTCGCCGATCCGGCAGAGATGATCGCGGCCTTCCTCCTGATCAGGGCGGAAGGCGGCAGCGTCATGCCCCTCCACGCCTCGACGCCCGAGCCGGCTGCTCGGCGCGTGGCGCTGGCCGCCGGCTGCGAAAGCCTAACGTTCGGCAGGGGACCGGCGACGACCCTCGAGCCGAAGACACGGCGCCCGGCGGGCGATCACAGCTTGATCCAGACGAGTTCTGGCACGACCGGCGAGGCGAAGATTATCGCTCGCTCCTTCGCGGATATCGAGACCGAGATCGCATCCTATACCGACTTCTTCGCGGCGGCCCGCGACCTGACGCCGGTTGTCGCCTGTCCGGTCAGCCATTCCTACGGGCTCATTTGCGGCCTGCTCGCCGGGCTCGTGCGGGGTGCCGAGCCACTGGTGATCGCGCCGGACAATCCGAAATACGTGCTGGCCAAGCTCACCGAGATCGAGCGTCCGGTCCTCTATGCCGCCCCAGCTCTGCTTCACGTGGCGGCGCGCTTCCTCAAACCCGGCGAGACGATCCACGCGGCGATGACGTCGGGCACCGTCCTGCCCGCGCCCTGGTTCGAGACGATCCGCGCGCGGACCGGGCTCCTGTTCCAGCAATACGGCTGTTCGGAAGCCGGCGTCGTCGCGCTCAACCAGGATCTTCGGGAAACGCAGGCCATGGGGCGCCCCTTGCCGCACCTTAAGGTCGAGGCTGGAACGCCGGAGAAGCCGGCCCCAATTCTCGTCGAGACCGCCTCAGGTACGGTCGACACCCAGGATCTCGGTCATTTCGCACCGGACGGCACACTGAACTTCGATGCCCGTCTCGACGATACGATCATCGTCTCGGGCCTCAACGTCTATCCGCGCGAGGTGGAGGATGTGGCACTGACGATGCCGGGCGTGGCCGACGCCGTCGTCTTCGGTCTCGACGATCACCTCGCCGGAGGGCGGGTCGTCCTCCTCTTCGATGGCGCGAAGAGCGTCGAGGAAACCGAACTCGCCGCCTGGTGCGGCGAGCGGCTCGCTGCCCACCAGCGCCCGCGCGAAATCCGCCGCGTTTCCGAAATCCCGCGAGGACCCACCGGCAAGATCAGCCGGCGGGAGGTCCGGGCGCGTGTTCTATCCGAAAATCTCTAGAGGACCACCATGGACACAGTGACCGCGCCCTCTCTCATCGACACGATCCGCCTCGTCCTTGCCGAGGAAATCCGCCATCCGAACATGGAACGTTTTGCCATAGCCGCGCGGCTGCGCGAGGACCTCGGCATCGATTCGGTCGTTCTCATGGAGCTCTTCGTCCGGCTGGAGACGGGCCACGGCTTCGAGGTGCCGAAGACCGCGCTCGACGGCGCGCGGCTGATCACGGTCGGGGACCTCATCCTGCAATTAAGTGCGGATGTCGCCGCGATCGATCTGTCGCCGCGCGCCGCGCCGCCGGTCGATGTCGAAGCCGGCCTCGACGAGGCGCTCGCCGCGGGTGGGGTCCACGGCGAAATGCCGATGGATATCAAGGTTCACTGCTTCGCGAGTTGCCTCTGCGACGGCTTGAAGAAGCGCGCCATCGACCAGCGGCCGTTCTACGCTGCGATTCCAGATGCCGAGATCGCCGTCGACGACCTGCACCGCCTGCGCTACCACGCTGGTTTCATGGATCATCGCCATTTTCGGATCGGTTTCGAGACGCTCTATGGCGGCAAGGTGACGACCGTCGTCGACCCTATGAACCTGATTGCCCATCTCGAAAGGCGGATGCCCGCTATCGACGTCATGGCCATGGTCGATCTCCACCGCCTGCCCGAACGGGAAAACTCCTTCGACCGCGATCCCTTTCCTCACTATGTCCTCATCGAGACGACCGAAGACCCCATGACGATTTTGATGCGGGACGTCGACTTCCGCTGGGAAGGCCCGATCGCGAAGGTCCGTCTCCTGAACGCGATGGAGAGCCCTGCGGTCTCGGGCGGGTTTCTGATTGACCATACGAATTCGCGCGAGCCGTCACCCTCTGAAGTCGCGTCATTCATGGGAGAGATCCTCGCCAAGGATGGGATGCCGCTCGTCGCCGCGCTTCGCTCGACCCTCGACCGGCATATCGAACAAGATCGGCTTTCGGAGCTCGGCGAAGCGGTGGCTGAATTGCCGATCCTCATCATCCGCAAATATGCCTATGAGCACGTCTTCGCCTATCTCTGGCGCGCGCTTCGCCGCGATACGGCGAGCTTCGACGTCTGGGCCGACAAGATCGAGCGTCTCGTCCAGGGCTATCGGATGGTCCATCTCGAAATGGAGAAGCTCGGCGCGGAAGGGAAGCCGGAGATGGCGACGAGGATCCGCGAGATTCTCGACCGGTTGCACGATATCGAGGCGGCCATCCGGCACGAGATCCGCATATCCGCCACAATGCTGGCACCGGACGAGGCAGGTGAGAAGATAAACCTGAGCGCCTGACGATGAGGGGTGTCATGCGGCGTCGGTCCCGATCAACCGTTCGCAGGCCGGCCAACCTCGCTTACAACCTCTTGAGACCGAACGGTTCGCTTGCCGGCCCGTCGAGATGGGTTCAAATTACTGCATGCTCCGACGCTTCTTTGCCTATTACCGGCCCTACAAGGGGCTGTTCATGCTCGATTTCGGCTGCGCTGTGCTGGCCGGCCTACTCGAACTCGGCTTCCCGATTGCGGTGAAGGTGTTCGTCGACGACCTCCTGCCGGGCGGAAACTGGCCGTGGATCATCGCCGCGACCGTTGGCCTCCTCGCGATCTATCTCCTCAACACCGGGTTGATGGCGATCGTGACCTATTGGGGGCACATGCTCGGCATCAATATCGAAACCGAAATGCGCAAGCGCGCCTTCGATCATCTCCAGAAGCTCTCCTTCGGATATTTCGACAACGTCAAGACCGGCCATCTCGTCGGCCGCCTCACCAAGGACCTCGAAGAGATCGGCGAGATCGCCCATCACGGGCCGGAAGACCTCTTCATCGCCGTGATGACGTTTATCGGCGCCTTTGTCCTCATGCTCTTCGTCCATGTGGAACTGGCGCTGATCACCGGCGTCATCGTGCCGGTCGGCGCTTGGCTGACGACGCGCTATGGCGCGCGCATGACCGCGACCTGGCGGGCGATCTACGCTTCGGTCGGCGATTTTAACGCGCGGATCGAGGAGAATGTCGGCGGCATCCGCGTCGTGCAGGCCTTCGGCAACGAGCGTCACGAGCGTCGGCTGTTCTCGCGGAACAATGCCGAATATCGCCGCCGCAAGCTCGACGCCTACAAGATCATGTCCTGGTCCCAGTCGCTCAACTATTTCTCCATGCGCCTCACCCAGGTGATCGTCATGGTGGCAGGCACCTGGTTCGTCATCGCCGGGGACCTGACGAATGGCGGCTTCGTCGGCTTTCTGCTCCTCGTCGGGGTTTTCTTCCGGCCGGTCGAAAAGATCGCGGCGGTGCTGGAGACCTATCCGAAGGGGATCGCCGGCTTCCGGCGCTATTGCGAGTTCCTCGACACCGAACCGGAAATCGAGGATCGGGCGGGAGCGATTGCGGTCTCGAAGGTCGAGGGCGCGGTTTCGTTCGACCACGTGCGCTTTGCCTATGGCAACGGCCTGCCCGTTCTTAAGGATGTGAGTTTTGCGGCAAAACCCGGCGAGACGATCGCCTTCGTCGGCCCGTCCGGTGCTGGAAAGACGACGATCTGCGCCCTCCTTCCGCGCTTCTACGATGTCTCGGGCGGCGCGATCCGGATCGACGGCACCGACATCCGCGAGATGACGCTCGCTTCGCTCAGAAACCATGTTGGCGTCGTCCAGCAGGACGTCTTCCTGTTCGGCGGCACGGTACGCGAAAACATCGCCTACGGCCGCCTCGACGCTCCGGAGGACGAGATCGTCGAGGCGATGCGGCGCGCTTCTCTAACAGAAACGGTTGCAGCGCTCCCGAACGGCCTCGACACCATCGTCGGCGAGCGCGGCGTGAAGCTCTCGGGCGGCCAGAAGCAGCGCCTGTCGATCGCGCGCGTGTTTTTGAAGGACCCGGCGATCCTCATTCTCGACGAGGCCACCTCGGCGCTCGACACGGCGACCGAACGCCAGATCCAAGCTGCGCTCGCGGAGCTTTCCAAAGGCCGCACCAGCCTCGTCATCGCCCACCGGCTCTCGACCATCCGCCACGCGGACCGCATCTGTTTCGTCGAGGCCGGACGGATCGTCGAAACCGGCTCTCACGCCGAACTCATGACGAGAGGAGGCGCCTATGCCCGCCTCGTCGAGGCCCAATCCGGACTTGGACCTTCGCCCGAACGCATCTTCGAAGCGCGGAACGAGCGTTTCCGCATGGCCTGATACGGGTCGTCCCGGCGCCGAGACGTCAGGCTTCGAAGAACGGCTGCAGGCACGCCGACCGAAACCGGAAGGCTCAGCCCTCTTCGCCGGCTTCCGCGCGCTGCCAGTGGAGCTTCGGGAACTCCTCGCGAAAGGCGAACCGCTCAAGATGGCGCTCGAGGACGTCCTCGATCGTTGCGAGGTCGTCCGCGCTCGCAGAACTGGCCGTGAGCGCGAGCCCGTCCCCGGTGATCGCGATCGTGCCCGAACCGATCTCGAAACCGAGGACCGCGGCACTCTCGGTCTCCTCGACCGGGATCTTGTGGCCGAAATGCTTTGCCATCGCCTGTTTGTACCGGGTGGCATTCTCGGTCTGAAACGTCGTCGAAGAGGCTGGCATGGCATCTAACTTTTGTTTCAAGGGCTTGTTTTACGGTCGTCCGGATCTGGTCTCGCCGGTCTTATTCCCGCTTCGGACAGGTGCCACAGAAGCTGCGCGACCCGCAGGTATATTTGAGACAGCAGCTCTGCCGGACCGGTCTCGGCGCTGGCGTCCGGGCCGCCTCGTCAACCGCAGTGTTAGGGCTGGGCTGCCAAGCGATCGCATCAGCGAGTTCGGGCGCGGCACGCTCCATGAAACGCGTCAATTTCGCACGAACGTCGCAATTCGCTGCGCCGTGACGCCTGAGAAGGAAGAAGGGTGCTGCAACGCCGATCGCGCAATTGCTTCGGCGCAGTGACGGAGCGACCGTCGCTTTCGAAACGCTGATCTGGAGAAGGGATTGCGAGATATCTGTGATCGCGGCGCGAAGATCGGCGGCCGTCCCCGGACCGACGGGCGCGAAACCTGCGACCGGTCGCCGAATGTCTCGCGCCCGCTCCATGAGCCTTACGGTTTCATCGGCCGTACCAACGGGGACGAGCCCTCTAAGCAGCCAGAGCGACGAGAGCGTCCACAGGATGGAACGGGACAGCGCACGATGAATTTGCGCATGGGCGATCTTGTTGGAGGGCGCACCGAGCGCCCGCTGCTTCATGCAGGCCTTGGTCAGCGCGGATCGGAAGAGCCGGGCTCCGAGACCGTCCCCGATGTCTGCGGCCTCATCCGCTCTTTCGAGCAGAAGGTCGAGTTCTTCGCGGGCCGAAGGGCGCGCGGCAGCAAGGAGGCTTGCGAAATCGTCTTGAGACGGGTCACCTCCCAGCCTGTCCGCCATTGTGGCCCCACCATTCCTCGCGAAGAGAATGCCCATCAGCGGAGCTGGAAGCGGATCGGAACCGAAAAGCTCATCGAGTTCCGGCCAGCTTCACGCGGGATCGGCGGAAAGGGTGACGCGCGTCGCACGGTATCGACCGCGGCCCGGTCGATCAGCGCGTTGCCCGAGGAGCGGACGAGGCGGATGCCCGAAGCGCCTCCGCGCGCCGTGACGGTAAAGGAGACGGATGCCGTGCCTTGTGCGCGCTGACGCCGCGCCGCCGTCGGATAACGCTGGGCGCCGCGAATACGAGCGAGAACCTGTCCGGAATAGTTCGACTGCGCCTGAGAAGCGCTGACACCGGAGCGACCGCCGCCTGACCTCGCCGCCCTTCCGCTCTCGCGCGACCCGCGCTGGGCGTTGGCCTGGTTGCGTCCTCGGCTGCCGCTGGCCGCCTGCGTGCGCTCGGCGCGCTCAGCCTGTGCCTGGCGTCGCTGCTGTTGGGCCCGCTCACGGCGCGGTTCCTCGCGGCGCGGTTGCGCGCGCTCCGGCGGGTCTTCCGCGACGCGGCGGGGCGGCGGGTTCGGACGCCGGGTCGGACGCGGCACGTTGTCGGGCTGCGGGTCCATCGCCTCGACCGTTTCCGTGACCGTCGCAGCGCTTGGCGCTTCAGGCTCGATTGCGGCGACCTCGGCCTGTTCGCTCGAAGGCACCGTTTCGACCTCGCTCTCCGTAACCGCCTCCGTCGGCGCTTCCGTCATGATCTCGGATTGCGTACCTGAAGTTGTCTCGCTCGGTTCGGGTTGTGCCTCGGGAGTCGCTTCCGCGACCATGGTCTCGGGCGGCTGTGCATCTTCGACCGTTTCTTCGGTTTCGCGAGGTTCGGCCGTCTCCGTCGTTTCCGCTTCCACCGTCTCCGTCGTTTCAGCCGCCGTCGCGGTCTCGGCCTCGCTGGTCTCCTCGCCCTCGGCCAGCGCGTCAAAGGGGTCTCCGGCAACCGCCATTTCGAGACCAGGCCCGCCCTCCATCATCGCCGGCTCTTCCTCGCTGGAGGCCGCGGTGAACCAGAGCGCGACGCCGCCGTGGATCGCGAATGAGACGATGAGCGCCGAAATCAAGGCGCGGCGGGAAAGAGCCATGGCTTAGAGGCTCCCGCCCGACCGGGTGACGATGCGCGTGTCGAAACCCGCCTCGCGCATGTTGCGCAGGAAGGCGATCAGATCGGCGGCCGGAAGGGCCTGATCGGCGGTGATGGAGACCGGTTCGCCAGCCTTAAGTGCTTCGGCCGGCTCGCCTTCGCCTGCCGTTATCGGCGCAGCCGTAGTCTCGCCGAGCGCTGCGATCAAAGCCTCCTCGCTGACCGTCTCGCCGCCATAAAGCAGGTCACCGCCCGCGGTGATGCCGACTGGCCCGGCGGGCGGTCGCATGCGTTCGGCCTCGCTCGTGCGGATCAGTTCGATATCGCCGTCGCTCGTCGCCGCGACCGTGCCCGCGAGCAGGAAGAAGATCAGCATCAGGAAGACGATGTTGATCAGTGCGATCGTCGGGTCCTGGCCGCGACGTTTGACCGGTCTGTCGAGTTTCATGGCGTCTATCCGAAATCTGAAGGTCAGTCGGCGACGGAAATCGCGGCGAAGCCGGCGCGGCGGGCCGCCTCCACGGCGCCGACCAGGGTCTGGCTGTCCGCCCCCTCGTCCGCCTTGACGAGGAGCTTCTCGCCGCCGGCCTCGCGCAGGCCCGTGAGGTGGGCGACAAGACCCGCCGTCTCGATAGCCTCGCCGTTGATCGCGATGACCCCGTCGGGTCGAGCACGCATCATGACGTCCGGCTGAGTGCCTCCGCTCGCGCCTTCCGCCGCGGGCGCTGCGATCTCGACCGCCTGGTGACGAATGAAGGTCGAGGTCAGCATGAAGAAGAGCAGCAGGAGGAAGATGACGTCGATCAGCGACGTCATCGACAGCCCGGCGCGCCGTGCCCGTTTCGCCCCGATCCGCATGGCGTCACTCACCAGGCGCGAGACGCGCCTCAGCCGGAGAGGAAGCGGTGCGATCCGCGTTCTCGCTCGCCGCTCTCGTTCCAATGGCGCGGTCGGTGACGCTTCTCGTGAAGATCGCGGCGATCGCGGTTTCCATCGCGACACGCTCGTTCTCGATGCGCCCGTCGAACCAAGTGGTCAGAAGCTGCGAAGGCATGGCGACGGCAAGACCGACGGCGGTCGTCAGAAGCGCGACCCAGATGCCGCCTGCAAGCTGGGAAGGATCGACGTCCGACCCGGCGTTCTGCATCGCCTGGAAAGCTTCGATCATGCCGAGCACCGTGCCGAACAGGCCGAGGAGCGGCGCGATCTGCGCGATCGCTTCGAGGAGGCGCAGGCCGGATCCCAGCGAATGGAGCCGCTCTGTCGCAATACGTTGGACGTCCTCCTCGATGGTCTGCCTTGCGAGAGAGCGTGTCATCGCGCCGCGGATGGCCGAGGCGACGACGCCCGCCACCGGGCCGCGCCCGCCCTCGGCGGCCTTCAGGGCTTTTGCGGTGTCGCCGCGCACCCAGGCATCGACCGCCTGCCGGCTCGCGCGGCGCTTGCCGACGCCCTCGCGCGAGAACTGCCACAGCTTGAGAAGGACAACGGCGAAGGCGACGACGGAGAGGGCCGCAAGAATCACAACGACAAAGCCGCCGAGTTCATAAATCTGCAGGACCGGTTGAATGAGAAGGGAGGCATTCATGGAAAGCGACGCTCACGAAAAGTTACTGCGCGGCGCTCGCAAGCGAGCGACGAATTCAAAGGCCGAGGCTGATGTCGCCGCGCGACGATGCGGTCAGCGCCGAAGCGCAGACCTCGTTAGTCACACCTTCGCCCTCGCAAGCGGAAACGTCATTGACGAGAACCCGGTCGATCGTCTCGCAGGACGAGCCCGACAGATTGAACTCGCGCACCTTGGTTCGGCCCTCCGCCATCACACCAAAATCGAGAACGAGCAGCCGCTCGATCAGGCCTTCCGGGTTGAAGAGAACGATCTCGAAGGCTGCTTTCGAGAGGTCAGACCCAAGCTTGTTCGTTGTGACGAAGCCCAGGCGGCATCCATCGTCGGTCGGCACCGCACGGTTGAGTTCGATGGAGAAGGCCGGCCCGCCCGCGCGGGGTGCGGGTTCGTCGTTCCGATCCTGCGCGGCGGACGGACCGGACAGGACGAGCGAGGCAAACATTGTGAGGGCGGCGGCGAACCGCATACGAGTCGGGATCGGCATTCTTGTTCCTGAGATCCGGATGGCGTTTGCTACGCCCTACATAAATCAGATTATTAGAGTCAAGTTATTGATCAAGGCCATACCTGGCTTCGCGACGCCACGACTGCGAATGCCGCCAAAATCACCTCGATTTGACCTTAGAATCTGTCTAATTCTGTTTCTTTGAAAGTATTCTAATGTAGAGAAGGAGTATTATCCCGCGAGCCTCACCAGCCTGTGAAGCGCGAAGACCCGCGTAATGTTGACATAAACAATCTTCTTCATGCAATCCTGCGTCGGCATGCGCCCACGGGCGCTCACCCGATAAGGAAACTGCATGACCTTCTTCCCGTCGAGCGCCGCCGCTCTTCCGCGCGCGTTGATGGCAGCCCTCGTATTCATCGGCGCTTTCGGCCTAGCTGCGCCAGCCTTCGCTCAGGGCGCCGAAGACGCCGAAACGCTGACGGTCGAGACCTATCGGGGTGATGTGACCGTGCCGCGAACGCCGGAAACCGTCGTCGTCTACGACCTATCGGCCCTCGATACGCTGGATGCGCTCGGCATCGAGATCGACGGGGTGCCCGACGCGCCATATCCGGACAGGCTCTCGAGATTCGGGAAGGGTGGTCCAACCAAGGTCGGCACACTGTTCGAGCCTGATCTCGAAGCCGTCAATGCGCTTCAGCCGGACCTCATCGTGACCGGCGGCCGCTCCAGCGACAAGACCGACACCCTTTCGGGCATTGCGCCGACCATCGACATGACCGTCGACGAGGGCGACTATCTGGAAAGCGCCATCGACCGCACCGAGGCCCTTGCGGCGATTTTCGGCAAGAGCGAAGAGGCCGGCGAAGCCATCGCCAAGCTCCGGGCTTCGATAGAAGATCTGCGCAGCAGAGCGCAGGACGCCGGTACGGGACTCATCCTCCTCACAACCGGCAACAAGGTGAGTGCTTTCGGCCCCGGCTCCCGCTTCGGGATCCTCCACGACGCCTACGGCATCGCGCCTGCGGACAGCGGATTCGGCGAAGGCAATCACGGCGAGGCGGTGTCGTTCGAATACATCGCTGAGACAAATCCCGACTGGCTCTTCGCCATCGATCGGGACGCGGCGATCGGACAGGGTTCGGCCGCCGCTCTTCTAGACAACGAACTCGTGCGCGGCACCACCGCCTGGTCGACGGGCCAGGTCGTCGATCTCGATCCGGGCGACTGGTATCTCGCCGCCTCCGGCCTGCGTGCGATGCAGAGCGCCGTCGACCAGGTGAGCAAGGCCCTTTCTCAAGAAGGCTCTTAGGAGTGCGGCAGTCACAGCGCGGGTGAGGCGCCGTAACGAGGTGTGCGGTAGGGACCGCATGCCTCGTTCGATTTCGTACTTCTGGGTTCGTGTGTACGGCGAACCGCGCGACGCCCCCCCACTTCGATCCCGACTGGCCAAAAACAAATGTCCCATCGTTCGATCCTCACGACGGCCGGCGTCCTGCTCTTTCTTCTCGCCATTACGAGTCTCGCCGTCGGGGCCGGCGATCTGGGTTTCCCTGCTCTTCTGTCGGGTGAACTGTCGGTGGATCAACTCCAGCTTCTCTTCGTCAGCCGGTTCCCGCGCACCTTCGCGGTACTCCTTGCGGGGGCTGGCCTCGCAGTCGCCGGACTCATCATGCAGATGCTGAGCTCCAACCGCTTCGTGGAACCCTCGACCGTCGGCGTCACGGAATCGGCGAGCCTCGGCATGCTGGCGATCACGCTCCTTGCCCCGGCGACGCCCGTCTTCGGCAAGATGCTTGTCGCCGCTGGCTTCGGTCTTCTCGGCGCGGGGCTCTTCATGGCGATCCTCGCCCGGCTGAAGCTGCACTCCGGCCTTCTCGTGCCGCTTGTCGGCCTGATCCTCGCCGGGATCATCGGCGCAGGCGCCCAGTTCATCGCTTATCGCTTCGACCTGATGCAGTCGCTCGGGGCGTTGATGCTCGGCGACTTCTCCATGGTGCTTGCGGGACGCTACGAACTCCTCTGGATCGCCCTCGGCCTCGTTGCGCTGGCGATCCTCTTCGCCGACCGCTTCACGCTCGCCGGCATGGGGCGGGACGTCGCCGTCGGTCTCGGACTCTCCTACGGCCAGACCGTCTTTATCGGCCTCGTTCTCGTCTCCCTTGTCTCCGCGGTCACCATGGTCTCGGTCGGGGCGATCCCCTTCGTCGGGCTCGTCGTGCCGAACCTCGTCTCGATGGCCGTAGGCGACAACGGCCGAAAGACCGTGCCCTATGTCGCGCTCGGCGGCGCCGGGCTCGTCTGCCTCTGCGACATTATCGGTCGCGTGGTACGCGCGCCCTACGAGATCCCCGTCGGGACGACCATGGGCGTGGTCGGCGCCGTTATCTTCCTCGCGCTCCTCTTCGGACGGAGAACGGCGCATGGCTGAAGCGAGCACCCTCGTGGACCGTGCGATCGGCAGAGTACACGATCGGAACGTACAGCCGACATGCACGAGCGATGGCGGCTTTGCCGAGAACCGCACGATGCTCCTCGCCCTTACCGCTCTCGCACTTCTTGCAATTGGTCTTTTCATGACCCTCGGCGCTCGCGGCTCCTGGGCGTTCGTCCTCTCCTATCGCGGCACCAAGCTCGCCGCCATAGTCCTCGTCGGCCACGCGATCGCGGTCTCGACGGTCCTTTTCCAGACGATCTCGGCGAACCGCATCCTCACGCCCTCGATCATGGGCTTCGACTGGCTCTACCGGCTTCTCCAGACGGCCCTTGTCTTCTCCGCAGGGGCGGCCTTCACCGTGACGATCGATTCGGTCCTGCTCTTCGCGGTGGAGACGGCGATCCTCGTCGGCTTCGCCTGCCTTCTCTACGGCACGCTGCTCTCGAGCCACGCGCGCGACATCCACCGCCTCCTTCTCATCGGCTTCGTCCTCGGCGTTCTATTCCGCTCGCTCGCCGAGCTCATGCAGCGATTGATCGATCCGAACGATTTCGTCGTCCTTCAGGACCTGATGTTTGCAAGCTTCAACACCGTCGACGTGTCCCTCCTCGGAGTCGCGGCCTTGGTGATCGGGGCCGCAACGCTCGCGACGGCGCGCCTTCTGCCTACGCTGGACGTTCTGGCGCTCGGCCGCGACACCGCCATCTCGCTGGGAATCGCCCATCGCCGGACGACGCTTCTGGTGCTCGCGCTCTGCGCGCTCTTCGTCGCCGTCTCCACCGCGCTCGTCGGACCGGTCACCTTCTTCGGCCTCCTCGTCGCAAGCCTTGCCCGAAGCCTCGTCGGCTCGCGCCGACACGCCGTCATGCTTCTCGCCGCCAGCCTTTGCGCGGTGATCGCCCTTGTCGGCGGACAGACGATCCTCGAGCGCGGCCTCGGCTACAATTCGGCCCTCGGCATGGTGGTCGAATTCGCGGGCGGCATCGTGTTCCTCGCGCTTCTCCTCAAGAAAGGCACCGCATGATCGAGGCCGCCGGCATCTCCAAACGCTATGGCCGCTCACTCGTCGTCGACGACGTCGACCTCGAGCTGCCCGCTTCGGGCCTCACCGCGATCATCGGTCCGAACGGCGCGGGAAAATCCACTCTTCTTTCGATGATCGCGCGGCTCCTGCCGATGGATGCAGGGCAGGCGCGCGTGGCCGGGCTCGACGTGGCGAAGGCGCCAAGCGACGAACTCGCCCGCCGTCTCGCGATCCTGCGCCAGGAGAACGTCGTTGTCTCACGCCTTACGGTCCGCGACCTCGTCGGCTTCGGCCGCTTTCCCCATTCGAGGGGACGGATGTCGGCGGCCGACCGGGAGAAGGTCGAGGAGGCGATCGGCTTTCTCGGACTTCACGAATTCGCAGAACGCTTTCTCGACGAGATGTCGGGCGGCCAGCGCCAGCGTGCCTTCGTCGCCATGGCCCTCGCGCAGGACACCGACGTCATCCTCCTCGACGAACCGCTCAACAATCTCGACATCCGCCACGCGGTGGAGATCATGCGCCTGATGCGCCGCGCCGCCGACGAGCGCGGCAAGACGGTGGTCGTCGTGATTCACGACATCAACTTCGCGGCCGCTTATGCCGACCGCATCGTCGCCATGAAGAACGGCCGCATCGCCTGTCAGGGCCCGGTGCGCGAGGTGGTGACCGAGCCTATCATCGGCGAGATCTTCGGCCTCGCGGTGATTGTTCGCGAGATCGACGGCCAGGTGACCTGCCTTTTCCAAAAGTGAACCCGGTCTGCTGAACGGGGAGGGACAACCCAAACCGTAGAAACTGACGCCATCCCGCTCGTAAGTACGACTTCCGCGAATAACCACGAGGCCTACACTGAGGCGATGATGTATTGTTCTAGTTCAACGCAAATGCCGAAACGAAGACAGGCGTTATACGCAGTCGCTGACCGATCGGGAATGGCCTGCACCGGGTTTCTGACTGAAACTTCTACGAGGACGCGTTGCGTATGAAGACCGTTGCCGGCTCTGCCGTTTTAGGCATGAACCGGCATATCGACGAGTAAGTTCGACGCCTTTCGCAGCGCTAGGGGTTGATCGAATGCGAGCGAGAAACCGCGAACTGAGATAAGGGATTCTCCAAACCCGTTATCGCAGTTATCGAGCTCAATTACTTCGCTGGGCATCCGTGAAGCTCTGCTTGACGCTCGTCGCCCTGCACGCTTATAGACGGCTGGTCCGAAGACTCCGTTTCACTTGGCGGAACTGCAGTCTCACAGGGGCGCGTAGCTCAGCGGGAGAGCACCTCGTTCACACCGAGGGGGTCACTGGTTCGATCCCAGTCGTGCCCACCACGTGGCCTCATCAACGTTTTCCGTCTTCAAGTCGGCTCACGATCAAGTGGTCGTTTCAGTCTCGACTGAAGCCCTGTTGCGCGAGCATCCATCGCTTGCGATGCCTACATAGGCAGGCTCAACCCACTTCGTGACCCTTGTTCCTGCCAATCTGGCTGTAGCTCTCATTCCTCTCTGAGCGCCCGTTGCATCTGATCGGTGAAGGGTTTGACGAGATAGGAAAGCGCGGTTCGCTCCTTGGTTTGGAGGAAAACTTCCACCGGCATGCCGGGGACGAGAGACCTGCGGCTGATTACGGTATCGTCCGGGATCCCAATGGTTGCCAGATAGTAGGCTTGGCCTGTTGCCTGATCGAGGCTCGCCGCCGCGCCGACGATCTCCACGGTTCCGGCGATTTCCGGAGTGGTGTGCTGGTTGAAGGCTGAGAAGCGCAATTTCGCGGTTTGGCCTGGCTCGACCTGATCGATATCGACGGGCGAGAGGCGTGCTTCGACCACAAGCTCCTCACCCTCTGGCACGATCGTCATGACCGTTTCGGCGGACGCGATGACGCCCCCGATGGTGTGCACCCGCACTTCGTTCACAATGCCGCTGATTGGCGCCCGCAGATCCATCCGGTCCATCCGGTCGAGCGCTGCGACCGCCCTTTCCCGAAGCTCAGCAATTTTGCCCTCCACATCGCGCAATTCTCGCTGGGCATCGGTACGAACCTGCTGGTCGAGCTCAATTATCTTCAGTTCCGACTCACTGATCTGTCCCCGGACCCGAGCAATGTTCGCGGCGATCTCGCCGGTCAGACCGTCCAGGCGAGCAATGTCGCGCTCCAGCGTTCGAGTTCGACTGGCTTCGACCACCTGCCTGCGAACGAGCGGCATCAGGCGATCGAGATCGTCGGCGACGAGCGCGCGTTCGGCAGCGTTCGATTGCTGCTGGGCTTCCAGCGCCCGTATTTGTTCCGCAAACTGATCGATCTGCGCCTGCAACTGCTTGCGCTGTGCGTCCCGCGTCGCGCGGTTGTCACCGAACAGCCGCTGCTCGCCCTTAAGAATTGTTTCTGAAATCGTGTTTCCTTCGGCATCCCGTTCGACCACGACCTCAGCCGCACCGTCACGTTCGGCGATCAGACGCGCCTTGCGACCGCGAAGCTCTGCAAGCTGCGAGCGCAGCACTCCAAGTTCGGCCCTCGTCTGGGTTTCGTCGAGGCGCAGCAACACATCTCCGGCTTCGATCGTCGATCCCGGTTCGACGAGGATTTCCTTGATGATCCCGCCGTCGCGATGCTGGACTTCCTTTACCTGGGTCCGGACGGTGACCTGGCCCTGCGCGATGACAGCCCCGGACAGTTTTGCCTGGACGGACCAACCACCGCAGCCAACGACCAGCAAAATCGCGAAGGTGCTTGCGAGAAAGACCCGCGAGCCGATTCCGAAACTCTTGTCGCGAGGACGTCGGACTGCCGGAGCCGTGTTGTTGGCGGATTTGGTCATTGTCGTGTCCTCCTAGATGCCGGGACGTTCCTCAGCGGGTCACGCCGCCTCTCCGGCCCGGTGTCGTGTCAGGTCTGGTTCTCGAAGTTGCGTTCGGCCAGGATGAAGTCGGCAGCAGTCAGTTCATGCCGGCCGTCCAGAACGATCTCCGCGTCTGCTTCCGGATCGGAATCCAGTTGCGCGATGATGACCGTCTGTTCTCGCCCGTCGTCGAGCAGCCGATGTCTGAATGTCAGGGATCCGATGTCTTCGATGCTCTCGGTACACGCGCCGGCGAAGAAGAGCTTGCGGCTGCCGAAGTCGTCGCTTTCGATGTCGATACGCGAGAGGTCGATCCGATCACCGGGCCCGAAGTCGCGAATACGGTCGCTCGGTCCGCCATCATTGCTGAGGGCCTCGATCTTGCGGAAGACGAAGATATCATCGCCGCCATTCCCGACCATCACGTTGACGTCGGCGTCCGCGACCAGGCGGTCGTGACCGCGGCCGCCGACAACATTTTCGATCTCGAAGAATTGCGCCTCTTCCTGATCGGCGATCCAGAGGGTGCCATTCGGAAGATCGATCAGCGAATCGAGGATCAGATCCCCGAGATCGAGGGTATCCGAACCTTCGCCCCCTCGATATTCGTCGACGACGCCGTCGGAGATCGCATAGAAGTGGTCGTCGCCCTCACCGCCGTACAGGTAGTCGATCCCCGCGTCGTCACACAGAGCATCATTGCCTTCGCCGCCATGCAGAACGTCGTCGCCAACGCCTCCTTCGAGGATGTCGTCGCCTCCACCGCCGTAGAGCCGGTCATTGCCGGCGCCGCCGTCGAGTTCGTCGTCGTTGGCGCCGCCATAAAGCGTATCGGTGCCGTCTCCACCATCGAGAATGTCGTCGCCTCCACCGCCGTACAAATGGTCGTCGCCTTCGTCGCCGTCGAGTTCGTCGTCGCCGGTGCCGCCATACAGGGTGTCGTTGCCAACGCCCCCTTCGAGGATGTCGTCGCCCTCATCACCGTAGAGCCGGTCATTGCCGCTGCCGCCGTCGATTTCGTCGTCGTTGGCGCCTCCATGAAGCGTATCGGTACCGTCTCCACCATCGAGAATGTCTTGGCCTTCGTCGCCGTAGAGATGGTCGTCGCCGTCGTCGCCACGAAGACGATCGTTTCCACTGCCTGCGAGGAGGACATCATTGCCGAGGCCGCCGTGAAGCGAGTCTTCGCCTGTGCCCCCCTCTAGGACGTCATCGCCGGCATCGCCGTAGAGTGCGTCGTCACCGCTGCCACCGTCGAGCGCGTCGTTGCCGGCGCCCCCATACAGGGTGTCGTTGCCAGCGCCGCCGTCGAGCACGTCGTCACCCTCTTCGCCATAGAGGATGTCATCGCCGTCTTCGCCGAACAGAACGTCATTCCCTGAACCGCCGAAAAGGATATCGTTGCCAGCGCCACCGTAGATTGTGTCGTCGCCATCTCCTCCGATCAGACGATCGTTGCCGCTGCCGCCGTAAATGACATCGTTGCTTTCGCGCCCGTAGATGATGTCGTCGCCGCCGCGACCGTCCATCACATCGACAAGAGGAGTGCCAAGCAGAATGTCATCGCCATCGGTGCCGACGATCTCATTGTCCGTGCCGGGAAGTATGCGCAAATGCGCAATTTGCTGGACCGCTTCGGTTCCATCGGAGACGTCGTAGCGGAAGACGATCGGTGCCACCGAGTTCTCGTCCGGTGTGAATAGCCAACGCTCGAGCCCGACCCGGACCAATTCCCCTCCATCCGCAACCAGGTTTCGGACGATGAGCGTGTCTCCGTCAGCGTCGCTCGCCCCCAGCAGAAGCATCGACATCGTGATGGTGACCGAGACATTCATCCGACCGTCGTTCAGGTAGACAGGCCCCAACAGAACCGGACGACGGTTCGTGCGCCCCGGAGGCGTGAGGATGTCGTCCTCGTCATCTTCCTCCGGATCGCTCGTTCCTCCGCCACCGTTTGCGGGTGGGTTGCTGGGATGGGTCGGTTGCGGCTCGGTGGGCCCGACCTCTACCGGGGGAGGGAAAGGAATCCCATTCTGACCCCCGTCCGAAGGTACGGGTGAGCCAGATGGATTGCCACTCGAAGGGGCCGAAATTCCGTTCGGAATGTTAGAGGACAATGACGGCGGCAGATCGCCGCTCTCCGACACGCCATTGACGGCACTTCTTGCGCTCTGGTTCAGGAATGTATTGGAACCGAGAGCATTGTCCGAAGACAGAAACGAGAGCGCCGCGCTCGAACCATTCACAGGAGACGCAGTCGCGCGCCCGGACAGAGAATCGAGATAATCGATGATCCGGACTACGTTCTGCGCTGTCGCCTCGTCGGATCCATCGACCGAAGGCGCAGTGACAGCTTGCTCCGGGGTTGGCTCCTGTTGCGGATCTGGCGAGCCGTTCGGCGTCTCCTCGTCAGCAACAGTTTCCTCGCGGTCGCTGAAGATCTTGCCGAGGATCCAGAAGAAACCACCCATGATGAAGGGGAGCACCGATATCGATCGAAACTTCGTCGTCGGTTCGTTGGCCTCGAACCGGGTCTTCGGTGCTTCTGCCTCGTCGCCCCGAGGTATACCGATCCGAAGGGGTTGTTCCATCTCGACCTCCCATCACTTCGAAGGTGAGGCCACGGCGCGGGCGGCATTGGCGGCAGCGCCGCCGTGAATAGACGGGAAGGGGGTTGGTCTCGCGGCGGCTCCAAGAATATCATTCTTGGGCCCGAACGCTGTCAGCTTACCGTTCTGAACGACTGCGACGAGATCCACCGCAGCCAACGCACTCGGACGATGCGCAATGACGACCGCCAAGCCGCCTCGTTCGCGCACGGCCTTGATGGCCTCGGTGAGCGCTGCTTCCCCTTCTGCATCGAGATTGGAATTCGGCTCGTCGAGAACAAGGAGAAACGGATTGCCGTAGAGCGCACGAGCCAGGCCGATCCGCTGCCTTTGTCCGGCGGAGAGAGAGGTGCCGTTCGGACCGAGTTCGGTTTGGTAGCCTGCAGGCAAGCGCACAATCATCTCGTGGACACCCGCTACCCTGGCGGCCGAGATGATGGAGCCCGGATCGGCCTCGGGATCGAACCGCGCGATGTTTTCGGCAATAGTGCCGTCGAGCAGCGCGACGTCTTGGGGCAGATATCCAATGCTCTGGCCCAGTACGTCGGGGCGCCATTGATCGAGATCGGCATCGTCAAGGCGCACATGGCCCCTGAGAAGCGGCCAGACCCCGACGAGCCCCTTCGCCAGTGACGTCTTGCCACCACCGCTCGGGCCGATCAGTCCGAGGGCCTGACCTGCCTTGACCTCGAAGGAGACGTCGCTGACGAGGATCGCGCCAGTTGCCGGGGCAACTATTGTGATGTTCTCGACCTTTATCGACTTTGTCGGGGCGGGAAGCTCGAGAAACTTACTGTCGTCGTCCATGGCTTCTATAGTCTCCTGAAGACGATCGAAGCTGCGCCGTGCCGACACCATGTTCTTCCATTGGCCAAGGATCACGTCGATTGGCGCAAGTGCCCTGGCAGAAGCCACCGAACAAGCGATGATCGCACCGGCCGACAGGTCACCTTGGATCGTGAGATATGCGCCGAGACCCAGAAGCGCCGACTGCAGCATCATGCGCAGGACCTTCGACAGCCCGGCGAAGGAGCCCGAGATGTCGCTCGTGCGAGTCTGAAGCTGCAGATGCTTCTCGTTCGCCGCCTCGAAGCGCGCCACCGCGCGTCCTGCAAAGCCCATGGCGCGCAGGATATCTGCGTTCCGGGCGTGGCAGTCGGCCAGATTTCCGCGCTGGACGGCGGCCTTCTGCACTTCGGCGGCCGAGTTCTTCGTCAACGCTCCGGTCAGAGTTGTCAGTGCGATCAAGACGAGAGCGCCCGCGCAGGTCAGAAGGCCCAGAAGCGGGTGGAGCATGAACACGAAGATAAGAAACAAAGGCATCCACGGCAGATCGAAGAGCGCGCCGGGTGCCGGGCTCGCCACGAAATTGCGCACTGTGTCGACATCGCGGCCGCGCTCCAGCGCTTCCGTGGTCGAGTAGCCGTAGCGGGGCATCTCAACGACCACCTCATGGGCGAGAGGGGCTAGACGCGCATCCATCCGCGCGCCGAAGCGGATCAGGATTTGTGATCTCAGGACATCGAAGAAGCCTTGGAAGAGATAAAGGCCGATGGCCAGGACCGAGATCGCGACAAGCGTCGGTACACTACCGCTCGTCAGAGCTCGGTCATAGATCTGAAGCATGTAGAACGCGCCGGTGAGCGCCAGCACGTTGATGACCCCTGAAAGGAGAAGGAGGAAGATCGCAAGGCCCCGGTAGCGACCGATCTTCTCGGTCATGAGGGCCTTTCCGCTCTTCAGTTTTTTGCGCTTCTTCGCCATGGCACCGGTGTCCCACCCAAGAAGTCCCCGCCCAATCTTTCACAAACCGGCACATACGCATCGCGCGAAGTCTTCGGCCGTGCTGGCGCTGGGCGCCGGACATGTTTCCTGAAGATCGGGGGCGACGTCGCGACGCCCCCGAAAGGTTCGTCGCCTCGTCAGCTGACGCCGTTGAAGTCGGAGGCTGTCAGATTGTGCCGGCCCGTCAACGCGATGCTGAAGTCGTCGGCGCTATCGTCACTCAAATGCGCGGTCACGACCGTGTACTCGCCATCGTCACGCGTCTCATGCGTCACCATGACCTGGCCGATAGCCGTGAAGCCACCGCTCACCAGCGAGAAGCTTTGATCCCCTGCCTCCCCGGTGTTGGCGTCGATGCCGGAAAGGTCGATCGTGTCGCCCGGTTGGAAGCCGACGATCGTGTCACCGTTTGCGGCCGCGGCGGAGTTGAAGACGAATGTGTCATTCCCACCGCCGCCATCCATGACGTTCACAACGTTCGATGCGATGATCGTATCGTCGCCGGATCCGGCGACCACGTTCTCGAAGCCGAAGATCGTGTCCGTACCGCTGGCCGCACTTGCAACGCTACCATGCTGCATGACGCCACTGCCCAGGTCGACGGACAGACCGCCGATGATCGCGGCGAGATCGAGGGTATCCACACCCGCTTCGCCCCAGTAGACATCGTCGCCGTCGTTCATCTTCGCGATGACCCGGTCGTCGCCGGCTCCGAGATAGACGGTGTCGGACCCGGCGCCGCCCTCCGCGACGTCATTGCCCTCTCCGGCGAAGATCCGGTCGTCGCCGCCGTCGCCGAAGATCATGTCATCTCCGCCGTCGCCGAACAGATCATCAGCTCCGGCACCGCCGAAGATGACGTCTTTGCCGTCACCGCCCTTCACGAGGTCGTTGCCGTCGCCGCCCAGGAGCGTGTCATCACCTGCTTGGCCGAGGATCAAGTCGTCACCCTCGAGCCCGGACAAGACGTCGGCCCCGGCCTCCCCGACCAGAAGGTCGGCACCTGTCGTTCCCAGCCTGCCGGTCTCGCCCGAAGAAGCTGGCGGCGGGTTGGTCGTGCCGTCGCCGTCTCCGCCATCGTCCGTGCCGGTGCCGTCGTCGTCTCCATCGTCGTCCGTACCGGTGCCGGTGCCGTCGTCGTCTCCGTCGTCGTCCGTACCGGTGTCGACGTCGTCGTCATCTTCATCGTTGTCGTGGTCGTCGTCGTCGTCCCGATCCTCATCGTCGTCGAGGTCGGCAACGAATATATCCTCGGGAAGACCTGTCAGGCCGGTGTTCCGCGCCACGATGTCGGAGAAGTCCTGACCGTCCACGAAGGTCTCGTAGAAGTCGAAGTTGTCGAAGCGGTCGAGATAATAGAACCGGTCACCTTCCTGCAGCCGGTCGAACTGCTCGTGCAGCACCACCCAGAAGGTCTGGCCGACTATTCCGTCCATCACGTGCTTCTCGGCGAGACCACCGACCCACAGATCCACACGGTCGATGCCGCTGACGATCTTGCTGCCGTTCGGCCCGTCCATAAGAGCGATGTCGGGGTTGACCGCGACGAAGGCGGCGATCTCTTCCGGCGTCGACAGGACGAGGTCCGGATAGGCTTCCATCATCTGCGCGATGATGTCGTCACTCAAGCCATTGCGTACCTGGAAGTCTTCCCAGGACGTATAGGGGTCGAGGTTGCCGGCGAGTTCCACCGCCTCCTTGATATAGGGATCGTTGGAAGCCTTCAGATCAGCGCGGACCTGGTTCAGCGTGCCCAGCCCGATGTCCCAGCCGCGAGCGACGTTGAAGGAGAACAGGTCGGCATTGATCCGAACGAGGTCGTTGCGGATCGCATCGACGATGTTGAAGTCCACCTCCTCGGCCGGCTGAATGGCGGTACCGCTCAGATCGCGCCCACACCAAGCTGTGCGTAGCCCGGCTGCGGCACGTAGCCCGGAGGCAGCGGACCCGTGAAGGCACCCGCCTCGTTGGTCGGATTGAGGACGCGTCGAAGAGGGCGACCTCTCGCGGCTGCCCGTCCGGGCCAATGACGGTCATGGTCTGGCCGACCAGCGAATGGCCCACGCGGTAGACCGCGGCTGCGAACTCGTGGGAGATGCGGGCATCGACGTCGGGGTTGTACTCGTCGTGGCCGTGGCTGCCGCTGCCTCGGATGCCGCCGATCAGGAAGTCGGCGAATTCATCGAAGACGACGCGCTGGTACTCCGCCTCATTGAGCATCTTGGCGGCCTGGAAGAACTCTTCCGACGTGCCCTCGAAGCCAGCCTCCATGAGCGTTTCGACGTGGAAGTTATGGTTGCGCGCCCACACTGTGTGCATCGAGGTGAGTGCGAAGTTCTCGTTCGCCCGCCCGTCGCCGGCGATGTAGTGGTCGAGGAGATTGATGAACGGGTTGGTGTCGAGGAGCAGCGGATAGCCTCCGCCCATGAAGTCCGACACCAGATGGTTCACGACGTCCGGATCGTAAGCGCCCGTTGCCTCGTCGAAGAGGTTGCCGGTGACGCCTTCCGAGATCGGGAAGTCGGTGAAGTATTCCCGGAAGCTGATCGCCCCGTTCGGCAGCGAAGGATCCCGGAAGATCGTGTTCGCTTCCCAATGATGCTCGATCAGCTCACGCAGCGTCGGCAAGAGCCGGATTCGGGATTGGACGGGTCGTCGGCACCGGCCAGCAGCCGCATGCCGAAGCCCTGAGCACCGTCGCTCTCCCTGAGGAACTGGCCGACGAGCTCGTTCGAACCGTATGCCTGGTTCTGATCGACGAAGGGCGAAGCCTTGTTGAGATGCTGCGGGATCCCGTTTTCGTCGATCACATGCACCTTGCCGCGTGTGAGGTCGGCCGGATTGTCGACGCCTGGGGCGCGGGCCGAACCGGGCCCGCCGATCTCGATCACTCCGTTCAGAGAGTCTTTGGGCAAGAAGTCGAGGCCGTGGTCGAAGTACTGGCCGAACGCCATGAAGAAGGTGTTTGCGCCCGACTTCGCTGGCGCCAGATCAGCTTCCTGAACGCCGAGGATGTTGCTGATCTCGCGTGGGTCGAGCCCAGCGAAGATCGGGTTGACGGCCCGGTTGTTGATCGTTGCGTCGTATTCGCCGTAGCGGGCCTCGGTCAGGCGAATGAAGACTTCGTCCGCCGAGCCGAATTCCGGGTTGTTCTCGTTGTTGTTGCGGCCGAGCAGTTCGCGTACCCCGGCAGCGCCTTCGGTGTCGTCGTCACCCTCAAAGGCCGGACGACCATTGACCAGATTCTTCAGTCCTTCAAGGTCGCGGGCAGTCAAGGTGAAAGCGCCGCGGTCGTCCGTGCCGTCGCCGTCTCCGCCATCGTCCGTGCCGGTGCCGTCGTCGTCTCCATCGTCGTCCGTGCCGGTGCCGGTGCCGTCTCCATCGTCGTCCGTACCGGTGCCGGTGCCGTCGTCGTCTCCGTCGTCGTCCGTACCGGTGTCGACGTCGTCGTCATCTTCATCGTTGTCGTGGTCGTCGTCGTCGTCCCGATCCTCATCGTCGTCGAGGTCGGCAACGAATATATCCTCGGGAAGACCTGTCAGGCCGGTGTTCCGCGCCACGATGTCGGAGAAGTCCTGACCGTCCACGAAGGTCTCGTAGAAGTCGAAGTTGTCGAAGCGGTCGAGATAATAGAACCGGTCACCTTCCTGCAGCCGGTCGAACTGCTCGTGCAGCACCACCCAGAAGGTCTGGCCGACTATTCCGTCCATCACGTGCTTCTCGGCGAGACCACCGACCCACAGATCCACACGGTCGATGCCGCTGACGATCTTGCTGCCGTTCGGCCCGTCCATAAGAGCGATGTCGGGGTTGACCGCGACGAAGGCGGCGATCTCTTCCGGCGTCGACAGGACGAGGTCCGGATAGGCTTCCATCATCTGCGCGATGATGTCGTCACTCAAGCCATTGCGTACCTGGAAGTCTTCCCAGGACGTATAGGGGTCGAGGTTGCCGGCGAGTTCCACCGCCTCCTTGATATAGGGATCGTTGGAAGCCTTCAGATCAGCGCGGACCTGGTTCAGCGTGCCCAGCCCGATGTCCCAGCCGCGAGCGACGTTGAAGGAGAACAGGTCGGCATTGATCCGAACGAGGTCGTGCGGATCGCATCGACGATGTTGAAGTCCACCTCCTCGGCCGGCTGAATGGCGGTACCGCTCAGGATCGCGCCCACACCAAGCTGTGCGTAGCCCGGCTGCGGCACGTAGCCCGGAGGCAGCGGACCCGTGAAGGCACCCGCCTCGTTGGTCGGATTGAGGAAGGCGTCGAAGAGGGCGACCTCTCGCGGCTGCCCGTCCGGGCCAATGACGGTCATGGTCTGGCCGACCAGCGAATGGCCCACGCGGTAGACCGCGGCTGCGAACTCGTGGGAGATGCGGGCATCGACGTCGGGGTTGTACTCGTCGTGGCCGTGGCTGCCGCTGCCTCGGATGCCGCCGATCAGGAAGTCGGCGAATTCATCGAAGACGACGCGCTGGTACTCCGCCTCATTGAGCATCTTGGCGGCCTGGAAGAACTCTTCCGACGTGCCCTCGAAGCCAGCCTCCATGAGCGTTTCGACGTGGAAGTTATGGTTGCGCGCCCACACTGTGTGCATCGAGGTGAGTGCGAAGTTCTCGTTCGCCCGCCCGTCGCCGGCGATGTAGTGGTCGAGGAGATTGATGAACGGGTTGGTGTCGAGGAGCAGCGGATAGCCTCCGCCCATGAAGTCCGACACCAGATGGTTCACGACGTCCGGATCGTAAGCGCCCGTTGCCTCGTCGAAGAGGTTGCCGGTGACGCCTTCCGAGATCGGGAAGTCGGTGAAGTATTCCCGGAAGCTGATCGCCCCGTTCGGCAGCGAAGGATCCCGGAAGATCGTGTTCGCTTCCCAATGATGCTCGATCAGCTCACGCAGCGTCGGCAAGAGCCGGAATTCGGGATTGGACGGGTCGTCGGCACCGGCCAGCAGCCGCATGCCGAAGCCCTGAGCACCGTCGCTCTCCCTGAGGAACTGGCCGACGAGCTCGTTCGAACCGTATGCCTGGTTCTGATCGACGAAGGGCGAAGCCTTGTTGAGATGCTGCGGGATCCCGTTTTCGTCGATCACATGCACCTTGCCGCGTGTGAGGTCGGCCGGATTGTCGACGCCTGGGGCGCGGGCCGAACCGGGCCCGCCGATCTCGATCACTCCGTTCAGAGAGTCTTTGGGCAAGAAGTCGAGGCCGTGGTCGAAGTACTGGCCGAACGCCATGAAGAAGGTGTTTGCGCCCGACTTCGCTGGCGCCAGATCAGCTTCCTGAACGCCGAGGATGTTGCTGATCTCGCGTGGGTCGAGCCCAGCGAAGATCGGGTTGACGGCCCGGTTGTTGATCGTTGCGTCGTATTCGCCGTAGCGGGCCTCGGTCAGGCGAATGAAGACTTCGTCCGCCGAGCCGAATTCCGGGTTGTTCTCGTTGTTGTTGCGGCCGAGCAGTTCGCGTACCCCGGCAGCGCCTTCGGTGTCGTCGTCACCCTCAAAGGCCGGACGACCATTGACCAGATTCTTCAGTCCTTCAAGGTCGCGGGCAGTCAAGGTGAAAGCGCCGCGGGTGGCCTCGAGGCCGACAACCTCGCCGGTTGCCAACTTGAACGTTGGGATGCCATTCGAAGGGAAGCTCACCGTATGGCGCCCGTTCGACAGGGTGGTCATTCCATCTTTTTCAATCAAAGCGTAGTCCGACATCTCGGACCCTGGAGCCAGTTCGATTACGTCCTGCGGGCGTAGTGTCCCGATAACCGTGTCCTTGCCTCCATTGGATTTGAACACGATGCGGTGCGCTGACTGCAGGTTCGTGATGTCGACCGTGTCATCGCCGGCCTGGCCATCGATCGTGATCGTGTTGAGCGCCAGCGAGGTCGTGCTGAAGTCGCCGAAAATCTGGACCGCATCGCCGCGGGCCTCGCCCGCACCGCCGATCGGCCGCGTATTGATCTCCAGCTCTTCGACATTCCTGACCAGAGCAATTCGATCTGCGTTTGTGTCAGCTGCACCGTTGATCGTGCGTGTGATGACGATTTCGGTGGCTGCGCCTCCGGGGTTCAGGCCTGCCGCAATCGCAGCATCGCGAGTGTAGATGCGGAATGTCTCCGCGAGTGCCTCATCACCGTTCACCGACAAGGCGTCAGTCCCGCCGCCGCCGTTGACCACGTCGCGGCCGTCGCCGGTAAACCAGAACACGGTGTCGTCTCCCGCGCCGCCGTTTACGGTGTCGTTACCGCGTCCACCTGCGAGGGTATCATCGTCCCCGTTACCGTTCAGGAGATCGGCACCGCCGTCGCCAAGGAGCAAGTCTCTCCCGCCGCCGCCGCGGATGGTGTCGGCTCCCCCGAGACCACGGATCGTATCGTCGGCTGCTGTGCCATCGAGCTCGTTGTCCTGTCCGTTGCCCCGCTGGAAGTCGGCGATGCGGTTTTCGGCCTGCCGGATGGTCAGCTCCTCACCGTCGTCGAACCGGATGCGCTCGATGTCGATGAACTCGTCCTCGATTGCGCCGATCGCCGTTTCAAGGCTGCCGGTCGGCGTCAGGAAGAACTCCGCATCCGCCGCGTTGTAGTCCACGACTGCCGTGTCGACCCCGTCGCCCCCTTCGAAGACGTTGTTCCCGCCGCCTCCGATAAGAGTGTCGTCGCCGCCCTGACCCGCAAGCAGGTCGTCGCCGGCGCCGCCGTCGAGCGTGTCTTCGCCCGAGAGGCCGACGATGACGTCGTCACCGGGGGTTCCGACGATATTGTCCATGCCGTCCGAGCCGACGAAGGCCGTCACGAAGCCTGCGTTTACGGGGTCGCTCATGTCGATCGCATGCGATCCAACAAAGAGCAGGTCGCCGTTGGCGTCCGTCAGATCCGTCGCCGGATCGAGCGGCTCCGAAGGTTCGGTCACGACTGTCGTCCGCCGGCCCGCGCCATCGGTATAGGTGATCGCCGCGCGGACCCGCTCGCCGTCCAGCCCGATGACAGGGTCGCCATCGGGGGTGAACGTCACACCGGCCGCCAAAGCGTCGACGAAGACGCCGCTGCCCGCGGGATCCTCGATCTGCCATGCCACAGTGAAGTTGGTGATCGCACCGCCATTCTCGTTGTCTGAGTCGGTGACACCGGCAAGCGAGCCATCGGCATTGGTCGCCACTCGGATCGGCAGACCCGCCTGGAAGACCAGTTCGCCGTCGACATTGGTCAGCGCCTGAAGCGTCGGCGTGCCCTCCGGCAGGTTATCGAGCCCGGCCTCGCGGTCGATGGTGGCATCGGCGAACTCAAGACGCTCGATCCCCCTCAGATAGTCTGTGCCGTCGATCCCGACGGTCACGCCGTCACCGGCGAGGGGATCGATGTGACGGATCTCGACGAAGCCGTCGCCGTCCACGTCGCTGAAGTTCTGGCCGCCGACGCCGGCGCCCTCGATCACGTATTCCGAGATGTTGCCGCGAAAGACGGCGGTGTCGAAGCTCGAGGCCGCATCCCCTTCATCATTCAGGATTTCGCGGACGATGTGCATGTTGGTCGGTGCAATCGTGCGATCGATGAGCATCTCGAAGACCGACCGACCAACCCATGCCTGCTGCGCGGTGTTGGCATCGACATCCGCCTGCGAGAAGACGTGACGCATGGTGGTCACGGTCCCCAGCTCTTCCTGCGTCTCAGGATCGCGGATGCTGATCCGGACGTTCAGCCACCGGTCGCCATCGATGACGTCGTCGCCACCATTACCCTGGATGCGGTCGTTGCCCCGGCCGCCCATAATGAAGTTTCCGCTGTCCCAAGAGATAGCCTGCTCAAGATCGTCCGCCGTCATACCGGTCGGAGCATTTTCGATCAGATCGCCGAGCCACTCCCTGAGACCGTCGATCCGGTCGACGCCGGCTTGGCTCAGGCCGTCACCGAAGAATGTCGCCTCGTTGGCAGCGACGGTCGCAAAGTCGACGATCTCGTCCGGTACGGCATCCGCGGAGGTTCGCTCGTCGCCGAACAGCTGGTCGTCGCCGTTCCAGCCCGAAAGGCCTTCGACCTTATCGAACCGGTTGCGCAGAATGTCTTCCTCCTCGGTCGTGAAGATTCTGATCCGCATGTCGGCATAGGCGTCACGCACATTGCCCTGGAAGGAGACCCAGTCGAAGCCGAACATGCCCTCGTTGCGCATGACGCTTTCGCCCTGAACCATGATGTCGTCGCCCGATTCGGCGTCGAAATCATGCTCGTCCGAGCCTGCGAACATGACGTCGTGACCGAGGATGCGCGAGTTGAAGAACAGCTCGGAATTATCGCCCGCGGTCGTGTCGAAGCCTTTACCGGCCTCGATCCAGTCGTCGCCCTCGTTGCCCAGGAGGAAATCCGCGCCTTCGCCGCCGACGATGAAGTCATCGCCTTCGCCGCCGAAGACCTCAGACGCGTCTGCGCCGAGGAAGATCGCGTCCTTGCCTTCGCCGCCCATCAGGACGTCGAGACCGTTGGCGGTAGCCATCACGTCGTCGCCTTCGTCGCCCTTCAGGAAGTCGCCTTCGTCGCCGGCGTCCAAAATGATGTCGTTGCCGTAGCCGCCGTTCACCAGGTCGACGCCGAAGCCGCTCTCGATGTAGTCGTCGCCGGCGTCGCCCCAGATCGCGTCGTCGCCGTCGTCGGTGATGATCGTGTCGTCATCGTTGGTGCCGCCGACAACGATGTGCTCGCCACCGGTGAACTTGATGTAGTTGGTCTCCACCTCCGAAGTCGTCAGATCGTCACGCAGGACCTTCTTGCGGCCAAGCGCCTCGAGGATCGGGTCGTTGCCCTCCGGATCCTCGATCAGCTGATTCGCCTTGTTGACCTCGAGGACGAAGTCGTAGTCGGCGAAGACGTCGATCCCGATGTGGTGCGGGGTAACGTCGTCCTCGGTCCCCTTGATGCCGTCCGGTCCGGGCAGCGTGAGGTTGGTGTTCGCCATGATGATCTTGGCGAACGCGTTCTCTTCCAGCTCGTTGAGCAGGTTCTGTCCCTGCGTCCGCGTCAGATAGTAGAACCGGTCGCCGAACTGCAGCGCTTCCATCTGCGCCTCGAAGATGGCCGAGAAGGTCGACCCCAGCATGCCGCCGAAGGGCATGATGCGTTCAGCCAGGCCGCCGACCCAGAGATCGATCTCGTTCAGACCATTGTTCGCGGCGTTCCATTCGCCGCGCGACAGCATGAAGTCGAGCCGATCGGTATCGTTCAGGCTCTCGCTGCCGAACACCAGGTCGAACGCAGCGGCGCGCTTGTCAGCAAGCGTCGTAGCCCCGGTAACCGTCTCATGCAGGCCGTATGCCGCGATGAGGTTTACGACCGTCATAGGCGTCTTCAGGTTTTGGGCAAGGTCCGCCCAGCTCTCGTAGGGCTTCAGCCAGACCGAGTTGGTCTGCCCGTAGAGCTCGGCCCGGGCGTCGTTGAACGTTGGCATCCCGGTCTCACGGCCACGCGCGATGTTCAGCGCCGGCAGGTCGAGCGGCAGGCCAAGCAGGTTGCTCCGCAGCGAACTCACGACGTACTCGTCGATCGCACTTCCGCGCTCAGTCGTCATGCCGCGAACGATTGCCGCCGCGGCCTCGTCGGCCGATATCTCGTTGTCGTTCCCATCGCGCTTGAAGACGTCCGGGTTGAGAAACGCCTGGATGAGACCCATGTCGTCGGTCGACACTTCACCCGTGGTCTCGTCGACGAACACGCGCGGCATGTTGTCGGTCAGCATCGAGTGGCCGAACCGGTACACGACGTTCGCGAACTCGGCGAAGATCGCCGGGTTGATGTCGGTCACCGCGTTGAAGACGAACGGGTCGATGTTCGGATTGATCTTCCGGCCGAACTCTTCGAACACGAGGTGCTGGTACTGCATCTCGGTCGCGAAGCGCGCAGCCTGGAACAGACGCTCACCGTCCCACGACAGCGTCGCGATCACCGCCGGGTCCGTCGGAACCTCGCTGACGTCGACCGCCAGCCACTCGTTCAGCATTTCGAGGTCGCCGGTTTCGAGGATCGTCTTCTTCTGATCTTCGACCTGTCGGTTGTGCTCGGAGTGGAACACATGGTGGACCGAAGTCAGCGCGATGTTCTCATTGCCGCGCCCATCGCCCGTGATGAAGTGGCGGCCGAGAAGCTCGGAGTCATAAGTACCTTCCGCCTTCAACAATCCGGTTTGGCTGTCGACCGGGTTTGCAGCGTGGGCGATGTCGTCAAGGAAGGCGTGTCCGATCCGGACCGCGCCGGTCAGCGAGCCGTCCTCCGATTGCACCGTGAAGGTGTTAATCGGGTTTTCCGGATCGCCCTCGACGACGATGTCGTCGGCAGTGTTCGGGATCCCGTCCGGCCCGACGCCCAGCACGACCTGCGGGAAGCCGTTCGGTCCGCGGACGAACTCGCCGTAGGCGTCGGTCAGGATCAGCGGGATGCTGACGGCGTCGCCGTCGGCAAGGGCGATGCCCAGCTTCTCGGCCGCCTGCACCTTCACTTCGGCCCAGGTCGCCAGTCCGCCGTTCGCGCCGTCCAGCAGGTGGCCGGTCGAAATCGGCCTGCCGTCAACCATCTCGTATTCACGGACGAAGACCTGGTGCGAGGCGTGCGAGGTATAGGTCTGGTTCTGGTCGACGAAGGGCGTTGTGACGTTCTTCCCCTCCGTCATGCTGCCGTCCGGCCCCTCGGTCGGTGTCGAGCGCGTCAGCACCATGAATTGCATGTGCGGCGGCACCTGGCCCGAGACAACGAGCGGGTCATCCGCCTGAAGCGGGATGAAAACGGTACCGTTGCCACCTTTGGTGATGAGGTCGAGGCCATGATCGAAGAACTGGCCGAAGAAGGTCATCCATGCGTTGAATGGCGCCGAAATGCCGTCATCCGGAGCGATGTTCGGCAGGGTCGCCAGATCCTCGTCGGTGATCTCGATGCGATTCCCGCTCGATGCGCTCAGCTCGACGTTGTCGATCAGCGCCTGACCACCACCGGTATGGGAGATCTCGACACGAAGCTCCGAGCCGACATGGGCGGCAAGCTGTGCCTCGCTAGCCGACAGGTTGACGTCGGCCCATGTGCCGTCGGCCGGCGCCGGCAAGTTCACCTGCGAGACGACGGTGGCGTTGCCAAGCTCGTCGATGGCGACGAGGCGGGCGACGCCTGTTGCGAGCGGATTGTCGCTGCGGTTGCCAAAGCGGAAGGACAGCGAATGGCTGGTGTTGTCGCCTATCGTACCAACGTCCTGAGACAGTACCGCGCCACTCTGGAACCAGGCCACGTTCTCGCCCGTCATTCCCGCTTGGTCGATAACGAAATCGGTCGGCGCAAACGTGCCGCCGCTGCCGGTCAGAGCCCAACCGACCGGCGCGCCAAGCGTCCAGTTTCCGCGAACTGCATCCTCGTTGACGTTGGGTTCGCCGTTGGCCAGCGATTGCTGGTCGAAGCCGGCGTTCAAGACGTCGAGCTCGACGGCGCCTTCGCCCGGCAGAACCGGGATCATGTCTTCGCCGTGGATCTCGTGCCATGCAGCGACGGCGGCCTCGTTGTTGAACCATGCGTCGACGGCGGCCGGGTTGTTGACGCTCAGATCGACGACCAGGTTCGAGATGATCCGCGGATCGGCGTCGACGACGTGGCCGGGCTGACCGTAGTCCGTGTTGGTGACAAACTGAGTGGTCGGATTCGTCGGATCGCCGAGCGGCATCTGGTCGTTGTCCTCATCGTCACGGTAGTTGGCCGTGAGAAGGCGCGGCATCGCCTGGTCGGCGGCGCCCCAGTACTCACGACCCTCGATGAGGTTGTTGTACGATCCGTCGACGGTGCGCAGGCCATAGGGGACGTGCGGATCGGATATCGCGAGCTTGGCGCCCTCCGTTCCGCTCGGTACGATATTGCCTGCCGCGTCCACGTAAATCTCGGTAAGCGGAATTCCGGCGGCGTGCGCCTCAGCGATTTTGATCTGGCGGAGGATGAAATCGAGATCGTTCTTGTTAAGTTTAACGGCCATGATGAATTCTCCTCCCAGAGGAATTTTGAATAGACAAGCGAGTTCTATTGCTTCTCTGAATCAGAGAAGTCTGATGGAGAGGGAGCATCGAGCCGTGAACAAACTCGGTAACGGCTTCTACAACTGCACCATGACCCAACGGTATGAGGTCACATGAGCGGCTGATAGGTCGGAAAGTCTGACAATGATTCAGACTAAAGTCTGATGAAACTGTAGGCCCAAAGGCCGATGCAAATAGGATGCTTTTATGTTATGGGCGCTCGAATCTTCGATCCGCAATTATTGGAAGCGTCTTGGCCTGACAGGCCGTTTCGTGGTGGCGAGCACTTCGTGGACGCTCCTTGTCCTAATCGTGGCCGGTACCGCGCAAGCGCACCTTCTGCGAGAAAATCTAAGGGACGTAAGGACCGAGGTCGCCGTGACGTATATGCGGGGAATCATCGGCCCGTTCGTCGACGCCTTTCAAGCGGATGGCTCCGTCCCCGCGAACATCAAACGTGAACTTGACGAAGTTATCGAGAGCACGGGCCTTGCTCTGCAGATCGCTGACGTGAAGATCTGGCGTTTGGATGGAAGTCAAATCTACGGCTACAAAGATCTCGATCTGCACGCACGCGCTGACAGTGACGAGTTCCAAATGGCGGTCAACGGGGAGCTTGGTTCTGATTTCGAGGATGGCGACTCATTCGCAGGAACGGCCGATCTTCACGAAATCTACATTCCACTGAGAGATCGCGACGGGCAGGTCATCGCAGTAGGGGAATTTTATGAAGATTACGGTCGCGTAGACGCCATCGCGTTCGAGATATTATCCGGTTCCTGGGCAATCCGGTTAGCCGCGCTCGCAACCCTCGTCGCCATCCTTACTTTCATCGTGAGAGAGGCGGCGCGGACACTTCAGAAACAGCGCAGTGAAATTTCCTCCAATTATAGAAAGCGTTCTGCGCTCCTACTGCAGAATCGCAATCTCATCGCCTCTGCCGAAGAGGCTCATCGTCAAGCATTGAAGAGCGGTGAGAGACTTCTGAGCCAGATTGGATCTGAAATCCATGATGGACCAATCCAAGTTCTGACCTTAGCTGCTCTGCATGCTGGCTTCGAAAAGAAAGAGCAGGGTGGTGCACCTCGGGGGGAGAATAAGGTCGCAGACCTCATTCAGAGTGCCCTTAGCGAGTTGCGCCGGATATCACACGGGCTCATCTTGCCTGATATCGAGACACTGAACACCCAAGATACCGTGAGAACGGTGGTCGATCTCCATCAGCGCTTGACAGGCAGCGAGGTAAGGCTCTCGTTCAAGACTCTGCCCGAGGGCTTATCGCCAGAACTACGAGCATGCATGTACCGAGTGATACAAGAAGGCCTCAACAATGGCTACCGGCACGCTGGGGGGCGTGGACAAGCGGTTGAGGTCGGCTCAAGTGCCGGAAAGATCGAGATCACCGTGGAAAACGACGCCTTGGAGTCTTCCAGTTCAACGGACGCCGCTCGACCTCGTCTCGGTCTAAAGGGCATACGGAACCGGGTCCAGTCGTTTCATGGGTCTGCTGATTTCCGGATAGTGGATGGGCGGGCCATTCTCGAGATCGAGCTGCCGATGACCAGATCGAATGGTGACGTCAAAGCCCGTCAATGAAAGTTTGACGTGCGCTCCATGGCTGCTTTGGGAAGCAACCCCATTCGCTGTGCTCTCATCACCACCTCCAAGCGGTTACGCGCTTCCAGTTTCTGTATCAGCCCAGTCATGTAATGCTTTACGGTTTTCTCGCTAATGTTTAGCCGTATCGCTATGGTCTTGTTCGGAAGTCCTTCCGACAAGAATCTGATTATTTGTTCCTCGCGCAAAGAAAGATCAACACGCTTCCGCTGTGTTTCAGCCTTCTGGCGGAATGACTGAATCATCTTGCTCGATAGGGAGGGCGATACATACGTTTTCCCCGCTTTGATGTCCTCGACTGCGAGAAGAAGCTCTTCGAGAGAACTGCCTTTCAGAACGTAACCATCGGCTCCGGCGTCCAGCGCGGCTATTACGTGATCGACACGATCCGACGCCGTGAACATCACGATCTTTGTTTCGGGTGCTAGTCCGCGGGTGCGGACGATTGTCTTTAAAACATCGCCGGGCATCTGAAGATCGACCAGCATCACATCCGGTTCGACATGCATTGCTATCGAAAGGATCTCGCTCGCGGCAGTCCCGACGGCAGCGACTGCGTATCCATTTACACCGCCTACCAATGAGGCGAGCCCATCTCTCAACGTCGGATGATCGTCGATGATCGCAATCGACGTTAGTCCCATTTTCACGCTCCAATCACAACGCCGCGACCTGTTATCGCCCTACGTAAACGAAAAGTAAACTTGATTTAGCCACATTAGTTAACGGTGTCTCATAATGACACATATCGATGTGCTGGGACGACGGAAGCGACTTGGGCTAATCATAAGATTAGCGGAATCGGTAAACTCGATTGACTTGGTATTATATGGCAACTGCAAACGTGGCGTGACTGCGGATTATTGACACGGGGAAAGTAGCTTCTGCTGCTCTGGTCGAGAGGAAGCGCATGTCGACGTGACTGCGACACGCTTAAGACCTCGTTTCCTCAATTCCGGGTGGTAAGTTACGTCGTACTACTGGAACGGAGGTTTTTGGAATCGAGGCTGTAGCTCGATTGGTCAGGCCCATTCGGTAATCCAGGTGTTGTCGGCTCATGGAAACTGCGGGATATTTCCAACAAACACCGCCTACGACGATTCTGAACTCTTGCGATTTGCCATTCCGGGTTCAAGCGCCAACTCGATCTCCAACCCTTGTCATCCGAGAAGTGGTGAACTGGCCGTATCAGCCTGCGTTATTCGACCGAGCTTCTATTGCTAGGCAAAGCTCAACTCGCCGGAGAGTTCGAGCGCAGCATTCCGGACAATGCCAAGACCTTCCTCCAGCTGATCGACCTCTATAGTAAGCGGGCAGAGGACCTTGATGACTTCGTCGTATGGGCCGGCTGTTTCGATAATAAGGCGCTGATCGAAGCACCGCTTCGAGATGGCGCTCGCAAGCGCCCTCGTGCCGACGTCAAGCCCCTGCATGAGCCCTCGGCCCTTGAGTCGAGCCTGTGGAAGATTACGCGCGGTTTCGGTGAGCGCGTTCGTCACGATTTCCGCTTTGACCGCGATCGCTTCTTCGAAACCGGAACCACCCCAATATTTTTCAAGGGCGATGCGCGCAGTGACGAAGGCGTGGCTGTTGCCACGGAACGTTCCGTTATGCTCTGCTGGCGACCACACGTCATATTCCGGTGCTATAAGCACGAGCGACATCGGTAAGCCGAAGCCGGACAGTGATTTCGACAACGTCACGATATCCGGCGTGAAGCCGAGCGTCTCGAAGCTGAAGAAAGTTCCTGTGCGCCCGCATCCTGCCTGGATATCATCGACGATAACCAGCGCCCCTGCTCGATGCGCGGCCGCAACGATCCTCTGACACCATCCGGCCGACGCAATATTGAGGCCGCCTTCGCCTTGCACGGTTTCGAAGATGACCGCAGCAGGCGGATCGATGCCGCCGGACGGATCTTCAAGCATCTTCACGTAGAGGTCTGCCGCCGAGATCCCATCGCCCATATAGCCGTCATAGGGCAAGCGTGTAACGCCGGTCAGCGGTATCGACGGAGCCATGCGATTGTATCGGTTCCCGGTCGCTGCGAGTGCACCCGATGTCACGCCGTGAAAACCGTTGGTGAAGGTGATGACATTGGTGCGCTTCGTCACCTTGCGCGCCAGCTTCAAGGCCGCCTCGACGGCGTTGGCGCCGGTCGGCCCGGTGAACTGCAATTTATAATCCAAATTACGCGGCGCGAGAACCAACCTGTAGAAGGCGTCGATGAAATCGCGCTTTACGTCTGTGTAGAGATCGAGACCGCTTGCAATGCCGTCGCGGCTGATATGGTCGATCAGGCCCGCCTTCATATGTTCGTCGTTGTGGCCGTAGTTCAGCGCCCCGCAGCACGACAGAAAGTCGATGTAACGGTTACCCTCTTCATCCCAGACAGAGCTGCCCTTAGCCTTGACAAAGACTTTCTCGAAGCTCCTACAGTAACCACGGGCATTCGATTCGTGATCTTCGAACGTAAAAAATCGACTTGTTTTGAAGGGCTTGTTCATTGTTTTTTCCTTTGTCTTAAGGATGAGAACTTACGTCGATACTTTCTCCGATCCGAAGGAAAGTTCGGCTGCTTCGATGTCGACGCAGGCTCGCGCCGAGACCGCGAGAGCATTGAGGTTTGGCAAAACGGATACGATGATCCTTACGGGTGAGGTCTTCGCTTCCGTCCTCATCGCAAAATCTCCCGCGCCGGATTGCCCTGCCAGAAGCTGCCGGCGGTCATCGTCTCGCCTTTCATCAGGAACGCGTCACAGTCGAGTACGGCATTCTCGCCGACAACGGCGCCGTAGTGGACGAACGCGTTGACGCCGAGCGTCGCGCCGCAGCGGACGACAGAATGATCAGACTTGAAGGCCCCTTCCTCCAAAGAGTGCGACTGCACTACCGTCTGTTCGTTGAAGCTGCAGTAATCGCCGACTTCAACCATCGTACGTTCGCTGAAGAGTACACCGTCGTCGAAGACCTTACGGCCCCACTTCACTCCGAAGGCCTTCCAGACGAGACCCCGGAAGGGCGTGCCTACCAAGGCATTGAAAAGCACGAGTTCGGTCAGTTTCCAGTAACGCTCGTGGCGCCAGTAATAGGGATCGTATATTGAGCAATATTGCGGGCGATGACGCTTGAAGCCACGGCCAATCCACTCGCATGCGACGCTAACGGAAAAGAGACATACAGCCATCGGCAGCACGATGAGTGCGATTTCCAACGCGCCGATCCATCCTTGCCCTTCCAGTTCGATGATGATCGGAAGGAACACGAAAACGACGGCCGTAGCGATCCATCGTGAGAGGAGGAAGTAGCCGATGGTCGCCAGATTGGCCTTCAGTTTTCGCGCGAGACGCTCCTTCAGGATTCGTTCGTCCTTGACGTAATCGAATTCTCGATCGCGTTTCACAGAACGCGGAATCTCAAAAGCAGGAGAACCGAGAATCCCGGTGTTCTCTCGCAAGGGTCCGTGGACGGGAACGAGTGTCTTCGTACCGACAAGGACGTTGTCGCCAATTCGGGCTCCCGCTGGCATGACGACCGCATTGCCGAAGAAGTTATGAGCGCCGATGCATGTCGGCTCGAGTTTGAAAGACGCGTTGGTGGTCAACAGATGGCTTTGCGCCAATCCGTCGGAGATCATCGTCCCTTTGCCGATCTCGCACAGGTACGGGCTGTCGTGCTTCTGGACATTGCCGAAGTTCGACCCGGTTTGGATCGAAAGGTCGAGCTTGTAGCCTAGCGCCCGCAGGTAATAGGGCGCGAGCGCGCTATCGCCGAACAGCGTATTGTAAAACTTCAGATTGGTTGCGCCGGTGACGGCACGAGCCGCCAGATGATGGAGACCATAAAGTCGGTACTCTCTGCCGGGTTTGAGGAAAGCTGCGTAGAGACGCGGAAGCGTGAGCGCGAAGAGGGCTCCTGCCAATGTGGTCGCCACAACAAACGCACCAGCCCAACCGAATTGCTCGGCAATATGCCGAAGGATAGTTTGCTCGCCTGCTTCCGAGACACGCATTACGCCAGTTTCCTGGCGATAGATCGCGACGATTGTCAGTATGGGCAATGCGGCGGCGACGAAGAAGAGATTGGCAAACTGAACGAGATTGAATAGCGCGCCGCGCAAGGCACTCGGAGCGTATGACGCCTCAATTCGGAAGCGGCCTTCGGTGATCACCGCAGGCGTGCCGTGATAGCTCTTGCCCGCAACGGTACGCTGGCCGCTCGTCAGCGAGGACGCATGGGCGAGATCGCAGTCTTCGGCGAGCTCGGTGTCGATATCGAGAACGCTCTCGTCACCAATATGCGCGTTTCTGCCAATCGTCACGGGACCGGTCTCTATCCATCCCCTCGTCACCCGATAGCCGGAATACTTGACGTCCTTGTTAATGACCGCACCGTTGCCGATTTCGATGAGATCCGTCGCGACAGGCGTAAGGCTCGACATGAGAACGACATCTCGGCCGATTTTCGCGCCGAGCAGACGCAGATAGACGTTGTAGAACGGTGTTCCGACGAATAGCAGGACCGGATTGGCACGGATCAGCGTCTTCACGAGCCAAAAGCGATAGTAACCGAAGCTCCAGACCGGTATGCGCTGCACCGCGAACCGGCCGACCAAGAGCCATTTGACCGCGATCGGCAGTATCAAGAGTCCCGTAAGATAGACTGCGCCAAACAGGACGAGGCGCAGATAGACGACCGCGAGCGTTTCAGCGGCCACCGCCCAATTAATGCCTGCCGATAAGGCCCAGATCCATACGAATGAATAGACCAGATACGTCGCCAACTGGCCCAGCCCGCAAGCATAATAGGAGAAATCACTTGCGACATGCAGGTCGGGAAACCCGCGGATGTGTTTGCATAAGGGTTTCGAAGTCCGTGCTTCACTCAGGGCAACCTGTCCGCTGACGGTCTCGCTCAGCGTGCGCACCGTTCTATTTGCATATGCGTCGCGCATCGAGGGGCTCGAGCCCGGAATGATCCGGCGGATCGTTGCGCAGGCCTTGGCGATCAAAAGGGAGTCCGCGCCGAGATCGTCAAAGAGATCGTCTTCGATTGAAACGCGCTTGAGTCCCAGAACCTCGGCGAAGACGTTCGCAATCGCGATCTCGATCTCGTCTTCGGGCGCGACATAGGCATTTGCCGCATTCGCGAGTCTTTCGCCCGTCGGCATCGGCAGGCTCTTGCGGTCAACCTTCTGCGAAGGAAGCATCGGCAGGCGGTCGAGTTTTTCGAAGAATGCCGGCACCATGTATGACGGCAATTCCATGCGCATCTGACGGAATACGTCCTCGCGCAACGGAGCTTCGAAGCCGTCGCGCACCGAATACCAGGCCGCGAGCATCACTTCGCCGGGCCGCGGCTCGACCTTGTCGACCGCCGCCTGGGCGATCGCGGGAATCTTCATGAGAACAGATTCGATTTCGGAAAGTTCGATCCGGTAGCCCCGGATTTTCACCTGCGTATCGATCCGCCCGAGATATTCGATCTCGCCTTCGGAATTGAAGAAGCCAAGATCCCCTGTGCGATAAATCATGCCGGATGTATTGTCCGGAATGGAGAGGAAATCCGGAATGAAAGCTCGCGCAGTCTGCTCGGGCCGATTGAGATAGCCACGGGAAAGGCCGGGACCGGCGATAGAGATCTCTCCTATCTCGCCGAAGGGCAGGGCCCGAGTCTCGCCTTCGGCCAGAATGACGGCGCTGTATGTGGGCAGGGGCCGGCCAATCGTGACGTCAACGTCCGGATCGAGCACGGCGAGCGTCGCGGTCACCGTGGTTTCGGTCGGTCCGTAAGCGTTGATGAACACGCGATCGGGTGCCCACCAACGTGCGACAAGATCCTTCGGGCAAGCTTCGCCGGATGCTAAGATGAACCTCAGATCGGGAAGTTCGTCATCGAAGCTCGCCAAAACGGTCGGAACGCAACAGAGCGCCGTGATCCGCCGCGATACAAGAAAGTTCGAAAGATCCTGACCGACGAGGCTGCCATGTTCCGCAGCGGGAGGAACGAGCGTCGCGCCGACACAAAGCGGAACGAGAATCTCCTCGATTGAGAAGTCGAAAGCAATCGTGAGCCCCTGATAGACGCGATCCGTCTCGCGATAGCCGTAGGTTTCACACGCAACGCGCAGAAAATTCACGATCATGGAATGGTCTATCGGCACACCCTTCGGCTTCCCGGTCGTGCCGGAGGTGTAGATGACGTAGGCCAAGCTGTCGTCCGCAGTTTCGCGCGGCTGCGGCCGCGTCGAAGGCATTGCGGCGATCGCTGCAGCGTTTGCATTCGGATCGATCAGGACACAGGCGAGGCCGTGCAAGATGGTGTCGGCCGGCGAGCAAGATATGAGGTGGCTGACACCTGCGTCTTCGCAAATGAAAAGAATGCGTTCAGCAGGAAACCCGGGATCGAGAGGGACGTATGCGCCCCCGGCCTTCGAAATGGCAAGCATCGCGACATAAAGGTCCGCGGAGCGTTCGAGCCGAATCGCAACCCGTCCACCGGGTTCCAGCCCCGTTTCGACGAGCATATGAGCCATACGGTTGGCGCGTTCGTCCAGTTCGCGATACGTGACGGTCGAGTTCTCTGTCTCAACAGCAGCGTGAAGCGGATCGAAGGCGTCGAAACGATCGCATGAGATTTCAAAGAGATGGTGGAACCGCTCGCCGGCTTGCCAGCGTCGCGAATTGTCGGCGCCAGGCCAACTTATGACGGGAAGCAGGTCCTCGCTTTCGAAGCGCCGGCGAAGCTCAGTAACGCCCGGTTGTCCGCCCAGTTCTACCGTATCCACCGACACCCTCCCTTTACGTCAGTTCGTGACGCATGGTGCCTTACGACTCAGATTTTTTGTTTCCCGGAAAAAGGGTAAGACAAAATTCACACTTTTGCTTGAAATAAAATCAAAATAGCAATAATGTGATCTAATTCGCGGCAAGAACCGCGAATTTGTGCGTAAAACGAACGAGGGGCGTTAGGTCAATCTCGCAAGTACTTCTTACGTCTTTTAAAATTTGAATACGAGTGCTCCGCCGAACTGCACGGTCTTCGTGTCCTCGTCGGAGCTTTTGTCGTTTGTCCAATTTGCTGAAACGTCTACCCGACCGGCCAGAGATTCACTCCATCGATAGCTCAGATCCGCGCCGATGAAGGTTTCGGTGCTCTCGGATCGAACGCCGTACTCGTCGATCTCGCTGAAGCCACCTTCGATCGTGCCTCCCAAGCCGAGGCTTGGCTTGTAGGCGACCGCCGCTGCGTAGGTTTTCACATCTTGAGCATAGCTGCCGAAGTCTTCCGGTTCGTCGATGATGCGGGTGACGGAGACATCGAGTTCGAAGTCTTCCGCCAACTCGAAGAGCACCTGGATGTCTGGAAAGACAGTATAGAGTGTCGGCACGTAGGGCGCATCGAAGGAACGCATATTCGCGCGACCTGCCAAATTGATCGTCAAGCCCTGCCACGGTCTCAAGCGAAAGCCAGGCGCGATACTGGCGTCGTGGGCATCACGATCGATGGGGACGAGCGTTTCGTCTTCGCCATCGTGACCACCGATGTCGTCAACCTCGCCGACGTCCTCTCCTTCCAAGAGCGAGGGGTAGATCCCGATCGGGAAGGCGACCCGGGAAGCCTGAACCGACAGTATCGGAGAAACACGGGCAAGAGGCCGCGCGAGGATCGTCGACTCCACCGAATAGCGGCGATAGTCTTCGTAACGGTCCTCGAAGCTCGTCTCACCCACCCGGTCAGTGATCACGTCATCGCTCGCAAAACTGAACCGCAGTCCGGCAGCGACCTCGTCACGCACAACCTGAACGCCGACCGCGCTTGCTGTCTCGAGCGATATGGCGGTGTCGTCGGCGTCGAGGGCCGCCGAGATCGCACCATCCAAGAAAATACCATCGAAAATCTCGCGCCGCACAGCGAGAGCCGTTTCGCCGAAAAATCTCTCTTCGACGTCGAGATCCGGCAACTCGAGGAAAGTAAGATCCGCAGATGCGAAGATGTCTGTCCCGCCGACCGTCTGTTCGACTTCGAACGCACCATTGATCTCAACGAAAGGACTTGCCTCCGGATCCACCAGTTCGTCGTAGTTCGTGTCGTAGCCGCTCCGGATCGAGAACTCGCTTTCGGAAGTCTCCAGATCGTCGCGGGTGCTTTCTCGCGTTTCGCCTGCGTCGTCTCCGACTTGCCTCGACGCGACAGCACTCGCAGCCTCTTCGTTGGAACTGTCATCGACTCCTTCCTCGTCAGCGGACGTCGTGCGGTCTTCGATGTCGTCCTCGGTCAAGGAGGCGGATCCAGTTGGCAGAGTTTCTTCAGGGTCGCCCGCATTGCCTAAGTCAGGGCCATTGTCGCCGGCAGACTGGGCAAGGCGGTCGGCAAGAGAACCGCGCAGGATCGAGATTGCCTCCTGGGCATGTACGCCCGGGGTCGTCAAAAACGTCATGGCGACGAGCAGGAGAAATCTATCAGGTCGCATCGTATAGCTCGATCCTATGGACTTACAGTCTTCGTACCCGGGTAGGGACTAATTGACGATAAATCTGCAGCCTCTCTTCATTCTTGCGCCGATCGGCAGTTCATGCACTGGTAATGCCTTCAGATGTGCTCTGGACCGCTGCTCGGGAGGCGGTCGGGCCACACGCCGCGATGTCCTAATCGACCAGCGCGACATTTCCCAGCATCGGTCATGAGTCAAATAGCTTTTCCCAAAGCGGAGTCTTATCCCGCATGGGATAAGGAATTGCTGAATTCGTCTGGCTGGAAGGTGCGGAGCGCGAATTTAAACGCCTTGGGTAAGCCCGGAAATATTTGAGCCGTGTTCCTATCAGGAAAGCCTGTATATGAGTGAAGGCCGTCTAGGTTGCCGGAATCTCAAGGCCGATCTCAACCGCTTCGACACCATGCCGACGAAAATCGATGCCGGTAAGCGCGGGCCGTAGATTTGACTTCCTATCCGCTTGGATCAGCGCATTACTGAGATGCGTTCTGCAGATTGGCGCATCCGATCAAAATCAAAGCGCTCTAGATCAGGGTTCCTGATCTCTCGCCGCATCACCCGCAGGATCGATGAAGCCGCGAAATCAGACCAAGCGAGGCAGCGAAAGGAAGTGTGATGCAGCATCGATGCGCAGGGCGGTTTCTTCTGATCGGGGCAGCAATGGTCTATGGAAGTCTTGCACATGCGAACCTTTCCGAAGGTGATCGAGCGACGGTTTTCGGTACAGAGAACGGCGCCGAGGCCGTCTCGTTTCGCGAAGTCGACAGCGCGAGCCTTCTATCGTTGGAAGGTGTTTGGCGGTCCCGCGGTTATGGCTGGCTATGGCAAATAAGCGATGGGAGAATTCGCATTTACGATGCGGTCGAATCGTATTGCGTTCACCGCGAGACCTATTTCGGAATACCGGAGGATTTTAGCCGGAGCTTGGGACTTCATCCCGGAGGTGCCGCGTTCAGCATCTCAATCGGTGACGAGACCTATCGCTATAGGTTCGACCGAATCGGTGCTTTGCCGGCCGCTTGCGGCACCGAAGATCGTAGCGGGCCCGAAGCAATCTTCGAGACGGCCGTTGCGATCTTTACCGAACATTACCCTTTCTTCCGCGAACGCGATGTCGCGTGGAGCGAAACGGTCGAGTTCCTTAGCTCGCAGGTCAGCCCGGATCTATCCGAAGAGGGCCTGTTCGCTCTCCTGTCGCGATTGCTGTCTCAAATCGACGACGGTCATATCGGCCTGTCGGCCATGGTGGAGGGACGCGAGCGTTGGTTCTCGCCGCCGTTCAAGCTGCGGCAGGTTTCACCCGAAGCCATAGAACGGTCGGAGCAGGTCGGATATTGGACGACGGGGATCGCCAGCGAACTCAGCGACAACCTCGTTCGCGTCAGCAACGGTCAAATCCAATACGGCACGATCGAAGATACAGCGTATCTCTATATCGGTTCCACCGGCAGAAGTCTGCGCCGAGCCGTCAATGGTCCACTTGACGAAGCCCGCGCCCTCTTTCGACGCGAGGGCTCGAAACGTCTGATCATCGATCTAACCGACAATACCGGCGGTACGGACGAGACTGCGAGACGCTTTGTCGCCCGCTTCGCAAGAAGCCCGGTCGTCGCCTATTCGAAACGGGCGGGCGACACGGTAAATGACCCGCTGCAAGCGGCCTGGATCGAGCCAGCCGATCCGCCGATCTTCGAAGGCCCGGTCACCGTAATCACCAATCAGGAGACGATCTCGGCAGGCGAGATACTCCTAATGGGATTACGATCTTTGCCCAACATCGACCATATCGGCATGGCGACTCGCGGTTCGCTGTCCGATATCCTGACGAAACGGCTCCCAAACGGCTGGTCGCTCGATCTTGCCAACGAGATCTATCTCGATCACGAGGGTCGCTTCTACGAAGGGATCGGAATTCCGCCGGACGTCGAAATCCCGATCTATTCCAAACAAAACGCTCCGGACGACGCTAAAGAAGCAGCCAAGCGTCTTATCGATTACCTGGACTCCTTCTAGCAAAAATGGTCGTGCAACGGTCAGCCCGTGGTTATCCAAACGAAAGACCATCGGCAGAAGCCGTCGGACTGGTATTCAGTCTGCAACGTTCGATCAGCCATTAGTCGAACTTCAGGCGACAACAGGCGTATCGATTCCGGTCGGCTCCGCTTAGAATAGATTGCGGGGAACTTGCTTTGCCTGGGGCCGTCGACATGGGGTGGCGGCGTCCGGACAGTTAGACCCATCCGAGCTCACAGACACTCAGGAGATCCAGCCGACGCGGCGAGTTGTTGCGCCATGAGCCACCGAAATGCGTCAGTGCCGGAAGTGGCGCATGCCGGTGAGGACCATGGCGACGTCGTGTTCGTCGGCCGCCCTAATAACCTCGTCGTCGCGCATGGAGCCGCCCGGCTGGATGACGGCGCGGGCGCCAGCCTCGATCGCCGAGAGAAGACCGTCCGCGAAGGGAAAGAAGGCGTCCGATGCGACGACGCAGCCCCTGGTGAGCGGTTCGGTGAGCCCCGCTGCCTTCGTTGCGTCTGCCGCCTTGCGGGCGGCGATCCCGGCGGCGTCGACGCGGCTCATCTGGCCGGCCCCGATGCCCACCGTCGCGCGGTCTTTCGCGTAGACGATCGTGTTCGACTTCACGTGCTTGGCGACGCGGAAGGCGAATTTGAGATCGGCGAGTTCGGCTTCCGTGGGTGCGCGCTTGGTGACGATCTTGAGATCGAGATCGTCGACGACACCCGCATCGCGCGACTGGATCAGAAGCCCGCCGGCGACGGATTTGACGAAACGCCCTTTGGCGCGCGGGTCCGGCAGGCCGCCGGTGAGGAGGAGGCGGAGGTTCTTCTTCGCCCTCACGATTTCGATCGCCTCGTCATCGGCGTCCGGCGCGATGATGACCTCGGTAAAGACCTCGGTGATCTCCCTCGCGCTCGCCGCATCGAGCTTCGCGTTGAGCGCGACGATGCCGCCGAAGGCTGAGACGGGGTCGCAGCGCAGCGCCATGCGATAGGCCTCGATCAGCGTCTCGCCCTCGGCGACGCCGCAAGGGTTGGCATGCTTGATGATCGCAACTGCTTTCGTCCGGGCCGGATCGAACTCGCCGACGAGCTCGAAGGCGGCGTCAGTGTCGTTGATGTTGTTGTAGGAGAGCGCCTTGCCCTGCACCTGCCGCGCGGTGGCAACGCCCGGCCTGTTCTCGCCGGTGCGGTAAAAGGCGGCGTCCTGATGCGGGTTCTCGCCATAGCGGAGGGATTCCGCGAGTTCCCCGGCGATCGAGAGACGGCGCGGGGCGGTGTCGCCCGACTGTTCGGCAAACCAGCCCGAGACGGCCGCATCGTAGGCGGCGGTACGGGCATAGGCCCGCCCGGCCATCATCCAGCGCAGCGCGAACGTCGTCTCGCCGGCATTGGTGCGTAATTCGTCGAGGAGGGACGTGTAGTCCGCCGGATCGACCAAGACAGTGACATAGCCGTGGTTCTTCGCCCCGGCGCGGATCATCGCCGGGCCGCCGATATCGATGTTCTCCACCTGCGTCGTGGTATCCGCGCCGCTCTTCATGGTTTCTTCGAAGGGGTAGAGGTTGACGACGAGGAGATCGATCGGCTGGATGTCGTGATCGGACATCGCCTTCGCATGGGCTTCGTCGTCGCGGATCGCGAGGAGACCGCCGTGGACGCCGGGATGCAGCGTCTTTACCCGGCCGTCCATCACCTCCGGAAAGCCGGTGAGATCGGAGACGTCGCGCACCGTGAGGCCGGCTTCGCTTAGGGCTTTCCGCGTGCCGCCGGTGGAGACAAGCTCGACGCCCATGCCGGCAAGCTCGGTGGCAAATTCAACGAGGCCGGTCTTGTCGGAGACGGAGATCAGCGCGCGCTTGACCTTCACCCGGTCTGGCAGGGGCGTTGCATTGGCTTTGACGGACATAAAGCGGCACTCATCGGTCGGAACGGCAAAAATGTGCCGCCGTGATAGGACCGAACGCATGATGCTGCAATGCCGGAAGGCTAGCGGGCGGCTTCGTCCTGGCAGGGCGGATTTTCGCAGCTCTGCGAAGCAGCTGTCTCGCCGCGTGCGGCGGCGCTCTTTTCTTCGAGGTCGTCGAGCGTGTTGGGGAGCACGCCGACGGCGTTCGTCATGCCGCCGCAGGCCGAAAGACCTGCGAAGGCCAGCATGAGAGCAATGCCCGCAGTCGCGGCGCCTACCTGACGACATCGGTTCATCGGCTATCCAACCCTCTGCAGTCGGCTCGCATAGAAGCCGTCGATCCCGCCGATGGCGGACAACATTTCGGGCGTCGTGCGAAGGTCGCCGTCGGATGTCACGGCTTTGTCGAAACCGGGGAGTTCGGTTGGCTCGATCGGCCGGCGCGTAAAATCTTTGCGCTCAGCGAGAAAGGCTTTCACCAGTTCTTCGCCTTCGATCGGATCGATCGAGCAGTTGGAGAAGACGAGCGTTCCGCCCGGTGCGACATGGTTCGCGGCTGCGTCGAGGAGCTTGCGCTGCACCTCGGCGAGTCGGCGGACATCGTCCAGCGATTTGGTGTGGCCGACATCCGGATGGCGGCGAAGCGTGCCTGTCGAAGAGCAGGGTGCGTCGAGGAGGACGGCGTCGAAGGTACGATCGCCGAGGGTCTCCTGGAACGGACCGATCAGCGTTTCGGCATCGTGCGCGAGACGGGTCAGGTTCGCGACGAGGCGCTTGGCGCGGGATTTGGACGCCTCGCAGGCCGTCACCGTCGCGTCCGAGAGGACAAGCTGCGCCGTCTTGCCGCCGGGGGCCGCGCAGAGATCGGCGGCGGTCTTGCCCGTTAGATCGCCGAACAGGCGCACGGGAAGCGCAGCCGAGGCGTCCTGCACCCACCATTTGCCCTCCGCAAAGCCGTCGAGCGAGGCGATGCTCCCCTGCGTCGTCGCATCGAGGCGGATCGAGGGACCGGAGACCACCTGTCCGCCGAGGCGCTCCGCCCAGGCTTCCGGATCGGTTTTCACCGTCAGATCGATCGGGGCGGGCATCCGGTGGGCTGCCGCGATCGCCTTAGCACGCGGTTCGCCATAGGCCGCAATGAGCCGTTCCAAAAGCCAGTTCGGGCAATCGATGGCTGGCTCGGTCGTGACCTCGGCTCCGCCGAGTTCGCGGGTCATGCGCCGCAGGACCGCGTTGACGACGCCCTTGAAGCGCCGGGTGCGCGGATCGGCTTCGGCCGCCGTCACGGCAAGGTCGACGGCGGCGGAGTCCGGAACGTCGAGGAAGCGGATTTGCGCTGCCGCCACATGGAGGAGATGGTTCAGCGCTGTCGCGTTGCTCGGCAGCGGGCGGTCCAGCCGGGCGGCAATCTCTTGCGTAAGCGTGCCGCGAAAGCGCAGCGCCGTCAGCAGGATCGCCTTGACGAGGCCCTGATCGCGGGCTTCGAGCTGGCGGAAATGGGGATGGCCGTGATCGGGATCGGTCAGCCCGTCGAGCGAAGTCTGCTGCTCGATGACCGCGCCCAACAGCTTGGCCGCCACCTGTCTCGCCTTCAGCCCGGGCTTGTCGGCGGCTGAGACCTGCTCGGTTTTGGGGCGGCCGGGCTCAGGCTGGTCACGCCTGGTGCGGGCGCGATCCTTGCGCTGCTGCGGCGAGAGGCTCGGCTGGCTCACGCCGCTCAACCCCACGGCCCCTGACGCGTGTCGGAGCCGCGGCCGCCGCCCTTCGACGGGCGGCTGCGATAGCCGGTGTCCGGAAGCCGGTTTCGACCGCTTTCGTGCCCTCGCGTCCTCCCATAGGCGATGGCGTCCGTCCCGCCGTCGATCCTCATCTCCCGCAGGAGCGCGATCCGCTCGTTGATGTCCGGATGGGTCGAGAACAGTCCGGCCATCTTGTTTCCCGACAGCGGGTTGATGATGAACATGTGCGCCGTCGCCGGATTGCGCTCGGCGGTCGGGTTCGGGATGCGGCCCGCGGCTCTGGCGATCTTTTCGAGCGCCGAGGCGAGCCAGTCCGGCTGGCCGCAGATTTCCGCACCGCGCCGGTCGGCGGAATATTCGCGGGTTCGGGACACCGCCGTCTGCACCAGCATCGCGGCAAGCGGTGCGACGATCACGGCCGCAAGCATGCCGACGATGCCGAGCGGATTGGCCCGGTTGCCTCCGAAGATCATACCGAAATTCGCGAGCATGGAGATCGCGCCGGCGATCGTCGCGGTGATGGTCATGGTCAGCGTGTCGCGGTTCTGGACATGGGCGAGCTCGTGCGCCATCACGCCGGCGACTTCTTCGTGGGTGAGCTGGTTCAGGAGGCCCGTGGTCGCGGCGACGGCTGCATTCTCCGGGTTGCGACCGGTCGCAAACGCGTTCGGCTGCGGGTTGTCGATGACGTAGACCTTCGGCATCGGCAGCCCAGCACGCTGCGCGAGCCCCGCGACGATGCGATGGAGTTCCGGCGCGGAGCGCTCGTCGACCTCCTTTGCCCGGTGCATCTTCAGCACCATTTTGTCGGCGTTCCAGTAGGCGAAAAGGTTCATGCCGGCGGCGATCACGAGCGCGATCAGCATGCCGCCGCGCCCGCCGATGAGAAGCCCGACGCCCATGAAAAGCGCCGTGAGCGCGGCAATCAGAGCGGCCGTCTTGATCATGTTCATGGACGTCTCAGCTTTCCCAAGATCGACGAGCGCAGAAGCCCTGCGTCTCTGGTTGGAAGAAAGATGGTCCGCACGAAGGCGGCGTTCAAGTTTCGGCCAGGCGCGCCCAGTTCGTCCGATCTCGATTTTGTCGATGCGCGCGGGATCACTAGATAGGGCCCGACAGAAATCAGGATTGAAACACGGCAGACCCATGGCAAACGATACTGCGGATGACATTCTCGGCGCCATGAAGGTTTCGAGCGAGACGAGCGTCAAGACGCTGTCGCCGGCCGCCAAGCGGGCCCTTGCCGAGGCCGAGGAGCGGCGACGGACGCGAACTGCGTTCAAGGTGGACCCGGACAGCCTGCCGTCGGAGGTCGACGGCCGGAAATCCGGCGTCGAGCCGGTGCGTTACGGCGACTGGGAAAAGGACGGCATCGTCAGCGATTTCTGAAACGGTTGGCACAGACGTGCTATCGCGATGCGTGTATTGAAGCTTGCATCAGTCGTGTGAACTAGGGATATTCGCCTTTTGCGCGTGAGTAAATTATCCTGATATCCTCACCGCCTCATCCGATCTGTCCGGCGGCGGATCGGTACATTTCTCCCGCGATTATGCCGCTTTTGACCGGTCTACCTTGTTACTCCAGGCGGAAATTTTGTGCTGCCGCCTCTTAACATGCGAATTATTAGGAATTATATCCGATATATTGCAGACGTAATTCGGAAAGGAGCAATAGTCGTATCGATGGGATTTTCGCCAAAAGGTTGCTTCAATCTTCTGATTGCTGCGGCTCTCGCCGGCTTCCCGATCACGACTGCCTCGGCGGAAGAGCCACCGCGCGACATTGCAGGTCCCGTTTCCGCCCATGTTGTAAACGTTCGCGACGGCGACACGGTGGAAGTTCAGGCCTTTATCTGGCCGATGCAATCCGTTCACGTCGCAGTGCGTTTGCGTGGTATCGATGCGCCGGAAAAGCGCGGAACTTGCGATGCGGAGAAAGAGGCCGCCGCGATTGCCACCGATCGGCTTCAGACCCTTCTTGCCGACGGCCGGGTGACACTCACCGACATTGAGGGCGACAAGTATTTCGGCCGCGTTCTCGCCGATCTCGCAACGGTCGACGAGCCGGACGTCGCCCAGCGCCTTCTCAAGGACGGGCTGGTCGTTCCTTACGGCGGCAAGACCAGGCGCGACTGGTGCACCGAACTTTCCGGCGCGCCGGTCCCGACACCTGAGCCACGCAGCTGAGTGGCGTTCCGTCCGCTTCGCTGTACTTAATCCCATGCGTCATGCCGGCTTGATGTTTCTTCGGAGCGGAGAGTAAAGCGGGCCTGCCGCAGCGATACGGGCTCGGCAGAGTGATGAGGGGACGTTCTTTGGCCAACAAGTCCGAACCGGGGTCATCCGCCGACGAAGCCCGGCTGAAGGCCATCGTCGCCCATGTGATCGCGGCGATGAGGCCGGGGTTTGCCGTCGAACTCTGGGATGGCGAGCGGATCGGACCGGAGGATGGGCCGGTTGTCGTTCTTTCCGACCCGGCCGGCCTGGCACGGCTGGCCATGCGCCCCTCGATCGGCCGGGTGGTCGCGCTCTGGATGGACAAGAGCATCGATTTCAAAGACGGCACGCTGTTCGATCTCGTCGGCAAGCGCTCCGAGACCCGCACCAAGGACGCCTTGAAGCGTATTGAGAAGAGCCAGATCGCCAAGGCGCTGCCGGCGCTGTGGCGGCTGTCGCGCAAGGCGGGCGCGGAGGAGAAGGACGGCACGGGTTCGGGCCGCAGCGGTTCCTCAAGGGAGGCGATCCAGTATCACTACGATGTCGGCAACGACTTCTACCGCCTCTTCCTCGACGAGCGAATGCTCTATTCCTGCGCCTATTTCGACGGCTGGCACGAGGATATCGGCAAGGCGCAGGAGGACAAGCTCGACATGATCTGTCGCAAGCTGCGGCTGAAGGAGGGCGAGCGCTTCCTCGACATCGGTTGCGGCTGGGGCGCGCTGCTGATCCACGCCGCCTTGCGATACGGCGTGACGGGGCAGGGCGTGACGCTCTCGGAGGAACAGTTCGATCTCGCGACCGCGCGGGTGCGGGAAGCGGGTCTCGAGGACAGGATCACCATCGAGCTGAAGCCGTTTCAGGAGCTTTCTGGCACGTTCGACAAGGTCGCCTCGATCGGCATGTACGAGCATGTCGGTTTCAAGAACCACGACGCCTATTTCTCGGCCGTCCGCAAGCTTCTGAGACCGAAAGGGCTATATCTTCACCACGCCATCACCCGGCCGGCGAAGAAGACTGAAAAGGCATTTCACCGGGGAACGCCAGAATACCGCGCGATCACCCGCTACATCTTTCCCGGTGCCGAACTCGACCATATCGGCCATTCGACGCGCATGCTGGAAAAACACCGCTTCGAGGTCCACGACATCGAGGACTGGCGCGAGCATTACGCACTCACCTGCAGGCTTTGGCACGACCGCCTGCTCGCCCGCTTTGACGAAGCCTGCGAACTCGCTGGCGAGCGCAAGGCGAGACTCTGGCTTCTCTATCTCGCCGGCTGCTCTCTCGGCTTTACGCGGGGCGGTATCCTGATCTATCAGACCCTCGCCTCCAAACGCGGCAAGGGCGGTGCCGAGTTGCCGCCGACCCGGCGCGATCTCTACGAGGCTTGACAGAGCAGACCGAGCGTCAACGCTCGTCGGGCTGCCTGACCGCCTGCCTAGGCGGCACGCCGGCCTTCGCCTCCTTCCGGCAGCGCTGGGAGCAAAATTTCACCTCGTCCCAGTTCTTTTCCCATTTCTTGCGCCAGACCATCGGCTTGCCGCACTGGACGCAGATCTTGACGGGAAGTTCGGACTTGGCGCTCATCGGCAGCGATATGGCCCGCGGTCGGGTTTCAACCAGATGCTTGTTGCGCCACGCCGGCATGCCTAGCTTGAAATCGTGTTCTTCGAACATCAACGGGATGCGGCCATGATTGTCACGAGCGCCCGGCTCGCCTTTTCAGACATTTTTTCCGAGCCGTTTCGCGCGGCACTCTGGAAGATGCTGGGGCTCGCCGCCGTTGTCCTGATTGCGTTGTGGTTTGCGATCAGCCTCGTCTTCGAGAGCTTCGCGCTGCCGCTTCTCGCCGATCTTGTTCCAGACCTTCCGAACTGGGTCGATCAGGCGGGAACGGCCGCCTCCTGGCTCCTCGGGCTGATGCTGGCGGTGCTTCTCGCGTTTCTCATCGGGCCGATCAGCGCGATCATCGCTGGGCTCTTCCTAGACGATGTCGCCGAGGTGGTGGAAACCCAGTCTTATCCCGGCGCCCCGAACGGCCGGGCAATGCCGCTCGTGCCGGGCATGATCCTCTCGGTGAAGTTCTTCGGCATCGTCATTCTCGGCAACCTCCTCGCGCTGACATTGCTGCTCGTGCCGGGAATCAATCTCGTCGCCTTCTTTCTCGTAAACGGCTATCTCCTCGGCCGGGAATACTTCGAATTCGCTGCCATGCGTTACCGGATCGGGGAGGACGCGCGCGAACTGCGCCAGCGGCACAGTTCGACGGTGTTCTTCGCCGGTCTCGTGATCGCCGCCTTCCTAAGCGTTCCGTTTCTCAACATCCTGACGCCGCTCTTCGCGGCATCCTTCATGGTGCATCTGCATCAGCGTCTGTCGGCAAAGCATGGCGAGCTGCCGGACCCGCGACAGAGCTTCGATCGGCGGATCGCTGGGGCCGAGCGTCGCGAAAGCCCGCGCGGCTGAAGTCTCGATAACCTGTTCAAAACCCTTTCCTGTGGTAATTGGGTCGAAAAGTGCAATCGACCGGAGCCGCGGTCGCATCATCCGTGCGCAGATCATCGCGTGCGATCCGGAGGGGGGGTTCTCATGGCCGCAGGCGATCCGAACGCAACCATCGTGCCCGTCATCCTGTGCGGCGGCTCGGGGACCCGGCTCTGGCCGGCCTCCCGGCGCACGCGGCCGAAACAGTTCCTTCCGCTCTTCGGCAACCTTTCACCGTTTCAGGCGACGCTGATCCGCGTCAACGCCGAGGGTTTCGGCAAGCCGCTGATCATCGCCAACACCGACCACCGATTCCTCGCCGCAGAACAGGCCGAGGAGATCGGAATCGATATCACGATCGTGCTCGAACCGGAGGCGCGCGATTCGGGGCCGGGGCTGGCTGCAGCTGCGCTCTTCGCCGCGAAGGAAGTCGCCTCCGATGCGCTGATCCTTGCGCTCGCCGCCGATCATCGCATTACGGATGTCGAAGGTTTCCGGCACACGGTGTCAGGCGCGGCGGATGTCGCACGGCAGGGCCATATCGTCACCTTCGGCATCGCGCCGGAAAAGCCGGCGACCGGCTATGGCTATATCGAGCCCGGCGAGGCGATGGCGGGCGCAGGGGATATCGAGGTGCGCAAGGCGAAGCGTTTCGTCGAAAAGCCCAACCTTGCGACGGCCGAGACCTATCTCGATGCGGGTTATCTCTGGAATTCCGGCAATTTCCTATGCCGCGCGGACGTTCTGATCTCCGAATACGAGGCGAGCGACGCCGAGACCGTCTCAGCCGTTCGTCGTTCCGTGGACGCAGCCGTGAAGGATCTCGATTTCGTGCGGCTCGATCCGGCCGCCTTCAAACAGGCCGGTAAGCGCTCGATCGACTACGCCGTCATGGAGCGTTCGGAGAGGATCGCGGTCGCGACTGCGGGCTTCGACTGGTCGGATATCGGCGATTGGGACGCGCTCGCCCCGATCCTCGATCGGGACGCGGACGGCAATGCGGTCCACGGTTCCTGCGTGTCGATCGGCTCGAAGGACAACGTCGTCTGGTCGACCGGCGCCTTCGTGGCATTCTCAGGCGTCGACAACCTTGTCATCTCGGTGACTGAGGATGCGGTGTTCGTCGCGGATCGCTCGAAGGGCGATCTGATGAAGAGCCTCGTCGAGAAGGTGAAAGGGGCGAACCCCGTTCTCACCGAGGAGCATCTCCAGAGCTTCCGCCCATGGGGCAATTACCGATCGCTCGATAAAGGCAACCGCCATCAGGTGAAGCGGATCGTGGTGAAACCCGGCGGCCGGCTATCGCTGCAGCATCACCATCACCGCGCGGAACACTGGATCGTGGTGCGCGGCCTCGCACTGGTGACGATCGACGAGCGGCAGTTCAAGCTGACGGAGAACGAGAGCACCTACATCCCGCTCGGCAGCGTCCACCGGCTGGAAAATCCGGGCAAGATCGATCTCGAACTGATCGAGGTGCAGACCGGCTCCTATCTCGGCGAAGACGACATCGTGCGGCACGAGGACATCTACGCCCGCGCGGACGCCTGATCCCTTCTAAGGGCTGAGACACTCCACTTCGGCGTTTTTTCTCTTTCAAAACGGCGCCGCACCGCCTATTGCGGCCTCCATTGCCGATTTTCGCGAGGCTTTCCGCCGCATCGCCCAAAGGGCGCTGCGCAGGGTGTTTCCCGCGTAACGAGACGTTTGATGGAGTGGACATGGCCGCCAAGGAAAAGACTGTCGCCTGGACCGGAGACCTGCAGAAAGACGGGCTGGACATCCTCACCCGCGGCGGCGGGATGATCGTTTCGCCGACCAAGGTCGGCTACATCATCATGGTGTCCGACAAGGGTGGCCTCGAGCGCAAGTTCGACGCCAAGGTCCGCAAGCGCAACAAGCCAGGCGTCGTCCTCTGCGGCTCGATGGAAGAGCTGAAGAGCCTTGCCGAGATGAACCCGGAGATCGAGGCCTTCTATCAGGCGCACTGGGACCGCAACATCCTGCTCGGTTGCATCCTGCCGTGGAAGAAGGAGGCGATTTCGAAGATTCCGGACGATGGGTCTCGTGACTTCGTGATGGACGGGCGTGAGACGAGCTGCTTCGTCATCCGTTTCGGCACGCCCTCGGAACAGCTCGCCGAGGCGCTCTGGCGCGATCACGGCAAGCTCGCCTTCGCCTCCTCGGCCAACCCCTCCGGCAAGGGCAACCGCGGCCTCGTAGAAGGCATCGGCGATCGCATCGAGGCGGAAGCCGATCTCATCATCTCGGCGAACGACTACGTCGCCTCGATCCAGCCGGACAAGGACGAGGGCTCGCGCTACGAACAGGGCGTGATGGTCTCGATGGTCGACGAGAAGGGCACGCTCGTTCCCGAACAGAAGGGCGAGCGCATGGTCTCGCCTGCCCCGATCCTCATCCGCAAGGGCCTCGACAACGACAAGATCATGTCGCTGCTTTCGGAGCATTTCCTGAGCTGGGATTATCGTCACGGCCAGTATTACTAAGGCGTTGCGGTTTTTCACGATGCGCGCGGCTCGTCATCCTCGGGCGCCGGGCCGAGGATACAGGCGATGGTCGCGTTGCCCGACGCTGCAAATTGCGCCGATGAGGAATATATCCGTTGGGTCCATGCTGGATCCTCGGGACGGTGCCCGAGGATGACGGCAAGATAAGGCGGCGGTACACGCCGCGTTCGAGAAGAGCCGGGACGTCGAAATGCCAAAAACCCTCTACGACAAGATCTGGGACAGTCATGTGGTCGCGGCGCAGGCGAACGGGCTGACGATCCTTTATATCGACCAGCATTTCGTCATTGAGGTCACCAGCCCGCAGGCTTTCGAAAGTCTGCGCGATGCCGGTCGGGCGGTCCGCCGCACCGAGGCGACGCTGGGCGTCGCGGACCATAACGTTCCGACCTTTTCTGGCCGCCGCGACGATCTCGCCGAGCCTGATTCCCGAGAGCAGCTGCGGCTGATGGCCGAGAACACGCAAGCGTTCGGCGTCACCTATTTCAACCAGACCGATCGACGGCAGGGCATCGTTCACGTGATCGGGCCCGAGCAGGGGCTGACGCAGCCCGGCATGACGATTGTTTGCGGCGACAGCCATACGGCAACCCACGGCGCGTTCGGCGCGCTCGCCTTCGGCATCGGCACGTCCGAGGTAGAGCACGTGCTGGCGACCCAGACGCTGCTCACCAAGCGCTCGAAGAACATGCGGATTTCGGTCTCGGGCACGCTGCCCTTCGGCGTGACGGCGAAGGATCTGATGCTGACGACGATCGGCAAGATCGGCACCGCCGGCGGCACCGGCCATGTGGTGGAATATGCCGGCGAGGCCATGCGCGCGCTTTCGATGGAAGGGCGCATGACGATCTCCAACATGTCGATCGAGGCCGGCGCACGGGCGGGGCTCTTCGCGCCCGACGAGAAGACCTATGCCTATATCGAGGGTAAGCCGGGCGCGCCGAAAGGCGCCCACTGGAGCCAGGCGATCGACTACTGGTCGACCCTGCCGAGCGACGACGGTGCCACCTACGACCGCGAGATCGAGTTCGCCGGCGCGGACGTCCAGCCAATGGTGACCTGGGGCACCAGCCCGGAGGACGTGATCCCGGTCTCCGGCACCGTGCCCAACCCAGACTCCGCAGCGAACGAGAAGAAGCGGCAGGCGATCCAGGCGGCGCTCGACTATATGGGCTTGAAGCCCGGTCAGGCGATCGGCGACGTGCCGCTCGACCGCATCTTCATCGGCTCCTGCACCAACAGCCGGATTGAGGATCTGCGCGCCGCCGCCGCCGTCGTCTCGGGCCATCGGATCGCTGACAGCATCACCTCGGCCATGGTCGTCCCGGGGTCGGGCCTTGTAAAGGCACAGGCCGAACAGGAGGGGCTCGACAAGATCTTCACCGAGGCCGGCTTCGAATGGCGCGAGCCCGGCTGCTCCATGTGCCTCGGCATGAATGCCGACAAGCTCTCGCCCGGCGAGCGCTGCGCCTCGACCTCGAATCGCAACTTCATTGGCCGGCAGGGGCCGGGTGGGCGCACGCATCTCGCCAGCCCCTCGATGACAGCCGCAGCTGCGATCGCCGGCCGTTTCGTCGACGTGCGCAGCTGGAATGGAGGCAGATAAGATGGAGAAGTTCGTATCCGTTACCGGGATCGCCGCGCCGATGCCAATCAACAACGTCGACACCGACATGATTACGCCGAAGCCGGTGCTGAAGGCCGTGACCAAGAAAGGCCTCGCATGGTCGCTGTTTCAGGAGCACCGCTTCAAGCCGGACGGGACGGAGAACCCGGAATTCGTCCTCAATCAGGAGCCCTGGCGGAACGCCAAGATCATTGTAAGCCTCGAAAACTGGGGCTGCGGCTCGTCGCGCGAGCACAGCCCCTGGGCGATGTACGACTTCGGCATCCGGGCGGTCATCGCGATCTCCTACGCCGACATCCACTACAACAACTGCTTCAAGAACGGCATCCTGCCCGTCACGTTGTCGCCGGACGAGGTGGACGTGGTGATGGAAGCGGCCAGGCGCGGCGAGGAGGTGACCGTCGACCTCGAAGATGAGGAGGTGCGGCTTGCCGACGGCACCGTCTTCGCCTTCGAGATCGAGGACTACCGCCGCGACGCCCTGCTGCGCGGCCTCGACGAGATCGGACAGACGCTCGATCAAGGCGATGCTATCTTTGCATTCGAGGAGAAGCAGCGAAAGGTCACGCCGTGGCTCTATGACCGCGAGCCGATCGAATGAAGCGCAAAGACGGCGACCGAGCGGTGCCTGCAACACGTCCTTCAGCAAGGCTTTTACTCTGATAAGCCGGCTTACCTGCTGTTTGTTTCGCTCGAGCGCTGCGTCGTGGTTTCAGTCGCGATAGCGCAGGATGCCGAGGACCCAGCACGCCAACGCGTCGAAATCGGCGAGGCGCCGTGGAATGCGGTCGGGCAGGTAAATTGCGCGCCTATGGCCGCTGCACCGGCGTCTTCATCGGACCACGCAAGGCGCTGACGGTGGGGCATTGCCTCTTCAATCGGCGCGCGCAGCGTTTCTGCGAAGTTCACGCTCGAATAGCAAAGCTGACATCGTGCTCTATCCTCGAAGGCTATTCCGGGGGCCCAATTTCGATCGGACCGGCAATCTCGTCGCCCATCGCTGCCAGGCAGCGAGAAGGATCTCGGCACAGTCCTCGCCGTCCGGCCGACGACACTGTTCGACTGAGATGAGTAAAGATTGGCGACTAGCTGAATTTGGGAAGAAATGGTGCCGCTTGCGTGACTCGAACACGCGACCTACGCATTACGAATGCGTTGCTCTACCGACTGAGCTAAAGCGGCCCGACCGGCGCTGCCGGCGAACTGCGCCCTGATAACGCCAAACGCGTTCACGTTCAAGCAGCGGGCCGGGCGAAAATTCCGGCACGGGCACACCGTGCAGCCGGTGTTTCGTCCCCGCAGTCAAGGCAAGGTTTGCATGCAACCGGCGACCAAGGCTTGCCGTTCGTGCTGCAGAGCACAAATCGTCTGACCGGGAAGGCAGGACAGGCCCGGCATGGCGTTCCAAGCGTCGAATCGCCGAGGTGCCGGAAGGCTGGACGGCAAGGAGATCTCATCATGCAACTTCAGGGCAATGTCGCGATCGTCAGCGGCGCATCCTCGGGTATCGGCCGGCAGATCGCACTGAGCTATGCCAGGGAGGGCGCGAACGTCGCCATCGGCGATATAGACATGGACGGTGCGAAGAAAGTCGTCGCGGAAATCGAAGATGCGGGCAGTAAGGGACTGGCCGTCGAGATGAACGTGACCGACGAGAGCGCGGTGAATGCTGGCGTCGACCAAGTGGTGGAGCGGTTCGGCAAGATCGATACGATGGTCTCGAACGCCGGCATCCAGATCGTCCATCCGATCGAGGATTTTCCGTACGATCAGTTCAAGAAGATGATCGACATCCATCTGGGAGGCGCCTTCCTTCTGACCAAGGCCTGCGTGAGGCATATGTATCCGCGGAAGTCGGGATCGCTGATCTATATGGGCTCGGTGCACAGCCACGAGCCCTCGGCGCTGAAGACGGCCTATGTCTCGGCGAAGCACGGCATTCTCGGATTGTCGCGGGTGATGGCGAAGGAGGGGGCCAAGCACGGAGTCCGGTCCAACGTCATCTGTCCGGGCTTCGTGAAGACGCCGCTGGTCGAAAAGCAGATTCCCGAACAGGCGGAAAGCCTCGGAATTTCCGAAGAAGAAGTGGTCTCGAAGATCATGCTCGGCGAGACCGTGGATACGGAATTCACGACACTCCAGGACGTCGCAGACGTTGCGGTTTTCCTAGCAGCCTTCAAAACGAATGCGCTGACGGGACAGTCGATCACGGCGAGCCACGGCTGGTATATGGCGTGATTCCGAGGCAAAATGCGATCTCGGAATACTGGTGACGAGCATATCTCTCCTGGTGACCCGCGGCAGGCAATATCGACCGCTGGGTATTCTGAGGGGCACTGGCTCACCAGAGAGGTCCGCCGGCCAGCAGGTTCTGGGTCGGATCGAAACATTGCGGGCGGAGTGCAGCCTCAGATTTGCTCGTAAGTGCGGTTGACATCTTCCGCCGGAGCCAGCAGGTAACGCCGCCTGAAACACGGACGGCCGGGCAAGTCCCATCCTTGGTGGCCGCCGCATCGAAACAAGAACTGATCGAACATGCAGCGCGGCCCGGGTGGGGCCGCCATTTGCTGTTGATGCCGAGGCACCCGGACCCGGGGCTGCCTGGCAGGAGCTTCGATCGAGCCCAGAGACCGAAAGGCCCGCCATGGCCCGATCCAAACCCAATGCCGGCCCAAGCCAGCGCCAGCTTTCAGTCGGTGAAAAGGTGCGCCACGCTCTGACCGAGGTGATGCAGCGCGGTGAGATTCGCGATCCGCTTCTCGAACGCGCGGTCGTCTCCGTATCGGAGGTGCGTATGTCGCCGGACCTGAAGATCGCGACGGCCTATGTGACCGTGCTCGGCCAAGAGGATATGCAGCCGTTCATCAAGGCGCTGAACGATCATGCGAAATTCATTCGCGGGCGAGTGACGCCCTCTCTCAAGCAGATGAAATACATGCCTGAAATTCGCTTTCGCGAAGATACATCCTTCGACAATTTCGCGCGCATCGACGCGCTCTTGAAGTCTCCCGAAGTGCAGCAGGACCTCAACCATGATGAGGACGATGCGAGCGGAGGGCGAAACTGATGGCACGCCGGGGCAAGAAGGCGAAGGGTCGGCCGATCAGCGGCTGGGTGATCCTCGACAAGCCGAAGGGTATGGGTTCGACCGATTGTGTCTCGAAATTGAAATGGCTCTACTTCGCGCAAAAATGCGGCCATGCCGGCACTTTGGATCCGCTAGCCACGGGGCTTCTGCCGATCGCATTCGGCGATGCGACCAAGACCGTTCCCTACGTGATGGACGGCCGCAAGACCTACCGCTTCACCGTACGTTGGGGCGTCCAGACGACGACGGACGACACCGAGGGCGAAGCGGTCGGGACCTCCGATCTGCGCCCGAACGCGGACGAGATCCGCGATCTCCTGCCGAACTATACCGGCGAGATCGAACAGGTACCGCCATCCTTTTCGGCGATCAAGATCGGCGGCGAACGCGCCTATGATCTCGCCCGCAGTGGGGAGGCGCCGGAGATCGAGAGCCGGATTGTGACGGTACACAGTCTCGGCCTTGTCGAGATGCCGGATGCCGACAGCGCCGTGTTCGAGGCCGAATGCGGTAAGGGGACCTATGTGCGCGCCATCGCCCGCGATCTGGGCCGCGATCTCGGCTGCTTCGGCCACATCACCGAACTGCGACGCACGACGGTCGGCGCGTTCACCGAGGAGGACATGGTGCCGCTCGACGAACTGATCGACGTCGCCGACGAGAACCGCGAGGAGTTGGACGAAGAGGCGATCGAATCCGGCGCGAAGGCCCGCATTCTCGATTTCGGGCCTCTGGACGAGTACATCATCGCGCCGGAGGCGGCGCTCTCCGAGCTCTACGAGGTGATGCTGAACGACGATCAGGCCGGGCGGGTGCTTGCAGGCAATTCCGTTCTCCTGCGTGGCCGCGACGCTCCGGCCTTCTGCGACGAGGCATTCGCTACCGGCCATGGCCGGCTGATCGCCCTCGGTGCGATCGATCAGGGCTCGTTCCATCCCAAACGCGTCTTCGGCGGCAAGGGATAGGCACGTTCGTCTGACTTTGGTCGCGGAACCGGCTACCGGCTCCTGCCTTACCTTTACCGATACTGGCTCCTGATTTTGAGGAGCGCGACGAAAGAGGGGGCGGCAGTGGTGGGAAACCCGTTCGGTAGAGGTCGAAGGCGAAAGGTTGAGAAGACCAAGCGATCAGAGATTGGCGCGCCGCCGGGCCAGCTTGTTGCCGACCCTGAGGCCGAACGCTCGCGCTTATGCTTTCGCGGGTTCGGAGGCGGGCGATACGAAGAGATTGCGGATGTCGATCTCGAAACCGCGTTCGCCAAACGCGATGAATGGCCGGTCGTCTGGCTCGACCTCACAGGACTTTCGGACGTCGATCTCGTGAAGCGGATTGGCTCGGCCTTCGGCCTCCACGATCTGGCGCTCGAGGACGTCGTCAATACGGACCAGCGGCCGAAGTGCGATGCCTACGCCGCCCATGCGTTCGTTGTGATGCGGATGCTGGACGCACAGGGGCGGTCCGAACAGCTTTCGGTGTTTTTCGGTGACGGATTCGTCCTCACCTTCCAGGAGCGGGCCGGCGACAATTTCGATCCCGTGCGCAAGCGAATCGCGAAGGGCGCACCGCGTCTTCATGCCGGTCGGTCCGACTATCTCGCCTACGCGCTGATCGACGCGGTGGTCGATGCCTACTTCCCAATCTTCGATGGACAGACGGAGAAGATTGACCGGCTTGAGGAAGAGATTTTCGAGGATGTCGACGCCGTCCAGGTGCCCGAGCTTCACGCCATGCGCCGCGAGATGCTTTACCTCAAACGCTTCGTGCGCCCGACGCGGGACGCCTTGAGCGCGCTGATCCGTCTGGAGCGGCCCTGGTTGAGCGAAGAGACGAAGATCTATCTAGCCGACGTGCAGGACCATTGCGACCAGCTGATCGACCTCAACGACACCTATCGCGATACCGCAGGTGGTCTCGTCGATTTACACATGACACTTTCGGCGGCGCAGACAAACGAGGTGATCAATCTCCTGACGATCATCTCCACCATCTTCATTCCGCTCGGCTTCCTGGCGGGCCTCTGGGGCATGAACTTCAACCCGGAGATATCCGAGTGGAACATGCCGCTCACCCAGTCGCCGATCGGCTATCCGGTAGCGCTCGGGCTGATGATCGCGATAGCGGTTGGTCTGTTGATCTACTTCAAAAAAAGGCGCTGGATCTAACATGCTGAGCGATCAGTCAAAAGCGGTTCTCGCCGATCTCGCGCGGAAGGCAGGCGTCCAGATAGCGCCCCGCGACGATGCGCAGAAGCTCGAACAGGCTCGGGCATTGACTGGGGCAATGGTCGATTATTCGGGTTCAGCGCCCGACGGTATACTGAGCGAGGAGATCGCGGTCGACGGGCCGGCGGGCGATATCCGCGTTCGGCTCTATAAGCCCGCGATGGCGGAGCGCACGAAGCTCTTGATCTGGTATCATGGCGGCGGAGCGATGGCAGGCTCGCTCGAAAGCCACGACACAGCACTCCGGCAGCTTTCGGCGGCGACCAGCCGGACGATTGCCTCGGTGGACTACCGCTTGGCGCCCGAACACGTTTCACCGGCGCCGCAGAATGACTGCATTGCGGCGACTCGGGCGCTGATGGCCAAGGCCGGCGAGCTCGGCTGCGATCGCGAAGAGATCACAATCGGTGGGGACTCCATCGGTGGGATGTTCGCCGCACTTGTCGCGATCGCCCTGCGCGATGCGGGCGATGCGATGCCCGAGGCGATGGTGATGTTATATCCGAACACAGACCTGCGTCCCGACCGGGATTTGAGGTCGCTGCATACGGAGGCCGGTCACGTGATGACCAAGGAGTCGCTGCTCTACGAGAACAGCCTCTTCGTGCCGAATGCGGCGGACCGGACATCGCCGACTGTCTCGCCACTCCTCGCTGACGATCTTACCGCCTTGCCGCGCACCCTGCTCGTCACCTGTGAGCATGACCCGCTGCGGGACGAGGGAGAGGCATTTGCCGACCGGCTGAGGGAGGGAGGGGTCGTGGTCGAGCACCATAGGCTCGACGGCACGATCCACGGCATCTTCCAGATGGCTGGCTGGATCGACGAGGGGTCCGCGATACAGAAGACGATTGGTCAATTCCTAGCGTCCGTAGAGCGGCCAGGACGGTGATTTCGCCTGTCAATCAAAGGTCCTGACTTAGCCCTTAAACGCCTCGTAATCGGCGAGGCACAGCGAGAAGCCCGGGACCGCCAGCGGTTCGAGCCGCTCCGTCGCCGCATGATCGGCGATCCAGGCGTAGCCGTCGGGGCCGGGATCGCGGAGGATGCGGGTCTTCAAGCGCGTTCCGTCGATCACCCAGAGTTCGCGCACGCCGAAGGAGGCATAGATGGCCGCCTTGGGGCCTTGGTCATAGGCGAGGCTGGACACGCCGATCTCGATCGCGAGGAGGCAGGTGGCTGGATCGAGATTCTCAATCCCCGAAGAACTCTCGTAGATGACGAAATCGGGTTCGAAGAAACTATCTTTCGTGAGCTTCAAGGTGGTTTCGGACGTCGTGAGGAAACGATCTGGGAGCTCTCGGTAAAGTGTCTTAGCGAGCCACGTCTTCAAACGTTCATGGCGCATGCCTTTTGGCGACATGGGCACGATCTCCCCACCGATCAGTTCGAACCGTTCGTGTTCGGGAATGACGCCGGTTTCTACGAAAGCCTCGATCTCCGAGACCGTAAAGCGGCGGCGCGGCAAGCCCTCGGCGGCCTGCGTGGTGTTCGGCAGGGGATCTCCAGCTTCCAGGACATCATGGGGCAGTGCGGACATTGTGAAAGCTTAGTGCCTTCTCGTGTTTCTGCCTAGTTATAAAGAGCGTTGGCCGGCGTTCTACGAGCCGCTCTGCGGGTCAGTCGGCGCCCGAGATCGCTCCATCAATTGTTGACATAAACATATCTTTATGTGATTTCGCGGGCAACTGATGAAAAGGGATCAATACATGTCCGACACGACCGACCAGCTCTTCGGCCCGATGACCGAAGGCCGGAATCCAGCGGAGACGCTTGAAGCCCTTACGCAAGCCGTTTCGGAACGCATCCTCGTGCTCGACGGTGCGATGGGTACGGAAATCCAGCTTCTCGGCCTCGGCGAGGAGGATTTCCGCGGTCACCGCTTCGGCAACTGCGAATGCCATCTGCAAGGCAACAACGACCTTCTGAACCTGACGCAGCCCAAGCAGATCGAGGATATCCATTACAACTACGCCATGGCCGGCGCGGATATCCTGGAGACCAACACGTTCTCCTCCACCTCCATCGCCCAGGCGGACTACACGATGGAGGATCAGGTCTATGAACTGAACCGGGACGGTGCGCGGCTTGCCCGCAGAGCGTGCCTGCGCGCGGAGGACACCGATGGCAGGCGCCGCTTCGTCGCCGGCGCGCTCGGACCGACGAACCGCACCGCCTCGATCTCGCCGGACGTCAACAATCCAGGCTACCGAGCCACCAGCTTCGACGAACTGCGCCAAGCCTATGGCGAGCAACTGCGCGGACTCATGGACGGCGGCATCGATCTTGTCCTCATCGAGACGATCTTCGATACGCTCAACGCGAAGGCGGCAATCTTTGCCTGCGAAGAAATCTTCGCGGAAAAAGGTGTGACGTTGCCGATTATGATCTCCGGGACGATCACCGACCTCTCGGGTCGTACACTTTCCGGTCAGACGCCGACCGGTTTCTGGCATTCGGTGCGCCACGCCAAGCCGTTCACCATCGGCCTCAATTGCGCCCTTGGCGCAGAAGCCATGAAGGATCACCTCGCCGAGATATCCAGCGTCGCGGACACCTTCGTCTGCGCCTATCCCAATGCCGGCCTGCCGAACGAGTTTGGCGAGTACGACCAGAGTCCCGAGGCTATGGGCGCCGAAGTGGAGAAGTTCGCCAAGGACGGTCTGGTCAATATCGTCGGCGGCTGCTGCGGCTCGACGCCCGATCATATAGCGGCCGTCGCCAAGGCTGTTTCCAAGCATTCACCGCGCAAGGTGCCCGAGAAGGAACCGCAGATGCGGCTTTCGGGCCTCGAGCCCTTCACGCTGACCAAGGACATTCCCTTCGTGAACGTCGGTGAGCGCACCAACGTGACCGGCTCAGCGCGCTTCCGCAAACTGATCAAGGAAAACGACTATCCTACAGCGCTCGAAGTCGCCCGCCAGCAGGTAGAGAACGGCGCGCAGGTGATCGACGTCAATATGGACGAGGGCCTGCTCGACTCCGAGCAGGCAATGGTCGACTACCTCAACCTCATCGCGTCCGAGCCCGACATCGCGCGTGTGCCGGTGATGATCGATTCCTCGAAGTTCGAGGTAATCGAGGCCGGCCTGAAATGCGTCCAGGGCAAGGGGATCGTCAATTCGATCTCCATGAAGGAAGGCGAGGAGAGCTTCAAGAAACAGGCGCGGCTCGTGCGCGAGTACGGTGCGGCGGTGGTCGTCATGGCTTTCGACGAGACCGGCCAGGCTGACACCAAGGATCGCAAGGTCGAGATCTGCGAGCGTGCCTACAGGATCCTCACCGAGGAGGTCGGCTTCCCGCCGGAAGACATCATCTTCGATCCGAACATCTTCGCGGTGGCGACGGGGATCGAGGAGCACGCCAACTACGGCGTCGACTTCATCGAGGCGGCGCGTGAGATCCGCAAGAAGATGCCGCTCGTCCATATCTCGGGCGGCGTGTCGAACCTTTCTTTCTCGTTCCGCGGCAACGATGCCGTGCGCGAAGCGATGCATGCCGTCTTCCTTTACCATGCCATCAAGGCGGGCATGGACATGGGCATCGTCAATGCGGGCCAGCTGATCGTCTACGATGCGATCGACGAAGAACTCCGCGAGGCCTGCGAGGATGTGATCCTCAACCGCGCCCCGAAGAACGGGGAAGATGCGACCGAGAACCTTCTCGAGCTTGCCGAACGCTACAAGGACAAGGGCGGCTCGAAGGGCAAGGAAAAGGACCTCTCCTGGCGCGAGAAGCCGGTCAACGAGCGCCTGTCCCATTCGCTCGTCAACGGCATCACCGACTTCATCGAGGAGGACACGGAAGAAGCGCGTCAGAACGCCGAACGTCCGCTTCACGTCATCGAAGGCCCGCTGATGGACGGAATGAACATCGTCGGCGACCTCTTCGGCGACGGCAAGATGTTCCTGCCGCAGGTGGTGAAATCGGCACGCGTGATGAAGCAGGCCGTCGCCTACCTCAACCCGTACATGGAAGCGGAGAAGAGCGACGACGACGAAGCCAAGGGTAAGATCCTGATGGCGACGGTGAAGGGCGATGTCCACGATATCGGCAAAAACATCGTCGGCGTCGTTCTCGCCTGCAACAATTACGAGGTGATCGACCTCGGCGTCATGGTGCCCGCAGCAAAGATTCTCGAAGAGGCCAAGAAGAACAAGGTCGATATCATCGGCCTCTCGGGTCTGATAACGCCGTCACTCGACGAGATGGTGAATGTCGCGGCCGAGATGGAAAAGCAGGACTTCCAAGTCCCGCTGCTGATCGGTGGCGCAACGACCAGCCGTGTCCACACGGCGGTGAAGATCCATCCGGCCTATACGAAGGGGCAGGCGATTCACGTGAACGACGCCTCGCGCGCTGTCGGCGTCGTATCGTCGCTTCTGTCGAAGGAGACCCGCGCGAGCGCGATCCAGAAGGTGCGTGATCAGTATGCTGAGGTTGCCGAGAAGCACGAGCGCTCCGAACGTGACAAGAAGCGTCTGACGCTCGCCGATGCACGCGCCAACGCAGTGAAGATCGATTGGAGCGCTTACGCGCCAAAACAGCCGAGCTTCACTGGCATCAGGGTCTTCGAGGAGTGGGATCTCGAAGATCTCGCCAAGACTTTCGACTGGACGCCTTTCTTCCAGTCCTGGGAGCTGAAGGGCCGCTATCCCGCGATCCTCGACGACGAGAAGCAGGGCGAGACGGCGCGCTCGCTATTCTCCGATGCGCAGGAGATGCTCAAGAAGATCATCGACGAGAAGTGGTTCACCCCGAAGGCCGTCATCGGTTTCTGGCCGGCCAATGCCGTCGGCGATGACATCAAGCTCTTCAGGGACGATAGTCGGAAGGACGAGCTTCAGACCTTCTTTACCTTGCGCCAGCAGCTGACCCGGCGTGGCGAGCGGCCGAACATCGCCCTGTCCGATTTCGTCGCCCCGAAGGACAGTGGCGTCAAGGATTATGTCGGGGGCTTTTGCGTCACCGCGGGGCTCGAGGAGGCAGAAATCTCCAAGCGCTTCGAGAACCAGAACGACGACTATAATTCGATTCTGGTCAAGGCGCTTGCCGACCGCTTCGCTGAAGCTTTCGCCGAGCGCATGCACGAACGCGTACGCAAGGAGTTCTGGGGTTATGAGCCGGACGAGGACCTTTCCAACGAAGATCTGATAGCCGAGAAATATGCAGGCATCCGTCCGGCACCCGGCTATCCGGCTCAACCGGATCACACCGAGAAGGAAACTCTCTTCGAGCTGCTCGATGCGAAGGAGAAGATCGGCGTGCAGCTGACCGAAAACTTCGCCATGTGGCCAAGCTCGTCAGTCTCCGGCCTCTATATCGGCCATCCGGAATCGCATTATTTCGGAGTCGCCAAGATCGAGCAGGATCAGGTTGCTGACTACGCCGAGCGTAAGGGGATGGCGGTCGAAGAGATCGAGCGTTGGCTCGGCCCGGTTCTCAACTACACGCCGAAGCCCACGGTCGGGGATGAGGTTCAGATCACGCAGGAGGCCGCCGAGTAGGCGGCTCCCAACCTTTCCCGGATAATCTGCGCTTCACAATTTTCGAAAGGGAGCCGCGGTGAGCAGCGTCACGACGGCGGACATCGATCCGAACGACATCATCGCCGCTGTCCGTGCCGGGATGGACGCGATCACCGGGATAAGGGCGAAGATCGACGTCGAGTACAAGGTCGACGAGTCGCCCGTAACTGTTGCTGACCGGGCCGCAGAGACCGCGATCACGTCTTATTTGGAAGCGCGCTACAAGCTGCCGATCGTCGCCGAGGAACGCTTTTCTGCAGGGCGTATTCCTGAGGTGAGCGATGTCTTCCTGCTTGTCGATCCGTTGGACGGCACAAAAAGCTACATCGCAGGCAAACCCGACTACACTGTCAACATTGCGGTTGTCGAAAAGGGCGTTCCAGTCTTTGGCTGCGTCGGTGTGCCGGAAACGGGGGCAGTCTATTACGGCGGGCTCGGACTGGAGCCGGCACTCGAGAAGGGCGGCGAAACGGTAAAACTCGGCGTGCGACAGGCAGGTGAATCGCTCGACGTTGTCGCGAGCCGAAATCACCTCAGCCCGGAGACCACCAAATATCTCGATGGTCTCACCGTCGCCGACCGTAAATCGATCGGCTCCTCTCTGAAGATCTGCATGATCGCCGAAGGGAAGGCGGATCTCTACCCGCGCTTCGGCCGCACCATGCAATGGGATACGGCCGCGGGCGATGCTGTGCTGAGGGCAGCCGGCGGGCGAGTGGTTACGGTTTCAGGCGAGCCACTCGCCTATGGCCGCACGCACGAGCCGGACGAGGACATCTACGCCAACGGCTTCTTCATCGCGCTCGGGGATCCGGCGCTGCTTGATCGGGATGGCGTGCTTCCAAAGGGTTAAGGAATGTGCGGATAACTGGGCCTGCCCCTGACCGCCGACCGCCTCGCTGTCTTGCGTCGGCGCCCCAACAGCCGAAGTCGACGGCGATTTGCGGATGAAACTGTCACAAGCCGTTTCATCCGGCCGCGAAACTATCTAGTCTCGCTATCATGACCGAATTGAAGCATCCGCTCGGTGAAATGCCTCAGCCCCTGGACGCCCGCTCGCGTGAGATCTTCAGGCTCATCGTCGAAAGCTATCTCGACCAGGGAGTGCCCGTCGGCTCGCGTATGCTTTCCAAACTGCTCACCACTTCGCTTTCGCCCGCCTCCGTTCGCAATGTGATGAGCGATCTCGAAGCTCTCGGCCTTATCTATTCGCCTCATGTCAGCGCCGGAAGGATGCCGACCGAACTTGGCCTGCGTTTCTTCGTCGACGCTTTTCTCGAGGTCGGCGATCTCGCCGCATCGGAGCGGGAGGAAATCGAGGAGAAGGTGCGGCTCGCCGGCGACGGCCGTTCTTTCGACGGCCTCCTGACCGAGGCGAGTCAGCTTCTTTCGGGGCTCTCGCGCGGGGCCGGTATCGTCTTGACCGCGACCTCCGATCTGCGCCTCAAGCATATCGAGTTCATTCGCCTGGAGCCCACCAAGGCGCTCGCCGTACTCGTCGGCGTGAACGGCGAGGTGGAGAACCGGCTGTTCGATCTGCCCGCTGGCGTCACCCCCTCTCAGTTGACCGAGGCCGGCAATTTCCTCAACGCCCACGTGGCTGGGCGGACGCTGCCTGAGGCACGGGCGCGAATCGACCATTTGAAGAACGAAACCAATGCCGCGCTCGACGTCCTCTCACAGCAACTGGTGGACGAGGGCCTCGCGGTCTGGTCGGAGGTCGGCGGCGACCAGCCCTCCCGGCTCATTGTACGGGGCCGGGCGAACCTTTTGGACAACGTTTCCGCAACCGAAGATCTGGAGCGCCTACGTCTCCTCTTCGACGATCTGGAAAGCAAGAGCGGCATGATCGAACTGCTCGGCCTTGCCGAGAAGGGCGATGGCGTGCGCATCTTCATCGGCAAGGAAAACAATCTCTTCTCACTCTCCGGCTCTTCACTCGTGGTTGCGCCCTATGAGAAGCAGGCGGCGGGCTCGGGACCCGAGCGGGTGATCGGCGCCGTAGGCGTCATCGGACCGACGCGGCTCAACTATCGACGCATCGTACCGATGGTCGACTATACCGCCCGACTGGTCTCGCGACTTTTGTCCCGGACCTGAGCTTCAGCTGTGCGTCCAGACTTGATTTTCCCGCGCGTCAATTCGATATGCGCGGTCGAGTTAGTGACAGTTTCCGATAGCACCCGAAGCAAACCTCAAAGACAGGCGTGCTTCCGTGCGGTGTTGTCGGACCAAGGCATGACCGACGAAGGACAACGCGACGCATGACGAGCGATACCGGCAGAAGCGAATTCGCAAATCTCGAAGGCGAGAACGACGAAACGCTTGCTTTCGACGACGCTGAGGGCACTCTGGAAGGCGAGGAAACGGCGGAGCGATATGAGGCCCGCATCATCGAGCTCGAAAGCGAGAATGCCGACGTCAAGGATCGACTGATTCGGCTTGCGGCCGATATGGAAAACCTGCGCCGGCGCACCGAGCGCGACGTGAAGGACGCGCGCAATTACGCGGTGACGAATTTCGCACGGGAGATGCTCTCGGTCGCCGACAATCTGCGCCGTGCGCTGGATGCCGTTCCGGAAGAAGCTCGTGCCGGCGGCGAGAGCGGGCTCACGGCCCTTATCGAAGGTGTCGAAATGACAGAGCGTGGGCTCCAGGCCACACTCGAAAAGCACGGTGTGAAGAAGCTGGATCCTGAAGGCCAGAAATTCGACCCGAATTACCATCAGGCGATGTTCGAAGTGCCGAACCCCGATGTGCCGAACAATACTGTGGTTCAGGTGGTTCAGGCCGGCTACGCCATCGGCGAGCGGGTGCTGCGCCCGGCCATGGTGGGCGTCGCGAAAGGCGGTCCGAAACAGGCGGCATCGAAGGCAGACGCTTCGATCATGGAGCACGACGAGGCAAACGAGCAGACCACCGGTCAGGCGAGCGCGCCGGGCAGTTCGCTTTAAGCCCCCATCGAGAGTTTCGTCGAGCCCTCGGAGCCGATCAGCTCCGAGGGCTCTCGTTTAAGCGCCGCGATCGCCCCGATCGGCTCGCTTCAACAGCCCGGCCGACAGGATGATCGCAAGGGAGATCGTCGCGAGCGCCGCGAAGATCGTCTTGAAGCCATAGGCATCGGCGACGATGCCGACGATTGCCGGCGCGATCAGTCCGCCGGAATAGGCGATTGCAGAGGCGATTGAGATGCCCGTTCCGTCGGCGAGCCGCTTCAGATTGCCAGCAGCTGAGAAGGCAATCGGTACAACGTTCGACATGCCGATGCCGAGGATCAGAAACCCGATCAGAGCGACCGGCAGCGAGGTCGCCAGGATCAGAACGACGAGGCCTGCGAGGGCGATCAGGAGCGAGGCTCGGACGGTCCGCACTGCTCCGTATCGCTCACGAATACCGTCGCCGAAGAAGCGAAACAGCGCCATGGTGAGGGAGAAGGCCGCGAAACCGAAACCGGATGCTGCGAGCGAAACGCCGAGTTCGTCGCGCAGATAGACCGCGCTCCAGTCGATGACGACTCCTTCCTGAACAAAGCCACCAAGGGCGATGACGCCGATTGCGACGGCGAGAAGAAGCGGTGTGCGCTGGGCGGCGAGGATTTGGCGCATCGACAGTCGGCCTATGGCATCCGCTGGGGTAGCGTTCCGCCGATCTTCCAGCATGTTGGGCGCGATGTAGACCAGTGCGAGCGCGGCGAAGCTTGCGACGACGAGCGTGTGGCCCAACGGGCCGAAGCCTTCGATCAGCGCGCCGCCGATTCCGGCACCTGCGACCGCACCGAGAGACCAGAAACCGTGGCAGGACGACATGATCGCTCGGTCCATGGATCTTTCCACCGAGACGGCATTGGCGTTCATCGCGACATCCATGCCCCCGAGACCGACCCCGAAGATGAAAATCGCGAATGCTGTCAGCGCCGGATGCGGTGCCGCAATGAGGCTGGCGACGGAGACCGCTAGAAGGGCTTGGGTTGCGATGGAAACCTGACGTGATCCACGCCGCGCAATCAGTGCACCGACTACCGGCATTGCAACGACGGCGCCGAGGCCGAAGATAAGGACCATGAAGCCATATGTCGCTGGCGTCAGGCCCAGCCTTTCACCGAGTACCGGCACTTCCGGCGTCCAGCTGCCGATCGCAAAGCCATTGACGAAGAAGGCAAGGCTGACGGCGGGGCGGATCGAATTTACGTACGAACGGACGGTCTGCGACATGCGGTTGGCCTTGTCAGGGTATGGAGCGCACAACGGACCCCATCGGTGTCCCGTTGCAGTATGCGAGACCGCCTGACGAGAAAGTCGGCGCGATGCAAATGACGACTTGCTGATCGCCATGCCGTTGGTCGGGCCTTCCAGGCGTCTGACTGCCTTTGCTTCCTTTTGTGCCTGATTGTTTTCTTTGTTCAGGTGACGTTTGGTCCGCTTATTTTGCGGGCTGTGGCGCTTGTTTTGGCATTTTGCTGCGGTGCGAGATTTGTTGGAAAAAACTGGTTTGGCGGTGTTGACGGTTTGGATTTGATTGGCCTATATGCCGCTCATCGACGGCGCGGGGCCGCCGGCGAGCTCTTCAGCTCGCTCTGGTTCCGGGTTTCGAGGCGGCGGTCCTGAGTTAGGGATTGTGGTGATCGGCGGAGACGCTGGTCGGGTCTTGAAGCTTTTGCGGTGTCACTCCATATCGGCGAAGCGCTTTCGCCCTCCGGGTTCTGGTCTTTGATCGAACGGGCGGGATGGAAGCTTGTTTCTCCAAACGGACGGGTGAGGGGCCTCGGTGAGGCGTTGATCTGATGTCCGGCGCAGTCATTCAATGTCTGCGTGATCTTTGACAAGTTGGTTATGTAATTGAGAAGAAAGAGAGACGTGGGCGGCGTTTTGCGGCTCCCGGCTTCTTGGGCGGTACCTTTGCCGTTCGGGATGACTGGGGAGAGCTTTTGAACGCTGACTTATGTCTTGTCTTTCGAAGCATAGATGACGTTGGTTGTTTGGCTGGTTCGGGTTTTGGCCTGGGCTGGTGGATGATCGGCGATGCCGGGTCTCATTTTGGTCTTGTTGGCTTTCGGGCTGGCTGGATTTTTTGGGGTCTGGTTCTTTCGTCTTTTTGCTTTGAGCAAGCGACAGAAGGTCAGGGTTTAACCTCTTTTGATCGAACCTGAGAGTTTGATCCTGGCTCAGAACGAACGCTGGCGGCAGGC
>NZ_DS022272.1:3231797-3389448 GCF_000153705.1 Fulvimarina pelagi HTCC2506
GCTGGACTAGACGGTTCCTGTCATTTGAAGTTGATGTCGCCTGACCGCGCATCGTCCGGATCCGTTTCGAGAAGCTGGTCTTTCGCCGGTTGGTCTAGACAACCAGCCGGCATGACGCACCGCTGCAGGAGGCTTTGGTCTTTAGTTCCTTCGGGGGCTGGATCAGGGTCAATCATGCGGTGCGATCTCAAGAAGAATGATCTGATCGACCATGATCTCTCTCAACTGTTTCCTTCGAGCTCCATTCGGCCGTTCTGACGAGCGGGCGGATATTGGCGTCGATGGTGGGTGTTCCTTTGCAAAAGGGGGAACGGACACCAGAGCCCGAACGGGCGACGGCCGGTCAGGCCGCCCCCGCGGAGCCGATCGCGCAAGCGATCTGGCGTGAGCGATAAGGAACAACGGTCCAAAACCCTTTAAGGGTTTTGAACCGATGATCATGGGCGATGGGAACGATCAAGTGTCTGAAGGGCATTTGGTGGATGCCTTGGCATGCACAGGCGATGAAGGACGTGATACGCTGCGATAAGCGTCGGGGAGCTGCGAATAAGCTTTGATCCGGCGATTTCCGAATGGGGCAACCCACTTTCGACTACCGTTAAGTTCTAACCGTTGAGCCGTTGATGGCCCGAGAGGGTGATCTGCGGTCTTTGATGTTGGCGCACTTGCCGTGATGGCGAGTGTGGCAGCCACAAAGGCCGACCGGCCGTCGGGCCTTATGGCCCGCCCTCGCGGAGCCGATCGCGTAGCGATCTGGCGTGAGCGGCTAGGATTAACGGTAGTCAGTGAAAGTATCTTTGGTCTGAATCCATAGGGTCAAAGAAGCGAACCCGGGGAACTGAAACATCTCAGTACCTGGAGGAAAGGACATCAACCGAGACTCTGTTAGTAGCGGCGAGCGAACGCGGACCAGGCCAGTGGTTTTGATTGAACAAGCTGAAGACGTTGGAAAGCGTTGCGAGATTGGGTGACAGCCCCGTAGGCGTAATTTTGATCAAGATCCTTGAGTAGGGCGGGACACGTGAAATCCTGTTCGAACATGGGGGGACCACCCTCCAAGCCTAAGTACTCGTGCATGACCGATAGCGAACCAGTACCGTGAGGGAAAGGTGAAAAGCACCCCGACGAGGGGAGTGAAAGAGAACCTGAAACCGAATGCCTACAAACAGTCGAAGCCCGGTCTTCAAATTCTTCGAATTTGAAGCCGGTTTCCTTTTATTGCTTGGCCTCAAGCGCCGGCGGTCGCATCCGCGACCTTGGCTAACGCGCCATCAGGCGCGACGGCCGGTCGGCCTTTGGCTGTCCTTGCCATGTGCGACCCTTTCGGGGTCGCGGGCGCGGACGGTGGCTGACGAGGGCGTCTTCGGGCGTCTTGCGGGCAAGCTTGAGTGTGGCAGGTCCGAGCGCGTCGCCGATAGGCGACACATCGCGCGGACAGCCCCGCTTTGAACGAAGCGGCGTCCCGAACGGGACGAAAGCCGAGCGGCCGGATGGCCGCGCTGGCGACTGAAGCCAAAGCAATAACAAGGGAGCACGGTCAACAAATGCGAAGCATTTGATGACCGGGTGACGGCGTACCTTTTGTATAATGGGTCAGCGACTTAGTCTGGCGAGCAAGCTTAAGCCGATAGGTGTAGGCGCAGCGAAAGCGAGTCTGAACAGGGCGTTCAGTTCGTCGGATTAGACCCGAAACCGAGTGATCTAGCCATGCGCAGGCTGAAGGTGCGGTAACACGCACTGAAGGGCCGAACCCATATCTGTTGCAATAGATCGGGATGACGTGTGGCTAGGGGTGAAAGGCCAATCAAACTCGGAAATAGCTGGTTCTCCGCGAAATCTATTTAGGTAGAGCGTCGGATGAAGACCCTCGGGGGTAGAGCACTGGATGGGCTATGGGGACTCACCGTCTTACTGATCCTAACCAAACTCCGAATACCGAGGAGTCCTATCCGGCAGACAGACGGCGGGTGCTAACGTCCGTCGTCGAGAGGGCAACAACCCTGACCTCCAGCTAAGGTCCCCAAGTCATGGCTAAGTGGGAAAGGATGTGAAGATCCCAAAACAACCAGGATGTTGGCTTAGAAGCAGCCATCATTTAAAGAAAGCGTAACAGCTCACTGGTCTAAACAAGGGTCTTTGCGCCGAAAATGTACCGGGGCTGAAGCCATGCACCGAAGCTGAGGACTTGTCTTATGGCAAGTGGTAGCGGAGCGTTCCATAAGCCTGTGAAGCGGTATCCGTGAGGAGCCGTGGAGGTATTGGAAGTGCGAATGCTGACATGAGTAACGATAAAGGGAGTGAGAGACTCCCTCGCCGAAAATCCAAGGGTTCCTGCTTAAAGTTAATCTGAGCAGGGTTAGCCGGCCCCTAAGCCGAGGCCGAAAGGCGTAGGCGATGGGAACCACGTTTAATATTCGTGGGCCTGATGGAAAGTGACGGATCGCGTGTATCGTAATCTCTTATTGGATTGAGGTTGCGGTGAAGCGGTTCCAGGAAAGAGCTCCATCTTATAGACCGTACCCGAAACCGACACAGGTGGATTGGTAGAGAATACCCAGGCGCTTGAGAGAACTGTGCTGAAGGAACTCGGCAAATTGCACGCGTAACTTCGGAAGAAGCGTGACCTCCATTTACGCAAGTAGGTGGGGGTGGCACAGACCAGGGGGTAGCGACTGTTTATCAAAAACACAGGGCTCTGCGAAGTCGCATAAGACGACGTATAGGGTCTGACGCCTGCCCGGTGCTGGAAGGTTAAGAGGAGAGGTTCACGCCTTGAATCGAAGCCCCAGTAAACGGCGGCCGTAACTATAACGGTCCTAAGGTAGCGAAATTCCTTGTCGGGTAAGTTCCGACCTGCACGAATGGCGTAACGACTTCCCCGCTGTCTCCAGCACAGACTCAGTGAAATTGAATTCCCCGTGAAGATGCGGGGTTCCTGCGGTCAGACGGAAGACCCCGTGCACCTTTACTATAGCTTTACACTGGCATTCGTGTCGGCACGTGTAGGATAGGTGGTAGGCTTTGAAGCGTGGACGCCAGTTTGCGTGGAGCCATCCTTGAAATACCACCCTTGCCGTCATGGATGTCTAACCGCGGTCCGTCATCCGGATCCGGGACAGTGTATGGTGGGTAGTTTGACTGGGGCGGTCGCCTCCTAAAGCGTAACGGAGGCGCGCGATGGTGGGCTCAGAGCGGTCGGAAATCGCTCGTCGAGTGCAATGGCATAAGCCCGCCTGACTGCGAGACAGACAAGTCGAGCAGAGACGAAAGTCGGTCATAGTGATCCGGTGGTCCCCGAGTGGAAGGGCCATCGCTCAACGGATAAAAGGTACGCCGGGGATAACAGGCTGATGACCCCCAAGAGTCCATATCGACGGGGTTGTTTGGCACCTCGATGTCGGCTCATCGCATCCTGGGGCTGGAGCAGGTCCCAAGGGTTTGGCTGTTCGCCAATTAAAGCGGTACGTGAGCTGGGTTCAGAACGTCGTGAGACAGTTCGGTCCCTATCTGCCGTGGGTGTCGGAGCATTGACAGGATCTGTCCCTAGTACGAGAGGACCGGGATGGACGGATCTCTGGTGGACCTGTTGTGGCGCCAGCCGCATTGCAGGGTAGCTATATCCGGTCGGGATAACCGCTGAAGGCATCTAAGCGGGAAACCCACCTGAAAACGAGTGCTCCCTATCAGGGCCGTGGTAGACCACCACGTCGATAGGCCGGGTGTGGAAGCAGGGCAACCTGTGAAGCTTACCGGTACTAATCGCCCGAACGAACTTGATCGTTCCCATTCGCCCATGATCATCATGTTGATCGCCAAAGGCGATCAACATTCTTCTTGAGTTGCGTCCTCACGCGCGAAGCGCTCCGGACGGGGCGGCGCAAAAGCGCCGACGGGCAGTCGCCCGACGCCAGCCTTCGGAGAAATCCTTCGCGGAGATCTCCACGGGACTTCACCGCGATCTCGCGCGAGCCACCACCACCGCTCGAACGAGCGCCGGCCGGTCAGGCCGCGCACGCGCAGGCGGCTTGCGATAGCAAGCCTGCCGTGAGCGACAACAAACTCCCAGCTTCTCGCCCTGCTTGGTATTTGCCGACCTGGTGGTCATAGCGGTGCGCCCCCACCCGATCCCATTCCGAACTCGGCCGTGAAACGCACCAGCGCCCATGATACTTCGTCTCAAGACGCGGGAAAGTCGGTCGCCGCCAGGTCCGCAAATCCCAAGCAAAACAAAACCCTTCTTCTCAGAAAAACACACACACACAGCACACCCAAAAACCCCGCTCCAACACCGGGGCTTTCGGCGTGGGCGTGTTCGGGGAAAGGAAAAGCAGACCCCTTGCGCCACCATGGTCATTCGACCTCCGGCGGTGCTTTCTCACCACAGCACCGTTCCACTGGCGCGAAAGAAAACGGGTGGTTGGACGAGCACCGGCTCGGTTATCTCCTCTAGAAAGGAGATTCATGCCATGCTGGACGTCATGACACCGACCAGAGACATCCGTGCCCAAGCGATAGAGACTGACCTCGATCGCTTGGGGGCGGGTAACCCGGACGAGGGGTCGGTCACCACGGATCGCACTGACTACGATCTCGTCAAGCGCGCCATCGAACGGGTCTCGCTCGATTTCCGTGAGCAACCAAGTCTGTCTGAACTCGCCCGTCGCCTGGATGTCGACGAGACGCGCCTCTCCTCGACCTTTCGGCGGTGGTGCGGGCTTTCGCCGAAGGCGTTTCTCCAGGCGGTTACCCTCGATCATGCGCGACGGCTCCTCGGCGAAGGTTTGCCGCTGCTCGATGCAGCCTACGAGGTCGGCCTATCGGGGCCCTCGCGGCTCCATGACCTTTTCGTCAAGCACGAGGCTCAATCCCCGGGCGCCTACAAGGCGAAGGGCGAGGGTCTCACGCTCTTTTACGGCTACCACCCGACGCCTTTCGGCATTTCGATAGTTGTGGCGACGGAGCGCGGGCTCGCCGGAATAGGATTCTCTGACGACACGACGGCGGGTCGGGCCTATGCACTCGCTGACATGCAGCGGCGCTGGCCAAAAGCCGCTTTCGTCGAGAACCGGGATGCGACGCGGCCACTTGCAGACCGTGTGTTCGATCCTCTCAACTGGCGGTCCGACCATCCGTTGCGGATCGTTCTCATTGGGACGGACTTCGAAGTGCGTGTCTGGGAGGCGTTGACCAAAATACCGTTCGGGCAAGCGACGACTTACTCTGCCATCGCAGGTCGGATCGGCGCGCCGAAGGCGGCCCGGGCGGTGGGAGCGGCTGTGGGCAGAAACCCTATCTCCTTCGTGGTGCCGTGCCACCGGGTCGTCGGCAAGGGCGGCGCACTGACCGGCTATCACTGGGGCATCACCCGCAAGCGGGCGATGCTCGGCTGGGAAAGCGGTATGCTCGCACGCGAATAGCCGGTAGCGCTCCACCGGTTTTCTCAACGGCTTATCCGCGACCGCGATAAGGCGGAACACCCTGATCTGGAAGGAATATGCCTTCCGGTGCCGAGCCGGTCTGCCAGAAGACATCGATCGGGATGCCACCACGCGGATACCAGTAACCGCCGATCCGCAGCCAACGCGGCTGGGTGGCCTCGACGATGCGCTTCGCCACCATCATCGTACAGCTTTCGTGGAAAGACCCATGATTGCGGAAACTCGTCAGGAAGAGTTTCAGCGATTTCGATTCGACGAGGCGTTTCTCGGGCACGTAGTCGATCACGAGATGAGCGAAATCCGGCTGGCCGGTGACTGGGCAGAGAGAAGTAAATTCCGGGCATGTGAACCGTACGACGGGCGGCATTTCATCGCCAGTCTCGAACGGCACCGTCTCCAGGGTCGCTTCTTCCGGCGACTGCGGCGTATCGGTGTGACGGCCTAGTTGGGAGAGATATCTGGTGTCGGTCATGGCGTGCGGTCGTATTTCTGAGTTTCTATAGTTGTTTTGGTCGCGTTTCCAACGGTGCGGCCTGGCTTGCAAGCGACGACGGCCTCAAGCTTCGCGGACGAGAGGGATGCCGGCAGATTCGATGCCTTTTTCGCGAGACGGGACCCGTGCGCTGCACCTTGCTTTCGCCGCGTACGAGCTTTTATTGCAGCTCGACCGCCTTTGCGTACAACGACCTGGAGACGAACTGATGCGCGCTGCCATATGTCTCATCGCCGCTCTTCTACTCTCAAGCTGCGCCATGCCATCGCCCGAAGTGCGAAACGCGGACTGGGAAAATAACGCCTATCTGCTCAACGAGCCCGCCACCAATTACTGAGCATAGCCCGATACCGTTCAGTTTTGATACGCAGGCACGAAGGCGGCGATTTCTGGCCAACAGTCTTCAGTGGGCAGCATCGGCGGTCTTGCCGGTGATCGAGCGGTAGAGCGGTGCAATCACCTTTCCGACAATAGGGATCAGCGCGAGCCCCGCGCCAAGCCCGATGAGACCCGAGCCGGTGGCCGTCACGAGCCAGTGGAGAAAGCCCTCCAACGTCCCGATGCCATGGGCGATGCGCTCGGCGATACCTTCAATGAAGTGCTCGGGTCCGGCTCGGCCATACTCTGCGAGACCATGGACCAGAATACCGCCGCCGACCCAAATCATCGCGGCGGTTCCGACGATACCGAGAAGTTTCAGGAAGTACGGCATCGCGACGACGATGCCACGTCCGACCGACTGCAAGAGGGCGCCAGCTTTGGATTTTGCCATCGCAAGCCCGATATCGTCCATCTTTACGATGATCGCCACTGTCCCATACACACCGACCGTTACGGCGATCGCGACGATCGCGAGGACCGCGGCGCGGGTAAGCAGGCTGCCGTCATCGGGCAAACCCGCGAGTGTGATAGCCATGATTTCCGCCGATAGGATGAAGTCGGTCGAAATCGCGCCCTTCACCTTCTGGTCTTCGAGCGCCTGCGGATCCTCCGGTTTTGCGCCGGTCTTCTTCTCGTGGCTGTGCGCCTTGTGAGGGAAGAACCATTCGAAAACCTTCTCGGCACCTTCGTAACAGAGGTAAAATCCGCCGAGCATGAGCAATGGAGTGATTGCCCAGGGCGCGAATTCGGAGAGAAGCAAGGCGACCGGCAGCAGGAAGAGCAGCTTGTTCTTGAGCGAGCCAAGCGTAATCCGCCAGATAATCGGCAGTTCGCGCTCGGGTTTGAAGCCTGTCACATATCTCGGCGTTACTGCGGCATCGTCAATGACGACCCCGGCGGCCTTGGAGCCAGCTTTTGCCGCCTGCGCTCCGACGTCGTCGAGCGAAGAGACCGCGACTTTGGCGATGGCCGATATGTCGTCGAGAAGTGCGATGAGTCCGACACTCAAGAGGCGTCTCCGTTCGTGCTTTCAGTTGCTTGAGCCCGGAATGATTTCGGCACCAAGCGATCTCGTGGGAATGTTTATAGGAACGATGGCCCATTCGGCGAAGGATGGCAGTTCATCGAAGGAGTGTTCCGCATTCTTTCCTTGGGGAAGAGAAATCCTGAAGGTAAAGTCTTTTTAAAACAAAACAGGAACAAATTCGATGCATGGTGGATGACATGACCAGTCATCGAATTCGAGCTTGAAGTTCTTGGCTGGACGCGATTGATACGGGCGTAAGCCTGCCGAGGAGGAAGCCCCATGCGTGAGATCGTTTTCGATACCGAAACGACAGGGCTCGACAACACGATCGACAGGGTCATCGAGATCGGCGGTGTCGAACTCTGGAACCACATTCCGACAGGCAAGACCTATCATCAGTATATCCGCCCTGCCGGTCGCAAGGTCGATCCGGCAGCGTTCGACGTGCATGGCATCTCCGACGAATTTCTCCTCGACAAGCCGCTCTTCGAGGAAATCGCGGACGAGTTCGTTGCCTTCTTTTCTGATGCCAAGCTGATCGCGCATAATGCAAATTTCGATATCGGCTTTCTGAACGCCGAACTGCAACGTCTCCGCCATCCGCCGATCGAGCCGTCGCTTGTCATAGACACCCTGGCTATGGCCCGGCGCAAGTTCCCGATGGCGCCGGCAAGTCTCGATGCGCTCTGCTCCCGTTTCGCCGTGGATACGTCAAAGCGGGAGAAGCACGGGGCATTGCTGGACTCCGAACTGCTGGCAGACGTCTATATCGAGCTCATCGGCGGAAGGCAGTCATCGCTCGGGCTGATCGTAGAGGCAGACGAGACCTATGCCAGTGGCGAAGCAGGCGGCCCGGTCGCGGTTTCAGCGCGTGAAGCGCCACTGGCGCCCCGATTGAGTGAAGACGAGGCCTCGCGCCATCTCGCGTTTGTCGAGAGCCTCGGAGATGAAGCGCTCTGGTGGCGGTATCTGCCGCGACAAGTTAAGGAGAGCGTCGCGGCAGAATAGAGCTGGTCTGCACCGCCGAAGTCGCCGTTGCCGGGCCGTGAAAACCGGACACGAAAAAAGCCGGCGCGAAGCGACCGCACCGGCTTTTAATTTCAGGAGATTGTGCTTCCGCGCTCAGCTCGGCTGCGAGGTCTGCTGAACCTGTTGACGGGCGCGCTCTTCGGCGACCCGCTGCTGGAAGAGCTGTGCAAAGTCGATCGGATCTATCATGAGTGGTGGGAAGCCGCCATTTCGCGTGACATCTGAGATGATCTGACGCGCGAACGGGAAGAGAAGACGTGGGCACTCGATGAAGAGTACCGGTACCCGATGCTCCTCTTTGAAATTCTGCAGGCGAAACACGCCACCGTATTCGAGCTCGGCGTGGAACAGGGTCTGATCGCCTTCGCCTGCCTTTGCATCAAGCTTCAGGCGCACGTCGAAATCGGTCTGAGAGCCATCAACCTGATTGGCGGTGACGTTGACGCCGATGTTGATGCCCGGAGCCTGCTGGCGATTGCGCAAGGCGCCCGGTGCCTGGGGGCTCTCGAAGGAGAGGTCGCGCACATACTGCGTGAGGATGTTCAGTTGCGGTTGCGCCTCGCCGGTCTGCGCGCCGTTTCCGTTGGCGTTCGGCGCCTGGCCGGTGGTGTCGGACATGGTTTCTCCAAAGTATCATCTCGACCGCGCGAGCGCCTGAGGCCGAAGGGACCGCTTCCGGTCATGTTAATTGATCGTTTGCCTGCGGCATTTCGGATTTCGAGTGCCCGGCATTCTTGCGAGCGAGCTAACACGCACGCCCGGAACGGACAAGACTGCCGTTCGATTGATTGACCTATAGGAATATCGCATAGGCGAGCGTGCGAAAAGCGGGGTGCGGCGCTGATCGCTCAATGGATCGTTGGTTTGCCGTCGTCCTTCCCCGCATTCCACGGCGAAGTCGGATCTCGGCGGCGCTTGAACTCATCGCCCGAGAGGTCGACGACATCGGGGCGGCTAGAAGGCCGGCGCAATTCGCCATCGTCGATCGGGCCCCTCTGTTCGCGGGCGTAAGGATCGCGATCTCCAAACCGACCGGTAGCCCGAGAGCCAACGACCACGACGCGGTTCTTTAGAAAGGACCAGACACTGTCACGCAACTTTGGCACGAAGAGCAGGAAGCCGAGCGCGTCGGTGATGAAACCAGGCGTCAGGAGCAGCACGCCGGCGATCGCTATCATGACACCGGAGACCAGTTCCTTGCCTGGCACCCTTTTCGCATCGATTTCGGAGCGGATGCGATTGAGCGTCGAGATCCCCTGGCTTCGCAGCAGGATAGAGCCTATCACCGCCGTCAAGATGATGAAGCCTATTGTCGGCCACAGGCCGATCAGCTGGCCGACCGAGATGAACACCGCGATCTCGACGATCGGCACCACGAGCAGCAGAAAGGGGATCAGGGCAAAAGGCATCGGTTTCGTCACTTCTTCGAAGCTGGAACATACGTCGCGGCGGCGTATAATGCGTCGCGATCCTTCGCGCGCCAAGCTGCCGCAGAACGCGGTCGTCCTGAAGATAGGAAGCCGAAGCGGCGATTTGAATGCGGGACCCGTTCCTCTTATATGGACGCGATCCGGTAGCGACGAAAATCACGACGACCAGAAGACCAAGGGTTTGCCGAATTATGAGTTTTGGGACGATTTTCATTATCGTGTTGGCGGCGATCGTCCTCTTCCAGCTCTATAACGTTCTTGGCCGGCGAACCGGCAACGAGCGTCCGCCGTTCGACCCATATACCCGCAATCGGTCGCGAGACCGATCGGGCGAAAGCGAGGATGCGGCCGGCGACAATGTCGTGACGCTACCGAACAGGCGTGCGAACGACCGAAACGAAGACGTGCCGGCCGGCGTGCGTTATGCCGAAATCGACCGAGTTTCCGAGACCGGAACGCCGCTCAACAAGGAGCTGCGCAAGATCAAGGATGCTGATCCGAACTTCGACCCCAAAGAGTTCCTCGAAGGGGCGAAGATCGCCTACGAAATGGTTGTCGATGCTTTTGCGCAGGGCGATCGGAACACATTGCGAAACCTGCTTTCGCCGGACGTCTACGAAGGTTTCGAAGCGGCGATCGCAACGCGTGAAGAGAGCGGCGAAACCATGCGCTCCTCGTTCATCGGGATCGACGACGCTAAAATCGTCTCTGCGGAACTACGAGGACGCGAGGCGCTCGTGACGATCCGTATTGTTTCGGAAATGATCTCAGCGACACTCAATTCCAATGGCGACGTGCTCGACGGGGACATGGAGACTGTCGTCGAGGTCCGCGACATCTGGACCTTCGGCCGCGACACGAAGTCCCGTGATCCGAACTGGAAGCTCGTCGGAACCGAATCCGAAGAATAAGTTCGGCCGCCCGCCCGATGCGGCCGTTCTCCATGCTCGGCGATGGTATTCTGGCCGACGACTCTCTCGGCCATACCGAGGCTTTTTCGGCTTTCCGAAGGAGCGCAGCGGAGCTGCTCGAAGGCCGTTACAAACCGGGCTCGTTGGGCCTCGATCCCATCGCCTATCGTGCTGCGGCGATGGCTGCGCTTGCATCGCCGAACGATATTACCAACGCTGACGCCACGGCGTTCTTCCGCACCCACTTCACCGTGTTGAATTTGCGACCCGAATCGGAATCGCCTCGAAAACGCGGTTTCGTCACCGGTTATTATGAACCGGAGGTCGAGGCCGCCGCCGCTCCGACGAACGAATATCGAACGCCGCTTTACAGGAAACCGGCCGACCTGGTGAAGGTCGACTCGGTCAATCGCCCGCCGGGTATGGACGAGAGCTTCCGTTTTGCACGGCGTCTGCCTTCAGGGCTTCTGGAAGAGTATGCCGACCGCCCGGCGATCGAACGTGGAGCGCTGCGCGGACATGGTCTCGAGATTGCCTGGCTGAAGAGCCCGGTTGACGCCTTCTTCATACATGTCCAAGGGTCGGCACGACTCCGTATGACCGACGGCACCGTCAAGCGCGTCGGCTATGCGGCCAAGACCGGCCACCCTTTCACTGCGATCGGCAAAGTGCTGGTGGACAGCGGCGAACTGAGTCTTGCCGAGGCCGATATGGCTGGCATCCGCGGCTGGCTGGAGCGCCATCCAGACCGGCTGCGCTGGCTCTTCGATCACAACAGGTCCTTCATCTTCTTTGCCGAGCACTCGTTGATCGATGAAAGGCTCGGTCCGGTCGGCGCAGCCAAGGTACCTCTGACGCCGCTCGCATCGATCGCGGTCGACCGCGAGCGTGCGACCTACGGCGTGCCGTATCTCATCGATGCGCCCGATCTGGCGATCGATGGGACGCCCTATCGGCGGATTGCGGTTGCGCAAGACACGGGCTCTGCGATCATCGGCAATGCCCGTGCCGATATCTTTCTCGGCTCGGGCGATGCTGCCGGCGATATCGCGGGACGGGTGCGCCATGCTGCCGACTTTGCGGTTCTGGTGCCACGCTCGCTGGCCGCGAAACTTATTCAATGAAGCGCCCGAAGTCCCTTTCTCCGGAAGACAGGCGGCTCTGGGCGAGCGTAGCGCGCACCGCCGTCCCCCTGAAGAACAAAGCCGTTCCGGAAGTATCGTCGGAGGAGATGCCGCGACCGAAGAACGAGGCCCATCCGCCCCTCCACGAGCCCCGGCCGGCACTCGCGCCGCTACCAGCGAAACGGACACAGCCGAAGCCGTTGCAGGTACAGCCAACGATCGAGCGGCCAACCCGCCGGAAGATTTCGAAGGGCCGGATAGCGATCGAGGCGCGGATCGATCTACACGAGATGACACAAGACCGCGCCCATGCGGCGCTTTCGAACTTCCTGCGCCAGGCTCAAGCGCTCGGCTTGCGCCATGTGCTCGTCATCACCGGGCGTGGCAAGCCAGGTGGCTCGCGCGGTATCCTGCGCCGCATGGTGCCACTCTGGTTTGCCAGCACGGAGTTCCGCGCGCTGGTTTCGGCGTTCGAGAGCGCCGAGCGCCATCACGGCGGAGAAGGCGCGCTCTATGTGAGGGTGCGCAGGCGAGGATGAGGCGAATTTCATGACCCCCTTTGGCGAACATCTGCGAGCGCTTCGGCGCGAGCGTGGTATGACCCAAGGCGAGATGGCCAAGGCGATCGGCGTCTCGAACGCTTATCTGTCTGCGCTCGAACACGGCAGGCGTGGCAAGCCGACTTTCGATCTCGTCCATCGGATCATCGGTTGTCTCGGCGTGATCTGGGATGAGGCAGAAGAACTGCAGCGCCTCGCAGAAAAGTCGCACCCTCGGGTGACCATCGACACCGGCGGCCTGTCCCCGGATGCCACCCATCTCGCAAATCGCCTCGCCGAGACCATGGGTGTTCTCAATGCGGAGGATCGGCGCGACATTTTGAAGATCGTCGAAAAGGCGGAAATGCGAACCCGGGGGCCACGATCGGCCCCGAACCATCAGGCAGAACGCCGCAGCGACAGGATGTGATTGTCGAAGTGGTAGATTGTCCGGCTCGCCTTGCGCGCCTTCAGTCCGATTGCGTCGAGGACGCCTTCGCCGCTGGTCGCGATGAAGCCTTGGCTGGAAGGTGCAAGCCCGCACCCATCCGCCATCTTTCGTTCGGCAATGATTTCGGCGTTCCCAGCATCGAGGATGAGAAAGGTGCCGCCCACGGGCGATGAAAGCGCGATACGACTGCCGTCCCGGTTTGTGGCGACGGATCCGACGTAGTTGGAGAGCTGCACCAACCGGTCGAGCGGTAATTCGGCGAGTTGCATGCCGTTCTCTGCGGAGGCGAAACCTACAAGTTGGGGCGCGTCTACGCTCGCACCCTCGTACTGGCAGCCGAACCAGACGCGCGACCTGGAATCGATAGCCAGATGGCGGATCGAGAGCTGGTGGAGTTCGCGCGGCAGTCGATGCTGACTGATCAGATCGCCGGTCCGTCGGTCGATGAAAACGAGCGATGGGTCCATCGTCGGAATGTTGAGTTTCTGCCGCCCGTAATCCGGATGGGTTTCGATCCCGCCATTGGCGACGACGAGGGTCTCCCCGTCGGGCATCAGCAGCGCTTCATGGGTATCCATCCCGTGAGTCGTGAACTCGCCGATCCGGGCGAAGTCTCGCGCCACCTCGTAAACGCCGATGAGGCCACGCGCATCTGCGAAATCGTTCTCCGTCGCATAGAGCAGCTTGCCGTCCGGCGAGAAGAAGCCGTGGCCGAAGAAATGCCGCCCCTCGGGCGACAACAGCGTACGCTCAATCGTTCCAGAAAGCGGATCAAACACGACCGCGAAGGTGCGCGGCCTGCGGGCGAATGCGACGGCCCGGCGGCTGATGGGATCGAAGGCAATGTCATGGCCGCGATCGGGCAGCGGCACGTCGCAGACGATGCGCCCGTCTTCGGCGAAAACGGCGCACCCGAAACTGCCATCCTTCCGCCGCACTGCCGAGGCGTACAGCGCGTCAGCTTGCTCGAACGCTTCCGCCTGACGGGGCCGAAGGCCGGCGGCGAACATAGAGCCGGCTCCGGCAAGGAAACTGCGGCGTGAGACGAGCGGAGACGCGAAGAGGTCGGGCACGGCTGATCAGTCGCCGTCGAGAGAGGAGAAGCCGGTCGACAACCCGAGCGAAGCGGCGAGTTGGTTCTCGAATTGAGACCTCAGGCTTCCGGCAACGATCATTGCGTAATCGAGCTTGCCGCGAACGTCTTCGTCGGCAACCGTATCGGAAAGTGGTCCTTCGGCATCGTCCAGCGTCGCTCTCGCCTCCTGAAACTCGAACGAGATCGAGTTCTGAAGAAAGGCTTCGTCTTTGGGCAGGACCTCCGTGAAACTGGCTGCCTCGAACATCGTCGATAGTCCGGCAAAATCGGCCTGAAGCGCAGCAAGCGCGTTACCCGATCGATTGAACAGAAAGAGATAGGCTTTCGGCGGCGTACCCTCTTCGCCCAGCGCTGGACGGATGCGTTGGTCGCGGATGATCTTCAGTCCTTCGGTGAAGACGGATATGATCTCGCCGATCGAGTCCGAAGCGTTGCGATAGGCTGGATCGTCGGCTTTCGGTGCGGTGAGGCGCTTGTAGATGCCGTCATCCTCGGCCCAGGCTTCGGTAATCTCACCTGCTATACTCGCCACATTCTGCGCGATCGCCTCGCCATAGCTGCACCGATAGGCAGCGTCGGCTGTAGCAAGCGTGTCTGAGCCTTCGCCGAACAAAACGAATTCGAGAGCGGGCAGACCCTGCACGGCGACGGATTTCTGCGCGAGGCTTTCAGCCGTCGATGCACTCTCGTCCTCTTCCGCAAGAAGCTCTTCCACCTGCCGGCGCGTTACACCGCGCGGATCGGGAAAGAACACGAGCCGTTCGAGCCGGTTGTCTTCGCGGATTGGGCCGAAGCGGACGAATTCGATACCCGCATAGGCTGAAACCTGCTCCTCGAAGCCGTCCCGCGCTTCCAGAAGCTTATCCTCTCCAGGGGTGGCGCAAAGCGCTTCGACGCTCGCGACTTGTTTCCGTGCTGCTTCCTCGAGGGCCGCATAACCCGGACGAATCGCGCCCTCGATCGCATTTGCGACGACCGCCAGCGCCTTACTTTCGTTCAACGCACGGGCGCTCGATCCATCACCCTCGGCATCCTGAGCAAAACTGGCACCCGGCGCGATCAGAAGCCCTGCCATAACAGCGGCGGCAATACGAGACATTCGGCGCATCAGAGCGACTCCAGGAATGTGATCAGGGCCTTTCGCGTCGCTGAGTCCATGGCAGCGTAGGCGTCACGCGAGCCTTGCGCCTCGCCGCCATGCCAGAGGATCGCCTCTTCGAGCGTGCGCGCTCGGCCGTCGTGGAGGTAGAACGTATTGCCGTTGACCTCGCCCGTCAGGCCGATACCCCAAAGTGGCTGGGTGCGCCATTCGGTTCCCGAGGCATCGCCGACCGGGCGGTGATCCGCGAGACCCTCGCCCATGTCATGCAGGAGGAAGTCCGAATACGGCCAGATCAGTTGGAAGCGCTGGGCTTCGTCGGCCGCCTTGCGGGACGTCACAAATTTCGGCTGGTGGCAGGATGTACAGCCGGCTTCGTAGAAGGCCTGCTTGCCGTCGAGGACCGTTCCGTCGCCAACGTCGCGCCGGGCCGGCACTGCGAGGTTGCGCGAGTAGAAGCTGACGAGTTCGAGCACCGGGTCCGGCGCTTCCACCTCGCCGAGCCGTTCCTGCACGCCCGACGGTGCATCGCGGCACTTCATCTGGGTGATCGAGCACTCGCCGAACGCATCGGTGACGAGCGGCGTCGAGATTCCGATATCGCCCGAAAACGCCTCCGCGCTCTGCACCCGGATCGAAGGCGTCGTCGCCTTCCAACCGAAGCGTCCGAGAACGATCTCGCCGGTCTCGGGATCGCGCGCTTCTGAGATCTTGCCCGATATGCCATCTCCGTCGCGGTCATGCGGGTCGGCGAGGGCGCGGATGTCCGCCTCCTCGATCGTTTCGATGAAGCCAAGCCCGATCATCGGATTGGCGACGCGCGGCGAGATCATCACTTCGTCCGCCATCGGGCCCCAGTTGAGGTCCGTGAAGCCATAGGTCGGCTTGCGGAGCGACACCGTCGTCCCGTCTTTGAGCGTAACCGGCATCTCCTCGTAATCGATCGTCATCTGGCCTTCGGGATCGAAGCCCTGAATGGCGAAATTCTGGAGCTGGCCTCCGTAGGTCGGCTCCGGAATGCGCGTCAGTTCCCTCGTCGCGAGCTGTAGGCGCTCCGCGTCCGTTCGCGGGGGAACGGAAAGCCGCAGGAACATCGAGACGGCGGTCTCGCCTTCGGCCGGCGGGCGGCCCCGCCCATCCTTCAGATGGCAGCTCTGACAGGCGCGCGCGTTGAAGAGCGGGCCCAGTCCGTCGGAAGCTTCGGTGGAGGAGGGGGAGGAAACCCAGAACTTTCGGAAGAGGGCATTGCCGACCTTGAAGCGATCCTCACCCTCGAAGCTTTGATTGGCCGAGACGTGGCTGAAGGCGTCCTGGTTAATCGCCTTTGTCGACGTCGCCGCGCCCAGTTGCATGGCCTCGAAGTCTTCTGGCTTGGAGAAGTCGGTGGTCGGTGCCGTGACCTTGCGCACCCGTTCGAGATCCTCGGCCGTCAAATCCTGCCGCACCTGAGGACGTTCCCCCATCGCAGCCGCGAGCGGCAGTGCGAGCAAGGCAGTCAGAGACGCAGCTGAGAAGACGGCGATACGGCGCGTGGGCATCGGCTTTGTCTTTGCTTTCCTTTTGCTACGATGCGGTCTGGAGCGTGTCTGACGGTTTCGAAATGCTTCGGACGTGTGCTGCCGGATCGTTCCTTTGTCGTTCTCGAGCCGGCGCCAAAGGAGAACGATCGCGCGGGGTGGGCACCCCTTTCACTGAGCTGAGAAGCCCCTCGAATACGAGAGGCTTTCGCCAGCGAAAACCGCGACATATCCGCCGCGGCCGCTGTCCATCCTCCGCTTACTGGAACACCGCCTCGGTGTTGTCGAGGCTGTCGGAGCCTTCGATTGAAACCTCGCCGATATCGAGCGCGGCGATGACGCGTTCGATGGTTCGGGTCTGGGCGATCAAGGCGTCGACCGCTGCCTGCACGCGCTCGTTGCCTTCGCTATTGCCCTCAGCGATCTGCTGGTCGTAGGCCTCGCCGCTCTCGGCGGCATCCGAGATCGCACGCATGGCCTCGAGGGTCGCCGTGAGGTCGGCCTTCATCTCTTCTTCGAGTTCGGCGTTTTCGGCTGCGACGAGATCTGCGAGTGCCGGACCCTCGACCGTCGAGCCGTCAACCTTCTCGTAGCGACCGAGATAGACGTTCTCGATGCCGACCACGTCGTACAGGTGAGAGACATGCGTGTTGTCGGAGAAGCAGTCGTGCTCCTCCTCCGGATCGTGCAGCAGAAGGCCGAGCTTCATGCGCTCGCCGGCCATCTCGCCATAGGATAGCGAGCCCATGCCGGTCAGCATCATGTTGAGGCCTTGGTTCTCGTCTTCCATGAGCGCCGCGCGGGCCTCGCCGCCGTCTTCCCAGTTCGCGACCATCTCTTCGAGATCGGAGACGAGAAGGTCGGTCGCAGCATCGAGATATTCGCCGCGCTTGTCGCAGCTGCCATTGGTGCACTCGTCACCGGATGCAAAATCGGTCGCGGGGCGCTCGCCTGCGCCAGCCTCGGTGCCGTTGAGGTCCTGGCCCCAGAGCAGAAATTCGACGGCGTGATAGCCGGTCGCCACATTGGCCTCGACCCCGCCCGCTTCCTGCAGCTGATCCTGGATCAGGGCGGGCGTGATCGTCGAGACGTCTACCGTCTCGCCGCCGATCGTCACCTCGTCGGCAGCGATGACATTGGCAGTGTAGAGCTGGTTGGAGTCGGACCCGGTGCCGTAGCTCGAATCCACATAGTCGATCAGCCCTTCGTCGAGCGGCCAGGCGTTCACGCGTCCCTCCCAGGCGTCGACGATCGGATTGCCAAAGCGGTAGACCTCGGTCTGCTGATAGCTCGGCCGGGACTCTTTCCAGGCTTTACGGGCCGCGGTGAGTGTTTCTTCACTGGGCTTGGCGATCAGTTCATCTGTTGCGGCGTCGAGCGTCTTGGCGGTCTCAAGCGCGTCCGTGTAGGCCGCAAGGGCGATATCGGCATAGTTCTTGAGGATTGCTTCCTTGGAGACGTCCTGTGCCAGAGCGGGTGTCGAGAAAGCCAGGATCGAAGTGGAAAGCGCGAGAGCACGGGGTGCTGAAAAGGTCATGGAACGGGTCAATCTCCTGCCGGGGTCAAAGTCCGATGAAGGTCGCGGAATAGTTTGATCTGGCAAAATTAATTGCCACGCATCCTTTCGGCTATGCGGCGAGATCGACGTTGTCAAATAAAAATCCGTTCTTTAGAACGGTTATACTTTGGAGTTAGAATAATTCTATTTTTTTCGATTGTATGTTTGGCGGCAATCTGTTGTTCCTGTGAACGATCACTTCTTAGCTTCATGGCAGACGGCCAACGCGCTCTGTTAGGAACGCAAAGAATGCATCGGCGTCGCCGGAACGCATCCAGACTACATTCTTTGGTCGATCGGTAACTCCCCAATAATCGACGACTGTCATGCCGCGGCAGAGTTCGGAGCCAGTCTCGATCATGGCGTTCACCGCGCGGCCCTCGAAGATATCCGGTCTCAGGACGAAAGCTGTGACGCAGGGATCGTGCAGCGGCGCGCCTTCCCAATTGTACTTTTCCACGTCGAACCGCTCGGAGAAAGAAAGCATAGCCGCCACCGCATCACCCGAGCGGTTACCGATCGCCCGAAAGGCCTCGATCCGCTCCTTTGTCGAACGCATGCGATGGGTAACGTCGAGCGGCAGCACCGTGAGCGCTGCGCCCGAACGAAAGACCGCGCTTGCCGCTTCCGGATCGACGTAGATGTTGAATTCGGCCGTCGGCGTGATGTTGCCGACCTCGAAATAGCCGCCGCCCATCATGACGATATCTTTCAGCCGCCCGGGGATGTCCGGCGCCTTTGCGAAGGCTAACGCAACATTGGTAAGCGGCCCGAGGCAAAGAAGGCGGATCGTGCCGGGCTCGTGTGCGCGTACGGTGTCGATAAGGAAATCGACGCCATGCTGGCTTTGGGCGACGATCTTCGGCTCCGGCAGGTCCGGCCCGTCGAGCCCGGTCTTGCCATGGACATGTTCGGCGGTGACAAGCGTGCGGCCGAACGGCTTGGAACACCCAGGATGAACCGGAATTTCGTTTCGGCCGCCAAGCTCCAGCAGCTTCAGCGCATTTTTCGTCGTCAGATCGAGCGGAATGTTGCCGGCGACGGTGACGATGCCGAGCACGTCGATCTCGTCCGGTGAGGCGAGAGCCGTAAGGATTGCCACCGCATCGTCCTGGCCGGGATCGGTATCGAAGATCACCTTCTGGGCCATGCCACCTGTCCTCGGCTGCCTATCGTCGGGTGCAGGCATATCCTATCGGCGATGGAATAAAAGGTTTCGGTTTCACTCGCTCATTTACACTGGCGATGAGGCGCGTCCTTGGCGCGCTCCGTCTTGCGCGATAGGCTTGCCGATCAGTAACGAGGCCGACGGGCCTTCGAGTCTCTCACCACGCTCCGTCATGCTCGGCCAAAGTGCCGAGCATCCAGTCCCCGCGCGCCTGAGCTCGACGTAAGCTCCTAGCGTAGGATCAGCGTCTTGGCGACCCATCGGCAACGCCTGGATCCCAGGGACGGAGCTCTGGAATGACGAACCGACAGAGCGGAGCCAAAACGCGAAACGGCCGCCCCGGAGGACGGCCGCCCAAATCACCTCACTGCGCGCTTTATTCCGCCGCGACGCCCGCGCCCACCGGACAACTCACGCCCGTGCCGCCAACGCCGCAATAGCCGCGGGGGTTCTTCGCGAGATATTGCTGGTGGTAGTCCTCAGCATAATAGAACTCTTCCGCCGGCTTGATCTCCGTCGAGATCGTGCCGGTGTGCCCCGCTTCCTTGAGCGCCCCCTGATAGGCCGCCTTCGTCTCCTCGGCGAGCTCTCTCTGCTCGTCGTCGAAGGTGTAGATGCCGGAACGGTACTGGGTGCCCATGTCGTTGCCCTGGCGCATGCCCTGGGTTGGGTCGTGGCCTTCCCAAAAGGTCTTGAGAAGTTCGCGGTAGGTGATCTTCTCCGGGTCGTAGACGACGAGCACCACCTCGTTGTGTCCGGTCTGCCCGGTGCAGACCTCCTGATAGGTGGGGTTCGGCGTATAGCCGCCGAGGTAGCCGACCGCCGTCGAATAGACGCCGTCGAGCTGCCAGAACTTGCGCTCGATGCCCCAGAAGCAGCCCATGCCGAAGACGGCTTGTTTCAGACCATCCGGAAATGGGCCCTTCAGCGGCGCGCCGTTGACGAAATGTGTCTCGGGGACCGGCATTGCGGTCGAGCGGCCCTTCAGGGCCTCGGCCGGGTCGACCATCTTCGTTTTCTTGGCGAACATGTCGAGAATGTACATCGTTCTGCTCCTTTAAACAGGAATGTGCCTTCTTTCGTCGGCATTGAATGGTCCGACTGGGGCCTTCGCTGCGGTTTACTCCTACGCTTCGTGTCAGGTACGCCCGACCCTGCGAGGCTTGCGACCGAGAAGCGTCAGGACCGCGCCGATGACAGCGAAACTGATTGCGAAGGGCCAAGTCCCAATCATCGCCACTGTCGGCGTGGCGCCGTCGGTAAACACTTCCGCTCCAATGCCGGTCATGCGGGAGATATCGGCGATAGTCGCCAACCGCACCACATCGTCCGCAACATATTGCGCAATGTCGCCGATGGCGAAAACAGTGGCAATCGCCAGCGCCAGCGTTCCAAGCATTCGTAGGAAAAAGCGCATCGAAGGGAACGACTCCAGTCTCGCGGCTAGGTTGTTGTCACTCTGCCCGACCACGAAAGCAGATCGCCAGGCGCATTCATGTCTTACGAACCGCGCCGCCATTCTGGAAGCCGATTGTTGCTGTACGACCAATGCTTCGGACCGGAGCAAGACCGCAAGATGGGGATTTCCGAGGCTCCTGGCAACGCTTTGATCCGCAACCTGCCATTCAAAGAGAAACGGGCTAGCCCTCGCCCTGGAGTGGTCTGTGCGAGGAGCGCGCTCATCTTTGTTTTGCAGAAAGATTGGTCTTCCGCGGTCAAGGGCGGACAAAATGCTTGAACCCATCCGATTTCTGGCTTAGGTCCCGCGCCGTTCACCGCCTTCACAAGAGGGTCGCCGTTTAACGACGCGGCCACCGGCGCGGCGAACATCGGTGAGGTGGCCGAGCGGTCGAAGGCGCACGCCTGGAACGCGTGTATACGGGAAACCGTATCGAGGGTTCGAATCCCTCTCTCACCGCCATTAATTCTTGTAAAGTCATCGTTCTAAATGGTGGTTTTTCGCATTCGGACCTCTTCTACCCTAACGTTCACCCTAACGTCGGACTGGGATGTCGGTGGACACGAGGGTACACTGCTATTCTCTCGCATTAGTTTTTCGTACTAGCTCTGCTTGGGTGACGCCGGCAATTCATCGCCGTTGCGCAACCACAGCGGCTACACCACTCAGTTCGATACGTAATTTCAACCAAGCGTAGCGGGCAACGATTTTTTGGAGCGAAAAGGAACTGTTACATCAAAATTTTTGTCAAACGGCAGCAACGCGCCCATCACAGACGTACGAACGGCACCGTCGGCATACTCCGAAGCAGACATTGCCACCGTCTCTGATTAATCGTGAATGGCGCAGTCGGAGGCGGCATTGGCAAGGCTGCATGAAGTTATTTCGTCGCATGCCAGCCGTGGACCATAAAGGTCTAACAAAAGCGTATCGGCACGGCGAATCCAGCCTCCTTCCACAAGGCCTCGGTTTCAGATGGCGACAGAACGCAAAGCTTCTGGCGCAAGGTCTCCGGTAGCGCCTCAAGCGAATCCGACGATGCTCCCATCAGGGCCTGGATCCGTCTTCAATTTTCGAGCATCGCGGGAAAGGCCGGTGAATCGAGATCGAATGCGATCTCGGTGCTGACGAAAAAGCCGCCTTGCTTGAGGCGATCGTATGCGGCCCTGTAGAAGCCTGTCCTCTCTTCTCTTTCGATGAAGTGAGCCACTATGATACTGAGCACGGCGTAGAATTCGAAGTCGGTCGCCACGTCATAGATTTAGCCACAGACCAAGTCACAGCGGTCGGATACGCCGGCATCGTTTAAGCTGGCACCGCATATTTTGAGCATTTCAGCCGAGGGATCGACGCCGACGAAAGACCATGTCGGATAGGCACGAGCGAGCGAGAGGATTTCGGCGCCTGTTCCCGCTCCGACGCAGAGAATGCGGGCTTGAAGCGGCAGGTCCGCCAGAACGAGACGCACAAGGAAATGCAGACAGTCCGACAGCGGGGCGAGCGGACTGTTTCGCTTATCGTAACCAGCCGCGAGATCCGCATCGAAGATCTCCGCCCAATTTGGCTTATTGGCGTTCTTCACTCGTAGGTCGTTCTCCAGTTCGCCCACCTACAGTCGCCGGGTGGTCTTCCTTTTCTTCAGTTCTGCTTTCGAAGCGTGCCTGCGTCGGAAATTCAGTCGCGCCGTGGCCTCTTGGTCACCGTCCGCTTCGGTCCCGCCCGGTCCAGCGCCAAAGCCTATCCTCGTAGAAAGGGAACATCAGAAAGAACATCTCGGCGATGCCGAGGAGAACGAGGGCTGCGAGGAGTCCCGCCAAGGTCGACACCAACTGGTCCGGATGGTTGAGACTGCGGATGATCAGAACGACGAGCGTTCCGACGAGGATGTTGATGGTCACCGGAAGAGCCGGGCTGATCCGATCCCTTCGAAAGTAGCTTGCGAGATAATGAAGACGCTGCGGCAGCATGTGAATGGCCGCGCAGGGCGCGCCGAGAAACAGGTTGAGCTCTGCGAGCGAACGCAGGCCCCAGAGAACCAGAAAGGTGAACAAGACGGTCTGGTTGGCGCTCCCGGTCAAGCCGATCGCGAGGACGGCGGCCGTTAGAACGAGCCCGATCTGTCGGTTCCCGATCGTCTCGAAAGCCTCGCGGCACGTCGGCCTTCGACCGGGATCGGCAGGCCATGTCCGCGGCCCGACGACCCAGCCCGTCAGAAAGGCGATCTCATGCGCTCCCCAGAGCATGAGAGCCGCGAAGAACCCCAGCCATGCGCCAGTAGCCGTCGGCATGTTTTCGCTCATGAGCGCGGCGATCAGACCGGTCGTGCTCACGCCCGCGGCGACGAGCCTAATCACGGTTCCGTCCGGCGAGAACCGGCGGGTCGCCATCAGGATCAGGCCGGTCGAAAGCCACCAGGCAGCAATGACACCTCCGAAGCAGAGAATGATGGTCATGTCGGATGCCGCTCACCATTATCGTCCAACTCGACGAGTTCAATGACAAGCAGCAGACGGGACGGTCCGATCGTTGCTGGCGGCGAGCGGTGGAGGAGGCGCATGTGAGCAGCTCCGGCCCAGTTCGTCCCGCGGACGATGCCGACCTCGCCGCATGCCATGCGGAAGATCTCCGGCGTTTCGACCCCCGACGAAACATCATGGAACTCTGTCCCGGGACCGCGAAGGGTGCAAAGAAGACGAGCCGTGACAGCATCGCGATGCCAGCGTGGGCAGGTCTGGCCTCGATTGACGTCGAGACGAACCGCGATGCGATCGCTCTTCAGAACGTCCGAGAACCGGCTGGCAAGGCTCGCAATATCGAGGAGCAGACAGGTACGATCGAGGCCGTCCGGCGTGCCGCTCTCCTCACAGGCCTCGTCGACGGCGGCGTAGACATCCTTCGCCAACCCCGTCCATCGCAGGCGAGGCAGGCATTCGACGGGAAGCGCGCCCAGCCACTGATAATAGTCGGGAAGCGGCCTTTGCCAGACGGCGAGTTCAGTCGAGTACTGATTAAGAGTCTCCAGAACCGACGGGCATGCGTCGAGGCGGATGACCGGAGCATCCTCCACCAATGGCGCGCTCCAGTTTCGAAGCGCGCTCATGCTGCTTCTTGCCGGCTCTGCCAGGCCGGGAACGGATCCGGCAGGTCGGCGAGACCTTTCAGGTCGCCGAGGCTTTCGGCAGGTGCCAGACAAGCGTCGAGACGCGCCTTCAGCGAGGGCCAGTCGATGCCGATCCCGATGAAGACGAGTTCCTGGCGCCGGTCGCCGAAGGGCTCGGCCCATCGCTTGGCGAGATAGGCATTCGCCTGCGGATTGTCCGGCCGCCTCTCTTTCGGGACCTAGGCCCACCAGACACCAAGCGGCGTCACGCTGGAAAGGGCTCCGGCGAGCGAGAATTCGGCGACGACGCTCGGGCGGGTCGCCACCCAGAAGTGACCCTTGGCACGAACGACGCCCGGAAGCGGGCGATTGAACAGATCGTGGATTTTCTCTGGATCGAACGGACGCCGCTCCCGGTAGACGAAGGATGTGACGCCGTACTCTTCGCTCTCCGGTACGTGATTGGCGTAGCCGTAAAGTTCCTTGGCCCACATCGGATGTTCATGCGCCTTCTGAAAGTCGAAGAGGCCGGTATCGAGGATCTCGCCTGCTGCGACCTCGGAATAGCTTGCCTCGATGATCCGCGCATCAGCGTTCAGGCTGCGCACGATCTTGCGGGCGGCGTCCAACTGGTCCGGAGTCGCATCGGACACCTTGTTGAGGACGACGACATCGGCGAACTCGATCTGCTCGACGAGAAGCTGGACGATGGTCCGCTCGTCGTCTTCGCCCATGGTCTCGCCGCGATCGGCAAGGAAGTCGTGGCTCGAATAGTCGTTCAGAAGGTTTGCGGTATCGACGACCGTGACCATCGTATCGAGCCGCGCAACGTCCGAGAGGCTGCGCCCTTGCTCGTCGCGGAATTCGAAGGTCGTCGCCACGGGGAGCGGCTCGGAAATGCCGGTGGACTCGATCAGGAGGTAGTCAAATCGGCTCTCGGCAGCGAGTTTTCGGACCTCGTTCAGAAGATCCTCGCGCAGCGTGCAGCAGATGCAGCCATTCGACATCTCGACGAGAGTCTCGTCGGTCTGGGAGAGGTTCGCACCGCCCTCGCGAACGAGATCGGCGTCGATGTTCACCTCGGACATGTCGTTGACGATGACAGCGACACGCTTTCCCTCGCGATTGTTGAGAACGCGGTTGAGAAGTGTCGTCTTGCCGGCTCCGAGAAAGCCGGAGAGAACGGTGACGGGAAGGCGACCGGACTGGCTGATGATCTGGCTCATGGCGAACCTCTGTTCTCCGAAAATTAGGACGGATTGGGCCGCCCAGCTTCGATGGCTGGGCAGCAGACCGAAGAAGTTTTGGGATCAGTGGGCGATCATCTCGGCGACGATCTCGTCTCCACTGAGCGAGGCGGGATAGTAGGTCGGCCAGTTCGTGACCTCTTCGAGCAGCGCGGCTCGGTCGTCGCCCCAATAGAGGTGATAGTGGTCGGTCTTTTCGGGCGCGATCTTGTGGTCGCTGAACTGGATGAACTGCGGCGCGGCTTCGTCTCCGCCCGTCTTCTCGAAGATGAAGCGGACGCCGCGATTGCCCTTATCGTAGGTCAGGACCTCGTAGCCGTCGTAGCTGTACTGCCCCGCCATCGGCTTACCATCCTTATTGAAGGAGACCATGTCGCCCTCGATGGTGATCCGGTCGACATCCGTGCGATAGCCGGTCGTGTAATAGTCCTTGTATTCGGCGGCCGTCATGTCGCCGTCTTCGACTTGTGCTCCCAGACCGCCTCGAGCGTGCCGTCCTGTAGATACGGGTAGACCGACTGCCAGTCGCCAGCGTAGTCCGACAGGGGCCGGTCCTTGATCTGGCTGTCCTCGAAATAACCCTTGTAGATCTGCTGATCGTCTTTGCTGTGGACATGATCGGCGCTTGCGTGACTGTGGGTCTTTTGCTGGGCGATGACGGTCGCGCTACCGGATAGGGCGAATGCGAAGGCCGTGACGACTACGATTGTACGCGACATTTCAGAGTCCTTTTCTGACTAAGGGCGAGACAGATGGCCTTTTCGGCGGCTCTCGGGGAAAAGGGAGATGGCTCTAGACCTCGGGAGAAAACGCATACTAATGTTATACCATAACATTAGTATTCCAAAGGAAAGGGCGGCTGGCTGGGCCGCCCCTTTTTCGAGCTTTGGTGGGGTCAGCTCGACTGCCCCAGACAGTCCTTCATCGATGCCGCCATGTTGCGGATAAGCGCGTGATAAAGGTCCGGCCCGTTTTCGATATTCGATCCGAGTGGATCGAGAACGCCCGAGCGCGCCTCGGTGCCTTCCATGACCGTGGAGACGAGTTGTGGTTCGAATTGCGGCTCGGCGAAGACGCAGGTCGCACCCAATTGCTCGACCTTGTTCTGGATTTCGCCGACGCGCTGCGCGCCGGGTACGACCTCGGGCGAAACGGTGATGGAGCCGGCGGCCGTCACGCCGAAGCGGTTCTCGAAATACGGGTATGCGTCATGGAAGACGATGAAGGTCTGATCCCGGAGCGGCTCCAACTGTGCGCTCACCTCTAAAACCAATTCGTCGAGCCGTGCCATCTCCGCTTCTGCGTTCGCTTCGTAGGTCGCCGCATTGTCCGGATCAACGGCGACGAGAGCTTCTTCGATCTCATGAACCATGGCCTTTGCGTTCACCGGGTCGAGCCAGATATGGGTATTGAATTCGCCCTCGCCGTAATCGTGGTCATGTCCCGCTTCGGCGGTCTCGCCATGATCGTGATCGTGCCCCTTCTCGGCCGTTTCGCCCTGGTCATGATCGTGCCCGGCTTCGGCCGTCTCCCCATCATCAGGGTCATGCGAATGGCCTGCCTTGGCGGTCTCCGTGTGGCCATGGTCGTGGCCGTGTTCCTCCTGCCCCTCGGCAGCAACAGGTTCCACTTCGTTTCCACCGTGATCATGATCGTGCTCTTCGAACGTACCGCCTTCGCGAAGCGGGAGCTTGACGAGATCATGGGAGTCCATCAGCTGGATGGTTTTGGCGGTCGTGCCGATCGTCTCCAGAGGCTTTTGCAGGAAGGGTTCTATGCCGGGACCGATCCAGAAGACGAGCTGCGCATCCTCCAGCATCTGAGCCTGTGACGGCTTCATGGCGTAGGTGTGCGGCGAGCCGGCACCTTCGACGATTAATCCGGGCTCGCCGACTCCATCCATGACGGCGGCGACAAGCGAATGGACCGGCTTTATCGACGCCACCACGTTCACCTGCGCATTGGCAGCCGGGGCGGAGGCGGTGACAAATGTCGAGGCGAGAAAGAAAGCCTTGATTGGACGCATGGGAAACTCCAAGGATCGCGCAATGACGCGTGGTCGGGAACAATGCAACGTTATCACGTTACAAGATTGTGTAACGGTATAACGTGTGTCATAGCGCATGCAAGACCCGATCGAAGAAAGTTCGCGAGGAAGCCTATATTCTATGCTGCAAAGACCGGACGCGCTTGTCACGCTCGACAATGCCGGCATCCATCGCGGCGGGCGTTGGCTCGTGCGAGGGATTTCGATGTCGGTCGATGCGGGCGAGATCGTCACGCTGATCGGACCGAATGGCTCGGGAAAGTCGACGACGGCGCGGATGGCGCTCGGCCTCATCGCGCCCGATGAGGGTACGGCGTCACGCCGTCGCGCCATCCGTGTCGCCTACGTTCCGCAGAAGCTTACAGTCGACTGGACGTTGCCGCTCAAGGTGAGCCAGTTCATGCATCTGACCGGCCGTGTCGGCGCTGACGAAGCTCAGGCGGCTTTGGCCGCGACCGATGCCACCCGTCTGACTCACGCCGAGGTGCGCACACTGTCGGGCGGCGAATTCCAGCGGGTCATGCTGGCCCGGGCGATGGCGAGGCGGCCGGATCTTCTCGTTCTCGACGAACCGGTGCAGGGCGTCGATTTTACAGGCGAGATCGCCCTCTATGAGCTGATCGGACGAATACGCGACGAACTCGGCTGCGGCGTCCTGCTGATCTCGCACGATCTGCATGTCGTCATGGCCGCGACCGATCGCGTCTTCTGCCTCAACGGCCATGTCTGCTGTTCCGGAACACCGAAATCGGTTGCCTTGAGCCCGGAATACCGGGCGCTGTTCGGAAACCGTGCCGCCTCTACGCTCGCGGTCTACGAGCACGATCACGACCACACCCATCTCGCCGATGGACGCGTGCGGCATGCCGATGGCAGCATCACCGACCATTGCCATCCGGACGACGGCCATCATCACGAAGAGCCGGACAAGGAGCGATCCGATGCTTGACGATTTCTTTACCCGAGCGCTGATCGCCGGGATCGGGACGGCGCTCGTCGCCGGTCCGCTCGGCTGCTTCATCGTCTGGCGGCGGCTTGCCTATTTCGGCGACACGCTCTCCCATGCCGCACTCCTTGGCGTGGCGCTCGCGCTCCTATTCGAGGTAAATATCGAGCTTGCCGTCTTCGCGGTGTCCGGCTGCGTCGCGATCGCGCTTCTGCTCCTTCAAAAGCGCGCCGCCGTCTCCTCCGACGCCCTGCTCGGCCTCCTGTCGCACTCGGCCCTCGCGATCGGCCTGGTCGTGCTCGCCTTCATGACCTGGGTCCGCGTCGATCTGATGGGGTTTCTGTTCGGCGATATTCTCGCGGTCTCGAAGATGGATATCGCCATCATCTGGTTCGGAGGTGCGCTCGTACTCGCGATCCTGGCGATGATCTGGCGGCCGCTTTTCGCGGCGACCGTCAACCGCGAACTCGCCGCGGCCGAAGGGATGAATCCGGGACGAGCCAATGTCGTCTTCATGCTGCTGATGGCCGCCGTCATCGCGATCTCCATGAAGATCGTCGGCGTCCTGCTGATCACCGCAATGCTGATCATTCCAGCCGCAACGGCGCGACGCCTTGCGCCGGGTCCGGAACAGATGGCAATGATTGCCGCAGCTGTAGGCGCGATGGCCGTGATGGGCGGCCTGTTCGGCTCGCTCGAATGGGACACGCCCGCCGGTCCGAGCATCGTGGTTGCGGCGCTGTGCTTCTTTATTCTTTCCATTCTTCCCGTGCCGGCGCGCCTTTCTCTCGTTTCAAGGGAGGAGGGCCGCTCCTGCGATGAATTCAATGAGGGAGATACGCGCTCATGACCAAGCACACTCACAGCGATGCTGGCCTGACGAAAAACCAGTCGCTGGTGATGAATGCGCTCAACCGATCGGACGGACCGCTCAGCGCCTACACGATTCTAGACCAGTTACGTGACAAGGGTTTTCGGGCACCGCTGCAGGTCTATCGGGCTCTGGACAAGCTGGTCGACTCAGGCCTTGTGCATCGACTGGAAAGTCTCAACGCCTTCGTCGCCTGCCGTCACACCCATTGCGGGGATGACCGGACCACCACCTTCATGATCTGCGAAACGTGCGGCCAGGTTACCGAGATCAGCGATGGCGTGCTCGCCGACCAGCTTCAGGAACTGGCGCTCGACGCCGGCTTTGCCCTCCGGAAGTCGATCGTCGAACTGCGTGGCACCTGCCGGGAATGCTCGGCGGCTTGATGGGATCGGCTCCAAACAGCGATATCCTTTGAGCCTCTTTCACTGGGTCTTGTAGTTCGCCCGCAAGGTGTTGGTCCGCTGTATTCCAGCCCGGACAGATGCGAGCGCGGTTCTCTGAAGTGGGAACCGCGCTCGCATGGATTGGTTCAATCGGTGATCGACGAGATGAATTATACGCGCCGGACTTAGGACGCCGCTTCCTGTAAGATCTTCACCGGGCCGTGATCATCGCAAAGATCTTCATGCGGATGGTGAAGCCGGCCATCGACGATGTAGTCGACGTGATCGCCATGCCGGAAGCCGCTTCTCGTTCTTCCTTAAAACTTCCCGCTTACATCGCCGGCATGATCGTGATGTCGCGAACGTCTCCGTCGACGCCTTCAATCGTGCCTGCCTCTTCGGCGCTACCACTTTCGAGATCGACCTGGTAGAGCGTCGTGCCGTTCACGAGCCATGCCATGTTGTTCATTTCAGCATCGGTCGCGATGTCGAAGGCATAGTTCGAGGCGGGCTCTTCGATCCCGAGCTTGCCGACGGCAGCGAGCGTACCGTCGTTGGGCGATGTCTGCTGGATCACGGCGACGATGGTGGAATCGATGTCGTACATCGCCGTCGATTCCGGCTGGCCGTAGCTGTTGATATAGGCGGCCGCGACGATCGCCGGGTCTTCGCCCGCATGCATGTCGGCCTCTTCGAACGAAAGGCTGCCGTCGACGGTCACTTCGCCGGTGTCGACGTTCACTCGGTGGTTGGTCGTGCCGGTCATGTAGCGCAGGCGATCAGCCATCGGATTGAAGTCGACGACCACCGGCATGTCGCCCATCTCGAGCGGCGTATCCATCGTCGAAAGTTCCGTAGCTTCACCCGTTGCCGGGTCGATGGTGACGAACGAGAGAAGCCTAGATCAGCGAAATTCCGGGAATTCTTCCGCGTATTTGAGCGTGTAGTGGACGGTCAGTGTCTTCTCGTCGTCACCGCTCGCGTCCTTCAGGATCGTCGGGTCGATCAGGATCGAGTCGGAAACGAAGCTGGTCTCCCAGGGCCCGAGCGTCTGTCCCGTGGTGCAGATGCCCTGCAGCTGGTTGTAGAAAACGGACTCTTCTGCTGGCTCGACGCGATAGCTCAGCCGAAGTGGCACCACTTTGCTGGTCCGGTTGCTGAGAAAGAAGTAGAGCCGTGTGACGCTGCCGGGTTCGACGGAGACGACATCTTGTTTCGGTTCGAGCGTGGCATTGACGCCCTCGACGCTGCGGCTTTGAAAACGCAACTGCACAGTTTTCGGGCTGGTTTCGTCTTTCGCGGGATTGCGTGTCTCGGCTGTCGTTCCCGTGCTCGCGCCGCTCGAAGGCTTTGCGGTCTCGGCGGATGCTGAGCCGAGGAGGAGCGGACCGGACAGCAGAGTAGCGCAAAGCAGCGCGAGAACCTGAGATACGACGGCTGCTCGGCGATTTCTCTGAGCCGCAATCCGCATCGACCGAGCTCTCCAATTGTCCTCGAAACAATGAAGTCCGCTCGGCATTCTCTCATGGATAGCCTGGCAAGGAATGGGTCGTTCGTTCGGCAACTCGACTTGTGATCCGGTCATGACTGGTCGACGAGCCTAAGCAGTTTACGAAAGGCCATTTCACTGTCCTCGCCAAAGCCGATCGTTCCGGTGAACTCGCCGCCGCGATTGAGCAGAAAGACGGTCGCCGTGTGGTCCATCGTGTAGTCCCCGTCCTTGAGGGGAACCTTCTTGTAATAGACGCCCCAGTTCTCAGCCATGGCATCCAGCTGCTCATGCGAGCCGGTCAGCGCGACGATGCGCTCGTCGAATGCGCCGACATAGTCGGCCAGGACGTCCGGCGTATCGCGTTCCGGATCTACGGTGACGAAGACGACGTTGAGATCGTCAGCCTTCGGGCCAAGCTCGTTCAACACGAGCGAAAGCTCGGCGAGCGTCGTCGGGCACACTTCCGGGCAATGGGTAAATCCGAAGAAGAGTGCGGTGGGTTTTCCCTCGAACAGGGATTGCGTGACCGGTTCGCCGTTCTGATCCGTCATGGCAAGGGGATCGGTCGACGCTGCTCTAGAGCGTCCATCGTCGAACGCTACGATGAAGACCGCCGACACCAGAAACGCCAACACCATCACGGCCGCCAGACCGATATGTGCTCGTTTGATCATGGGTTCGCTCTCGATGCGAAACGTCTGATTCAGTCTACGATAAACCGTTGAAGAGATCACCCCGGGCATAACGCCTCTGGACGCCCCCGCGACACAGAGCCTACTTCAGTTAAGCCCAGTATCTTCAAAGCCTATATTCGAGCTTGTGAGAGTAAAGAATATATTCGATAATTGCGTGTATTCGGTTCACGTCAGATAGGAAAGAGAAGCTGCGTCCTACCGTAGCGAATTGTTTTATCTAGTATGATTGTTTAAAGGCTTGGCGATACCGTATTTATCTTCGTAGAGTCCCTCGCGTCTTTCAATCGATATCCAACGCCGGGCTCATTCAAAATCAGTGTCGGACCTGATGGGTCGTCTTCGATTTTCTTTCGAAGCGACCTCACAATAACACGAAGATATTCGACATCTTTGATATGTGCTGGCCCCCAAATTTCTCGCAGCAGATGCGTGTGGGTGAGCACTTTTCCAGCGTGACCCGCTAGTTCAACTAGCAGCGCGAACTCTTTGGGTGTGAGCTTTACCTCAACATCCGATTTGCGCACGCTGTGAGAACCAATGTCAATCTCCAGGGAGGCTATTTGTATCTGGCGAGCGATACCCTGGCTGCTGTCAGCTCTGCGAAGGCAGGAGCGGATACGAGCCATTAACTCTTCGCTGTCGAAAGGCTTGGTGACGTAATCATCTGCACCGAGATCCAGAGCCGCTACTTTCTCATTTGACCCCTCGCGCGCTGTCAAGACGATAATCGGCACGCCCCTTGTCCGGAAAGCGCCAATCAGTTCCATGCCATCACGATCTGGAAGGCCGAGGTCGAGTAGCACTAGTCTGGGCTTCGAACGATGCAGTGCCTGCAGCGCGGCTGCCGCAGTGCCAACTTCTTCGGTGCTGAAACCGCTTCGTTCCGTCGCGACCCGGATCAGACGGCGTATCGGCATCTCATCGTCGACAATCAGGATATGGCTGCTCATGCGATATCCTCCATCGAAACGTGAACGATCGCTTCCGCCGGCATGCGTATCGTAAAACGTGACCCACCGCGCTGCCGTCGTGCCGCCTCCACGGTGAAACCCATAGCGTTAGCGAAACCCTTGACTATGGCGAGCCCAAGACCCGAGCCTCCGGTTCGATCTGAGGTTTCGCCGCGTGCGAATCGATCGAAGATGCGATGCTCGCTGCCTTGCGGGATCCCTGAGCCGCGGTCGAGAACGTCGATCACCGGGCCGCGCTTTCCCATCCGGGCTACAACGATGATTGATTCTCCTCTCGCCGAATACTTCAACGCATTGTCGATGAGATTCAGGATTATATGGTGAAGTAGCACAGCGTCCGCGCGAACAAGCGGAAGGTTTGGATTGATCGATGTTTGTAAGTTCCGATCCCCGATTGCACTCGAGAGATCCGCGACCGCGGAGGTTATAGCATCGGTAAGATCGATAGGCTGCAGATCCGGTGTGACTGCGCCTTCCTCGATCCGCGTCAGATCGAGGAGATCAGACAAGAATCGATTCAGTCGACGAGCTTCGCTCCGAACGGTCTCGACGAGTTCAGTTTCCGGCCCGTTCGTCGAGAGCGCTTCGGCGGCGGCGGTGACCGCCGTAAGCGGCGTCCTCAGATCGTGGCTCAACGAAGCAAGGAGGGCGGCACGCAGACTGTCCCGCTGCCGCACGACTTCCATCTCCCGCATCTCGGTTTCGAGCTTTAGTCTTTCATGAGCGAGTGCGGCCTGATCGATGAGGCTCTCTGCCAATGCCGTCCGCTCGGTCGGCACCGCGCTGCGTCCTGCGGGACCACGAAGGCCTAGAATTGCAAGCGTACCAAGCGATGTCTTGAGAGGACGGAACTGCCACTCGCTCGCGGTCAGTGTGTTCGTTCCCCGTCCAGCGGGTTCACCATGTTCGAAGGCCCATTCCGCAGCAGCGCGATCGACAGGGCTGAGTTCCGGCTTCTTCTGGCCGGAGGCAGTGATCTTGATACCCTCTCTGGTCCCTCGAAGAACCATCGTCTGTACTGCCAAAATGGCCCTGATCTCATCGCAGACGATCTGGGCGGTCTCCGACGTTTCTTTGGCGGCTCCAAGCCGGGTCGCGAACCGAGCGAGAGCTGCGTTCTCTCTCGCGCTTCTCATCGCCAGCGCGGCAGCTGCGCGGGCACTTGCGGCAAGTTGGCCCGTGATGATCGCAACAACGACGAGTAGAATCGCTGTGATAACGTTTGCAGGGCTATAGATGATGAAAGTATAGACTGGCGCGAGAAAAAAGAAATTATAGGCGACTCCCGCTGAAATGGCCGCAATGAGGCCAGCTCGAAAGCCGTAGAAACTCGCACTGGCAATCACGGGGACAAGATATAAGAGGTCGATCGGTCCACGACCTATCCAGTCTTGAGCAAGATATGCTGCAAGCGTCATCACTACGACCGAGACGAGCGCAACGACGTCACCTGCGACGACTGCGGTCGGCATGTAGAGATGGCGCCAAGAATGGGCATTGCTTCCGTCGGTCGTTGACACAACGTGAACCGTCACACCGCTCGCCTTGTCGATGAGGTCCTTCACGATCGACCGTCTTGATAGTGGCAGTCTTGCCCGATCACGCGAACTGCCGATGACCAACTGCGTAGCCCGCATCTCGCGGCACTGCGTGAGGATCGCCTCCTGCACCGAGGTCGCGGGTATCGACTGCAATGTCGCTCCCAGAGAGGATGCGAGCGCAAGATTGCGGGCGACCTGTTGTTTCTCTAAGGGTCCGAAACTCGCTGCCGCCGGTGTCTCAACGTAGAGCGCCGTCATCGGTGCCTTCAGCGCGTCCGCCAACCTTTTCGCAGTGCGGATTACCTGCTCGCTGCCAGCTAGATGCGAAACGGCGACAAGGACCCGTTGTCCGCCGCCAAAGCCATCCCGGCCGCTGATACCTTGGTGCTCTTTGATCCGCGCATCGACATATTGGGCTGCGTGCCGAAGTGCGAGTTCCCGCAGCGCAAGAAGATTTCCCTTTGAGAAAAAATGATCGAGAGCGCTTTTGGCCTGTTCGGGAACATACACTTTCCCGGCCTCGAGCCGAGCGATCAGATCCTCTGGGGGAAGGTCGATCAGTTCGATCTCAGCGTTTTCAAAAACCTTGTCCGGCACCGTTTCGCGCACACGAACGTGGGTGAATGAACCCACGACGTCGTTCAGGCTCTCGACGTGTTGGATGTTTACAGTTGTCATCACGTCGATGCCCGCGGCGAGCAGTTCTTCTATGTCCTGCCAGCGCTTGGGGTGTCGACTACCCGGAGTGTTCGTATGCGCGAGTTCGTCCACGAGAACGATCTGGGGCCGCCGCTCTAAAACGGCGTCGATGTCCATCTCCGTGAGTGTCTGGCCCTTATATGTCAGCTCCTTACGAGGAACGAACGGCAGGGGTACAGTCAGTGCTTCAGTCTCCTTCCGTCCGTGCGTCTCGACGATGCCGATCACCACATCCGCGCCAGCTTCGTGTTTCTCGGCAGCTTCCAGCAGCATCTCATAGGTTTTCCCGACGCCGGGGGCCGCGCCGAGAAAGATCTTCAATGAACCGAGCCCCTCTCGTTCCGCCTCGCGGAGCAATGCATCTGGAGAAGGACGGAGCTCGTCTGTCATTCGCAGACCCTAATTGCTGGCTTCTGACGCAGCCAGTTCGGCATCAAGCGCCAGATTGAGTTCCAATACGTTGACGATGCGACCTTCGGTAAAGAAAGCGCCTGGTGCATAGGCAAGGCGCCGGATGAAGGCAGCGATGGCTGAAATCTCGACACCACGCGCTGCTGCTATCCTGGGAGCCTGGAACAGAGCACCTTCGAGCGAGATATGCGGGTCAAGCCCTGCACCAGAAGCCGTGACGAGGTCGGCGGGTATTGGCCGCTCCTCGGTCGCACCGGTATGAGCGGCGATCAGCTTCACGGCCCTTTCGGTCAGCGCTGGGTTGGCAGGAGAAAGGTTCGAACCGCCAGCGCCGGACGCATCGAAGTCCACGGCTGAGGGCCTTGGCCAAAAATATTCCGGTGACGTGAACGCTTGGGCGATCAGTTGGCTGCCGACGATCTCACCCCTCTCATTCGCTATGAGCGACCCGTTGGCCGTAGCAGGCGTGATAGCCTGCGCGAAGCCAAGAACCAGGGCTGTATAGCCGACCACGCAGATGATCATCGTCGCCGCAGCGACACGAAGGCCGGAGATTAAGTCCAACATTGCGGAGTTCCTATCTTGCGTGCTTACGGGATCGAGAAGTGCTCGGCGATCGGCCCAAGCGCGGCGGCCGGCAGGAAGGTAAGCGCGCCGAAGATGAGAACGGTCAGCCCCAGCATCGTGCCGAAGGTCGCGTCCTCAACACCAAGCGTGCCGGCGGTCTCGGCTGCTCGCCGTTTGGCAACGAGGCTCCCCACAATGGCGAACGGCAGAATGATCGGCAGGTAGCGGCCTAGCAGCATCGCGATTCCCGTGGCGATGTTCCAAGGTCCGGATCCGTCGCCGAGCCCTTCGAAGCCTGAGCCATTGTTGGCAGCGGCCGAAGAGAATTCGTACAGGATCTCCGAGAACCCGTGGGCGCCAAAGTCTTGCACCGTCGCTTGCCCCAAAGGAGTCGCCGCGAAGAGCGCCGTGCCACCAAGGATCAGGACGGCGTGAGCGAAGAGGGCAAGGATGGCGAACCGCACCTCTTTCGCCTCGATCTTGTGACCGAGATACTCCGGGGTGCGCCCCACCATCATGCCTGCGACGAAGACCGCGAGCACGATGTATATGAACATGTTGATCATGCCGACGCCAACGCCGCCGAAAGTAGCGTTGAGCCACATGCCCGCCAACGGCATCAGCCCGGTGAGCGGGTTGAGGCTGTCGTGCATCGCGCCAACTGAGCCGTTTGAAGTGGCGGTTGTCAGCACCGCCCAAAGTGGGCCGGTCGTGGCGCCGAGCCGGAGCTCCTTGCCCTCGAGGTTGCCGGTTTCATCGGAAACCGGCAGCTCAACGAAGGCGGGAGTCGGCGCGCTTTCGAAGAAGACCGAGCCGGTGATCTTCGCCAGGATGAACACCGTCATCACGGCGAAAATTAAAGCTGCATGCCGTATGCGGCGGACAATGCGACCGAACATCCAGACACATGCCATGGGAATGAGCAGAATCGCGATCATGGCGAGCGCGTTCGTCCAGAAGCTTGGGTTTTCCAGCGGGTGCGTCGCGTTTGGGCCGAAGAAGCCACCGCCATTGGTGCCGAGTTGCTTGATTGCCAAAAAGGCGGCGACCGGCCCCCGCGCGATGGTCTGCGTCGCTCCTTCAAGCGTCGTTGCCATCGCCGAGCCCTGCAGCGTCATCGGCATCCCAGCGAGGACCATCAATAGCGACACGATCGCTGCAACCGGCAACAGCACGAGGAAGCTCGCCCGCTGTACGTCGACCATGAAATTGGCGAGCCCTGACCGACCCGCGATGCCGCGGGCCAGAGCCGTCAAAGCTGCTATGCCGGTGGCGGCGGAAACGAACTGCAGCCACATCAGCCCGGCAAGCTGGCTAAGGTAGCTCATCGAGACCTCGCCAGAGTAATGCTGAAGGTTCGTGTTCGTCGTAAAAGAAGCTGCCGTGTTGAAGACCAGCGTCGGGTCGAGTGCCGGTCTGGCGTCGGGATTGAGTGGCAACCATTGCTGGAGAGCCAGGATCGCGAAGGTCAACGTGAACATGATTATGTTGAAGACCAGCAGCGTGACCAGGTAACGCTTCCAATCCTGATCTTCGGAAGCTCCGGAGATCGTCTGAAACAGTCTGGTCCATCGGTCCGCCTGATTGGGAGCTGGATCCATCGCCCACTTCATATACGAGCCAAGCGGCACTGACAGCAGTGCCGTGCCCCCGACGATGAACAGTATGACGAACAGGTGGTCCATCGGATCAGTCCTTGAAAAGGTGGGTCACGGCACCGATCAATCCGGCGAACACGAGAAGTCCGAGTGCGTAGGTAAGAAAAATCATCCTGTTTCTCCTTTTCAGGCGAGGCCAAGTCCCGATACGGCAAAGTCGATCAACTTGATGCCGACGAAGGGTGCGATGAGGCCTCCTAGACCGTAGATCGAAAGGTTCCGGATGAGCTGCCTGGCAGCCGTTTGCGGTCGGTAGGTTACACCTCTCAAAGCCAGCGGGACCAAAAGCGGGATGATGATCGCGTTGAAGATCAGCGCCGAAAGGATCGCGCTCTCGGGGGTTGAAAGTCCCATAACATTGAGTGCGTCGAGGCCGGGATAGAGTGCGACGAAGATTGCGGGAAGGATCGCGAAGTACTTCGCCACGTCGTTCGAGATCGAGAACGTGGTAAGCGCGCCGCGCGTCATGAGAAGCTGCTTACCGATCCCAACCACCTCGATGAGTTTTGTTGGATTGTTGTCGAGGTCGACCATGTTGCCGGCCTCGCGTGCGGCCTGCGTTCCGGTGTTCATCGCGACGCCGACATCGGACTGCGCTAAAGCCGGCGCATCATTGGTGCCGTCGCCACACATCGCGACCAGCTTGCCGGCAGCTTGTTCTTTGCGGATCAATCGGAGTTTGTCTTCCGGCGTCGCCTCGGCCAGGAAATCGTCGACCCCGGCTTCGGCAGCGATAGCGGCCGCTGTCAGTGGATTGTCGCCGGTGATCATCACCGTGCGGATACCCATCTGCCGGAGCTCGGCGAACCGCTCTTTGATCCCGGATTTGACGATATCCTTCAGATAGATCGCACCAAGCAGACGCGTCCCATCAGTCACAGCGAGCGGAGTCCCGCCGACGCGGGCAATCCGGTCGGTAATAGCCTTCATTTCCCGGACCGCTGCGGGATCGAACTCGCGCAAGTTTAAGACGGCGTCGACCGCGCCTTTACGCACCTTGCGCTCGCCGATATTCAGACCGCTCACACGCGTCTGCGCGGTAAAGCCGACGACCTCGGTATTCTCCGGGGCGTCTTCATTTCGTCCGGCTAGCGCGACGATAGAGCGACCTTCCGGCGTCTCGTCGCCGAGGGAAGAGAGCCACGCTGCTTCGACGAGTTCGCCCTCTTGGATGCCGGAGAGCGTAAGAAACTGGCTCGCCTGCCGGTCCCCAAGCGTGATTGTCCCGGTCTTGTCGAGAAGTAAAGTGTCGATATCGCCGGCGGCTTCGACCGCGCGACCGGATTTCGCCAACACATTGAACCGGATCAGACGATCCATACCGGCAATACCGATGGCCGATAAGAGGGCCGAAATCGTCGTCGGGATGAGCGCCACGAAAAGCGCGACCAAGACGGGAACCGCGATCGATCCACCTGTATAGGCAACAAAGGCGGGCAGGGTCCCGACCGCCACGAGGAAGATCAGCGTGAGCCCTGTCAGCAATACGGTGAGAGCGATCTCGTTCGGCGTTTTGGCGCGGTTTGCGCCTTCGACAAGTGCGATCATCCGGTCGAGAAAGCCCGCTCCGGGCTCGACAGTCACTCTTACCTTGGCCCAGTCTGAGATGACCCGGGTGCCGGCGGTCACCGCCGATCGATCGCCCCCAGCCTCGCGTATCACCGGTGCGCTTTCACCGGTGATCGCCGCCTCGTTCACCGAAGCTACGCCCTCGATAACCTCGCCGTCAGCCGGAATCAGGTCACCCATTTCAACAAGCACGACATCGCCCTTGCGAAGTTCACTTGCGGCAACATCCTGGTGACCCGAACCCTTAAGCCGCTTGCCCCTTAGCTCAGCCTTGGTTGAGCGCAGCGCTTCCGCCTGCGCTTTGCCGCGACCCTCTGCCAATGCCTCGGCGAAATTTCCGAAAAGAACAGTAAGCCAGAGCCAGAAAGCGATCTGTATCTCGAAGAGAACGTCTCCCTGGCGGGCAATCGTTGCGAGAAGGAGGACCGATGCAAGGAGCGCGACCACTGCGGTCGTGAACATGACCGGATTACGAATGAGCAGGCCCGGATAGAGTTTCGTAAAGCTTTGACGGAGTGCCGGCCTAACAAGATCTGCAGTAAAAATGGACCGTGTCGGTTTCTGTGTCATGAACCGGCCCCTCAGTAACGCTCTGGCCGCATGAGCACGGCAATGAGATAAAAGATCAGCGCGACTGCGACAATGCCACCGAGGACGAAGTCAAAACCCATGTTGGAATTCTCCGCGAACACAACTCGTCCGCGGTATCTGGTCTGAACCGTCGTAATACTTCCATGTGAAACCCGCCCCATACCCGTAAAGAACTTATAAAATGCGTGAAGCGGCAACGACTGCTGTTTGGCACTCACGAAGCTTCAAAAGCAAAGCAAACAATGTTGCCATCTCTGGCTTAGAAGTCTGGGCGATAGGCTTCACCATGGTCGCTGACGCGGCGCGGCACGGCATCTGCCGCGCCAATTCTTTCGGCTTCACGGATAAGGTCGTGTTCCGAGTGACCCATGGCTGATAGGACAAACCTATCGTTTCTTCCATGCATTGCTTCTTCAAACTATGAGATAGGCATCCCCAATTTCCTGCCGGGCGGCGACAAAAGCGCGCCGACACGTTTCGAAGGAGATTGTTATGTTTGGAAGCAAAGCCACACCCTTGGTGGTCGCAGGTGCATTGTTCATGGTCACCGCGCCGGCGCATGCGTTGGTAAAAGTGACTAATGAGACCGACGCTACCCATTCCGTGACGTTCGACCATGGCGTGGAAGAAAATCGCCATGAACTGGCGCCCGGCGATATGGTGGAAGAAGCCTGTCCAACTGGATGCGGCGTCCGCTTTGCCGGACATGACTTCACTGCCGTCGATGGCAACGAGTTGGCGATCGAAGAAGGCGCCACCCGCCCGACCCTGAAGAACTGAGGCTTACCCTCGCGCGATGCCGCCGGAACGGTTGCGTAACCGGCGGCATGTTCATTCGAGCGTCAGTCCTGTGAAATCGCGCGTTGCCACCTCACGCATCGTGGATGTGATCGTCTCGAAGATCTGAGTCTGGCTCGATCGTTCGCGCCAGACGAGGCCGATCGATCTCGTGATGGGAGCCCCGCTCAGCGGTATCGCGACCACATCTGAGCGTCCGACGACCTCCGACTGAACATAAAGGGCGGGCAGAAAGGTTACGCCCATCCCCATACCGACCATCTGTCTCAATGCATCGAGGCTCGTTCCTTCGTATTCCCGTAGGAGACGCGCTCCATGCTCTTCGCAGAGATTTCTGATCCTGTCATGGAGGTGGAAGCCGCTTCGCATTCCAAGCACCGCACGACCGCGCAGGATACACAATTCAAGCGCATAAATGTTCATGTTTTCGCTCATCGCAGCCCCTTCTTCTCAGGAGCAGGGGCCTCCGACAAGCTAGAAGCGGTTCACTGAGTGATTTCGGCCATTCTCGAATTAGTAGGTCTATTGCGAATTCCCAGAGCGTGGCGCCGGAATGCGAGAGTGTGTTGGGTTCAATAAGACGGCGTTTTCGCCACGATTGCTGAGCTAGCAAATGGAGTGAAAGGTTTTCGTGATCTCATCGCCCCTGATTTAAAAGAGAAGCCCCAGCACCCCGCGCAACACACACGGGGCGCTGACTTTCGAGAGAACGGGTCCGGAGGTCGACGCGTTCTATCGAGATTGCGTTACATGGCTTCGGGCATCAGCACCGCGTCGATCACGTGAACGACGCCGTTCGAGGCCTCTACGTCCGCCTGTGTCACGGTCGCTTTGTTGCCGGCTGCGTCCGTGACCACAACGTTCTCGCCCTCCATGGAGAGCGTCAGTTCCGCGCCATTCACCGTCGTGACCGGATGCTCACCTCCGTCATCCTCGATCATCTTCACGACCGCCTCGGCTTTTGCCTCGGTCGGAACCACGTGATACGTCAGGATGCCTTCAAGTTGCGCTTTGTTTTCAGCCTCAAGCAGCGTGTCGAGCGTACCGTCGGGCAGGGCTTCGAACGCCTCGTTGGTCGGTGCAAATACCGTGAACGGTCCTTCGCCGCTCAAGGTCTCGGCTAGACCGGCGGCTTCAACGGCAGAGACAAGGGTTGAAAGGCTATCGGTCGAAGTGGCGACCTCTACGATTGTGCCAGAGGCGTTATCCTGCGCTATTGCGGAACCGGCAGTCCCGGTGACGAGCAGCGTTGCAATGGCGGCATTTCGAAGGAATGGCTTGAACATCATAAGTCTCCCACGTTCGGTTTCCGCTCCGGCTTGGAGCATGGCTCCGATATGTGGTTCCCACTGCGTCGTTTCGTAAGCGAGACTCACGGTATCGTCAGCGGAAGCAAAGACCAGTTTGCCAACTCGATCGACGGTTGCTGCTTGCCCGAAATGGCTGGAATGTGTGGCATTTGATGATGGCAAGGAAGAGTTCTGCGGGCTCACTAGCCAGCGGTTGCCGCGTCGTTTTGTAGCTTCGCAAGAACCTGTGTGTCGAACTCGTCGCGGGTCGCGTCGATCAGCGGTCGCGCCGATCGTGCAGCCGCGAGCTAATGGATGGCGGGTTGATCGCGAACTTCGGCGTCCTGAAGGGCGGCGGCATCGTCCGGACGCTGCAGATCTTCGCCGAGACGCTTCCCGACCCCTCGAAGTCTGCGAGCGACATCGTGGTCAAGGCGATGCTCGACCCTGACCTCTCGGTCCGACTCCTCGGCCGGAACATCGATCCGCCTCCGCCAGTGTCTGATGCCTTTGCGCGACGGTGGCGCGTTAACGACGAGTCTTTCAAGGTGACGCAGTGTGACCTTGAGGAGACTCAATTTTCTAACACGCTGTGTCTTTATTCTTCTGAGCAAGAGTTACGGAAATAACAATTGTGAAGCATATGCGAAAAACAGAGGGGAACGAGGTCGTGAAACATCAGTCAAAGACGATATCATTCAATGGTCGTAAGACTGACTGCAACAGATCGACCTCGGTCGCACGCGATCTGCAGCGAGCGCTTCTGTCGAACTGCTTTGGTATTTCCTACGGAAAACACACTTACGGGCTTCCAGCCGGTCTCGCCCTCGCTTTAATGAGCGGGTTCGGAGTATCGCCTACCGAGGCCGCGTGCTCAAATAATAATCCGGCTGACGGAGCGAACGTTGTATGCGACGCGAATGCGCCAAACCCTGACACACAAGGCGTTCGAGGCGTCTCCGACAATGTGACGGTTAATGTCCTGACAGGCGCGGCAATCAATACCACAGGCAACGTGCTTAATAGCGCCGTCGAGCTCGATGATAACGCTAATGTAAAAAACGACGGTACAATAACAGCAGCCATAGGTATCAATGTCTTAAATAACGCGTTTATCGTCAATAACGGATCGATAATTACAACGATACGTGGCATAAACTCATTCACGAATACTCAGTTAGTAAACAACGGTGTCATTTCTTCAAGCTCAAGGTCCGCAGTCCTCGCAAGCACGGGAAGCGTTGTCAATTCTGGCTTAATTGAAGGCGTAGATTCTGCAATTATTTTCGATGGTTTCTTCGCATCTGGTGATTCTCTTGTGGGTTCGTCGATAGTTAATTCTGGAACAATTCGCGAAACGTCAGGAGCAGGCGATGCTATTCTTTTTGATTACGGTGAAGACGATAGGCTCGAACTACAGCCCGGCTCTATAATTGAGGGCTTCGTTCGCGCAGGCGCTGGTACAGACACCCTGGCATTCGGTGGCAACAGCGGGACCTTCAACTTCGATATCTCATCGGTCGACGGAAACAACAGGGACGATGGCGAGCAGTACCTCGACTTTGAGAACTTCGAGAAGGTTGGCGCCGCAACAACGAACCTGACCGGCACCAACACCGAGATCACCGATTTTGCAGTCAATGGTGGCCTACTGAATGTGAATGGCTCGATGCCGAACACTGCTTTCGCGGTGAACGGCGGTGTCCTTGGCGGCGACGGCACGGTCGGTTCGTTCGTCGCCAATTCGGGCGGCACGATTGCGCCCGGCAATTCGATCGGCACCTTGAATGTTGCGGGCAACGCGACCTTCCAGTCCGGCTCGGTCTACGAGGTCGAGATCGCGGCTGATGGAACTGGCGACCAGGTCAGAGCCGATACTGCCACGATCAACGGCGGGACGGTCGATGTCGTGACGCTCGATCCCTATACGGCCTACACGGATGGTCAGCGATACACGATCGTTTCGACCGCCAACGGACGGACCGGGACTTTCGACAGCCTTCAGGACGACTCGGCCTTCCTCGACTACAACCTGCTCTACACGTCGAACGACGTCATCCTCGAACTCATTCGGGCTCTGCAGTTCCCGGACGTGGCGAGAACCTTCAATCAGCGGCAGACGGCGAACGCTCTGATGCAGCTCGACCAGACGCCCGGCTCGGCCAGCAACGGGCTCTACAACGCTCTTCTATTGCTCGATGCACCGACCGCTCGCGATGCCTTCGACCAGCTTTCGGGCGAGCCGCATGCGTCGATGAAGACGGCGCTGATCCAGGACTCGCGCTTCGTGCGCGATGCAGCGCAGATCGGATCAACGGAGCCTTCGGCATGAATGGGGGCGGCGACATGGTCCAGCCGCTCGGCTTCGGCCCAGGCGTTCCGGTGATCGCCGGCAGTGGCGGGGCCGATGTCGAAGCGTGGACGCGGTTCTATGGCGCCTGGTCCGACGTAGACGGCGACGGCAATGCCGCGGCGGCCGACACCGACACCTCCGGCTTCTTCGTCGGCGTCGACGGCATGGTCTCCGACACGGTCAAGCTCGGCGTGCTCGGCGGCTATTCCTCGACCGATCTCGATGTCGATGCGCGCAACGCCATGGCAGCACCGACTCCTGGCATCTCGGCCTCTATGCCGGGACGGAGCTCTACGGCCTGATCGTGAAGGGCGGGGCGGCCTATGCCTGGCACGAGATCGACATGGTCCGCTCAGTGTCTTTCCCTGGCTTCTCCGACACGCTGGTCAGCGAATACGACGCCGGGACCGGCCAGGTCTTCGGCGAGGTCTCCTACGACCTCGCGCTGTCGACGGCGACGATCTCTCCGTTCGCCGGGCTGGCCTATGTTCATCATCGCACGGATCGGTTCACGGAGACCGGCGGGGCTGCGGCCCTGACTGCCAGTGGCATCGATCTCGACACATGGTTCTCGGAGATCGGCGTAAGAGGCTCGATGCTGATCGGCACCGATCTTTCACTGCGGGGCGAGGCCGGCTGGCGCCATGCCTTCGAGGATACGACGACGCTGGAAGCCTTCCGCTTCGCCACGAGCCCGGCCTATCTGGTGAAGGGCGTTGCGATCGACGAAGACGTGGGCTTCATCGAGGTCGGAGCGGACTACCGCCTCAACGAATGGGCGACGGTCGGGACAGCTTACGAAGGCCAGTACGGCAGCGACACGACGTCAAACAGTGCGCGGGCGGACCTGACCTTCCGGTTCTGAGGGCCGCCCAAATCTCAAGTCATGAATGGGCCCGGTGTCGAAGACACCGGGCCTCCTACTTTTAAAGGGAAGGTCGTCGCAAAATAGCCTCTTCTTTCAATTTCCTAGGGGAACTGCGACCGAGTCTTTAGTTCATGTTGTATTGCAATCTGCTCCGAATGAGTTCGGACGGAATGAAGCAAGAGGGTTTCGCGTATGAGCAGATCATCAGCGTTCTGAAGAATCATGAAACCGGTGCTGGAAGCACCTTCACGCGCCGCTAGCCTGAACGGCAGATCAGCTCACGACCAAGCACAGGGTTCCAGGCAGCAACATGGTGCAGACTCCCGACCGACCTCGGACTTTCAGCGTGATTGGCGGCAATCAGGGGCGTTATACGGGCGGGATCTAAATGTCAGTTGAACGTATGTAGTTTGAGCTTCAAGCTTCCATCGTTCTGTCTTTCGAATACGTGGGTCGCGATTCCGCCAATATCTGAACCATCTCCGCCCTTTGCGCTCCATCGGGAAGCTGCCACGATCTCGTCGCCGCCTTCCATGACGTTGATGACTTCCAGCTGGTGGTCCGTCACGCCATTCTGAAACAAGCCGTCGAAGAAGGATTGGACGCCCTCGGGCCCTTCTACGACGTCATGGGTCGGAGGAAGAAAGATTGCATCATCCATATACGAAGCTGCCACCGCGGCTGCATTCCAGCCGTTCGCCCATGCGCCTCGCGCCTTACAATGTGGCTGAGGTCGGTCGTTCCAGAGTATGTCCAATACGCAGAACTTGGCCGCCATTGTTGGCTTGCGCATCCCGATCACCGATTACTCGACCTGGCGACCGATCAATTTGGTTGACCACCGATCATTGCAGGGGAAGCGTCTGCGGAGACCTTTCATTGCTATACTGAGCGAGACGAGGGCGCGTCGGTGAATCATTTTATGTGGACGATCTTGAACTTGGAAAGAGATCCTGACGGAACTTGGAGCGCGGGGGATTTTGAACGCCAGCGTTCGGCATATCGATCGTTGAGGTCGGCAGTCGTCACGACGCTGAGCAGACCCAGCTGAATATTTACGACGCGTTCACAGGTCGGACGGCAGGATTGTCCTGCATAGCTGCCACTTATCGGTGGAATGGCGAGTGACCGATCTCCACCCCTCCCAGACAGTCCACAATGGCCTCTACGCATTTCAGGGACCTGTTGCATTTGCATCTTGAATGTCCGCTACCGAGCGACTGGTTCACGGAGCCTGAACAGCCGCATTGGGAGCATTGCTGTCCGGCGGATTTCGGAAGGACTGGACCGAAAGGAAACTGTCCGCTTCCGATCTTTCACTTCTAGAGTTTGCCGCTCCCGCATCACTCTTCGCAGATCGTATTCGCTCCGCGCTGCTCCTGGAAAGCATTGATCATAGTTTCGAAGCGCGCCAGTTCGCAATATAACCGTCATGGTTCAACTCAAGCATGGTGACTTGCAAGGCATTCTCACTGCATTCCGCCACCCAATCGGCGTTCATGGTGTAGTAAACATCGTTTTCGACCCGAAAACGAAGAGCATCGGTCCATCGAGATAAGAGAGCGCCTCGCAGCTGATCAGGTCGCGAGTGGGCATGGCCATGTATTTCGGGATAGTGCGACCATTCTCGCGCCAATATTTTTTCAGAACGCAGGCTCTTCGGCGCCGCAGCAGGTAGGCATGCAGAATACGGCCTCGATTAACCGCAACGCCGCATTCTCGTGCTGGCCCTCGTACAATACCGAGTTTGCAGGAGCGAAACTTGACCGGTGGAGGCCATACGTAACGGTCGCGCCCGGCATCGTCGTCTAAAGCAGTGACGTTCGGCTCACGATGTAAGAGAGCCCAGAGTAGCCCTAGACTTGCTAGTGCAGCGCAATTCGCGATTTCCTTGCTATTGGGCTAGGGCACCAGATGGACGGCACCCGCATTCAAGCGTTCGATCAAGACATTAAGGCGACGGCATTCGAGCAGGTCCTCTAAACTCTCTTTAGGTCTTCGAGGGCGAGCATCGGTTCTGCAACATCGCCGAGGCATCTACGGCGGTCATTTTCGTTCATCATCTAGAGAACCGCGCCGGTCAAATCGTTTTGGCTACCGTTGACGAAGGGTGATCGAATAGTCATTCTGGCGCCTTTCTAGTCGATTGACGCAACGGCAAGACCGAACATCGGTAAATTTCCCTCGCAGATTTTTTGAGCTTCATGCCCACTTAACGGTCGCTTAGTTGTGCTGACAAACATCCACGACGTCTCTTGGTATCCTACTTGCGCAACCGCTCACTCCTCGGGCGCGTCCACGCGTCTGATACCCCTTGAGAGGTGACTGGTGGCAGTAGCCGGACAAGATCATATCGGAAACGGTTCCTAATTGGTATGTTTCTTGCATTGTTTGAATTTGTTTCTTCTTGATGCGCCTTTTCTAGAAGAAGCTGCACTGGCGAAAACACACCGCTCGACCCAAGGAAAACCGCATGGAACAACAGCTGATGGAACTCGGGCAAAAGGTGGCTGCGCTCGAAGCCGGAACCGGAATGTCCAATACTGTCAACATGGAGATCTTCTACTGGTGGTGCACCGCACTGATGATCACCATTCACGCAGGATTCCTCGCCTATGAAATGGGCGCATCGCGTGCCAAGAACGTTCTGGCTTCCGGCACCAAGAACCTGCTCGCCTTCGCCTTTGTTGTCCCGACCTTCTTCTTCTTTGGCTGGTGGATTTATAATGCTTTCCCGGCCGGCCTGACGATCGCGGAAGGCTCCTCTGCGGCTGCGCCCTGGTCGGCCTCTATGGGGCCGAACCTTTCCGACAACGCGACCGGCGTCTTCTGGGCCGCCTTCGCTCTCTTCGCCGCGACCACCGCGTCCATCATGTCGGGCGCTGTCATCGAACGCATTCGCCTGACCGCCTTTCTTATCCTCGCGATCATCCTCGGCTCAGTGGTCTGGATACTCGGCGGCGCTTGGGGCTGGCATCCGTCCGGCTGGCTGACGACCGAACTGGGTTATCACGACGTGGGCGCTGCTGGCGTCGTCCATCTCATCGCTGGCGCCTTCACCCTCGGCGTTCTCCTCAATCTCGGCCCGCGCATCGGCAAATATGACGAGAACGGCCAGCCCAAGCCGATCAAGGCTCACTCGGTTCCGCTGACCGTTATCGGTCTGATGCTGATCATCGTCGGCTTCTTCGGCTTCCTCGGCGGCTGCATCATCTACATGGGCGGCGCGCAGTGGACCAATATTTACGGCCAGCCCGCGACGCTGTCGGCCTTTGCCTTCAACACACTGATGAGCTTCTCCGGCGGTATCATCGGCGGCTGGATCAAGACCCGCGACCCGTTCTGGATGATGTCCTGCGGTCTAGTCGGCATCATATCGGCCGCGTCCGGCCTCGATGTCTACTATCCGCCGTTGGCCTTCACAATCGGCTTCGTCGGCGGCTATACTGCTCCCCTTGTCGCCAGAATGCTGGAACGCGCCAAAATCGACGACGCGGTCGGCGCAGTCGCGGTGCATGGCTTCGGCGGTGCTTGGGGCGTCCTCGCCATGGGCCTCTTCGCCGCCGGCTACCCCAATATGGGCGAGATGCCGCCGGTCACGCTTTATGGCCAGATCATCAGCCTCGTCGTCCTCGGCGTCCTCGGCTTCGCGCCGGGCTACCTGATCTCGCTGGCGATGAAATCCGCCGGCTATCTCAGGGTGCCGCACGAGGTGGAGGTCATGGGTCTCGACCTGGTGGAGGTGCCGATCGAGGCCTATCCCGAGGGCATGACACAGCCAGCGCGCAAGGAGACCTCCAGTACCGGCGGCATTCCCGGCGCTGTCCCGGCCGAGTGAACGAAAAGAAAGGACGAGTGACTATGAACACGTCACCAATCACCAAATGGGAAGTCGCGGAAGCATACTTTACCTTCGCGAACAGCAGTTTCGGGATTTCCGTCTGCTTTGCAGCGTCGGTCGCAATCGTCGCCTTTTCGATCTGGTATGGCACCTGGCACGAAACCAAGGACTTTGCCAAGCACGTCGATATGACGTGAGACGATGGTCCCCTCTCGTACGAGCGAAGGTGCCCGGCGGTTGCTCGCCGGGCACCCCTTTAGGATATAGCATTGCGTAAGTCTGATGCTACAGCTCGGTTAATCGCAAAAGATTCAGCGAGCGATGCCAACAATGTCTGCGGAATGAAGTGAAGCAATCTCGTAGTGGTTTTAGTCAAACGGTATGAGCTTCGAATAGCAAAATACAGGCTCCAGCAAGACGGCGTGGGTCGCCGCTCATCAACATTCCTGATTGTTGCCAACGTTCGAGTGCTCGCTGATCTAATTCGATCTTCAGTGGAAGGCGAGCATGAATTACGCGTTCTCGCGCTTCCTCTGCAACTTTGACCAAGGGATCTCGGCGCAGCGATCGCAGACGATCGCCATGCTTCTGCTCTAGCCGCAGATGAAAAGCCGAACTTTTTTGCGGCGGCAGTCGCATGCCGTCCAACCAATTATAAACCAATTCCCATGCAACGTGCGCTTCTGCGAGAAGTCCTTCTGGGCAGTCTCGAGCTGAACCCCGGAACAAACCGTTTCTTCGGTCGGCGTCCAATTTAGCTGCATGATTGGCGAGAGCCGTACCCAGCCTCGGATCGTCCAATGAGAAGCTGGTTCGCGCCAGGGCTAGTGCTTCAGCACTTCTTTCGCGATCGCCTGTCATCGCGAAAGACAGCGTTGCATCTTCCCAGAGCTGATCTGCCTTGCTCCAACCGACAATCGAGATTCCGCTCACCATGAACGCCGTCCTTCTTGGCGCGTAGCTTGGTAGTCTGACCATACGGCGAAGTCGATATGAAGATCCCAGACTTTGGCGCTTGCGAAAAGCACAAAGTGCAGTGCAACAAATCCCATTGTTCAGCGATAATGCTGCCAGAAGATGCACACTGCCTCAACGATAAGTATTGCCACAAGCGACCAATTCTGCAAATCTGGTCGCGAACTGGTTGAAATTGGTTTTGCGTTTACTGCAGCATCAAGGCCCATGCTCGCTTCGAGGCGACACGCTTCGACTGAGTGCAAGTTGGTGTTTCCAAGCTACCGAGCGGCGGGCAGAAAATATGGTTGGATCTCTGGGGAGTTTCGACAAGTCACAGGTCCATAGGCGCTCTTCTGCCCACGGAAGCGCGGTGTAGAACCGAGCTTCTCCCACGGGTAAGGGCGCGTTGTTATGACTGAAACCAAGGAGAATTCCCAGCATGACGAAACGTGTCGCAATTCTCGGTGCCGGACCCTCAGGAATGGCACAGATGCGGGCTTTCCAATCCGCACGCGAAAAAGGTGCAGAGATTCCCGAAGTCGTCTGCTTTGAGAAGCAATCGGATTGGGGTGGGCTCTGGAACTATTCCTGGCGGACCGGGCTCGACGAGTATGGCGACCCCGTCCATGGCAGCATGTACCGCTATCTCTGGTCGAACGGCCCGAAAGAGTGCCTGGAATTCGCCGATTATACGTTCGAGCAGCATTTCGGACGTCCGATCGCCTCCTATCCGCCACGCGCCGTTCTTTTTGATTACATCAAGGGACGTGTCGAAAAGGCTGGTGTGAAGGATTGGGTCCGTTTCGGAACTGCGGTGCGGATGGTGCGGTATCAGAAAGACCGCAAGATGTTCGAGGTGACGGTCCACGACCGCCCGAACGACCGGATGTATACCGAGGAGTTCGACCACGTCGTCGTCGCAACGGGTCACTTCTCGACGCCGAACGTCCCCGAGTTCAAAGGTTTCGCAACGTTCAATGGACGGATTCTGCACGCGCACGACTTCCGCGATGCTCGCGAATTTACGAACAAGGATGTTCTGATCATAGGACGCAGCTATTCGGCCGAGGACATCGGATCGCAGTGCTGGAAATACGGTGCGAAATCCATCACTTCAAGCTATCGCTCGAAGCCAATGGGGTTCCACTTCCCGGACAACTGGGAGGAGAAACCGCTTCTGACTGAAGTCGACGGTAATACCGCAAAGTTCAAGGACGGAACGACCAAGCATATCGATGCGATCATTCTCTGTACCGGTTACCTCCATCACTACCCGTTCCTGGAAGATGATCTGCGCTTACGGTCGGAGAACCGCTTGTGGCCGCTCAATTTGTGGAAGGGTGTCGTCTGGGAAACAAATCCACAGCTCTTTTACATCGGCGCGCAGGATCAGTTCTATACATTCAACATGTTCGATGCACAGGCCTGGTTCGCGCGGGACGTGATGATGGGTCGTGTCAGCCTTCCTTCTGCAGATGCAATGCGGGAAGACAGTCTTTCATGGCGTAAACGAGAAGAATCCCTCGAAACCGACGAAGACATGATCGTCTTCCAAGGTGAAAACGTGAAGGAACTGATCAACACCACCGATTACCCGCCCTTCGACGTGGACGGCGTCAATCGAACGTTCTTGGAATGGGAGCACCATAAACACGAAAACATCATGGGCTACCGCAATCTGGGCTTCAAATCTCTTATGACCGGAACGCTTGCACCCGCTCACCATACGCCTTGGGCTGAAGCGCTGGACGACTCCCTTGAGTCCTATCTGCAGACGGTGCGCGAAGCGGCTGAATAACGCTACCGCCTAGCTAGTCCGATAAGTCTTGCGCTTCGGTTGGAGCGCGAGACTTCGTGTTGTATGGCCGAAGTTCAATCGAGCAGGCGAACGATGGCCGCGAGGAGCGTATGGCATTGGGCATTAGGGAAAGGATTGATCTCGGAGAGCGGAAAGCATCGCTTCCACAAATGCGCAGTCACACCGTTCGCAGTATCGCGCAGAAGCTAAGGGAGCGTATCGAGAATATCGAATATCCACCGGATCACCGCCTGCCGGCGGAACGCCAGTTGGCGCATCAGTTCTCCACGAGCCGCTGGGCGATCCGCGAGGCTCTCGACGTCCTCGTCGATGAAGGTCTTGTGGTGCGCCGCGCCGGCAGCGGTAGCTTCGTGCGCGAGCATAAACCGGCAAAGAGACCCCGTTTCGCCGAAAATATCGGCCAGACTGACTGGCTCGGCGTCGTGGAATCCACGGGGCCTCTCGAACTCCAGATCGTTCGAGGTCTGATCGAGCCGGACATGGTGCGGCTTGCTGTCCTCAACATGTCCATGGGTGAGATTGCGAACCTCGGCACGATCCTCCTGGAAATGGAAGCGATCGTCACAGATGCCGAGGCATTCATCCGCGCAGAGGAACGTTTTCTGCAGCAGATCGCGCGCAGCACGGACAATGCGCTTCTCATTTCCGTCTATGATCTAGTCGCCTCGGTCCGCCGACAGAGCACATGGAATGCATCGCGACTTGCAACGCTCTCGCCGATCCGAATTCGCGAACAGCAGAAGCGCTATCGCTCTATGTTCGACGCGATCAAACGGCGCGATGTGGAAACTGCCGCCGAGTTCGCGAAGCTGCAGCTCATCGACGAGCAGCGTTTCAGCATGCGTAGCGACTGATTAGTGTTCCTGTTCAGTTCGGCGCCCTGTTGACCCGACGGTCTCCGAAGCCGCCAGGTCGGTTCTGACGAACCGCTGGTCCCACATCTGGCCGAGCGCTCGCATGTGTTTTTCCAGGAGCCCGGAATGCCGCATCAACCATGCGGTCACCGACCGGAACTCCTCGATCCGCGCCTTCCCGTTCCGGATCTGGACAACGGGCCAGCGGCCGACCAGCGCGTTGTCGATGCCGAAGAGATCGCGGCCCCACCATTCGGCCTCGCCAAAAGCATGGCGACCGCTCCCTCCCCAGCGCATTGCTGCAAGAACTGAAACGGGCTCGACGGTTCCCGCCTGCTCGACAGCGTCTCGCCAGAGATCGAGAATCGAGGCGTATTCCCAGGAAACTGCGCTCCACTCGCCGGGATGGCGTGCATTATAAAGATCGAAAAATGCGTTCGGATGGGTCAGATTGACGTCGGGTTCGTTGAGCGCCGGATCATCGAAATCCGGAAACTGGAAAACGAAGCCTTCCATGAAATCCGAACCGACATGGTGCATCAGATGGCCGTAGTTGTCGCAGGTGCACGAGAGGATTTGCCCTTCAAAGCCTTGTGCTTTCGCCTCTTTCGTTAGGAAATGCACGAAGGGTTCGTAGGCCGTGTCCCAACACAGGATGTCCGGACACTCCTTTAAAAGTGCTGAGACGATGCCGGAAAAATCGGTCTCGTCGACCGGGAAGAAGATCTCCTTGACGAGATCGATCTTCGCAGCCTCGAAGGCGGCGCGGTAGGTCGCAACGGAAGGCAGGCCAAGTGCGTCCTTCTGTGCACAGAGGGCGGCCCGTTTCAAATGTGGGCGGTTCTCGCTCAGCCATTCAACCCCGGTCACATTATAGATTGGATGCACCTCACAAGGCGCGACTAAGTACGGCGTATCGGGGGACAGATCACTTGGCAGGAGCGTCGTAGTCAGGACTTTGTTGCGGGTGAGGAAATTCTGGATTGGAGCAAGCATGTCGCCGCCCAGCGTCATGAGAAGCTTGACGTCCTGGTCGTTGATCAGTGCTTTTGCGCTTTCGACGATAGACGGACGATCGCATGCGCAATCGGCCGCGACAATCTCCACGTCGTAGCGATGACGACCGATCTGCAGGCCATTTGCGGCGTTGAGACGTTCCGCCCAAATGCGGGCACCGTAGAGACCCGGCAAACCCCAGGCTGCGACGTCTCCCCTGAGCGGTGCAAGAAAGCCGACGCGAACCGCCTCGTCCGTCCGCACCGGCTGGTCGGACCTAGTCCCGTTCATGGCCAGGCGGAGGACGAAACTCTTCGACATCTTCGAAATTATTTCCCTTGGAAAAAGGGGGGCGATGCCCGAATGTCTTGCCTTAGCACGGCAGGGCTGTCGGTCGAAGCGATATGAAGGCCTGGATAAGCCGGCCTTCTACAACGCCATGCGCAGCCAATCGGAAATTCTCTCGGCCGCGGGTGAGAGATCTCGCCCCCGCGGATGGAGGAGGTAATAACCTGAATTCGTTTCGACGGTCAGGGGCAACGGTCTTACCAACCGTCCTTCCAAGATGTGACGATCGATGAGATGGTGCCATCCGAGTGCAACGCCGAGGCCCTGACAGGCCGCGTCGATCGCGAGCGCGTAGGTATTGAAGAGGATCCGCTCGGCCTCAATTGGTTCGTCCACACCGGCCGCCGAAAGCCAACCTTTCCAGTCCAGCCATTCGGTATGGTGGCTTGCCACATCGATCAGCGTGCAGTTGAGAAAGTCGCGCGGCTCGCGGACTGAGCGTTTCGCGATGTAATCGGGATCTGCTACCGGACAGATGCTCTCGTTGAGGAGCATCGCGCCCTCAAAGCCTGGCCAACGCCCCTCGCCACGTAAGATAATGAGATCGCTGCCGCTTTCGAGGCACTCGCGATCATCGTCGGAGGACGTGAGCTCGATTTCTATGCCGGGCAGCCCCGAGCGCAGACGATTGAGGCGGGGCAGCAACCAGAGCGTCGAGACGGATTGGGTCGCGGCAATCGCGACGCGTGGGCGGAGATCGCCTTGCCGGACCTCCGCTGACGCCTTGGCGATCGATTCCAGCGCATGAACGACAGTACGATGATACCGGCGGCCGGCGTCGGTGAGGTGAACGGCGCGATGCGTTCGAAAGAAGAGCGGTTTTCCGAGGTTTTCTTCAAGGAGCCGAATCTTTCGGCTGATAGCGCCCTGGGTGAGGTTCAGCTCTTCGGCCGCAAGGGTAAAGCCGCCGAGACGCGCCGCAGCGTCGAAGGCAACGAGATAGTCGAGCGGCGGCAGTCGGCGGCGATCGGTTGCCATGAAAAATGCTGGCCCTGAGGCTGAGAGATCTTTGCTTCACACCCACGGAGCAAGCACGCAAACTAACGTCAAGTCAAAATGAAGGATTGTTCTCATGACGATCGTTCCCGATTTTGGAACACCGGTCAGCCGAGGTGGTGTGCTGACGCCGGCGATGCCAATCCTTCCCCGCGGCACCGAGCGCCACCCCGTTCCGGGCGGCGGATCGCGAGCCCTACCGATCGGCGCTGGCGATCGGATCACGATCATCGATCGCGAAGGACTCCAACCCTGTGAGTTGGTGTTCTTCGGTCCGGATGGGATCGCCGACCCGTCACGCCTCGGCGCGAGATCCGCAGGTGCGCCGGACGGTCTCCTGCAAAGCTTCGCATCGTCAGACAGCAGCGCCCGCAGGGTGCGAGCGGCACTTGAGACGAGCGGCTTCACGCTCGACGGTGCGCTCTGCGCGCGAATTTTCTCAGACGGCTCTCGAGCGGGTGACAAACAGGCGTTTGAGGCAGAGACCGACGGTCTCCTCCTCGTCTCGGCACCGGGCGGTCCGATGGCGGTCTTCGATCAGACGCCGCCTACCGACATCATCGTCTATGTTCAACGAGCGAGTGGCGGGTTCATAAAATCTGGCCCTCAGATGCACGATCCGCTAGCAGATCCGCTCGTCGACATAAATATCCAGCCCGGCCATGCGAAGACGTACGAAGTGCGGAAGGGCCAGTATATCCAAGTGCTTGATGTCGAGGGCCGCGAGTGCTCGGACTTTCAGGCGCTAGACATCCGCGGTGTCGAGAAGGGTCGTATCTCTGATATTGATCCGACGACGACCCGCAGCCTGATGGGTCACCTATATCCGACGCCCGGCGTTCATTCGAAATTCTTCGCCATGGACGGAACGCCCTTGGTCGAGATCGTCCAGGACACATGTGGACGACACGACACCTTCGGGCTTGCCTGTACTGCGCGCTACTACGAAGAGATGGGCTATCCGGGGCATATCAACTGCTCGGACAACATAAATCGCGAGATGGACCGCTACGGGTTACCGTCACGCGGCGGCTGGCCGGCGATCAACTTCTTCTTCAACACGATACTCGACGACAGCCATGCGATCTCGCTGGACGATCCCTGGTCTCGACCGGGCGACTACGTTCTTCTGCGCGCGCTCACCGATCTCGTGTGCGTCTCGACGGCCTGTCCGTCGGATATCGACGCGACAAACGGCTGGAATCCGACCGAGATCCAGGTGCGTGTTTACGATGAGAAAGAAACCTTCGAACCCACCAAAGGATACAGGATGAGCGCTGGTGCCGATCTTCAGTTGACGAGGAAGACGGGTTTCCATGACCGTTTCGCCGAGCATACTCGAAATTTCATCGAGTATAACGGCTTCTGGCTGGCGGCGAACTTCTCCAACCATGGCGCCATTGAGGAATATTGGGCTTGCCGCGAGCGTGCCGCCGTCATGGACTTGAGCGCTCTACGGAAGTTCGAGGTCACTGGTCCGGATTCTGAACGTTTGCTTCAGCATTGCCTGACGCGCGACATGAAGAGACTGTCGATCGGACAGGTGGCTTATAGCGCCATGTGCTACCCACACGGAGGGATGGTCGACGACGGTACGGTGTTCCGACTGGGCGAAAACAATTTTCGTTGGATCTGCGGAAGCGATGCATCTGGCATCTGGCTTCGTGAGCAGGCCGAGGCATTGAAGCTCGACGTTTGGGTCCGTTCTTCCACGGATCAGATGCACAATATCGCCGTGCAAGGCCCGAGAAGCCGCGATATTCTCGAAAAATTCGTATGGACGAGCCCGACACAACCGACCCTTCAGGAACTCGGCGTCTTCCGGTTCACGATCGGGCGGCTGGAGACCTTCGACGGGCGGCCGATCGTTGTCAGCCGTACTGGTTACACTGGCGAACTCGGCTACGAGATCTTCTGTCACCCGACGGACGCAGAAGCGGTCTTCGATGCTGTGTGGGAGGCAGGCAAGCCTTTCGAGCTGACGCCTTTCGGTCTGGAAGCGCTCGACATGGTGCGGATCGAGGCGGGCCTCGTCTTCGCCGGATACGAATTTTGCGACCAGACGAACCCGCTTGAAGCCGGCATTGGCTTCACGGTCCCGTTGAAAAGCAAACCGGACGACTTTGTCGGGCGCTCCGTTCTCGAAGAACGTAAGGCGCATCCCAATCGCCAGCTCGTTGGCCTCGATCTCGATGGCAGTCTCGTGCCTTCCCATGGCGCGTGCGTTCGCATCGGTCAGGCTCAGGTCGGCGAAATTACCTCGGCCGTGCGCTCGCCGATCCTCGGCAAAGTCATCGCGCTTTGCCGTATCGATGCGACCCATGCCGAGGTCGGCACCGAGGTCGAAGTCGGTCAGCTCGACGGCTTTCAGAAGCGCATCCCGGCCCGCGTAGTCCCGGCTCCGCATTTCGATCCAAAGAAGGAACGGGTGAAGGGCAACTACGCCTGACCGCGGCCGCTCAGAGGCATGTCGAAATCGGACAGGCCGCAAAACCGAACAGTCAAACAGCGAAGGACCTTTCATGAGCGACATCATTTTCCGGACGGGCGAGGCGACGGTCCTTGCAGCGGAGGGCCAGACAACGGACGCCATGCCCGAGGTTCTGATCGGATCGATCAGCGGACCGGTCGGCCAGGCCTTCGCCTCCATGCTAGGCCAGACCGTCGGGCACACCCGGATGTTCGTCGTGCGCGATCTCAACCAGTTGGTCCGTCCCGCCGCCATCATGACGACCAAGGCCACGATCCAGACGGAAGCCTACGTCAACCTACTCGGCGGTATTGTCCAGGGTGCGACCGGAGACGCAATCGTCGACTGCGTCATTGAAGGAACGATCCCGAAGGACGTCGTCGACGAAATCTGCATCATCGTCACCATCTGGCTCGATCCCAGGTGCGCAGAAGACGCCAATCTCGACAAAGCCGATCTCTACCGAACGAACTATGAAGCGACGAAGCTTGCCATTTCGCGAGCGATGAAAGGCGAGCCGTCGATCGACGAACTCATCAAGAACCGCAAGACTATCAAGCACTACGCCCTCGACGGCGTTGTTAACTACTAACGAAAAGGTCCTGGCTTACAACCGGGACTTTTTACTTTCAGCACCGGACAGTGCCTGATGATCTAAACTGCGCAATGCGTCTTCATTACTGTCGACCGAGCTTAGAGAAGGCCCTTACTTCGGCTTTCAAATCTCGAGCGCTCGGCAGGATAAGACGGAAAAGCTGAAAAGCCGCAGCGCGGTTTCGCATTTGGGAGAGACGCGATCGGATTGAGCAGAATATGAAATCAACAGCGCAGAGACAGCAACCTATGGGATGTTAGGGAGGAATTGACAATGCCCACTGAAGCAACGTCGATGTTCGCTGAGCAGGTAACGCTCAGCTCACTCGTTCAGAATCTTATATATGCATCGGGAACGGTCGGGGCAATCATGGTGGTCATCGGGTTACTCCTGATCGACGCCGGCACTGTTCGAACCAACAATCTTTTCAATACGACGATTGAGAAGGTCATCGGGTTTTTCATTGGTTTCGCCACCTACTTCTTCTGCGGTTTCGCCTTCTGGGCTTCGCAATACTACATCATGGCAGGAGGCACGCTGGCCGGCACCTTCTCTGATTGGTGGCTTGGCGGTACACTCGCGAATGCTCTGGCGCAGAACGTCGATCCGGCTACGTTCCCCGGCATCAACAACTTCCAGATCTTCGTCTTCTTCCTCGCCTGCTTCGCCGGCATCGTGAACGTGCTGTTCCACTTTGCGGTTGCCGAACGGATCAAGCCGGGTGCCTACTATGTGATGGCTTTCGTCGCAGCGATCATGTCGTCGATCCTCAGCTGGCTGACGTGGGGCTCGGTCGGACCTCTGACGAACATCGGATATCACGATTTCTTCGGCGTTGGTTTCGTCTACCTGTTCCCAGCCGGAATGGCGCTGGCGCTCTCCTGGAAGCTCGGAGCGCGACCCGGCATTTTTAAGCCCCATCGGAAGGTGCCAACGTACGACTACCCGAGCGTTGGGCTCGCTGCGAGCGGTCTCATGACAATCTTCGCCGGATTGCCGATGGTCATCCTGTCGTGCTTGTTCTTCTTCGATCCGCAGGCGCTCGCGGTTAGCGTGACAATGGCGGACACCAGCGTCGGCATTGCCTTCAATAATTACGGCATTGCCTGGGCCGCGGGCGCTTTGTCGGGAGCACTGCTCGCCTATAAGACGAAGAAGTTCAGCTATCTTCTTCTTGGCCCCCTCGCGGGCTACGTATCGGGCGCTCCAGCCTTCGACGTCTATGTTCCCTGGCAGATGTTCCTTGTTGCGCTAGGCGCACCGTTCATCGCTTACGCCGTCTATGAATTCATGCAAAAACGGGAGATCGACGAGCACAAGCTGCTTCCGCTCTTCCTTGGCGCCGGCACCTATGGCCTGATCATGGTGGGCATTCTTGAAGCTGGTACGGCGCGTGGCGGCTATCTTGGCATCGAAGAGGGTGCATATGCTTACCAGCACGGCGAGATCGGCATCGTCATGCAGCTAGCAGGTATCGTAACCTGTGTCGCTTTCGGTGTCGTCACTGCGCTTGTGCTTGCGCTGATCCTCGAGCCGACGATCGGGTTAAGGGTATCGGACGACGATCAGGCAACTGGCCTCGACCATCTTTATTGGGAACTTGGAGAAGCGGCTCGCGATACCGGTGTAACTGGGGTCGAAGCGACCAATTCTGTTGATCATCGCCCGGGTATCGCCAGTCCTGCGGAATAACGGATCGCAAGCTTAGGATCTGTAGACAAAATGGGCGTCGCTTGCGACGCCCTTCTCCATAATTCAAGGGCTATGATCGCAAGAATGTCGAATTCGTCAGTACCGCGTAGAGAGGATCATCACGCTCACAAAGACCATCGCGATACCAAGCCACTGAATTGGTGCGACATGCTCTTTCAAGAAGATTCGTGCGAGCACGATCGTAATAACGCCGAAAGACGAAGCGACGACGACGGCAAGCTCAGGGGCTTCCATTGTGCCGGCGGCAACGACGCTGGTCACTGCTATCACATCGAGTGAAGCAACCAAAAGAACTAGGGGGACGATTCTGCCGGGATTTTTGAACGGATCGCTTGGTTTCGAACGCACGAAGACAAACGGCAGAACTGCCGCTACCGCGAACGCGCGGGCAATGGCAGTGATCGCGATCTCATTCTGGTCCGCTGCAGCGGCCTGCCCCGCGGCGAACGCGACAGCAAACCCGACTGCGGAATAAAGGCTGGCGATAATCGTGTCGCGCCTACTTTCCGCTTTCACCGTAGAGCATTTGCGGGTCTCTTCTTCCTTCGCAAAGCGCGAGACAACAACGACGCCGCCGATGATGGCTGCGGTTGCCAGCCAATCCAGAAGAGCCGGCCGTGTCCCGGTCGTTACCGCCCAGGCGACCGACAGCACCGGATAGGCGGCGATGATGGGCGCAGCAAGCGCGAAGGGGCCGATTGCCATGGCTCGGTAGAGGCCGTGACAGGCACCAAAGTAGGCAAGGCCGCTCACGATGGGGAGAAGCAAGCGGTTCGTGCTTACGTCCACCTCGATTCCAATCGTAAGGATGACGACGGCCATCAGCACGGTCCCCAGACCGAGAACAGCAAAGAGCGCAGCGATCGTTCCGAGCGACCGTGTTACGAAGCGGATCAGAAGGTCGTGGACACCCCAAGCCATCGCCGCGATGGCTCCGAACACGATCGAACTCAATGGCTGCCCCTTCCTTCGATCGCCGGCCGCGCCGTCACTTTGAGATGCGACCCGCTTATTCAGCCGCCCGCCGCTACAGCAAGCCCGTATACGGCGGCGCTCACCGAAAGCCAGTGCCAGAAGCTCTCTGCATAGGACCGGAACATCGCAATCTCGAAGGCCGCATCGCCGCCTGCCAAGTCGTCGAGACGCCAAAGCGACACGCCCACATGGCCGCATTGAGTTACGGCGGCATGTCCCGGCAAAAAGACATTGGCATCGAGATCGAGATGGATACCTTTGGCGAGCACGTTTCGCACGCGCGGCCCGGTCAGCCTGAGTACCGCGAAGGCATCACTTTGGTCAGTCACCGAAGCAACGCCCTGCATCGTTTCGGCCAGATTTTCGGCAAACCCGTACCCGCCAGCTTCGCGACAGGCGAGCCAAGCGCCGGGACCGGTCGAGACAACGCTGATATCGCGGCCTTCGGTTCGCCTCGCAGGCGCAGGCAAATGGCACCCGAATTCGTTTGCCACCAGTGCGGCGAGGTCGCCTGCTCGCCGCTTGCGCGCCAACACCGCCGCCAGCGCCAGCTCCGTGCGTTCGCTCACGACGACCCCGGCGGGTCTCGTTTCGCCCACGGGCGTGATGAGCCCGTCGAAAGCATGGACTGCTTTGACCGATATCTCAGACATGGAGCCGTGTTCCTTCCGGGTCGACCTGATGGGGCGAACAGATCTCGACCTCGATGTCGCCACCGCGCACAGGATCGTACGCGCGAACGATCTCGCCATGGCGCTCGGGGCCGCGCCGAATCAGGCCGAGCCCGATCCAGCGACTAAGGGTTGGCGAATAGGCGGCTGAGGTGAGATAGCCCTCGTCGTTCTCAATTGTCGGTTCGGCACCCTTCATTAGGAAGTGCGCCCCGGCCCGCAACCGCTGGGCGGGATCAACGCACTTCAATCCGACGACCGCCGGCCGGTCGGGATCGGTCATGCCGGGCCGGCCGGAGAGGACGCGGCCAATGAAATCCTTCTTCGTCGACATCATACGTCCCATGCCGAGATCGGCCGCCGTCGTCTGTCCATTGAGCTCCGGTCCAGCGACATGGCCCTTCTCGATGCGCATGACGCCAAGCGCCTCGGTTCCATAGGGCACGATCTTCCAATCCCTGCCGGCCTCCATGATGGCTTCGGCCAACGCCTCGCCGTAGCGAGTCGGGACGGCAATCTCGTAGGCGAGTTCGCCGGAGAACGAGATACGGAAGACGCGGGCGGGCAGCTCTTTCCAGCGGAAGGCACGGACGCCCATGAATGGCAGCGCCTCGTTTGACACGTCCCATGCATTGCCGAACAGCCTCTCCAGAACGGCCCGAGCATTTGGCCCTGCAACGGCATACTGTGCCCATTGCTCCGTCACCGAGACGATCTGGACGTCGAGTTCCGGCCAGAGCACCTGCCGACAATATTCGAGATGTTGCATCGCCGGCCCGGCGTTCGCCGTGGTGGTGGACATTACGAAATGATCCTCGGCAAAGCGCGCGGTCGTGCCGTCGTCGAAGGCGAACCCGTCCTCCCGCAACATCATGCCGTAGCGTGCCTTCCCGACGGCGAGCTTACCGAAACCGTTGATGTAGACCCGGTTCAGGAATTCGCCCGCATCCGAGCCCTTAATGTCGATCTTGCCCAGCGTAGACACATCGCAGAAACCGACGCTTTCGCGTACCGCCGTTACTTCCCTACTGACGGTCTCAAGCCAGTTCTTCTCCTGCGGGCGTGCGAACATATCGGCACGCAACCAGAGGCCCGCCTCGACGAAGCTCGCCCCAGCGTTTTCGGCCCACTTGTGGGAGGCCGCTCGCCGGGTTGGCTGAAAATGCTTTCCGCGGTAGGGACCGGCGAAGGCCGCGAGAGTTACGGGCGTATGCGGCGGGCGGGAGACAGTCGTACCGACTTCTTCCATGGGCTTACCGGTGAGGGCCGCCATGATCGCATGGCCGTTGACGGCGGAAATCTTGCCTTGGTCCGTCGCCATGCCCAGCGTAGTGTAGCGTTTGAGGAGTTCCACCGAACGGAAACCCTCCTGCTTGGCGAGCCCGACGTCGAACACCGTGACATCGTGCTGGAAGTCGACGAAAGCCTTCTGCCGGGAGCGCTCCACATGCCAGAGCGGCGAAAGGTTCACCGCATCGTCGCTGGTTTTGGGGAGTTCGAAGGCGCTCGTGTTGAAGCCGAGGTCGCTTGCCGCCTTCCCGCCGGCAGCAGCACCGCTCCGGAAGGCGTCGGCAAGCGAGAATTCGCCATTGGCGGCCCCCGCCACTTCGATATGCGACGGTCTGGTCCCCGGCAAGAAGGCATGGATCACGTCGGACCATTTTGGCCGGCCGCCGAGATGGGTCGTCACATAGAGATTCGGATTGAACCCGCCTGAGACTGCAAGACAGTCCGCTGCGATCTCATGGTTTATGCCGGTCTTGTCGATTACCGTTATGGCGCTCAGGCTCTGTCGGCCCTTAGTCGCGACGACCTCGCTCCCGATGTAGCGTCGGATTGCCTCGCGCGAGGCAAAATCGGCAAGTGCGGGCGAGACCTTGGGCCGCGCGTCAATTACCGCTGCGACTTCTACCCCGGCCGCGAGAAGATCGCGGGCGGTCTGCCAGCCATCGTCGCTGGAGGTGAAGACCGAAACGCGCCGGCCCGGAGATACGCCGTAACGGTTGAGATAGGTGCGCACGGCGCTCGCCATCATGACGCCGGGCCGGTCGTTTCCGCCGAAGGGGATCGGACGTTCGTATGAACCGCTCGCAAGGATCGCTTTCTTGGTGACGACGCGCCATAGGCGCTGACGCGGCTGATGCATCAGCGGGACCGGCATGTGATCCGCGACTCGTTCAATCAGCCCAAACTCGCGTCCATCATAGGCACCGAACACGGTCGTACGCGGCATCACGATGACATTCGGAAGAGAACGCAACTCCTCTACAGTTCCTGCTGCCCATTTATGGCCCGCAATTCCGTCAACCTCGTAGCGCTCGGCGTTCAATCGTCCGCCGAGGGCGAAATCTTCATCAGCAAGGATGACTCGCGCGCCCGACCTCCCTGCGCAAAGAGCAGCCGAAAGTCCTGCAGGACCTGAGCCGATAACCAGAACGTCGCAGAAAGCATAAGCCTTCTCATATCTGTCAGGATCCGGTTCGTCGGACGCATGGCCGAGACCAGCCGCCCGGCGAATTGCTGGCTCGTAGAGCTTTTCCCAGAAGCTCGCCGGCCACATGAAGGTCTTGTAGTAAAAGCCCGCGACGAAGAAAGGGGCGAGAAGCGAGGTGACCGCGCCTACGTCATGCTTCAGCGACGGCCATCGGTTTTGGCTCGACGCTTCCAAGCCGTCGTACAGTTCCGCGACCGTCGCCTTCGTGTTGGGCTCACGTCGGGCGCCCTTGCGCATCTCCACGAGGGCGTTCGGCTCCTCTGGACCCGCCGTCACCACGCCGCGTGGACGATGATACTTGAAGGATCGACCGAAAAGCGTCTCGCCTGAAGCCAGAAGTGCCGATGCGAGCGTATCGCCCGCAAAGCCAGAATATTCACGACCGTCAAAAGTGAAACTCATGCGGTGGGCACGATTGATGAGCCCGCCTCCGGTGCGAAAGCCACTCATCTGTCGATCTCCTCGTTTGCGAACCCGACACTCTCGATTTCATGGGTAAGCGTATCGCGCACGACGGTCACCCAGGACCGGCAGCCGCCAGAATGGTACCAGTGCTCGCTATGAAATCCGGCGGGATTGGTGCGCAGGTGAACGGCGTCGACAAAGTGCTTCAGTGCGTCCTCACCGTCGGGATCGGGCCGCGAGACGCTCGCATCACCGCGATAGACGAATTCCTGGATGTCGCGGCTTCCGCAATGGGGGCAATCGATACGCATGGACAATCAGGCCTTTTCGGGACTTTCGCGAACAGAACGTCGTGTTTGGGCGAGCCGCACCGATCAGTGGAGGTTAGGTTGAGCGCCGCGGCCGTTCTCGTTGAGGATGTGACCTGTGGCGAAGCGGTCGAGGCGCATGGCAGCGGCCGACGGGTGCGGCTCATTGCGTGCGATCAGATGTGCGAAGCACCATCCTGCTGCAGGGGTCGCCTTGAAGCCGCCATAGCACCATCCGCCATTGAGATAGAGGCCCTCGACCGGCGTCCGGTCGATAATTGGCGAGCCATCCATTGTCATGTCCATGATGCCGCCCCACGAGCGCAGCATTCGCACACGACCGATCGATGGCATCATCGACATACCGGCCTCGAGGACGTGTTCGACGGTCGGAAGATTGCCGCGCTGAGCATAGGAATTGTAGCCGTCGAGATCGCCCCCGAAGACGAGACCGCCCTTGTCGGACTGGGAGATATAGAAATGCCCCGCACCATAGGTGACGACGCAGGGTATCTTCGGCTTGATTCCTTCGGAGACGAAGGCCTGAAGAACCTGGCTCTCGATCGGAAGGCGCAGATCGGCCATCGCCGCCACGCGGGATGAGGAACCGGCAACCGACATACCCACTTTGCGGGCTCGGATCTTGCCACGGCTCGTTTCAACGCCGACGACGCGCCCGCCTTCGCGGAGGAACCCGGTTACTTGGCAGTTCTGAACGATGTCGACCCCCCGCATATCGGCTGCATGGGCATAGCCCCAGGCGACCGCGTCGTGACGAGCCGTTCCTCCGCGTGCCTGCCAGAGCCCGCCCTTGATCGGAAAGCGTGCTTCTTCGAATCCGAGTATCGGCACCATCCGGCGCACTTCATCGGCATCGAGCAGTGCCGAATGAACGCCGTGCAGACGCATCGAATTGGCCCGTCGCGCATAGGTGTCACGCTGACCGTCCGAGTGGAAGAGGTTCAGAACGCCGCGCTGACTGACCATGGCATTGTAATTGAGCTCCTGTTCAAGCCCTTCCCACAACTTCATGGACAACTCGTAGAATGCTTGGTTGCCTGGAAGGAGATAATTCGAGCGAATGATCGTAGTGTTACGCCCGATGTTGCCGGAGCCCAGCCAACCCTTCTCGAGAACGGCAATGTTGGTGAGGCCGTGTTCCTTCGCGAGATAATAAGCGGTCGCAAGGCCATGACCGCCTCCGCCAATGATGATGACATCATAAGTCGATTTCGGCGTCGCGTCGCGCCACGTGGGCTTCCAACCACGGTGCTTGTTCAGCGTCTCGCGAAACAGGGAGAAGGCGGAATAGCGCATGATCTCGCAAAGTCGTCCTTTACACAGGCGAAATTCAAGATTCCGCGTCTGAAGCACCATGCGCTCACTGCAATGTAAAACTTGACCAGTGACGACCCTTACATGACTTATGGCGACACTAATGGCATATTAAACGGCGTGGCATCGTAAGGCTCGATAAGCGTGAGAGAGGCATGCCGTAGGGAGTGAAGATGGTGTCGGCACAAGACGACCTAAGACCAGAGCGGCTCGGCTTCCTCCTAGTGCCGTACTTCGCGACGATGTCCTACGCCTCCGCGATCGAACCGTTCCGGGCCGCCAATATCCTCTCCGGCCGAACGCTCTATTCCTGGCGCCACGTCGCGGTGGAGGACCTGCGCGTCGAAGCCTCGACAGGTCTTTCCTTCGAGGCGGATCACGCGATCGGCGAGGCGGAGGACTACGACGGCCTCGTCGTCTGCGCTGCCGGCAATCCTTCGACCTTCGATCATGAGCCGACTTTCGCATGGCTTAGAAGGCTCGCGCGGCGCGGCACGTGGCTTGCGGGTGTTTCGGGCGGGCCATTCGTCCTTGCCTCAGCCGGTCTTCTCGACGGCTATCGTTGCACTATCCATTGGGAGCATGCGCCCGCCTTCGCAGAGGCTTTCGCACAACCACGGCTCACATCCTCGATCTACGAAATCGATCGGGGTCGTCTCACCTGCGCCGGCGGGATTTCCGCTCTCGACATGATGCATGCAGTGATAGCGAAGACCCACGGTGGAGAGCTAGCGGCTGCTGTCAGCGAATGGTTCCTTCAGAGCCATGTGCGCACAGGCGCCACTGCGCAACTGATGACGCGTTTCGAACGCTTCGGCCTCCCTAGTGTCGCCCTGTCGAACGTCATCCAGGCGATCGAGGAAAACGTGGAGCATCCCCTGCCGCGCGAGCGCCTTGCTGAACTCGCCGGCGTTTCGATCCGTCAACTCGAACGCTTGTTCGAAAAACAAATGAAGACGACGGTCGATCGCTACTACCTGACAATTCGGCTTCATCACGCCCAACGCCTTCTGCGCCAGACACGGCTTTCCGTTGCCGAAATCGGGATTGCGTCGGGCTTCGCGAGCGCCAGCTACTTTTCGCGAGCCTACAAATCCCGCTACGGTCACGGCCCTCGGGACGAGAGGTCACTCAACTTTCTTCAGGGGAAACCTGTCGATCGGACAGAGTCCTTGTGATACCTGCTGCCCGATAGGCCAAAACCGTTCGAAACACCGCAAAGCTGAACGCGACGAACTCCTTCGGAGACAAAATGCCCGCAAAAAGAAAATTAGAAGACTTGGGTGCTGAAGCCAAAGCAGTAGATGACGCATCGCACACTGAGGCCAGTGGAACGCAGACGAAGCTGCGGCAGGATCCGCATGCCGTTAAGCCAGTCACCGAAAAGCGGCTCGAGAGCGCAATAGGGCGCGAGGTGCGCCATCATCGGCGCCAGCATGGACTGACCATTGGTGATCTTGCTTCTGCCACCGGAATGTCCCTCGGAATGCTTTCAAAGATCGAGCGCGGTAACATTTCACCCTCGCTTGCAACTTTACAGTCGTTGTCCCAGGCGCTCGGTGTGCCGATCACCGGATTTTTCAAAGGGTTTGAACAGCAGCGCAGCGCGGTGTTCGTGAAGGCTGGCGAGGGAGTCGAGCTCGAACGGCGAGGGACGCGGGCAGGGCACCAATACAACTTGCTCGGCCATATCGGAAACAATCTGAGCGGCGTCACAGTCGAGCCCTATCTTATTACGCTGTCGAAGGAATCAGACGTGTTCCCGACCTTCCAGCACGACGGGCTCGAATTCCTTTATATGCTGGAAGGCGAGTTCGTTTATCGACACGCTGATACGCGAGTCCATATGCAGCCCGGCGATAGTTTCTTCTTCGATGCAGATGCGCCGCATGGGCCGGAAGACTTCATTAGGCTCCCCTGCATCTACCTTTCGATCATCTGCTATCCGCAGGACCGCAACGAACGATAAAGCGCCGCGATTCCGCGCAACGCTCTCTGAGTTGCTGTCGAGACGCGTCTTAAGTCGCGCGGGGCGTCAGTAGGCTGCAATCGCCCGGCGCGTCGCTTCACCGGTCGTATCAGCCCCGATCTCGTACCGGACCTCCCTGCTCTCGGCGCGGATCTGCGCAACGTGCCACCAGATCCAGAAAACCAGACCAGCAATATAGAGTATGAATTCGGTTCCCTGGAACGGATAAACTGCACCGACATCGGCAAGATCAACCGCCCAACTCGTCATTCCGTTCGAAGACATAGCTCGTATTCCTTTCGTGTTTGGTCCTGGACGGACGAGATTTGAGAAAAGCAGTTCAAGTCTCGTCCGCCGCACTTTAGGTGATTAGGTTTTCGATGAGACCAATGATGTTTCAGCTCCCTGAACATCGCGGATCGCCGCCTCGTAGGCTTGCGAAGCCTGAAAATCGAGGCCTTCAAGTTCGACCTTTGCCGGTATGCGCAGCATGCCGAAGCCGTGAAGGATTTTCGCTACCACGAAACCGGGCAGGAACCCCAAAAGCCCGAACATGATGATCGCACCGATGAAGTTGCCCAGCGGATTAATCGCAGCATAGCCTGCATATGGCGAAGAGGGCTGGCCCCAGAGCATGAAGCCGGCGATCACCACGCCGATGAAGCCGGCATAGCCATGCACTGCAACTGCACCGACGGCGTCGTCGATCTTGAAACGGCGCTCAACGAAGTAGTGCAGTCGATAGGCCGCGAAGGCTCCGATCGCACCGATGAACATCGCTTGGATCGGATGGTATAGATCGTTGCCGGCCGAGGCCGCGATAATTCCAGCAAGGCCGGCCGAGTACGTCCAGAAAGCGTCTCCCTTGGAGACTACGTAACCCATCAAAAGACCGCCTGATAGCGACATCAGGAAGTTGAATGTAATCGCAGAAAGTGTGGTTGGCGCGAGGTAGATGTTGGTTGCTGTCCATGTGGCGCCGGTGATCTCACCGCCGATACCTTCCGGTGAAATGATTGGGATGTTGCAGGCGGCGTAAAAACCCCAGAAGCCAGTGTAGATAAGGAAGAGGCCGAGCGTTGCGAGCCAAGTGTTGTGGGGCGGAATGTCCCGCGGCGTGCCGTCGGCGGCGAACTTACCCAGACGGGGTCCAAGCACGATGAGGATGCCGAGAGCGAACCCGCCTGCGATAGCGTGAATGACGCCCGACGCGTAGGCGTCATGATAGCCGAGCAGCTTGACCATCCAGCCGGCCGAGTGCCAGCCCCACGCCGCGTCGATAATCCACGCAAGCGAACCGATTGTGACGGCGAGAATCCAGAACGCACCAGAACGGATCCGCTCGATAACCGATCCAGATACGATGGATGCAGCTGTCCACGAAAATAGGAGGAAGGCGGCCCAAAAGACGCCGTTAATGTGATCTTGCAGGTTTGTGCCCATTGCTGGATCGAAGGCGCGCGCGCCGGTCGCAGCTTCGAAATCGATGCCGCCGGTAATGAAGGGGCCGTTTGGAAAAGCGAAATAGATCCACCATCCAAAGAAAAAGAACGTGATGGTGACGAGCGGAATGCACATGGTATTCTTCATAAGGGTATGCAGGTGATTGCGTCGCCTGCTTGCCGCCACTTCGTAGAGGCAAAAACCCACATGGATCAGAAACATAAAGACGACGGTCACCCAGTAATAGAACTCAGTAAATAACGTCGTCAGCGCTTCGATATTCGATCCCATGGGTCCTCCCGTAGATACTAGCTTTCGAGTCTAATTCGTTTCGACCTCGTCCTTCGCGGGCACTCTTCCTGTCCGCTCGGCACTTGCGTGACGATGTCGTAACTACAGAGCCGGAAAATTTCTTCCGAAGAACAAATTTTTCCCAGACACATTCAGAACCAGACCGAACCAATTTGCAAGTAGAAATTTCGTAGCCGCTCGGACGAGTGTATAGAAGACTTGCAGATTAACTCACGCGACGAAGACACTGTGGGATCGGCGAACGTCATTTTCTATTTAAAAACAGTATCGACGCACGTCTTTCGATAAAGGTAACGATATCGGGACGTGTTCGTTTGCAATGGCGCAGGCGTTCGCCGTCATTTACCGGCATCCCAGCATCGAGCATGCGGGCGACACAATGAATGTGTGACGTGGGACGTCCAGCTCGTTGAGCGGCTGGACGCGCATGAAGAATCTCCGGAAGGGAAGCTGATGGTTCCTACTTACCGATTTGCAGCATGAGGGCAGGGTCGCAGACAGGTTAGGCGGGCCTCAGGAAGTCCGCCATTCCCGCTGTAGCGCGCCGTAATGCGAAGTCACGCCCGTTCTTCGAGCGGATGCGTGCGAACCCTCATCGGATCATAGAATGGCGTGCGCACGATATGTGCGTCGAAAGAGCCCTTCTCACTTCGCACCGTCAGGGCCGTGCCGAAGTCCGAGAGGTCTGGCTCTACATGGCCGAGTGCCAGTGATTTCTCCAGGTAGCGGCTGTAGGTCGTACTATTGACCGAACCCACCTCCCGATCCCCCTTGAAGAGCTTGGCGCCTGGCTCGATGGCCTGATGAGCATCGATTTCGAGTCCGACCTGAGAGACGCGTATCTCGTTCTTCCGCCGCACCAACGCTTCCTTGCCGTGAAAGTCGGACTTGTCGAGATCGACGGTCCAGTCTGCCCCGACCTCCCATGGAGTCGTATCCCCCTGCGGCATGTCATAAGGGAAGAAAAGAAGCGCGCCTTCTACGCGGACGATGTCGAGGCAGGCCCAGGAAACGGGGATGGCTCCGAAAGGTTGTCCGGCCTTCAGGATTTCGTCCCAAAGATAGACGGCATCTTCCGCCTTGCAGAAGACCTCATAACCGAGCTCCGCTGAATAACCGCCCCGGCCGATGGAAACAGACCGGCCGAACAGGTCGGTCTTGCGATGTTCGAAATAGTGAATCGACTTCAAGTCTATCGCGGTATGTGGATCGAGAATCTCTCTCGATTTGGGCCCCTGTAGGGACAGGATATGGACATCGTCGTCCTTCTCCCATTTAGCTTCCTTGCCGGAAAAAAAGCCATCGATCACGTCTTCGAGGCTGCCACCTCCGTGTGAAAGACGGAACACGTCCTCGCCGTCACGATAAACGAGAACATCGTCGATGAGTGAGCCGTTTTCGTCGACGATGTTGGAGATCGCAGACTGACCGGGCTTCATCTTGGCGATATCAGACGTCAACATGGCGTTGAGAACGGCCTCGCTGTCCTTGCCGGACACGTTGATCATACGCAGGGCCGAGACGTCGAAGAGGCCCGCGCTAGATCGGACCGCAACCACCTCGTCGTCGGGATCGGTGTTATATGTGTCCGGCAATGGCATGCCGTTCCAGGATTCGGAAAGCTTCGAGCCGAGCGCCTTGTGACGCTCGTTGAGGGCGGAATTGCGGGCGTCTGTCATGGTTTCCTCCACGTTTGAATTGTCTCTAACTTTACCCCCAGCCGATCGCGGGCTCGGCATGTCTCGCAGGGCGCTGCGATTGCGGTCGCCGGAAAGGTTTTCGCTCGCAGGTCGTCTCAGTCCGGGTAGAAACCGGGCGAGGTTGGAGCACCATCGTCATACTGCGATAGCCATTCGAGTGTTGCCGCCCGATAGTTGGTCAGGCCCTTGTATTCTGCGAGTTCGGGGGGAAGGTCACGCAGCACCCGGTGGATACGACGCGCCCATTTGGGCTGTGTTACGAGCTCGCCCATCTTGATCAGGTAGCAACGGATCGAGAACACGATCGCGTTGGAGCGAGGCAGCCGCCAAAGCGCTTGAAGCTCGACGCGCAGATGTACCTTGTCGCCGACGTTTTCGGGCGTCACGGTGGTGCGATCGATACCCCAGCGGTGATAGTTCTCCGGGCTCGTGTCGAGCCGGGGATTGACGGTCATCGTCCAATTCAGGCGGCGGACGGGTCGGCCTTGCTGGAGGTTCATCAGAAACTTCAGGGCGCGGTCGAAGATATTCATGTTATGCGCGAGCGGGACCGGTCCATGCCACTCGATGAAGTTCATGCCGAGGTCGAAGTCGAGCGACCAGTCGGCCTGGCTGGTGACGATGCCAGCATCGAGCCAAAGATTGTTGTCGCGCTGGTCGAGAAGGCAGAAGTCGCCCTGGCACTGCCGTGTCACGTATTCCATCGGACCCTGCGGCAGGGTCGTCGGATCGCCGAATACGAAGCGCTGTTCGATACCGAGCGGGCGATTGATCCAGTGCCACTTGCGTCCATCGCGCTCAAGCGAGAACCATCTCGGATAGTCGCGCGCCATGGAGGTCATTAGAAGGTCGAGGAGATCCCATTCAGCCATTAGCATATGCGGCAGGGACTGACAGCGCAGTGGATCCTCCTTCAGGACCCGAGCGCGATCTGCCATTTCGGCGACGTAGTGCTCATCGATGTCGATGGGAAATTCGGTCGCCGATTTCGGCGGTCCCGGCATATGCTGCTCAATATTGACAGCATACATATACTCGTCACGATCGAATGGGAATGGAAAGCGGGCGATCGCTTCGGGACTGTTGGAGAATGTGTAGTCGTCGCGGAACGTCTCGCTATTGAACTCATGACGAACGTCGTCAACTTCGATCGTTGAAAGGCTCATAAAGATGGCTCCTTGTCGTCTGTGCGTTGGGCCAGAAGGCACTGTGCGGCCTCCATGAAATGAGATGCGAGACCAGTAGGAGGTGGCGCGCGGCTACTTCGGGAGACCGCACTGTTCCCATCAGAGATCGAGCTCGAGACGCTGGCCCTTCAGCCGCGAGACACAGGTCATGATCGCGTCCCCGGCCTCTCGCTCTTCTTGAGTGAGATAGTGATCACGGTGCTGGATGATTCCGTCTTTTTCGACGACGGAGCAGCGGCATTGGCCGCAAGCGCCTCCACGACAAAGATGCGGCGCGTCGACACCCACCCTTTCGATAGCCTCGAGAAGACTTTCATGCTCGCCGACGGTCACTTCGATGTCTGAGCGGCGCAGAACGACATCGAAGGGGTCGCCACCTCCCGGAGAAAGGAAACGCTCGGCATGAAGGTTTTCTTGCAACCAACCCAAGGCCGACGCATCGTTGAGGACCGCCCCGATCATGCCCTCGGGGCCGCAGACATAGAGATGCGTATCTATTCTTTGCTGGGGTAAAGCCTTCGCGACGCCGAACCGTTCGCCGATGTCGCTATGGTATAGATGCACGCGCTCCCCATAACGTGCCTGTAGGTCTTTCAGGAATGCCCCGTTCGGTTCATTGCGGATGCAGTAATGGAGTTCGAAGGATCGATTGTCCCGGAACAGCTCTTCCGCCATAGCCGCAATCGGCGTGATACCGATCCCGCCTGCAACCAGCACATGGTGACGCGCTCGCCGGTTGATCGGGAAAAGGTTGACGGGGGTGGAGATCGTGAGTTCCGAGCCTTCGGAAAGCGCATCATGGACGAAGGTCGAGCCGCCGCGCGAATCCTCGGTGCGCAGGACAGCTACCTCGTACGTTCCACCGTCGAGGCTAGAGGGCAGCAGCGAATAGGCGTTTTTCAGTAGGCGGTTCGGCGTCTTAAGCGTCAGAATGATATGGGATCCCGCTGAGGCCGGCGGAAGCGTCTTACCATCGATCGCCTGCATGCGAAGGCGCTTGACAGAGGTGGTTACCGGATCGGCGTGGGTCACGCGGACGAGAAAGGATTCTCCGGCCATAGTCTAGAAACTCTCTCTGGCAGGAAGATCGCCGGGCGCCTCGGCATCGACGCACACTCCCATGAACGCGCCGAGACGGCGTGAATAGTGATCGCGCACCATGAGGTTCACCCCGCAATGCTCACATGCGATCGGCGTGTAGGCGACGTTCTCGATCAGACCCTTGCAGTGGACGCACTGGACGCGACGGGCGTTTGCGCCGCAAAGTTCGGTTTGGACAGCCTCCTTAAGGACGCCGTGGCTTTCCGCGATCGCCGTCGCTTCGTTCAGAAACGCTTCCGGCCCGCAGAGATAAATCTGCGCGCCCATATGCAGGCGCTTTAGATGTGCCTTGAAGGATATAAGAAGTGTCTGCCGGGTCGGATAATGCAGGCTGGCCTCGGCGCCGAGAGCATCGAGCGTATGGCCAGCCTCTTCATTCCGATCAGTGTTGCCGTAAAGGATAGTCACCTGCTTCAAAGCCTCCGCATTGGGCGAAAACGTCTCCGCGACATGTCGCGCCGCACTTGATCCCTCACAGCACACAAAGTGGCGGGCGGCATGTGCGACGGGTCGGATGCGGCCCCAGATCGGACGGCTCTTGATGTCGGACAACGAACCCGGCTCCCATATTCACAAGAATAATAGTTGCTCTTGAGTATCAAAAAGCATTTCGCTTTTGTCAAACGACTTCTTCGGAAAACCATCTCTCTGAAAAGACGATGTCACCCTGAAAGGTTCTGCCGACTTTATGGCGGAAGGCCGTGATGGCAGCGCTACGTTGGGCGCTTCGACTGTTGCATAGCGTTGCTTTACAGGTGTTCCGCACCACCAAGCGCACCGCTGGGTCGCGCAAAAGTTGAGACCTTATCTGCCAAGCGCTTCCGATAACGGAGGATGGCCGGGGCGCCACGAACCTTTGGACGCCCCGGTCCGATCCTGCCCCCTTCTATAAGATCACCGGTGTTGGAAGCACCGACCTTTCGAAGGGGGCAGGTCAACGGGGGCCTGGCCGACCACATCCTTCAGTTCGCTCGATGGTTCGGTGTTTCCAAGCGAGAGCCGAAGGGTTCCGCGAGCTCACAATTCAGTGGCAGAAGTTTTGGCCTCCTTCACCCGCTCCGCCTAGATGTCGAGCGTGTTGTCATGTTCCCACTGCGTGATTGCGCTCGCATAGCTCGTCCATTCTTCGCGCTTCTTCTTGAGGTAAGAAGATACGAATTCGCCTCCGAGCGCCTCGCAAAACGGCTCATCGCGTTCGAGCGCTCTCAATGCATCGAGAAGGTTCAGCGGAAGGCGCGGCGTGTTCTTCGCGCGATGGCCTTCCTCATACATATTGAGGTCGCTATGCGGTCCGGGATCGGCGTTCGCCTTCATGCCGCTCAGGCCAGCAGCGATGATTACAGCTTGAAGGAGATAGGGGTTGGCCGCGCCGTCCGGCAGGCGCAATTCGAAACGACCCGGTCCGGGAACGCGGACCATATGGGTGCGATTGTTGCCGGTCCAGGTAATAGCGTTTGGCGCCCAGGTCGCCCCGGACGTGGTGCGCGGCGCGTTGATACGCTTGTAAGAGTTGACGGTCGGATTGGTGATGGCGGCGAGCGCGGGACCGTGTCTCATAATGCCGCCGAGGAACGTCTTGCCTTTTGCCGACAAGCCGAACGGTGCATCCTTATCGGCGAAGGCATTGACCGAGCTGTCTTTGTTCCAAACCGAGATGTGGCAATGACAGCCGTTGCCGGTGAGGTCGGTGAACGGCTTCGGCATGAAGGTCGCACGCAGTCCGTGTTTCTCGGCGACCGAGCGGACCATGAACTTGAAGAAAGAGTGCTTGTCGGCGGTCGCGAGCGCGTCGTCATACTCCCAGTTCATCTCGAACTGGCCGTTCGCATCCTCATGATCGTTCTGGTAGGGCTTCCACCCGAGCGAAAGCATATGGTCGCAGATTTCGGCGATGACGTCGTAGCGTCGCATGACCGCCTGCTGATCGTAGCATGGTTTGACGGCGGTATCGAATTCGTCCGATATCCTCTCGCCGTTCGGAGTGATCAGAAAGAATTCTGCCTCGACTCCCGTCTTGACCCGGAGCCCCTCATCGGCGGCCTGATCGACGAGCCGTTTCAAAACCACGCGCGGTGCCTGTGCGACAGGTTTGTCCTCCATCACACAGTCCGCCGGTACCCAAGCAACCTCCGGCTTCCAGGGAAGCTGAATTGCGGCATCTCCGTCAGGCATCGCGAACAGGTCGGGATGGGCGGGCGTGAGATCCAACCACGTTGCGAACCCCGCGAAACCCGCTCCGTCCTTCTGCATGTCGTCGATCGCTTCTGCCGGAACCAGCTTGGCGCGCTGGGCGCCGAAAAGGTCCGTGAAGCTGATCATGAAGTATTTGACACCCCGTTCTTGGGCAAATGCAGACAGACTGAGGGTCATGGGTTCTCCTGGTTTCGAAGCGTTGAGGTTTCAGCCGTTCGGGCCGAACCATCCGGCCCAATCCGGAGGAGGGATCTTAAAAGCGGTTCTTGCCAGGAATCCAATCGGTTCCAGCAAGCGGGACCTGAGCCATCGCTGCTGCCTCGATGGTGAGGGCACACAGATCCTCAGGCTCGAGATTGTGGAGGTCGTTGTGGCCGCAGGCCCGGGCGATCGTCTGCGCCTCTAGGGTCATGACTTTGAGATAATTGGCGAGCCGCCGCCCTGCTGCAACAGGATCGAGACGTGAGGCCAACTCCGGGTCCTGCGTTGTAATGCCGGCTGGATCTTTCCCCTCATGCCAGTCGTCGTAGGCACCGGCGGTGGTGCCAAGTCGGTTGTATTCTTCCTCGTACTGAGGATCGTTGTCGCCTAAGGCCACCATGGCGGCGCTGCCAATCGATACGGCATCCGCGCCGAGGGCCATCGCTTTTGCGACGTCTGCGCCTGAACGGATGCCGCCAGACACGATAAGTTGGACCTTGCGGTGCATGCCGAGGTCCTGAAGCGCTTGTACAGCAGGGCGAATGCAAGCGAGCGTCGGCTGGCCTACGTTCTCGATAAATACGTCTTGCGTCGCGGCGGTACCGCCCTGCATGCCGTCAAGCACAACGACGTCAGCACCCGCTTTCACCGCGAGCGCCGTGTCGTAATAGGGTCGTGCCCCGCCGACCTTGATGTAGATCGGCTTTTCCCAATCAGTTATCTCGCGGATCTCGAGTATCTTGATCTCCAAATCGTCGGGTCCGGTCCAATCGGGATGCCGGCAGGCCGAGCGCTGGTCGATTCCCTTTGGCAGGGTGCGCATCTGCGCAACGCGATCGGAGATCTTCTGGCCAAGCAGCATGCCACCGCCGCCAGGCTTCGCACCCTGGCCGACCACGATTTCGATCGCATCCGCACGGCGCAGATCGGTCGGGTTCATGCCGTAGCGCGATGGCAGGTACTGATAGACCAGGGTCTCGGAATGGCCTCGCTCCTCGTCTGTCATGCCTCCGTCGCCGGTGGTGGTAGAGGTGCCTGCCGCGCTCGCGCCGCGTCCGAGCGCTTCTTTCGCATTGCCGGACAAAGCGCCGAAGCTCATACCGGCTATGGTGATGGGGATCTTCAGGCGGATGGGCTTCTTGGCATAGCGGGTGCCGAGGTCGACCGAGGTGTCGCAACGCTCACGATACCCTTCGAGAGGATAGCGCGACATGGAAGCACCGAGGAAAAGCAAATCGTCGAAATGGGGAAGCTTGCGTTTGGCGCCCGCGCCGCGGATGTCGTAGATGCCTGTAGCGGCAGCGCGCCTGATTTCCGCGAGGGTCTGGTCGTCGAACGTCCACGACTTGCGAGGCGGCGTGCGAGGATTGTGATAGGTCATGTTGGAGTCCTCAATACGCGTCGGCGTTGTCGATATCGAAATTATAAAGAGTGCGGGCCGAGCCGTAGCGTTTGAACTCACTGGTCTCGACGCCGGTAACGCCTGCCTTTTGAAGAAGGCTCGCGAGAAGTTCGTGATGCTCTGGCCGCATCTCCTTCTCGATACAGTCGGCCCCGAGGCTCTTTACCGTGCCACGCACGAAAATCTTGGCCTCGTACAGGGAGTCTCCAAGGGCTTCCCCAGCATCACCGAGGACAACCAGATTACCCGACTGGCCCATGAAGGCGGACATGTGTCCGATATTGCCTTCAACAACGATATCGATGCCCTTCATGGAGATGCCGCAGCGCGACGCGGCATTTCCGCGGATGACCAGCATTCCGCCTCGCCCCGTCGCTCCCGCATATTGAGAGGCATCGCCCTCGATCACAACCATACCGGACATCATGTTCTCGGCAACGCCCGGGCCTGCCGAGCCTTTGACGCTGATGGTCGCCTCGGAGTTCATGCCGCCGCAATAATAGCCGACAGGCCCCATGACGCTGATGTTGAGCGGATGACTGCATCCAACCGCGACAGCGTGGCTACCGCGCGGATTTAGTATTTCGTATTCCAGATCGTTGGCGCCCGCCGGGATGGAATGAAGCGCGGAATTGAGGTCCCGCAGCTCGCTCGTCGCGAGATCGAAAGTCGGCATAGGTCGGCTCCGGAGCTTTGTAGGGGATCAGGCAGCGAGGGTCTGAGCGGCGTTGGTCTCGCGGTCCCAGAAATAGACCGACGATGGCTCGGGTTCCCAAACCCGCGCGTTGTCGATGTTCGGCAAGCCAACAAGGGCGCGGAACTCCGAGCCGAAGGCGACATACTGATCGGTCTCGGCCATGACAGCCGGCTTGCAGGCAATCGGATCGCGTAGGACGCCGAAACCGGTTTTGGTTCCGACAACGAAGGTGAAGAACCCATCAAGGTCGTCGAGCGCGCTGGTGAGCGCCTCGCCGAGATCCATACCTTCCCTGATGCGCGCGGTCAGGTAAGCTGCGGCGACCTCAGAATCGTTCTGGGTCTCGAACCGCATACCGAGTTGCTTGAGCTCGCGCCGCAGATTGTTGTGGTTCGATAGCGATCCGTTGTGAACGAGGCACTGGTCTGCCCCGGTGGAGAACGGATGGGCGCCCAGTGTCGTGACAGCCGACTCCGTTGCCATCCTAGTATGGCCGATCCCGTGGGTTCCCGACATTGCGGGGATACCGAAGCGCGAAACGACGTCTTTCGGCAGGCCGACCTCCTTGTAGATTTCCATGGTCTCGCCGACACTCATCACGCGCACTGCGCCCTGAAGATTGTCGATCATCGCGCGAACGTCCGCCACACGATCGCTTGGAACGTCCGCAACGGCATGACTGTCCTTAAGACGTAGCGCCGAACTCTTACCGAGAAGGTCACCGAGGCGTCGCTCGAAATCACCGAACGTGATGTCCGGCGTGTCGGATTGGATGGTAACTTTTGTGAAGCCTGCCTTTTCCTGACCGTAGATCGCAATGCCGGCCGAATCCGGCCCTCGATCGGTCATGGTCACCAGCATGTCAGAGAGAAAGCATCCGAGCTCTTTCTCGAGCGATCGGTCCTTCAAAAACAATCCGACGATCCCACACATCACAGCCTCCTAACCTTACTGTCTCTAACGAACAATTCCACATGCGGCATGTGAAATCAACTGAGAAGAAAGAATTATTCTCCGTGAGGCGATTTTTCTGAATCTCGGTTTGGTGATGTCAATTACGAGATTGTGCAGCAAACGAGATCTCGACAAGGGACGGGTAGAACGTTCGTCGCTGCGGGCCGCGATAGAGAGCTTCGGGTTGTTCGAGAACCGGTTCGACCTTCATGGTGCATGATTGACATGCGATGAAACAACTTAACGCAGCTTTTCCAACGCCGCCGCGAGAGGGTCATTGATCCTAGTTCGCGGCAGCGTCCGCTCCCGGTGGATTTTTGGAAGTTCTGGGCCGAAAGAAGACAGGCGGCTTCGGAGCAAATTCCCAGCACTAAGCGGTCGTTCAGCGCCCGGCTTATTACAGTCATCACCCTTCCCGCTACTTATTGGTGGAAGCAGTCATGTTCGCGGTGAGCGCACCGAGAGAAGGTGTATGAACCGTCCTGCTAAACGAGCTTTGACCCGCTTGCCTGATGTTCGGATGGCTGGAGCCAATGGGACAGGCTGAGACGCCTTGACGTAGCCTCATGGCATGGCGAAAACCGCATAGCGATGCCGACACTCCAAGGCTGTTGGTGTTCTCCATACATACTCTTCGGTACAAGGCGGTCGGCTATGGGAATTGTCGCGAAGGCAACTGAAGTCGTCGGTGGCGCTGTCGCGTTCGTCAGGCGCTTTGGTTCTCCCTCGCATCAAGCCGTCGGGCTGGCACCCCAAATTCCAAAGGCGCGAAAACAGGGAATCATGACCCTGAAACTTCCCGCCGCAGAGGGCTGGAAGGAGGGGCGCCTGCCCACCTGCGCGCCGGGGCTTCAGGTCAATGCCTTTGCGTCGAACCTCGATCATCCCCGCTGGATCGAGGTCCTGCCGAACGGCGACGTCCTCGTGGCGGAGTCGAAGGAACAGCCGGAGACGCCGCGCACCCTCATGGACCATGCTCAGCAGGCCACGATGCGCCGGGTGAATGCAATCGGCGAGAGTGCCAATCGCGTCACCCTCTGGCGCGACGCAAACGGGGACGGCGTCGCCGAAGTCCGGCACATATTCGTCGAGAACCAGAACCAGCCCTTCGGCATGGCGCTGGTCGGTAACCGGTTCTATCTCGGGAACACGGACGGCATCCGATGTTTCGACTACCGGCAAGGCGATACAAGCCTCACGGGCATTGGTGAAAAGCTCGTCGACTTCAAGCCGCACGGGCACTGGACCCGCAGCCTGATCGTTTCGCCGGACGGGGCGAGGATCTACGCTGGCGTCGGATCGCTATCCAATATCGGCGACAAGGGGATGGCGGCGGAAGAAGGTCGCGCGGCGATCTGGGAACTGGACGTTGCCACCGGAAAGGCGCGGGTCTTCGCCTCCGGGCTTCGGAATCCGGTCGGCATGGCCTTCGAGCCGGTCACGGGAAAGCTTTGGACCGTCGTCAACGAGCGCGATGGGCTCGGGGACGAAACGCCGCCTGACTACCTGACGTCCGTCGAAGAAGGTGGGTTTTACGGCTGGCCCTATTGCTACTGGGGCAGGACCGTGGACGATCGTGTCACGCAGGCTCCGGACCTCGTCGCCCAGGCCATCCAGCCGGATTATGCTCTCGGCGGGCATACGGCTTCGCTCGGCCTCTGCTGGATGCCGGGCGGCACCTTGCCGGGGTACGGCGAGGGCATGGTGATCGGCCAGCACGGATCTTGGAACCGCTCGACGCTCAGTGGCTACAAGCTGATCTTCGTGCCCTTCGCTAATGGCGCGCCTAACGGACCGGCTCGCGATATTTTGTCCGGCTTCCTTTCCGAGGACGAGAAACTCGCCTATGGGCGCCCCGTCGGCGTTGCGATCGGCCCGGACGGCAAATCGCTGCTGATGGCTGACGATGTCGGAGACGTCATCTGGCGCGTGACCGCCGAGTGACGTAGTCGGTCGTACTGGAGCGGTAATCGCGGAGGTTACAATTAGCCGTGAGCCTGGAATGGGCTCCTGAAGGCGTTCTCGATCATGCGGGAATCTCGACCGTGAGCTGCCAAACCAATGGTCGAACGATCGCGTCTACTGTCACTCCACATCCGTTTCATCGGTCAGAGGATGTGCTTCAGGAACGGGACACGGGTTTAGCCGGACAGGTCGACGGCCGAGTTTCGGTCATCTCCATGCGTCAAAAGCGAGTTGCTCGACTTGAGCTGACGACCGACAGGTAGACCCATACGGTCGATCCAGTCGTTCGGCGTTATTGCGGAGTGGTGAGAGATACAGGGCTGGACGACAGGCCTCGTTCGTGATTACTTCGTGTCTGAATTATTCGGATACGAACAATGTCCAGTGGCGATCACCTGAGACTCGACGACCAACTCTGCTTCGCGCTCTATGCGGCGGCAAACGCGATTACCCGCAGCTATGCTCCGCTTCTCGGCCAGATCGATCTGACATATCCGCAGTATCTGGTGATGCTGGTGCTTTGGCAGGACGGCACATCCACCGTGAGCGCTATCGCAAAACGTCTCGAACTCACGCCGAACAGTGTCACGCCGCTGCTCGACCGTCTCGAAAAGTCCGGCTTCGTCGAACGGATGCGGAATAGCGAGGACCGGCGCGTCATCCATGTTCGCCTTTCCGAACGCGGCATGGCTCTCGAAGCGGTCGCCGCCGATGCACAGGCTCTCGTCCAGTGCCGCACCGGTCTTTCGGATACCCCGCTCGCCGAGCTTCGAGAGCAGCTCCGCTCGCTCTCGGCACAGCTTTTCAAGAACGAAAGCCGCACGATCGAAGAGATCCGCCGCGAGGAGGCGGCGGTGCTCGACGGACCGCAAAAACCGTAGTCCGTCGCAAACCAGGGAGGAAAACCATGTCCAACATGAACGAAGCCAAATCGCTCTACGACCGTCTCGGCGGCATCTACGGCATAGCCGGGGCCGTCGACGACCTTGTCGATCGTCTCTACACCAATGAGAATGCCAATAAGAATCCGGCTGTCCGGCATTTTCACGAACAGGGCGGCGAGGCCGGCTTCAAGTTCCTGGTCACCGCCTGGTCCGTTCAGGAGACCGGCGGGCCGAAGATCTATCCAGGCCGCGACATGCGTGAGAGCCACGCGCATTTGAAGGTAGATCATGACGAATTCGACAACGTCTATACGGCGATCAAGCAGACGCTCTTCCAGGTCGGCGTTCCCAAGCAGGAGCGAGACGAGTTCATGGCGATCATCGAAAGCTATCGCTCGATGGTCGTCGCGCCCGAAAACCAGGCCGCCTGACTTTATCTTGCAGGTCTGTAGCGTCCGGTAGTTTGAGAAGAAGGTCGCCGGCTCGAAAGTGCCGGTGGCCGACTAGACGAATTCTCGTTCGATCTCTGCGCGATAACGTCTTCGTTTTTAGTTCGTGATCGGTTAGGCACTTTGACGGATACACTTCGAAGAAGGCAGGTCGGTGCAGAACTACGATCGTGTCGAGTCCAAACGGTCCAACTCGGAAGAGGCGTCGGCTCAATCCGAACCTGAAGAGAGTGTCTCCACTCGCCTTCTCGATCCGATCCGCCTTGCCGCTCTGGATCGGTACGACATCCTCGACACGCCGCCGGAAAAGGGCTTCGACGACATCGTACATCTTGCTCGCCGCCTTTTCGACGTGCCGGTCGCACTCGTCAGTCTCGTTGATCGGCATCGGCAGTGGTTCAAGGCGCGCTCAGGCTTCGAGTTGTCCGAAACGCCGATCGCTCAATCCGTCTGCGCTCACGCTTTGTCGAGCCGCGACGTTCTCGTTATTCCCGATCTGACGAAGGACCTTCGCACCGCGTCGAACACCCTGGTGACCGGTGAACCGAAGATCCGCTTCTACGCCGGCGCCCCGCTTGTGACGCCAGACGGTCATGTCCTCGGCACGCTCTGCATCATCGACGTGGTCTCGCGGCCTCAGGGTTTTTCTGTAAATCAGGCGGAGGACCTGAAGAAACTCGCCGATCAGGTTGTCGCCCTTCTGGAAATGCGTCTCGCGGTCGGGCAGCGCGACAATCTCCTTCGGCAGGCGGCCGAAGCCCGAACGAGGGCAGAAGAAGATCGCCGCCGGATGGTGGAGATGTTCGAGCAGGCTCCGAGTTTCATGGCGATGCTGCGCGGTCCCGATCATCGCTACGAATACGTTAATCAGGCCTACCGACGGATGGTCGGAAACAGAGAGGTCCTTGGACGTACTGTCACCGAGGCGCTCCCGGACGCTGCCGAACAGGGCGTGATCGCTATTCTCGATCAAGTCTTCCGGACCGGAGAGACCTTTGTCGCCGAGGCTGCGCCCTTTCGCTCTCAGCCAAACTCCGACAATCCCTCCACCGATATTTACGTGGATTTCGTCTGTCAGCCAGTACGAGACCTGAACGGCGAGGTCACAGGCATCTTCATCGACGGGTCGGACGTCACGGAACGGGAACGTCAGATACGTCGTCAGACAGCGCTTGCCGAACTCGGCGGGAGGTTGCGTGACGTCCGCGATGTCGACGAGATCGTTCGCAGGGCGACGGCGAGTCTTGCCGGCGGTCTCGCTCACGATCGCATCGGGTTCGGTTCGGTCGATGTCGACAGCGAGACCATTCTCATCCGACCTGAGACGCGCAAGCCAGGCGTCGCTTCCATCGCAGGAACGCACGCGTTTCGAAACTTCGGTTCCTTCATCGAGAACCTGAAGCGCGGCGAGACGGTCGTTATACCCGATGTACGAGCCGATGTCCGGACGGCCGACGCTGCCGAAGAATTCGCAAAGATCGATATCGGCGCACTCTTGAACATGCCGGTAGTTCAAGGCGGACGCCTCGTACTGGTCGTCTTCGTGCAGCACATAAAGCCGCACGAATGGAGCGACGACGAACTCTGGTTCATTCGGCAGATCGCCGACAGAACCCAGGCCGCCATTGCGCAGATCGAGGCCGAGGCGCAGCAGGAGGTCCTCAACCAGGAACTGAGCCACCGCCTCAAGAACACGCTTGCCATGGTGCAGGCGATTGCCTCCCAGACGCTTCGCGGGGTCTCGGAAAGGGACGCGGTCGAGGCGTTTTCGAACCGCATCCAATCGCTCTCCGTCGCGCATGACGTTCTTCTTCAGAAGAGCTGGACGTCTGCGCGGGTCCGGGAAATCGTGAAAGCGGTTCTTGCGCCCTTTGAACGATCGGAAAGTATCGACTTCAAAGGGTCCGATCTCCGCCTCGGAGCCAAGGCAGCACTCACCTTCTCCCTCATCATCCACGAACTGGGTACGAATGCCCTCAAGTACGGTGCGCTCTCGGTACCGGAGGGCAAGGTCGAGATTTTATGGTCGATCGAGGGACCCCGTGACGAAGCAGAGTTCGTCTTCCGTTGGAGCGAAAGCGGCGGGCCACCCGCTCGCGAACCGAGGGGCCGACGCGGGTTTGGCTCCCGCCTGATCCGCATCGGCCTGACGGGAACCGGCGGGGTTGAAACGAGTTACGCGGACACAGGACTTGCGGTCGTCATGAAAGCGCCCCTCGCCCTGTTACAGCAATCCTGAGTATTTGCCGGTTGATATGCGGGATCACAAAAAATCAGTGAAGCCAATAGTGCTCGTCGTCGAGGACGAACCGGTCTTGCGCATGGATGCCGTAGAGAACCTGTTGGCCCAAAAAAATGGAACCTGCCCAAGCCAAGCCAAGCCAAGCCAAACCACGAACCTTAAAGTCTTTCATTGTAATGCATTCCAGACTGCGATCCTTGCAAGGAAACATAGGAGCGCTGCACGACAAGCGTCCGGTTAGGGCTAATTCCAGCGACGCCATACAATTCGAAGAGGCCCCTGTTACCGAATTTCGCCCACACTGGGGACAGGCTCTCTCCTTTGCGTCCATTCCGGTCGTTACAGTCCTTCAGACATTTTGACCGCCCGCGGATATTCGGGACGCAGCATTCCTAGGTAGACTGATAAGAGCACTTCTTCTTGAGACCGTTACTGCTTTGAGCAACATATCTATGTTCGCGAGATATCGTTCGCGAGATCTAGAATGACGAGCGTCCCGTGGCGCGGTTGTTGACATGCTCTCGGTTTCGACCTCGCTTCATGTCCGTTCCAAAGCGCCGATCTTCGAATGGGGCGACCTGACGTGTTCTGCCTTCAAGATTGCCAAGAAAAATTTATTTAGCGTTTTTTTAACGCCTGGCGCGTCTCAGCGTTCACGCCTCCCATCGATAACGGCATCACCGCCACGAAAAACGGCGGAGCCGAAGACGGGATAGTCCGCTTTTCCGGCTTCCATTCATCGAAGGAGAAATCGAATGCAACGCTTCATTCTCGCCGCCGCCGCCGCACTGGTCGCTGTTTCCGGCTCGGTCACGCTTGCCGAAGCCAATCCGAAGATCCCCGGTTCGGAAGCAACCGTGCGCGCGCTCGAAGAGCAGGCGCGCTCCGCCATCGCCCGGAGTAACGGCTTGGCAGAAAGCCGAGATACGACGCTCTCAGACGAGCTGACATTCGGCTATCCGGCTCGGGCGCCGGCAAAGTACAAGGTCCTTGTCCCGGGATCGGATTATTTCCGCGATCAGGCCGAGGAAGAGGAGCGCGAGGCGATCGCGCGCGGACGCTAGGGCTGCGTGGTCGGGAAAGGTGAACCGCAGCACTCGCGGAGACTGCTGCTCTTCGAACCCGGTTTGATTTGCAGGCCAAGGAAAAACGCTCGGCGGAAGAAGCGACGATCGTCGTCTTATCCGCCGGGCGTTTTCGCGTTCGTTCCACAGCGAACTTGTTCATCGAACCCCGTAGGGGGTCTTGCTTATCAGGTGCGATGGTGATCCGAGACCAATCGCCGATGTCCCCGCGGTCCTCACGTCGAAGGCATATCGCTCTCGTACGACGTTCTGGAGCGCCGATGCAGCCCTTGGCATGCCATCCGAGATGGTTCGTGGTGGTCAAGGATCGGTCCGATTACTGCACCGCTTGATCGGGTTCGGCACGACACGTTCTCGAACGAGATAACAAAGACCTTTTCGGCTTGTCGGGCAGCATCGGATCCGACAGCATTTGAACCCCGGTGCGTTCCTCTTTCAAAGCCAACAAGACTCATTTTGAGCGCCGCTATGTCGACTATTTGGCAGGATTCGAGCCAGATATGGACGAGCGCGCGCCTCCTTTGATCCGGGCGGTAGCCCAGCGACGCGTCGCGACCGCGGTTAGCATGAGTTCCGGCGGATCACCGAAGGTCATGATCGCGCGGGAGTTTGCAGAACCTTCGAGTGTCTTGGATGCGCACGTCCTGAAACAGCAGAATGGCCACCGGCGTTGCCAGCGACCTCCTTTCAAATCTCTTCTGGCGATCAGCGACTGCGACCGTATCGAACGGCTGCGTCACTTTGGGACTGTGACAGGCCGATATCGCTTAGCGCCTCGTCGGCCAGGGAATGAACGCGCTGGGTGTCGCAGGCGGTTAGGCGCTCTTTTCCGATCCAAGCAATCGCGTGGGGTCAGAAACACAGCGCCTCGTTGCCCATAATGGGCGCGCTGCAAGGATTCGAGGCGTGTGGTCGTCAGGATCCCATCCTTTCGCCTTGTGAGTGCACCGATGTTGCCCGAGCCGGCAGGCCCTGCGACCATCGCAATGCCGGCACTGATGATGGGAATCGAAAGACCGAACGCGTCGGTCACGGGGGTGCGTATCTTGGTCGGCGATCCTTTGGAGCTCGCCGCCGGGTAGCTCTGGTAAATAGGGGCAATGGTGCCGGCAACGCGGCAGGGGGAGATCGCGTCGCCAGTTTGCCGGGGGCCGCTCGGGTCAAGCTCAAGGCATGCGGTTTCGATCCATGGTGAGCCGGGGCTTGACGGAAAGGGGCGCATCTGACCGCCGCGGCTCCTTCACCTGTTCCCGTCCGCCTCAGACGGGCACTCCCTGGGGGTTGTGATGACGGCAGGCCGAAGCGATCGCTGCAACGTGTCGATGATCGGTCCCGCAGCATCCGCCGAGAACACGCAAGTTCGGGAGCATGTCGAGAAGCTCGTCATAGGCGCCGGCGAGTTCGGCCGGATTGCCGTCGTCAAGTTCTTCCGCCGCATCGAGCTCCGCATGGCTAAGCCGTGAGGCGTTGGCGCGAATACCGCCAATGCGTTCGAGCCATTTCGCTCCCGCCGCAACCGCATGTCGGAAATGGTCCGGATGGGCGCAGTTGATCATCAGATATTCCGCAGCACCATCGGTCTCCGCATCCGTGCGTTTGATGGCTTCGCCGAGCGGGGTCCCGTCTGGCAAGCGGCCGTCGGTCTCGACCGTGAAAGAGACCACGGTTCGCAGGGACTTCTTCTTCGCAGCCCTGATGATCCCGACGGCCTCGGCCACGGTCGTGATGGTAAAGGCGCTGACGATGTCGGCATCCGTCTCGGCGAACCAGCCAATTTGTTCGGCGTGGTAGGCCTCAGCCTCCTCGGCGGTGAGAGTCTCGTCGGGCCGGTAACCATCACCACGCGGACCAATATTGCCGGAGACGATGCAGGGCTTACCCTGAGGTGCCTCGGCCCGAAGGTCCGACAGAAGCGCGATCGCGTCAAGGTTGAAGCGGCGGAGTTCGACCGCATCGTGGCCGAGCTGTTCGCCCCAACGACGGCTCGCCCGCCAGGTGGGCGATTCCAGTACAAAGCCCATTCCGCAGTCTGCGGCGATAATCATGTGCCGACGATAATAGGTCCGCAGCCGCTTGCGACCTTCGGCCGTACCGAGCAACGGGTAGGAGGCGAAGAGCGGCAGCTCGAAGCCTTCGTGGAAGATGAGATAGGTCTCCATACCGGAGTCGGTGAGAAGCAGCGGTTTGCGATGTTGGGCGTGCGAAGGATGAGTGCTCGACATGATTGTTACCTTTGGTCATGATGGTGAAGATCGGCGGCTAGGGGGCGATAGTAATGCCCACGCTCTGGCAGGCCGACATCGCGGCGAATGTGATCGGAAAGCCCGGCAAGCTTGACCCGCCTGCAGCGAACCACAGCGAAGTGAAATGGCAATTCCCGGCGGATACGACGCATGAGAGTTGCAAAGGTGATCGCCATGGGGGCTGCCTTTCTCGATGAGAGGTTTCCCATGGCGTGATTGATGCGGGGGGCTCGTGAAAGGCGGCGCAGGTGAGCCGTGAAAAATGCGTGAAACGATATGACCTGGTCGCTTGATCTCCTCGGTGGCTTCGCGCTTCGGAGCGAAGCGGGCGACTGCTCGCTGAACCCCCGCAAGGGGCGCGCGCTGCTTGCGATGCTCGCGCTTGCACGCAACGGCGTCCTGACCCGTTCGCAGGTTGCGAGCGTCTTGTGGGAGGTCAGCGATATCGAGCAGGCTCGCTCCAGTTTGCGGCAGACCCTCGCCCAGATCCGCCGGGCTGTCGGGCCCGGTCTCGTGGAGGGCGATACCGAGACGGTTCGTCTGGGCCAGGGGGTGACGAGCGACATCGCGCTCTTCCGGCAGGCAGCGGCGGACGGGGAGATGGCCGAAGCGGCTCGCCATTATCGCGGCGAGCTTCTCGAAGGCCATGTGTTCCGCGAGCGCGCGATCGAGGATTATCTCGCTCTGGAGCGGACGCGCCTGCGCGATATCGCGCTTTCGGCTTTCCTTGCCGAACTCCATCGGATCGGCGAACGCCCCGAGGCCGCGCCGATTGCGCACCGGCTTCTCGCCATCGATCCGCTTCAGGAGGCAGCGCACAGGCGCTTGATGGCGCTCGATGCGGCGAAAGGCGACGGGGCGGCCGCCCTTTCGCGCTTCCGAATGCTGAAAGAACGCCTCCACCGCGATCTCGACGTCGCCCCGGAAGCGGAGACGACACAACTCTTCGATGCCATCCGCAATCGGCGAAGCCATGGCGCCTCGAGTCAGGGCGGAGAGGCCCTTCCGGCCGGCTCGGATCAGCCATCTGCCCATCTGCGACAGGTTATTGTCCTGGCCGGATTCGATGCCGGCGAGGATACGAACGGCGGCTCGGACTGGGCGCGCCGGATGGCGGAATGCGCGGAGAGTGACGGTGCGCGGCTCTTCGCCGAAAACCCCGGCGAGATGCTCGTGATTTTCGGCCTCGACCGCACCTCGGATCGACATGCGGAGCAGGCGGCGACAATCGCGCTTGATCTTGCCGCCGCTCATGGCGAGCAGGCTTCCTTCGGGCTCGCCGAGGAAACGATGGTGATCGGCGAGAAGGCCGGGACAAGTCGGGTCGGCATGCGCGCGCTGCGTCTCGCCGCCGCCACCGAGCCCGGCAGCGTCGCCCTCGACCGGCGCCTTGCCTCCCGTCTCGGCATCGACCCGGCAGCGAGCCTGGCGGTCGGCCAGAACGGCGTTCTCCTGGAGCACCGAGTGACCTCGACGCGGCCAAAGCCGCCTTTCGTCGGCAGGCAGCAGGAAATTGCCCAAATCGTCGGCGCGATCAGAAGCTCTGCCGAAGAAGAATCGGGCCTGACGATTCACGTGACCGGTGAAGCCGGCATCGGCAAGACGCGGCTGATCGAAGAGGCAATTACGCAGATTTCCGCGGAGAACATTCGCTGCGTCTCGATGAGTTTTTCGGCCTTCGGATCGGCAACCACCTCCGTGCCGCACCGCATCGCCGAGGCGCTCACAGGCGATGGGGAAGTCGACCCACCTTGCGATCCGCACGATCAGGCGATCTTTGCGGACCTGCGTGGCGCGCCGCTCACGCCGTCCGAAACTCTCCGCCTCAGTGCCATGGTGCCCGCTGAACGCCGCCGACGCGAACTTAACATGCTCGGGCTTATGCTGCGCCGAAGCGGCGGGCGGAGCGGGGCGCTTCTCGTGGTGGAGGACTGCCACTGGGCGGGCCTCGGCGCCCTCGACTTTCTGCTCGATCTCACGGACATGACATCATGGTTTCCCCTCTGTATCGTTCTGACTGAACGCTCGGGTGAAGCCTCGCTCGCGCCACGTATCGCAGCGCGCGGACAGGCCTCGCTCATCCGGATCGCCCTCGCGCCCCTGCCGCCCAAAGCAGCCGATCTTCTAGCCGGCTCGATCGCGAGCACTTCCGAGGAACATCGCCGCCAGGCCGTCGAAAAGGCGGCTGGTCACCCCCTCTTCCTGCTGCGGCTTCTGGAGGACGGCTGGCGGGAGGGCAGCTTGCCAGCGACCGTGACGAGCCTCGTGCAGGAGCAGATCGAGCGACTGCCCGAGGAGATCCGCACAGCCCTTCGTCAAGCCTCCGTACTCGGCCGTATCGTCGATCCGGCGGCCTATCGCGCGATCTTTCCTGCAAGTCCCTTACCTACCCCGACCGGCGATCTGATGATCCGATCCGGCGACGAGCTGGCCTTCGGTCACGACCTCGTCCAGCAAGCGATCTATCACAGCGTTCCGCCAGATATCCGGAAGGTCTTCCACGGCCGCGCCGCCGCCTATTATCGGGGTGTGAGCCCGCTGCCATGGGCCGATCACGCGCTTCTGTCCGACGATGCGGCGGACGGCAGTCGCGCGGCGGCGGCCGCGGCGAGCGCGATGATCGCATCGCGCCGTTTCGCCGCCGCGACGACCTATATTGAGGCGGGACTCGCCCTTGATGCCGACCCGGAGGTGATCGCCGAAATCTACTCATGCCGTGCCGGCACGCGCCGCATCCGGGGCGATCTCAACGGTGCATTGCAGGATTATCGATCGGCCTTCGGCAAGGCGACTCGCGACGAGACGCGCATCGCCATGCTCGTGCGTATGGCTCTGGTCTTTCACCGGCTGGACCGAGGAGCAGAAGCCGATCGCGCGCTTTCCGATGCCGAGGAGATCGCCGACACGATCGGTCTTGGTGGCATCGGGCGGGCCGAAATTCACGAACAGCGGGGCAACCGCGCCTTCGTGCGCGCGGATTATTTAACATGCTTCTATCACCACCAAACCGCGCTGAAACTCGTCGAGCCTGTGGGGGACGTCCGGGCGCTGGCGCGTGCCTATGGCGGCATGGGAGACGCAACTTACGTGGTCGGCCGCATCCGCTCGGCCTATGGCTTCTTCGACAAGGCTGTGACGATCGCCGAGGAAAACGGGCTCGGCATGGTTCTAGAGGAATTCGGCTTCATGCGGGCCTATGCGCTGCATCTCGCCGATCCGGGACCGAAAGCGTTTATTCTGAGCGATCTCGCACTGAACAACTCCTGCTCCTCAGGGGCCGCTCGGGCGGAGATGCTGGCCCGGCAAACCCGCGCCGAGATGCGGCTCAACGCTCTCGACGTCGAAGGAGCCGCAGAGGATCTCGCAAGGCTGGACCAGCTACTCGAAAGTGATCCGGAGCGACGTTTCGCGACCACGCTCGATGTCCTGCATATCCTCTTTTGCCACCGGACAGGCGATATCGAAGAAGCCAGGCGTCGACTGCATCCTCATCTCGTCGGGGCGAAGGACGACACCTTCAATGGCGGTTTCCTGCTAGGGCTTTCTGCCCTGGTGCTGCCAGACGAGGCCGAGCGCCGAACCATGATTGAAGCCGGGCGCCGGCTTGTCGCTTGGCATTCGGCCTCTCACAGCGTCCTCTGGTTTCACCGCCTCGTTCTGGAGCACGCGGTCAATTCCGCGGACGACAAGCTCGCACGCGAAGCGATTGAAGCGCTCCAGGACTATACGAAGGACGAGCCCCTCGGCTGGACCGATCTCGCGATCGCGACGGCCGAGGCGGCAATGGATGGCAGGACGGGAGGCGATCTCACCGCGCGACGCGAGGCGACAATGCTGCACGACCTTGTCCACATGCAGCGAAAATAGGTACAGCGCAAAGCGCTAATGCATCGCCGCCGGGATCGCGATGCCGGCATCCTCGTATAAGTGGCGAGCACCCGAATGAAGCGGCATGTTGGTGGCCGCACCCAGATCGTCCAGCGTAACCTTGATCTTGGGGCGCGCTGTCTTGCACGCCTTCTCAATATTCTCCCAGAACGCTTCCAGAACCTCGTAGATGCTCTCCTCGGGAAGGTCCCGTCAGACGGCGACCCCGAGCGTCGCCACGAGGTTTTTGGGTGCGGACATCTTGGCACTCCTGAGAACGGCGAGCGGCAGAGATGAGCAGGATATCGCTGCCGGAGAGCCCTAGCCTCGCGGCATTACGGATGTCAGTGCCGGGCGTGTCGTCTCCGGTTCGTTTGGGTCAGCTGCGCCCGAAGCTGTCGTGCTGCGGGCGAAATCAGGGATCTGGAACCGTCTGCGGTAGGCCCCCGGTGCCATGCCGGTCGTGCGCTTGAAGAGACGTCGGAAGAAGGCCGGCTCTTCGTAGCCGACGCGCCAGCTTATGTCTTCGACCGAGGAATCTGTCCTTTCGAGACGCCGCTTGGCGTCCTCGATCCGAAGGCGCTGGACATAGGCGATGGGCGCGAGTCCCGTCGCACTCGCAAAGCGTCGCTTAAAGGTCCGCTCGGCCAACCGGGAGCGCCGGATCATTTCCTCGACGGGACTTCCGACTGAAAAGTTGTCTTTCAGCCATTCCTGCGCTCCCGCGATCTCTGCATCGCCATGATTGCTCTGCCCCTCGAAGACCATGTACGGGGTCAGGCCGTCCTGATGCCATTGCAGAGCGAATAGGCGCGCCACCTCCAGCGCGACGGTGGCACCCACATGATGTGCGATCAGGTAGAGCACGAGATCGTGCCAGGTGTTCGAGGCACCTGAACTGACCAATTCCTCGCGGCAGCCCGATATGACGAGCACGCGCTCAGGGTGGACGGCAACTTCGGGGTACAGCTCGGAAAAAGCATCGGCGTAACTGAAATGAACTGTCGCGTCGCGACCGTCGAAAAGCCCGGTCTCGGCAAGGAGGAACAGGCCGGAGCAGGCCGAGCAGATACGGGCGCCGCGGCCGTGCATTCGTACAGCCCAGGTGACCAGTTTGGGATAGCGGTCACGCCGCCAGCCCCCGGCCGCCAGCAAAATTGATGGCACAATCACGATGTCGCATTCCGACACGTCGTCCACGCTGGTCTGGACTTCGACCGGAACGCCGCTCGCCAGCCGCAGCGGACCGGATTTCTCGCCGACAATCCGGACCTCGATCGGCGTTTGGCCGGGCGTGACGATGCCCATCATTGCCGCGCCATTCAGCACATCGAACACCCCGGCGAGCGTCGAGATGACCGCGTCCGGCAGTGCCACGATGGCGACCTGGATTGGTTCCGGGCCTGGGTTCCTCATTGAAACAATTCGAGCTGGTGGCTGCCAGGCGCGACGGCCGGATTGGCAGAAATGAACCGATCTCGGGCACGCCCGGCTCTGTCGGAGAAACTACCGCGAACGTAAAGTCCGCGCCATCACCAACTTCATCGAGGATAAAAACAATGCTCGATAGACATGCCATCGATCAAACCAAGCTAGACGCCTTCGTCGGCAAAGCCGTAAGCGACCTTGCCGCAGGCTACAGCGGAGTAATGATCAGTCTGGGCGCTAAACTTGGTATCTATCGCGCCATGGCGGGCAGCGGGCCGCTGTCGTCGAAGGAGGTTGCAGAACGCTCGGGCTGCGCCGAACGCTATGTGCGCGAATGGCTGAGCGCTGAGGCGGCGGGGGGCTATCTCGCCTATCACGCCGCGAGCGACACCTATGAGCTCCTGCCCGAACAGGCCGCCGTACTCGCCGACGAGGATAGCCCGTTCTATATCCCTGCTGCCTGGAACGTCCCGGGTTCGATGTGGGCAGACGAGGAGAAGTCGCTGACAGCGATCCGTAACGGATCGGGCGTTTCCTGGGGCGAACATGATCGTCGCATGGCCTGCGGTAGCGCAGGCTTCTATCGCAACGGCTACAAGGCGAACCTCGTCGCCAATTGGCTTCCGACGCTCGACGGTGTCGTCGACCGCCTCAACGAGGGGATCGACGTCGCCGATATCGGCTGCGGCCACGGCCACTCGACGCTTCTAATGGCCGAGGCTTTCCCGAACTCGCGCTTCCACGGCTTCGACACGCACTCTGCCTCGATCGAAGAGGCACGCGGCCATGCCGAGGCCGCGGGCTTGTCAGGGCGCACGGATTTCGCGCTGGCCAGGGCGACGACCTATCCGGACAGGCAGTACGGACTGATCTGCTTCTTCGACGTGCTGCACGATCTGGGCGACCCGGTTGCCGCCGCAACCAACGCAGCCGACGTGCTGGCACCCGGCGGCACGGTGATGCTGGTCGAGCCCTTCGCGCACGATCACGTCGCCGACAACCTGACGCTGTCGGGGCAGCTCTATTATGCAGCATCGACGGTGATTTGTTGTGCCCATGCGATTTCCGAGGGAGGGCACATGGTCCTCGGCGCGCAGGCCGGCGAGGCGCGTCTGGCCGAAGTATTTCGCAAGGCGGGTTTCAGCCACTTCCGCCGAGCGACTGAAACGCCGTTCAACCTTGTCTTCGAGGCACGGCGCTGAACCTTCGAACCGGGCCGGGCATACCCGGCCCGCTCACCCGGATTCACCTGTGAGTTCCTCCATCTCGTTCTCTCCCCTGAATACGGCGCTCTCTCGTCTGGTCGCTCTTCTTACATTGTCGAGCTCGCTGCAATGACCGCGATAAGCGGCGCCGTACCCCATTTCAAGCTCTCTACCATGGCTCTCGGCATCGCCGGAGTCATGGGCTTTGTCGTCATCGTCTCCCGTTGGATAGGCACGGATTCCCCGTCAGCTGCCATTGCTTGAGCGCTAGGAAATCGGGCAACTCTTCGGCTACCATGGACTCTTCGTCGCTGCCCTTCGGGTCGTGCCGCCGCGCGAGGCTAGCCTTGCCGCCTATTCATGTTTGCTGCTCATCGTCCTTTTGTCTGCAATGCTGCCGGGCGAGAAGGACGGAAACGACAAGACCTTCGCGATCGCTGAGTGGGCGCCCTAACTGGCGACGCCGCCAATCCAGGACCATCCTTCGACGCATTCCGTGCTGGGGCGGCTGCGGTGACGGTGCTTGCCGGAGTTTTTGGAGACGACGGATTCGCGATGACCTCAACGACTGCGCTCGACAAGGCACCGTGAAGGAGCTTCAAAAGCTTCACGTCGGCCGCATCCGAGAATGTCGATCGCGCATTCAGACCGGGATCCACTTCCGCTCTGCGACGACGGTGGGGCTAGGACCAGGTCGGGACATCGGCGAACACGTACCCAGGACATTTCAGGTGGAGACGAACTGAGATTGCAGTGCTGTCGGGGATACGCCGACGCCAGTCTTCTAAGCGAGCGAAAGTTCGACTTAATAGCCTTAAAGCGGAAATGAGAGCATAATAACACACCACACATCTGCCTTTCCCTACCGCAGCAACCTATTAGGCGGGTTGCGTAACGAAGGGCATCGCCAAGAGACGAAGAACAGCGAGCAGATTGCCTTTCTCCAAAAGTATTCTGACCAACTCCTGCTCAATATGGTGTTGATCCGCGACGGCGTGCGCCACGCCTTGCAGTAAGGCCGCCGTAGCTTGATACAGCCGTTCCAGGCCCCTGTTCGCGGCCTGTTACAAAGATCTGGCTGGCGAAATTCGCTGTCGAGGCAGCTGAAAATTGCAGGCTGTACGATTCGTCTCGCTGAATACCAACTATGTTACTCGAAGCTGAAACGGCAGCCTAATGCAATGTCCGCTCTTAAATTGTTCATAGTTGGCTGCGTGCCAGAACGCCGATCTGCGATGCTCAAAGCCCTCGCAGATGGGTTCGAAGGTCGGCCAGCCAGCCTGTCAGAAGGCTAAATTGGACGCCGGACGGAATGGCTCGTGCCGCTGGACCGGCAGCCGAACTGCGCATACTGGGAGGCCAAATGACGGCTGGAGACGACACACAGCTGGTCGGCCTGCAACGACGGGAGCGCCTGGATCAGAGCCGCGGCGCCATCTCGGTCGCGACGGGTACGCGCCATTACGACCGAATCGAGCCGTCGCGATGGCGGCGAACCTACGCAGCCCCGATGAGGTCGTCCCCACAGGTAGCGACAACGAAGTTCGACCAGCTAAGCCCGGCCGCGTTCAGCACCTCGGCACGCACGAGCGCGCGGATCTGCGCATCGTCAGTATCGGTTCCCGGGCGAAATTTCCGCTGACCCGCAGCCGCCGGCGTCATAGCGGCACAAAGGGGGCAAGGTAGTGCTCGGCCCCACGCTGAAGGATGTCGCGGCCGAAACCGGTCTTCGGCGCGACTTCCCGGATCGTCTTGGCGTCTACCTGGAGCAGTGGACTATGTGAAGATCAGCTCGCAGTAAGAGAAGCGCAGGCCGACCTCGCTGAGATAGCGGCCCGTCACCGTCTTCTCGGCGGTCCGAGCCCGGGCGGCGGCATCGGTGCCGATACGGGAATCGAAGCTCTCGACGTTTAGCTGAGCGTCGGGTGCCAGCAGCGCTCGTATGGTGGGAGGGAAGCGCCGCAGGTCGCGGAGCGCGCCGACCCTGTCGAGGCCGTTTCGGATCGAGAGCACGCTGTTGAGGGGGCCGCCTACGAGGTATAAGCCTCGACAATCTGCCGCAACGAGGCACGCGCATTTCGAGGGGCGGTGTCGCGGATTTCATGCTGATTGAAATCGCGAACGACAAATACGTCCGCTACTCTCCGTCGATCGCCCGTTAGATCCAGTTTCCAGCGCCGGCGGGGCATTCGCGGGGCTTAGAGAAGGTTAGACCGGGATCCCCCCTCCCTCTCTTTCCCGCCCCTGCAAAGCGTTCTTTTGATCTGGCTGCGGCTAGATATTTACATCGGTTTCGAGACTGAGCACTGGCCTTTGTGTCAGATGGCCAGCAAGCCGTCGCTCACGGCCGGTATTCTCCTGATCTTATGACTACGCGGATTTGGTGCAGAGTTTTTTGCCGGCTGAAAGGGTCTGCGCTTCTCACCGAGTTCAAGAACCTCTGCGTCTGGAACAAGAGCAATGCCGGCATGGAATCGTTCTATCGCTCGAAGCACGAGCTGGTATTTGTCTTCAAGAAGGGCCACGGTCCCCATAAACAATCTCGGTCTGAGAGACACCGGACCCTATCGCTCGAACGTCTGGGACTATGCGGGAGCCAACAGCTTTGGGTGACGCGGGATGCAGACCTGGCCATGTATCCGACCTTCAAGCCTGTGGCGATGATCGCCGATGCCCCGCGAGCCTGTTCGAACCGAGGCGCCATCGTTTTGGACGTGTTCGGCGGGTCGGGCTCGACGCTGATTGCTGCCGAGAAATACGGGCGTCGGGCCCGGCTCGTCGAATTCGATGCCGCCTACTGCAATATGATTGTCAGGCGATGCAGACCGTCACTGGGCAGACAGCATACTTCCTGGCATCCGGCGGGACTCTTACCGAAGTCGAGACCGCGCGGTCTCAGAGCGACACGCTCGCGGGAGATGCCGCATGACGAAGCGCACTTCTGGATCGTCTCAAAACACCTTCGAAAGCGACCACCACTGCCTTCGCATTCACGTGTCTGCTACCGAACGGGCGATCCTCGATCACGTCGACCTGAAAGTGACCGTAAGCCAGAATGGGATCGCCTAGAACTCACTACGCGAGAAGCAATTCTCGAAAAATGCAAACTCGTCGCGATGAAGGGTTGGCCCCACGCGCTCAACCAGATCACCAAGATGCTGTTCAAATTGGAGCTTATTCTCGCAAAGCAGATCCTCGAGGACAGAGCGTTCGGGAGGAAAGTCCTGAAGGGCCAGACCAAGGTTCTCCAGCAATCAATCCGCCAGGCCCCGCAAAGTGGCATGAGCGAGGCTGCGATACTCGCCAGGGCCGATGACGTCACTCCACATCCTGACGACATCATCGTCGATGACCGCGGTTATCGCATTCGCGGTCCTGTCATCGATATCGACCTTGCGCATGTCCACAGATTCATCGCGATACGCGATGCTTTCATTCTCAAGGTCATCGGGACCGGCGCTCGCCGCCTGAAGAGAGCGGCGGGTCGTAGGCGGCGAAGATTCGTGAGGAGATTGAGGCGCTCCTGTCTTTTCCCGTTTCCGACGAGATCTACGCGCGCCGATTGGCAAACCTCTTCGCGCTCTGGCGCGATCAATGTCTGCCGCGATGCTTTCGCATTTGCGAGCCCCAGTATGTCTTACAGGATATGCGCACCATCCGGCTGACGGCGCGCGAACTGCTCAAGCTATGCCACCAGAGTTGGAGATCAGTCGGGATGGAAACCCCCAGAGGATGGCTGAGGCCACCGTTCAGTAAGGAGGTTCTGGGGGTTCGCTTCCTCGAACAGCTGATTTTCAATCTGAATGAGCTGACGAAGACCAACAATGACCTGTCACTTCGTGACTTCCAGAACATACTGATCAAGGCCGATCGAGATGCACGCCGGCCGCTGAACAAAGCATAGTTCCGGAGAGCCGCATAGATCGCCACGACAAGCGAACTCCCGCGGTGGATCATCGGCAAAGTCGCTTGATGACCATCGTACCGACGGTCTGCTGTCTCACTCTGTCGCGGACACCTGAACCCTGGCAATCGGCTTTGCGCCACGTTCGCCGACCGTCTTTGACCGTGACGGCGACGGTCGCCGCGCGACTGCGTCATGTCCGTAGCAAGTGCGTCCGAGCGCGACGAGCCAACTCTCGGACGTCAAGACGGCTTTATCCCATCGATTGACGCACCGCTGGCAGTTCCGACGTGCGAATGCGGGTCTCCGTCCCTGCAAGCTGCAGATCGTCCGAATGCGCCAGCATCTTCTCTGCTCTCTATACTCCCAAAATCCCGCCATCGCTCGACTTGGCTGTGGCTCTACGCGCTAACCCTCTCCGCTTAAAGCGACCATCTCTGGGAGGCTGCCCGGCCACGCGAGGGACATGGGCGCCGCTTACTCACCATCCAATACTCGACTTAGATCGTCTTTGCGACGCGCGGCTCGCAGCAGCCGCCGAGGGAAAGTCGGAGACAAGCGCCTCCGAACAATGCGAGAAGTTTCACGCACGAGCCTTCTCCTCTAGCGCTAAAAATGTGCGTAAACCGGAACTCCCATCTCGCGTAGGCGCAATCCAATTCCGCGAAACGAGAGTCCGATCACATCAAACGACAACTCCGTTCCACACAACAGCAATTCGTATGGGGCGCGCGGCAAGGCTTTTCTAGGCAATGGCGGCGCCAGGGCCGGGTAGATCCGATTTTGGCTAGCAGGAACATTCGGCGCTAGTACGCTGGCTCATCTAACTATTTTCGTTTCGATTGACCGCGACAGTACTGCCGGGCGACCAGAAACCAGTTCGCAAAAAGAATCCGCAGCCTATGTCTCCTCTAGACTCTGCTTTTCGAATCGTTTCGAACGATCGATCGTTCGATGGATTTCCGACAGGTCCACCGAGCTGGTCCACTCCGGTTAGAGCGCGTTCCATGGCGCACACTGCAAACCTGCGTGTCAAAGGCGGTCGGTACTATTTCCGCACAAAGGTCGCATACAATCTGCGTATGCGACTCGGCCGGTCCGAAATCGCACGCTCGTTGCAAACGGGCGAACGATGAGCAGCCATTGCAAGTGCTGCGATTTTCGGAACGCCCCGCCCCGAGTAGCGACTATCAAAATCAGCAGCTGCCGAGCAGCAAGGTGCCGTAGATCTTTTTGAGAATATCGGACCAGCCGGCGCGCCAAGCGAACATGCATATGTCCTTTGTTTCGCCGGGTTCACCGCCACCGGTGATAGCACCGTCTGAGACCGCGGCAATGGAGGTGACGCGGCCTATAAGCAGTCGCGCGACATAGTGAATGGCTGTGCCGCACGCCAGCGTCCTAAGAGGTTACGACCATCGTCAGTCGAGCAGCGCCAGCGTACCTAGGAAGGGGACTCCGTAAAGCCTAGTGTAGAAGTGCCAGCGACCGCGCGATGAGATAGAACTCGCGAGCGGACCGCCCCGTCGACGCCTCGGCTTGGGGCGCTTCATAAGATACTTTGGTAGCCTCGATTGGGCGAGTCGATTTTTCAGATTAAGGTCAGGTAAGGTCGAGTCCCAGGGCCGGGTAACAGACGGACGGCAGTCTTATTTGACAGTTGCTGGAGAGCTTTCGAGGACTGGTTTTGTGTGAGTTGCCGCCGACAGTTCGTCGCCGATCCTGACCACCTCGCGGGCTAGAAGATCGATATCCGCAGAGGTCGTCCGGTGATTGCAGATGGCAGCCCTCAGCGTGTGTGAACCCAAAAGCGCGGTATCGGAAAGAACGGCGATGCCTTTGTCCTGTAGCCGCAGCATGATCTCGACGTTTAGCGCCTTGCACGCAACCTCGTCCAAATTGCCGGGATCGTAGCGGAAGCAGACGATATTGATGACCTGCGGCGCGACGAGCGTCAGACGGGGATGTGCCTCGACCAGCGAGGCGAGGTGGCGGGCCTGATCGACGTTCTGGTCGATCAACCTGCCGAACTTCGCGGTGCCGTGCTCCTTCAGCAGCATCCAAACCTTCAGCGCTCGGAAATTTCGCGTCGTCTCCGGTCCGGACTGGTGCAGCCATGGCCCGGCAGCGATGCCGCGCGGTGCGGTTTCGAGGTATTCCGGCATGGTTGCATAGGCTTGCCGCAATAGCGCACCGTCGCGGATCAGGGCACAGCCCACCGAAAAGGGCGCATGCAACCATTTGTGCGGATCGAGCGCCAGCGAGTCGGCCCGCGCCAATCCCTCGACCAGATGAGCGCTTCGCGGCGCTATGGAGAGCAGCGCGCCAATGCAGCCGTCGACATGTAGCCACATGCCTTCGGCGGCGCAGAGATCCGCCAGGGCTCCGAGATCGTCGATCGACCCCGTGTTGACGGTTCCGGCAGTCGCGATCACGCAGACGGGACGGAAGCCCTCCGCACGGTCCTCTGCGATCGCCTTTCGCAGACGGTCAAGGTCGATGCGGTATGCCTTGTCGCTTGCGATGCGGCGCAACGCCCGGTTGCCGAGGCCGAGCGCTTCGACAGCCTTGCGGTGACAGCAGTGCACCTGGTCCGATCCGTAAAAGCGTAGGGGCGCCTCTACTGCGGCCACCCCCTCTGCTCGGACATCTATTCCGGCCATGGCGTTCCTCGCCACGGTCAATCCGATGAGGTTGGCCGCCGATCCGCCGTCGACCAATGTGCCGGCTGTCGTCTTGCTCATACCGACCATCTGGCGGCACCAATCGACGACCTGCCGGTCGAGATGAACGGCGGCGTGATCGCCGCCGCCAAGGTTCGATCCCTGTACGCCGGCGAGGAAGTCCGCCAACGCGCCGGTGAAGCTGCCCGAGCCCATGAACCAGGCCCAGAAACGCGGATGGATGTTGCCCATCGGGTAGGGCATCACCGTATCCTGCAGCTCGCGCATCACCTCGACGAGCGGGGTGGGCCGGTCGGGAACACAGGCTCGGAAGCCTGCCCTCACCTCTGCCGGGATCGGCTGCCAGACTGGTCGTTCCCGCACCTTGCGTAGGTAGCGCACGGCGTCGGAGACGGCGCCGACAGCAATCCGTTCGACCTCGGACCAGTCGACCGGGTCGAGCGTCTCCTCGCGCGGAAATGGCGAACCCTCGCGCATGGCGGTCAGGCCGCGAACCGGGCGCTGGCGGTCGAGTGCGACAGCGCCATTTCTTCAACGTCCATATCCGCCTCGATGCCCTCGAACAGCGGCGTCGACAGGTAGCGCTCGCCGGTGTCGGGCAGCATGCAGAGGATGACCGATCCTGCGGGCGCCGTTTCGGCAATCTGCCGGGCGACCGCGAAGGTGGCGCCAGAGGAGATGCCGCAGAAGATGCCCTCCCGACGCGCAAGTTCTCGGGTCCATTTGATCGCTTCGGGCCCGGCGATCTTGACTACTTCGTCGTAAAAATGGCCCGAAACCGCTTCCTGGAGCACGTACGGGATGAAATCAGGGGTCCAGCCCTGAATCGGATGTGGCTCGAAAGCAGGATGGCCAGAGGTTGGCGCGCCATCGGAGCCACGGTTCTGCGCAACGCCGCTCGACAGGAGTGCCGCATTCGCGGGCTCCACCAAGACGATCCGGGTCTCCGGCCGCTCCTTGCGCAACACGCGACCGACACCCGAAACCGTGCCGCCGGTGCCATAGCCGGTGACGAACCAGTCGAGACGTTGACCGGCGAAGTCGCCAAGGATCTCTCGCGCTGTGGTTGCCGCATGGATGTCGGCATTCGCTTTTGTCTCGAACTGTCGGGCAAGGAACCATCCGTTGGCCTCGGCCAACTCGACCGCTTTGCGGTACATGCCGTAGCCCTTCTCGGCGCGCGGCGTGAGCACGACCTTGGCCCCGAGCATACGCATCAGCTTGCGGCGCTCGACTGAGAAGCTGTCGGCCATCGTCACGACGAGCGGGTAACCCTTCTGCGCGCAGACGATGGCGAGCCCGATACCCGTATTGCCGCTCGTCGCCTCGATGACGGTCTGGCCCGGTTTGAGCAGACCGCGCCGTTCGGCGTCCTCGATAATGTTCAGCGCCAGCCGGTCCTTTACGGAACCGGCCGGGTTGAAGAACTCCGCCTTGACGTACAGCGTGGTGTCGCCGACACGGAGGTTGTTGACGCGGATCACGGGCGTGTCGCCGATGGTATCGAGGACGCTGTCGAACAGACGGCCGCGTCCTCCAGTGGTCCGGAGGGTTGAAGTTTGCATCTCTTTTTCCTCTAGCTTTTTCTGGTCGGTCCGGCTCAACCGACACGGCGGCCGGACCGGTGTGACTGAGGCTCAGTTCGTACCGCGCGGATCGTCGGCCGGGTCGACATAGGTGATGCCGAAGGGGCCGATCGCGTTGATCTGCACGAGGGTTTCATCTTCGATGCGGACGAAGTGGGCCATGCCCGTCGAGATCTGCACGAAGCTGCCAGGCTTCAGGATAGGCGCCTTGGCGGCGTCGAACTGCTCGCCCGTTCCTATACCGAAACCGCCCGAGAGGACCGTGACATGCTCCTCCTCGGGATGGGTGTGCGGGGGAATGGCGTAGCCTGCCGGGAACTTGAGCCGCATGACGAATGGCCCTTCCTCGGAAGGACTGCCGTGCAATACCGCAAACTGGACGCCGGGCGGCAAGGTCGCGGGGCCCGGTTTGAACGTGATATCCTCGACTGCGACCACCTTGTGATGAGCCGTGCCGGGATGGTCGGCATACGCCGGGGCCGCAAGCGTGATCGCCGCGGCCAACCCTAACGCGTTCGCAAGGGTGGCTCGTATGCAGGAGTTTGGTCTCATCTCTTGCTCCTCTTGAGCGAGTTGCCTGCTTCCAGACCGCGTGTGCGATCCGAGGATTCAGGAACCGGATCGCTCCGGATGCTGTCCGTGATAGAATGGGCGCAAAGGAGCAGGCGTGGAAACGAGCGTGGAAACTCGCGTGGAATCGCAAAGGCCGGGGCATGACGAAGCCCGACTTGCGCTGGCGATCCGGACGATGGGTCGACTACGGGTGCTGTTTGACGGCCAGACGATCGAGTTTCCGGCGTCGCGCAAGCTCCGGGCGCTGCTTGCCTATCTTGCGCTCGCGGAGAACCCCGTGGGCCGCAGCCGTCTATGCGATCTGTTGGGGGATCTACCAAGCGATCCCAGGGGCGAGCTGCGCTGGTATCTCAGCCGACTTCGGGCGGTTCTGAAGCGCGCCGGCGGCCGCCGCGTCGTCGTCGAAGAGGACATGGTGTCTCTCGATCTGACAGACACTGCAGTGGATGCGCTCGAGATCCGGAGGATAATGCGCGTCGGGGTGGAGAATGCGGGAATAGACGAGTTGCGCCGCGTGCTGACGCTCTTCACCGGCGAATTCCTCGAGGGTCTCGATCTGAAGCGCAGCCCCCAGCTCGATCACTGGCTGGAAGCTCGTCGCAGTTACTTCCGTTCCTGTCATGCTGCTGTTCTGGCACAGATCATCACGCGCCTGCCGGCCGATGACACGGACACGCGGGAGTTGTGCGAACGATGGACGAGCCTGGCTCCGTTCGAGATGCGTGCGCACCTCTCGCTAATGGCATCTCTGCCGAACGTCGAGGCGGAACGCCATTTGGCAGCCGCCGTCCGGCTCTTCGAAGCTGAAGACATGGATGCCGCCCCCCTCGTGCTCGCGTGGCGCAGACTTCGGGCTACCCCCGCCGCGGTCGCCGAACCGGCTGCCGTTCCCGCCGCGAAGGTCGCTCCTGTCGCTGACCGCGCGTCTCTGGCTGTGATGCCCTTTCTTGAGCCCGACGCCGTGGCGCCCCGTACCGGTCTCGGGGCTGGCTTGACCCGCGACATCATCGTCCGTCTCGCCAAGCTGCGCTCAATCTTCGTGATTGCCCAAGGCTCCGTCTTCGCGCTGGCCGAGCGCGGCATCGGCGCCGAGGACGCTGGTCAGCGGTTGAACGTCGACTATGTCGCCAGCGGCATGGTCCGGCGACGTGCTGGGCGCCTCTCGGTGACAGTCGAACTGGTCGAGGCGCAGAGCGCTCGCATCATTTGGTCGGACGAATACGAGGGTGCCGAGGACGAGGCCTTTGATGTCCTCGATCAGATCGGAAATATGATCGTATGGTCGATCGCCAGCGAGATCGAGACCGCAGAGAAGAACCGCGCGATCTTGAGGCCACCGAACTCACTCAACGCCTGGGAGGCCTATCACCGCGGCCTCTGGCACATGTACCGCTTTACCCGGGAAGACAATCAACTCGCACACGGCTTCTTCCAGCAGTCAGTCGCCACCGATCCGACCTTCTCGCGTGCCCATGCAGGTTTGTCCTTCACGCACTGGCAGAACGCGTTCCAGAAGTGGCAGGACCGGCAGAGCGAGACCGAGCTTGCCTATGCAGCAGCACAACGGAGCCTGCTTGTCGATGATCACGATCCGGCCGCCCATTGGGCCATGGGCAGGGCACTATGGCTCAGAAGGGACGAGGGACAGGCGATCGCCGAACTCGAGCGGGCCGTCGATCTCAGCCCGAACTTCGCGCTCGGCCACTACGCGCTTTCCTTCGTTCATTCGCAGTCGGGCGACCCGATGAAGGCGATCTCGTCGGCCGATCATTCGCAGCGGCTCAGCCCGTTCGATCCACTGCTCTTCGGAATGTACGGCGCGAAAGCAATGGCCAATGTCCGGCTCGGCCGGTTCGACGAGGCTGCGGACTGCGCCTTGAGGGCAATGGCACGCCCGAACGCGCACATCATCATCCGACAGATTGCAGCCCTCTGCCTGGCACTTGCCGGACGCGAGGACGAGGCGCGCGTGGTCGCTGCCAACATACGCGCATCGCTGCCCGGTTACCGGATCGACGAGTTCTTCCGGACCTTCAAGTTTCCACCCGAAACGGAAACGCTTTTCCGCAAGGGAGCAACGCAGATCGGATTGAATTGAGAAGGGGTGTCGCCGCCATCGCTCATTCGTATCCGATTTCGAAGAACCCGGAACGCCTGCTGCTTGAAGTCAAATCGCTGTCGGTTGGTCCGGCCAACATCTCGACCCAGCAAAATACGTGGCCGCGACGCTATCGTACACCAAAGCTTCCGTCTCTCCCTAACTAGCAATTCGAAGCACCGACCCCCGACTGCCGGTTCGAGCTCTCGAAGAAGCCATCGAGGCGTGAGACTTATGCGCCATCATCGCTCAATAATCCTGCAATGAAGCCGATAGCGTTCTTCGTTCACCATCAGGGCCGCGGCCACGCCAACAGGACTATGGCGATGGTGGAGGCTTTCTCGCGGACCCGGCCGGTCTCCGTGCTGACTGCCGGTCCGCATCTGTTCGAAGGGTTCGCCAGGGACATCGAACTCGTCGCGCTTCCGAATATGATCGGCGCAGCGGTCCCGACACCACGCCTATACGCAGAGCCGACGCCTTCGATCCTTCATTGCGTGCCGCTCGGCCTGAAAGAAATGCGCAGAACGATGCGTACTATTCTAGACCATCTCGACGACCGCGGCGTCGGGCTTTTCGTCGTCGACGTTTCATCCGAGATCGCGCTCATGGCGCGTATCGCTTCAGTTCCGGCGGTTCAGATCCGCATGCACGGTGATCGCTCCGATGCTGGGCATCTTGGTAGTTATGAGTCCAGCGTCGGCATGCTCGCTCCCTATGACGAGCGTCTGGAGCAGACCGATTTTCCGCGCCACCTCAGGGCGAAGACCTTTTATTCGGGAGGGCTTTGCACCACACGCGATCCGGTTCTTAGCAAAGAGGACGCACGCAGGAAGCTCGGCCTCGACCAAGCCCGCGAGGTCGTGGTCATTCTCACCGGCGGCGGCGGGGCGGGAACGCCCTACGCTCCGCTGACCGTGGGGGCTCGCGCACTTCCGGATGCCGACTGGCTGGTGCTTGGACCAACACTGAAAGAGGGGCACGAGACCGATTTCTCGAATCTTAGGGAGCTGGGTTGGGTGTCGAACGTGACCGACTATCTGGCGGCCGCGGATATCGTCATCGCCTCTGCCGGTGATAACACCGTCACGGAAATCGCGCGCGTTGCCCGACCTTTCATTGTCATGCCGGAATGGCGCTATTTTGGGGAACAGGCCCGCAAGGCTGAAGCCCTTGCGGCACTCAATGCCGCTGTTTTCGCTCCGCGCTGGCCGGGCGACATCCCAAACTGGCGGGCGCTGATGGATGAGGCGAGATCCCTTGATACTGCAAGGATAGCCGCGCTCTACGATCCCGAAGCAGCTGACAAGGCAGCAGGCTGGCTTGAACATCTCACCGACGAACTGTGGAACGAGAAACAGCCAAGGCTTTACGGATCGGTCACCCGGCCGGATGGTGTTGCTGCAGAAGCAAGTTGAAGAGATCGAAGCGAACAGAGACGACGGACGGAGCGTTGCAGCGCTTCGAACCTGGAAGTCTACTAGGCGCCGGCGCTCAACTATTCAGCTGAAGCGAACATAGCCGGGTTGGCGCGCAGCTGCGATCATCTCGGCATCCGGTTCGCGAAGCACCTCGATACTGGCACCAGCTTCCGACCATGCGATCAGTCTTTCTTGAGCGAACTGCCCGAGCCAGTAGGTCATGCACCAGTATCCGTGCTTTTGAAAGAACAGCCGCGCATTGCGGATGATCGAGTCGAAATGGTTGAGCGGTGGAACATGAACGGGATGGTGTTGGTGGTAGGCACGGGCATTTGCCGTCCACCAGACCGGGATACGGGCTTTGTCGAGACGTGCCGCGAGGTCGGTTTCTTCTCCGCCATAGCCGATGAATCGCTCGTCCATACCTCCGAGGCCATCCCAGAGCGACTTGCGAAGAGCGAATGACAGGCCCCAGAATTCTCCGGAGTTGGTTTCCCTACGCCAGCTTGTCTGTGGCATTTCGGGTTTCGATGGATGGGGAATACCCACAACGTCGAGCGTCGCAAAGTCGAGCGGTTCGACCAACGCGCCTTCCGGCAAATAAAGAACTTCGCCGAGAAATAGACCGCGCTCCGAGGTGGCCGCCGCCTCGAAGCTTTCGACGAGGGTCGGGCTTGCGATGCAATCGACGTCGAGAAATATCATCGTATCGCCATGCGAGGCGCTCGCCGCCGCGTTGCGTGCTCTTGCCAGCGGAAGAACATCGCCCGGCACGGTGAGGAAGCGGACCGGGATGCCAATCTCCGGCAGATCCGGTTCGACCTCTTCTTGCATGAAGGCGATAACCAGTTCGTCTGGCGGACGTGTCTGTTCGGCAAGGCTGAGCATCAGGTTGACGAGTTGAACGCGCCTTCCGCGAACTAGCGTCAGGACGCTGACGCTCAATGGGTTCGAGCCCGTGTCGCGAGGCTACGGAAATGCTTGACGCCCTCGATGATGCCGAGCGCGTGCGTTTTCCGTGCGACATAGGAATGTGCGAGATCGGGCCGCGCCGCGAGGCTGTCCGAATAATTGGCGACAATGATCGATTGCGGCACCGAACGCAGCATCTCGATGTCGTTGCCACTGTCGCCGGCGGCAAAGACGTTCTCTACTGCAAGTTTGAGCCGGCGGTTGAGATGGACGATCGCGGCTCCCTTGGAAGCTGCGGGTGGCAGGACGTCGAGATAGCGTCCGTGGCTGTGAATGATCGAGGCGGAAAGGCCCCTCGCTCGAAGATGAGCATGGAGGCGAGTGATGATCGAACCGTCGCCCTCCGCCAGATAGCTGAGTTTAAATTCCCGCTGCTCGAGCGCGCCTTGTGGAATGATCCCTTCGAAGGTGTCGAGCGCATCTCGAAGCGCACTTCGTTTCCATCCTTTTGCAATGAAGCGGCTCCAGGCTTCATCGCGGCGATAGGTAACGCCGTTCGGTTCCAGCCAGTAGATTTCCGAGCCAACCGAAGAGATGATGATCTCGGGGTTCGGCGCGTCCTGCTTCTCGAGAATGGACAAGGCGCTGTGAAAAGAGCGGCCGGTTGCTACGGCGAAGGTGAGGCTTCGCTCTCCTTCATGCCAGCGGCGAAACGCCCGGATACAGGGCGGCGAGCCGGTCAGCGTATTGTCGATGTCGCAGACGAGAAGTTGCCTCATCGCTCGGCGTCGACGAGAGCGGGGCGTCAATGTCAGCCGGGCAACGAGCTTGCGGCATCGTTCGGCATGGCTCTGCCAATCATAAGCCGAAACGGCGGCCGAGCCGGCCTCAGCATATCGCTTGCGCAGACCCTCGTCACGGAGGATGTCCCGGCAGGCTTCGGCGATCTGGTCGGGTTCTTGAGGGTTGATGAGCCGCCCATTGCCACATCGTTCCACAATATCGTTCGGTCCACCGCTGTCGGTCGCGACGACTGGCAGCCCGCTCGCTGTGGCTTCCAGGAGGGTGAGGCCGAAGGGCTCGTTCAGCGCGGGGTTGGCGAAGATGCCGCCGCGCGCCCGGGCAAAGGCATAGATCGCCGGGACATCCGACGGGCGATGCGATTTCGGAACCGCGACCTTTCCGTATAGATCGTAGCGATCGATCAGGTCGAGGATCTTGTGCATCTCCTCAGCAAGTTCCGGATCGAGGCCGTTGATATCTTCGCGCGTACCCGCGATGATCAAAAGATTGGCGTTCTCTCGCAGCCAAGGATCGCGACCGAAGGATTCGACCAGCAACGGCAAATTCTTCTTCGCGACCGGACGCGCGATCGCAAGGATGACGGGCTTGTCCGGATATCGCAGGAAGGGTGCGATCATCTCGTCTACGCGCTGCGTCGGTTCGGCGGAGCGGTAGACCGCGAGATCGATGCCGGGCTCGATGATCCGTATCTTGCCTGGGTCGTAATTTCGATAGGCGGCATACTGTACCTCCGCCTCGTCGCGTGAGGAGGCGATGATGAGATCGGCTTCGTCGAAGGCCTTCTCTTCGATCTCGATGCGCCGTTCCAGCGAGGCCCGCGCCTGGCTCGGCAAGTCGGCTAAGCGGACTACGGCCTTCTTGATCCTGCCGAGCGAATGGGCGGTGAAGACGAAAGGCGTTCCATAGCGGCTGCGCACGGTGGCGGCCACCGTCGCGGCGTCCGCGTAATGGGCGTGTAGCAGATCCGGGAACGCCTCTTGCGTTTCGAGCCAATCCCCGAGGCCGGCAGCGAAGCTTTCCGTTTCGCTCCAGATGTCTTCCTTCGCGAGATAGCCCGATCGGGCGGTTGCGATCCGGACGATCTCGACCTTCGGACCGATGCGTTCTATGCCGGCGCGATATTCGTCCCCATAGACGCTGTCGAAGGCGCGGGTTGCAATCACGATCCGCGCAATCGCGGGGTTCTTCGCCTGCGCCGCGACGAGTTCCAGTAGATACTTTATATGGCCACCGGTGTCGGATGTGATTCCATAATCGACATCCTTGGATTTCAGGCAACCCTGGAGAGCGACGTGTACGATAAACATGACGCGCTTTCTTTTATTTGGCGGTAGTACCAATTCGACTTGCAAGCCCATATGGCTGCCGATGGAAACGCTTCGAGTTGCTCAGGTCGCCCCTAACATCTTTCCGACTCCACCGGGGTTGTCCGGCGGTACCGAAAGAGTCGTTCACGATCTTTGTAAAGCGCTGGAATCGCTGGGTATTGAGGTCTGCCTCTTTGCTCCATCCGACTCCGTATGCGACACTCCGCGCATCGGTAGCCTGCCAAGCTTGCGGACCTTGGAGGAAAGGCACGGGACAATCCCGCCTTCCGTCCCTCAGGTGCTCGAAGCGGCGCAGATGGAAGAACTGCGTAAGCGCCTAGACACCTTCGATATCGTTCACTGCCACGGCGAATTCTTTCACGCTGCTCTTCTCGGCGATAAGCGGCGGCATTCCCTCACCACAATCCACTGGCGGGTCGACGAGCTCGATCGGCAGATCTTCTTCGAAACCTTTCCTGATTTGCCAGTCGCTGGCATTTCGGACAGCCAGCTCAAGCAGATCCCGGTGGCCAATCGTGCCGGCACCGTCCATCACGGGCTCGACGCGAACCGCTATCGACCCGCAAACGGAAGCGGCGGATATGCGGCCTTCATCGGGCGGATGACGGATCAGAAGCAACCGGATGTGGCGATACGGATCGCACGAGCCGGCGGAATACGGATACGTCTTGCCGGCTCGGTCGACGTCGGTAATCCCACCTATTTTCGCGAGCGCGTTGAACCCATGCTCGGCGAAGACGCGATATTTCTCGGGGCGGTCGACGATGCCGGTAAGCAAGACTTTCTCGGATTGGCCTCGGTCCTTCTGTTTCCGATCGACTGGCCAGAACCCTTCGGCCTCGTGATGATCGAGGCGATGGCCTGCGGTACGCCCGTCATCGCCTTTGACCGCGGTTCGGTGCCCGAGATCGTCGAAGACGGGGTCACCGGTTTCGTCGTCCGCGATGAAGACGAGGCCGCCAAGGCATTGTTGCGGGTCCGCGAGCTCGACCGCGCCGTGATCCGCAAGCGCTTCGAGGCCCGCTTTACAGCACGCCGCATGGCCGAAGATTATCTTGCCATCTACCGAGAGCTGCTCGACGCATGAGCATACAGCGAACCGCGTTGATCGCGTGGGACTATCCGCCGAGCGCTTCCGGGCTCGCGGTCGCTGCGCGCGAGATCGCCGAAAGCCTCACAGAAACCGGTATCGACGTTACGGTCTATACCCTCGACCGGACCGGGCGCGCTGAGGAGAACGGTGTGACGATCGTCGGGGCCCTGCCAGCGAAACCTGGCCTCTCCGGATGGATGCGAAGACGCATGGCGTTCGGCCATCTCGTCGCGCCGAAATGGTTCGACCGTGCCGTCGCCGCTGATCATGCAACTCATCGCTTCGATTGTCTGGAAGCCACCAATTGGTATGCGCCCGGCGCTCTGGTGCTGCGTCAACCAAACACCACCTTTGTGACCCGCCATTCGACACCCGCCGCATCGACAGGCGCCCTCAACGGGCCTTTGCGCGACCGGATCGACGGTCGCTTCGCGTGCAGGCTGGAGGCCAGAAGCGCCCGGCAGTCTCACGGACATATCTTTAACACGGCGGCGCATGGTGAGAAGATTCGCGCTCTGTACGATCTCGACCCAAGGACTCCTACGCGGGTGATCGGCCTCTCACTGCCGCCGGAGCGGCTGGCGCGCGCCGCAGGCACCGCCTATCCACACCCGGCGAGCACAAAAGGCAGGCCGGTCGAGATCCTCTTCGTCGGGCGGGCCGAAGAGCGGAAGGGGTTCGACTGCCTTCTCGACGCGATCAAAATTCTCTCACGCGAAGCTTCGACCGGCAGCTTGCCGGACTTCCGGCTGCGTCTTGTCGGGGTCGACGCCGAACAACTCGCTGAACTCGCGCTCGATGTCCGACGCCATCTGAAGGCGCTCGGCCGCCTTTCCGACATTGAGCTCGATGAGGCTTATCGTCGGGCGGACCTCGTCGCAGCGCCCTCCCGTTACGAATCCTTCGGCCTTGTCTACCAAGAAGCGCTCGCCTTCGGTCGCCCCGTCATCGGCCTTGCCGTCGACCCGTCCGCACGGCAGGTGATCGGCGAGAGCCATGCGGGCCTCCTGGCAAGCGAGGCGAGCGGCACGGCACTCGCCGACGTCCTGCGTTCCGCAATATCAAGTCCCGCACTCCGTCTCGAATGCCACCACCGAGCTCTCGCCGCAGCAGGTTGCTTCAGCCGCAGGAGCCTTTCGGAAAAGACACTGAGACTCTACGCCGCTGCTCGAGAATACCGGCTGCTTCAAGGTCGGTAAGGCCTCAAGAGATCGTCGCGCTCGAACGTTCGGCCTCGTCCCGGCGCGAGCGCTTCGTACCGGATCGACCGGACCTCGACATGGTGACGCTCCATCCGGTGCTCGATGATGAGGTTCGGCGCGATGAAGCTGTCCCGCCAGCCGCGCGGAAGAGTGGGACGTTCATGGACGCGGCCTGTAAAGCGGACGTTCTTTCGGTTCAGCCGATACTGAATGTCCGGAAAGAGATCGGAGAGGCTGCCATCGACCCGGTTCTCGCGCGGAAGGCCGATAGACACTGACCCCGTCTCGTCGGCGATGGCGGCGACCCGGCCGAGCGATGCAAGAGCCCCAGGCGTAAGCGCCTCGTCGCTGTCGAGCTGCAGGACCCAGTTGTGTCTTGCCAGTTCCTGGCCGGCATTTCGCTGCGCTGCAAAGTCGCCGGCTAGCGAGCGGAAGATGATGCGAACACGGTCGGAGAAGAGCGCCTCCCGGGTCGGGGCTTCGCCGTCGACGACCAGGACGATATCGTCGAAAGACTCCGACAAGGCTGACAGAGGCCTTCTCAGACCGGCTAGATCGACAAGCCGGCAGAGGATCACCAGTGATACCGGTCTGGGCGCGACCTGATCGAGCGGCGCGAGGAACGCGTCTGCGGCAAGAGGCTGGTAGGGGTTCACCAACGCTTCACGCTGGTTCTCGTCAGCGGGAATTGCGCGCAGGTCATAGGACAGAGCGAGCGTCCTGAGCGAGTAGCTTTCCAAGAAGACCGGATCCTGCGCTTGTTGCGTATACCGCCGTTCTCTCATCGATCGTGTCAAGAACGCTAAGACCTCGCCCGTCTCCAGTGCCAATCGACTGGCAAGAAGCCCACAGTGACTGCATTCGAGGAACTGCGGGCGTCCCAGGGAGGCGCACCGCTCGCTCGGACGAAAATCACGAGCCTGGCAGGAAGGGCAACGCGTCATTCAGCAGCCTCACGGAACATTCCGCGGGCTGAGATAGGCCTTCTTTTCCAATTCGATAGGCAGGCAACACGAAGACTTTTGACAGGCGGTGTCATCAGTCCACCTTCTAAGCCAGTTGGCCGCCATTCGGCAGGCTTCGACTTCGGGGCATTCATCTGCGGGACTTCACTCATCTCCACGTCGTCTGGTGGCTCGCTGCCTTCGATGGCCGGCATTTGAATGGCTTTGCCAGTGAGTTGCCCATCGGCCTGCAACCCCGTGCGTCAGGTTCTGGCCGATGAGCACGGAGATCCTGAACCATGTCGCAAGCCACTATCGTGCCTTCGACATCGCCTTTTCGTCGGCCCGCGAAAACAGGCTGTTTCGTGAAGTTGGCCTTCTTTATTCGCACACTGGAACGCTCGGTCCAGACTGGAAGCGTCTGATGGACGGGCTCTGCAATGCGGGCAAAACGAACCTCAATCTCGGAAGGCTGCTCGAAGGGCATGCGAACGCGGTCCAACTCTTGCGGCTTTATGGCGATGCAGAGCAGCACGCCTGGCTCGACGACGCGCTGGAAGCGGACACCCTTCTCGGTGTGTGGGGCGCGGATGACACAGATCCGGTGCGCGTCGAAACGATTGCAGGTAAACAGACGCTGAAGGGTAGCAAACGCTATGCCTCAGGGCTCGGCATGGTGGCCCATGCGATCGTCCCGATTGCCGGAGAGGACGGCAATCTACAGCTTTATCTCCTGGCTGTTGGTGATGAGGGTCGGCAGGATCCGTCCGCATGGAATGTCGGCGGCATGCAAGCCTCCGCCTCCGGCCGCTATTCGTTCGAGGATCTGTCGATCGAGCCCGAAATGGTTCTCGGCGAGATTGGCGTCTACAAGCGCGAGCCCTTCTTCGAGGGCGGCATCTGGCGCTGCGCCGCAGTCCATCTCGGTGGCATCGAGGCCATAGTCGCGATGACGGCAAAGCATCTCGCGGATAGTGGCCGGATCGACCATCCGTTGCAGACCGAGCGCCTCGGCCACGCGATCCTCGAAGCGCGCACGGCGCGTCTATGGGTCGAGGATGCGGGGAGGCGGATCGAGGCGCCCTCCAGGGATGAGGGGATCGCCTTTGCCGTAGCGGCCGCCTCCTATACGCGGCTTCAGGTGGAGGCGAGTGCTCTTGCCGTCATGGAGATCGCCCGGCGCTCGGTCGGCCTCACCTCCTTCGAGCGCGACCATCCGCTCAACAGCGCGATCGCCGATCTCTCGGTCTATCTGAGGCAAGCCAATCCCGACGCGCTCCTGCTTCACAAATGCCGAACCATGCTGAAGGGCCTTGGCCTATGAGCGAAACTTACGGGGACTGGTGTCGACGCTGCGCGGGGGCGCCGGTGGCCGCCGCCAATCGCCTGCTCGGCTCCGGTGGTCTCGTTGTCCTAGCCCCTCATCCAGACGACGAAACCTTCGGGACCGCGGCCCTTCTCGGCGAGGTCGCACAGAGCGGTCGTCCGCTCGGCATCGTCGCGCTCACTGATGGAAACGCCTCGCATCCGCATTCGAAGGCCGTTCCGCCCGCCGCCCTTGCCAAGAACAGGCGACTAGAACAGGAGGCCGCAATCGCCGCTTTCGGGATCATGGCCCCACGCTGGCTGCGGCTCGGCCTGCCCGATGGCGGGGCCGGGCGCGATCGGCGCTTTGGCAACGCCCCCGAACAGATCGCACGGCTCTGCGAAGAGATCGGAGCGGAAACCCTGGCTGCTCCGCATCCGGACGACCCGCATCCCGATCATCATGCGGCCGCTGCTCTCGCCGAAGCGGTTCGTGCCTTGCGACCGCAACTCCGGCTTTTGTTCTATCCCATCTGGTCATTGCGGCTCTCCGGCGACGACAGCTATCGCGGGGCCGATCTTCTGCCCTTTCGCATCGTGGTCGATCGAAACATCAAGGCGCGCGCGATCGATTGCCATGCGTCGCAGCTTGGTAAGATCATCGAGGATGACCCAGACGGCTTCACGCTGCCGGACTGGTTCCTCGAAGCGCAAGCCGCGCCATACGAGATCTACGCGCTCGCCCCCATGCCCGGGAATGTGCCGCCGCCGTCTCATTTTTCTCAACTCTACGCCGATGACGGCGATCCATGGCATGCGCGCGCCTCGCGCTACGAAATCGACAAACGCGCGGATAACTGCGACCAACTGAAGGGCCTGATCTTTGACAGCGGCCTCGACATCGGCTGCGGGGAGGGTCATCTCGCCCGCGCTCTGGTAGAGAATGGAATCGCACACGCAATACACGGCGTCGATCGCAACGAGGCGATCGTCGCGAGGGCAAGGCGCGCCCATGCCGATATCCCGGCCTTGTGCTTCGAGACGCGCGCTTTGCCCGCCGATCTTCCGGAAGGCCGCTTCGATCTCGTCGTCGTCTCCGAGCTTCTTTATTTTCTCGACGAGCGTGGCCTGGCAACGCTGGCACGTCTGCTGGCGGAACGCATGACGCTCGGCGCCGGTCTGTTCCTCGTCAATTATCGGGGTGAAACGGGAACGCCGCTGTCCGGGCGCGCGGCGCATGATCTGTTCGTGGCGTTGTTCGGCGCCTCGCTTCGATCGATCAGCCTGCGTCAAACGGAGGGCTACCGGGCGGAGCTTTTGCAATTTTGTCCCGAAGGCGCAGAAGCTCGGGCAAATGCCGCTCCATAACGCTGAATGTCAGGCGTTCACGGCGAAGGGCGGGAAGCTCGTCCTCGATATGGAACCAGGCCATAGAGCGGCTTGAAAGACTCGCCAGGTGACGCGACCGTTCAGGCGCCATGCTGCCACGGATAAGAGTGTCTATCAGCCGCGGCCTGCTCTCTCCTCGTTCGACGAGATCACGCATTTGCAGACGATGCAGGAAGCGGACAGGCGTCTCCAATGCCTCGTCGACCATCGGATCTAGTTCGGTTCGATTGCGCTGAAGTTCCGCTGAAAGCCCGCCGGTGGCGGATCGGTCGAGCCTGCACGAGGTCTCGACGCGAGGCAGGGCTGAGTAGATGATCCGCAAACCATGGGCTTCGCATCGCCGTCGCAAGGCACGGTCTTCGCCGAACGCGACCAGTGGAATGGGGCCCGCTCGCCGATAGGCGTCCGCAGTGATGGCGAAGTTCGCACCGCCGATGTTCCCATGATGGGGCCAGGGGTTATCGTGGTCGGGGAAGGTCAGGCTTACGATGTGGCGACTCGCGTCGCGATAGATGCGGATTGCGTCATCGCGGCTGGGGTCCAGCCAGGGGAGGTGGAGAGCCTCGTCCGGAAGAAAGTCGATTTGGCCGCAAACCAGATCGAACCCCTCGTCGAAAGCGGCATCGTAGGCGTCCATCAAGCCTCGGCAGACCATGGTATCGCCGTCGGTCGAAAACAGCCGGGCTTCGGAAGCGACCAAACCGGCAAGGTCGAAGGCCAGTGCTCGCGCTCTCGGAGCTGTACCGAGCCCGTTTCTCCACCGAATTGCAACCAGTGTGGCGGAGACGGCGCCGCTGGCGATCAGCGATGAAACGATGTCGAGTGTCTCGTCGTCGCTGTCGTTGACGACGAGCACAATATGCGCCTGCCTGCTAAACTCGCTGTGTATGGACGTCAGACAGCGGTCGATGCGTGCGGCTTCGTTGCGTGCGGGAATGCACACAACATAACGGATCTGCGAGGGCGTCCAGACATGTTGCCAGACACCAAGCAGTTCACCGCCATGTTTGACGACCCGTTCGCCGATCGACACTGCTTTCTGCCTCGCCTTTCTTCGAGGCTACAACTCGCTTGGCAAGAATTGGTCGCATCGCCCTTAGGACGCATTCATACGGAGAAAGACGCGCGGCCGACCGATCCCGATGAGCATCCACAAAAGGCCTGATGTCAGTTCGCGAGGGGACAAGGCGCTTCGAACCGCTCGGTGCAGACAGTGGATGCCGATCGACCTACTCGATCACTGACTGAGACCGCCAAACAGCGTCGGCACGTCGAGCGGGCGGAAGCCGTAGTGCTCGATCCAGCGGACATCGGCATCGAAGAAAGCGCGAAGGTCGGGCATACCGTATTTCAGCATGGCGATGCGGTCGATGCCCATGCCCCAGGCAAAGCCCTGATAGACGTCCGGGTCGAGCCCGCCCGCGCGCAGAACGTTCGGATGCACCATGCCGCAGCCGAGGATCTCCATCCAGTCCGAACCCTCACCGAACCGCACCTCACCGGGCCTGGATCGATCGCATTGAATGTCGACCTCCATGGAGGGCTCGGTGAACGGGAAGAAGGACGGCCGGAAGCGCATCTTCAGGCTGTCGACCTCGAAGAACGCCTTGCAGAACTCCTGCAGCACCCATTTCAGGTTCGCGATATTGGCCTTGTCGTCGACGACGAGGCCTTCCAGCTGGTGGAACATCGGCGAATGGGTGGCGTCGGAGTCCTGCCGGTAGGTCTTGCCGGGAATGACGATGCGGATCGGCGGCTTCTGCGTCTCCATCGTCCGGATCTGCACCGGCGAGGTATGGGTGCGCAGCACCTTGCGCTCGCCGTTCGCGTCCGGCTGCAGGAAGAACGTGTCGTGCATCTCGCGGGCTGGATGGCCTTCCGGGAAATTCAGCGCCGTGAAGTTGTAGTAATCCGTCTCGATGTCCGGACCTTCGGCGATGGTGAATCCCATGTCGGCATAAATTGCGGTGATTTCGTCGATCACTTGGCTGATCGGATGGATTCGCCCGCGCGCGGCCGGCGAGGGCCGCACGGGGAGCGTCACGTCGACCCGCTCGGAGGCGAGACGCCGCTCGATCGCGGCGTCCGCAAGAGCCTCGCGCCGGGCGGTGATCGCGCCCTGCACCCGGTCGCGCAGACCGTTGAGACGCGGCCCCTCGGTTTTGCGCTCCTCGGGGCTCATCTTGCCGAGGCTCTTCATCATCTCGGATATGCGGCCCTTCTTGCCGAGTTCGGCAATGCGGATCGCCTCGAGGGCGGCTTCGTCCTCGGCCGTATCGATCGCCGCGATCAGTTCGGTTTCAAGGGTCTCGCTCACGCGGTATCTCCAGAATTCACAGGGCCGGTTTCTTCCGGCCAAATCTTGCGCCTCGTTAACGCATGGTGCGATGCGATGGAAGCGGAGGGGCAGGCGTATCCGCCGACAAGAGCGAAGTGTCCGGCGTTACGGAGGAAGTGTTATCTCTCCCAGCACAACAATCGTTCTCCGCATCCACGGGCGGCAACCTCACTTCCCCCCGAATGACCTGGCAGGCGAGGACGCAAGTCTCGAAAGCATGAATGCCATGCAGGAGGTTCAATGTCGCGGTCGGATGGTCAGGTCTCAGACCGGACGATAGGCTGGCGCAGTCGCGGCGTGGGCGGGAGCCGTCACCCGCGCGCTCCAAAGGAGACGGATCATGCCGGGCGAATCGCCTGATAAGTCTTCCATCGCAGGCGGCTGCCTGTGCGGATTGGTTCGGTTCGTGGCGCATGGCCGCCCCTCCCGAGTCGGTCTATGCCACTGCATGGATTGCCGTAAGCACCACGGCGCGCTGTTTCACGCCTCCGCAATCTTTCCGGAAAGGGCCGTTACGATCGAGGGTGAGCCAGAGAGCTATGAAGGTCGCTTCTTCTGCTCCCGCTGCGGTTCGTCCGTCTTTCCGCGAACGGGCGACGAGATCGAGGTCAATCTCGGTTCTTTCGACGCGCCGGACCTGCTGACGCCGACATACGAGCTTTGGACCATCCGCCGCGAATCCTGGCTGCCAGAGTTCGCAACAATGACGCGGTACGAGCGGGATCGGGAGGAGAGCGACCCATCGGAATAGGCGCCATCGCAGAAGCAGGCCCTCGGTTGTCTTCCGACATGGAAAAAGCCCGCGGCACGAACCACGGGCTTTTCGAAATTCCATTCGGGAGCTGCGCTTCTTAAGCGGCCTTCTTCTCGCCAACCGCACGCTCGTAGGCGTTCGGGAACTGACCCTCGCCCTTAAGGTATTCAAGAGCGGTCTTCGACTGGTCGCAGAGGGCCTTGAAGGCTTCCGGCTCGTGGATCGCGATGTCCGAGAGAACCTTGCGGTCGACTTCGATGCCGGCCTTGTTGAGGCCATCGATGAAGCGGCCGTAGGTCAGGCCGTGCTCGCGGACCGCGGCGTTGATGCGCTGGATCCAGAGAGCACGGAAGTTCCGCTTCTTGGCCCGGCGGTCGCGCGTCGCGTACTGCTTGGACCGGTCAACCGCGGCCTTCGCGGCGCGGATGGTGTTCTTGCGGCGGCCGTAGAATCCCTTCGCGGCCTTCAGAACCTTCTTGTGCTTGGCATGGGCGGTTACGCCCCGTTTCACGCGTGCCATGATCTAATCTCCTTCGAATTCGTTCGTGATGCCGAAAAGTCCACGCTTAGCGGTCGTAAGGCATGTACAGCTTGACGATGCGCTCGTCGGGCTTCGAGAGAAGCTTCGAGCCGCGCGCGTCGCGAATGAAGTCGTTGGAGCGTTTGATCATGCCGTGGCGTTTGCCGGCATGACCGGCCTTGACGCGGCCGGTAGCAGTCATGGAAAAGCGCTTCTTGGCGCTCGATTTGGTCTTCATCTTGGGCATTTTGCTCTCCTTGGCTTAAGGTTCGCATCGCGCAAAAAAGAGACCTCCGGCTCGGTTTTCCGATCGAGAAAACCACCCGCGATCCCGTCAAAAGCGCCGCGAAAGCATCGAGAGCCGCCACGGCATGCCCTGCCGGACGGCTCGATCAACGCCTGCCCAATAACGCCAGAAAGGCGCTATTGCAAGGGTGGTCAGCTGCTGTCGCCTGCTGGCGGAATCGACTCGTGCTCGACCTTGTCGCCCGGCTCGACACCGAGCCGCTTCGCCGCGCCACCATTGAGTTCGAGCACGTAACGCACCGGACCGCCGGAAGGGATGACGTCGAGCGAGAGAGGCTTGGTGTTGCGTACAATGGTGAGGATCGTGCCGTCCTCTTCGATGAAGAGCATGTCGAGCGGGATGAGCGTGTTCTTCATCCACATTCCGACCTCCCGGGTCATCCCGAACTCGAACAGCATGCCTGCATCTTCGGCCATTTCTTCTCGGAACATGAGGCCGGTCCGGCGCTCTTCGTCCGTGTCAGCAATTTCGGCGTCGATGACATGGGTCGCTTCGCTGGTTACGAGGCGTACTTCGTCCGCCTCTGCCGAAGTCGGAGCAAGGAGCGCGAATGTCGACAAGGCAAATGCTGCGGCGAGAACGCGGATCAAAATGCGCATGGGATGGAGTTCCTCCGAGCAGAAGGCCGGCTTCGGTCGTCGGTCGCGACCGGGACGGGCATCGAGAAAGGAGATGGCAGGGTCTGCCGTCTACATCAAGGCGGATGCTGCAGGGCGAGCGGTTCCAGATTGCGGTGATTGGACGGCGACCTCAGTGCGAAGCGGGTCTTGCGTCCGCCGGGTGCACCTCCGCCGCCATCTTCCCCTTGCGACCGATACCATAGCGCACCTTCACCTCCTGGCCGAGCCGCAGTTCGGTCATGCCGAACCGGCGCAGTGTCTCCATGTGGATGAAGATGTCCTCGTCGTTTTCGCCCGTCGTCAGGAAACCGTAACCCTTGGTCCGATTGAACCACTTGACCGTAGCAGTGACGAGGTCGCTTGTCGGGGTGACCTGGTTGTGGGTACGGGCCGGGGGCATCTGCGATGGGTGGACGCTGGTAGACGAGTCCATAGACAGAACGCGGAACGCACTAAGCCCACGTTCGCTGCGCTGAACCTCGCAAACGACGCGTGCACCCTCCAGCGCCGTGGCGTATCCGTCGCGCCTCAGACATGTCACATGAATGAGGACATCCGCACTTTCGTCGTCCGGCACGATGAAGCCGAAGCCTTTGGCAACGTCGAACCATTTGATGTGACCTGAAACGACACCGACGTCGATACTCGCCGTCGCTTCGACTTCCTCGTCATGACTTTCCAGACCAGTGGACGTCCGCTCCGCCATTCGGATGATCCGCCTTTACGCAACCGAATTACGATGAGTTTAGCATTAATTGGTTGCAACGGCGCAAGGGCCTACGGGCAATTGGATGCGAATTGCCCCCATATTTACGCTACGTCCGTTCTGAACGCCCCCGCTGACTTCGACGCCACGCCATCCGTTGTAACCGCGTTTCGGCGATTCGAGGCTCAACCAGTTGGAACGCCTGAAAAATCCCGAAGTCATTGTTCCAAGATCAGAATGAGTGATTAGCCGTCTCTCGAAATGACGGGTTGCGAATGAGGGCCCGGGGGAACCCATGGCGACAAGAGCCTGTTGCTGAGGCGGGCACAATGAATTCCTTTGGGAGGAACAGTCATGAAACGTCTGCACATCCTCGCGTCTGCACTGACGCTCTCCGCCGCGACCATCACCGCGAATGGCGCCTTCGCCGCATGCTCCGATGAACTCGCGGAATTGAAGGAGCAGGTCGGTTCGATGGCCGCTGCCGGCTCGATGACTGCGGGTACCGATAGCAGCGCTTCAGCCTCGGGCTCGGGCGAGATGTCGTCCGGTTCGAGCGATATGGCGGGCGACGCATCCGCGTCGGGCTCGGCTTCAATGAACAGCTCTTCGAGCTCGGATTCGGCGAGCGCATCCAGTGGAGAATCGATGTCTCCGGACGGCTCCGAAGCCACCCCTGCCGAGGAGACGCCAGGCGGCGTCGATCAAACTGCCGTAACGACGGACGAACCGACCTTTACGGCTCAGGGTGATGTCGAAGGCCAGAGTGACACCGAGAATGCGACGGGCGCGCTTAGCGGCGTCGCTCCGACGCCGGCGCTGACCGATGAGGCTTCGGGTAACGACGACGCTTCGGAGCAGGCCGCTGCGGGCGAAGCGGAACAGCGTGACGAGGGTGAGTCATCGAGCGGCGATATGGCGTCCTCGGACACTGCATCGTCCGGGTCTACTTCCGCCGACAGCGACATGGCCGCCTCTGACAGCGCCTCCTCGACGGACTCCTCGATGAGCAGCGACTCCGGCTCCGCCGACATGGCAGCCTCCGGCAGCGCTTCGACGAGTTCCGACTCCCCCTCGATGGCCGAGGGCTCCAGCATGGCCGGCGACCAGCAGATGGTCTCGGCACATCTCGCCGCAGCTCAGATGGCGCTCGACGAGGGGAATGAGGAGGCTTGCATGGCTGCCGTCGAGCAGGCCCGCGAGTCGATGATGTAAGTTTTCCTCGTTCGCCCCTCTGGGCGATCGAAGGCAAAGACCAAGCTTAAGGGGTCCGCGCGGGCCCCTTTCGCGTCTGGGGTCATCGCAAACACAAAGCTATCTCGAAGGAATCACAATGCGCTATCTGCATACGATGGTCCGCGTCAGCGATCTTGATGCCTCGCTCGACTTTTACTGCAACAAGCTCGGCCTGGTGGAGACCAATCGCAAAGAGAGTGAACAGGGCCGCTTCACGCTCGTATTCCTCGCCGCCCCCGACGACCTGCCGCAGGCGAAAGACACCAAGGCTCCGCTGATGGAGCTCACCTACAACTGGGACCCGGAAGAATACACCGGCGGACGCAATTTCGGCCATCTCGCTTTTGCGGTCGATGATATCTACGGCACCTGTCAAAAACTGATGGACAACGGCATCATCATCAATCGGCCGCCGCGCGACGGGCATATGGCCTTCATCAAGTCCCCCGACGGAATTTCTTTCGAGCTGCTGCAAAAGGGCGACGCTCTCCAGCCGAAGGAGCCCTGGGCCTCTATGAGCAACACCGGATCCTGGTGATCGTGGCAGGGTAGGGGCGACATACTCCACAAACCCGCCTCATTCACCAATCATGAACAATTCGTCACCGAAGGACGATGCGGGGCCGAAAACCCTCGGCCTCGTTTGACTCTTCGGCAGGACCTGCGCTGATTGTGCACGGTCCGTGATCGGACTTTGAGCGACGATCCGCAACGGGCGTCGAGATGCTGACGCTGAATCCATTAGGATAATGCGTCCACGCTGCGGCGACGGTCTTGTCTCCGCGCACAATCGGCCTGAATCGATCATGGGGATGATCGAGGCGGGCAAAAGCAGAAGAAGCGGCAGGGGCACGGGCCGTTTTGCTGGAGAGGGATCGATAGAGTGACGATCGATGACGCATGCCGTCCTCAAAATTTCCGTGCGTACACGGCGCAGCACCCGTTAGGGCCCAAGCGTCGAGCAGGGCAGCGACTTTCGAGTTCTTGCGTCCTGCTTGCGACCGCGCTTACGCTCACTCCGTTGTTGTCAGGCTGCATGTCCGGGATCAGCGACGTCACTTCGTTTGGCCTGACCCAGTCGTCCGAAGTTGCGCAGAACGATGGCCCGGTCGATGTGAGTGATGCCCCTGAGGTTGACGTTTCCTCCCTCGAGGGTGATGCGGACTCTGGCACGGTAGAGGTCTCCGAAGAAGCGGCCGAAAGGGTCGCCGCAGCCTCGCCCGGGAACGCGGAAGATCGCGATGGTGCGCTGGTGCCGCTTTCCAACGGCGGCGAGACCGTCGCGGCCTATGCTGGAGGTCGGGTCGGTGAAGGCGGCTCTGCCAGCGGCGCTTCTTCTGGGGGCGGCCTTTCGCTTTTCCAGTCCCTCTTTGCCCGCAAAGAGGCACGCACGCCTATCGCCAACGCAGAGCGCGGAAAGGGACGCCGCGTCGTTCTTAACCGCGAAGGTGCACCGACGAGCGAAGACGGAAGTCTGCCCGGCGTAGATCCAAGTTCCATCTTCGAGATCGGGCAGCGGGCATCGGCCGACGAAGATGCGCTTGAAGACGCCGCCTATGAGGTGGCTGCGCTCGGCGGTGGCTTCGCGCGCCTCAGTCCAAACGGATTGAGAGTGCAGCGGGAGAACGTGCGAACCGACTGTTTCCCGCGCCAGCTGGTCGGCATGATCCGCGCCATCGAGCAGCGTTTCGGCCAGCGCGTCGTCGTTACCTCCGGCTATCGCAGCCCGGAACACAACCGCCGCGTTCGTGGCGCCAAAGCTTCGCAGCACATGGCGTGCAAGGCTGCGGATATCGTCATTCCCAATGCCAACAACCGGGCTGTCGCCGCCTTCGTGAAGTCGCTGCCTGGCCGCGGCGGGGTCGGCACTTATTGCCACACCAAAGCCATCCACATCGATGTGGGCCCGAAGCGCGAATGGAATTGGCGGTGTCGCCGTCGCGGCTGAATCGGCGACAAGTCCCTCCGAGTTGCCGAAGGTCCAATTTCTTTGCCCGATTGCGCATTCAACGCTTGCAAGATCGGCTCACACCTCGTAGATACCCCCGCGTTGCGCCCATCGTCTAGCGGTCTAGGACGCTGCCCTTTCACGGCGGAAACACGGGTTCGAGTCCCGTTGGGCGTGCCAACCTCCCAAGCTATCTCTTCAATTACCGTGGCTGTCTGTCGTGGCTTGCGGCGACGTTTTTCCTGCTATTGCGACTCTTGCCGCCGACATTCGAAACACGATGCCGAAGGGCCTGATCGTGCTTGTGGCAGCTAACCGGCAGATGCTGCGCGCCGCCGAGTTCCGATCTCAGGATCTTTGTCTTTGAACGACTCGCACGATGATCGCGCCGTTCCGCCCAAAGAAAAGGGCCTGCGCCATCTCTTGCATTCCACGCGCTATACGCTGGCAGGCCTCGGACGGCTATGGCAGGAACCGGCCTTCCGTCAGGAGGCGCTGGCTTTCGCCGCCGTCGCCATTTGGCATCTCGGCTTTGCTTCGCCGCTCTGGCTAATCCTACTCCAAGGGGTCGCCGCACTTGCCCTTTTTGCCGTCGAGGCCTTGAACACGGCGATCGAGGAGCTTCTCGACCACATCTCGCCGGGCTTTAGCCGGACCGCCAAGCATGGCAAGGATCTCGGCTCTTTCGCCGTCGCCTGCCTTCTCCTCGCCAACGGGCTGATCGCCCTTGCGGCGCCCTTCATCTGATGTTCGCCATGGTGTCAGGCGGCGGACCCCGGTGCTTGCGTCGCGTTCTGGCCCGAACGATACTTCCGAAAAGCCGTCCCGTCCGGGCTGCACAATCGTGAGTTTCGCCGCATGGATCTTCTCGCCGTCACCCCCGGCCTCATCGCGCTTGTCGTTCTCGTTGTCATTGCGGTCCTGGTGTTGTCCTCGGTCATCAAGATCGTGCCCCAGGGCTACAACTGGACCGTCGAGAATTTCGGCCGCTACACGCGCACGCTCACGCCCGGTCTCAGCCTGTTGATCCCCTTCATCGAGCGGATCGGCCGCAAGATGAACATGATGGAGCAGGTGCTCGACGTGCCGACCCAGGAGGTCATCACACGGGACAATGCATCGGTCGCCGCTGACGGCGTCGCTTTCTACCAGATTCTCGACGCTCGAGCGGCCGCCTACGAAGTGTCCGGCCTCGAATATGCGATCCTTAATCTGGTCATGACCAATCTCAGATCGGTCATGGGTTCGATGGATCTCGACGATCTCTTGTCGAACCGTGATTCGATCTCGGAACGCATCCTGCGCGTCGTCGACGACGCCTCGCACACTTGGGGCATCAAGATCACCCGGATCGAAATAAAGGACATCAACCCGCCGAAGAACCTTGTCGACGCGATGGCGCGGCAGATGATGGCGGAGCGCGAGAAGCGAGCCGAAATCCTTGAAGCGGAGGGCGAAAAAAGCGCCGCGATCCTTAGGGCAGAGGGCGAAAAGCAGTCGGCGATCCTCAAAGCGGAAGGCCAGCGCGACGCCGCATTCCGCGATGCCGAAGCGCGCGAACGCCAGGCTGAAGCCGAGGCGAAGGCGACACAGATGGTCTCGGATGCCATCGCGGCCGGCGATGTCCAGGCCATCAACTATTTCGTCGCGCAAAAATACACCGAGGCCCTCGGTCGGATTGCGTCGGCGCCGAACCAGCGCGTCGTTCTGATGCCGATGGAGGCGTCTTCCCTCGCAGGGTCCATCGCGGGCATCGCAGAGCTCGCGCGGGCGACCTTCGGCGACATGCCGGCGGCCCAGACGCCCCCTACGAACCAGGCGCGGTCGCGGCCGAACCGGCCAAGCGGTCCGAGTGGTCCGCAGGCCGGCCCGCCGGAATTTACCACTCGCTCGTCATGGGACCGCGACGGAGGCTGAGTCGATGCCCGGATCGTTCGAGCCGGAACACTGGTGGTGGATCGCGGGCTTCTTGCTGCTTGCGCTCGAACTCGCCTCGCCAGGTGTCTATCTGTTATTCTTCGGGCTTGCGGCCCTCGTCGTCGGCACGAACGCCTTTTTTCTGCCAGACAGCCTCTTCGGCATCAGCCAGCAGTTGATTGCCTTTGCCACCGTTAGCGCCGCGGCGATCTATCTCGGCGGCCGGTGGTATCGTTCGAGCCGCGGCAAGGGAGACGAGATGCCGGACAATCCGGCGCGCCGGCTCGTCGGGCGCGAAACAGTTCTAACCGAGGCGATTACCTCCGGCCGGGGTCGCGCGAAGATTGGCGACAGCTGGTGGACCGTCGAAGGCCCGGATCTGCCCGAGGGAACGCGTGTCCGGATCCATGCGGTCTCGGCCAATATCCTGAGCGTCGAGCCGGTTGAAGTGGTTCGTCCGCCCGACGCTATGTAAGACTGGCGCTATCTGAAGCACTGCTTCCGCACGGCCGCCGGTAACACGGATAGCGCCTAGACGTCTTGCCGAACTCGAAGCGACCCACGCGTCGAATTGCCTTCGTCCGGCGATATGACAGGAAACTTCATAACCGCTAGACTGAGATCACCGCTTTTCGGGATACGTCTTTGTTTCGGCGGATGAAAAGAGCGCAATTCGCGATGTTCCTGGACGAAAAGAACGAGTGGCATCCACCGGAACCCTCCAGACAGCCCATGTCGCGCGGCGACAAAATCGTCTGGTGCGTTGTCGTCTTCAACGTTCTCATGCTCTGCTTCGCACCGATGGGGCTTGTACTCTTCCGTCCGGCAGTCGAAGCTGCCCTTGCCGCATTTGCGGGCTGACATGCCCCTCGGACTCGGGCCCCGAATGTCTAGCCCGCGAGAGCGCCGCCCAGGAGGCCAAGCCCGACGAGTGTCAGGAGGAGGGCGCCTGAAACCTCAAGGCTCCTGCCGAGCATCCCGGCAAAGCGTGTCCTGCGGCCGAAACGCTCGAGCCCGCCGCGACCGAGCACGGTGATCGCCGCGATGGCGGACACCGTCGTCGCCGTACCGAGCGACATGGCGAAGACCGAGAGGACGCCGCCGGCGTAGAGTTCGTTCAAGAGCGCGAAGGTCAGAACGACGATGGCGCCGGTGCAGGGGCGCAGGCCGATGGCAAAGACAGCCGCGAGGCCGGATCGGAGCGTCAGCGGTTGCGATACCGCTTCGGGCGCCGGCATGTGCGCCCGGCCGCAGTCGCAGGCCTCCGCGCTTTCGGCGCAGACGGTCTCCTTTTCGAAGGCCTCGGCCGCAGCAAATCGCGAGGCGCCCGGAGAGCGCGCGTCATCCGCGCTGCGCCAATCCGCCATGCCCGCGCCGGAAAAGGCGAGCGAGAGCCCGGTCTCCGGCTTGCGTTTGTAAAGCCGTTGGACAGGTCCGACGCTGCGCTGTGCGATCCCTCTAACGATCGGTTCCCGCATCAGCTTTCCCACTGATTTGACGAGCAGATAGAGTCCGACGAGGAGGACGAGCGCATAGGACGCGATCTCCGCGCCGTTCGTCGCGTCGGTCATCGAGATGCCGGTGCCGCGCAGCAGATACCATCCACCACCGACGACGAGGAGCGCCGTGAGGCCCTGGACGCCTGACGATACGAAGGAAAGCAGGATGCCGCGTCGCAACTGAGCCCGGCTCGCCAGCATGTAGGCCGAGATCACCGCCTTGCCATGGCCCGGACCGGCGGCATGAAAAATACCGTAGGCGAGCGACAGGGCAACCAGATAGAAAAGAGCGTCGTCCCCGCGTTTCAGACCGACGAGTGCATGGCGAAGCGCGGAAAAGAACTCGCGCTGCCACACCGCGATCTGGGTGAATATGCCGGAGAAGAGGCCGTCCCCGACCGGAGCGGTGCTGTCCGCCGTGCCGATGCCGAGCGAGGATTTGGCGAGTGCGTCTGCAACAGGAACCATCGCGACGAGAACGCCGCCGGCGAGGACCCGCGCAACCTGCTTCGCGCTCAACTCTGTGCCCCGCAGGAGACTTCGAGCCGAGTCGCCATGACGTCGGCGAACTGGCCGCCTTCTTCGCCGACCTCTTCGTCCGGTCCGAGCGAAGCGATGCTGTCCATCCACTCCTGCGCAGCTTCGTCTTCGTCCGGAACGTCCAGTGCCTTGCGGCAGCCGTCCGGCAGACCGATCAGCTTGAAGGCGTCGACATCCTTGAAGTCGAAGGCGACGAAGAAACTCTCGTCGAAATTGGAGACTTTGATGGGCTGCGTTCGAAGATCGATCTCTTCCGCCACCGGCATCTCGAAGAAGAGGATCAGCTGGCCTTCCTCGAAAATCGCATGGACCTTGTCCGGATCTGTGAATTTCACGTCGCGACTGCCGAGTTCGGCGAAGGTGTAGTAGCGCCAGTCGACGATCGACTGACGGATCGTCTCGCCGACGGCATCGAGTTCCGCCGGATCGAGCGCGCCGTTGGCATTGCTGTCGAAATCGACCACGACCGAAGACGAAAAGAGTTCGTCCATGCGCCATACGTTGCGGATCGCGGTGAATCGGCCGGTCTTGTCGCCGACGATCTCCACATTGGATTCGACGAAGACGTGCGGATGGGCAAATGCCGGCATGGAAACGCCCATCGCACCCGCGACGATTGCGCCGGCGAAAAGAGCGCGCGCTGTTGGAGTGACCACGGCTGAACCCCTCGTATCCCCTTAGAAAGCTAGGACACGAAAAGCATGGCCGAAGTTTGAAGAACCCTGTGCTGCAGCGCTCGCGGCCTTTACCGCAGGACGCGGACTTCAGCGCCCACATGGACGCGCTCGAAGAGATCCTTCACGTCGGCGTTGCGCATGCGGAAGCAGCCCGCCGAGGCCGCACTGCCAATGGAACGCGGATTGTTGGTGCCGTGTATGCGATAAGCCCCCCAACCGAGATTGATGGCACGCTCGCCGAGAGGGTTTTTCGGTCCGGGGCCGATCGACTGCGGCAAGCGGGGGTTCCGCTCGCGCATCGACGGCGTCGGAACCCAGGTGGGCGCCCGCCGCTTGCGTGAGACCCAGCTCTTGCCGAACCACTGCTCGCTCGGTTTGCCAACGGCGATGTCGTAGACCATGGCCTTGCCGGGTCCCGTGACGAGATAGAGCTTGCGCTCGGCGGTCTTGACGACGATCGTGCCGGGATCGGCATCGGCCTGGAAGCTGATCTCAGGTCGCGGATCGAGCGCCTCGACAGCGGCATGAACGGGACCCGCGAGGCAAAACGCGAGGGCGGCGGCAAGAGCGGGGCGGAGGATCGTGATCATGCTGCAGTGCTAGCATGGCTTGCGTGGAACTTGCGTTAAAGCTCACGCATCGCGCCTCCATCGCCTAACGAGCACGCGATCCGTGTGATATTATGACGACAGGCAGTGGGTGTCTGCGCCGTAATCCCATGCAGTCATCATGGCCGATGATGTTCCCATCGTCCCTGCTCCCATGCCTATGCCCACGGTTGTCTGACGCCGGCTCGATGCTAGTTCGGAACCAGACGGAAACCCGCCGCTTTCCTTCCGACTGCTTAACGATAAGGCCGAAACCTGATGAGTCCGCGTTCGCTCACGCTCGAGATCATTGCCGTCCTTTCCGGCACGATCATCGGAAAACTCGTTTTCGACGGAGTATCGGCTCTCTTCTTCGATGATAGCTTTTTCGATCTTTTCATCTCACCAGGCCGATGGATCGTAGCCCTTGCAACTGTCGTCCTGTTCTCGATCATCTACCAGAAACTTCCTGCGACGCCTGCTGCGCTCGCATGCCTTCTCGTCGGGACGGTCATTACCTGGACGTTTTTCGGTCTCGCCTTCGAAAGCGGTCACTCGACGGTTGTCCTGATCTTCATGACGCTTCTCTTCTCGGCGATCGCGCTGCTTACCTATCGCTTTGTTCATGCGAATGCCGCAGTCCGCCGGGTAGCCAGCGACATGACGGGCAGTGCGGAGGGCGAAGACGCCCCATTGGGCGGCGGGCGGAAAGATGGTCGCTCCGAAGACTGAGGATGCGGTCGTTGCATGATGCCCTTCGGCTTGCTTCTCCTCCTTTGCCTGTTCTAGTGCGTATCGCTCGCCGTTGCCGCAAAGGCTCCTAGAGTGCGCTCGAGCCCGTTGTGAACACGCCAGCGGGAACGGCCGTTCCCGTAATCGTCTGAAGGTCCGTCGAGCGAACAATTTCTAGCGTCCACCAGCGTCTCATGCGCGACCGGTGAACGCGCCGCATCTATTCTGTGGGACGAAGCCCAATGAAGTTCACCCTGTCCTGGCTGAAGGATCATCTTCAGACCAATGCCACGCTGGCCGAGATCTGCGACCGGCTGACTGCGATCGGGCTTGAGGTCGAGAGTGTCGACGATCGTGCAGCCTTCAACGCATTCCGGATCGCCCGGGTCGTCTCGGCCGAGCCGCACCCCGATGCCGACAAGCTGCGCGTGCTCATGGTGGAGGCCGGCCCGGACGTGAACGAGGGCAAGCCGATCCAGGTGGTCTGTGGCGCCCCGAACGCACGCAAAGGTCTTGTCGGCGTGCTCGGCCGGCCGGGCGATTACGTTCCGGGCCTCGATACCACGCTCGGCGTCGGGAAGATCCGGGGTGTCGAGAGTTTCGGCATGATGTGCTCCGAACGCGAACTGGAACTGTCCGAAGAGCATGATGGGATCATCGATCTGCCGGCCGAAGCACCTGTGGGCGCCCGGTTCGCCGATTATGCCGAACTCGCAGACCCCGTGATCGAAATAAATCTCACACCCAACCATCCGGATGCGATGGGGGTGGCCGGGATCGCGCGCGATCTCGCCGCTTCGGGTCTCGGCACTGTAAAGACGCCGCCGATCGAACGGATCGAGGGGACAGGGGCTTGCCCAGTCGTCGTCAGTGTCGAGACCGGAACTTGCCATGGCTTCGCGCTGCGGAAGGTCTCGGGGGTCACCAACGGCGCCTCTCCGGAGTGGATGCAGAAGCGGTTGAAGGCGATCGGCCTGCGTCCCATCAACGCCCTCGTCGACATCACCAACTATGTCACCTTCGATCGCGCCCGGCCGCTCCATGTTTTCGATGCCGCAAAGGTGCACGGCAATCTGACAATTCGGCAGGCAAGGGCTGGTGAAAAGCTGATCGCGCTCGACGAGCGGACCTATGAGCTCGACGAAACGGTCTGCGTCATCGCCGACGAGAACGGCGTCGAGTCGATCGCCGGCGTCATGGGTGGCGAAGCTTCGGGCTGTGACGAAACGACGACCGAGGTGCTGATCGAGTCCGCTCTGTGGGACCCGCTGGCGACGGCGCGCACCGGACGCTCGCTCGGTATCGTATCCGACGCGCGTTACCGGTTCGAGCGCGGCGTCGATCCGGCCCAAATGGAACCGGGTCTCGACCTTGCGACGAAGCTCGTTCTCGAGATCTGCGGCGGTGAGGCATCCAAGCGCGTGATCGAGGGCGTCGTGCCGATCGAAATGTCGATCATCGATTTTCCCTATACAGAAGTGCGCAGGCTCACCGGGCTCGACGTCGCCCCCGAGCGGCAGCGTGCGATCCTCGAAGGGCTCGGTTTCGAAGTCGAGGCGGGAAAGAGCGACGCCGACGTCCGGGTCACCGTGCCGACCTGGCGACCGGATATCGACGGCAAGGCCGATCTCGTCGAAGAGGTGATGCGGATCGTCGGCGTCGATGAAATTATGCCAGAACCGCTCGCTGCGCCGGGCTCGGTCAACACGCGTATCTTGACCCTCGCGCAGATCCGCGAAAGGGCGGCTCGCCGGGCTTTGGCCACGCGCGGTATGGTGGAGGCCGTGACCTACACCTTCATCCCGCGCGAACACGCCGAAGCGTTCGGTGGCGGATCGAACGCCTTGCGGCTGACCAATCCGATTTCTTCCGACATGTCGGACATGCGGCCCTCTCTCCTACCGGGCCTGATCTCGTCGGCCGCGCGCAACGCTGCGCGCGGACATGGCGATGCCGCGATCTTCGAGGTCGCCGGCGTCTACCAGGGCGACACGCCGGGCGACCAGAAGCGCGTCGCCGGCGGTGTCCGCCGCGGTACGGCTAGACTAGAGGGGCCAGGACGTGCCTGGAGCGGGGCAGCTTCGGCGGTCTCGATCTACGACGCGAAAGCCGATGCGCTTTCGGTACTCGAAGCCGCCGGTGCTCCCGTCGAGCGGCTCATGATCGATCGCGAGGCGAGCGCTTGGTATCATCCGGGGCGATCGGGACGTTTGAAGCTCGGGCCGAAAGTCGTTCTCGCCGAATTTGGCGAATTTCATCCCAAAGTGCTGAAGCAACTCGACGCTGCAGGGCCTCATTGCGGTTTCGAAGTCTTCCTCGACGCACTGCCGGAGCCAAAGCGCAAGGCGACCAAGACGAAGCCCGTCCTCGACATTTCGACGCTGCAGCCCGTACGTCGGGATTTTGCCTTCGTCGTTGGTAGCGAGGTCGAGGCAGAGGCGATCATCAAAGCTGCGGCCGGGGCCGACAAGAAGCTCATTAACGAAGTCCGCGTCTTCGACGTCTTCACCGGCGGTGCCCTTGGCGAGGGGAACAAGTCGGTCGCTATCGAGGTCGCGCTGCAGCCGACTGAGCGGACGCTGACGGAGGAAGACCTGGAGACGGTCTCGGACAAGATCGTAGCCAATGTCGAAAGGGCGACGGGTGGCTCCCTGAGAGCCTGATATATGCAGAAGGCAAAGCTCGCTCTTCGTAGAAGCGGGCTGCGCCGTTCTTCAGGCTGCAGCCGGGAGCCGCTCGCCGGCGACCCTGTAAGAGATCGCTTCGGCGAGATGAATCCGGCGGACCATCTCGCTGCCGTCGAGATCGGCAAGTGTCCGCGCGACCTTCAGAATGCGGTGATAGGCGCGCGCGGAAAATTTCATCTGTTCCGCAGCATCGTTGAGCAGCTGGCGGCCCCCGGCATCCGGTTCGGCTATCGTCTCGATCATCGAGGCCGAGCAATGGGCATTGACCGTTTCGGCGGCGAGGCCAAGCCCCGAATAGCGTTCGGCCTGAACAGCACGGGCTGCGAGCACCCGCGCCTTCACGGTTTCGGAGGTCTCGGCGGCATGGGGCCGAATGAGATCGCTCGCCGTTACCGCCGGGACGTCGACCCTGAGGTCGATCCGGTCGAGAAGCGGACCTGAAATGCGGGCCTGGTAGTCGGACGCGCACTTGGCGCCGCGCGAACAGGTATGGCCGGGTTCGCCCGCCATCCCGCATCGGCACGGGTTCATCGCCGCGACGAGCTGCATCTTGGCCGGGTAGGTCACCCGATGATTGGCCCGGGCAATGACGCTCTCGCCCGCCTCGAGGGGTTGCCTGAGCGAGTCAAGAACCACAGGGCTGAACTCCGGAAATTCATCGAGGAAGAGCACACCCCGGTGCGCAAGCGAGACTTCGCCCGGCTTTGCGCGCAGGCCTCCACCCACCATGGCCGCCATCGAGGCGGAATGATGCGGTGCGCGGAACGGGCGGCGGTCGGACAGTTTGCCACCCGAAAGCTCGCCTGCGATCGATGCGATCATGGAGCATTCGAGAAGTTCGCGCGCGCCGAGCGGCGGGAGAATCGAAGGAAGACGCTGGGCCAGCATCGACTTGCCGGAGCCGGGCGGCCCTACCATCAGCATTGTATGCCTCATATTATCTATTGTAAGCTATGTGCCTGCGGAATTCGGAACAGGCTGAGACCCCGGTGCACGTAATGCCAAAAGCGTACAGCTACATTCGCTTCTCTACTCCCGAACAGCGTCTTGGCGATTCGCTTCGACGCCAGATGGAGCCGGCACGCGCCTACGCTGACTCCAACGGGCTCGACCTCGACGAAACGTTGCGAGACGAAGGTCGATCAGCTTTTAGAGGTCGCCAGCGCCTCGACGATGCAGCGCTCGGCTCGTTTATCGCCAAAGTCGATCGAGGCGATGTTCCCACGGGCTCTTATCTTCTTGTTGAAAGCCTAGACCGATTATCGCGGGAAAAAGTCCTCGTCGCTCTACGGCTGTTTTTAACCCTCCTCGACCGCGGCATTATCATCGTGACCTTAGGCGATGGACGCCTCTATTCGAGCGACTCCGTTGGCGAGCGTCCCTTTGAGTTGATGATTTCAATCGTGATCATGATGAGGGCACATGAAGAGTCGAGCATTAAGGCAAAGCGTGTTGGAGCGGCGTGGGACCGGAAGAGGCAACTGGCTCTGACCGAGCGGAAAGCTATGACCCGAGTTTGTCCTGCGTGGCTTGAGAAGGACGCGGATGGATACCGCCTCATTGCCGAAAGGGCGACCGTCGTCCGACGCATCTTTGCGATGTCTATCGACGGAATGGGTTCTCGGGCTATCGCGATTGCGCTGAACTCAGAGAAAGTACCTGTGTTCGGACGTGGTCGATATTGGCACGACAGCTATGTCAAAAAGCTGCTTGGAAACGAAGCGACCATTGGCCGTTTTGTCCCTGGCGCCGCTTCACGCATAGCGCCCGCGTACCAGCCTGTGGACGACTATTTTCCAGCGGTTGTCGACGAAAGGACCTTCTATCGTTCGCTCGCGGCCACACGCGCACGTGCTTCGAGTTCGGTGCGCCATCCGGCCGGGAAGGTGCGCAACCTGGTTTCTGGCATCGCCTTCTGCTCAGAATGCGGAGGAGGGATGCACTATATGAACAAGGGGCGCCGAGGCATGACCGTTTTGCAGTGTGGATCCTCGCGATTAAAAGGAGGCTGTAGTAATTCGTTCAAATACGACTACAATATGCTTGAGAACGGGCTAGTAATTCTCTGCAGCGAAGCATTCCAAGATCGATCAGAGAAAATTCCGGAAGCCGATCTCGGGGAACTGATGGTTCAGCGTGATAATTTGGCTGAGCGATTGAGCCGTTTGATTGAGCTGGTCGAGACCGGCGAACTTGCTGGCCAGCAAGTCCCTCGAAGAATCGCTGACCTCGAAGCGCAGTTGAAATCAGCTGACGCTGTGATCAAGAGCAAGAAGCAAGCAGCGAAGCTTCTCGAATCGGAAAATTCAGAAAAAGCTTTCGACGATTTTTTCAAATTCTACCGACAAATGAAACAAGATGAAACTTTTGTGTTGCGTAGAAACGTTGCGGTCGCTCTGCGTACCATCATCAAACGAGTAGTCTTTGACGCTAGAGGGGGCATGTATTTTGAGATGAGAGATGGACCTCCGCGAAGTATGAGCCAAGAAGGCGCGCGGCTATAAATTGCTAGAGATCGTCTTAATCATCTGTGAAGCGAGAGTGTCTCAGCGTGCGCTGGTGAGCTACGGCTCTCATCATGCAAAGCATACGATCGGCTCTGTTCTATATTACTGCTCATTTAGTTTTTCTGCAAACGTTTGATCGGAAGGGCTCAGGTGCACATTGTCCGCACAGACATCGAACGTGACCTCACACACTTGGACACCTCGAATGAACTCGGTTTTCAGCGGGAGTACACGGCCTGAGCAGTGTATTGGGATCGCGCCAGCCCGGAAGCTTCGCGTTTCAGGCCTTTTCAGGATGTACAGGCTGTCTTCCACCCGCATGATTGGCGCTTTCGCGGTCATGCGGACGCACTTCGCCCCTGATGCCAAACGAAACGCGTGAGATTGTAGGCAAGATTGACCATCCCGATCTTCGCCTCGGCGCGCACGATGCCGATGGTCCGGATAAACGCGCCTATCGGACCCTTCTGACGGGCGAAGACGTGCTCGACCTTCGAGCGGATCACCGAGCGCCGGACATTGGCGCGTGAGGTGCGTTCACTCATCGGTCTGCCCTTCGGCTTCTTGCGGTCGATGTCCGACGTAAAGCCGCTACCCTCCAGCCAGTCCTCGTTCTTCTTCGATCGGTAAGCGGTACCCGCCCACACTTTCGAACCCGTATTCTGGCGATCGAGAACCTCCGGCAATTGCGCGCCGTCCCAGGCGGCGGCGCTCGTTGCCGACCAGCCCCGAATGAAGCAGTGACGACGGTCGATCGAGATGTGGTTCTTATAGCCGAATGCCGGGACGGCGATGTCGATAGGCTGCGGCTTTCCCTCCGCCGCCGACCTGGCCTTCGAAAACTTCACAGTCCAGCGCGCATCGCGATCCTTTTGGCGCAGCTTGGCAGGCCTGTCCTTCCAGGCTTCCGGCACCTCGCCGGCCTTGATCGCGGCCTTCTCCTCCTCGGTATTGCGCTGCTTCGGCGCCGCGACGATCGTGGCATCCACGATCTGTCCGCCCATCGCCAGATAGCCGGCCTTGGCGAGATGCTTGTCGAAGCAGGCGAACAGGTTCTGGATCGCGCCCGCCTCGGCCAGATGCTCGCGGAACAACCAGATCGTCTTGGCGTCCGGGACCTCGTCGGCGATACCGAACCCAACAAACCGCATGAACGGCAAACGATCATGGATCTGGAACTCGGATTGATCGTCGGACAGATTATACGGCGCTTGGGGGACTAGGACCTTAAACATCAGGACCGGATCGTAAGGCGGTCCGCCACCCTTCGCGCCGTCCGAACGCTGCAGCGCCTTGACGAGCGGCTTCCTAAAGACTTCCCACGGAACAATCGTGTTCAGCTTCTCGAGCGGATCGCCAGCATCGCTCAGGCGGCCATAGCGCCCTTCGATATCCCAGAACCCAGGCTGACCGCGCATTCCATTCTCCCGATCTCGATCAGGCCGATAGAATCACAAAGGATAGGATTTTAGAGGCGTCCAGTTTCCTATTTGGTGTCTGGCTCATTGATGGCTGCGTTCATCTCCTGCTCGAAAAAGGTGGAGACCGATGATTGCGCGAGAAGGGTTTCTGCGCGGGCCCTCACGGCCTCCACGACCTGAGCGTGCGCATTTATGACGTTCTCTGATCGCGACTGACAGCGACGCGCGACAACTTGACAGATTTCTCGCAGTCGATGTCGGTCGATCAAGTCACCTGATAGGCGAAGGTTATGCGAAAGCAAAAGCACTGCAATCTCGCGATCGATACGAGGCCCTGCGGGGATGCCAGCATCACGTCGCCTCTGACGGTATCTTGCTGACGCGCGACGTTGACGCGATGATAAATCTTTTTTTCTCATCGGCTCACTGAATTCGTTTCAGGCCGCACACCTTCAAATCCTCCTATAACAGAAAGACGATGACGTCGTCACCACCCGAACGATGACGTCGTCACCACCCGAACGATGACGTCGTCATCTGATAGAAAATGGCAAAATTGTTAATTCAAACCGTTTCCGTGTTTCGTGATTGCGGAAAAGTGTTAACAAATTGCAGAGTAACGGGGGTGTTCCGTGGGGTTAGAGGGCAGACCGGGAGCGACGTTTTCGAGATGCGTTACCTTGGATGAGAAGAGCGGCATACTATGGCTCTTAAGGAACGAACGTAGCATACGGCTCGAAAGAATCCGTTTGTCCATCGCGAGCTTCGCCAGTTCCACGAGTTCATTCTTATGTTGTAAGGCGATCAGCGTTCCCTCTGCATGAAGTTTCCGCAGCCGTCGCTCGATAGCTTCCCGGGAGACCTCGCCGACTGACAGCCAATCGCCCATACCGGACGTCTCGTTAGCGGCGATAAGCGCTGTTGATTCGGCAAGATCACATGCAGCACCTGCGCTGCATGAACCGAGAACGACGAGTTCGGCGACTCGTCCACCGAGTAGCGTCAGAACCTGCGCTTCCAAAGCGCCCGGCATCACGGAAACGGATTTACGAAAGCGAACGCGTCCGCCAGTCCCATCTTTACTGACGATCGAGAGGAACTCGGGAACGCGTCCGCACACCGCTCCGATTATGGCATGTCCAGCTTCATGGACAGCGACGCGCCAACGTTCTTCTTCAGATCGATCGTCGGGTGGCAAAGCCCCTTCAATCAGCATTTGCGCAGTTGGGATGCCTCCCGATCGCCGAGCCTTTCTCCGCGTCTCTCTTGCGAGTTTCGCGATGTCTGCGCCGGACACTGAACCCGCCAGCGCCGCCGCGACGGACTCGATTGCAGCACTATCGATGTCGTTGAGATGGTAACGGAGAATGCCCGCCAAAGAGGTCTCGTCCGGAAGCCCGATCTCGAACGCGCGGTCGAGACGTCCGGCACGTTGTAGAGCCGGATCCACGCTGTCTTTATCGTTGGTTGCGGCAATGACGATGATGCCCGGCGAGTTCATCGCACCATCGATTTCCTGAAGAAGTGTCGTGATAAACGGGCGAAACCAGCTCTCATTATTCCCGTTTTGTCCGCGCGATCCGAGGGCATCGATTTCGTCGATAAAGATGATGCAAGGCGCATTTGCCTGGGCCACGCGAAACGCCTCGCGGATCAATTTGATCGCCGTGTCACCGCGAGAATCCTTGTTGTCGAGCCAGATCGAATATCCGCCTAAAATCATGGGTATGTCTGCTTCGGCCGCGATTGCACGTGCAAGGAGAGTTTTGCCGGTACCTGGCGGACCATAGAACAAAGCGCCGCGATCAAGATCCTCGCCAGCGATCTTCCCGTGCTTCAGAGCGGAAACGTCGATCGCCAAATCCTTCGCCCAGTCACCAGCATCGCCATAGCCGGTCAGCTCAGATGCACGAGGAGAGACAGGATAATGGAGTTCAGTGTGAGCGTTCTCAGACGAACGCGCCTGCTGACGGTTTTGGTGCGCCGACCGGTAGCGATCTGCTTCCTCCGCCTTCCGTTTCTGTTCCTCTTCGATCGCGCCCGTCTGTGACGCGATCAACGATAGTCTTGCGTGCGCCGTGTCCGTCTCAGTCGTTGTAACGATGACGCGGCGCAAGTCCGCCAGCGTCGGACAGCCGATCGGGCGTCGGACGCCGTAAGCTTTTTCGAAAATCCGCGCAGCCTCTGCTTTTGTATAAACAAAGTTCAAGACTGCATCTTCGTATAGAGCGATCTCTTCACCGGGGGACGCCATCACCACGAGCGAGTTCTTCTGCATCCGGCGGAGGGCATCACTCATCTCCGGCACGAACGGAAGCATATCGAATCGGTCTGGGTCTTCCAGGAGAACCTCGCCGACGACGACAGATGCTGCGGGAGGGCAGCGGAGGACGACCAACTTTCGCCCCGCTTCGAGATCGACGCTGTCCATAAGCCTTCGAATTTGTCTTCGAACGAACATTGTGACCGGATCCGTCGTCTCCGCACGTTCAGACGCAACACGGTGGGCGTTAGCGTTGTGATCATCGGAAAAGCTACGGTCATTGGTTCGAGCGAGATCGCCTATCCGCCGTGACCTGTTCCGGCTCATTGCTGCCACCGAGAAAACGGAGCGATAGTGTAAAGCCTTGAGTAGCTCCGCGCCCATGTTCCACACCGATCGACCGCGTATATCCGCGACGTCACAATGTTTCCCGGACCGCAGTGAGGATGACCGGAAACGTTCCCAATCAGGCGTAGCGTCGACATGTCTGGCTGTGTCGCAACCACTCGAAGAAGTGGGGCGGCCGCAAGTTCGGCACCGGTCGGCCCGTTGCCCGCGGCGTAGCGGCGAAGATCGGCCGTAAGTCGCTCGAGCGTCTCGATGTCGTCTTCTTCAGAATCGACGGGAATACCGGGCGCGGTATAAGGGGAGTGTCTCATATCAGATACCCCGCTTCGCGATCCAGGGGTCCCGGCGGTCGAGCCAGGAGATGACGACCGGCGCGGTTGCGTCTCCGCGCTCCGCGAGACGAATGAGTTGCTTGCGCATTCGCCGGGCGTGACACCGCGAGAGCCGGTGGCGTGAGAGACGAATAGCCGCGCCGATCAGGAACGCGTTGTCGAGATGCTGGATATTTTGGGTTGCCGAACGATCATCGGAAAGCAAAATGGAAGACGGCTTCGCCGCTGGCTGGAACGGGTGCTCCATAGAAAATACCTCGGGATGGGAACGGAACGCGCGGCGGACTTAGCCCCGCGTGCGGTTCGTCAGAAGGGAATTGGGGAATAAGCGGCGCTCAGTGGGTACGCCGCGAGACCTCAGAGAAGGTCCGACCGCGTCCGCGATGGAGCTCTCGCTGCGCGAGCGGACTGACGAGCCGCCCGACATCCGTCGGCGTCGGCGTCGGCGTCGGTTTCGACGAGATCGAAGCGCTCACGTCCGGTTCGTTCTCATGACCAGGCGCGGGGTACGACGGCGAAGCATTGCGGGTATTACTATCCGTATAAGCAGTCCGGTCGGCAAAGCTTGCCAGGAGCGGTCCGAGTACGGTCGGGATCGACTTAGCTAGGCGAGAGTAGACCGCTTCGTCGAACAGCTCGAGTGCACTGTAGATGTCGGCACCGAAGAATTCGTCGATCCGCTTTCCGGAGATCGTGACGTCCTCGTTATATCCCGCCGTTCCATAGCGATCGTAGATTCCGCCAGTCACGCTGCCAACATGGATCCCACTCTCGGTGAGCGCTGCGCGGGCGCTCAAAGCAACTGTCCGAATCTTCCGGACCAGGCTTTTCTTACGCTGCGAGGAAGAGGCGGCAGTGCCGCGTATGCATTCGAGGATCGTTGCGAACCGCGTGATCGGATCGATGACGATCAGATCACAGTCAAGATGATCCACGATGCCGTCATCGGTCGGCAAAGCGACGTCACCAACGAAATTGTTCGACCGGACCAGCCTGTCGCCGGTCTTCGTCAACGGCAACCGGTGCTCGCGAAGCACGATGTAATCGCGACGCTCGAGAATCGCCGCGACAATGTCCGGAAACAGCTGGCCAGATCTGATCGCGAGGGACCTTCCGAGCGAAATGATCGGCGAGAAATCTCGCAGAATCGGATCTTCGTCGGGACGCTGTGCGGTCGCAATCGAACCCTCAACGACCCTGCGCGCCAAGTCGTCGACCAGCGCGCGGATCTCGTCATCCGGAAGGTTGATCGGTTCGCTCGGCAGCGCCATTCCGTCGGTCGAGCGCGGACCATCTCCGCCGCATGGACGGGAGTCCATAGTGTTGTCTTGAGAAAAATGCTTGCACGCTCGCTGCGTGCGCGCGAAAAGCGCCTTAGCCATACTGATCTCCTACCAGGTCAGTTGGTCAGGTCGCTGGTGGAGCTCCAACTCCGCCGGCGACCGCTGTCAAACAGACGCCTGCGACTTGACATGAGAGCCGGACCACGGATTGCGGGCCGGTTCTCGAACTATGGGGCTGAGCGGTGACGGAGTCGAGTCTGAGGAGCCGTTCTTTTTGCAGCATGGTTAATGCCGCATTGCGGGTTGTGGACAATGTCGATCGCCCCTCTACCGTCCGACAGGGTGCCCCAAGAAAGTCGTCGTATGCGGACCTATTTCCTACCTAGTTGCTATCTAGGCAGTAGCTACGACAGACATAGAAGGTAGCTATCTTCGGACTTCTATAGGCGGCAGGTATCTCGTACTTATCGGATACCTAAGCTCTTCAAGCGAAAGGCTCTCTCCGCTGATCCGCCGTTGGCCGATACGGTTGTTGACCCTTGTCTTCAGCAGAAGGCGCGCCGACAGCCTGCTTCGAGGTCGATGGCCGTGTTGCAAAAACGTCACGCTCTTTACATTTGCAATTGAATGACCGTGCCAGCTCTGCGTACTTTCCGGTCCATCCTCGATCGTGTGATCGATATGATCGGGGGTGATTGTCTATGGCGGTTCGGGCTGTACATTCGCATAAGGGCGGCGTCGGGAAGTCGACAATATGTGCCGCGATTGCGGGAGAACTTGCCGCTCGCGGACGGTCCGTTCTGATCGTCGATTGCGATCGGAATCATCCATTTCGACTCTGGCAGAATTCTTCTTTCATCCCGCAGGAAATCGAGGTAGTCGCGATCGGGACCGTAAATGACCTCTACCGAGCGGTGGAGATCGGAAAAGCGGAATTCGATGAAACCCTTATCGACTTGCCGGCCGGCGCTTCCGAACTCGCTCTCAACGCCATCGCCCTCTCGGACGCGGTGCTGGTTCCATTTCGTGCGGGACCGCTTGATGTCGAAGAAGCCATTAGAACGCATGCAAGTGTCCTCGACTTCGCTTTGAAGGCGAACCAGCGACTGCCGTTGGTTACGTGCATCCCAATGTCGCTGAACGCTTTCGCTAGACACGAACGCATCCCGCGAGAGTCGATCGATCGGATTCAGGAAATCCCTGGCATCTCGGTAACGTACGGCACGACCGAACGTACCGCATATCGAGCACTCTTCGATCCGATTCTTGGCGGTCGGACGCTGCAGACGATGCCCGAAACGACCACAGGAATCGATGTCGTGCGCCTTCAAGTTGCGCATATTGTTTCCGATCTCGATGATCGTCTTTTGCGGCATCGAGAAGGACATACCAGACCAGTTCGAGCGCAGAAAAGGAACGACGTGTGAGAAAACGCGAAGGTGGAAGACGCGGCGAACAGAACAGCGATCGTAAGCTGGATTACCGGCCGAAATCCGTAGCTGCACGACTGTATGCAGAAGAGCACGGTCATACGCTCGAGAACACCTCGGGTGATCGGACGAACGTATTCGAGCAGGGAAAGCCACGTCTAGATGGCCGCCACCGTCGACCGGGACCTGAAACGAGGCAATTCAATACACGAATGAGCGAAGACGATTATAAAAAACTCTATAATTATTCTAGGAGGACTGGCAGATCGTTCGTCGATATCATCAGCGAGCTGATCGAATTTCTGCCCGAGGAAGAGGATGACCAAACCTAAGGCAGGTCTGCGCCCCTATCGGTCTTTCAATGAAGATTGCGGTGCTTCGGAAAGCTGCCATACCCGAAATCGTGGATATTCTCGTGCAAACGGACCGGCGGCGGACGATCTTGAAACCGATATCGCGCACGAGCTTTCAGGTCAGAACTTCGTCGATCGCATGATGAAATTTGCGAAGCTCTATCGTCTCGATGAGAGCGCCTTTAGTGGCCACTCTTCTCCGGTGGGATACATAATCATCGTGAGTGAGCCATTCGTAGTGGCCGAGCGATTTAAGATGTCATACGGAAGAAGCCGATGAACATGCTTCAGTGTCATGTTCAGGCGGCGAAACTGTTCAGGGACGATCCGTTCGATCCATTCCTCTGGGATCGTCAACTGTCCCGGTTCTGGTCGAGGGTAGAGACATACGCATAGCCGATTTTCATGCCGCTATTTTGCGACCGGCTTTTGCAACGTCCAAGCGATTGTTTTTATTGATTCACAGAGATTGTCTCGAAACCGAACCACTATAAGGCAGAGTTTGAAAGGCAGCTACGATATAGATGGAAAACCGTCGTTACTGACGCAGCTCTTGGCTGAGTACGTCAACGATCGGACAATCGGGAGACGTCCCCCCTGCACAACGCGCAGCCGTATCTGCAAGTGTGCGCTCCATGCGCCGCAGGTCGGTGATCTTACGGCGAATATGCTTCAAATGATCCAATGCCACCGCCTGAACCTCGCCGCAGGTGTAACCGCCTTCAACCAGCCCCAGCAGATTGTGGATTTCATCGATGGTGAACCCCAGCTCGCGGCTGCGCCGAATGAACACAAGCCTTTTCCGATGCGCTTCTGAATAGAGGCGATGGCCGCCTTCTGTTCGAGGCGGCGATGGCAAGAGCCCGATCCTTTCGTAGTAGCGGATCGTCTCAATATTGACGGCTGTGCGTCGGGACAGCTCGCCGATGCCAAAGTTACAGCTATCGACCAAAATTCCCTCTTGTATCTGTAGCGGCTACAGATTGCATACTAGCGCTTGAAGCTAACCGGATCGAGAAATTTTGCAGGTGAAAGACAAAACACTTCTGCGGACGGGTTTGATTGGAACGGTTGTCTTTGCGCTCTGCTGCTTCACGCCGGTTCTGGCAATTTTGCTTGGCGTGGTGGGCCTATCGATGCTCGTCGGCTGGCTGGACTTCGTTCTGTTGCCCGCCCTCGCGGTCTTTGTCGGAATCACGATCTACGCACTTTGGAAAACGAAACGGACGACATGACGCAACTGCAAAGCACCTTGACCTGCCCACGCTGCGGGCATCGCGAAACCGAAACCATGCCTGTGGACGCATGCCAGTTCTTCTATGACTGCAAGAGCTGCGGTTCCATGCTGCGCCCACTTGAGGGCGATTGCTGTGTCTATTGCTCCTACGGTTCCGATCCCTGCCCACCGATCCAAGAGGCTCGAACAGGCGGCAGCACAAAAACCTGCTGCGGCGCTTCGCAGGCTGGCACGCGATGACACAGACTTTTGACCTCATCATTGTTGGCACGGGAACGGCGGCAAGGGTCGCCGCCATGCGCGCCCACGCCGCCAGCTGGTCGGTGGCTGTCATAGACTCCAAGCCGTTTGGCGGCACCTGCGCCCTGCGCGGCTGCGACCCGAAAAAGATGCTGGTGGGCGGTGTGTCGGCGATCGACCATGCCAAGCGCATGCAGGACAAGGGCGTTGTCGGCACGCTCAATATCGACTGGCCGGAGCTGGTCGCCTTCAAGCGCAGCTTTACCGATCCCGTACCGGACAAGCACGAGGCCAGCTACGCCGACAAAGGCATTGCTGCTTTCCACGGGCAGGCCCGCTTTACGGGGCCAAACAGCGTTCAAGTTGATGGCACCGAGCTCGAAGGGGCGCACATTCTGATCGCCACAGGAGCAAAACCGGTGACACTTGGCATCCCCGGTGAGAAATATCTGATCGACAACGAGGGCTTCCTCGCCCTTGAAGACCTGCCCAAACGCATTGTTATGGTTGGGGGCGGCTATATTGCCTCTGAATTTTCCCAAATCGCCGCGCTTGCCGGGTCACAGGTAACGGTCCTGCAACGGGGTGAACGGATGCTCACTCATTTCGAGCCGGAGCTGGTCGGCTGGTTGATAGAAAGTTTTAAAGCGGTCGGGATCGACGTGCGCACAAGCACAGAGGTTACGGCGGTCGAGAAGGCCGGGACGGAATACCGCGTCACAGCCTCATCGAACGGGCAGAGCGAAACCATCGAGGCCGATCTGGTCGTCCATGCCGCCGGGCGTATTCCAAACTTGAGCGACCTCGATCTCGACATTGCCGGTGTGGCGGTAAGCGATGGCCGTTTGCAACTCAACGAATATCTGCAAAGCACTTCGAACCCTGCTGTCTATGCGGCGGGTGATGCCGCCCAAGCCGGACCGCCACTAACGCCTGTGTCGAGCCATGATGCGAAGGTCGTGGTCGGTAACCTGCTTGATGGCAACACGCACAAGCCGGATTATCGGGGCGTACCGAGCGTTGCTTTCTCGCTCCCGCCGATCACTGCTGTTGGACTGAGCGAAGCAGACGCGCGCATGCAGGGGCTAAAATTCAACATCAAATCACAGAAGGCCTCGAACTGGTTCACCTCCCGACAAGCGGCGGAGCCGGTCTACGGTTTTAAAGTAATGGTTGAAGAGGGAAGCGATCGGGTGCTCGGAGCGCATCTAGTCGGGCCGCACGCTGACGAGGTTATCAACCTATTCGCTCTTGCGATCCGGCATAATCTCACTGCAACCGCACTCAAACAAACGATGTTCGCCTACCCGACAGGGGCATCCGACATCGGATACATGCTTTAGGGGCGTACCATGATGAACGACATGATGGGCGGCGGCATGATGTGGGGCATGGGGCTGTTCTGGCTGATGGTGCTGATCGTGCTGGGACTGGCGATTGCCGCGCTTGTGAAATACCTGCGCAAATAATCCAGAAGTCGCGCCCGGTTCAGCTTCTCCCGCAATGTTAGACAGAAGGATCGACGGCTTCATAGTCTCGAAACCGACCGGTTTCGAGGCAGATATCTTCACCGACCCAGGGCCGCCCGAATGATCGCCGCGATCTCGTCATAGCCCCGCGCTTCAGCATGCTGCAGGGGAGTGACGCCATCACGGTCGGGGATTTCCGTGTCTGCCCCTGCTTCGACCAAGACGCGCACTGTCGCAACATGATCCTGGCCGCCATCACCGAGCACCACGGCTTCCATCAGCGCGGTCCAGCCGAGGTTGTTGACATGATCGAGTGGCGCGCCACCGGCGATCAGGCGGCGGACCGCTTCGTGATGGCCCAGATGCGCAGCCGCGATCAGCGCCGTACCGTCATAGACGCTGGTGATCCGATCGGGGCGGTTGCCCAGTTCCATGGCCAGCGACACCAAGTCGGGATCATCCGCGACGGCCGCGATCGTCAGCACGTCATAGGCGCGATTTTCCAGCGCGTTCACGTCTGCCCCGGCTTCCGCCAGGGCACGCAGGGCGGCTTCGTTCGAGGCAAAGGCGGCGACATGGGCAGGGGTGCGGCCGGCGCGGTCGCGGGCGTCGACGTCGGCCCCGGACGCGGAAAGACGGCGGATGGCGTCCGCGTCCCCTTCATGCGCGGCAAGGTGCAGGCCGCGATAACCCGCCACGTCAGCGGTCGAGGGCGGGGTCTGGGCATGGGCCCAAGGAGCAACAAACAGCAGGAAGACGCTCAGGATTATACGCATCATTGTCTCGATCCTCCATCGAAACGGTCGGTCTAGAAGGACCGACCGAAACACACATGTCAGATATTTCCGGCACCGATCTCGTCGAGGCCGGCGCGGGCGCAGGTGGCGTCGATGTCGCCCGAAGGCGCACCGCCGACACCGATGCCGCCGACGAGCGCGCCACCGATACGGACTGGCAGACCGCCCGCTTGGATAACCAGCCGCGAATCCAGATCGCGCAGGCCCTCATTCTGGAAATTGCCACCAATGAACCCGGCCAGCCCCGCCGTGTCACGGCCCATGCTGGCGGAGGTGAAAGCTTTCCCTGTTCTGCTGCCCACTGTGTGCGGCCTGGCATTGTTCGCCCGCAGCAGCACCTTGGTTTCGCCGCTGCGGGCGGACAATGGCGACGCTGACATCGTGGCCTTCGGCGGCACGGGTTTCCAGCGCGGTTTACGCGGCGATCTGGGCCAGTTTGGCCCGCTACTTGCCGTAACGAAAGCATTTTCTCGATCCGGTACGCTTAACTAGACCGATCGGGAAACCGTGCTGCCGCTCCCGTCGTAAGCCGGCGTGGTTGATTCCGATAAGACAATCTCATGGTTTAGATCCTCGCCGACAACACCGACAAAGTCGTCAGTGAGGTCTTTAGCGTGCTCGGTGTGGGTGGGACTTTGTGCTCGAGCAGGTCCGCAAATGCCCCGTGATTGACGTCAAGGCGGCCTTCAGGGAAATTTCTTGGACCACGCAGACTTCGATCTGTGGGACACCGCCAATCAGCGTTTCGTCTCCAGATCGACCGAAACGTATAGCAAGATGGGCTACGTAACCTCTCTCTTCGCTCGCAAAGTCGTCGCTGCGGCGGGCGACGCTGTCGACGGCGCGGAGCTCCTGCGAAGTGCGGGCGTCGATCCAGATAGCTCCTGGGACCCGAAGGTCATGCTACCCGACGGCACCTACTACGATCTGCTCGAACGGATCGCGACGCTGATCGACGTGACCGATCTGCCCCTGCGGACCGGGGCGTCCATGCGTCTCGACGAGTACGGCGCCCTTGGCCTCGCGTTCAAGGCGGCAACGACGCTTGGCGGGTCCTACGCGCGGGTCGAGCGCTATGCACGACTCTGGACCAGTGTCGTGGAATACGAACTGCGCCCCGTCCCCATGGGCACGCTCTTCATCCTGCATCGGGCCGGCGAGAGGCGGCTGGGCCTCAGGCTGTCAAACGAGGCGACGCTCGCGAGTGCGATCTCTCTCGCCAGACAGGTCAGCCCAGTTCCGGTGACGCCGCTGCAAGTCTTCTTGCGCCACGGCGTGCCCGGATCGTTCGCCGCGCATGAGGCGTGGTTCGGCTGCCCTGTCCGCTTCGATGCTAAGCTCGATGCAATCCTGTTTTCGCCGGAGACGCTCGCGCAGCCGAACATTCTCGGTGACGAAGGGATTTCAAAATATCTCGTGTCTCACCTCGATGCCGAACTCAACGAGATCGCCGAAGACGTCACGTTGGTCAGCCGAGCGCGAGACACCATCGCACAGGCACTGAACGAGGGGTCGCCACGCATGAAGGACATTGCACGATACCTTGGCGTGAGTGCGCGCTCCTTTCATCGTCGCCTCTCGGAGCATGGGGTGAGCTTCCACACCCTGACCGAAGAAACCCGCCGCGACCTCGCGGTCGGGCTTTTGCGGGACAAACGGCATTCCCTGGCAGAGATCGCCTTCCTGACCGGCTTTGCCGAACAAAGCTCCTTCACCCGCGCATTCAAGCGTTGGGTCGGCCAGACACCGGCAAGTTACCGCAGGGGACATGCCGACCTCTGATCCCTGTTGGCGGCGGCACTCTAGGGCTCGGCAGGCACGGTCAAGCTCGGGCACGATCGTAGTGCAAAATCGCGATCTGCACATATAGCAACCCCGCCACCGATGAAGGTTCCACGACGGCCTATCTTGTCGCAAACGTTACTGTCCGAAGTGCCGAAAAGACGAAGGCCTATGCCGCCGCTGCCGGCCCCACACTCGCGGCCCACGGCAGAGAAGTGATCCTCGATGGTCAGCTTTTTTGAGACGCATTCGGTCGCTTGGCACGTGCCAAGCGTCGCACTCGTGCCCAGTCTCAACTTGGAGGCCGGGCACACTTGGTACAACTCGCCTTGCGATCAGGCGCTAGCCGCTTGCGGGCATTGGCGGCAGATATGAACATCGCGCTGTTCGCACCGGCTTGAGCCAACCACACCAATTCGAAAGAGAAGCAGCGCCAGTCATTTCAGCGCTGCTTTCGTTTGGCGCAGGCCTCGCATGGGTGCTTGGCAACGTCGGTCAAATCTCTGGCATCTTCGGTCAAGATCGGGGACGACCAGTCGCCTTACTCCTTGGACAGAAACGCGATCCAAGGAGAGACTTATGCAAGATCAACCCATCCTCGTCATCGGCGCCACCGGCAAGACCGGGGCGCGTGTCGCGGCCAAGCTAGAGGCCATGGGGCTTCGCGTTCGCCGCGGCTCGCGCAGCTCCGCCACACCCTTCGACTGGGAAGCGCCCGAGACTTGGGCGCCCGCGCTCACCGGGGTGCGTGCTGCTTACATCACCTACTTCCCCGATCTTGCTTTCCCCGGCGCGGTCGATAAGCTTCAGTCTTTCGTCGAGACAGCGAAGGACGTCAGAGTCCAGCATCTCGTCCTCCTTTCGGGCCGAGGCGAGAGTCATGCCCGGCTGGGCGAAGAGGTCGTGCGCGCCTCCGGTGTGGACTTCACGCTCGTCCGCGCCGCCTGGTTCGCTCAGAATTTCTCGGAAGGTTACCTGCGCGACCCGATCCTTGCCGGCGTGCTTCCGATGCCGGGCGGCGATATTCAAGAGCCGATCATCGACATCGAGGACATCGCCGATGTCGCCGTCGCCGCGCTGACGGAAGATGGCCATCAGGGCATACTCTACGAGGTCACGGGTCCGCGGCTGATGACTTTTGAGAAGATGGCCGGAGCGCTCAGCGAGGCCACGGGCCGGCCGATCCGGCACATCCCAATCTCGTTCGACGATTTCCACGCGAATGTTGCAGCCTCAGGCGGCAGCTTCGTCGCCGATGTCTTCACCGCGATCGCGCGGGAAACGCTCGACGGGCGGAATGCCCACACCACCGATGGCGTGATGCAGGCCCTCGGCCGACCGCCGCGTGACTTCGCCACCTTCGCCGCCGATGCCGCACGCTCGGGCGCATGGGTCAGCGCGGCGTGACCGCCAGTAGCGCGAGTGCGCTCCCGCCCCCTTGCGTCCTCTCGAACGCTCGAAAGGAAGTACCATGTCCACCACCTTCTTCGTGATCCTGCAGCTCTCGATCCTCGCCTATGCGCTGGTCGCGGGCGTCTTCCTTGCCTTCTCGGACTTCATCATGCGGTCGCTAGCCCTCACCGGAGGCGTGGGCGGTGTGGAGGCCATGCAGGTCATCAATCGTGAGGTTTTCCGCTGGAAATTCATGGCCCTGTTCCTTGGTATGGCCGCGTTGTCGGTCCTGATCGCAGGCTACGCCTGGGTCGAACTTTCCGGCGCGACGGGCACGCTGATCGGGCTGGCGGCGGTCGTCTATTTCTTCGGCTGCTTCGGCGTCACAGTCGCCTTCAATGTACCGATGAACCAGGCACTGGCTGCGATGGAACTGAGCTCTGAGGCAACGCGCGACTACTGGCTGCAATGCTACGTGCCGAGCTGGACCTATTGGAACTCGGTCCGCGCAGGGGCTGCCGCTCTGTCCGCAGCATTGCTCCTTTGCGGGCTGCTGCGGATGACCCAAGGCCAGACGTAGCAGGCCTGAACCTTCGTGCGGCAGTGGCACCGCTTACGCGGTCCCTTTCATCGTCGCTCTACTCTTAGACCCAAGATGCCGCGCCTTTGCTGGAGGTATCCGGTGAACGCGTTTCACAAGATCAACATCGCAATCCTCCGGGGCCACGATCGCCTACGTCATCGCAATCAACAGACTTCTAAACAGTGCGGACCAGATCGCACGCGCCTGCGCCGATCCACCACCTTCCTGTCGGGTGTCAGTCTTTCTCGATTGCTCGCCAGCCCTGTCTACTGGGTCACCCACGCCTGAGCCACGTTGCTGGCGGTGTATCTACCAGGAGCGCGTCCTCAAGGGCTTCTGAATTCACGCCTTAGAGGTCGAGGGATACCGTTCATAGGTGTCTGGCGCGTTCCTCAGACGAAACCGGTTACGATTGGCCCCAACAGCACCGATTGCGTTGGTGCTAGGTTGCGACGTGTCGATGCATTTAGGTTCGTCTTAAGGACGAAGGAACGAAGACGAGCTTTGGCCTCGTGATCAAGACCGCCGATGAAGGCACCTGCTGCAGGGGTGGCAAAGGAAATCCGGCGTCAGATTAGACGCCGCTCCTTACTATAGGTATTTGAGACGTCGCCGGGAGAGACACTCTACCGAGACTGAAGCTGTTGCCTTGGTCTGACAATGATCTGCCCGATAGCTCCCTGGCCGACTGGCCGAAGCATGGCATCATGACCGTTGCCGTCATAATAGGCATTTGAACCTATGCCGGTTGATAACCGGTAGAGTACATGGGCGTTGAAGTAGAAGACCTGTTACCGCGAACGATAGCGTGGATCGCGGATGCGGCATCCTAGATGGAGTGACCGCACGTGCACGATGACATGATTCCGACGCTGATGAGGTATCGCAGACAGGCGCTCGATGCCGGGAACGACATTCTGGCCTTCTTGCTCATGCTTGCTGTATTGGCCGCCTACGACGATGGGTTCGAGGACAACCCGGAATAACGTAACGAACTCGCCGCCCGTGCGGCGGCGGGTTTCATCAACAAGGATTGCCGCTGTTCGGCCAGGACTGCGCAAGACCCTCCTTGATCAGAACCGTGCCGGCGTCGCGACCATCAGATAGGCGGATCGAGACGAGTGCGCAGCATATCCAGCTTGCTTCTCAGCCTAACATTTCGACTGGCTGATCTCAGGGGTATCGACGCCGCCCCATCGCGTTGTCCAGCGCTATTTTTGTCCCAGCCTGAGGTGTCGCCGTCAACGATGCACGTTGCGCCGCGCTGTGCACGATTACCGCCTGATCAAACCGGAATGGAGCGATCTGCCGCGTAGACGACAGGCGAGCAATCGGGAAGAAACAACCCGCAATAGGAAGTAGGTGCCGCTACAGCGGCCATGAGCTCAACTCCAAAAAAGCCGGCATATCGAAACACGGTACCTCTCCCTGAGCGATTCGAGCCGTTCTCAGGGTAGCGGTTAAGCGCGAGTCCTCTGGGCGTGGCGTCGGGATGCGAGAGCTTGGGGGACTGTAAAAGCAGCATTTTCGTCACGATTGCTGAGCTAAAAAGCGAGCGAAAGGTTTTCGTGATCTCATTCCGCGTCAATGAGAACGAAGCCTCAGCACCCCGGGCAATACACACGAGGTGCTGAGGTTAGATAGAACGGGTCCGGAGGTCGACGCGTTCTATCGAGCTTGCGTTACATGGCTTCGGGCATCAGCACCGCGTCGATCACGTGAACGACGCCGTTAGAAGCTTCGACATCAGCCTGTGTCACGGTCGCTTTGTTGCCGGCTGCGTCCGTGACCACAACGTTCTCGCCCTCCATGGAGAGCGTCAGTTCCGCGCCATTCACCGTCGTGACCGGATGCTCACCTCCGTCATCCTCGATCATCTTCACGACCGCCTCGGCTTTTGCCTCGGTCGGAACCACGTGATACGTCAGGATGCCTTCAAGTTGCGCTTTGTTCTCAGCCTCAAGCAGCGTGTCGAGCGTACCGTCGGGCAGGGCTTCGAACGCCTCGTTGGTCGGTGCAAATACCGTGAACGGTCCTTCGCCGCTCAAGGTCTCGGCTAGACCGGCGGCTTCAACGGCAGAGACAAGGGTTGAAAGGCTATCGGTCGAAGTGGCGACCTCTACGATTGTGCCAGAGGCGTTATCCTGCGCTATTGCGGAACCGGCAGTCCCGGTGACGAGCAGCGTTGCAATGGCGGCATTTCGAAGGAATGGCTTGAACATCATAAGTCTCCCACGTTCGGTTTCCGCTCCGGCTTGGAGCATGGCTCCGATATGTGGTTCCCACTGCGTCGTTTCGTAAGCGAGACTCACGGTATCGTCAGCGGAAGCAAAGACCAGTTTGCCAACTCGATCGACGGTTGCTGCTTGCCCGAAATGGCTGGAATGTGTGGCATTTGATGATGGCAAGGAAGAGTTCTGCGGGCTCACTAGCCAGCGGTTGCCGCGTCGTTTTGTAGCTTCGCAAGAACCTGTGTGTCGAACTCGTCGCGGGTCGCGTTGATCAGCGGTCGCGCCGATCGTACGTGCCGCGAGCTAATGGATGGCGGGTTGATCGCGAACTTCGGCGTCCTGAAGGCGGCGGCATCGTCCGGACGCTGCAGATCTTCGCCGAGACGCTTCCCGACCCCTCGAAGGCTGCGAGCGACATCGTGGTCAAACCGATGCTCGACCCCGACCTCTCGGTCCGACTCCTCGGCCGGAACATCGATCCGTCTCCGCCAGTGTCTACTGCCTTTGCGCGACGGTGGCGCGTTAACGACGAGTCTTTCAAGATGACGCAGTGTGACCTTGAGGAGACTCAATTTTCTAACACGCTGTGTCTTTATTCTTCTGAGCAAGATTTACGGAAATAACAATTGTGAAGCATATGCGAAAAACAGAGGGGAACGAGGTCGTGAAACATCAGTCAAAGACGATATCATTCAATGGTCGTAAGACTGACTGCAACAGATCGACCTCGGTCGCACGCGATCTGCAGCGAGCGCTTCTGTCGAACTGCTTTGGTATTTCCTACGGAAAACACACTTACGGGCTTCCAGCCGGTCTCGCCCTCGCATTAATGAGCGGGTTCGGAGTATCGCCTGCCGAGGCCGCGTGCTCGGATAATAATCCGGCTGACGGAGCGAACGTTGTTTGCGACGCGAACGCGCCAAACCCTGACACACAAGGCGTTCGAGGAGGCTTCTCCGACGATGTGACGGTTAATGTCCTGACAGGCGCAGCAATCAATACCACAGGCAACCTAAATAATAATGCCGTAGAGCTGAATGACAACGCTAATGTAAACAACGACGGTACAATAACAGCAGCCGTAGGTATCAATGTCTCAAATAACGCGTTTATCGTCAATAACGAATCGATAAATACAACGATATTCGGAATAATATCATTCACGAATACCCAGATAGTAAATAACGGTATTATTTCGTCAAGCTCACGTTCCGCAATCCTTCCAAGCACGGGAATTGTTATCAATTCTGGCTTAATTGAAGGTGTAGATGCTGCAATTATTTTCGATGGTATCGGCGCCTCTGGTGTGGGTTCGTCGATAATTAATTCTGGAACAATTCGCGAAACGTCAGGAGCAGGCGATGCTATTCTTTTTGATTACGGTGAAGACGATAGGCTCGAACTCCAGCCCGGCTCTGTAATTGAGGGCTTCGTTCGCGCAGGCGCTGGTACAGACACCCTGGCATTCGGTGGCAACAGCGGGACCTTCAACTTCGATATCTCATCGGTCGACGGAAACAACACGGACGATGGCGAGCAGTATCTTGCCTTTGAGAACTTCGAGAAGGTTGGCGCCGCAACAACGAACCTGACCGGCACCAACACCGAGATCACCGATTTTGCAGTCAATGGTGGCCTACTGAATGTGAATGGCTCTATGCCGAACACCACTTTCGCTGTGGATGGAGGTGTACTTGGCGGCGCCGGCACGATCGGTTCGTTCGTCGCCAATTCGGGCGGCACGGTCGCGCCCGGCAATTCGATCGGCACCTTGAACGTTGCGGGCAACGCAACCTTCCAGCCCGGCTCGGTCTACGAGGTCGAGATCGCGGCCGATGGAACTGGCGACCGGGTCAGCGCCGATACTGCCACGATCAACGGCGGGACGGTCGATGTCGTGACGCTCGATCCCTATACTGCCTACACGGATGGTCAGCGATACACGATCGTTTCGACCGCCAACGGACGGACCGGGACTTTCGACAGCCTTCAGGACGACTCGGTCTTCCTCGACTACAACCTGCTCTACACGTCGAACGACATCATCCTCGAACTCATTCAAGCTCTGCAGTTCCCGGACGTGGCGAGAACCTTCAATCAGCGGCAGACGGCGAACGCTCTGATGCAGCTCGACCAGACGCCCGGCTCAGCCAGCAACGGGCTCTACAACGTTCTTCTAATGCTCGATGCGCCGACCGCTCGCGATGCCTTCGACCAGCTTTCGGGCGAGCCGCATGCGTCGATGAAGACGGTTCTGATCCAGGACTCGCGCTTCGTGCGCGATGCAGCGCAGGATCGGATCAACGGAGCCTTCGGCATGAATGGGGGCGGCGACATGGTCCAGCCGCTCGGCTTCGGCCCGGGCGTTCCGGTGATCGCCGGCAGTGGCGGGGCCGATGTCGAAGCGTGGACGCGGTTCTATGGCGCCTGGTCCGACGTGGACGGCGACGGCAATGCCGCGGCGGCCGACACCGACACCTCCGGCTTCTTCGTCGGCGTCGACGGCATGGTCTCCGACACGGTCAAGCTCGGCGTGCTCGGCGGCTATTCCTCGACCGATCTCGATGTCGATGCGCGCAACGCCAATGGCAGCACCGAGTCCTGGCATCTCGGCCTCTATGCCGGGACGGAGCTCTACGGCCTGATCGTGAAGGGCGGGGCGGCCTATGCCTGGCATGAGATCGACATGGTCCGCTCAGTGTCTTTCCCTGGCTTCTCCGACACGCTGGTCAGCGAATACGACGCTGGGACCGGCCAGGTCTTCGGCGAGGTCTCCTACGACCTCGCACTGGCGACGGCGACGATCTCTCCGTTTGCCGGGCTGGCCTATGTTCATCATCGCACGGATCGGTTCACGGAGACCGGCGGGGCTGCGGCCCTGACTGCCAGTGGCATCGATCTCGACACCTGGTTCTCGGAGATCGGCGTAAGAGGCTCGATGCTGGTCGGCACCGATCTTTCGCTGCGGGGTGAGGCCGGCTGGCGCCATGCCTTCGAGGATACGACGACGCTGGAAGCCTTCCGCTTCGCCACGAGCCCGGCCTATCTGGTGAAGGGCGTCAGTATCGACGAAGACGTAGGCTTCATCGAGGTCGGAGCGGACTACCGCCTCAACGAATGGGCGACGGTCGGGGCGGCTTACGAAGGCCAGTACGGCAGAGACACCACGTCAAACAGTGCGCGGGCGGACCTGACTTTCCGGTTCTGAGGGCCGACCAAATCTCAAGTCATGAATGGGCCCGGTGTCGAAGACGCCGGGCCTTTTGCACTGGAGGGCGAGAGGGCATAGACGAATTTTCTTCGCTCGAGCCAAACACCGAAGTGCTACTACGCTGTCATTTCTCTATCGCTGCGCTCGCCTTTCGCCACCACATGCAGCGTCCCGTTCGGTAAAGGCCGCTGCAATGGAGATGCCTCATTCCAATCCGCGCGCATCCAAGCGTCGATCTCGTCCGTCTCGGTCAGGATCACCGGCATCGCCTTCGAATGCACGGCACCGACTTCGGCGTTCGCATCGCAGGTGAGGAAGCCATAGAGGTCGGCGTTCACTTCACCCTCCTTCACCTTTCGCACGCTCGTCCAGTTCGTCCAGATGCCGGCGAAGACGGCAAGCGGCCGCTCTTCGGAGAGCGCGAACCAGACCGGCACCTTCTTGCCGTCTATACTTTCATACTCGCTGAACGAGGTGAACGGCACGACGCAGCGATGCTCCGGCGACAGCCAGCGTCGCCAGTGCGGGCTTTTCGTGTTGCGGATGTTCGTGACGCCTGGATCCGTCTTGCGGTCCTTCGTGACGAACTTCGGCGACGGCATGCCCCAGCGCATCATCGTCAGCTCTCGATCACCGTCCTCGCCATTTCGCACCACGGGCGCTTCCATGTTCTGGAAGACGCCGGGCAGGCTCGGCAGGTTGCCCGTGCGATCGGTCATTGCCCTGGTGAACTGCCGGATCGCCGCTTGGCCCTTGGTGATGGAATAGAGATTGCACATCGCTACGTTTTGCAGATCTACAGCAGTTCCTCCCGCCATATGGGGCGGCGGATCGTCGAGACCCGCACCAGCCGCCGGACGATCACGCTCTGCCTTTCCTGCCCTGTCAGCAGCGGCGAGTCGATCTCGACGTAATCTTTCCGGCCACAGACCTCGCATGTCAGCCGACGCCGCAGCCGGTCCACCTCCCGGTCGCCGACAAGAACGATGAGGTCTTCGGGACGGTAGAAGCGCGGTCCGGTCCGGCAGTAGTTGCAGCGCAGGCGTACGATGTGGCCGAGCTGGCCGAGACGGCTCAGCATCAGACCTCGATTGTGGCGCTGCGGGCTCATGGAGAACGGATAAGGAACAAATGCGCGATTTGGCAAGCGGGTGGAGAAGTTACGTGAAAACTCGGTCAGCCAGTTCCGTTCGCTTTGATAGCAGCAAAAAGGGGAATAGATCATGCGGACAGCCGTGAAGTTCGCCGCTCGAGTTCTCGGTCCGAAATCAAGAACCAATGGAAGCGAATATTGTTGGCAAATGCCGGCGTCGGGGTAGTCGCACTCGTGACTGCAGTGCTCCTGCGAGATCCTTCAGCGGATGAAGGCGAGCTGAAGGTTCGAACGCAACCAAACGATCCCGCAGAACCTGCTCCTTCAAACTGGTGAACGGTCAAGGGTTCGATGTCAGACAAGAAAACGCGACCAGGGTATTTTCGCCGTTAGTATCAAAGCCAACTTTCAATTGGGTCGCGCAAGAAACTCTGTGCCACCCATGAGCGAAAGGCATGTGCACCAAGCAATTCCGCGTCCGCAGCCTACAGTTTTTGCGTGTGCCAACAGTGAATGGCGAAACCCCACAGACCGCCGGAGGTCGTTGGGAATGACACCTATACTTGCAAACATTGTTCCATACTGCATCCGACGGTCTATAGTGTGCCGATCAACATTCGACGAGTTCATCTTGGTAAAACTCAAGTCGATCTCGCGGTATCCGCACGACCATCCGGAAGCTGGTTTCGTCGAGCTTGCGCTCGAAACTTCCGCCCAACTGCCCCTCAACCATTGCTTGCAGAAGTTTTGTTCCGAACCCAGTGCGTCCTCCCACTGGCGGCGGCAAGCGCATAGGGACCGAACGTGCTTCGTGCCATTCTAAGACAATATGGTTCCGCGAATCATCTCTCGCAGCTTTGATTGTTATGCGATTGTCCTCGCATGCTCCTCCATGTTTCAGCGCATTCGTGGCAAGTTCGTTCAGAATGAGCGCGAGAGGCATTACGCAGTCGCTTTGGATATCCATTTGAAGTGCTTTAATAGGAACCGTTTCACACTGCGGAAGAATACTGATGGCGTCATGGATCAATGCCGCGAGGGCTATTCCCTTGCTTGGCGCCTCAACGGCCATTCGGTTCGCGCGGCCCACGGCCACGAGGCGTCCCAGAAAGACTTCGTCCAGTTCGTCTTTGGTTGCCGCTTTCCGAGAGCAACTGCGATAGATCGAGGCCAGCACCGTAAGACTGTTGCCAACCCGGTGGCTCATTTCACGCCGCAGGGTCTCCCGGTATCAGCAACCTCTTG
>NZ_DS022272.1:3389965-3391090 GCF_000153705.1 Fulvimarina pelagi HTCC2506
GAAGATCAACGCGCCAACCAGTCCGATGCCGACAGCCGCGAGACGTCTCAATTCCACAGGCTCACCCAAGAGCGGACCTGCCAGCACTGGCAAGATGTGCGGTTCAACGAAGAATATCGCGATTGCTGTAGCGATCGGCACAACTGGGAAGGCGCTGGTCAGGCAGATGAGCGTAATTATCACGAGGAGGCCGGATAGGGCGACGATCGGGTCGCATTCGGAACTTCGAGCTCCTCCTTTGCTAGCAAGATCTTCCGCCGATTCAGTCGATTGAATACGTAAAAATGGAACACCTCGAGCCAGCATTACCAATGCGCTGGCGATCGAGATCAACAGCTATGCTGATCCCGTCACTTCCCAAACATGCTCGTCGAACGCTGGTTTACCATGACGGTTTTTAAGCTAGCAGTCATGGCAATCGGCTTTGCCCTCCCGATCAGCCAGTCAGCTGACGACTTTAACTTTATGCGGGAACGATCATATTCCACGTTTGTTGACAGGCGCTGAGTAGGTCTTCGATGTCGCGAAGCGGCTTTGATCCCTGCACGCTTGCCGCGTTGTTCAGAGCTTGTTCGCTGCGCCAGCCCCCTTGTGTAAGAGGTTTCATAGATGACGAACACGCAGCCGCCGCTGCAATCCACTTCCGCTGCGAGCAAACGGCTGCCAAGCATTCGGCGTGATGGAGCACAGCTGTTTGAGACTGAGCGCCGCCTCAACGCTGTGCTCAACAACGCGTCGGTTGCCATCTTCCTGATGGACGATCGTCAGCACTGCATCTACATGAACAGAGCGGCCGAGGAACTTACAGGCTGGAAGCTCGCTGAGGTGCTAGCACGCGACTGCCCGCTGCACGATATTGTCCACCATACTTATCCGGATGGCCGGCCATTTCCGCTTCACGAATGTGCAATCGATCGCGCTTTTCCAGAAAACAATCAGGAGCGCGGTGAGGAGGTCTTCGTCCATAGAGACGGTCATTTTTATCCCGTAGCTTTACGGCGAGCCCAATCCACGATGACAATGCGAACATCATTGGCACGATCATTGAGGTCGCGATATCAGTGAAGAGAAGCGGCTGCTGAGCGTCAGCGCCTGCTAATAAACGAACTGAATCATCGAGTAAAA
>NZ_DS022272.1:3391190-3504331 GCF_000153705.1 Fulvimarina pelagi HTCC2506
ACGCTGCGGGCTACGATTCAGTGCGGCGCCTCATGACCTGCTCGTCGGCGCGCTCCTTGGCCGCTTCGCGGCATAGGGAAGCGAGGTCGTTCCTGTGACGCGAGACGGGCGCCTCGTCGGCATCCTTACGCGCTCCGACATCCTCCGCTTGTTACTTAGTGGGGCGCAAGAGCGTTTGGCGGCATAAGGCCCGGGTTGAAAAGACAGCAGATGGTGCTCATCATTGCGCCAGGTGAGGACGAACTCACTCGGCGAACTGGTCAACACGCGGGACGGCCCGGCGAACAATCGGAGTCCTTCCATGCGCAGCACCACAGACCGAATCCGTCAGGCCGTCAGCTTTGAGCTTATCGGCATACTGATCGTCACACCGCTCTTTGCCTGGGCCTTCAATCACCCGACGGTAGACATGGGCTTATTGGTGGTGCTCGGCGCCACGGCCGCGACAGCCTGGAACTACCTCTTCAATCTCAGCTTCGATCACCTGTTGAACTGGCGTCGCGGTGATGTCCGCAAGACATTTCCACTTCGTGCCGTCCATGCCGTGCTCTTCGAGGCAACCCTCCTTGTCCTTCTCCTGCCGCTCTTCGCGTGGTGGCTCGAGGTTTCGCTGGTTGCCGCACTGGTGATGGAGATCTCCTTCGCGGCCTTCTACATGGTCTATGCCTTCGTTTTCACATGGGGCTACGATATCCTCTTCCCGCCACAACAAACAGGGCGGGCAGCCGCATGACGGAAGACAATACCGATGGAGGCGAGCCCCCCTGCTTTGCCCACCTTCTGGTCGATGGGCATCCGATCGATCCGCAAACAGCACGAGATGTCGCGCGCTTCCGCCGCGCTGAGCGGATGCGGCTTGTTGCAGCGCGCGCATTGTCTTCGGAAAAGCGAGCGAGGGCGACGACAGCCCTGATCGATGGTTTGGACAGGATCCTCAGTCTCGAGACCGGCATGACTGTCGCCGTCTATTGGCCGATCCGAGGAGAGCCGGACTTGCGCCCGTGGATGTGCGCCGCCGATGCCGCCGGTGCCCGCGTCCTGCTTCCGGTGGTGGTCGAAGAACAGGCACCGCTCGAGTTTCGCACTTGGACCCCGGATAGCCGAATGACTCGCGGCTTTTGGAAAATCCTCGTGCCCGCTGAGGGCGAGGCATGTGTGCCCGACATCGTGATCGCACCACTTGTCGGTGTCGACAAAAACCTCTACCGCCTTGGAAATGGCGGAGGGTATTACGATCGGACCCTGTCTCAGTTCGAACCGCGCCCGCGAACTATCGGTGTTGGGTTTGCCGAATGTCGCCTGCCGACCATCTATCCGATGCCTTGGGACTTCCCAATGACAGAGGTGCTGCTTTCGGACGGAACACATCTGACACGATAGCGGCGTGATGTAAGCCTGCGGTCAGATCACGAAGAACACGATCGTCAGAACAGCACCGATGCCGACAATTAGGGCACGAAGATATTCGGTTTTCTTAATGCGTCCCGCTTGGCAAGTCCCGAGGTGTCCGCCCAGCGTGGTCGACAGGGCCAAAATCACGGCGGACTCTCACGACACTTTCCAGACAGCTGTGCGCCCATGTCGGTCGTTAGAAGCTGATCTTGAACACCTGTAGAGCGGACATCCGCTCGCTTCAGAATGTTCGTCGGAGCAGGCAGGAAGGGAACCTTCGCTGCTAATGAGAACAAGGTCGGCTTCGAACCCCGTTGTGCGCAGTGGGCCGCAGCGAATGGCTGGTTTCGCGTACCACTCGGCTGTTTCTGCGTCTCGCCGAGGTGCCTCAGCCCGCACCCGGGCGACCTCATCGAGATCGAGGGCAACGCCTTCCTCATTCAGGGCGAGCCCGTCCGCAATCGCGAGCGGATAATCTGGACCGCGGACTTGTGTCCAGCGTGACCGTGATGAATCTGGGGCTCGACATCGATCCCAACGTCGTCGCGATGATGGCGGCTTAGTCCTCATCCGTTTGGCTTTGCATTCGAGCAGTGAGGTCATGTGGCGCCATGCCGGAGAGGATGCTTTCTGCATTAATTACCGACTGGGCGATCTCTAGCGTCGAGGTGCGCTTGGCCATCGCTTGGCTGCGGATGATCTTGTAAGCCTCGGTCTCGTTGATGCTGTGATGCCGCATAAGGATGAACTTGGCGTCGGCGATCTTTTGTATCGCTTGTATCTTTCTGCGCAGCTTCTGAAGTTCTTCTTCGTCTCTGCGCCGGGCGAGGCAGACCGAACGCGCCATTAGCATATGGCTCAACACGCCGAAGGGCCGGATCGGTTTGGCAAGAACGGTATCGATCTTCAGGTCAATGATGCCCTTCAGTACGGAGGGATTCTCGTAGGCGATGATGCCGACGACCGTTGGCGCGTCGACGCTTTCCACTCCTAGTAGACGCACCGCGTTTGCGTCGAGCGGGTGGGTGATCTCCATAAAGATCATGTCCGTTCCGTCCGGAATCGACTGCGGAAATGGCCAGACTGCCGTCGCATTGCAGCCGATGCGCCCGATCTGCTTCAGCAGCTCCTCGGTCGATCCGTCGTGCGGTTGAACAACAAGCACGTTGAGATCACGCAGGCCATCAATCAGGTCACCGCTCACCCGCACCTCCCCCTGGGCGTTCGCAAACCAGTGGAAATAAGACTTCGTGGGTTTCGTCCACTGCTTTAGAAATCATGGGGCGATACGATCGGGTTGCGCCGAGGCGCTTCAGCTGGAGGTTCGTGGTTCGCGCATTTTCAGGCTCCAATCGTTGAACTGAGGGTGCACAAGATATGGGTCAGGTTTGATCGGCCGAATGCTCTCACATTTGATCCTGAAATGACCTTTTTCATTCACCATCGCGATACGAGATTGTAGATAGGCGTGGCCGTTATCGGGATCGATACGCACAAGGCCCTGTGGCGCATCGTAGACTGAGCCGAGAATCGCCTCTCGCAGCATGTCGGTGCTGAGCTTCTGCGTTGTCTGCAGCGCTTGGGCGAAGAGGTGCACCTGGGTGTAGGCCGCTTCCGCGCAACTCGTGACATCTTGATACGAACCGTAGATCTTCTCGTAACGATCTAAAAAGCCTCGATTGGCTGCACTTTCGACCGACTGAAAATAGGGAGCCGAAACGATATGACCGGCCGAGACTTCCGGTCCCATGACGGCAATTTCGGCCTCGTTCGTCGTCAGGCTCCCAATCGGCATGGTCTTAGAGTCGAAGCCGGCCTCGGCAAAGCATCGGTGGAGATCGATCGAGCCCTGACCAACCATGGTGGAGAAGATGACGTCTGGTTGAATCTCTCGCACATCCTCCAAGACATTCGCGATCGCCGAAGCGTCCGTTACTAGCGGCAGGTAGCGTTCGCCAACGACTTCACCGCCTCCTTCGCGTAGAATGTTGCGCATCACCCGGTTGGATTCGCGCGGGTAAATGTAGTCGGAGCCTATAAAATAGAACCGCGGGCCATAGTTATTCAGAAGATAACGGGCCAGCGGTACGCTGTTCTGGTTCGGAATTGCCCCCCCATAAAGAACGTTTGGGGAATACTCAAAGCCCTCGTAGAGCGTGCTGTAGAAGAACAGGGCGTTGTGGCGCTCGACGATCGGCAGCACCTCCTTGCGCGCCGACGAGGTATAGCAGCCGAAAATCACGTTCACCCGGTCTTCCAGAATGAGCTTCTGGGCAAGTCGTCCATACTCGGATGTAATCGATCGAGGGTCGTGAATTACAGGCTTAAGTTTCCTTCCCAGAACGCCGCCGGCCTCGTTAATCTCGTTAATGGCCAAAAGCACGCCCCGGTATTGGGACCGCTCGATCAGCCGAGTCACCCCTTCATGCGCGAAGAGGACACCGACCTTCCAACCATCTTCTTCAGTCGTCATTCGCGCTCCGATAGGGCCGGTCTTTTATCGTGTCAAAGGACATCACACCATTCAGGGGGACAGCCCTCAGCCAGACCGTCTGGCCGGCCGGACTGAACTTTCCTTCGCATGCTACGATGTGACGGGCCAAGGGAATCTCGATTGCCTTTCGCAATTCGCGCTTCAGGTCGCGCGCGCCGAATTTCTGATCAAAACCCTTTTCGCGTAACTGCTCGATCGCTGGCTCAGAAAGTATCAGCTGGACGCCGCGGCGCTCCAGCCGCTTGTTGATCCTGCGGATTTCGGCGCCAATCAGTTCGTGAGCCTGCGTAACGCGCAGGGGGTTGAAAATTTGAACCCTGTCGATCCGGTTAACGAACTCTGGCGGAAACCGATTCAAAAGCTCATTCTCAGCGATCTCGCCTGCTGTCCTATAGCTTTGGCCGGAGACTAGCCGGCCGATTCTCTCCTTCAGCGTGGCAGTCTGGGCACCGTAGATCGCCTTCGTGCCGAGATTACTCGTCATGAAGATGATCGCCTTGCGGAAGGAATAGGTCTTGCCGCCCGAGGCGACAGTCATCAGCCCATTGTCGAAAATGTTTAGGAGTGCGAGGATCACCTCAGGGCTCGCCTTTTCCAATTCGTCGAAGAGCACGAGGCCGGGACGCCCAGCTCTACCTTCGAGCAGGTCCTGATCGAACACCGTCGAGCCCTCCTTGGAGCCCACATAACCCGGCGGCGCGCCGGTGAGCGACGCGGCGTAGTGCTCCTGCGATAGCGTATTCATGTCGACCCGGCACAGCGCGTCCGCATCGCCGTGAAGTGCGCGTGCCAGAGCCCTCACAATTTCCGTCTTACCGACACCGGTCGGCCCGAGAAACAGGCAGGTGGCAAGCGGGCGCCGCGGATCGCCGATATCGGCAAGCGCCAGCTCAAGTGTTTCGCAGATCAGCGCGCGTGCCTCGTGCTGACCAATGATTTCCTCGGCCAGATGCGCATCGATCGCGGCGAGATCAAAACCGAATCGGGACCCTTGGGTTTTCGTTACATCATAGGGATTTGGGACATTCGCCAGATCGCGCTCGGCGGCTAATGCCTGTCTGTCGAGCCGCTCGCTTTCGTTGGCGGCCATCCTGTCGTTAATAAAGGGCACGTTCGCTCGTTTCCCTTAGGCGTTTAATTATGGTGCATGCCCGCACCACATGGCGTCGCGGTACGGGCTGCGGCCCCGAATTTTGCGTCGGGACCGGCTTTCCTCAAGATCGATGATGGGCCTATTCGGCTGCTTCACGCTCGGGCGCTTCGGTCGGAAGGCTTCCGACCGGACACTGAGCAACGCCCGTCGTCTTGCGCGTGATCTTCTGCACGTTCTCTTGCGTTTTCTTCGCGTCGTTCACCCAGTTCCGGTAGAATTCAAACGGGCAATCGGCGACGCCGAGATCGCCGTCACCGGAATCCTGGATGCCGGTGTAGCCGCGATGGAGCAGCTTGAAGAGATGGTTCTGAGACTGGTCGTTGGCACGGGCGTCGCGGATTTCCGGGATTGAGATCTGGGCGTACTGGATGCCCATGTCCTCCTCGCCGCATTCGCCGAGAGTTCGTCCATCAAAACCGATTATGGCCGAGTGCCCGAAATAGCTGTAAACGCCGTCGAAGCCGGACGCGTTTGCAACTGCGACGTAGCAGTTGTTCGCCCAAGCCATGGACTTGGCCATCATTACCTGCTGGTCCTTGGCAGGATACATGTAGCCCTGGCAGCGTACGATCAGTTCGGCGCCCTTCATCGCACAGTCACGCCAGATCTCTGGATAGTTGCCGTCGTCGCATATGATCAGGCTGACCTTGAGGCCCTTTGGCCCTTCTGAGACGAAGGTACCTCCGCCCGGGTACCATCCCTCGATCGGGCACCAGGGAATGACCTTCCGGTATTTTTGGACGATCTCGCCCTTGTTGTTCATCAGGATAAGCGTGTTATAGGGGCTCTTCTTGGGATGCTCTTCATGGCGCTCGCCGGTCAGCGAGAACACACCCCAGGTGTTTGCCTTGCGGCAGGCTTCTGCGAAGATTTCGGTTTCTTCGCCAGGAATCTGGCTGGCCGTTTCCATCATTTCTTTCGGATCGTACATGATCCCGTGGGTGGAGTACTCCGGGAAGATCACAAGATCCATACCAGGGAGACCCTGCTTCATGCCGACGATCATCTCGCCGATCTTACGGGCATTCTCCAGGACCTCGGCCTTGGTGTGCAGTCGGGGCATCTTGTAGTTCACGACGGCAACGCCGACCGTGTCGTTGCTGCTGGAAATGTCACCATGTCTCATGGTTCAGTCCTCCTTAATTGACCTTGTTGGTCGTTGCCAAACGGGGGTGCGTGATCCCCTTTTCCGAGCACCGGCGACGGTTCCGCCCGCATCGCTGCCCATTGCGTGTCCCGACGTTTCAATCGCGCTTTCGATCATCATCTTCGCCTCAGAACGTCAGGTGCTTGTTCGCGATCTCGTCGTTCAGATCCTCGCCACGGCCGGACACGACGACTTGCCCCTTGTCCATGACAAGAAATCGATCGCAGGCCCGCCGGGCGAAATCGATGTTCTGTTCAACAAGGACGATCGTAAGTCCGTGTTCTACATTGAGCGTCTGGATGACCTCTTCGATCTCTTGGACGATGTTGGGCTGGATGCCCTCTGTCGGCTCGTCGAGCAGCAGCATCTTTGGGTTCATTGCCAACGCGCGCCCAATCGCGAGTTGTTGCTGCTGGCCGCCCGAGAGATCGCCGCCGCGCCGCTCGGAGAATTCCTTGAGAATCGGAAAGAGATCGAACACTTTATCGGGGATCGCGCGTTTGCCGTCCTTGCGCGCGAACGTGCCCATCTTCAGGTTTTCGGCGACCGTGAAGCGCGGGACCACCTCGCGGCCTTGCGGCACGTAGCCAATGCCCATCATCGCCCGCTCGTCGGTGCGGCGATCGCCAAGCGGCTCGCCGGAAAAGAAGAGGTCGCCCTTGGTGCGGTCGGTGAGGCCCATGATCGTGCGCAGAAGCGTCGTCTTGCCCACGCCGTTGCGGCCGAGGACGGCCAACATCGAACCCGGCTCCAGATCGAAGTTCAGGTCCTGCAGGACGACGCTCTTGCCGTAATAGGAGTAGAGATTGCGGGCTTCGAGCACGATGTCGGGCTCCTTCAGACGGTCGCGGGCGAGAGCGCTCAATGGCCGAGATAGGCCGAGCGCACCTCCGGGTTGGATTCGATGTCCTTGATCGAGCCTTCCGCCAGGACGCTGCCCTGGTGGAGGACGGTGATGCGCCGGGCGACCTTTCGGACGAACTGCATGTCGTGCTCGACGACGACGATCGTGCGCTCGCCGTGCAGCTTTTCGAGGATCGCGGCGGTGCGTTGGGTCTCGCTGGCCGTCATACCGGCGGTTGGCTCGTCCATCAGCAGAAGCTTGCAATCCTGGGAGAGCAGCATCGCGATCTCCAGCCACTGGGTCTGGCCGTGCGAGAGGTTCTCGGCGAGGACGTGGCGCTGATCGGTGAGGCCCACGGTCTCCATAATCTTTTCTAGCGCCTCGCTGGGCTTCGCGAGAATGCGTGTGATGTTCGCCCAGACTCCGGGCCGCTGCGAGCGGGCGAGTTCGAGGTTCTCCCGCACCGTCAGGCGCTTGAAGACCGAGGGAATCTGGAACTTTCGGCCGACGCCGTGGCGGGCGCGCTTGAACTCCGGCAGATTGGTGATCGTCGCTCCGTCAAAAACGACCTTTCCCGATGTCGGCTGCGTCTTGCCGCAGATGAGATCGAGCGTCGTCGACTTACCGGCCCCGTTGGGTCCGAGCAGGCAGAGAAGTTCGCCCTTTTCGACGTTGAGGTTGAGACCATCGACGGCGCGGAAGCCGCCGAAATCGACCGTGAGATCGCGAATTTCGAGCTGCGCCATGGTCACTCTCCCGCACTCAGGGAAGCGGTTGGGGAGGTCGAGGCGCTTTCGCCCGGCCGGGTGGGCTCCCCAGTCTTCGCCGTCGTGCCGTGCCTAGCCTTGTCCTGGCTGCGCATCGCGTCGAGGACGGAGACGGCGAGTCCGTAGAGGCCGCGTGGCAAGAAGAGGACGATGGCAATGAAGAGGACGCCGAGCACCATCAGCCAGGCCTCGACGAAGACGTCGGAGAGGCGGCCTTCCAGCATATTGACGACGATCGCACCAATCGCAGCGCCGATCAGGGACTCCCGTCCGCCGACCGCGCACCAGATGACGATCGAGAGGCTAAAGGAGACGCTCATATAGGTGGGCGAGGCGAATTGCAGGACGAGCGTGTAGAGCATGCCTGCAAAGCCTGCGATCGCCGCCGAGACTGAAAAGACGAGGATTTCGTAGTTCGAGACGTCGTAGCCGAGAAACCGCGCCCGGTTCGGGTCCTCACGTACGGCTCTCAGCACGAGCCCCGCCTTGGACCGGCTCAGCATCGTTGCCAGCACCGTGACGATGAGGAGAGAGGCCGCGACTAGGTAGTAGAAATTCAGGCTGTAATTGTCGATCGTCACACCGAAGATCGTCAGGAGGGCGAGCCCCGTCAGCCCGTTCTGGCCGCCGGTATAGCCTTGTTCTTCAACGAAGAGAAGTTGGATGGCGACGAGGACGGCGAGCGTGATAATCGCCACGAAGACGCCCGAAACACGGCCTTTGAAGATGAAAGCGCCGATGGCGAAGGCCATTGCGGCCGGGAACAGGAGGCCTGCGAGAAGCGTGAAACCCAGTGAGTGGAACGGCTGCCAGAACCAGGGCAGCGTCTCAATGTTCATCCAGCCCATGAAGTCCGGCATGCCGCCCGGCATGCTGGTGCTGTTCATGAGCTTCAGATGCATGGCCATAATGTAGGCCCCGAGGCCGAAGGGTGCGGCCTGGCCGAGATTGAGGATGCCGGCGGTGCCCCAGGAGAGGGCCAGAGCCATCGCCACCATGCCGAGGCAAAGATAGCGGGCGAAGGTGTTGAGCTCGTAACCGTCGAAGCCGAAGAACAGCGGCACGGCGAGGACGATCAGCGCGGCGAATGCGGCGATCGAGAGGAAGTCGTTGCGCAGGGTGGATGTCACGTGTCTTACCTCAGCCTCGGACCGTCTGGGGGATCAGGCCGGTCGGCCGGAAGCGAATAAGCAGAATGATGGCGACGAGGAGCAGGATGCGGCCTGTCGTATCGTTGAAGATCATCGACAGCATCGCGCTGGCTTCGCCAATGAGGCCGGATGCGAGCGCGGTTCCGACGAGACTTCCCACGCCGCCGACAATGACGACGAGGAAGGCATCGACGACCAGCGTCGTCCCCATGGTGGGCGTCGTCGAAATCAGCGGAGTTACCAGCGCGCCGGCTATGCCCGCGAGCGCCGCGCCATAGGCGAAGGTGAGCCCGTAGACGCGCTCGGCGCGGATACCGTAGCACTCGGAAATCTCGCGGTTCTGGATGACGGCGCGCAGCTTGGTGCCGAATTCGGTGCGCGTCAGCAAAAGATACGTGACGAGCAGCATGCCGAGAGAGACGCCCAGGATGAAGAGGCGATAGTTCGAGATGACGAGATCGCCGAAGAAGAGATTGCCGTCGAAGATTTCCGGCCGCTGCACGAAGCGCGACTGGCTGCCGATACCGAGCGTGATCGCCTGCTGGAGGACGATCCCGACGCCCCATGTCGCCAGGATAGTGTCGAGTGGACGATTGTAGAGACGGCTGACGATGCCCTTCTCGATCAGCCATCCCACCGCCCCGATGGCGACGAAGACCAGCGGCAGGCTGATCAGCATTCCGAGCCCGAAAAAGGTCTGCAACGCCCAGGTCGCATAGGCTCCCAGCATCACGAACTCGCCATGGGCGAGGTTAATGACGCCCATCGAGCCGTAGATGATCGCAAGGCCCGCCGCGATCATCAGTAGGATCGAGGCAGTCGATAGGCCCGCGAAGAGCTGATTGAAGAATATCGCCGAATCCATCGGATCATCCGTGTTTGAAGGCTCGGGTTGCGGGCACACCGGCCCCGTGGCGGCGAGAGGCGATCATGCCTCTGCCGCAACGGTTCTGACGCCGGTCGAAAGCTTGGGTTGGGCGCGGCCCGTCAGGCCCGCTTCAGACCCTCTGCCGTGCAGGTCGAGCCTTCATAGGCCCAGTAAGGGACCGGTGAGACACGATCGTCGGACTGCACCAGAATTTCGGCCTGACCATCGCCGTTCCACTGGGCGATCTTCGGCCAGAGCGAGGTGTGGAGGTTCTCCTCGATCACCACCTCGCCCTGCGGCGCGACCACCGAGACGCCGACGGAGGCATCGCGGATTGCCGGCGCGGTGAGTTCCTGATCGCCGAGCTTCTCGACGGCCTTCTTGAACTGGAAAACCTGGAAATAGGCAGCTTCGCTGACGAAGTGCGTCACCGCGTCGGAGCCGTATTTGTCCTGATAGGCCTTCACGAACGCCTCGTTCTCCGGCGACTGGTACGACATGAAATAGGGGGCGGACGAGTAGTGCCCGGCTGCGGCATCTCCGCCCATTGCCTGGACTTCGATCTCCGAGCGAGTGAGGCTCGCGACCGGTGTCTCGGCCGGATCGAACCCGGCGGCGTGGAACTGGCGCTGAAAGGCGACGTCGGAGTCGCCGACGAGCGTGCAGAACACCACATCCGGCTTTTCGGCGCGAATCCGGTTGATCACCGAAGAGAAGTCCGAATGGCCGAGCGGCACGTATTCTTCATGGACGGCCTCGCCGCCGAGGCGATCCAGCAGGATTTTGCAGACGTTGTTCTCCTCGCGCGGATAGACGTAGTTGTTGCCGATCAAATAGAAGCGCTTGCCGTGCTTTTCAGCGAGCCAGGGCACGAATTCCTGCTGCTGCTGGTTCGGTACCGCGCCGCCATACATGACGTTCCGCGAACATTCGCGGCCCTCGTAGAGCGTCGGATACCAATAGAGGTTGTCGCGCTGCTCGACGACCGGTAGCACCGCTTGACGGCTTGCCGAGGTGTAGGAGCCGAAGACGGAAATGCACCTGTCGCGGATGACGAGGCGTCGTGCGCGATCGGCATAAGTCGCCGGGTCGGAGGCGGGGTCCTCGATGATCGGATTGAGCTTGCGTCCGGCGACGCCGCCTTCGTCGTTGATCTGCTCGATCGCCAGCATAGAAGCATCGTGCAGTGTCTTTTCGACGACCGCCACCGAGCCGGTGAGCGAGAAGAGAAGGCCGACCGGCAAGTCAGCGCCCTGCGCCATCGCCGGCTTTACTGTGCGGAGGATGGATGGCGCGAACAATCCCGTAGTCGTCACTGCACCGAGTACGCTTGCATTCTTCAGAAAGGTACGTCGTTTCAAGACAAAAGCCTCCATCACCGCGACGTCGTCGCGCTTGCCAAAGTTTTCGATAGACACAAAAAAACCCCCCAGCGAACTGTCATCTTTGACAGCAGACTGAGGGGCTTCGATGCCCGATATAAACCGGCGATCACTGTTGATCTTCGGCGTCTTGCGTGAAACTAGACACAACTAAATTTGCAACGCAAGCCCTTTCTGCATTTATTTTGTTCGGCGAGTTTGGAAAGCTGAAGTCAAGCGTTTCGTCGGTCCACAAATTTCCAACATCATTTTGCTTTTGGTGTTGCGGGCGAGATTTCGGCGTTATCCTTGCATACTTGCGCTAAGCCGTAAGGCAACTGTCCTTTCTCGCGTTCGAGACATTTAATGGAAGGCGAAGCAGGCGCACTGACCCGCAACTGAATCGATGCGGTGAAGAGCGGCGAGATGACAGCCATGCGTTCGCCCTTCGATGGGCCGCCCGCATGGCGGTTCTCGAGTTGGCTCATCGTTTAGCTGGAGCATTTTGGTTGATGAAAGCGAGGGAAGAACGCACGACCTTCGCCATTATGAGGGCGCTGGCATACAAAGTGCGCTGCCAAGTTCTGCAAAAGACGAGCGGAACACAGATCCTAAAAACTAAAGGCAGGGAAAACAGATGACGATCGAAGACGCTCGGAGAATGGTTTTTCACCGACGGAATCAATTCGTCCGATCAAACTTTTCAAGCCATCGTAGAATGAGACTAGTGGTGATCTTCTCGTCAGCGGGCCCCTGTGAGGAGGTGCGCGTTGGCCTGCTCGGGTTCGCAAGCTGGATCTTTTCTTCCAGTCCGCCGTTCAGTCCGGCAACTCATGCAGATCCGTGAAGGAGTATGCCCGTGACAACTGGACTCTCAACTCTTCAGACACTTACCGATACGGCTGTGGACAGCGCGTTGGGCTATGAAGCCGCCGCCGAGAAGGCGAAGAACGCAGGACTGAAACAGACGCTTCGGGATCAGGCCGCAAAGCGCCGGGAAACTATACGGATACTGAACGAGGAAATCGTTCGACTCGGCGGCGAGCGGCGCGAGAAGGGCAGCACCATGGGTGCCGCACATCGTGCCTTCACCGGCCTCGCCGACGCCTTTCAGGACAGCAACAAGGCGGCCGTCGAGCGAGTGGAAGAAGGCGAAGACTACATCGAGAAGAAGTTTCGCGAAGCCCTCGACGGTGCCGACTTCACGCCGGAGACGCGGTCGGTCGTTCAGCGCGCCCATACCGAGATCAGCGCCGGCGAGCGGCTCACCGACAGGCTGGAAGATCAGTTCGACTGACACCTTTGCTGTTCACGGCGGGGGAAACATCGCGTTCCTCCGCCGAAGCACGACGTCCAGCTCTGAGGATTAGAGGCAATGGACGGACGTAGAGAGGTTGTCCAAGCTCCGGTATTCGAGATCGAAGACAATGTGCCAGTCATTCGGCTGGGCAGCCGTTAGCTCGAAAGCGTCGGAGACGCGCCACAAAGTCAGGACGCTCTTGGTGACGTCCAGCGGCGTGTATGAAACAGCTGACCTCTCCGTCCTGGTTCAGTATCAGTGAATAAAGCGGCGTCCGGTAGCGCTACTGAAAGCCGCCTCTTTCGTCCGACAGACGCGGGATGTCGTACTGAACCACATTCATCTCATGCGTCCCACGGGGTCGTCGGGAAATATTGGAGCGTGACCTCGATCGGCCCAAGTTCGACTGTACCCGCCTCGTCGGTTTTCTGGGAAACCTATTGAGGATCCGTCGACCGACGATCCACTATCGCGTCCGGTCGGTCGTCCGCAGATAGAAATCGCCAGCAGCGACGATCGCCAGATCGGCATTCAGGACGAGATGTGCCCGGAGAGATCCGGCGCAAATCTTGGCGAGATCCAAGTGCCGCAGGGAATGGGGCATATTCGATACTGATCGTATCGCTCAGACTAAGGCAGGCTGGGCTATCTCGCTACAACCTCTATCGAACTCGGACAACGCTCATGATTGGTGATGATGAATTTGGGCGGTTATCGCCGGACAGTTGCTTCAAAACCGCTCGGCGCGCAGAACTTTGACATCACTCACGCTGATCACTCCGATATGCCGCTCGACCACTAAGTACACCGCTTCCAGCAATGGTTCGAGTTTTTCGGGCCTTATCAGGCAGACTACCTGCACCATTCCCGTTCCACGGCTGATCTGACCTTCGCGGCTCCAGGTCCCCGATCGTCCCGAGCCACCGAGAACCGGTAAGACTGACCACCCCGTCACATCGGCTGATTGCAGAGCTTCCGTCAGACGTCGGAGCATCACGGTCTCGATCATAATCTCGACCCGCTTGGCTTCGTGCTTTTGCATATCAGGCTCCAGTCAGCATTTGAGCGACTGCTAGGTAGATCGGCAGTCCAAGAACCAAATTGAACGGGAAGGTCACAGCAAGCGACAAGGTCAAGTAGATCGAAGGGTTGGCCTGGGGCACCGCGACGCGCATCGCCGCAGGTACAGCGATGTATGAAGCGGAAGCGGACAGTGTCATAAGGAGCATTGTGCCGCCGGTCGAAAGCCCGACGAGAAGCGCTGCCAAGAGGCCCGCAGATGCTCCGAGCAGCGGCATCACGAATCCAAAGACGACCGCGCCGCGATCAAGCACATTTGCCTGACGAAGGCCTCGTCCCGCAATCAGGCCCATGTCCAGAAGGAATATGCAGAGTACACCTTGGAAGGGTGAGACAATGAAGGATTCGATCTTGGCGAGCCCTTCCGGACCCGTTGCCATGCCGATCACGAATGAGCCGAGCAGGAGGACGATGGATCCATTCAGGAGAATTTCTCTCCAGAGATCGGAATTCATCTCGGCGTTGTCGGAACCGCGGGAGATCAGCCAAAGTGCCGATAGAATCGCCGGTGCTTCCATGGCAGCTGCTACGGCCACCATGTAGCTTTCGGAGGCAACTCCCGCATCGCTTAGAACCGATGTTGCCGCAACGAAGGTCACGATCGAAATCGATCCGTAATGCCCGGCAACTGCTGCGGCGTCGATGCGGGACATCCCCGACAGAACGCGTAGAAGCGAAAAGGCTAAGAGTGGAAGGACAAAAGAAAGGATGATACCCGCGCCGAGACTCAGCCCAAGAGTGAGATCGATGCCATGCGAGGCAAGGCTCGCGCCGCCCTTGAATCCGATCGCGAACAGCAGGTAGATCGAAATTCCTTTGGCCACGGCTTCGGGCACCGAGAGATCTGATCTCGCCAATGCCGCTGCCATTCCGAGAACAAACGACAGCACGATGGGCGACAGCAAGTTCGCGATTGCCAAGTCGAGCAACTGACCGATCCGGGTTGTTGGAAATTGGTGCCCGTTACGACACTTTAAATCGCACAGCAATATCCTTGCACATTCGATACCAAGGATCGCCTCGCACAATCGGCAGCCGAATAAGCTCGCTCTCAGAATTCCAGTTTGCTTAGAGTCGGGGTTCTAGCGAGACGTGTGTCCGAACGAAGACCTGGGTACTCGCAGACAACGCGCAGGCCAATCGTTTCGCATTCGCCCGCGCCCAAACGGCAGCTACTCGCGGGCCATGCCGAAAGGCTGTCCGTCGGCTATCTGCCCGTCCGATCGTCGCTGGGATTTTCCATTTTTCCCTTTCGGCCATTCCGGCCGAAGGAGAAGGATAATGGAACATTCCCAGTATGATCCGGCGGGCATGGCTTGTTGAGCATGTATGCTCGATGGCCAATTGGTGCGAAGCGAGCCCTGAAGCCGCAACAGGTTTGGGCGATCCGCTTCTGGCTGGATCGCGTACAACGGATCCGCGACCGTGCGATCTTCGATCTTGCCATCGATAGCAAACTTCGCGAATGCGTTGTGGTGGAGGTCAAGATCGGCGATCTAACGTCGGGTGACCGGATCCGGACGCGAGCGATCGTCGTACAGCGAAAAACAAAACGGCCTGCCCAGTTCGAACTGCTTGAGCCGGCACGGTCAAGTCTGCTCGTCTGGCTTGAACTGCGAGGCGGAATGATCGACGGATATGCATTCCCGAGCCGAATTGATGCGACAGACCACATCAGCACCCGTCAATATGCACGCCTGGTAGATAAACGGGCGACCGCGATCGGTTTGCGGAGGTAAAATTACGGGACGCATTCGCTGCGTAGGACGAAGGCGTCTCATCTACGAAGCGACTGGCAATCTGCGAGCGGTTCAGATCCTTCTTGGTCATACGAAGATAGAGAGTAACCTTGCAGCTGAAAATCTATCCCCTTGAAAGGCTTGTGAATTCGCTTCGGGTTCACGGCCCATTACTCACGCCGCAGCAGAACGTGAACACGGCGATAGCCCTATCGGACATGTGTCCCTATGATTTCCTTGATCCGTTTGCTCAGGGCAGCCTGATCGTCGCGCCGAGCCTCGTAGGCGTAGAGTGAACGACCGACCTCCATGGCGAAGCAGGCGCGTCCGATAGTTACCTTCCAAATCTCCCGGACCTCGTCCACCAATTGGCAACGACGCGCACGCTTCAGTTTTACGGCAACACTCTCGAAACGGAGGCGCTGCGTGGCCTCAATTTGATAGCACATCCTTAAGAGTCGCCGCATCCGGTGAGAGATCCGCGACTAGCCGCTTTAATCTCGTGTTCTCCTCCTCCGCCTGCCACAGCTTTCTCACTTCTGAGAACATCGTGCCCCGTAGCGCTTGCGCCAATTGGAGCAGGTCGCGTCCGATCTCGGCCTTCCGGCAGACCTCAGCAATGGCAGTGCCCCTGTCGGCATCCTTCAAAACAAAGGTGATCTGCGCTTCGGTGTACTTCGACTGCTACACGGAATCCCTCGTCAGAATTACGGGATCATAATTGGAAAACTCCAGCTCAGAACGGTCCAATTCCAGCGATGTACGGCACTTGTTCATCAGCCGATAAGCACTCAATTGAAGGTGCTACAAGCGGCGGAAGGCTTCTTGGAATCGCATCAAAAAATGCCCAGACCCTTGGATCCTCTGGTTCGTAGATAGCCAGCTTAGACTAAAGCCATTAACCGCACCTCTATTTTCAGTCTCCGCGGGAGAGCAGATAGTGAAACAGAGCATCGACGAGAGCATAGGCGCCAAACTGCGTCAGCTGAGGCGAATACACGGATTTTCTCTGAAGCAGCTCGCGACGCCCGTCGGTTGTTCTGAAAGTATGCTGTCGAAGATAGAGACTGCCAAGGTCCGTCCGACGATGACTATGCTCCGCAAACTTGCGGACGAGCTCCATGTCAACATCGCATTCTTCTTTGAGACATATTCAAAGCCAGAGGACGTCGTTCATCGGCAAGGTGAGCGACCGATCCTTAATGTCGGAGCGGCGTCTGAGGAGGTTGCGATCCGGCTTGAGCGTCTGCCGCCCATGTCGAGACAGAGCCTGCTGGAAGCTAATATTCACATCGTCGAGCCTGGAGGATCGACGGAGGGAGCCTTCAGTCACGTGGGCGAGGAGATGGGCTTTGTTCTAGAAGGCGAGCTCACCATTACAGTCGCAGACGAAACCTACCGACTTCGAACCGGCGATTCATTCGCTTTTTCTTCAACGCTTCTGCACTCCTACAAAAACGAGGGCGACCGCGTCGCGCGCATCCTGTGGGTTAACACTCCGCCGAGCTTCTGAACGGCTTCGATCGAAGGGCGATTTTTAGTCTTTCCCGTAGCGGAGCGGCGAACAGACGAGCGAAACCGTCGCATCTTTTCGCGACTGAGGTTGGAAGCTCACTGATCGCGAGGAGCTTGCCACACTGTCAACATTTCGCGGCCCCGTCGCGATGAGTTCGCTTACGAACTTCTTCGAACGCGGTCAAAAGCTCGGCAGATCGCGAGCCAAAGCGCCATAAATTTATGCAAGTCTAAAAAAAATGCAAAAACTCATTCAAGTGACTTGAATAGCGCCTCCGTTTCCGTCAGTCTCTTCCGCACCGGCGCTAAAAAGCCGAACGCAATAATCGGGAATGAAGCACCTATGGCAGGAGAATCGACGATCCACGTGACCTGTGCCCAATTCGAACCAAGAATTGGAGAGATCGAGGGTAACCGTGAGACGAGCATCGCTCTTGTTTCCGAGGCAGCCGACAACGGCGCCGACCTCGTGGTACTTCCCGAGCTTTGCCAATCCGGATACGTCATCGAATCCAGAAGTGAAGCCTATGCTCTTGCCGAGACAGTGCCAGGTGGGCCGACTATTGAGGCGTGGGCCGCACTGGCTCAAGAACGCAAAATTCACATCGTCGCGGGATTTCTGGAGCGGGACGATGACCGGCTTTACAACAGCGCCGTGGTGGTCGGTCCTGGTGGCATACTAGGCACTTACCGCAAGAATCACCTTTGGGATGAGGAAGCTCTCTTCTTCGAGCGAGGAAACCGCAACTTCCCGATCTTTCATACCCCCTTCGGCCGCCTTGGCGTGCTTATCTGCTACGACGGCTGGTTCCCGGAAGCGTGGCGTCTGCTGGCGATCGCCGGCGCGGACATCGTCTGCGTTCCAACCAATTGGGTTCCGATGCCGGGACAGCCGGATGGCCTGCCGGCAATGGCCAATCTGCTCTGCATGAGCGCCGCCCATGTGAACTCATTCGTCGTTGCCGCCTGCGACAGGGTCGGCTTGGAGCGAGGCCAGCCTTTTATCGGACAAAGCCTGATCGTGGACCACACGGGCTGGCCGGTCGCAGGCCCTGCAAGCGTCGATGAGCCGGCCATGATCTCCGCTGAGATCAACCTTGGCGAGGCGAGACGCAAGAGGAACTGGAACGACTTCAATCAGATCGTGCGAGATCGGCGAACCGATCTCTACGGCGAAATGCTGGGGCACGCGGCCACCCCGGACTGGCACTGACTGCGCCGCTTTCATCAAGGGACTCAACTCATGCGAAATCTGACACTTGCGAGCGGGCTAGCCTTGACGCTTGCCTTTACGACGAGCGGCGCGGCGCAAGAAGAACCGATCAAGATTGGAATTCCGGTCGGCCTGAGTGGCGCGAACAGCGTTGTCGCGCCGTCGGTGGTCCAGTCTAGCGAACTCGCGGCCCAGGAGATTAACGAAGCAGGCGGCATCCTCGGTCGGCAGGTCGAGCTTGTCGTCGCTGACGATGGGAGCGGTGCTCAGGGAGCTCAACGAGCTTTCGACTCACTTGTCTATCAGGACGAGGTCGATGTTCTAATCTCCATGGAGACCAGCGCGGCACGCAACGCCGGTCTCCCGATCGTGAACCGCTCGGAAACGCCGTACATCTACACCTCGTTCTACGAAGGCCGATCCTGTAGTCCATACATGTTTGTGAATGCATGGGTTCCCGAACAGCAAGTCACGCCAGTCGTCGATCATTTCGTGAACGAGCTCGATGCACAGACATTCTACCTCATCGGAAGCGACTACGAATTCGGGCGCGGCATGCTCGAGTTTACTCGCCAGTACATAGAGGAAAGCGGTGGCGAAGTCCTCGGCGAGGAATATCTGCCGATGGACGCTTCGGACTGGACGCCGATCCTTTCCGACGTGCGCTCGAAAGCCCCTGATGCCGTTATAACGTCGACCGCAGGCGGCGCTCCGAACGTCACCTTGACGAAGCAGATGAGGAATTCGGGCATCGATGTCCCGTACGGCAATCTGGCAGTTGACGAAGGCACAGCCGGCAATATGGGTTCGGACGCCACCGGCATCTATATATCGCAGTCCTATCTGACTGGGATCGAAAGCGAAGAGAACGCCGCGTTCCTCAGCGCCATGGATGAAAAGTTCGGCTCCGCCCTCGAAACGCCGAACGATCTCTCCGTGCCACAATACGAGGCGATATACCTCTACAAAGCTGCTGTCGAACAGGCTGGTACGACCGATAAAGCGGCGGTCATCGAAGCGCTCCCACAAGTCTCCTACAAGGGACCACGCGGCGACATTCAAATGAATGTCCAGCATCACACGCCGTTGACCATGTATCTCGGTCAAGTGGAAGAAGACGGTAGCGTCTCGGTGATCCAGCGCTTCGAAGACGTCGATCCAGGCGAACAGTGCCCGAACCTCTGATCTGAATGAAATTTCGACCGTTCGGGCTTCGTCTTTGCTGCCCGAACGGTCCGGCTTCGCGGGCACGGCGTATCGCCGGCGCGGGCGCGCCTTCGACCACCATTGGGACCGACATGACGGCACTTTTTCTCGACATCGTCACGACATCCGCGATCCTGTTCATCGTTGCCGCCGGACTGATGATCATCCTCGGCGTTATGAAGCTCATCAACTTTGCCCATGGCGCCTTTTTGACGGTCGGCGGCTATTCCGCCTACATCGTCACCGACTATGGCTTCAGCCCGTGGCTGACGGTGCCATTCGCAGCTTTCGTCGGCTTCGTTCTCGGAATCGCGGTGGAACGCCTGGTGGTGCGTCCCCTATATTCCCGTCCGCTCGATGCGATACTCGCGACATGGGGTCTGGGCATCGTCATTACTCAGATCATCGTGTTCGCGTTCGGACGCGGCGTTCAGTTCGCCGAGAGTCCTATGTCCGGAACACTCGAGATCTTTGCTGTCGGTTACTCCGCCTGGCGCCTTACACTTGTCCTTGTCGCCGTTCTCCTTGGCGTCGGACTTACGGCGTTGCTATATCTGACACGCTTTGGTCTGAACGCTCGCGCCGTGATTATGAACGAAGATCTTGCGCGCGGCCTCGGGATCGACAGCGTGAAGGTTCGCGTGTCGACCTTTGGGCTCGGTGCTGCGCTGGCCTGTGGGGCCGGTGCGCTAATCACACCTCTGCTTTCCATCGATCCGAACATGGGCCTTCCGTGGCTTGTCAACTCCTTCATGCTTGTGCTCGTTTCCGGCGTTGCAATTCCAGGCCTGGCCCTTGCCTCACTTCTCCTGGGTGGGGCGCAGGTCGTCGTCAGCACCTTCGTGAGCCCAATCCTCGGCGGTGTCACCATCGTCGTTTTCGCCGCAATTCTCCTGCGCATACGGCCGAAAGGATTGTTCGGTGGCTGATTCATACGCTTCTTCGACCGCCCGTAACCGCCGTCGCTTCTGGCTAGTCGGGCTGGTGGGGCTGATCGCGCTCACCACCGTCATGATCGCGCCCTATTTCCTCGATCGCTACCTGGTAAACGTCCTTATTCGGGCGCTCTTCCTGGCGGTACTGGCCATCACGGTCGATCTCGTCTGGGGGTTCGCGGGCATTCTCACCTTCGGTCAGTCGGCATTTTTCGGTATCGGAGCCTACGCCTGCGCACTCGTCGCCACCCATTATGGGTTCGGACCGTACTGGTTTTTCGGCGCGTTTCTGATCGGCCTGGCAGCCGCGGCGTTGACGGCGTGGCTGGTCGGCGTTCTCTCCTTCTACCACGGAGCTTCGCCACTCTACTCGTCGATCATCACACTAGCGCTTCCGATCGTTCTCGTTCAGATCATTTTCGCAGGAGGTCGATTCACCGGATCGAGCAGCGGGATCTCTGGTTTTCCCACCTACTATTGGGCGGTCGAGACCTGGTTTGTCATCGCTGGCGTCATGCTCGTAGTCATCGGCTGCTTCGCCTGGCTGTTCGTGCGATCCGACTTGGGGCGTATCCTGGTGGCGATCCGTGAGAACGAGGATCGGTGCGCGTATCTCGGCATTCCCGTCTCCCGGATCAAGATTGCCCTTTTCACGGCCTGCGGCTCTATCGGAGCGGCTGCGGGTTTCGGCTACGCCGCCTTCACCAATGTCGTCGCGCCCGAACTGGGCGGTTTTCTGCTCGGCACGGAGTCGCTCATCTGGGTCGCGCTCGGGGGGCGAGGGACCCTGATCGGACCAATCTTCGGTGCGATCGGCATCGACGTCACCTCCTCATATCTTTCCGGGACCCTGCCTTTCCTTTGGAAATTCATCGTCGGCGTCCTCTTCGTGATCGTCATCGTTCTTCTCCCGAACGGCTTCGCCTCCCTCGTCACCGGTGCCTGGCGGAAATTCGGACCGAAACGACGCTCCGCTGACGCGAACGATGAACGAGCAAGTCATTCAATCCTGCTTCGTCCGGCGCCGACGGTCACGCGCTTGGGGTCCAACGGCGAAAAACCCATCATCATCGAAGGACTCGGATGCCGCTACGGCAGTTTGAGCGTTCTCGGTGACCTTAGCTTTGAGGGACGTCCCGGCGAGCTTCTCAGCATCGTCGGACCTAACGGAGCGGGAAAGACCACACTCATGCGCTGCATCAGCAACGGCTCCGAGCGCACCGCGGGAACGGTCAGAATTGCAGGCAACGAGATCGCAAAGAGGTCACCGGAGAAGGTCGTCGGCCTTGGCGTCGGCCGCAGTTTTCAGAACACCAGTCTGTTTGACAGTCTGACGGTCGGGGACTGTCTGCGGTTGTCGCGCTATCGCATAGACGGCGCGAGGCTTTTGCGGCGCACGCACCATGTCGCTCTGCCCAAGCCTGCCCTCGGCATCTTGGAAGCGACCGGTCTCGACAAGCATCTCGATCAGGAGACGCGCTATCTGTCCCACGGCCAGAAGCGCGGACTCGAGCTCGCCATGGTGCTCGCGACGGAACCGAGCGTGCTTCTCTTGGACGAGCCGACCGCCGGACTGACGAAGACTGAACGCACCGCGATCGGCGATGTTCTTCTGTCTCTGACGAACTCTTATGGTCTCTGCGTGATCCTCATCGAACACGACCTCGATTTTGTACGCCAGATCTCGGACCGCATCGTCGTTCTCCACGAGGGACGCATGGTGCTCGACGGAAGTGTCGAGGAAGTCGTCTCCTCCGATCTGGTGAAATCCGTCTATTCCGGACACGCAGCCGAGGTCGCATGATGAGGAACGGCACTGAGCGAGAAGCAGTTTCCGAGCAGATAATTTCCGTCGCCCGTCTGCGGTCCGGATATGGTGGCGGCGATATACTACGCGATATCTCGTTCGATCTGTCCGCCGGCGAGATCCTTGCCATCCTCGGCAAAAACGGCATGGGGAAGTCGACCCTCCTCAAGACGATAATGGGCTTCGTCAAGCCGAAGAGCGGCAGCATCAAGCTTCGTGGCGTTGACGTTACCAACGCAGAGCCGCATTGGATCGCGAGACGTTCGATCGCCTACACGCCTCAGGAGTTCGCGATTTTCCGCGAGTTGACGGTCGAGGAGAACCTGCGGCTCGGCGTCGAGAGCGACAGTCTCCTCAAGCAGCGACTAGGAGACGTCCGGGATGCCTTTCCCCGCATGACCGAGCGTATGTCCCAGCGCGCCGGGACGCTAAGCGGCGGGGAGCAGAAGATGCTTCTCCTTTGCCGCGCCATCGTCTCCAGGCCCGACATCATGCTGATAGACGAGATCTCCGAAGGTCTGCAGCCGACAATGATAGAACGGATGGCTGAAATCCTGCGTACTGCGCGCAGTAAAGGCGTCGCCATCCTTCTGATCGAGCAGAACCTCAATTTCGCGTTGTCGATCGCAGATCGTTTCGCGATACTCAAGATCGGGGAGATCGTCGAAAGCGGGCGCTTCGAGGGGCGAGATACGGCTGGAAAGCTCGAGAAACACTTGAGGATCTAGGAACGATGCCCTTGACGACGTTTCCCAACTCCCAAGCTCCGACCTTCGCGAACACGTACTCCATCGTAGCGCGTTGCGCACACACGGGAGAGCTCGGTGTCGCCGTCGCTTCTGCGGTGCCCGCGGTCGGCGCGATCTGTCCGTATGTCCGCTCCGGCGTCGGGGCGGTCACAACCCAGTCCTGGATCAATCCGTATCTCGCCTCGGACATTCTCGATGCGCTGGAAGCCGGCGCAAGTGCTCAGGACGCGCTCGATCGCGCGCTTGCATCCGATGCGGAAGCGAGCCTCCGTCAACTCGGCGTCGTCGACAGCCAAGGTCGAAGCGCAAGCTTCACGGGTGCAGAGTGCACACATTGGCACGGCTCGCTGCTCGGCTTCGATTACGCGATCCAGGGCAACATGTTGACCGGTGCACCGGTGCTCGAAGCGATGGCGAAAAGCTTCGAAAATCGAACAGATACCACGCTTGCGGAGCGTCTGATGAGGTGCCTCTCGGCAGCGCAGAATGCCGGTGGAGACAAACGCGGCAAGCAGTCTGCCGCTCTTCTTGTTCACGGCCGCGAGGACTATGCACTCGTGGATCTCCGCATTGACGAAGATGCCGATCCGGTGGGTCGGCTGCGCGCGACACACAATATTGCGAGCTCTCAACTGGCGCCTTTCGTGGCCGGTATGCCGAAGCGTGGTGGCACCAGCATGTTTCCACGGGAGGTCATGGACCTTCTTCTGTTGTCTCCACCGGACAGGCCACAGGGAGGAGGATCGCGCAAGCCATGAGTGACCAGATGGACGAGGCACGCGAAGCAGGTTCGCACGGCTCGAAACGACGCAGTTCCCAGCGAACGGCAGAAATCGAGGCGGCCTTCGCGGTGATTGAACGGCATATTCGGCGGCTTCACGAACTCGATCTAAGCGACGAACATCCGGCCGTCGTTTTCCGTCCGGCGAATTTCGAAAGTTCAGACCGATGAGCGCGCCGGCTTTCTTAAACCTGCCCATTTCGAAAATTACTGATGCGTTCAAGCGCGGCGATCTTTCTCCCGTCGAGGTTCTAGAAACCTGTCTCGAGCGGATCAAGGTTCGCGACGACACCCTCAATGCTTTCGTGCACCTCAACGAGAATGCACGGCACCAGGCCATCAAAGCGGAACGAGCCGTACGCGAAGGGACCGAGTTGGGACCGCTGCACGGCATTCCGATCGCAGTCAAGGATAACTATCTGACGGCGGAAATGCCCAGCACGGCGGGCACGAGCGCGAACGTCGACTTTCCCCAACACGACAGCGCGGCTGTCGCCGCGCTTCGTGCCGCAGGAGCGATCCTGATCGGTAAGACGCGGATGCACGAATTCGCCTGGGGCATGGAGACACCCCCGGCTCGCAATCCACACGACGAGACCAGGGTTCCGGGAGGGTCCAGCGGCGGATCGGGGGCAGCGTTAGCGGCGGGCATGTGTCTCGCAGCGACCGGCTCGGACACTGGCGGATCCATCCGTATTCCGGCAAGTCTCTGCGGCACCGTGGGCTTCAAGCCGACCTTCGGGATGATCAGCAGATCCGGCATCGTGCCGCATAGCTGGTCGCTGGATACGGCCGGACCGCTGACCCGTTGCGTCGATGATGCGGCCCTCCTCTCGGATGTCATGAGCGGACCCGATCCTGACGATCTGGGTTCATCGACTAGACCCGCAAAGGCGATCTGGGGAACTGAGGCTCTGCCAGCCGACAGTTTCAACGTCGGCGTTTGCCGGAATCATTTCTTCGATGCTTTGCAAGACGACGTCGCGGGCAGTGTGGAGTCGACGATCGAGCTACTGGCTTCTGCTGGCGCTCGGATCGTCGAGTTCGAAATTCCCGATCTTGCCTACGGGCTCGGGGCAATTTTCGCCATCGAGCTCGCGTCCTCTTCAGCCTATCACCAGCACGCCCTTAACACGGGGAGTGTCGAGAACTTCTCTGACGACGTCCAGCTCCTCGTCGAGATGGGCGAGCGCGTGCGTGCAACAGATTACCTTCACGCCGAGCGTTTTCGGACACGTCTCGCTCGCACCTTCGCAGAGGCCATGCGCGAAATCGACGTGGTCGTCGGCCCAACAATGCCTGTGACGGCGTGGACAGTCGGCCAGCGCGAGGTGACCCTGGCAGGACAAACCGAAAGCGTGCTCGAGAGCGCTTGGCGCTTGACATATCCATGGAATTTGCTGGGCCTGCCAGCGATCACACTTCCCTGCGGACGCGATCGTGACGGCCTTCCGATCGGCTTCCAAATGGCGGGCCGCCCCTTCGACGATGCGAGGGTCGTGACCTTCGCTCGGATCGTCGAGAACCTCGTTAACTGAGACTCCCCGCGTCTACGCAGACCGGCGAAGGCCTTTTCAAGGAACGCATTCTCTCATGGCTAAACTACAAAGCAACCTGACCATCGATCAAGATCGCCTGTGGGACACTATCATGGAGATGGCGAAGATCGCCCCGGGGGTCGCCGGTGGCAGCAATCGGCAGACCCTCACGGACGGCGATGGCGAGGCACGGCATCTCTTAAGACGGTGGGCCGAAGCGGAAGGCGCGGACCTTACCGTCGACCGGATTGGCAACATGTTTTTGCGCCGCGAAGGAATGGAACCTGATCTACCGCCGGTCTGCCTGGGCAGTCATCTCGATACGCAGCCGACGGGCGGAAAATACGATGGTGTTCTTGGTGTTCTCGCCGGACTGGAAGTCTTTCGCTCGCTGAACGAGCGCAAAATCGCGACACGATATCCGATCGTGCTGATAAACTGGACGAACGAAGAGGGGTCCCGGTTCGCTCCCGCAATGCTCGCCTCAGGTGCTTTCGCAGGCCTCTATACTGAAGAATGGGTAAACGCCCGAACGGATGCTGCTGGTCTCGCCTTCGGCGACGAACTCGACAGGATAGGCTGGCGTGGTGAGAAGCCGGTCGGCGAGCAGCCAATGAAGGCTTTTTTCGAGCTTCACATAGAACAGGGACCGCTTCTGGAAGATGGCGGGCTCGATGTTGGTGTCGTCACTCACGGTCAGGGTCTGTATTGGCTCGAAGTGTCGTTCGAAGGACGCGAAAGCCATACCGGCACCACCCCGATGGACCGACGCCGCGACGCCGCACGCGGTCTCGCCCAGACGATCGAACTGGTCAACGAAACTGCCTTTGCTTTTTTGCCAGGGGTTGTCGGATCCGTCGGTCATGCCAGCGTTGAACCAAACTCACGGAACATCATTCCAGGCTACTCGGTCTGCACGATCGATATCCGGACAGCCGACAAGGCGAAGCTAGAGGCGATGCGTGAACGCATAGAGCGCGGCGTCCATCGGATAGCAGAGACGCTAGGCCTTGCGGCTAAAGTGACGATCACCGGTCATTTCGATCCGATTACCTTCGATTTGGAATGCGTCTCGGCGGTTCGCTCAGCCGCCAATCGTCTCGGCTACCGTCACGCCGATATCGTTTCCTGCGCCGGACACGACGCCTGTCACGTGAATCGTGTGGTCCCGAGCGCGATGGTCATGTGCCCGTGTGTCGATGGACTGAGCCATAACGAAGCCGAAGAGATCACCAAGGACTGGGCTGGTGCCGGCGCCAACGTGCTAATGCACGCGGTGTTGGAAACTGCCGAGATCGTACAAAGAAAGGACTATCGAAAATGAGAGGCTTTAGTCCGCCTTCGGACAAGTCTCGGTAGCTGATATGGTATCGTCGCCACGAAACAGCAGCTTTCCTTATTACTGGATAGTCCCAATGCGAAAGAAAGACTTTCAACTCTCTTGCGTATTCTGCGTCGCACTGCGCACGTATCGGTAGTACGGTGCCAATCTAGATGTTAAAGGGTAGAGAAAACGCTCATCGCCGGCCTTCAGTCTTTCGTAAGCAACAGAGAAGGTAAGTCCGAGACAACGTTGCCGTGTTCTACGTAAGATTCTCAAACAGATTTCCGACCATTTCACGGGTCTCGGTGCGCGGGGTGGAGATCAAAACCAGCGAACTCAAATCTCGATCGATCCACTAGTTTTAAAGTAGCGCTTCATGACGGACGTCCGGATCGGTACGAAGTCGCTCTGACCTAAGATAGTCCACACAAATTAAAGCTAGGTGGAACCGGGCTGGCGCAGTCTTTTTTGAAGTCGCTTGGCCACGGAGATCGCCAGATCCTCACGGTTTCGTCTAGCGCAGATTTGCGTCCCGATCGGTAGGCCCGCTTTCGTCGTTGCCACCGGCAGGGAAACAGCACATAGGTCAAAATAATTCGCGAAACGCGTCAACCTAGACATCGGGAATATAGTCTCGTCGACATCGCTTAGCCGGCATGCGGGAAAAGGCGTTGTTGGCAGGAGGATGACCTCGTCTTCGCCGAGAACGTCTTCGACTTTCGCGATCGCGGCCTGACGTGAGGCGATCAGCTCAAGATACGTGCCTTCGTCCATAGCTGATGCGGCGCGGATGCGAGTTCGTACCGCCGGGTCAATTGCCACGTCTGGTTCATTGACCGTGTCGCCCAGCGAACCGTACGCCTCCCACGCCATAATGGCTCCCGTGTCGGTCTGATAGTCAGCAAAGCCACGCGGCAGTTCTAGAGGTCTGTCTGCCATGCCGATCTCCGAAAGCACGGCAAGACTTCTCTCGAACGCTGCATAGATCTCGGGATCGATCGGTTCAAGCTCGGATCGGGACGGGATCCGAATGATCTTGGACACCCCCTTAAAGGTCTCCCTTTCGAGCTCGGGGCGACGCATAGCGGCAAAGATCAATCGCGCATCGTCGAGATGATGGGTCAGAGGGCCGATCGTGTCGAAGCTCGGTGACAATGCCGCGACACCGTCGACCGGGACGCTGCCGTAGCTCGTCTTGAGGCCGACCGTTCCGCAGAGCGCGGCTGGAATTCTAACCGATCCGCCAGTATCGGAGCCGATCGCCGCCGGCACCATATCGGCCGCGACCGCAACGGCAGAACCGCTGCTCGAGCCGCCCGCGATATAATAGTCGTCCGGCATCCTTGGGTTGCGCGGCGCACCGAGCACCGAGTTGGTTCCCCAACTCCCGAATGCGAACTCGACCATCTGCGTCTTGCCGACGATGACCATGCCGGCTTCCTCCAGCTGTTGCACGAACGGTGCTGTGGTCTTCGCCGGTCTCGTGCTGTAGATGCGCGATCCGAAGCCGGTGATGTCTCCTTCGATATCGGCGAGATCCTTAATCGCGATCGGTATGCCATGGAGAGGGCCGCGAACCTGTCCTGCTGAACGCTCCTTATCGAGCCGGCGAGCGGATGCCAGTGCGGCATCGCGATAGACGGTGACGAAGGCGTTCAACGCTCCGTCCTTCTCATCGATCCGCGTAAGGCATTCGAGAAGCAGCGATTCAGCCGTGAGTTCGTCTGATGCCATCAGTGCTGCGAGGTCGGCGAGGGGAAGCGCGACGGAATTAATTTTCGACATTTGCAGGTCTCGAGTGCATTCGCTTGCGGCGTTCAAGGGTAGCAGACCAGCGATCCTTCGCCGCGAAGGCGTGTGTCGCGAGATGACGCTTTAAGAAGGTCATTTCGCGACGAGGCAGTTAAGTGGCGACTATTGTTCCCATTGTCGAATGCGTCCATCGTTCGACCATCGAGGCCCTCCTGAGGTCGAACGAAGGGAGACCGTATGAGCCTGCTCGCGATCTCGGAACAAGCGATCAACGGGCTTATCATCGGCTCGTTCTATGCGCTGACGGCGCTCGGCCTTGCCGTGATCTTTGGCGTGCTGCGCATCGTCAACTTCGCGCATGGCGAGCTCTATATGCTCGGCGGCTACGCCTACTATCTGGCGATCGCGTCGCTCGGAATACCGCCGTTGGCGGCAATCCTAATTGCCGTCGCCGCACTTTTCGTGATCGGTGCCGCCATTGAGGGGCTGCTGATCCGTCCCATCCATACGGGAAAGATCGATCGCCCCGATGAATACGCGATCATGATCACTTTTGCGCTGTCGGTGTTCCTTCTCAACCTCGCCAACAGCGTCTTCGGACCGTGGCCGCAGCGTCCCGAGCCATTGATGCGGGGCCGGGTGGAAATTGGCGAATTGATCATCAGCGGTGACAGGCTTGCCGCCGCGAGCGCGGCCATCGTGATGATTGCCATTGTTGTCTTCGCACTACGGTACACCTGGGCCGGCAAGGCCGTCCGCGCCGTCAGCCAGGATCGCCAAGCGGCCGAGATCTACGGGATCAGCGTGCAGCGCGCTGGACTTATTGCTTTCGGGACGGGCGCTGCACTGGCCGGCCTTGCCGGCGCGCTCATCGGCCCGGTCTTCAACGTCGTTCCGATCATGGGGGTCGTGCCGGTGATCAAGGCTTATATCATCGTCGTTCTCGGCGGCCTAGGCTCCATACCTGGCGCGATCATCGGCGCGATCATCCTCGGACAGGTCGAGAGCTTCGCTACGATCCTTATTCCCGACCCGAGCCGGGCGCTTGCCTACAAGGATGCCTACGGTCTCATCGTACTCGTCGCCGTGCTGCTGCTGCGCCCGCAAGGTCTCTTCGGCACGAAGGATCGGCGCGCGTGATGTCGCAAGCCGCTTTGAGATCGATTATCGGCGCGGCGCTTCTCGTCGCGTTCGTGCTGTTACCCTTCGCAGGTCTCTCCGACTACTGGACCTACACCGTCACGATCGGCTTCTATTACGCGCTTCTCGCGGCCAGTTGGTCGTTGCTCGTCGGCTATGTCGGACGGATCAGTTTCGCCCAGGCGGCGATGAGCGGCCTTGGTGGATATGCGTCGGCTCTAGGCGTCCTGGAGTTTGGACTGCCGATCGGTCTTGGATTGGTTTTCGCCGCCCTGATCGCCGGCTTGGTCGGCTACGTCCTCGGTTGGCTGACACTGCGCCTGCACGGCGCCTATCTTGGTTTGACCACCATTGCATTCGGCGAAATTCTGCGCATTTCCGTCACGGCGGAACATTGGCTTACCGAGGGCAGCCTCGGTCTTCAGGTGCCGCCGCTCATACCGGGGGGCAGCCGTCTCGAATATTATTACATCTTCCTGGCGATTACGGTGGGCTGCCTAGCTGCGATGGGTCTCCTGCTGCGCTCGCGGATCGGCCTCTTCTTCCAGTCGATCCGCGAAGACGAGGATGGCGCGGCAAGCCTCGGCGTCGCGGTGACGACGTGGAAATGCGTCGCCTTCGCCATCTCTAGCGCATTTGCGGGGCTTGCCGGCGGTCTATACGCGCATTTCGTGCAGCTGATCGCGCCGTCCATGATGTCTCTGCAGGAGATGGGCGTCATCCTCGCGATGGCTGTCATTGGTGGCTTTCACAACATTCTCTATGCGGCCCTAGGCGGCATGCTGCTTCAGGTTCTTCTCGAAGCGCTGCGCGAGGTCGAGCAATGGCGCTTGGTTGTGTTCGGACTGGTCACGATCCTTGTCCTGCGCTTCGCACCCAATGGCCTCTTTGGGATGTTATCCAACATCTTCGTTCGCCGGAGGAATAGCGATGGCTGAGCAACTCGTGGTCGACCGTCTAACGAAAACGTTCGGCGGCATCGTGGCGCTCAACGGTGTTGAACTAGCGTTCTCGGCCGGCGAACTGATCGGCCTAATCGGTCCGAACGGATCGGGCAAGACCACTCTTCTGAATATCGTCAGCGGCTATTACACGGCCGATCGCGGTCAGATCACTTACGAGAACCAGCCCATCGCAGGAACGTCACCGCACAAGCTGGCGCGGATCGGGATTGGGCGTTCGTTCCAGGTCACGAAGGTCTTCCGGCGTCTGACGGTCATGGAAAACATGCTCGTGTCGGGGCTCTCCGATTGGAGCGAAACGCGCTCGCAGGCGAGCGAACGGGCGACCGCTATCCTCGAAGACCTGAAGCTGACACGGCTTAGGGATGAGCGGGCCAGCAATCTGTCCGGCGGCCAGCTGAAGCTTCTCGAATTCGCCCGCATCATGATGCTGCAGCCCAAGCTGTTGCTGCTCGACGAGCCCTTTGGCGGAGTCCATCCAGAACTGAAGCGCTTCATGTACGACTGCATCCGCAAGTGGAACGCGGCCGGCATCACGATTATCCTGATTAGTCACGACATGGGTTCGATCTTCGAACTTTGCCGCCGGGTCGTGACGCTCAGCTACGGCGACATCATCTGCGACGGTACGCCGGAAGAGACGCGAGCGGACAAAGGCGTTCTCGAAGCCTATCTGGGAGAGCATCATGCGTCAGCTTGAGGTTCGAGATCTGAAGGCCGGTTACAGCCGCGACATCGACATTCTGAGCGGCTTGAGTGTGACTGCACGACCAAGCCAGCTGACGACGATCATCGGCGCGAACGGCGTCGGAAAGTCGACGCTCCTCAAAACGATCATCGGACAGCTGGCGGTGCGCGAGGGCTCGATCCGTTATGGCGAGCGCGATCTGGCGGGGGTGGCAACGCGCGAGCTCGTCTCGATCGGGATAGCCTACGTGCCGCAGGGCCATGCGCTGTTCAAGGACATGACCGTCGCGGAGAACATCGAGATCGCGACCTGGTCGTTTCGCTCTGACAAGGAGCGAGCAAGGCGCGCGCGCAGGCGACTGTTCGAACGTGCACCCTACCTTGAAGACTTTCGTCAACGCCGTGCCGGTCTGATGTCAGGTGGCCAGCAGAGGCTGATGCAGCTGGAACTCGCCCTAATGAGCGATCCAGAACTGATCCTGATAGACGAGCCGACGGTCGGCCTCGATCCGAAGCGTGCCGAAGTAATCTACACTCACCTGCGGCAGCTTGTGAAGGACGAGGGGCGTACCATCCTGATGGTCGATCAGAACGTAATCGCGGGAACCGAAGTTGCCGACTACATCTACGTTCTCGAGCTCGGTTCGAACAAGCTCGAAGGGACTCGCGCCGAGTTCGACGAGACATATCGCGACACGATCGCCGACTGGCTCTTCTGAAAAGAAGCTGCCTTTGCTTTCATGCAGAAACGGAACACCCCGCCAGTGAGGGCGGAGTGCGTAAAGACGTCCAAAAACGATCGGCGCCGGTCCTTATTCCGGTTTCAGAACCGTCTCGTCGACAGTCGCCTGAGGCTTCGGCCAGAGGATCGCGGCCTCGGACGGCGTCTGGTTCGGCTTGGTGTACTGGATCACGAAGATCGGTACTTCAGGCCATTGCTGATACTGCCAGGCGGGATCGGTCGTTTGCGGGAAATAGATTTCACCGCGGGTTCCGCTCCAACGCAGGTTACGGAGAGCCTCTTGAAGCGCCGGCCCTTCAGTGCTGCCGGCCGCTTTGATCGCCTCAGCGATGACCATAACGCCGTCGTAGCCTTCCATGGCTACCGCGTTTGCAGGGCGGCTGAACTCTTCTTCGTACGCCTTGGAGAAGGAACGCGAGAGCTCGGTATCCGGCTTACCGGGAAGCCCAGCCGGGTTCCCTATCACATAGGTGCCCGCATCGCCCATGACGTTCCAAAATTCCGGTTCAAGGACGTCAGAGCCGGCCGCGAAGATCGCAGTCTGCGGCGAAGGCGCGACGCCGAGGTCGTAGGCTTGGCGGAGCATCAAAAGGAGGTTGGACCCGGTGAAGCCGGCGACGATCAGATCAGGCTGCGGGTCGGCGCGCTTCAACTGGAGAAGTTGAGGCGTGAAGTCGCTGACGGTCCGCTCAGCGGTGAATGAAGTGACGTTTGCGCCGGTATCCTTAAGGTTCGACGTGAACACGTCGATGATACCGAAGCCCCAGTCAGAGTTTTCCGAAATGATGGCGATGTTCTTGAAGCCGGCTTCCTTCACCCAGTCGGCAGCTACCGAATAGACGAGCGAATTGGCGACCGTTATCCGAAAGACCTCCGGAATTTGCGCAGCGGTGACGTCGTCGGACCAGCATTCGCCGGCGATGAAGGGAATGTCGTACTTCTCGGCAACAGGGCCGACAGCCGAGCAGACGGCGCTATGGGCGCTTCCAGTTACGGCGACGACGTTCTCGCTCGAAGCGAGCCGTTCGAACGCGGCAACGCCTTTCTCTGGAACGCCGGACGTATCCTCGACGACAAGTTCGACCTCACGGCCGTCAATGCCGCCTGCGGCGTTCAGCTCTTCGACAGCGACGCGCATTCCGTCGCGCAGGGACTCACCAGTTTGAACGCCTCCGGGAGGCGAAAGAGGAGCGATGCCACCGATCTTGATCGTTTCCTGCGCCTGAGCCGCGGAAACGCCGAGTGCTACGGCGACCAGGGCGGTGGCGGACAATTTTATAATTCCGGTCATTACCTCTCCTATGGCTTGTCGAGAGCGCGGTAGTGCGGCACTCGCGGCATTCTTGCACATGATTTGAGCACGCACAGAAAATCGCCTGAACCGAGTGTGGAGCCATAAGCAATTCGGACGCAATCGGCTTTAAAGACTTGTATGGACGCGGATTGTCACGCTAGTTGCGTCACTAAGCGACAGGGTCGATCGTCATGAATGCCGACTTCATTCCGAATCTCAAACTGCTCTGCAGCTACGAGCGCTCGGTATCGGACGTATGCCGTAAGCTGCAGATGAACCGGCAGCAATTTATGAAATATCTAGCTGGCAGCGCGTTCCCTTCTAATAGAAGTCTTCGTCGCATCTGCGATCATTTCGGGGTCGACGATTACGAGATCCTTATGCCGCACGAGCAATTCCGGGAGATCATCCGTCTGCGGCCGGTTCAAAACGAGTTGGACGATACGTTGCCGCCAATGGTCGCACGGATCATAAGGAACACAGCCCGGCAGCATTCTCAGATGGCGAAATACGACGGTTATTACTACAAATATTTCTATTCCTTCTCTACGCCGAGCTACATTCTGCGATCGTTGGTATCAGTAAAGCAAACCGACGAGATATCTTATTACAAGACGATCGAACGACTGACGCCTGCCGGATACAGCTACTCACCGGGTGATCTTTTCAAGTATAGCGGGATCATGTTGCCGGTCGGAGATCGAATCCACATGCTCGACTACGAGTCTGTCGTTGGGAACGAGATGTCACAGACCATCCTCTACCCGCCCTATCGCAATCGCGTGTCAATCCTCATCGGCCTGATGATGGGCATTACGGCGACGGAGGCTCACCAGCCGGTCTCCACCCGTGTCGTGATGGAGTATCTGGGCCGCCGCGTGGATCGCCGCAGGGCGATACGGGGGTGTGGTCTTTACGGGGAAGACGCGCCGGAAATCTCGCGTTCGATGCTGAATTATCTGAAAGAGCCTAACGCGGCGAACGGTTATTTACTCAGGGCCGGCTCGACCTACGACAAGGTGCCGCCCCCGGGCGCCTTAGGCAGTGGAACCTCGTCATGAGTTGACAACAGAGGGGCGCCTTATCCCCGAGCACAAACGAAGAATCTCACACGCCCGAGACAGTCGCCGAAGTCGAGCCGCTTGACACCTCCTCCTCGCTGCCTGAATTGGTTGAAATGCGAACGACCGCTTTCCCGCTGACGGCTCTCGAAAGCTGCCATTCCGCTTTCGGCCCTTTGCGATCACAGCCTCCTTCTGAATTCGAGCGCTATGATATCACTGCGCGTCGCCGCCTTACGCATATGCTGCCTCACCCTTCGCTACACTGCCTCGGGCGCGCATTTTGATGAATCGCGACCGAGCTTCATTCCAGCGATACGCGGTGGTGCTATCTGACGGTCAAAGATGGCTCCAGCGCCTCGCGATCATCGGCCACGCCTTTCGATTTACCAAATGACGTGGCTGGTTCCCAAGGATCATTGTCAGTATATCGTCGACCGCCGTGCGGCTCATTCGCGCCATGGCTTCGGCTGTCACTCCTGCGACATGGGGCGAGAGGAGCGTATTGGGGGCTGAGCGGAGCGGCGAATCCGCCGGGAGTGGTTGGTCGGAGAAGACGTCGAGGGCGGCACCGCGGATGTGGCCCGCCCTGAGGGCAGCCGAGAGGGCGGCTTCGTCGACGATCGGGCCGCGGGCGACGTTCACCAGAATGGCATTGGGCGGCATCGCCGCGATGATCTCTTCGGAGACGAGATTGCGCGTCTCCTCGCTCAACGGGCATGCGACGACGAGGATATCGGCCTTTGCTGCGACGTCTGTCAGCGGGTGGAAAGAGACGCCGTCCTCGTCCTCGCGCGGCCAACGGGTCGCTGCGAGGACATTCATGCCAAAGCCAAGCTTCCCGATCTGCGCGATCGCCTGTCCGATGCCGCCATAGCCGATCAGGCCAAGGGCCTTGCCCGCGATTTCGCACGAGCCCGGCGCAGCGGCGCGTAGGGCATGCCATTCGTTACGCCGGATGCCGGCATCGTTCTCAACGATCCGGCGTGCAAGGCAGATGATGAGACCGAAAACGTGTTCGGCAACGCTTTTTGCGTTGACTGAGGGCGTATTCGTGACGGCGATGCCGAGCCGGCTCGCCGCCTGGACCGGAATGAAGTCGAGCCCCGCGCCGTGGCGAACAAGCGCGCGGAGCTTTGGTGCGTTCTCGAGTGCGCCGGCCGGAATGGCCCTCCGGACGACGACGAAGGAGGCCTCGGCAAGCTCCTCCTCGAAGGTGAGATCGCCGGTCTCGTCGAAGGTCACCACCTCGGCGTTTTCGCCGAGGCGGGCCGCCTCGCATGCATCGATCGGATCGGTCAGAAGCACGCGAGGCACTGGGATCGATAATCTTATTGCAGGTGTGGGATCAGGATCAGTCGACCTGCATCTGCGCCTGTTCGGCGACCGGGATCCATTGCTTAAGCTGGCGCTCTACGAAGGCTTCGGCCTCTTCGACACTGCCGCCGACGGCCGTGATGCCCTGTTCCTCGAAGACCTGCTTGGTGGAGTCCTTTTCGAGGAATTCGTTCAGCGCCTCGTTGAGGGTCGTGACGACTTCGGCCGGCGTTTCGGCCGGCATATAGACACCCCACCAGGTGCTCACCTCGTAGCCGTCGACCGTCGCCGAGACAGGCGGCACGCCCGGCATCTGCTCGGTTTCCTGCGTCGTCGTCACGGCAAGCGCCTTGACCTTGCCGGTTTCAACCAGCTCCGCGACATTGGTGTAGTTGTCGAACAGGATATCCACGCGACCTGCCATCAGATCCGTTCGGGCTGGTGCGCTGCCTCCATAGGGGATGTGCACCATGTCGACATCCGCGAGAGACTTGAAGAGTTCACCCGACAGATGGTTCGAAGAGCCGTTGCCAGCAGAGGCATAGTTCACCTCGCCCGGGTTCTCCTTGGCGTAGGCAACGAGTTCCTCGACCGTGTTGGGTCCGAAATCGGGATGGGCGACCAGCACGTTAAAGGCCTCGCCCAACACGATGGCGTGCTTCAGGTCGTTCTCGGTGTCATAGGGCAGCTGTGGGAAGAGGCCTGGATTCACGCCAAATGCAAACGGCGAGATGCCCATGGTGTGCCCGTCCGGCTCGGAGCTTGCGACATATTCGGTGCCGACCACCGTGCCGCCGCCCGGCCGGTTGTCGACGACCACGGACTGGTCCCAGCGCCCTTCGAAATCTTCCGCGATCATGCGGGCGACGCGGTCGTTGAAGCCGCCTGGCGGATAAGAGACGACAATGTCGATCGTGTCCGACGGATAGCTGTCCTGCGCGATGGTTGGCGCTGCGAAGGCGAGCGTACCGGCCATGGCGGCAAGTGCGAGAATGCGTGGGGTTTTGAGCATGATTGAGGTCCTCCCAAGTGAATTGTCGGGCCTGTCACCATTCAAGGGTGGCTGGATCCAACATATCTGTAATAATATGTGACAGCTTTTTCGGTCAAGGCTTGTCTGTGAGCCCGACCCAATTCAGGTGATCGCTCGGCGCATCATTTCTTGTCCGCGTGCGATAACGCGGACCTGAGACCGTTCGAGATGGGTCAACATCGCTTCGCGCGCGGCCTTCGGGTCCTGCGCCTTGATCGCTTCGTAGATGCTGCGGTGTTCGGCGAAAATCGCGGCCCGGCGTTCGGCCTGGCCTAATTTTGAAAGATGATGGGCAAGGGTGACGCCGAGATCGATGTCGTAGCCGATGATGTCCAGCGCCTTGACGAAGTGCTCATTGCCGCCGGCTCTCGCGATCGCCTTGTGAAACGCCTTGTCGACGTTAGGCTGTGCGTCGTGTTCGTCGAAGCTGCGGAAATCCTCCAGCGCTTCGGCAATGACCGCGAGATCGTTCGGACCGCCGCGGATCGCCGCGTAATAGGCCGCATCCGGCTCGATGCTGCGGCGATATTCGAGCGCGTGGAGCATTACCGCCAACTTGCTTTCCGCTTCCTTTGGCTCGGCAGGCGATCCGGCATCGGCGACAAAGGAACCCGATCCCTTGCGAGATAGGACAAGCCCCTCGTCGCGCAGCCGGGTCAGCGCTTTGCGCACCACCGGACGCGAGACGGCGAAGAGACGGCAGAGCTCGGCCTCGGCGGGAAGCCTGTCCCCGCTGCGCATCTCGCCCGACGCGATCAGCTTCGCGAGTGCCTGGTAGACCTCGTCGTTGAGGCTACGCTGGCGCGCCGGGCGGATCGCGTGTTCGATCGAATTAATGTCGAAGGCCTTCGACGACTGCATCGAGGTGCGGCTCATACCGGTGCCCCAGGGTCAGGTTCGACGATAGCCATTTTCGCCGATCCCGAGAAGACCGGCGGCGTAGCGTTCGACCTCGGCGACGAGGTCTGCCGAAAGCGCCGAGCCGTCGACCTTGAGGGCGGGAGAAGCGCTGCGCCAGCCTTTGCCATGGGCGCGGAGATGATCCATCGCCCGGTTCGCGTTGGAAAAGGCATTCGCGCCGCCTTCGTTCGCGGCGGCCGCGAAGACCTTTTCGACGACCTCCGAAATCGCGCCGGAGAGCTTGGAAGCCCCTGCGCCATCGCCGGTTCCGTTGAGGTCGAGCACTCGGCGGAGCTGTGCGGCAAGCGCGTTTCCGGTGCTCAAAAGCCAGCCGTGATAGGTGCCGTCGGGCTTCAGCGCTTCGAGGTAGCCGCCTTCCGCGCCGCGCACCATGACGGTGCCGGCATAGCCGTCCCGATCCTTGGCGACGACATCCTCGCCGCTGCTGTCCTTGAACATCGTCACGCGCGGGCTTTTCGCGAGAGCCGCCAGCGTGTCCGGCGCGATCGCGCACTGGGTCACCTGCGGCAGTTGGTAGACCGCGACGGGGAGGGTGCTGGCCGCGAAGGCATCCTCGAAATGCTTCCGGATCTCGTCCTGATTGGCATTCGCATCGACCGGCGGACAGATCGCAACGCCGCGCAGGCGGGACTTGAGGCGCGGATGGGCTCCGAGCCGGCTTTCGAGATGTTTGAACCGGTCGATGACCTCGTCAGTCGTCGGCCGCAGAATGCCGAAGAGGAGGGCGGCACCCTCCGGCAGGTCGGGCGAATCGCCGAGATCGATCAGGGCGTCGAAACGCTCGTCGTCGAGTTCCCAGCCGTCGCCCGTCGATCCGGCCAGCATCACCTGGCGAACATGTGGAATCAGGCTGTTCCAGTGGTCGAGCATTCTCCGGGCGTCGATGCTGCCGTCCGGCGTGTAGTGCGTGAGGATTGGAACCCAGAGCGGATCGGTGATGTCGGTGCGAAGGTCGAGGCTCATGGGACGCTCCTGTCAGTCAGGCGAATGAAATTTTGCGCATACAGCTTGCGCATTTCTGTTACCTTATATTACAGCAAACCACAATGTCAGCATGACACCGAATTGGCTGGGAGGCTTTTCGGTGGATGGGAGGACCATGAAGATCAGCACAATAACCGTCCATCCGGTGTCCTACCGGGTGCCGAAGGGAACGAACTTCCGCATGGGCGTCGGGCGCATGGTGAAGCGCGACGCGGTCCTCGTGAAGATCGTCAGCGACGACGGCATTACCGGCTGGGCCGAGGCCCATCACGGCCGCTCGCCGGGCGCTATTGCCAAGCTCATCGAGACGACGCTGGCGCCGATGATCATCGGCATGGACCCGCGCGACAATGTCGGCATCTGGCATCGTCTCTATCTCGGCCATTTCGCGACCCACGGTTTCGGCGCTGGCACGGCGATCGCCATGAGCGGTATCGATCTGGCCCTCTGGGACCTGCGCGGCAAGGCGTCCGGCTGGCCGATCTTCCGGCTCGCCGGCGGTAGCGCTAAGAAGGTCAAGGCTTATGCCGGCGGGCTCACCCTCGGCTACCAGCCAACCAAACAGCTGATCGAGGAGGCTCAAGGCTACATCGCTGCGGGCTACAAGGCGCTGAAGCTCAGGCTCGGCGATACGCCGAAGCTGGACGCGGCGCGGGTCGAGGCGGTGCGCGACGCCCTCGGCGACGACATTGACATCCTCTCCGACGTCAACGCCGCCTACGGGCTTGAGGAAATCCGCCAGCTGATGCCGGCGCTCGATGCGGCGAAGATCGGCTGGCTGGAAGAGCCGTTCCCGCCCTACGATTACCACGCCTACCGCAAGGCCTCCGAGCTGGGTCGTACGCCGCTCGCGACCGGCGAGAACCATTACACGCGCTATGAATTCCAGCGCCTTCTGGAAGATGACGTCGTGACCGTCCTCCAGCCGGATCTTTCCAAAGCCGGCGGCCTCACCGAGGTCTATCGCATCGCCGCCATGGCTTCGGCCCGCAAGCAGCGGATCAATCCGCACAGCTCGATGACGGCGCTCAACATGTTCGCCTCGCTGCACCTTCTCTCCTCGATCGACAATCCGGGCTATTTCGAAGCCGATGCGACGAGCTACAATCCGTTCCGGACCGATCTCGCCTCCGGTGCGTCGCTTGAGGTCGACAAGGACGGGTATCTGATTGCGCCGGAGGGGCCGGGGCTCGGCGTCGAGGTCGACGAGGAATTTATCGCCAATCACCCCCTCATCGACGGACCCTGCTACGTTCGATAGGAGGCCCCCGAATGTCTGGAATTCTGAAGGACCGCGATCTTCTCTCGGGTCTCCTGTTCCTTGCGATCGGCGGCGGCTTTGCCATCGGCGCGCTCGATCTGTCGATTGGCACGGCACGTCGGATGGGGCCGGGTTATTTTCCGCTGATGATCGGCGGCCTGCTGGCTCTGATCGGACTGGCGCTGATGGTCAAGTCGATCATCCGGCGTCGACCGGTGCCGATCGAGCGGCTCTATCTGCGCCCCGTCACGGGGCTGACGCTCTCGATCTGCACATTTGCCTTCGTCATAGAAGAGGCCGGGCTTGTCCTTACCTGTATCGCGACGGTCGTCGTGGCGGGCATCGCCTCGAGCGAGACGAAGTGGACCGAGAACGGACTGATCGCGATCGGCATGGCCGCCTTCGCGGTGGTCGTCTTCAAGCTTCTTCTCGGCCTGCCGTTCCGGATCTGGTGGTAGAATGGAGTCGGTCGCCAATCTCGCCCACGGTTTCGAGGTCGCGCTCGGGCTCGAAAACCTGCTCTATTGCCTCGTCGGCGTGGTACTCGGAACTTTTGTCGGCGTGCTGCCCGGGCTCGGCACGGTTACGGCGATTTCCATGCTGTTGCCGTTCACCTTTGGCCTCGATCCAGTGCCGTCGATCATCATGCTTTCGGGCATCTTCTATGGCGGCCTCTTCGGCGGCTCGACAGCCTCGATCCTGTTGAACCTGCCGGGAACGCCGGCCTCGGCCGTCGTCGCGCTCGACGGCTACCCGATGGCGAAGGCCGGCCGTGCCGGCGTGCCGCTCTTCATGACGGCAGTTGCGTCCTTCGTCGGCGGCTGGTCGGCGATCTTCGCGGTCGTCTTCGCCGCGCCCGCCATCACCCAGATCGCGCTCGAATTCGGGCCGTCCGAATACTTTTCGATGATGCTCTTCGGGCTGCTCGCGGCGGCGTTCTTCGCGACGGACTCCTTTCTGCGCGCCATCGGCATGGTGCTCGTCGGTATTCTGATGGGCCTCGTCGGCATGGACATTGTGTCGGGCATGATGCGGTTCACCTTCGGCATACCGATCATGGCGGAGGGCCTCAGCTTCATCGTCGTCGCGATGGCGCTCTTCGGTCTTTCGGAGGTTATCCGCAATCTGGAGCCAAATGCAGGCCGTGAGATCATGAAAACCGGCGGCGGCTGGCGCTCCATGATGCCGAGCCGCGAGGAGGCCAAACGCTCGATCGGCGCGATCATCCGCGGCACCGGTCTCGGATCCTTCCTCGGCGCGTTGCCAGGTGCGGGGCCGACCATCTCCTCCTTCATCGCCTACGCGCTGGAGACCCGCGTCGCCCGCGATCCGGAACGCTTCGGCAAGGGCGCAATCGAGGGTGTCGTGGCGCCGGAGGCGGCCAACAACGCGGCCGCCCAGACCGGCTACATCCCGACGCTGACGCTCGGCATTCCGGGCGACGCCGTGGGAGCGCTGATCCTCGGCATGCTGATCATGAACGGCATCGCGCCTGGTCCGCGCGTGATCTCCGGTCATCCGGATCTCTTCTGGGGCCTTCTCGCCAGCATGCTGATCGGGAACTTCCTGCTTCTATGGGTGAACATCCCGTTCATCGGCATCTGGGTGCGAATTCTCTCGATCCCCTACCGCATTCTCTTTCCGATGATCGTGATCTTTCTCGCGATCGGCGTCTATAGCGTCGCGAACAGCCCATTCCAGGTACTGCTGCTCGCAGGGCTGGGCATCGTCGGCTATCTCTTCATGAAGCTCGATTGCCCGGCCGCGCCGCTGCTTCTGGGGCTTATCCTCGGCCCGATGATCGAGGAAAATCTTCGGCGCGCGCTTCTCCTCGGACGCGGCAGCCCGACGATTCTCTTCGAGACCCCGATCAGTGCGGTGCTCCTCGCCATGTGCGGACTCCTGCTGGTCTTGATGGTGGTCCGCGGCGTTTTCGGTTTCCTGCGAAAGCGATCGCGAGTTCATTAAGCAAAAAGAGCTGGAGATGAGCTCGATCGAAGCATAGAGACCGCAGTTTGAAATTTTCGATTTCCTCATCTCTTTAGGTCGGAGTCAACACATAGGTATAAGATTGTGGCCATTGGATCGAGGGCTGACAAAGTCTCTTTCTTGTCAAATATTTGCCGGCAATGGGGGTAACCGTTCCACTTTTGTGTTTTAGGCGCGATCTGCTTTTGGCCCTTTTTGCATCGCGCCGGCCTCAGCACATTCGAAGGCCTCGAATTCACTCTTATAAAGATCTGCCCTTAAATTGTTCATCCTAAAAAATCACAATATAGAAATTGCATTGGGTATTTGATTGATTTTTTACAATATTTCTTGCCTACATGTGGACCATCATATTATTCTTGTGCTGTAGTGATACTGAGATGTATTGCAGTAGCTCTTGCGTAGTTCGACGGGTTCGTCGTCGAATGTAGCTGCAATCCGGTTGATCAACAGGATCGGATCGCCGACTGCACTTCCAAGGATTTCTGAACGCGGCTGGTCAGCGCTCATCGCATGCAAGCGTTCGACGACATCGACGATGCGAACGCCGAACTTGCGATCGTAATATTCGTAAGGCGTCTCGAAGACGGCGCTCCAACGGGACCAGTCATAGCCGGGAAAGCGATCGCTGCGCACGGCAAGGATGTCAGCGATGACTGGTATTCCTTCGATCAGCCGCTTGCGGTAGGTCCGATGAACTTTTTTGCCTTTCGGAATTGCGAGGATCTCCCGCTCCTCCTCGGTGGGCAGAAACTGATCCTCCGCGATGATGATATCGTGCGGAAAGACCTTCGTGCCGTGATTGGGAACGATCCGGAAGTACTGATCAATCGCGGATTTCGGAGAATGGCTCTGCACGAAGGTGCCCTTGCCACGACGCCGGACGATCAGCCCTTCGTTCACCAGCCCTTCAAGCGCCTTTCGAACCGTTCCAACGCTGACGGAATAATCTCGCGCCAGCACGAGTTCGGTTGGCAGCAGTGCGCCGGCCGCCCATTCCCCGGATGCCAGGCGTCCTTTCAGCAGATCGTGGATCTGCAGATGTACGGGCCGCCTGTCCGGCGTTTCAATAACGACCATTTCGCCTTTCCTTCTCTTCCGACTGTCGGTGTGAGCTTCCCCGTGCCACTCCACCGCAATCCCCTGACACGCCAATGGCGACGGCGGGGAATGAGCTTCTGATTACATATAAAGTTTAGAGTGCACAATAGAAAGTATGTGTTACGCACGTTCTTTATTGCAACGCACGCATATTTATGACGGTTTGACTTCCTTTAAGCGAATGATTTCTATGATCGAACAAGTAATATTGGGGTTTCACGCAGAGATGGATACAATTCAAACAGACGTTGTCATTGTCGGCGGAGGGGTTACGGGCGTCGTTGCAGCACTGGCAGCAAGACGAGCCGGCGCGCGGACGATCCTTCTGGAGTCACGCACCTTTGTCGGCGGCAACGCGACGACCGGCCTTTGCCTTCACAGTTTCCTCACGCGGGATCGCAGGCAGGTTGTCTACGGGATCGCTCAAGAGATCGTCGACAGGCTTCAGGCTCTTGGCGGAGCTGTCGGCCACATCCCTTACGACGGTTTCGTCAGCGCGGTAACGCCGGTCGATGGAGACATCTTTCGCATCACCGTGACGGAGATGCTCGCAGAGGCGGGCGTCCAGATCATCTATGGCTGCAATGTCGTCGGCGTCGATGCGAACGACGGTTTCGTAAACCATCTCGATGTTGCGATGAAGGGCGGCATTAGACGGATCGAGGCGCGTTCCTTCATCGATTCGACCGGTGACGGCGATGTCGCGGCCTATGCCGGCGCGACCGTCCGCACAGGCGACAGCACAACGGGTAAGATGCAACCGGTCTCGATGCTGATGCGCTTCTTCAACGTCGATACGCGCCGGATCGCCAACGAGATCGGTGAAGTCAATCCGGCGATGGCTACCAAGAACGGCGGCGAACCCTTCCCAGTCTATTTCAACGGGACGTTCAGCAAGTGGAACGATGTGATCCGGGAAGAAAGGATTTTTCCGAACGAGGATCACAAGGTCTTCTTTAATACGACCTGGCCGAACCAGATCAATGTCAACACCTCCGCGGTCTTCAACGTTGATGGCACGGATCCGCTCGCGCTTTCGAAAGCCACCGTCGAGCTCACCCAGCAGGTGCGCAAGGCGGGGGACTTTCTGGTCAAGCATGTGCCCGGGTTCGAAGGTGGCTACTACATTCCGGCGATCTTCGCCGGAGTTCGTGAGACGCGAAACGTGCTTGGCCAATACGAAATACAAGACGAAGACGTTCTTTCCGGCCGCAAGTTCGAGGATACAATCGGCGAGATCTGCTTCCCCGTAGACATTCACGACCCCGACACGGGTCAGGCGACGTTCCATGACATCGGGGGCGACGGCGCCTTCGACGTTCCCTACCGATCGCTCGTGCCGAAGGGCTTTTCCAACCTTCTCGTCGCGGGACGCTGCATCTCCGCGACCTCTTTTGCCCATGGAGCCACTCGCAACATGGCGCCCTGCATGGTCACCGGGCAAGCGGCGGGCGTCGCGGCCGCAAGGTCTGTCAGAACGAACGCACCGACAGGGAAGATCGATGTCGCCGGCCTGCAGGAGGAGCTGCGGGAAGGTGGAGCATATCTCGGCCAGTTGGCCGCCTGAAACGCGACACGTCGGCCGCAGACTATAACGGCCGACTATCTTCAAGTTTCGGAAACTCCGTCGCCCTTACGACCGATGTCGGGGTCGCGGAATTTCAACGTCATGCAAAGGGAGGAAATTTCATGACACTGTCCAGAGCATCCGTAGCCCTCATGGCAGGGGCCTTTTTCGCAATCTCGGCTTCTGGCATGGCGATGCCGCCGGCCGTCGCCAAGACGCTCAAGCTCGCGCACGTCCAGCCTGAAAGTCATGCCTTCCACAAGGGCGCCGAAGCCTTCAAGGAAGCGCTCGAAGAGGTTTCCGGCGGCGAGTTGGAGGTCGACATCTTCTCCAACGGCGTGATGGGTAACGAGCGCGACCTGCTCGAAGCACTCCAGATCGGGACCGTAGACGTCATCAGCGTGACATCCGCCCTGACCGGAACCTTCAACGACGATTATCAGGTCTTCAGCCTGCCCTTCCTCTTCAGCAGCTACGAACATGCCTTCGCGGCGATGGATTCAGAAGATATTCGTCAGAAGATCGAACCCGATCTCATCAACAGCGGCATCCGGCCTATCGCTTACTGGATCGGTGGGGCGCGGAGCTACTACGGGCTTCAGCCGGTCGAGACCATTGAGGACCTGTCCGGACTGAAGCTGCGGACCATGGAGGCGCCGTACTATGTTCGCGCCTGGGAGGATCTCGGCGCCATCCCGACCCCGCTGCCCTTCGGCGAGGTCTACATGGCGCTGCAGACCAACATGGTGGATGGCGCAGAGGGGGGCATCAACACCTATGTGAGCAAGAAGTTCTACGAGGTCGCGCCCAATGTTGCGATGCTCAACTACGTCTATTCGGTCCAGCTTCTGCACATTTCGGAGACCACCTGGAGTGGCCTAAGTGAGGAGGAAAAGGGTTGGGTCGCCGAGGCCGCCAAACAATCGGCCAAGACCGAACGCCAGTTCGTGCTCGAGGAGGACGCTTCACTCGAGGAGACGCTCGCTTCCCACAATGTGAAGGTCACTCATCCCGAGATCGGACCGTTTCAGGACAGGGTCGACGAGGTCTATGAGATGTTCCGCCAAGAGTTCGGCGAGGAGACCGCTGAGCTCGTGGATCAGATCCGCAATCTGAACGCCAGCCAGTAAGTCGGGCGCGGGAGCAGGACATTGGAACCAGTAAGGGCGAAAGCAGTGGACGGCCGGACGGCCGTCCGAACGAAGGAGCTGATCGTCTTTCGGTTCATCGACAGGTTGCTCGAATTTGCCTGTTCGTTTCTGCTGGTCGAGATCGTCGTCTTCCTGTTCGCCAATGTCCTCGCCCGATATGTCTTCGCGATCTCGTTTCACTGGGCGGACGAGATGGTGCGCTACTCCTTCACCTGGCTCGCCTTTCTCTCCGGCGCGCTCGTGATGCGTTATGGCGGACACATGGCGATGGACATGTTCACCGACGCCTTTCCTTCGCGTATTGCTCGTTCTCTGAGGATCGGCATCGAGCTTGCCGTAATCGTCTTTCTAGTCGTTTTGACGATCTACTCGTGGCAGATGGCGCAAATTGCCGAAGGACAGCGCTCAAGCACGCTGCGTATCTCGATGATCTACGTCTATCTGTCTGCGCCGGTTGGATGTGCCTTCATGCTCTACTATTCCCTTCGAAGGCTTGCCGGCTTCGTGATGGGTCATGATACGATGAAGCTCGACGAGCAGGAGGCTGCTCAATGACGTTGACCCTCTTCACCGTCTTCGCCATCTGCATTCTCGTTGGCGTGCCAGTGGTCTTCGGCCTCGGTATCGCCTCGCTGGCGGCGATCCTCTACCAGGGACTCCCACCGCTCGCCTTGCCACAGCGGATCATTCCCGCAGTCTCCGATAATTTCTCCATTGTCGCCATTCCGCTCTTCATCCTTGCTGGCAATATCGTCGGACGCGGCGGCATGGGCGACCGCATGATCAAGCTCGCCAACGTCTTCGTGGGCCGCTCGCGCGGCGGCCTCTCCTCGACCAATATCGTCGCCAGCATGTTTTTCGGCGGCATCTCCGGCTCAGCGACCGCCGATACGTCGGCGATTGGCTCGATCCTCATTCCCGCCATGGTCAGGCGTGGCTACGATCGGGCCTTCGCCACTGCCGTCACCGTGGTTTCCTCACCGCTTGGAACGATCATTCCGCCGAGCATCATCGTCATCGTCTATTGCTGGGTGACGGAGGTCTCGGTGGGGGCGATGTTTGCAGCCGGCTACCTGCCGGGCCTTCTGATCGGCGGCCTTCTTATTGCGACTGGCTGGTTCATCTCCGTCAAACGAGGTTATCCAGTTTCCGACCGCGTCTCGATGCGAGAGGCGCTCTGGATCGTCCTCGACGCCATTCCGGGCCTTTTGACCGTCGTCATCATCATCGGAGGGGTCGTTGCCGGCGTCTTCACCGCGACGGAGGCGGGCGCGATCGCGGTGGTTTACGGCACGCTGGTCTCAATGTTCGTTCACCGCGAACTAAAGATCACGGACTTTCGCGCAATCTTGCGCGACTCCGTCATCCTGACAGGTGTCGTCGCCCTCATTCTCGCCTTCGCTGGCGCCTTCGGCTGGCTGATAGCGTTCGACCGCGTTCCCTACACCGCTGCGGAACTACTCGGCGGTCTGTCGCCGGCGATCTTCCTGCCAGGTTACATGATCCTGCTGGTGATCCTCGGCACGTTCCTCGCGCCGACGGAAGCGCTCATCATTGTGACCCCAATCCTGTTTCCGGTCGCCCTCGCACTCGGCATGGACCCACTGCACTTTGGCATGGTCACGATCACCTGCCTCGCGCTTGGGCATATCTCGCCGCCGGTCGGGCTGTGCCTCTTCGTTGGCTCAGCCGTCAGCGGCCTTCCAGTAAAGGACATCGTAAAGGCGCTGATGCCATTCTATGTCGCCAGCGCGCTGGCGGTCGTGATCATCGCATACGCACCCTTCGTTTCAACGAGCGTTCCGAATTTACTCGGGTTCTGAGTTGGATTCGGTCACTTTGCACAGGGCTCTCTATTAGGCGATCGATACCGTAGATGCAGATGGCTCGCCTTTATGCTTCAAGCGCATCAAGATCGAAGATCGAGTTACGATGGCGCAACCTCTTCGTCAGCTCGCCTCTGCATGCACCTACATCTGCGCTTGGCTACCAAGCCCGCAATGGACCTAACAGGGACCGGCAGGTTACTGCTGAGAGCGCTCTAATGCGGAACGTTTCCTACGGCCTTGTACTGCCGAAATCGGACGGTCGGCACCGCGCCCTTTCCGGCCCTTCAAACTCCGTTTTCCAGTTGCTCGATAGCGGACATTAACGACGCAAATGAACCGCTCGCTGAAGGGCGCAAGTGCTATTGTGGAATATCTGGGGGGCGGAGATCGGTCATTCGCCATTCCACCGACAAGTGGCAGCCATGCGGGACAATCCTGCTGTCTGACCGGTAAGCCCGTTTAAGATATTCAGTTGGGTCCGCTCGGCGCCATGCTAAGAAGCTACTTACCAAGTCTCGAAATGCACAGGTGCATCCTATGGTGCCGGCAGGACCCAGGCGTTCAATCCCCAGTAGGTGCCGCCAGGTGAAACCGCGACAGGGACTGACGTGATGTATTCGCAATCGAGGGCGATCATGTCGACCGCCGCCCACTTAAAAGCATCGAAGGCGATACCGTCTGCAGACCACTCGAAAAAATTGGTTTTGGGATAGGCAGTAATCAGCTTCGCGACACCCGCTTTGTTGAAGTCGTTGGCGCCGTTTATCACCGTGATACGGACGCCTTCCTCTATGCGACCGACAAGCTCAGCAGGCCCCACGCCTAAACAGCGAAGGCACGGCGGGAGGGCACTCCTCCGAAAGGAACTCAGACGAGGATCCGACGGGTTGCGCCGAAGTCGGCCCGCTCAATGGAAGCGCGGCGGCTACAACCATCCAGAAAGGCAATTTTTGAGACATGCACATTTTTCAAAGTCCGAGCCTGTCTCTGACCTATTCTGGCAATGTTTTCTCACATGGCAGGCGAGCCAGCAAGCTAGGAAATCTCGGCTGGCGCCCGGCGACTCTGTTTGCCCGGGTGCCCGCTCGGTGTCGAGCTGTCCTCTGTAACGGCGGGCGGGCACCGGCCCTAGGTCTGGGCCATTGCGTCCGCGTTCGGTGATCCGGCCATGAGAAACCAACTCCACAGTGCTCTCCCTATCTGTCGCAGGCTCGCTGCCCCATCAGCTCCCCGCAGGCTGTCACCCCCTCGAGCGAGACTTCTATCCGGCGCATGATCGCCGCGTGCTCCCGGCGCATGCCAATCTGAATGTGCTTGGGAAGACCATCCACACCGTCTTCCCCCCGAGTGGGGCGCAACTGGCGCGATAGCCGGAATGTCTCGCGGGACGTTGCGCACTCGATCGACCACATCGGCTGGCCTTCTGAAGCTCGTCGCATCGTGCTGCGCGGACCAAGCCTGGACTCCCGCCCACCCATTCGGAACCTCGCTGTCCGCTTGACCAAGACGCAGCTAGATGCGAAATTTTGTTCGCTGGGTTTAGTTGTTTCCGCGTTTTGGCTTGGAGCGCACGAGGAACCCGCATGGGATTGAAGTCAGGTTCACTCGGCTTCGACAGCACTCTTGGCGCTGCGGCTTTGATCTGCATCGCGATGATCCTGGCCGGACCCGCCCTCGCGGATGAAACTGTTCCGCTAGACCAGAATCCTGCTGAGCAAGACCTGAACCTGGGCGGCGGCACCCCCATCGACCTGGGCGAGGCGAGCGTGATGCCGGGAACGTGGCTTGGGCTCGGGCCGCCCTTCTCAGATTGCGCCGGCGTATTCACGCTGGCGATGCGCGCCGACTTGGCTGATCCGGGCGTGATCGTCGCCGAGGCTGGAGGCGCGCTCCTGCCTCTTGTTCTCAAAGGCCGCCACGATCCCACGACGGGTCGCCTGGACCTCGAGCCCACCGGGTGGCGTGGCCAGCCCGGCCGGGACCCCTTCCGCCTGGAGTTGACCTACCTCGCCGACCGGGACATGCTCGTCATCGACCAAATCGGCGTGACCCGGAGTTGCGAGACGCTGATAGCGGGCCGGCTCGACGCCCTGCCAATCCCCATCAACACCGACGGGCTCCTCTTCAGGGCCTCCGAGGGCCAGGGGCGCGTTGCCCGTGCCCAAACCCTGCAGGCCCTGACGGACCAGGACTGCCTAAGCTACCTCGACCTCTTCGATGCGACCGGCGGCAACCTCTTCGCAGACCCGGAGGGCATGGTCCAAGTGCTGGGCGTGGATCTCCTGCGCTGGGAGGATAAGCACGCGCTGCGCTATACCAATCTCGTACAGGCCTGCTCTCGCCAGTTCGACGCCCTGCTGCGAGGAACGACCGACGTGGGGCTGGCCAGGCGGCTGGATAGGAATCGTGGCGTGCGAGGGGTGGTAGCGCCGCTGAACCGACCACCGAGCCAGCGAGGGTCGGATGGCCGTTATGCGGCGGTCTTGGCTAGAATTCACGAGCCTCTTCTTCGCGAGCTCCTGATGGCGCGCCGCCTCGTGGTGGAGGGAGTCCTTTCCTCCCACGGAGTGGCCCCACCGACCGATGACCTTAACCCGGATGGCCTGCTCTTCACTGGCTTCTATATCCCGGGAGGTCACCACCTCGGCGCCGGCTTCGTCCCGCTTCGCCTCGCCGCCGAGGACTGCACGCGCTTCTACAGTTGGCAGGCCGACTACGAGACCTACCGGATCGGCAACTACCAGATCCATGGCGGCCTACTCGACCGGGACGGCCTCGTGCGGGTTTTCGGGAAGCCGGTCGAGGCCTGGACAAAGGCCGACGGGAACATCGTCGAGCAGATGCGAAAGGAGTCTTGCCCGGCGCTCGTCCGGACGTCCGGCGCCGCCGCCCTTCGCGAGGCGCATGACCGGGCCGAGGCCGCCAACACCTTCTACGGCTGGCAGGCGCTTGAGACGCCGCCATCCACGGGCATCGGCGCGGCCATATGGCCAGAGGTCGAGCGCCTCATGCGGGACGTGGCCGCGAATTCCGCCAACACTGAGGCGCGCGTGGCAGCGATCGAGGCCGCCCCCGCGACGCTGGACCTTATCGCTCGCATCGACGAGCAGCTCGCGACCATCACGCCGCCACGCGGTGCCGTGGCGCCCTACCTGACTGATGAGGAACGGACCGATCTCGGTGAGCGCCTTCTAGCGGAGCGCCGACGGACGGGCGAGGCTCTTGCGGATGAGACGCTCGAGCGGATTGCCAACTTCCCGCCGGATGTCGAGGGCGTGCGGCAGGGGCAGGTCGAGGCGGATCGCATGATGGCAGTCTTCGGGACCTACGGGCTCGACGAGGCCCGCAACAGGCTGTCGGCCGGCTGGGCCGCCGCGGCACGGGACCGGGTTCTCGCGCTCTGGCCCGGCTACGTGGCCGCAGCGCGGGCGACTCTGGACGATCTGGCGGGCAACGGCTTATCCGAATGGCGGATCCTTGCGGATCAGAGCGACACGATCCTCTACCTCAGTCAGTACGTCGACCTGCGCCTGTCCGAGACGGATGGCGGCGCGCTCGACGAGCTGCGGGCGCGGCGTGCCGAAACGGCGAACGCCATGCTCGCAGGCTCGAGCGAGGCCCTAATAGGGTGGGCCCGCGACTTGCCGCCCTCGCGCGGCGCGAACGCCGCGCTCGATGCCTTCGAAGAGGCGGTTGCTGCGTCGGGCGGCGATCTCGCTACGCAGCTGGAGCTCCGCGACGCCATCGCCGCCACCCGCGCCGCCTACAATCCGCTTGGCTTCGCCCGCCCGGACATTGCCGATGCCCTGATCAGTCGCCGCTGGGCGGAGGTCTCCATGTACGACCTGGAGGACATCGCCTATCTCACCACCGCGCTGCGTCGGTACCGGGAGGAATGCCCGAATGCCCTCGACCGAACGCTTGGCGCAGGCTCGGCAGCAGCGGTGGGGGCCTTCGTCATGCGCCTCGGCAACAGCGCCGTGCGCGCCGCCGTCTCCGAGGGACCGCGGAATCAGGAAGAAGGCATGCGGATGGTTATGCTGTTCTTTCACAACGTCGCCAACCAGCCCGGCTGCCGTCTCGATGCGTACGGCAACGTCGTCGGCTGCGTCTCCGAGGAGGAGTTCTTCGCGGGGCAGGAATTCATCCTGACCTCGGGCGTCGGAGCGTCCGACGCCAACCGCCTGCTGGCACAGGGCTGCGAAGGCGAGCCCGCCCGCGCCTTCCTTACCGGGCTCGCAGAGTACGTAGCCCGCAGTGGAGGTGGTTCGGGCGGATTGCTCCAAGTCCTCGGATTCGAGGAGGCGCTACGCCCATGATCGAGGCGAAGACGGCAAGCGGCCGCTCCTCGGAGAGCGCGATCCAGACCGGCACTTTCTTGCCGCCCGCGCGTTCGTACTCACTGAAGGAGGTGAACGCCACCACGCAGCGATGTTCCGGCGACAGCCAGCGCCGCCAGTGCGGGCTCTTTGTGTTGCGGATGTTCGTGACGCCGGGATCCGTCTTGCGATCCTTCGTGACGAACTTCGGCGATGGCATGCCCCAGCGCATCATCGTCAACTCGCGATCGCCGTCATATCCGTTTCGCACCACCGGCGCTTCCATGTCCGGGAAGACGCCAGGTAGGCTCGGCAGGTTGCCCGTGCGATCGGTCATCGCCTTGGTAAACTGCCGGATCGCCGCCTAGCCCTTGGTGATCGAATAGAGATTGCACATCGTCGGGCTCGCCGCTATCCGCTGACTTTTCCGCAAGAGCCTCGCAAGTGGCTGAATCAGTGGACTCGATCAACCGCCAATCGAACCCACAACCGCAACCAAGTTCAGGCTTCAAAGCCTTGGCCGCTCTGCGGGCGCCGATATAGACAGCTTTCGGCCATAGTTTTCGGCGTAGGCGGCGAGATCGAAGAGTGCATACGCCAGCACCAGCCCGCGCGAGCTGCCAGCGATCTCAGCGATGACCGTTGGGCCACAGCTCTCCCAGGCTTGAGGATCATAAACCCTACCGCTAGCACTGGCGCCACGAGTTGCACCGCCCAGAATGTTGATCTCGGGAAGGTAGAAGTCTCCCGGCAAGCGACCGTCCCGTTCCCCCTGACCCTCCATAACCTCCATCGCCCGGGGCGCGTAGCCATACCAACGAACGTTCGCGTTGCAGCCGCCGGTCCGAAGCGCCGAACCTGCTTCCCACGGCGCTTGGACCGCTGAACCCGGCGCGTCCGCAGGGTCAGAACCGAGGTGCTCGGTCCACACGATAGTTTCAAGGTTTGCATCTTGAACGGCCGGTTCGCCGTATTTCTCCTTCAGCTGTGCAAAGACGTCCTTCTTTGAAACTGCTCCTTGCACCTTGAGCGCTCTCGAAACTGCAACGACATGGCCGCCGCCCGGCTCGGAGGTGTGCAGGAGAAGGTGATCGTCGCCATCGCGGTCCGTGTATGCTCGAAAGAATGCGAACGGGGCGCTTGGGTCGTAGTTATGTCCGCGGGAGCGCTCTAGATGGATCTCGCTTGCCCAGCCCACGTCTACGACCTCGCGCACGAGGCGGTCGGCGTCCGCAAAAGGCATGCCCAGCCGTATGCCGGCAAGATCGGCCCTCTGGTCGAGATCGTCTGCGGTGGCGGCGCGCTCGCGCGCCGCCGCGAGTCGCGCCGCAGCCTTGTCTGCCAGCAAGCGCGCCACCTGGCGGCTCGCTTCTACCTTCTTTTCCAACTCAACCTGTTGAGCGGCGTCCTCTTGACGCCGAAGGACAGCGGCCGCTTGTAAGCGCGGTGCCACACCCTCATCGAACGTGACGTCGTAGAACGCTTCCGCCACGACGTCGCGGTCGCCGTCAGCGAGCCTCAGGTGGGCCGCGACGGGCTCGATCGCGAGGGCGACCTTGATGCCTTCCCCATCGTCGGTCTTCCACATGTCGACGGCGCGCGCCTCAAGAATGGTCTCGACGCCGCGGCCGTCGAGGCTGGCATCGGCCGGCAGTGAGACCCGATAGGCGTCGCGCTCGTCCGGCAGCAGGAAGAAAACCTCGACCTCCCCGATGCCGGGGATTTGGCCACGCAAATATGGGCTTATTCGAAACAGGCGCCCGGCGGGAACGTCGAGCTGCTGCGCCACACGCTCGAGCGGCTCGGTGCTGCCGGACGACATCTGAGGGAAGATGCTTGCGCCGTCGGCGGTCGCGTCCTCTCGCATGTGCTCGAGCGTGGCGGTGCGGGTCGGAACAACGATGGTATCCGGCGGGGTCTCGGCGCGCGCGCGCATCCACGAAGCGAACCCTGCTTGGCGGCTCTCATCGAGACTGCTGCCGCGGGCGATGTCCCCCACCGCCGCCGGATCGAAGAAGGGTGGCCACACGTCGTCGAAGTCGTCGCCGAACCGCAACGGGAACGCCTCGACATCTGCCCGCGCCCGGGCCAGCTGCAGCACCGTCGATGCATCGATTGGGATTAGGTCAAACGCCGCAGCCAGGACATTCAGGGTGTCGGGGTGAAGGATTGGCGGCCGCGTGGGCGAAGCTGCGACCGTGGCTGCTGACGGCAGGGGTTGAGCGCCCAGCGTTCGTATGGGCTCGGTCGAGGCTTCGTTCATGACGTGCACGTCCCTAACGTCTACGTCGAACGACAGCCTGTGCGCGCCGCGCGATGTTTCTGCCTCGCGCAACGCCGTCAGATCGGCCTCGACCGCTAACACGGCTCCGGACATCCCTCCCGCGCCACCTGCCGTGAGTGTTTCGCGGAAGGAACGGGCATCGGTCTCGGGCACCTCGATGAAGGAGGGCAGTCGATCGATCGGCACCTTCGCTTCGGCAACGATACGGGTCTGGCCGGCACTCCATTCGACCGCACCGTAGCCGCCCTCGTTGAGGTAGATGTTCTCACACCCAAGTCGCGACTGCTCGATCGAGAAACCGGATCGCTCGAAGTCGTACTCGCCCAACTGCAGCTGACAAATCACCAGCACCGACAAGGGCAGCGCGAAGGAAGCGGCTGTTATCTCCTCGATACCGCGCTCCCTCATGGCTTCCACCAAAGCGCGGCGATCGAACTCGTCGATCCTCTCGCTCCAACGCACGTCTTCCCAGGTTTGTTGATCCTTCCAGTCCTTCAGGAGGTCGGCGTCGAACCCCCGTTCGCGGAGCAACGTGGCGCGGGCCTGCGATGGTACCAGCGCAAGTGCAGCTAGGGCGAACTGATTGTCCGAGAGCAGTTCCGGCGTTGTGGTGACGACGTATCGGAGCACATGCTCCGCTAGCTGGCGCGTCTGATCCTGAGACGGAACCGGCTGACCGCGATCGTCGCGCAGCTGCCTGCCGCCGGAGACTATCTGCTGTTCTCTCCAGAACGGACCAGACAGCATCGACGGCTGTACTGGATCAGACCCACTAGGCGGAGGTTCGGCTTCGCCCTCAGCAGATACCGCACTGTCACTGGACGTGGCCGTTTGGCTCTCCCCCTTGATGTGAGAGAGCAGCGCACGATCGAGCTGGCCCGTAACGACGAGCCCATTCTCGGTTTGATACCGCGAAACGCCAGCTAGCGTTCGGGCTCCCGCGATGCCGTCAGCTGATCCGACATCGTAGCCCAACGCGTGGAGCCGATCCTGCACAAGCGCGATGTCGGCACGGTTCAATGGTCGGTTCGCCTGCGCGGACGGCGGCTCGGGGCGTTGCGCCTGGTCTGCCGCCGGATCGCCGACAAGGGGCGACACAGCGAGGTAACGCGTCGAGATCCAGCCGCGGCGGCCGTTGTATACGGTCTCGCACCACGAGCGTTCCGCGCTCTCCGCGATGCAGTTAGCAATCGGCAAATCCGCGACTTCGCTTGGCACGCTCCCGTTCACGTTGCCACCGAACCCGGGCGCGGATCTTAAGTTCAGCGCGACGCCATTGGGGTGGGCCGCGCGGCCTTCACCCAGCGATGCTGGCGTCTCGAAGCAGCATCCGACGTAGCCAGAGTGAACCCAACCGGTCACTCCAACGTTGGCGGTATTTGCAACGCGGACCTGCATCCACGGGCCAGATCGGCCGCCGTTGGCATGCATTAACGTCGTTGGCCCAAGCTTTGCGAGCCTATGCCCGGCACGTGTGCTCGGATGACTCCTCAGCGCAACGAAGTTGTCGCCTTTTAAATCGACACCCTGAACATAGTGGTACTGGTTGGCCAACGCGCCAGCGCTCGGCACAATGACCGAAAGCGCGCCTAAGGCAGAGAGAAACGCCGCGCGAATTCTTAAGTATGGCGTTGTCACAAATGCTGGCCCCCACGTTCGATAGGAGCAGGGATTACAGTCCGCCGCGATCGCGATTGCGATGGCGTCTGCGTCTGCGTCTGCGTTCGCGAGTTGAATAGCGCACCCGTAACGCAGTCGCAAAGAATAGATGAAAATTCGAAAGAAGCAACCTTGCGGTAACTAACCTAGAGTTCGACGGACTATCCGGAGTTCGTCGGCTCAGCTTCCGGGCGTGTGTGTAGTATGCTTATAAAAGGCTGTTCCCTCGACCATATCGAAGCAATGGTCGGCGTAAGCCCAAACCTGATCTTCTAAGAAAACTCCTTGAACTTTCCATGTGGGGCGAGGGCTCGAGGTCAGCTTCTTAGCTTGAACGATCCAGACCTGCCGTCGGCTTCCGGCCCGCTGAGGCCGGAAGCCGACGGGCTGGAGAACGTCACCTTTCGAAGCGAGCGAGGAGCTCACTGAATGGCGATGATGAGTAAAAGACAGCCGACTTTTTCGAGATGTAAATAAAAATAACTATTCAGACAAGCGCAAACGCGCCATCTCCATGAATGTATCCAGAAGAACACCTCGGAAAGTCGCATAAAAGCTTTATGATACTATCCAGACGGTGCTCTTCTATTGACGCATCATCAGGCTGCCATCTTCCGACAACTTTCGGCCGATTGTCTGCACGCTGCGACGCAGTCGTCCATATCGCCGACCCGTTCGCACTCTTTTGCACATTCCTCGCAGATCTCGGCACAAACCGCACAAACGCTGGGCGCATGCTTCGATCCGATGACCATAAGGTGAGAGGCCGTGCGGCAGATTTCGGCGCAGGCATGCATGTGAGTAAGGTGCTGTTCCTCAGCATGCTTGCCACCCATTCGAAGGCAATGACCAGTCGCCATTGACAGGCAGGAGCGATAGCAGGCGAGGCAGTCGTCGATACAGGATTGCATCTCTGAAGAGGCGTTGCTCACGGTAATTCTCCTGTTGCCGCAGATTGAAACATGCGAGACGGAGAGCGGCAGAAGAACCGTCTCGGTATTGACACTTGATAACAAGCTCGAATGCCCACGAATTCGCGGCTGCAATGGCGCCGTAAACATTGGGTCAGTCCGCTTTTTTCGGCTTGGCTAGATGCCGGTGCATTTCTGCCAGAAGGGTATCAGGAACAATGCCTGCAAAGGCGGTCTGCACCTTGTTCATGAGACCGCTCGCGACCTCGGCGTTGCCGTCTTTCATAGCCTCGTACCCCGATCTCGCCACCATCGCGGGATCGTCCTTCATCTCGCTGGAGCCCATCGGGCTGTCTTCCATGTCCCCTCTCTTGAACACCTCCGTTTCGGTCGGTCCCGGTGCGAGGCAGGTCACGGTGACGTTCGTATCTTTCAGTTCGTTTCGCAGCGCGTAGGAAAAGCTTTCGAGGAAGGCCTTAGTCCCATTGTAGACCGCCATGAACGGACCGGGAATGCGCCCGGCGATCGATCCGGTGATGAGAATGCGTCCCTGGTCGCGAGCGCGCATGCGGTTGCCGACCTTGTGGATCAGCGATAGCGTTCCGGAGATGTTGAGATCGACGAGGTTTCGCCAGTCGTCCAGCCTCTGATCTAGAAACCCGCCGCCGAGGGTTCGCCCTGCGTTCGCGAGCAGAGCGTCGACGTCGCGGTCTCCGATCTTGTCCCAGAGCGCAGCGACGCCGTCTTCCGTCGACAGATCGGCTTTCACGGCTTCCACTTTCGTGCCGAGGCGACCGAGTTTGTCGGCCGCCTCGTAGATTTCTTCTTCATGCGCGCAGACGATCAGGTCGTACCCGTCCTCGGCGCAGCATTTGGCGAGTTCGTAGCCGATGCCGGTGGAGGCTCCGGTCACGACCGCGAGTGGTGCGGCGGTCATCGGTTCCGTCTCCTCAGACGCCTGGCTTCAGGACGACCTTCGTCCAGTCGTTCTGGTTGTCCTTGAAGTTCTTGTAGCCCTTCGGCGCCTCCTCCAGCGGCAGGCGGTGGCTGATCATAAAGGTCGTGTCGATCTTGTCTTCCTCGATCAGCCGGAGAAGCTGATTGAGGTAGCGTTGCACATGAGTTTGCCCGCTCTTGATTTGGATGCCCTTTTCCATGAGCGCGCCAAGGGGGAACTTGTCGACGAAGCCGCCGTAAACGCCGGGCATCGACAGACGCCCACCCTTCCGGCAGGCGAAGATCGCCTCGCGCAACGCGCCGCCGCGATCGGCTCCAATACCAACTTTCTGCTTGATCGTGTCGGCTAGATTGAAGGCCTGCGCTTGATCGCCGAGAGAGAAACCGTGCGACTCCATGCCGACCGCGTCGATAACCGCATCCGGGCCGATGCCGCCGGTCATTTCCATCAGCGCTTCGGTGACGTTGGTCTGCTTGAAGTCGATCACTTGAGCGCCTGCCTGACGCGCAAGCTCGAGACGGCGGGAATAGTGATCGATAGCGATGACACGGTCGGCACCCATCAGGAGCGCGCTCTGAATGCAGAAGAGGCCGACAGGACCGCAGCCCCAGACGGCGACTGTGTCACCTTCCTCGATATCGGCGTTGTCCGCCGCCATCCAGCCGGTCGGCAGAATGTCGGAGAGGAACAGCACCTTGTCGTCATCCAGATGGTCCGGCACCACGATTGGGCCGACATCGGAGTATGGGACTCGGACGTATTCGGCCTGGCCTCCGGAAAAGCCGCCTGTGAGATGGGAATAGCCGAACAGGCCGCCAACGGCATGCCCGTAAAGCTGCTCAGTCATGTCCTGCTTCTCGGCCGGATTGGCATTGTCACAGGCCGAGAATTGCTGCTTCTCGCAGAAATAGCATTTGCCGCAGGAGATGGTGAACGGCACCACCACCCGCTGCCCTTTCTTAAGCGTACTCTTCGGGCCAGTTTCGACGACTTCACCCATGAACTCATGGCCGAGGATGTCGCCATTGAGCGTCCCCGGGATAACGCCATCATAAAGGTGGAGATCGGAACCGCAGATCGCCGTCGAGGTGATCTTGATAACAGCATCGCGTGGATTGATAATTTCTGGATCTGGCACGGTGTCGACGCGAACGTCCTTGGTGCCGTGATAGGTCAGGGCGCGCATGGGTCATCTCCTTACGACTGGCGACGGGTTCGCCACGAGGTCGAGACCTCGCCGGCTTCCATTAGCATTTTGAACCGTTTCAGATCGTGTCGGGCCTGCACATGAGGCTCACGGCGGAAGAGATCGGCAATAGCTCGGCCGACGGCGCCGCCAGGCGGCTTATATTCGATGAGCGCGTCAACATAGGTGCCACGACCAGCGGGAGCGTCGCGAAAATCTATCGTGCCCTTAGTTTCAATTTGAGATTGGGGCGTCGACTTCCAAGCCAGACGTTCATTGCGCAGATCCTCGACTACCTCGACTTCCGCAGTCACGGTTTGTCCCGCGGGTGCCGCGATCGTCCAAGTTGAGACGTCGCCGTTCACTTCGACGGCGCGGATGTTCTCCATGAACTGGGGGAACAATTCGAAGTCGCGCCAGAAGTCGTAGAGCTCTGCGCGAGGGCGGTTGATGAGAACGCTCTTGCCCACAAAGGCTGGAGAGCCTGCCCGCTCGCGTGACAAACGGCGGGGCGCGTCGTCCTCCAGTTCGCGGCGGCGTTGAGCGGGGGAATTTCCAAAGAGAGGTTTTGCCGCAAAGGCCAGAAGCGCGATCGCGGTGCCAGCGGCTGCAAAGAGTGCTAGCCGGGGAAGCGGGTCGGGGCCCCGATAGCCACGCACTTCGATCGGATGTCTCGACATGGAGCTACCTCGTTGAATTGAGAAGGAAAACGGGCGGAATTGGTTTGAAAAAGCGATGCCGCGAGATTGCCGCCGCGCAGCTGACAAGGCTCCGCGCAGCGGCGTCGACGCTAGGCTTTCTAGATCTGCTCGGTTTGAGCGCCGGAGTTCGGCCGGGCCTTGCCGAGATCAGGTTCCTGCCCTTCAGGGGCTGGCTGGTCCACAACGTGGAACTCGGCGCGACCGTCAAGCGAGGGTCCTGACGACCAACGACCTTCTGGCGCCTTCTTGTCGAGAAGCGTGTTGAGGTAATAGTAGGAATGCTTCATCGCCTCGTGATCCTCCGGCGTCGAATTGGGGATCGGCAGCGCTGCAGCCATGCCGCCCAGTTCCTCGATCACCGCGAGCCATTGCTGCTGATGATAGGTGTCGCGGGCGATCAGGAAGGAGAGCATGTCCTTCATGCCGCTGTCGGACGTCCAGTTGTAGAGGCGCGAGGCAAGCACGCGGCCGCCGGCTTCTGCGGTGGCGTTGGCCAGCATGTCCGCCCCGATATTGCCGGTCGCGTAAATATGGCTCATGTCGAAGGGAACGCCGTTCGAGTTCACCGGCATTGCCGAGAGACCCGATGAGAGAAGGTGGCGCGGATTGGCGCCGCCGAGGATTGCGTTCACCACCGGATCCTTCGCGGCCTCTTCCTGAGCGGTCACCGGGGCGCCTTCGAGGTTGAGGGCGACCGCATGGCCGAGAAACTCGATATGCGAAAGTTCCTCGGTCGCTGTCGAGATGAGCAGATCGCGGATGCGGCTGTCGCCTCGTGCACCCATTGCCTGAAAAAAGTACTGCATGGCAACGCGGATCTCGCCTTCGATGCCGCCGATCGCCTGCTGGAGAAGCTTGGCGAACTGCGGATCGGGCGTGTCGACTTTCACGGTGTACTGAAGCTTTGAGGAATGATGGAACATGATGGTCTCCGAAGAAGTAGGGGAGCAATGCGTTTGCGCGCGCGAGATCCCTCGCAAGCAAGAGGAGGGCAATCGGCTTGTATGGTGAAGCGCGGGCGGGTAGCCGCCCGCAGATAAGACCCGATCCGGTGGATCAGACGCTCTGGGCCATTCGGTTCATCCAGGTGCGATGGCGCTCTTCGTCTGCGAGCGCCTTGGCGAAGAAATCCTTGGAGCGCTGATCGGCGTCGGCGTGACGGTTTGCCCGCTCGTATGCCTCGACCGTATCGTCCTCGTTGGTCTTCATTGCTTTGAGAATGGCCGAGTCGCCCATGAGGTTGGCAAGAGCGATCTTGCCGGTCGTCAGCCACTCCTTGGCATCGCCATGCTGCGGCGTCTCGATCGACAGGTCTCGTGCCATGAAATCCAGCATGTCGAGATGCTGCTTATGGTCTTCCCGAAACTCGGCGACCTGTTCTCTCAACGCGCTGTCGGAAAGCTTCTCGATCGTCGAATCGTAAGCGGCGATTGCATCGCGCTCCAGCCGGATGAGGTCTGTGACCAAACCTTCGATATCACCTTCGCGCCCAACCAATGTGGCCATGATAATAACCCTATCTGCGTTTTGTTGAAGCTGTCGGGATAAATAAATCGCTGGCAATGCGTTCCAAAATTGGAACGCCAACTTCGTTGTTGTGCTAAGTACTTTTTGAATGCTTGGCTAAACGATATGCTGATAAGATTAAACCAGTTTATAGACTTGCCGACTTACAGTTATGTCGGCCAGGAAACTCAATGAACGTGGTCCGGTTGCAACCCGCGCCTCGTTCGAGAATCTCAGACCGCGGTCGGATCGAGTTCCACCTTGATCCAGCCTTTCTGCTGATCGTCAAAGGTCTCATAAGCCTTCAGCACGTCCCGCATCGGTTCTTCCTCGGTCAGGATGGCCTCCGGTTTCAGCCCGCCCCTCCGGACCAATTCGACGAGGTGCTGCACATATTTCTTGTGATTGGCGTTGCCCATGCGCATCGTGATGTTCTTGTTCATGGCCGTACCGATTGGAAAGAACGGATCGGATTGCGGGTAGACGCCGATAATCGAAAGCGTACCGGCTTTCGCGAGAGACTGGACCGCCCATTCGAGGGATAGCGATGGTGCGTCTCCGGCGGCGTATTGTACGGCGTGGGTATCGGCACTTTCTTCCGCCAAATGCTTTACCTGCATCGCGTAGAAGTCGGATCGTTTATCGACCATCTCCTTCATCGGTCCCTTGGTCGGCTTGAACGCGTCGACTCCGACCGCGTCGATCGCTCGATCCGGGCCGATCCCACCAGTGAGATCCCGAACCGCCTCGATTGGGTTCTCCTCCTCGAAGTTGATGGTCTCGGCACCAAGCCTGCGTGCCATGTCGAGCCGGTCTGTGCGTCGATCGACGGCGATCACTCGCTGGGCTCCGTAATGCCATGCGCCGAGAATGGTGAAGAGGCCCACTGGGCCGCAACCCATGACGAGGACGGTCTTGCCGTCGCCGGCCTGAATGTCGGCGATATCGGCACCGAACCAGGCAGTAGACGCAATATCAGACAAACAGATCGCCTGATGGTCCGATATTTCGGGATGCAGAGGGACGAGATTGACGTTCGCGTACGGAATACGCGCATATTGCGCCTGTAGCCCATCGAACGGACCAGTCGGCCCCGGCCCACCATAGAAAGACGTGCCGGCCAGATGACCATTCGGATTGGCATCGTCGCACTGGGCAGTATACCCGGAGCGGCAGTAGGAACATGTGCCGCAGGCAATTGTGGACGGAATGACAACGCGTTGTCCGGGCGACAGATTGCGGACGCCGGGTCCGACCTCCTCTACGACGCCGACGCCCTCATGACCGAGGACTGTTCCTTCGACCATGCCAGGCATGGTACCTCGCACCATGTGAAGATCAGTTCCACAGATCGCGCTCGAAGTGATGCGGACAATGGCATCGGTCGGCTCTTTGATAGAGGGGTCGGGGACGGTGTCGAGACTGATGTCGCGCACACCGTGAAAGACGACTGCCTTCATGATTGAGGCTCCCTGAGCGAGATTGCGCTAAAGGTCATTCACTCTCTTGGCGCAATGGCGAGCCGGATGCCTCGTTGCACTACGCGCATCGGAAAAAGCTGTTCCCGTCTAAAGACTTGGCGACTTTAGCCGCCGTTCTTCGGGACGGAGCTTCCATGGCAAGTCGATACAAATCCCCGCAATCTCGGCTCTGGCACCGCTGCTCCCATCCTGCAGATTTGCTGTTGTCCTGTGCGAAAATTCGGCTCTGTCGGGTTCCAGACGGTTCGTTTCCGTTAACAAAGTTAAATTCGCTGGCCGGATCAGGAGGCTACGGTTCAGGAGATCGTTCAAGTGAGGTTCGGCGATGTTTCTGCAATTCGAATTGAGCGTGCCCGAAGCGGTTCTTCTCGATCGTCTGTTCCGACACGGGCCCGTTAGGGTCGACACGCTTCCGGTCGCGCAAGGGCTTATTGAAAAGGATCTGGCTTGCTGGGCAGACAGCGAAGGTCTGATCGAAATCAGTGAACTCGGCCGAAATTCGGCTTGCATTTACCAGATCAGTTGACGCGACCGAGCCAAATGGAAGGGTTGAAATGTAGTTGATAGCAAGACTTGTTCGAGGTTAGCTACGACGAGCATTTTTGCTACGCTTACGTTTAGGTCAACACATATTTTATTTTTCTTTCAGCTAGTAATCGGCGAAGACAGTACCGCGCTATCCGCAGCCCGCTGTTCGGAACATTCACGTGATCTCGTGTATTTGCTGTCGATACTTCTGCTCGCCTTATCTGACGATCGAAACCATGCGCTTCATCAATTCCGAATAGAGGAGAACATTCATGGCTCGCGATCCCAGAACCGCCTATCCACAGCCCCCGCAGCCGCTGCAGAAACAGGAGCTTCCCGGCAAAACAGACGCGATGGAGCCAGTGCCCGACCATGGCGAGAAGAGCTACACGGGCTCCGGCAAGCTTGAAGGGCAGGCGGCAATCATCACGGGTGGTGACTCCGGGATCGGCCGCGCCGTCGCCATCGCCTTTGCCCGCGAGGGAGCGGACGTGCTCGTCTCATATCTCGACGAACATGGCGATGCTGAAGAAACGAAGACTTGGGTCGAGAGAGCCGGCAAGCGCTGCGTGTTGCTGCCGGGCGACGTTAAGGAAGAGGCCCACTGCGCGGCGATTGTTGAGCGGACCGTCTCAGAGTTTGGTCGGCTCGACATTCTCGTCAACAATGCGGCCCATCAGAAGGTCATCGCTGATTTCGAGGATCTCTCGGCCGAAGAGCTCGACGTCACCTTCCGCACCAATGTCTATTCCATGTTCTTTCTGGCGAAGGCGGCGGTGAAGCACATGAAACCGGGCGCGACGATCGTGAACACGACCTCGATTAACGCCACCGATCCGTCGGCCGGTCTCCTGCCCTATGCGGTCACCAAGGGGGCAATCTACAATCTCACTGGCGGTCTGGCTCATCGGCTGATCGACCGGGGCATCCGCGTCAACGGCGTTGCCCCGGGGCCAATTTGGACACCGTTCATCCCGGCAACGATGACCGATGAAAAGATCAAGTCTTTCGGTTCTTCGACACCGATCGGCCGCGCCGGCCAGCCGGCGGAACTCGCGCCCGCCTATGTCTATCTAGCTTCCGACGACTCGACCTATGTAACCGGCGAGGTGATCGCTGTAACGGGCGGCCGGCTGATGCTCTGAACGCGGGACGGTCTCGGTTCTCAGGCTACGCAGACCTGGAACCATTTAAGGTTTGCTCAAATGCCGTCCGTCCGAGCTGGCTTGCAGGCGAAAAACGACGGTCCCGGTAAGGCGTCAGCGTCCCGATAGATTGTTCAACTGTGTTCCCACGAAAAGGGGGCAGGTATTTCTACGCCGATCGCCGCCTGCAACAAGGCCTGTAGATCACGACCCGTCACCGAGCCCGAACACCGAGACGGACGGTGGAAATTCGGGCTAGAGGACGAAGTAGTCCACAGTGATTTCAGGAAGGCGATTGGCTTACTCGTCGTTCGCTGCGGCTGATTGGAAAAGCGTGTTCAGTGGTCCACGCATCCGAGCCTCAGTTCCAGCAAGACTTCTTTGCTAGACCGCGGAGCCTCCTCACATTTCGGCGGAATCGTGCTTACGGCTGTCGTCTGGTCGTTAAGACGATCGTAAGACGTCGGTCCGGGCGTCTAGCCCTAGTCAGGGAAAGGGGTGACCGTCCGAAACATGCGCCATGGGTGCTCAATGTCGGATAGCAGACACTCGATAGGAGGAAGGCCTGACCTCTGGATAGGGTCGGCTGTCGAGCCAACTTTCCGTTACATAGCGGCGGTTTGCGGCTCGACCGACAGCTTTAGAAACCCAACATCGAGGGCTGATGCACTGGGAAGCCGGAATGACAGAAGAACCGAAGAATGCCTCCGTGCCAAAGCAGAGAGGAGTCTTCAAACCTGGTCGAAATTGCCCACGGATCTCACAGGTCGAGCGGGGGAAAGTGCTGATCGACGGTGCGAATTATTTCGCACAACTCGATGCTTGTTTTGAAACAGCCGGCCGCTCGATCGTCATTGTAGGCTGGGATTTCGACGCCAATACCCGTCTGACACCGGATCTACATGGAGGCGGGATAAGCCTCGGGGATAGGCTACGGTCTCTGGTCGATGAGCGGCCAGACCTAGAAATTCACATTCTCGTCTGGAGCTTGGCGGCAGCCCATGGGCCGAGCAGGGGCTTGCCTCTCATCTTGGGGGAGCAATGGCACGCTCATCCCCGTATTCACCTGAAACTCGATCGAAATCATCCAATTTTCGGATCGCATCACCAGAAGATCGTCATCGTCGATGGCACGATCGGCTTCACCGGTGGGATAGATCTGACCGTCGGTCGCTGGGATACCCCGCACCATCCTGCGCATGATTTGCGTCGCAATGAGGGAGAAGGCGATCCGACCCATCCCGTTCATGACTGTCAGATTATGATATCTGGACCGATCGTGAACGACCTGACGGCCATCGCCGTCAAACGCTGGCGCGCAGCGACTGGTGCCGAACCGAACTTCGCGGGGGTACCTATGGACAGTTCATGGTGGCCCAAACGTGAGACGAGCGATCTCGAACACGTTCCTGCAGCTGTCGCAACCACTGAGCCCGGCCTTTGGAGGCGTAAACAGAGTTGGCATTCCGCCATTCTCGCAGCCGATGTCTTTCGAACCGCGCGATCCGTCGTCTACATTGAAAACCAATACTTCGCAGGCGAACTCGCGCGACAGGTGCTCCCCGATCTTTTGCTCCGAGAGAATGGACCGGAGATTGTAGTTGTAACGACCAATACAATGAACGGACGAGTTGAACAGATTTCAAACGGTCGAAACCGTGATCGGCTCATTCGCCATCTCAAGCGCTTCGATCGACACGATCGTTTGCGTGTTTTTTATCCGGTCCGCGACGAACGTGGAAAGAGAACGGAAATTTTCATCCATTCGAAGATCGCGATCGTAGATGATCACGTGCTTCGGATCGGTTCAGCCAATCTGAATAACCGCTCGATCGGTGTCGACAGCGAATGTGATGTCGCGATCGAAGCCAATAGATCACAAGCTTCCGCCGCGATTGCGGGAATTAGATATCGGCTCATCGCCGAGCATCTGGGCGTCGGGATGGACACTTTGTTGGGCGTCGCGCAAAGGGCTGGCTCGCTTATTGCAGCGATCGAGAAGCTCAACGGCGGCACGCGAAGTCTTGTGCCGTTCCCTGCCCTTTGCGACAGAGGTCAGTTAAATCCCGGCCTTGGCACCCGCCTTTTCGACCCGATTGCGCCGTACGGATCCTTAAAGTGGCTTCGCGGCAGCATCGATTTCAGCGCGCCGGTTTAGTGTTGATCTGTCTTCCCAGTTTCTTGCCCTGTCGCAAACGCCAGATCGCCTCGGTTGCCCCGAAGCAAATGGCACCGAGCGCGAGCGGAGCGATAAAGTAGACAAAGCGAAAGACGAGCAGCGAGGCGATAAGGCGTGCCTCCGACAAGAGGGTGAGAACGACGGCCTCGATGATGCCGAGCCCGCCCGGAACATGTGTGATCATCACTCCGGCATTGGCTAGAACATAAACGGTCGCAGCGGACGTGTATGGAACGTCAGCTAGACCGAGTATTGCTTGGTGAAGACATGCGGCGACCAGCATGAAATTGATCGTACCGACAACCACTTGGCCGACTGCGAGCTTTAGCGGCGGCATTTCCAGCTGGAATGATCGAATCTGAAGGGGGCGTCGCAGGAAAGCGGATCCTATGAGGTAGAGTACGACGGCAACTGCCGCCAAGCCCCCGACAGCCATTGTCGCCGGAACGCCTAGCCCCATGACATCAGCGGCGATTTCAGGTCGCACCAGCGTTGCAAGCGAACCCAGCGTCGCCAGGCCGAGGCCTACCGTCAGTCCTGAAAAGAGTATGAGCTTTGCGACCTCTTGCACCCTAAGCCCCCATCGCGAGTAAAAGCGATATCGGATCACTCCGCTGCTGAGGCCTGCAAACCCGATCGAGTGACCGAGGGAGAGGGATACGAAAGAAGCGAGCGCGACCCGCCGGTATGCAAGGGGGCGACGAACATAACGTGTCCCCAGCCAGTCGAAGCAAGTAAGGCTCAGGTAGCTGGCCGCAGCGAAGAACGCTGCATATCCGAGTCGATTTAGTGGAAATCGAGTGATCGCATCGACGAGTTCGGTAAGGCTATATTCCCGAAGCGTTCGCCAAAGCAGGAAGCCGGCCAAGGCAATGAACGAAACGATCGCAGCCCGTCCGAGCCATTTGAACCATGGCTTTCCCCCACCTGGATCCGACTTCGGTGTCCCGACTGTCTCCGCACGCGTTTCGGGGTCCGTCGGCTCGTCCAAAGTTCCAGATCGTGCTCTTGCCCCAGTCATTGATGGATCAAGCCGAAAAGACGAGCGCGGAGATCCCACCGAAGACGAGTATGAAGGCCAGGAGCAACACGCCCAGTCGGACCCAAGGCGCGAGACCTCGATGGCCAAAGATTTTGTACCAGGTGCGTGGACTGGCTAGCCCGCTTCTTTTCTTGTTCGCCAAGTGGGTGCCTCTCATTCCTTTTCGTCCTTGTTAACGGTTGAGCTGAGCATTGGTCTCGCAACGACGCCGGCAAAGTCGCTAGCCGTCACGCCAATCGTCTCTGCGCGTCGAAATCAATCACGAGCGGCAAGTGATCTGAGGCACGGCGAACGAGAGGACTGCGTACGACGTATGCAGACCTGACCTTGAGATCGCCTCGAAAGAAGCAGTGGTCGAGCGCAAGAATTGGAAATCGGCTCGGAAAAGTTGGCCGTAGCCCCGAACGGCCGCCGAACCGGCGTGCATCGTCCAAAGAGGCCGTCAATAGGCTGTGGGCCTTCGATCCAGATACGGCATTGAAATCGCCAAGGAGCACAAACGGGGCAGAGAGGTCGGCAAGCCATTCGGACGCTAAAAGAGCCGCAGCCTGAGTCAGTCGTTCGCGCGATCGAAGACCAAGATGGGTGTTCACAACGTTCATGACACCTGCCTCACTCTCGAGTTGCACAAGAAGCGCACCTCTTGGTTCGAGGTTTGGGTATGTCTGGAGGCCAGGAAGGAGCGCGGCCTTCATCAGTGTCGCAGCAGAGCGCGTCAGGAAGGCAATGCCGTAACGCTCACCGCATTCCTCGACCGGAGCAAAAAAATAGTGATGGAGACCCGTCTTTTCGGCAATCCGTTGCGCCTGATCGACAAAACCCGAACGGGCTCTTCCGACGTCAACTTCCTGAAGAGCGACGACATCAGCACGAAGATCACTAATGACCGCCCCGATCCGATCGGGATCTCGGCGTCGATCGGTCCCAAGGCAGGAATGAATGTTATAGGTGACGAAGCGCATGGTTTTCAAAACGGAATCTGCAAAGATCGTTTTTCGATATGTTCCTTTGCCGCGTTTTGCGGGTGCCCATCTCGCGGAGTGAGATGGACTACGGGACGGGAGATAACCGCCGTCGAGAAAGGCCGTAGGGCCGCCATCTCCGTGCGACCAGCTTCAATTGCAGTTTTCGTGAAGCCAATTTTTCGCGGAATCGAGATCGAAGAACGGCTCCGGCAGCGAACCCTTCAGAGCGCACGGGCCGAAGCTTGCCTCTAGGAACCACCTGCCTTCGTTTTCTCCGTAATGATCTCCGCTGAGATGCGTCAAGAGTGCTACGAAAACGTCGTCCAGGAACACAAGACGACTGTCGAGGAAATCTGTTCCTGCCTGAAACGAAGATGCTTGCAGTGTGAACTTGCGATCCAAAATGAAGCTATTCCCGTCACTGAAGAATGGGGTTCTTGAAGCAAGACAATCTACTATAGCCGAGTTATATTCAAATCAATACGCTAATACATGTTGCCGGGAAGTGATTTCAAGATCAGTGCAAATATGTCGCATCGAAGCCGGCTACTGCGCATAGCTTCGGCCAATCGAGGGCAGACAGTATTCGATCTTCCAGCGAAACGAGCCTTTGCGACCGCAACTCTTGAAGTGACCTATTGATCTGAACGACCGAGAGACCCGTAGCGTCTGCTAGATCGGCCTGTATGAGGGGCATCGAACATGTGTACTCCTCATCAAGGTCCCGATTGCATGCGATGATTTCGCAGAGAAGATGTGCTAGTCGTTGCCTTGCATCCCTTCGACCAACGTTCAGAACCCATTCATAGGCAACCGCTTCCCGGCAGAGTGATTGAGTCAACAATGCTTTGGCGATCGCGGGTCGCGCACACAGCAAACTTCTCATGTCGGTCTTCGAAGCGATCGCGATCTCGCAGTCAGTCACGGTTTCGATGTTGTGATCGGCGCTTTCGAAGAAGACCGAGGCCAGATCGCAGACTTGACCCGCGGTAACAAGGCCGACGACCTGACGGCCACCGTCTGCGTTCTGCTTCGACCGAAAGGCGAGACCTTCTTTAATTATCTTTACGTCATGAGATTGCTCGCTCTGCCGCGCGAGGATCGATTTTCCCCGATACACCAATGTCCGCGAAAAGATTGCCGCCAATGCTGCTTCGTCATCGGAATGAAGGGGAAACGGCAACGCCATCAAAGTTTTCGGAAGCTTTTGCATCCGCACCTCTTCGTCAGGAAATTTCTCTTCTGAGTTTCCTCTAACTGCGGCGGAATGCCTTTTGGTGGTTCGTCGAGTACCCCACGGTCCATTGTAATTTGTATCACGGATACTGTGTCACTGTTATCGCGTGCAGGATTGTCCGGGCGCACGCGGCTGTGAGCTTTAGTGCTTCCGCCCTGACAGGAGGCGGATTCAATGCTCCAGCTTTCTCAGCACAACTGCAAAAACCTTCTTCTTCGTTCGCTCGCGCAGGACGATTTTGACGCCCTCGTTCCGCATCTCCAACACGTCGATTACGCTCGCGGGGATTCGATCATACAATCTGGAGAGACCATCGAAACGATCGTCTTCCCAGAGAGTGGAATCTTCTCGATCACGCTTTCGTCTTCTGACAATCGAAAGATCGAAGTCGGTATCTATGGTCGCGAGGGGCTAAGCGACGGCTCGATCTTCGCTGGAATTCATAAAATTCCGCATGACAGCTTCGTGCAGGTCCCTGGCAGCGGCCTGCGGATCTCGGCAGAGGTTCTGCTAGAGATTGCAACCGAACGGCCGGTTTTTCATCGAAGTGCAATTCGCTGGCTTCATATTTCGCATCTTCAAACAGCCCAAACCGCTCTGGCAAACGGCACCTACAATGTCGAGGAGCGGCTCGCTCGCTGGCTTCTCATGTGTCAGGATCGCATCGGTCCCGATGTTGCGCTGACGCATGATTTTCTCAGCGTCATGCTGGCAGTGCAGCGTTCGACGGTCACTCTCGCGACACATATTCTCGAGGGCGCACGCCTAATTCGGGCGACGCGTGGAAACATCCGCATTCTCAACCGCGAAGGACTGCTTGCGATCGCCGACGGCTGCTATGGTAGCGCGGAGGACGAGTACGAGCGGATAATTGGTCCATTCCGGTATTAAGAAAGCAGAGGCATTGTCAGTAAGGCGGTGCAAGCCGAAACACGGGGATTACTGGTTTACCCTAGGGTGGTTATCGGGTCGGATGGTAGCGAGACCAATCGGTCGACCTGTGACGAGCCGAACCTCCCTTCCATACTTATTAACATCATGTCCGTGACGACGGATTCGGCGCCGGCCCCAGTCTCTAATTGGTCGCTTTGCCATTCCTTTAACGCATTTCAAGCGCTCGCCGAGTGGGAAGTATTGGCCGACCAAGCAAATTAAAATTGAGCGGACATAAGTCGTTCGAGGTTCCTAAAAGGCCTGAAATACAGAGGACTTAGCCTCCGATTTTGCATGCTGCATTGCGGAAGGTCTTCTCTGAACAGCTTTTTGCTGAACACAGCACTTGAAGCGGTTCTTTGTCGCATCAGCCTTTCTTCGACAAGAAGCAGAGTTCGCCTCCAGCAGATCCAAAGGAGATAGGCTCATGGGCTCGTCGAAGATGTCTACTCAGTTTTCCTGCTTGCGCTTAGGACTAAGATTGACAGCGGCGAGTGGGTTGTTGGCACTCCCGCTTCCGATGGTGTCCGCTGCTAACGCTCAACCGAATGGCGCGACAGCGAACATCGAGCGAACGACAGTGAAGTTCGAAAGCGGATCGCCAGAAACGGTGGCCATGGTTTTGAACGACAGAGGCAGCTCCCGCAAAGACAAGGCCCCGAGGTCAAGTGGCGGGAAAAACGACAGCGGCAGTTTTAAGATCCGCACTGCACAAACCTCACAAACAGATAGCGCTTCCCCCGAGGAGACTGGCGCTGCGAATATCCAGGATCAAAGCAACGGCAGCGGTGCTTCGAGAGCCGAAAATAAATCGGGTCAAGTGCAGGCGAAGAAGGCTGGAGGCGCCGCGGGAAGTGGAACCGTTGCCGGCGCAGGCGGTGATCTCACTGAACTCTCAAAGGATCCGAACCAGTGGGTAATGCCTGGCAAGAACTATGCCGGAACCCGCTACAGCGAACTCGACCAGATCAACGCCGACAATATCGGCAACCTGCAGCTCGCTTGGACCTTCTCGAACGGCGTGAACCGCGGGCAGGAATCGATCCCGCTCGTCGTCGACGGGATGATGTACATCGTCTCGCCGTGGCCGAACAATCTCTTCGCGCTCGACGCGACGACTGGTGATCTGAAGTGGACTTTTGAGCCGCCGACAGCTCGTGCCGCACAAGGCGTTGCTTGCTGCGACGTCGTCAACCGCGGCGCGACCTATGCCGACGGAAAGGTGATTTATAACACCCTGGACAACCATACGGTCGCGGTCGATGCCAAAACCGGGGAACTCGTCTGGCGGTCGAAGCTCGGAGAGATTTCAAACGGCGAGACCATGACCATGGCGCCGCTCGTTGTGAAGGACAAGGTGCTTGTCGGAAATTCAGGCGGAGAGATGGGTGTGCGCGGTTGGATGACTGCGCTCGACGTTGGCACTGGGGAAATCGCATGGCGGGCAATGCACACCGGCACCGACGACGAAGTGCTGATCGGCGAGGACTTCAAGGCGCCCTATGCATGGATGGAGGGCCAGGATCTGGGCGTTAGCACCTGGCCGAAGGATCGCTGGCGAACAGGTGGCGGCACGGCCTGGGGTTGGATCACCTACGACCCTGAACTCGATCTCATTTACTACGGAACCGGAAATCCGGGGCCATGGAACTCGAACCAGCGTGAAGGCGACAATCTGTGGACAGCGACCATTTTCGCTCGCGACCCCGATACCGGGCAGGCGAAGTGGGCGTATCAGACCTCGCCACACGATCTTTGGGATCATGACGGAATCAACGAGGTGATGCTACTCGATCTCGAGATTGAGGGCGACACACAGCAGGTTGCCGTCAGACCGGGTCGAAATGGATTCATGTACGTGCTCGATCGAGCGACGGGGAAGGTGATCTCGGCCGATCCGTTTTCCAAGGTCACCGTCTACGAAGGCGTCGATTTGGAGACCGGCAGGATAATTCCGGTCGCCGAGAAAGACCCGGTGCTTGGAAAGACGATTACCGAAATATGCCCGGCACCCCCCGGCGCGAAGGACTGGCAGCCGACGGCCTATTCGCCAAGGACCAAGCTCCTCTACGTGCCGCACCAGACACTGTGCGCCTCAATGACCACTTCAGAGGTGAGCTACATTTCCGGTACGCCCTATCTCGGCGCGACAGTCGACATGTATGCCGGGACCGAAGAGGGTACCCGAGGCCAGTTCATGGCTTGGGATCTGGTGAAGCGCGTACCAGCCTGGCAGATCACCGAGGAGTTCCCGGTCTATTCGGGCACCGTAGTGACGGCTGGCGACATTGCCTTTTACGGGACCATGGACCGCTGGTTCAAAGCGGTCGACGCGCGAAGCGGCGAGCCGCTCTGGCAGTTCCGGGCGCCCTCCGGTATTATTGGTCAGCCCTCCACTTTCATGGGCTCGGACGGCCGTCAGTATGTGGCGATCATGTCCGGCGTTGGCGGATGGGCCGGCGCGATCGCTGCGGCCGAGTTGGACGGACGCGTACGCAACGGGGCGCTCGGCTTCTCTGGAGCCAGCCAAGACCTTCCTGCCTATACCCGCGGTGGCTCAACTCTGATGGTCTTCGCTTTACCGGACAGTGGCGGTGACGCAGCCTCCTTAGGCGCTAGCGGATCATCTGAAGACAGCGAAGCGAAGAGCGATTCTGGAAGCAGAAGCGGCGGGGATACTGAGGCAAGCGGCAACGCGAATGCTGACGAGGCATCCGGCGAGGAGGCCGCTGATGGAGTGGCAGCGCAATAAGTTCGGGTCCAGCTTGGCGGCGCTCGCGCTCGCGGGGTTCGTCCTCGCCGCATCGCCGGCCGTTGGCGAGGATGCCGCGTCGCCGGGCGCGGACCGGCTTGCGACTTCGGTCGATCCGCCTATTCTGCGGGTTTGCGCCGATCCGAACAATCTGCCGTTTTCGAATGAGGATGAGGAGGGCTTCGAGAACAAGCTCGCCGACCTCGTGGCGGACGAACTCGGCGCGACAATCGAATACACCTGGTGGGCTGAGCGGCGCGGTTTCCTGCGCAACACACTAAACGCAGGCGCCTGCGACGTGGTGATGGGCACGCCGCCGATCGACTTCCTGACGCCGACCCAGGCTTATTACAACTCGACCTATGTTTTCGTAAGCCGCGCCGAGGACGCGATAGACGTCGCGACACTCACCGATCCGAAGCTGCGCGATCTCACCATCGGCGTCCATCTGATCGGCGATGACGGTGCTAATACGCCGGCCGTCCATGTGCTGGGAGAGCAAGAGATCGTCGACAATGTGGTCGGCTATTCGATCTACGGCAATTACGACGAGGATTCGCCGCCTTCGCGTCTGGTTAAGGACGTTGCGGCAGGCGAAATCGATATCGCGGTCGTCTGGGGCCCGCTCGCCGGCTTTTACGCCAAGCATTCCGAAACGAAATTGACCGTGACGCCGCTCGAGGAAACCGTCCGCCTTCTGCCGCTGGTATTCCAGTTTCCCATCGGCATGGGTGTGCGCAAAGACGACCACGTCCTCAAGGACCGGTTGAACGCGGTTATCGCCAAGAAGCACAAGGCGATCGAAGACCTGCTCGACGCATACGGCATCCCGCGGGTCTAGATGCGGGCATGAAGGAACGACGCTCGGTGCGCGTTACCATTAAGGGAGGCACATGATGCCTAGAACGGACAAGCCAGCATTCTCGACCCGAATGAGATCGCTCCGCCTGGCAGGAGTCGCAGCTCTTGCCGTGGGTGCCTGTGCTCCGGCCCTCGCGCAATCGGATGGGGAGGAACAGCCAAAGGCGCAAAGCGAAGCCGACGGCGACCTTGGCAATGCGACGATTGGGCAGAACAGCAATGCGAGCGGCCCGGCCCCAAGCGCCGACGAGAAACAGGCCAAAGCGGAGAATGCCGGGGCACCCGACGCCGAGGCACTGATGTCTGTCGACGTCAATACGATCTATCCCGGCTCGGTAACCGCCCAGACGGAGCTCGATCTACCGCCGATGGGCCAGGCAGCGGCGCAAAGCGGCATGAACTACTTCAATACGATGAACTGCATCGGCTGCCATGCGCCGAACGGCGCGGGCGGAATGGGACCGGCGCTCTCCAACAACGTTTTCGTTTATGGCGGTCAGCCTGCGGAACTCTTCCTCACCATCAAGCAAGGCCGTCCGAACGGAATGCCGGCCTATGGCACGATGCTGCCCGACGCCGCGATCTGGCAGCTCGTCGCCTATGTCAAGAGTATCAGCCAGGATCCGAACGCCGAGAACTGGGGCACGACCGTCTCCCTCGACGCAATGACCATCGAGCAGGTGCCGGCGGAATACCAAGATACGGTCGACCCCTGGTCGAACACTAAGGACTTCAGCTTCGGCAAGGACCCCTACGCGGACGCAGAGCCGCCAACGAAGGAAGCGAAAGCGCAAACCGATGGCGAGGCGGAAGAGGAGGGCGCCGCAGAGGAGGGCGAAGGGCAGGAGGCCGCCTCCGGTGAGTCGGCTCCCGAAGAAAGCGAACAGCCAGAACAGGGTAAGGGCAACCAGTGAGCATGCAGGCCGACGCGTGCGGTCAGTGGATCGCTTTACTCGCTCTAACGGCCGGATCATTCCTTGGGATAGTCGCTTCGACAGCGGCCGCAAACACGGAGGAGGAAGTCGACTGGGTTGTCGAGGAGGAGGCGACCGGCACCACCTATACACTGGAGGGCGACAACAGCCGGCTATCCGTCGAATGTGTGTCGGAACGGTTCGGCGGCGGCGCGGTCGTCAGCATGGTCGTGAATGGCTTCGATCCGGTGCCGCGATCGCGGACGAACGTAATCATCGGCGAGCGCATCTTTCACGTCCGGCACGATTTCGTTGGTGTCGGCGTGACCGATTGCCCGGAATGCGCGACGGATTTTGAGGCCCTCTGGTCGACCCTGCGCGAGCCGGGGACGGACGAGATTACGCTTAAATCGGCCGAGGAGCGTCGCTACTTGCCATCCCGCGGCGGCGAGATCGCTCTGGGCGGCTGCGTCCCGGACTCAAAGCGCGTCAATCCATGACGGAATGCTCTGACGATCATGCACAGTCAGCAGCGGCGATTCGACCTCGACAAACGTCTACGCCCAAAGAGCTTCGGATGGGAGCCTGCACCAAAGCCGGTCGACCACTAAGACGACAAGATCCGCTGGGCGATAGGAGCTCGGTTGGGTGTGCCAGTAGTGAAAGCGCAGGCGCACGAGATGGCCGAGCTGACGGAGGGGGCTTAGCATTACTCCTCAGCTATGGCGCGGCGGGGTCTTGTAGACCGGCGCAGTAACATTCGCACGCCTCGGCGAGCGGTGTCGTAGGCTATGCGAAACTCTTGACCCTTCGAGGCGGTTTGGGACTCGCTGAATGCGGCCAAGATCAGGAGCGGTCCCCTACTTTAATGGTTCGATTGTGCCGACTGCGCATTTGACGCCACGCTTGTTCGACCTCCGAGTGATGAATTTCGTCGAACCACAAGAATTGTCGGATAACTGACAAGGACTGAATTAAAATTGACAACTCCGTTTCCGATGTGGCCCGATTATTTCTTCAAATGGTAAAACAAAAATCGCCTGGGTCAGCAAGCATGCCAATAAATAAATTAAGATCAGACACGCGCCGCCGTCAGCGATCGAAGATGCTCTACATCCTTGTCACTATAGCCGTTCTCGCGGCTTTGGTATCATACATCGTTTACGATGCGCCTCCGCGCGAGAACGACATAGGTGTTCGAACACCAACGAATATCCCTGAAAACAGCCAGTGACGCAGCAATATCTATCTGACCACAAAGACCGATACATCTGCCTTTGCGGCGATAGTCCCGGAATTCGATGAGATGAAGTGATCGAGAAAACCTGGAATATGGGACATGGTCACGACGACGTCGGCATTTGTCGCATCGACCGCTTCAAGTAGTTCTGACGTAAGATTTGCAGTGGGGTCGGGGCTCGTAATCACGTGTGATTCCGTTGGAACGTTGTACTGGCTGGCCTGCTCGCGTGCAAAAGCAGCAAGCTGACTTGAGAACTCTTTCGGGTTCGACGCCACAGAACTCGCTGTCACCGTGGTGACGCCAGCGTAGATGACGGATGCATCGCAATCACGGGCGAGCTTACCTGCCACTTCTAACGCCTTCACAAGGCTGTCTTTATGTTCCAGATCGACAGGAAAGAATATTCTCTTGAACATGGCTTCGCCTTTCCTTCTACGTGTCGAGAAAATAAACTGCGGACGTCAATAAAACAGAAAAAACGACTGCAAAGATCAAAGCATACAAAACCAGCTTTCCCGTCCGACCCCGAAGATTTTCTTCCGTATTTGCGGTTTGTTTGTCATTTTTCTTACGTTGGCCGTGGTGCGGGTGAATACACGATTCGCCAATCAGAGCGCGTTCAAACGAAACGTATACTTTCAGGGACTTTCGTCACCGTTTCTCAGAAACATTGATCCTAGTCTATTTTAGACATCAGGCTTGAGTCGGCCGGCACGTGACGGGCAGTTTTTCGTTCACTGGTGATCCTCGCTCGTAATCGGCCTGCACTTTTGTGAGATCGCTGATTGCAGCTGAGCAGCCGTCTCTTGCAGCTTGTTCCGAGGCAGACGGCAGCTTTCCCAACAATCAAACCACATAGCCGTCCGTCCGCTTTCGGCCCTCACCAGAAATAAAGTGCGATCGAGACCCATCTCCATCAATTGGTAACATGTCTCATAATATTAGTAGATTGTGCCCGCCTGCCGCGGCAATCTCTAAAGCGCGTTTGGCGACGATCTGCCCCTTGATCTCGGCGAGGTCTGGCAGATTGGCCGGCAGCGCTCTCACGGCCGGTTCCGGCCGTGAGATGACCTGCGTTCCCCGGAAGTGATTGGCGATCTGGATCAGGCTGCGCGCCGCGACGATGGTCATCTCCGAATCGGCCCAGGCCGCCTCGGGCCCGCATTCGGCGGGACAGATCAGTCCGAGACCTAGACTGTTCGCGCCCATCGCCGCCGGCAGGACGCCGGTGACCGAGGTGATCGCGCCATCAAGGGAGAGTTCGCCGAGAACCATGAAATCGGCGATCGCATCTGCCGGGATCGCGCCGAGCGCCGCCATCAGGCCAAGCGCAATCGGAAGGTCGTAATGGCTGCCTTCCTTGGGAAGGTCGGCAGGGGCAAGGTTGACCGTGACGCGTTTGGGCGGCATCGCGAGGCCAGAGGCGTGGATGGCCGCCTGCACCCTTTCTCGGCTTTCGGCCACCGCCTTGTCCGGCAGACCGACGATCGAAATGCCCATCTTGCCCGGCGCGACCATCACCTGGACATCGACCGGTCGGGCCTCGATACCCTGAAATGCGACGGTCTTCACGCGCGCGACCATGACGAGCCTCCCTAGCCGAGCGACCCGTGCCAGCTTCGAAGGCGGTCGCGCTATACCATTCAAGGTAAGCACGTGCCCAGGAATAAAACAAGAACAAATGACGAGGGCAGCGGCCTGCCGGCTCAGTATCGCTTTACCGCATAGAGAATCTAGCGGTTACGGGACGCAGGCTGTCCGCGCGATCCCCTCCGCCTCGCCAAAATCGCTCAACCGACACGGGCCTCAATCGCGTCCCAGAGAAGCGAGGCGATATCGGCGCCGCCGAAGCGCTTCACCTCGCGGATGCCGGTGGGGGAGGTGACGTTGATCTCGGTCATCACGTCGCCGATCACGTCAATGCCGACGAAAATCAGGCCACGTTCCTTGAGGGCCGGTGCGATGCGGGCGCAGATTTCACGATCCCGCTCGGTGAGTTCGGTCGCCTCGGCGCGGCCGCCGACATGCATGTTGGAGCGGGCGTCGGTCTCTGCGGGGACCCGGTTGATGGCGCCGGCGATCTCGCCGTCGATCAGGATGATGCGCTTGTCGCCCTTGCGCACGCCAGGCAGATAGCGCTGGCAGATGAAGGGCTCGCGATAGAGCATGCCGAACATTTCCATGAAGGAGGAGAGGTTCTTGTCCTCCTTCGTGATGTGGAAGACGCCTGCGCCGCCGTTGCCGTAGAGCGGCTTCATGATCATCTCGCCGAATTCGGCGCGGAAGGCCTTCACCTCCTCGATGTCTTTGGTGATCAGGGTCTCCGGCATGAGATCGGGGAACTCGGTCACGAAGATCTTCTCCGGCGCGTTACGCACCGAGGCCGGATCGTTGACGACGAGCGTCCTCGGCTGCACCCGCTCGAGCAAATGGGTCGAGGTGATGTAGCTCATGTCGAACGGGGGGTCCTGGCGCAGTAGGATGACGTCGATCTCGGACAGATCGATCCTTTCCGTCGCACCGAGCGTGAAGTGATCGCCCTCCACCTCGCGCAGATCCATCCGTTCGGCGCGCGCGGTCAGAGTCGATCCGCGCATGGACAGGCGTTCGGGGGTATAGTGCCAGAGCTCATGGCCCCGCTTCTGCGCTTCCAGCCCGATCGCGAAAGTCGAATCGCCGCGTATCTGTATCGAGGACACGTGATCCATCTGGACGGCGACTTTCAGACCCATGCCCTCATCCTTTCTTCGAGTGCTTCCGGCATGGCGAGCGAGGTAAGGTGGCGCGTGTGCCCTGGCAATGGCGAAGGACTTGCGAGAAGCCGGCTCTTGTAATTGGAACGGGGGCGTTGGAAGGTCGCGCGCGGGTGGAATGGACGCTTCATACGAGGGGAAAGCATTGGACCATTTCGATCTTCTGGTCATTGGCAGCGGGCCTTCCGGCCGCCGCGCGGCGATCCAGGCCGCCAAGCTCGATAGCAGCGTTCTCGTCGTGGAGCGAGGCCGGCGCGTGGGCGGCGTGTCCGTGCATACTGGAACGATCCCTTCGAAGACAATCCGCGAGACGGCGCTGAATCTCTCCGGTTGGCGCGAGCGCGGCTTCTATGGCCGCTCTTACCGAGTGAAGAAGGATATTACGGCAGGCGACCTTCGTGAACGATTGCACAAGACGCTCAACCACGAGATCGAGGTTCTGGAACACCAATTCGCACGCAACAAGGTCGCGACATTGCGGGGCGAAGCGCGCTTCGTCGATCCGCACACCGTAGAAGTGGAAAGCGAGGGCGGCGAGACCCAGCGCTTTACTGCTGACACATTCATGATCGCCGTCGGCACTCAGCCCTTCCGACCGGACTACGTTCCCTTCGACGGCAAGCGCATCTTCGACAGCGACGAGATATTGGAACTCCCCGAATTGCCGCGGACGATGGCTGTTATCGGGGCGGGCGTAATAGGGGTCGAATACGCCTCGATCTTCAATTCGCTGGATGTAAAGGTGACGTTGGTCGAGCCCCGCCAGACGATGCTCGACTTCATCGACGACGATATCCTCGACGATTTCACCTATGATCTGCGCGACCGGGGCGTAGCCATGCGCTTCGGACAGAAGGTGGAGGCCGTGAAGCGTGTCGGCGACGGCTGCGAGATCGTGCTTGAAGGCGGCCGAAAGGTGCAGGCGCAAATGGTGCTCTTCGCCGCCGGACGCATGGGGTCGACGGATCGGCTGGGCCTCGATGCCGCGGGCCTATCGGCCGATCATCGCGGGCGGCTTTCGGTCAATCCGAAGACGCTTCAGACAGCCGTACCGCATATCTATGCCGCGGGCGACGTGATCGGATTCCCGAGCCTCGCCTCGACCTCCATGGAGCAGGGCCGGATTGCAGCCTGTCATGCCCTGTCGAAGCCGACCCATCAGCCACCAGAGTTCTTTCCGTATGGCATCTACTCGGTGCCGGAGATCTCGACAGTCGGCATGTCGGAGAAAGAGGTGCTGGAGCGTGATATCCCCTACGAGGTCGGCGTTGCGCGCCTGCGCGAAACCTCGCGTGGGCATATCATGGGCCTCAATTCCGGCATGCTGAAACTGCTGTTTTCCATAAAGACCCGCCGGCTTTTGGGATGCCACATCGTCGGCGAAGGGGCGACGGAACTGATCCACATCGGCCAGGCGGTGCTGAACCTAAAGGGAACGCTGGAATATTTCGTCGAGAACACGTTCAATTATCCGACCCTCGCCGAGGCCTACAAGATCGCCGCACTCGACGCCTACAATCGGATGAGCGCAACGAAGGTGGCAGAGGTCAGCGACATGCCGGCGCAATGAGTCGGACGCTGTAAAGCTCGACAGTTCGCTGTCACGAAGTTCAAGCCTTTACTCGAATGAACCGAGAGCACGTCATTCTGAATATACTTTTTCGGTAACCTGGATTTTGTCCAATACCGTACTGGCTGTAGGCTTCCCGCCCAGACCCGACCGTTTTAAACACCCGGACCTTTCATAGTGTTTCAACTCATTGCCTTCGTCTTTGCCCTTGCACTGCTTGCCGCGCCAGCCAAAGCCGATACGGCCGACGGGATCGCCGCGATGGCACCGTCGGGCCTCGTTCTGGTACTCGACGAGGATGGCGAGGATCTGGTGGCGCAGAACACGGATGAGGCGTTCGTGCCGGCGTCCGTCGCTAAACTCGTGACAGCCTGGCTCGCGATGGAGGTTCTGGGCGGCGACTATCGATTCAAGACAAAGTTCTACATGGACGAGGACCGGGTGCTTTATGTGCGCGGCGGGGGTGATCCGTTCCTGGTGTCGGAGGAATTCGCGCTTCTCGCTCCAAAACTCGTGGATTCCGTCGGTGAAGAGCCGCTGAAGCGTGTGGTGCTCGACGCGAGCTATTTCCCGGACGATCTGCAGATCCCGGGAATCGAGGCTACGGACGAGGCCTACGATGCCCGCAACGCCGCGTTCGCCGCGAACTTCAATACGATCCACGCCGAGCGCCGAGGCAGCACCGTTCGCTCGGCTGAAGAACAGACGCCGATCACACCGCTGGCAATCGAACAGTTTCTCGCGCACGGGCCAGCTGGGCGAGGGCGGATAAGCCTTGCCCAAGAAGACCCGAAGGTGGGCCTGCTTTACGCCGGCGAATTGCTGATTGCCTTCATCGAACGTGCCGGCGGCGATGTCGAGGGCGAACTGACGACAGGCAGCGTGCCCGACGAGTTGAAGCCAGTCTATGTCCACGAGCAGTCGCGTCCGTTGTCCGAGATCGTCGGCCAGATGCTCCTAGGCTCAAACAACTACATCGCCAATCAGCTCTTCCTGGAGGTCGGCGCCCATCGAAGGGGGTCGCCGGTCAGTCTGGAAAAATCTCTCGACGTCGCGCAGGAAGAACTCGCCGAACTCGAACTGATCGATGCAATTCAGCTCGTCGAAGGTTCGGGCATCAGCCGCGACAACCGTTTCACCGCGCGGGGCCTTGCCGTGCTGCTCGACGACTTTCGGCCCCATGCCGAACTCCTTCGGAGCACCCGAGCGGGTTCACGCTACAAGACTGGCACCTTTTCAGGCGTGCGCACTCTTGCGGGATTTGCCCGCACGTCGAACCACGGGGATGCACTCTTCGTGATTTCGCTCACCGGGAACACGGGCAAGCTGCGCTTTCGGATCCTGTCGGCGATCGAGCGGGGATTCTAGCGATCTCCGTTGGCCCGTCGCGCCTTGCCTATTTCGCGATGCTCCAGTGACGGCCGGTCGTCTCCAGACCAAAGAATCGAGGAGAGCGAGCAAAGGCGGCGAGCCCTGCCAGCGCCGGCTGCGGCTCAGTGATGACGTAAAGCGGTATCTCGCGCATCAGTTCTGAATGGGGCGCCTTGTCTTCGAACGCTTTGCGGATTTTTGCCTGGTCGACCAGTTTCATGATGCGCTTGAAGATGCCGCCCGCGATATAGACGCCTCCGCGGGCGATAAAAATGAGCGCGATATCGCCGGCCACGCGCCCGAGATAGATTGAGAAGAGGTCGACCGCCTCGCGGGCCTGAGCATCGTTTCCGGCCTCCACCGCCTGGGTCACGTCGGCCGGCCGGGTGTGAACAGGCTCGATGCCGTCGGCCTTGCAGATCGCTTGATAGAGGTTCACGAGCCCGCGCCCGCAGAGGATCTGCTCGCCGGAGACGCGGCCCTCGATGGTCTTCAGATGGGGCCAGATCGTCCGGTCGCGCTCGGTGCGGGCGCCAAGATCGATGTGTCCCCCTTCACCGGCGACGGGGATCCACATGTTGCGGGCGCGGACGAGGCCGGCAACGCCGAGTCCGGTCCCAGGACCGAGAACGGCGCGGCTTGCGCCCTCGCGATGGATGCCGCGGCCGATTTCCTCGCGGGCGTCCTCGCCGAGCGCAGAGATCGCCAGCGCCTGGGCCTCGAAATCGTTGATGACCACCACCTCCTCTACGCCGAGATCGGCGATCATCCGGCGAGGGTGGATCACCCAGTGGCAGTTGGTGAGATCGATCTCGTCGCCGCCGATCGGCCCGGCGATGGCGAGAACGGCGCTTTCTGGTTGGACCGAAGTTCGATCAAGGACATTGGTCTGGATCGCCTCGTCGATTGTCTCGAACTTTTCTGTCTCGGCGATCTCGAAGAACTTCGGGTCGGCGAAGGCGTCCTTCAGGATGGCAAAGCGCGCATTGGTGCCGCCGATGTCTCCGATCAGAATCGGGAACTTCAGGAAGGTGTCAGGTTGGCGCCGCGATGCCATGGCGAAAATCCCCTTTTGACCACATCGCCATTTAGCCGGCGCGGCATCAAAGGCAAAGCCGGTCACGGCGCAGCGCGAAGCTGTGTGCGCCGATCAGCCAAGGCTTATCAACAAACTTCCCCAGTCGTTGCCTTCGACGCGGCGGTCGACTTCCTCAACGCCCGGGTCGCGGCCTCGGCACCGGGATGTCCCCAATATCGGGTGTCAACGCGGCTATTGCCGGAGCGCCGCCGGGGCCTGCAGTAAGGACCCGTTCACAAGCCCGAGGAAGGTCCGACAGTGTCAGGTCAGGCTTTGGCTTATAGGGCTTGGCGTTCGGAGGTGGCGGTTGCAGCGCGACGTCGAACCACCAGTCGAGATCGCCGCATCCGTCGCCACCTCCTGTCGAGCGCTGCGGTTCACAGTTCGGCGAGCCCGGCTGACAGAACAGACGGACATGGAAGTGGGAATCGTGTCCGTAGTAAGGGCGGACCTTGTTCAGCCACCGGCGATCGCCGCGCGTCGTCTCGCAAAGTTTTTTCTTGATGCCCGGATGAACGAGGATGCGTTGGACCTTCGTATCGCTTGCCGCGAGCTGAATGAGATCGCGATAGCTGTCGTCCCAGATCCGATCGTCGACGGTAAGGGCGCCCTCTTTCAGGACCGATCGGAAAGGATATTCCTCGCGCTGTTCCGGGCTGAGGCGCTCGCGCGGCATCGGTCGCAGCCAGATGTCGGCGTCGAGGCCGATCTGGTGGGAGGAGTGGCCGAAGGGCATCGGGCCGCCACGGGCCATCGAAACGTCGCCGAAGAGGACGCCCGACCAGATCCCTCGACGCCGGGCCTCGGTAGCAAATCCCTTGAGGAACGACACCATGACCGGATGCCCCCAGCGCCGGTCGCGCGATAGGCGCATGGCCTGCCAGGCTTCGCCGTCTGCGGGCAGCTGTTCCGCGCCCGCAAGGCAGCCCTTCGAATAGAAGCCGAAACTCTGTGGCGGCAGGGGTGCCGGCGAACGGGCCGCTTCGAACAGCGCTTTGGCGGCCGGTTCTGCTGCGGCGGAGAACGCTGCAAGGCTCAGCGCGCAGCCGAGAACAACCGCCCTCGGCCATACCGAAACCATCCGTAAAACGCTCATGATCCGCCTCGAAACTTGCTGTCGCCGCGCTGCAAACTCGCTCGCCCGCGGAACCTTAAGCTCCGCCGATAGTGCGGAGCTTGATGAGCCTGATGACGATCCGGTTCGTCGAAACGATGACGGCCCGGATCGAAATCCGGGCCGTCATCTTCTCTGTATCTTCCCCGACCCTCAGGCGGCGAGCATGGTCTGAACCGCGGAAAGCTCTTTCAAGGGGCGTTCCGGGCGGGCGCCGACCTTGGCGATGATGTGCGCGGCGCACTCCACACCGAGGCGGCCGCAGAGCTCGCTCGGCATGCCGTCTATGTAACCCTTCAGGAAACCGCCGGCGAAGGCGTCGCCCGCACCCGTCGCATCGAGAACCTTTTCCACCTTGCTGGCGGGGACCACCGTGCGGGCCTGTCCCTCGACGATGATGCAGCCTTTCTCGCTGCGCGTGACGACGGCGAGTTTCGGCGCGTCGCGGCCAAGGCCATCGAGAGCGTCATCGAGATTGTCGGTCTCGTAAAGCGATAAGGCTTCTGCCTCGTTGGCGAAGACGATGTCGACCGTGCCGGAACGCAGGAGGTCTAGGAATTCCGCCCGATAGCGCTCGACGCAGAATGCGTCCGACAGCGTCATGGCGACCTCGTTGCCCGCTTCGTGCGCGGCTTTCGCGGCCTTGACGATCGCTTCCTTGGCGCGCGGCGGATCCCAGAGGTAGCCTTCGAAATAAGTGACCTTCGACGCCTTCACGAGCGCTTCGTCGATGTCCTCGGGCCCGAGTTCGGTGCAGGCGCCGAGAAAGGTGTTCATCGAACGCTCGCCGTCCGGCGTCACGAGGATCAGGCAGCGGGCCGTTGGCTCACCTTCCCCCCGGTTCGGCTCGGAATTGAAGGCGATACCGATCGAGCGGATGTCGTGGCTGAAGATCGAGCCGAGCTGATCGTCCGCCACCTTGCCGATGAACGCCCCCTTGCCCTCGAGACTGGTAAAGCAAGCGATGGTGTTGGCGGCACTGCCTCCGGAAGCTTCCATGCCGGGCGGCATGGCATCGTAAAGCTGTTCGGCGCGAGCAGTGTCGATCAGCGTCATGCCGCCCTTCTGGATCGACTCCTTTGTCAGGAAATCTTCTTCGCAGTGAGAGATCACGTCGACAATCGCATTGCCGATGCATAGGAGGTCGTATTCGGCCATGGAATTCCTTCTTTTCTGACTGCTCGACGCGCGTCGCCCTTGAGCTGGCGCCAGGCGTTTCGAGTTCTGGGGTTCTGGGAATGTGTTAACGGACCGAGCCGCCTCTGGCTAGGCGAGGCGCAAAATGACCTTGCGAAACGTATGGGCGGAATGACGCAAGCGCTTCCGTTTGCGGGTCTTGGCGGATTTGCCGGCGTTCCGCGTCTTCCCAACGTCAAGGAGGCATGCTAGCGGATGCCGCCATCCTTTTGCACCGCACGCGATATTGTCTGCGTGCCGTCCGAGGACCTTCGAAAGGACTGGCATGGCCCGCATCATCGAGACCGCTTCCGGCACCACAGCCCTCACATTCGACGATGTCCTTCTTCAGCCTGGACATTCCGAAGTCATGCCCGGTCAGGTGGACGTCAGCACGAAAATAACCCGCGAAATCGCGCTGAACATTCCGATTCTGTCCGCCGCCATGGACACGGTGACCGAATCCGCTCTCGCGATTGCGGTCGCCCAGGCTGGCGGCATTGGCGTGATCCACAGGAATTTCACGCCGGTCGAGCAAGCCGAACAGGTGCGGCAGGTCAAGAAGTTCGAAAGCGGCATGGTCGTCAATCCGGTGACGATAGGACCTGAAGCAACACTCGGCGACGCCCGGGCCCTCATGGCCCAGCATCGCATCTCCGGCATTCCGGTCGTCGAAAAGGGCAACAATGGCGGGACCGCGCTGGGCAAGCTCGTCGGCATCCTGACGAACCGCGACGTGCGCTTTGCCTCCGACGACGGTCAGCCGATCCACGAGTTGATGACCAAGGACGACCTCGTCACCGTCAACGAGAGCGTGACCCAGAAAGAAGCCAAGCGCCTTCTCCATCAGCATCGGATCGAGAAGCTGCTGGTGACGGACAATCAGGGCTTCTGCATCGGCCTCATTACGGTGAAGGACATCGAGAAGTCGCAGCTTCATCCGATGGCGGCGAAGGATGCGCAGGGCCGGCTTCTGGCTTCTGCCGCGACTAGCGTCGGCGAAGACGGTTTCGAACGTGCCGAACGGCTGATCGATGCCGGCGTCGATCTCCTCGTCATCGACACGGCGCATGGCCATTCCCAACGCGTTCTCGATATGGTCGCGCGGGTGAAGCGCGAATCGAACAGCGTCCAGATCATCGCCGGCAATGTCGCGACGCCGACGGGCACCAAGGCACTGATCGATGCAGGCGCGGATGGCGTGAAGGTGGGCATCGGACCGGGCTCGATCTGTACCACCCGCGTCGTCGCCGGCGTCGGCATGCCGCAGCTCGCGGCCGTGATGGGTGCGGCCGAAGAAGCGGCCAAGCAGGGCGTTCCGGTGATTGCCGATGGCGGCATCAAGTTTTCAGGCGATCTTGCGAAAGCGCTGGCGGCCGGTGCATCGGCTGCGATGGTCGGTTCTTTGCTCGCCGGCACGGACGAGAGCCCCGGCGAGGTGTATCTCTATCAGGGTCGATCCTTCAAAGCCTATCGCGGCATGGGCTCGGTCGGCGCGATGGCGCGCGGCTCGGCCGATCGCTACTTCCAGGCCGAAGTCCGCGACACGCTGAAGCTCGTGCCGGAAGGTATCGAAGGTCAAGTCGCCTACAAGGGCCCGGTCTCCGGCGTCCTCCACCAACTCGCCGGTGGCCTGCGCGCCGCCATGGGCTATGTCGGCGCCAAGAATTTGCAAGAATTCCGCGAGAAGGCCGAGTTCGTCCGCATCTCGAATGCGGGCCTGCGCGAAAGCCACGCCCACGACGTGACGATCACGCGCGAAAGCCCGAACTATCCGATGGCGGGCTGAGGCGATACTTCCCCATAGTTTGATACGCTGCAGTGGATTCCGCGGTGAATTGGACGAGGGCGCTACCTCACGAAGGTCGCGATAGTCGGCTCCGGCTGTCTCGCCGACCACGACACCTGACGCTCGCGAACCATCCCAAGGCGGATCTCGAAGGCGCCTGTGACCGCGGTCCGGCGATCGCCAGGGCGGCGGGGGAGGGGCGGATACTCGACTTCGACGCCGACTTCACGTTGCACGTCACCGAACTCGCACTGATCATTCAGAACGCCGAGAAGTATGCGATGCCATACCGGCCGAAATCGAGCTTTGCCCTACCGGCCTGAGACCGTCTCGATCGTTTGGAGGACCGCCGCGGTCGCAGCCAGTGGATGGATCGGGCTCTGCGCGGCGCCCCGGCGCAGGTATGCGGCGAAGTGATCGGCCTGATACTGAAGCCCGGATCCTTGAAACGAGGTCATGATCAGCTTCTCGCGATAGGCAGAAGCGATCTTGCGTGCGTTGGAAAACCAGGGCAACCGCGACGGCTTGTGGAGCGGCGCGACGGGCTTTTCTTCGGCCGGCGTGTAAGGCGCAGGCGGCGATTTCGACTTGAAGGCGAGGGCTGGCGGGCAGAGGAGCGAACCCTTCGTGGAAACATAGCCGCGTGTGGCGGCTATGGTCGCAGTATTAGGCCCTTCCGCCTCGAATCCGCAGGCAATGCTCGCCATCGCTTCGCCGAAGCGTAGGGAGAGCGAGGCCTGCCGGATACTGCCGTTGTCGAGCCGCGAGGTCAGCCCGGAGACTTCATCCGGGGAGCCTAGGAGGTTCTGCGCGAGCGCGACCGGATAGACGCCAAGATCGCGCAGCACGCCGCCCGAGGCGGGATCGAACAGCTTGTCGCCTGCGATGTGCGGCCGGCCGTAGGATAGGCTGGCCGTGAAGGAGCGCACGGCGCCGATCCGGCCCTCGCGGAGCATCTCGCGCAGGCGGACGATGCCTGGCGTGAAGAGGATCCACATAGCCTCCATGGCGAGGAGGTTCGCGTCCTTGGCCGCCTCGTGGATCACTTGAGCCTCGGCTGCAGAGACTGCCGCCGGCTTTTCGATCAGCACCGGCTTGCCGGCCTGAAGCGCCGCAATTGCGCTTTTGGCATGGTCCGGATTGGGTGTCGCGACATAGACCGCGTCGATATCGCGGCGTTCCAGCACGGTCGCCGTCTCGTCGCCGGTGATCTCGACGCCGCCCATCGCCGCCGCGAATTCCTTGGCACGTTCCGCCCGGCGCGAGCCGACGGCTGCGAGCGTCCCGGTCTTTGACCAGCGCAGATCGGAGGCGAACTTGCGCGCGATATGGCCGGTGCCGACGATCGCCCAGCGCAGCTTCGGCTCGCTCATCGTCCACTGCTGAAATTCGCATTGCCGAAGCCGCCGGATGTCGGCGTGCGCACGATCACCGCTTCGCCGGCTTCGAGCACGGTCTGGTCGCAGGGTTTGAGCTCTTCCGTCTCGCCGTTCGATCGCCGGACGAGCGTCACACCCTTCTCGCCGGGTGATCCGCCCGCGATGCCTTCCGGTGGCCGCGTGCGGTGGGAGGAGAGGATCGAGCAGTCCATGCGTTGTAGGAAACGGATCGTGCGCTCGGTGCCGTCCCCGCCGCGTTTTGCGCCGTCTCCGCCCGAGCCATCGCGGATATGGAAATTCTCCAGCACGACGGGATAGCGCATTTCGAGTATTTCGGGATCGGTGAGCCGCGAATTCGTCATATGACAGTGGACACCCGATGTTCCCGCGAAGGTGGTCCCGTCGTTCAATTTGCCGGCGGGCGAGCCGGAGCAGATGGTTTCGTAGTACTGGTAGGTCTCGTTGCCGAAGGTGAGATTGTTCATCGTCCCCTGATGGTTGGCAAGCGCGCCGAAGGCCTGGAACAAGGCGTTCGTGACGTGTTGTGACGTCTCCACATTGCCGGCGACGACGGCGGCCGGATAGCTCGGCTTCAGCATCGAGCCGTCCGGGATGACGATCTCGACGGGCCTGAGGCAACCAGCATTCATCGGGATCGGCTTTTCCACCATCACCCGGAAGGCGTAGAGGACGGCCGCGCGTGTTACCGGTTCAGGTGCGTTGAAATTGTTCTCGCGCGCTTCCGATGTGCCGGTGAAATCGACCTTCGCCGTGCGGTTCTTCTTATCGACCGTGATCTTCACGCGGATGGTCTGGCCCGTATCCGTCGGATAGTCGCATTCGCAGTCCGACAGCTTCTCGATCAGCCCGCGCACGGCTTCTGCAGCGTTGTCCTGCACATGGCCCATGTAAGCCTGCACGGTGTCGAGGCCGAAGGTCTCTACCATGCGGCGGAGTTCCGTGACGCCCTTTTCGTTGGCCGCGATCTGGGCCTTCAGGTCGGCGACGTTCTGGGCTGGATTGCGTGCTGGATAGGCGTGGCCGGTGAGGACGCCGAGCGTTTCCTCCTCCTGAAAGACGCCTTCCGAGACGAGCTTGAGGTTGTCGATGAGGACGCCTTCCTGATCGACCCTGGTCGCGCGCGGCGTCATCGAGCCCGGCGCGATGCCGCCGACATCGGCATGATGGCCGCGTGAGGCGACGTAGAAGAGGATGCGCCTCTTCTCTTGCCCCTCATCCTCCTCGAAGAGCGGCGTCACCACCGTGATGTCCGGCAGGTGTGTGCCGCCGTTATAGGGCGCGTTCAGCGCGTAGACGTCGCCGGGCCTGATCTTGCCCTCGTTCGCCTTGATGATCGCCTCCACCGAGCGATCCATCGAGCCGAGATGGACGGGCATGTGCGGGGCATTGGCGACGAGCGCGCCGTTTTCGTCGAAGACCGCGCAGGAGAAGTCGAGCCGTTCCTTGATGTTCACCGAGGACGATGTGTTCTGCAGCGTCACGCCCATCTGCTCGGCGATCGACATGAAGAGGTTGTTGAAGACTTCGAGGAGCACCGGATCGGCCCCTTCCCTGCCGGCCTGCCCGGTGCCGAGCGCTGCGAGGCGCGGTTTCTTTTCGGTGCGCTTCATCAGGATGTCGCCGGATTCCGTCTTTTCCGCGCGCCAGCCCGGCTCGACGACTATGGTCTGGTTCGGCTCGATGATGAGCGCGGGACCGTTCAGCATCGTATGGGTCGACAACATCTCGGAGCGGTAGACGCCGGCTGAACGATGCTCGCCGCCGGTGAAGACTTGCACCGTCTCCGATGCTTCACCGTCCGCTGCCGCACCGTCCGTGTTCTTTTCGGAAGCTTCCACCTCGCGGATCTCGCTGGCCTCCAGCGAGACCGTCTCGACGGTGATCGCCCGGCCTTCGTAGATGAAGCCGAACTGCGCCTTGTGGGCGGCCTCGAAATCGCGCCGCGCCGCGTCGAGATCGCCGGTCCAAGTGACGGGCAGCGTGGTATCCGTGCCGTCGTATCGCAGCTGAAGGATCGTTCCCGTCTTGATGCGATCATCAGCAAGACCCTGGCTTTTCAGTTCGGCGGTCGCCTCTTCGGTAAGGCGACTTTCGAGGGGGGCGATCTCGCCGGGTGCTTCGCCATTGAGCGGGATCACGATCGCCTGAGATCGGCTTGCGAACAGCGAGGAAAGCCCGATGCCGTAGGCGGAGAGGAGCCCGGACATCGGATGGATCAGCACGGTCTCCATCGACAGCGCATCGGCGACGAGGCAGGCATGCTGGCCGCCCGCGCCGCCGAAGGAATTGAGGAGATAGGTCGAGACGTCGTAGCCGCGCTGGACCGAGATCTTCTTCACCGCATTCGCCATGTTCTCGACGGCGATGGTGAGGAAACCTTCGGCAATCTCCTCTAGCGAGCGCTCGCCGCCGATTTCCGTGCGCAGGGTCTCGAACTTCTCGCGGACGACTTCGGCGTCGAGCGGCTGGTCCTGGTTTTGGCCGAAAACCGCCGGAAAGAGGGACGGGCGCAGTTTGCCGAGCATGACGTTCGCATCGGTCACCGTCAGCGGCCCGCCCTTGCCGTATGCCGCAGGGCCTGGATGGGCGCCGGCCGAGGCGGGACCGACCTGAAAGCGTCCCTGGTCTAGAGAGAGGATGGAGCCGCCCCCCGCCGCCACCGTGTGAATGCGCATCATGGGGGCGCGGATGCGCACACCGGCGACCTCCGAATCGAGCGCCCGCTCGAAACTGCCGGCATAATGCGTGACGTCGGTCGATGTGCCGCCCATGTCGAAGCCGATGATCTTTTCAAAGCCGGCCGCCTTACCGGTCTCGGCCATGCCGACGACGCCGCCGGCGGGACCGGAAAGGATCGCATCCTTGCCGTCGAACATCTCGGCCGCCGTCAGCCCGCCGGACGACATCATGAACTGAAGGGACGGTGCCTTCTCGTCGCCCGTCTCGGCCCCGAGCGCGGAGGCGACCTTGTCCACATAGCGTCTGAGAATTGGCGTCAGATAGGCGTCGACCACCGCCGTATCCCCGCGCCCGACGAGCTTGACCAGCGGCGACACCCCGTGGCCGGTCGAGACCTGGCTGAAGCCCGCCTCCTCCGCGAGGGTCTTCGCCCGCTTCTCATGGTCCGGATAGCGCCAGGAATGCATGAAGCAGATGGCGACGGCGTCGATACCGTCCTCCTTCGCCGCCTTGAGCGCTTTTCGTGTCGCTGCTTCGTCGAACTCGGTCTCTATCGTCCCATCGGCAAGCACCCGCTCCGGCACCTCGACGACGCGTTCGTAAAGCTGTTCGGGGAGAACGATCTGTTTGGCGAAGATGTCCGGACGCGCCTGGTAGGCAATCTTCAGGGCGTCGCGGAAGCCGCGCGTGATGAGTAGCAGTGTCCGGTCGCCCTTCCTCTCGAGCAGCGCGTTCGTTGCCACGGTCGTTCCCATACGAACCATGCCGACGCGGGACGGAGGGATCGGCCCGCCGGTCTCGATGCCCAAACTGCGGCGGATGCCTTCTAGAGCTGCGTCGTCATAGACGCCGGGGTTTTCCGACAACAGCTTGAGAGGCGAGAGCGTGCCGTCCGGTGCTTTTGCGATGACATCGGTAAAGGTGCCGCCTCGGTCGATCCAGAAATCAGTGGCGCCCGTCGCCGCATTTTCACTCGCCATGGCCGGCAATCCTCGAAACCATTCTCGATCGCGGTCGCACGTTCCGCGCTTCCACCCTCGGTGAATATGGCGCAGGAGACCAGATGGGCATGTTCCGGTGAAGCCCCTTGCGCCGAAAAACGAAAATCACGACAAGCAATTCAGACAAACGACCGGCGCAACTCGGACATACGCCGGCAATCAAGATTTCCGGGAGGCATTTGCCCCATGTCGAAAGGCATCGTGCTCGCATCGTCGAGCGTCCATCGCCGCGAGCTCCTGAAGAATGCAGGCGTCGATTTCATCACCGAGTCGGCCGATATCGATGAGCGTAGCGTCGAGGCTCCCCTGGAGGGCAGCGGGGTGTCGCCCGACGAGATCGCCCAGATTCTCGCTGAGGCGAAAGCGGTCGACGTTTCGGAGCGGCATCCCCAGAGCCTTGTGATCGGCGCCGATCAGACCCTCTCGCTTGGTGACACCGTGTTCCACAAACCGGCCAATATGGAAGAGGCGCGCCGCGCGCTGCTGTTGCTGTCCGGCCAGACCCACCATCTCAACAGCGCAGTGGTGTTGGTCGAAGGAGGTGAGGTCGTCTGGCGGCACACCTCGATCGCAGCGCTCACCATGCGCGAGCTCGATCCGGGTTTCGTCGGACGATATCTGGCCCAGTGCGGGCAAAAATCGCTCACCAGCGTCGGCGGCTATCAGATCGAGAAGGAGGGCATTCAGCTGATGGAAAAGATCGAGGGCGATTACTTCACCATCATTGGTCTGCCCATCTTGCCGCTGCTGAAGGAACTGCGGGCTCGTGGGGAAATCGATGGCTGAGACGAAGGGCGAACGACCCACGGAGATCGATTCGGTCGAACCAGACCGGCGCAAGCAAACGATTGCCGAGCGGGACGCGGCTTGGGAGCCGAAGCCTTATGTCAGCGGCGAAACCCGTGTCCGGGGCGAGAACTCGATCTTCGATCCCGACTTCAACAAGCCGCAGATCCAAGGCCCATCCGCGTTCATCACCGGCTGGCCGGTCTGGCATTCGCGCTCGCCGATGATCCACGGCCACTGGCTGAAGACGCATGGTATCGCCGGCACATACGGTCGGCAGGGCGTGCCGCCGGAGGAATTTCCGTTCTTTCTGAAGAAGCTGCGCGATAAGGGCTTTTCTGGCGGCAATGTCACGATCCCTCACAAGGAGGCCGCGTTCCGCCATGTCGATGCGCGGGACGCCGCCGCCGAGGCGATTGGGGCGGTCAACACTCTCTGGTTCGAGAATGAACGCCTGATCGGCGGCAACACGGACGCCTATGGCTTCGCGGCCAATCTCGACGAGCGACTCAATGGCTGGGACAGTGCCGAATATGCCGTCGTCATCGGGGCAGGCGGTGCTGCACGGGCGGTGATCCATGCGCTGATCAAGCGGGGCATCACCCATGTCTTCATCGTCAACCGGACGGTCTCGCGGGCGGAAAACCTCGTGCGCGATTTCGGGCCGAAGGTTTCGGCCCATGGTGAGGAAGAGCGCGACGATCTCCTCAAGATCGCCGATCTCGTCGTGAACACCGCGCCGGTGCCGGAGCGCGATCCGGAACTGCCGGCGTGGTTTCCGGAAAAGCTGCCCGACCTTTCCATGATGAAGCGCGACGCGATGGTGACCGACATCGTCTATTCGCCGCTGATGACGCCCATCCTCCGCGCTGCCGAGAAGGAGGGCCTGAAGCATTGCGACGGCCTCGGAATGTTGCTGCACCAGGCGGTGCCGGGCTTCGAGCGCTGGTTCGGCAAGCGTCCGGAGGTGACGGGGGAATTGAGAAAGATGGTTCTCAAGGATCTCGGGATCGAGGGCTGATGGGGAGGGCCGGCGCCGTGATCGTCCTTGGCCTGACGGGCTCGATCGGCATGGGCAAATCGACGACGGCGGCAATGTTCGCGGCCGAAGGCGTGCCGGTCTATTCGGCAGATGCGGCGGTCCACCGCCTCTATGCCGGCCGCGCCGTGCCACTCATCGAAGAGGCCTTTCCGGGGACTGTCGTGGATGGGTCGGTCGACCGGCAAAAGCTCGGTGAGGCCGTGGTCGGCAACCGCGAGGCGATGAAGCGGCTCGAAGCGATCATTCATCCGCTCGTGCGGGAGGAAGAGACGGCGTTCCTCGAACGCGAGCGGGAGAAGGGCGCTGCCGTCGCTGTGCTCGATATCCCCCTTCTCTTCGAGACCGGTGGAGACATGCGCTGCGACAAGGTCGTTGTCGTTACCGCCCCGCACGATATCCAGCGCAGCCGCGTCCTTGCCCGGCCCGGCATGAGTGACGCCAAGTTCAAGAATATCCTCGCCGCTCAGATGCCGGACGCGGACAAGCGGGAACGGGCTGATTTCCTGATCGATACGTCGAAGGGAATGGATGCGGCTCGCTTTCAGGTTCGCGAGGTCATCGCGGGCCTGAAGGCGTTCGCGTAAAGCGAGGACTATCCGTCCGGCACTCATCGACACCCACGCTCCGTCATGCTCGGGCTCCGTCCCGAGCATCCAGTGGGGACTCCACCAAGTGGAAAATCCAATGTGCTCACTGCCGGCGTTCACCACCGCCGAGCCCGGCCCTCGATCCTCGGGACGGCGCCCGAAGATGACGAAGAGGAGAGAATGTCCGTACCCTCTCCTACTCTTGGACCCCACCATCCTGCCTTCGAAAAAGTCAACCTGCGGCGAAAAAGATCAACCATACAAAGAGTTCGCGCTTGCGTGTCGCTACAGTCGTCCCCATACTCGGGCTGTGTTTAACGAAGCGAAAGGAGGTGATCCAATGTCGAGTGATTGTCTGAAGCCGGTTGGGTCTTTGAATCTGACGGTGCGCGAGGAGCAGCCTCTTCGCTTCGCCTGATGATTTACGGCCGGGTTTCATCGCTTGCCGATGGCCCTACCGGCTCGAAATCACGGAGGCCGCTTCCGAAAGGGGGCGGCCTTTTTGTATGGACAGATGGAATTAGATCGGCAGTCTGAGGCCGACTTCGTTCCGAGGGCGGGCTTTCAGGCGGCTCTACGCCGCACTCAGGAGCGGCCGCGCCAGGTCGTCCAGCGATGTTTGATCTCTCCGACGATGCCGCGCCGGAAGGCGAGCACGCAGAACACGAAGACGGCGCCCTGCACGATGGTCGATACCGATCCGATCTGGGCGAGTTCGTTCTGTAGCGTGATGATGATCGTCGCGCCGACGAGGGGGCCGACCATCGTCCCGATGCCGCCGAGCACCGCCATCAAGACGACTTCGCCGCTCATCTGCCATTGAATGTCCGTCAGCGAAGCGAGCTGGAAGACCATGACTTTGGTCGAGCCGGCAAGACCGGAGAGAGCGGCCGACAGCACGAAGGCCATCAGCTTGTAGCGGTCTGCATCGTAGCCGAGGGAAATCGCCCGCGGCTCGTTCTCGCGGATCGATTTCAGCACCTGTCCGAATGGCGAATGCACTGTGCGATAGACGATGAAAAGGCCGATGCAGAAGACGCCTAGCACCAGATAGTAGACGTTCATGTTACTCGACATGTCGATGATGCCGAAGAGGTCGCGTCGCGGCACGCCCTGCAACCCGTCCTCGCCGCCCGTGAACGGCGCCTGGAGAGCGACGAAATAGACCATCTGGGCGAGTGCCAGGGTGATCATCGCGAAATAGATGCCTTGGCGCCGGATCGCGAGGAGGCCCATTGCCAGGCCGAGCAGAGCGCCGGCTGCGGTGCCGGCCAGAATGCCGAGTTCAGCGGTAAAACCGAGGGATTGCAGGCAGTAGCCCGTCACATAGGCCGACATGCCGAAGAAGGCTGCGTGGCCGAAGGACAGAAGCCCTGCAAAACCGAGGAGCAGGTTGAAGGCTGCCGCGAAGAGCGCGAAGCAGAGCACCTTTGCGATCATCACCGGGTAGACGTAGTGCGGCAGGATCAGGAGGACGACGATGCCGATCGCCGACCAAAGCCGGATATCGGTCAGGACAGCCGCCGCGCCTGAAGTCGATGCGGTACCGGCTTTCGCCTCGCCCGCCCTGTTGAAGTCGGTTTTGGTCGTATCGGTCATGCGGTTTTCCCGAACAGTCCGGCGGGTCTCACGACAAGGACGATCGCCATGACCACGAAGATGACGATGTTGGAAGCCTCCGGATAATAGACCCTCGTCAGGCCTTCGCACAGGCCTAGCAGGAAGCCGGAGATGATTGCGCCCTTGATCGAGCCGAGACCACCGATGACGACGATCGCGAACACGACGATGATGATATTTGAGCCCATCAGAGGGTTCACCGAATAGATTGGCGCGGCGAGTACCCCGGCAAAGGCGGCGAGCGCGACGCCAAGGCCGTATGTGAGCGTCACGAGCAGGGGCACGTTAACGCCAAAGGCGCGTACGAGATCTGCGTTTTCCACCGCCGCGCGCATGGTCGCGCCGAGCCGCGTCTGTTCGATCAGGAACCAGGTGGCGCCGCAGACGATGATCGCCGCCACGATGACCCATGCGCGGTAGGTGGGCAGGAACATGAACCCCAGATTGAAGCCGCCCTGGAGTATACTTGGGATTGCGTAGGTTTCCCCCGAAACGCCGTACATCTGGCGGAAAAAGCCCTCGATCAGGAGAGCGAGGCCGAAGGTGAGAAGCAGACCGTAGAGATGGTCGAGATCGGCGATGGGACGGAGCAGGAAGCGCTCGATCACCATACCGAAGAGCCCGACGATGATTGGCGAAAGAAGCAATGCCGGCCAGTAGCCGATGCCGAGGATGTCGAGCAGCAAGAAGGCGACGAAGGCGCCGACCATGTAGAGCGCGCCATGGGCGAAGTTGACGATGTTCAAAAGGCCGAAGATCAGCGCGAGACCGAGGCTGAGAACCGCGTAGAACGCGCCGTTGATCAGCCCAATCAGGAGCTGGCCTGCGAAAACCGGGAAGGGGACTCCGAGAAAGTCCATAGGTTTCGAAATCCTCGATCTGCGATTGTCACGGATCCGGTTGGCGTTGTCGGATCGTGAAGCCGCTCTTCAGGAATGGATGGAACGCGTCAGCGGTCGGTGCCGCGCTTTGCGTGTTGTCAAACTCCTAGCGGCTCGTTCCGGCGTTTTCGCCGTCGGCGCCTGCCGGTAGTAGACATTCTGTCGATATCATCCGCATGTCCTCCCAAGACCTCGGCATCCGGCGCGTCAGACGCCGAGATAGCCCGTGATCTTTTCCCTGTTGTTAGCGATCTCCGCGCGCTCGAACCGGTCGACCACCTCGCCATGCTCGATGACGTAGTGGACATCGCCCATGCGTTCGGCGAAGCGGAAGTTCTGTTCGACGAGGAGGATGGTGAACCCCTCGTCCTTCAGGCGTTTGATGATCTCTCCGATCTGCTGGACAATCACCGGGGCGAGGCCCTCGGTGGGTTCGTCGAGCAGAAGAAGTTGCGCCCCGGTCCGCAGGATCCGAGCAATCGCGAGCATCTGCTGTTCACCGCCCGAGAGTTTGGTGCCTTGGCTATTGCCCCGCGTCTTGAGGATCGGAAAGAGTTCGTAAACCCGCTCTTCGCTCATGCCGCCGTCGGCGATCACCGGCGGCAATTGCAGATTTTCCTTCACGTTGAGCGAGGAAAAGATGCCTCGCTCTTCCGGACAGTACGCGATGCCTCTTTTGGCGATCTGGTTGGAGGCGAGTTTTATCGTCTCGGTCCCCTCATGGACGACAGAACCCGTCCGATTCTTGACAAGACCCATGATCGAGCGAAGCGTCGTTGTCTTGCCGGCCCCGTTGCGGCCGAGTAAAGTAACGATCTGACCCTTTGGAACGGAAAACTCTATCCCGTGCAGGATGTGGCTTTCTCCATACCAGGCCTGCAGATTCTTTGTCTGGAGAAGGGTATCAGTCATCGGCTTCGCCCATATAGGCCGAACGGACCTCCCGGTTCTGGCTCACCTCGTCGTAACTGCCTTCGGCGAGCACCGCGCCGAGCTGCAGCACGGTGATTGTGTCGGATAGGTCGGCGACGACGCTGAGATTATGCTCCACCATCAACACGGTGCGCCCTTTGGCGACTCGGCGGATGATATCGGCGACTCGCTGGACGTCGCCGGTTCCCATGCCGGCCATCGGCTCGTCGAGCAGCATCACCTTGGGTTCGAGTGCGAGTGTGGTCGCAAGTTCGAGCAGGCGCTTGCGGCCATAGGGCAATTCGGTGGCAAGGACGCTTTCGGAATCTTCGAGCCCTACCTGTGTGAGGATGGTGCGGGCATCATCGTTCAGGACGTCGAGCCGCGATTCGGGCTTCCAGAAATGATAGGAATTGTGCATCCGCCGCTGCAGGGCGACGCGGATGTTCTCCAGAAGCGTCAGATGCGGGAAGACCGAGGAGATCTGGAACGAGCGGACAGCACCTTTCCGCGCGATCTGCGCCGGCTTTTGCGACGTGATGTCTTTGCCGTTCAGCAGGATCGTGCCTGTCGTCGGCTCGAGGAACTTCGTGATCAGGTTGAACATCGTCGATTTGCCGGCGCCGTTCGGGCCGATCAGCGCGTGGATGGTGCCGCGCTCGACTTTTAGGGAAACGTCGTCAACCGCCGTGAAGCCTTTGAACGTCTTGGTCAAATTACGCGTCTCGATGGCGTAATCGGCGCTCGACAATCGCTACCCCTCCCAAAGCTCGAATCGTCATTTCGTCTGCGATCTAACAAGACTCGAACGTTTAGGTCAAAGGATTTGGTCCCGCGAGTAAATCGCCGAAGACACTGCGGCGGCGCCCGATGCGCGCCAGTCGGCATGTCGACTCAGGCGACGATCTCGTAGATCACGGCGCAGTCCGACTCCTCAAGGTTGTCACCCTTGCCGCCGCGGTCGACCACGAGGAAATCGGATACCTCCTCGAGCGCCAGCAACGGGTGATGCCAGACATTGCGGTGATAGGAGATGCCCTGACCCGGCGCGGCGAGAAAGGCGACCGGTTCGCCAGGCGCTCCGCTTTCGTCATGCGCGACGACGATGAGATAGGGCCGGGCAGAAAGCGGCATGAAGGCCTGACTGCCGAGCGGATGGCGTTCCATCATCTCGATCCGGATGGGGAAATCGAAGGGCTTTCCACGAAAGATCGATATCAGCGGATGTCCGCCTTCCGCCGATACATCCACCGGAGCGATGTCGTGGAAGCGGGTGGTCGTGCCCTTGTTGATGAGCCGGATTTCGGACGCGTTGTCGGTCTCGATGACCTCGCCGAAGGGACGGAATGCGTCGGCAGAGAGGGGGGTTGTCTTCAATTCCCACATGTTTTTTTCCCGAAAAGCCGCAGGCGCGAAATTCCGCCATCGGGGAAGATGTCGAGGCGGACGTGACTGATAGCGCCGTGGCGTTCGATGTCGCGCCCTTCGATCGTCAGTTCCGTATCGGCTTGGAGCTTGGTCGAGGTGACGATTTCCGGCCATAGCGAGGAGAGCGCCTCGATCTCCCTCTGCTGCGGGTTCTGAGTGAGCTTAGCAGCGCGCAGGGTGCATCGGTCGGGGTAGTTTCCCTTGAAATGCTTTGTGTCGATGAGGATGCGCTCGATCGTGCCGGGGTGTCCAAGACGGATCACGCACCAGTCGTTGCCGGGTGTGCGGCGGCGCGCGGTTTCCCAGCCGTCTGACATGACCGGCGCCGTACCGGGTGCGAGCATATTGGCAGGCGAGCCGTAATGGGCATCGTTCCAAGCGATAGCCGAGCCACCATTGACGAGGGCGGCGAGATCGACGGTTTCGTCTGCGCCGACTTCGCTCCAGTCCTTCTCCACCGTGCCGTAGACCCGAAGCCGCGCGACGCCACCATCGGGAAAAATGTGAAGGCGCAGCCAGCGCGCGCTGGTGGGTGCGTCGAGATGGACGAGATTGTGCGAATCGCCTCGTAGCGATCGTTTACCGACGAGCGGCTGCCAGTCGTTCTCGCCGGGCTCACCCGGCACATCGGCTGCTTCGATCTTTGCTTCGGGCGGGAAGTTGCCGGTGAAGAACGAGGTGTCGATGTCCACAGCCGCGATCGTGCCGCGCTGCCCGAGCTTGACGACCGCATGGTCGTGGCCGGGCTCGCGCTTGCGGCGGGACTCCCAGCCGTCCATCCACTTGCCGTGATCGTCGAACCGGTCCGGGTAGAAGAGCGGGGGCTCAGGCAAGATCATGCGCGACTTGTCTGCGAAGAAATCGTCGGTCGCGAAAGTGACCTTCGTGCCGAGGCGCGGGTGAGCAAGATCCACAAATTTCCGCAGGAGCTCGGGCTCTTCGGCAAGGGGGTTGGAGGTAAGGAAGCGTTCGAAGCTCATTGCGTGTCCTTGGCCGTTGATCCGGCATTCTCTTTCTCGAAGATCGCGGCGATCCGGAAGGCCGCGATCTTCTCGACTTCGCGGCAGGCCATCTCGAATTCGGCCTCGCGATCGTTGTCGAGGCGGGTTTCGAAGGCGGCGAGAATGTCGTCCTTCGTCTTGCCTTTGACGGCAATGATGAATGGAAAGCCGAAGCGGTCGCGATAGGTGGTGTTGAGCTGGGTGAAGCGCTGGAATTCGTCCTTGCTCAGTCGGTCGAGCCCGGCACCGGCCTGTTCGGCCTTGGAACGTTCGGTCAGTTCGCCGGCAATCGCGAGCTTGCCGGCAAGATCGGGGTGAGCCTGAAGCACAAGCTGCCGTTCGCTTTCGCCGGCAAGTCGGAATTCCCGCGCCATGCCCGCAGCGAGCGTCTCTGCCGTATCGAAGGCGGGGGACAGGCCGAATCTATAGGCGCGTTCGGCGATGAAGGGTGAATGCTCGTAAACGCCCCCGAAGAGCGAGACGAAGGCTTCCCATTCCATACCGCTCGGCCGGAACCGGGCTCGATAGGGAAATCGCGAGCGCCAGTGCTCGGCGATTTCGATTCGCTTGGCGACCCAGACATCCGGCTTCGACTGAACATAATCGAGGAATTTCGCCAAAGCTGCCGCGCGTGACGGGCGACCGACGAGTCGGCAGTGAAGGCCGATGTTGAGCATCTTCGCGCTTCCGGCCTCGCCCTCGGCATAGAGGGTGTCGAAGGCATCCTTCAGAAACGTGAAATACTGGTCCCCGGAATTGAAGCCTTGAGGCGTCGCGAACCGCATGTCGTTGGTATCGAGGGTATAGGGAATCACGAGGAGCGGGTTCGTCTCGGTCTCCTGCCAATAGGGCAGATCGTCGGCATAGGCGTCGGATGCATAGGCGAAACCGCCGTACTCGGCGGCAAGCTCCAAGGTGTGGATCGAAGATCGTCCCGTGTACCAGCCCTTCGGTTTCCCGCCGGTAATCGCCTCGTGGAGCGCGATCGCCGCCTCCATATGCTTGCGCTCGGCGTCCCGGTCGAACTCCTTGTACTCGATCCATTTCAGCCCGTGCGAGGCGATCTCCCAGTGGGCGTCCTGCATGGCAGCGACGACGGCGGGATTGCGGGCGAGAGCAGTCGCGACTCCATAGACCGTGACCGGCATCCCGCGCTCGGTGAACATGCGGTGGAGACGCCAGAAGCCGGCGCGCGCGCCGTATTCGTAAATCGACTCCATGTTCATATGGCGTTGGCCGTCCCACGCGCTCGCGCCGACGATCTCCGAGAGGAAAGCCTCCGATGCCTTGTCGCCGTGAAGGACCGCGTTCTCGCCGCCCTCTTCGTAGTTGACGACGAACTGGACACAGATCTTCGACGGGCCGGAGCCGTTCGGGTTCGGCCATCGTGGATCCGGCGGCCGAGCACCATAGCCATGCAGATCACGGGGATAGCGGTATGATTTCATTGGGTGGAGGACCTGACGTTCGAGGCATCCTCGTAGCCGATTGCCGCTGAGCGCCGCAATGGTGCGATCGAGCAGGACTGGGCGGAGAGACGTGGTTCGAGGTCAAGAAAAGACCCTTCGAATACATCGACGCATCGATCCAGCCTTCGGATTCATGGCTTTTACAAGGAGATATTGTGTCGAATTCTTGCCTAGCGTTCCAGGATTTTGCTTACTGGCAGCCCTAAAACCCTATTTCACAGGGGAGGTTGGCGACATGAACGGCGTATGAACAACGCCAATAGTGTTCGTTCATCAAAAACTTGGGAACCGATGCCCCTGCTCCGATCTTTCTTGGTCGACCCGCCGCGAGACGACAGCGGCGGCCAAAAATTCGGAGTATATCTCGATGAAAGTTCTTCGTACCACGGCTCTCGTAGCCGGCGCTTCGCTCGCCGCTCTCGCGGCGACCCCGTCACTCGCACAGACAGCCGTTTCCTCGACCACGGATCTGAACGTTCGCGCAGGCCCGGGTCCAAACTACGAAATCATCGGCGTCCTGCCGCAGGGCTCGGCTGGTACTCTCGCCGGCTGCACTGAAGGCGGTAGCTGGTGCCAGGTCACCGTTGACGGGACGCAGGGCTGGGCTTCGGCGCAGTATCTGACAACGGACGTCGATGGTGAGACGGTCGTCGTGGTGCAGCGGCGCCAAGCAGCACCCGAAGCAATCCCCACCGTCACCTATGAGGATGATGGTGGTGCAGGCGAGGTTGCCGGTGCAGCAGCAGGTGCCACGATCGGCGCGCTTGTAGGCGGCCCGGTTGGCGCGGCCGTCGGCGGCGGTGTCGGTTTGGCGGCCGGCGCGGCTCTTAATCCGCCCGACGAGCGCGTCGAATATGTTCGCTCCAATCCGGCCGAGCCCGTCTATCTCGAGGGCGAGACCGTCGTCGGTGCGGGCATCCCGGAGAACGTCCAGCTGAACCCGGTCCCGGAATACGAATACGAATACGCCAATGTGAACGGGCAGCAGGTTCTCGTCGATCCGGGCACTAGGCAGATCGTCTACATCGTCCGCTGACTTCAGCGGTCAGAATGTATGGAAGCGGGCGTCCCTTGGGCGCCCGTTTTTCATTTTGCGTGTTTACCAAGGTCGCATCCGCACCCTGACTGTCCCAGGCGTCGGCGGTTTCGACATGAAGGTAACGATTGGCCGTTGGTAAATCGCGAAAACGAGGTAACGAAACCCGAAGCTGGTGGCCGCCTCATCAAACCGCACCAAACCGGTCGTGCTGCTGCAATCGAAGTTTTTCAGGAGACCGGACTGGTCGCTCGTTCAAGTTTCTCGACGGGATACAGAGCCGTCGCAGGACACATCTATCTCATTTGATTTTTCTGATACATGGGGGGCGGCAGTCGCGGGGTTCGTCGAATGCCATTTCGTTGCAGGAAATGGATTGGGAGGAGCGCTGAGCGCTTTGATTGTCCTGCGCTCCTGTTCTGCTTTTGGTTTCAATGCAATGGGATAGCCCTCGTTCCTCTTGCAGCCCTACGCCCTTGCAGTGCATCATCAAAGCCCAGAGAACGAAATCGAGGCGCAGGATGGCGGGCGAAAGCGGCGGCACACTGACGACCCATGTGCTGGATACCGCGACCGGCCAGCCCGCTCGCGGTCTCAGAATCAAGCTCTATTGGGTCGGCTCCAGCGGGGCCCGCGATCAGATTGCGGATTTGACCACGAACAGCGATGGCCGCTGCGACGGGCCGATTCTCGGCGCAGACGATTTCCAGATCGGGCTCTACGAACTGGTCTTCGAAGCAGGCGCTTACTTCGACGGGCTCGACCTCGATCTGCCCGACCCGAAATTCCTCGACGAAGTCGTGATCCGTTTCGGAATGAGCGAGCATACCCATTATCACGTGCCGCTTCTGATGTCTCCCTTCGGCTATTCCACCTATCGGGGGAGTTGATGAGCGATCAGTCTGCACAGCCGATCCGCTTTCTTCTGAATGGTGAGGCGCGCTCCGTCTCCGGCCAGCCCGCGACAACGACGCTTCTGCGATACCTGCGCGAGACCGAGCGCCTGACCGGCACCAAGGAAGGTTGCGCCGAGGGCGATTGCGGGGCCTGCACGGTGCTGATCTCGGAAAACGACGGCAATGGCGGCCTGAAACGCCGGCCGGTGAACGCCTGCATCCAGTTCCTGCCCGCCATGAACGGCCGCGCGATCGAGACCGTGGAAAAGCTCGGCAGCCATCGCGGCGCGGACGGGGCGGACGCCCTGCGCGAGGCGATGGTGGAGGGCCACGCCAGCCAATGCGGTTTCTGTACGCCGGGCTTCGTCGTCCAGCTCTTTTCCGCCTGGGACGGCGGAAAGCTGACGGATCGCCAGGCGGTGAAGGATCAGATTTCCGGAAACTTATGCCGCTGCACCGGCTACGGCCCGATCATCGATGCGGGCGAGACGCTGGCGAAGCTTCCGAAGCCGGACACATTAGGCGAGGATCTGGCGCTCGCCAAACGCCTTGGAGACATCCAGAACGGTGCGATCTTCCGCTACGAGGCCGAAAGCTCCGGCGGGCCGCAGCTCTGGTTCGCGCCGGAAAATGTCGACGATCTCGCTGACATCTATGGCGCGCATCCCGATGCAACCCTCGTTGCGGGTGCGACGGACGTCGGGCTTTGGGTGACCAAGCAACATCGCGATCTTTCCGTCCTCATCGACATCTCCAAGGTGCGCGATCTGCAGATGATCGAGGAGCGGCTTGGCGTCCTCTATTTCGGGGCCGGCGTCACTCATACGGAAGCGCTGGAAACCCTCGCCGATATCCACCCCGACCTCGGCGAGATGATGCGCCGCTTCGCCGGCGCGCAGATCCGCAATGCGGGTACGGTCGGCGGAAATATTGCCAACGGCTCGCCCATCGGCGACCTGCCGCCCTGTCTGATTGCCCTCGGCGCACGGCTCTATCTGCGCAAGGGTGAGGACATGCGCGTTCTCGATCTGGAGCGCTTCTTCGTCGAATACGGCAAGCAGGACCGCGCACCGGGCGAATTCGTGGTCGCGCTCGAAGTGCCGCGGCTGGAAGACGACCAGCGTTATTTCGCGCATAAAATCTCGAAACGCTTCGACTCCGACATCTCCGCCGTCATGGCGGCCTTCCGGTTGACATTCGACGGTGAGCTTGTGAGCGAAGCCCGCCTCGCCTTCGGCGGCATGGCCGGCGTGCCGAAACGGGCAAGCCATGCGGAAGCCGTGCTCTGTGGTCGGCCTTTCGATGCGGTGGCGGTCCGCGATGCGCAGGCTGCGCTCGCCGAGGATTTCCGGCCGTTGACCGACATGCGGGCGTCGAGCGAATATCGGCTGAAGGCGGCGCAGAACCTCCTCGAACGCTTCCGATTGGAACTCACCGCGGAAAGACCGGCCCGTATAGCCGGTTTCGAGACCGGCGAGGCGAGAGGAACGGCGTGATGGACGAAACCCGCATCCAGGATCGCTCCGGGGCAGGCGAACCGTCGATCGCCGAACTCGGCGAGCGCCCACCGACCCATGAACGGGCGATCAAGGGCGGCGTTCATACCAAACGCATCCACGACAGCGGCGTGAAGCATGTCTCGGGCGCTGCCCGATATGTCGACGACGAGCCTGAACTGCCGGGCACGCTGCAGATTTATATCGCCATGAGCGAGAAGGCCCATGCGCGGATCGTCTCGCTCGATGTTTCGAAAGTCCGCGATGTTCCCGGCGTCGCCTGCGTCCTGACGGCCAACGACATCCCCGGCCAGAACGACTACTCGCCGGTCTTCGGCGACGATCCGATCTTCCCGCAGACAAGCGGTCCCGAGGCCCTCGTCCAGTATGTCGGCCAGCCGATCTTCGCCGTCGCAGCCGAAACGATCGATCTCGCGAGGCGTGCGGCGAAACTTGCGATCGTCGAATACGAGGAACTGCCGGCGGCGATCACCATCGAACAGGCGCTGGCTGCAGCCGGAGAGGCGGGGCACGACCTTCTCGATCCCCATGAAATGCGGATCGGTGATGTGGATGCTGCGCTCGAGGGCGCCCCGCACCGTGTCCTCGGCCGCGTCGCGGTAGGCGGACAGGATCACTTCTATCTCGAAGGCCAGATCGCATACTCGATCCCCCTCGAAGATGGCGACGTTCTGGTGCGCTCCTCCACCCAGCACCCTTCCGAGGTCCAGCACAATGTCGCGAAGATGCTAGGTGTGCCGGACCATGCTGTGACGGTCGAGGTGCGGCGCATGGGCGGTGGCTTCGGCGGAAAGGAGAGCCAACCGGCACTCTTCGCGGCCGTTACCGCGCTTGCGGCGGTCAAGACCGGGCGGCCCGTGAAATGCCGGCTCGACCGGGACGACGACATGGAGATGACCGGCAAGCGCCACGAGGTCACGATCAATTATGCGGTCGGCTTTTCCGGGAACGGCCGCATCGCGGCGGGCGATTTCTCCCATCTCGTGCGCTGCGGTTATTCGCGTGACCTGTCCGCCGCCATCGCCGATCGGGCGATGTTCCACGCCGACAATGCCTACAGCCTTCCCGCCGCGCGCATCCTGTCGCGCCGCCTGAAGACGCATACTGTCTCCAACACCGCTTTTCGCGGTTTCGGCGGGCCGCAGGGCATGGTCGGCATCGAGCGGGTGATGGACCGAATTGCCTTCGAGACCGGGATCGATCCGCTCGACGTGCGCAAGGTCAATCTCTACCCATCCTTCGATTCAGACCGCGCGCCGGGTGTGACGCCCTATCATATGCCTGTCACCGACTCGATCATTGCCGAACTGGTCGAGGAACTGGAGGTGACATCGGGCTATCGCGCCCGGCGCGAGGCGATCCGCCAGTTCAACGCCCAAAGCCCCGTGCTGAAAAAGGGTCTCGCCCTGACGCCGGTGAAATTCGGCATCTCCTTCACCACCAGCCATCTCAATCAGGCTGGCGCGCTCGTCCATGTCTACAAGGACGGCTCCGTTCACCTGAACCATGGCGGCACGGAGATGGGGCAGGGGCTCTTCGTGAAGGTCGCCCAGGTGGTGGCCGAGGAATTCCAGATCGACATCGAAAAGGTAAAGATCACCGCGACGACGACCGCGAAAGTGCCGAACACGTCGGCGACGGCGGCCTCCTCGGGCTCCGATCTTAATGGCATGGCGGCGCAAGCGGCGGCGCGGACGATCAAGAACCGGCTGATCGACTATGCCTGTGGCCGCTATCATGTGCCCGAGGAACAGGTGGTGTTCGCGGCGAACCGTGTGCTGATCGGCAACGAGGAAAAGCGCTTCGCCGATCTCGTGGGCGAAGCCTATCTCGCCCGCATCTCGCTCTCTTCGACAGGCTTTTACGCCACGCCCGACATCCATTACGACCGCGAGAGCGCGAGCGGCCAGCCCTTCTACTATTTCGCCTATGGCGCGGCCTGTTCGGAGGTCGTCATCGACATGCTCACCGGCGAATACAAGCTTTTGCGAGCCGATATCCTGCACGATTGCGGAACATCGCTGAATCCGGCGATCGACCGGGGGCAGATCGAGGGCGGCTTCATCCAGGGCATGGGCTGGCTCACCATGGAAGAGCTCTGGTGGGACGACAAGGGACGGCTGAAGACCCACGCCCCCTCCACCTACAAGATCCCGACCGCCAACGATCGGCCGGACGATCTGCGCATCGCGATCTGGGAGAAGGGCGAGAACCGCTCCGACACGATCTATCGCTCAAAAGCCGTCGGCGAACCGCCCTTTATGTTGGCGATCTCGGTGTTCTCGGCTCTGACCGATGCGGTGATCGCAGCCGGCGACGGCAAGGCCTTCCCCGATCTCGACGCCCCGGCGACGCCGGAACGCGTATTGAAGGCGGTCGAAGGGGTCAGGGGATGAAGCAAGACGCCATCCTCGTTACCATCACTCGCGCCTACGGCTCGACGCCGCGGGAGGCAGGGGCCGCGATGATGGTCACGTCCGACCATGCCGATGGCACGATCGGCGGCGGGCGCCTGGAATTCGATGCCATCGAGACCGCCCGGCAGATGCTTGCGACCGGCGCGACGCGGGAAGAGCGCTCGGTGCCGCTGGGACCTGAAATCGGCCAGTGTTGCGGCGGCCGCGTTGATCTTCTCTTCGAACGCGCCGATGAAACCACGTTGAGCCGACGGCGCGTGGAGGCGGCGTCGCGAGATGCGATGCGGCCGAACGTCTTCCTCTTTGGCGCGGGGCATACGGGCCGTGCGCTTGCCCTTGCGCTCGCGCCTCTGCCGCTCAACGTTACGCTTGTCGATCCGCGTTCCGAGACGCTCGCCGGACTGCCCGAGTCAATTCGTACAGTCGCCGCCGCCATGCCGGAAACGATGGTCGCCGATGCCCCATCCGATGCTGCCTTTGTCGTGATGACCCATGACCATGCTCTCGATTTTCTGATCGCCGCGGAAGCGCTTCGTCGTCGGGACACCGCTTATGTCGGCATGATCGGTTCGGCGACGAAGCGCGCGCGGTTCAAGACCTATCTGAGAGAAATAGGCCTCGAGGCCGAGATCAGCCGGTTGACCCTGCCCGTAGGCGGTTCCGCGCTGCGGGACAAGCGCCCGGAAGTCATCGCCGCGATGACAGCGGCCGAGCTCTGTACATGCCTTCTTTCCGGTCAACAGAAAACAATGCCCGTTCGCTTGGCAGATGCGGTTTTGTAGTGCCATAGTGCGACGAACGAATTGAATGGGATAGCCCGCGATACATGACGTTGCGTCTCGAGCTGAACGGGATCACCAAACGCTTTCCGGGCGTGATTGCCAACGAGAACGTCTCGTTTGCCGTCGCGCCGGGCGAAATTCACGCACTCCTCGGCGAGAACGGGGCCGGCAAATCGACTCTCGTGAAGATCATCTACGGCGTCCAGCGCGCTGACGAAGGGACTATCGCCTTCGATGGACGGAAGGTCGAAATCGCTTCACCTCATGCTGCTCGGTCACTCGGCATCGGCATGGTATTCCAGCATTTCTCGCTGTTTGAGGCGATGACGGTGCTCGAGAATATCGCGCTCGGCATGGACAATCCTCCGCCTCGTCGGGAACTGGAGGAGAAAATCCGGCATGTGCTCAACACCTATGGTCTGTCGCTCGATCCGCACCGCGACGTTCATACGCTGTCGGTCGGCGAGCGCCAGCGCATAGAGATCGTCCGCGCGTTGATCCAGAACCCGAAACTGCTCATCATGGACGAGCCGACCTCCGTGCTGACGCCGCAGGAAGTGGACCGATTGTTCGACACCCTCCGCCAGCTGAAGGCCGAGGGCTGCTCGATCCTCTACATTTCCCACAAGCTTCACGAGATCAAAGCGCTATGCGACACAGCAACAGTGCTGCGCGGCGGCAAGGTGGTCGCCACCTGCGATCCGGCTGAGGAAACCGCGCGCTCCATGGCCGAGATGATGATCGGCGGCAGCCTGAAGGACCTTTCTCCCAAGAACGATGGCGTCTACGGCGAAGAGCGTTTCGCGATCTCGAACCTCTCGGCGCCCGGTGAGCCGCCCTTCGGTGTCAGCCTGAAGGACGTGTCCTTTGCGATCCGTTCGGGCGAAATCCTCGGCATCGCGGGGGTCGCCGGCAACGGCCAGAACGAGCTTATCTCGGTGCTTTCCGGCGAACGGACGGATGGCGTTTCCGGCGTTATCAGGCTTGATGGCAGCGATCTTTCCAAGCTCGGCGTCGGCGCGCGTCGGCGCGCGGGACTTGCTGCCCTTCCAGAGGAGCGGAACGGCCATGCCGCGATCGGCCAGATGACGCTTGCCGAGAACACGCTTTTGTCCGCACGAGGTCCGAAATTGCTCGCCGGCAGCGGCATTCTGCGCACCGGCAAGGCCCATGATTACGCGAGAACCGTCATCGAGGCATTCTCGGTGAAGGCGACCGGCCCGAAGGCCAAGGCCGGCAGCCTCTCCGGCGGAAACCTGCAGAAATTCGTCGTCGGCCGCGAGATCATGACCGATCCGGCGGTCTTCATCGTCTCCCAGCCGACCTGGGGCGTCGATGCGGGCGCGGCCGGCTTCATCCGTCAGGCAATGATCGACCTTGCCGCCAAGGGGGCCGCGATCCTCCTCGTCAGCCAGGATCTCGACGAACTCCTCGAGCTCTGCGACCGGCTTGCCGTGATCAACGCCGGCAAGCTGTCGGAGACGATGGACGTTAAGACGGTGTCGATCGAGAAGATCGGCCTCTTGATGGGCGGCGTCCACGGCGAGGACGACGCAGCAGCGGACGCCGAGATGCATCGCGGGAAAGCCGCGTGATGGGCTGGGAACTGGAGCCCCGGGGCGAAGCGAGCCGCAAAGCCAACCTCGCGGCCCCGGTGATCGCCGTCTTCGGCGCGCTCGTTACCGGCGCGATCCTCTTCACCTTTCTCGGCCACAACGGACTCTCGGCAGTCTACGAGATCTTCATCGCACCGCTCACCAATACCTACCGATGGCAGGACCTTCTGGTGAAAGCTGCGCCGCTCGCGATCATCGCGACGGGACTCGCGATCGGCTTTCGCGCCAATGTCTGGAATATCGGGGCGGAGGGCCAGTACATTCTCGGCGGTCTTGGCGGGACGTGGGTGGCGCTGCAGACCCTCGATATGACGGGGGGCTGGATTCTCCCAGCGATGATCCTGATGGGGATGATCTGGGGCGCGGCCTATGCAGCCGTGCCGGCAATCCTGAAGACCAAGCTCGGCGTCAACGAGATTCTTTCCTCGCTGATGCTGAATTACGTAGCGATCCAACTCCTCTATTACCTGATGCGCGCCCCGTGGAAGGATCCGATGGCCTTCGGCTTCCCGCAGACGGCGATGTTCACGTCCGACCAGACACTGCCCATGATGGCGTCAGGAACGCTCATCCATCTCGGCGTACCGATTGCCGCTGCCATCGCGCTGACCGCCTGGGGCGTCATGACCCGCACCATCGTCGGGTTTCAGGTGCGCAGCGTCGGCGCGAGCCCCAAGGCGGCGCGGTTTGCGGGCTTTTCGGCCAGTTCCACGGTCTGGCTCGCGCTGCTCGTCGGCGGCGGCCTTGCGGGACTCGCGGGTATTCTGGAAGCTTCCGGCCCGTTCGGGCAAATGGTGCCGCAATTCCCTACAGGCTACGGCTATACGGCGATCATCGTCGCCTTTCTCGGACGGCTGAACCCGCTCGGAATCCTGATCGCGAGCTTCGTGCTGGCGCTCACCTATGTGGGCGGCGAGAACGCCCAGACGGCCATCGGTCTACCGAATGCTGCGGCCGGCGTATTTCAGGCCCTGATGCTGTTCTTCCTGCTTGGCTTCGACATCCTCGCCTCCTACCGGCTTAAGCGAACCGCGCCGAAGCCTTCGCCGACTGCAAATACCAGCGGTGTCACTCCTGTGGAGGCGGAGGGAGCGAGGGCATGAGCGTGCAACTCACCGTGGCGATCATGATGACAATCGCAGGCGCCGCGACGCCGCTTCTGATTGCCGCCCTCGGCGAACTTGTCGTGGAAAAATCCGGCGTCCTGAACCTCGGCGTCGAGGGCATGATGCTGATCGGCGCTGTCGCGGGCTTCGCCGTTGCCTATTCAACCGGCGTGCCGACACTGGGTGCGATCGCAGCGCTCATTGCCGGAGCTCTCGTGTCGTCGGTCTTTGCCTTTCTGACGCTTTCGCTGATGGCGAACCAGGTCGCGACCGGCCTTGCCCTGACGATCTTCGGCACTGGCGTTTCCGCGCTCATCGGCGCGCCGTTCGTCGGCATCACGACATCGACGCTTGGACCTCTCTTTGCTTTCGATAATCCGCTTCTGCGGCTTCTCTTCGGCCACTCGCCGCTGGTTTATCTCGGCATCGCGCTCACGATTGCCGTCTGGTGGTTCCTCAAGCATTCCCGACCCGGACTCATCCTGCGCGCGGTCGGCGAATCCGACGATGCGGCGCATGCGATCGGCTATCCAGTGCTGAGGATCCGCTATCTCGCCGTCCTCTTCGGCGGAGCGATGGCGGGTCTCGCCGGGTGTTATTATTCCCTCGTTCTGACGCCGATGTGGGCCGAACGGCTGACGGCCGGGCGTGGCTGGATCGCCATCGCCCTCGTTGTCTTCGCCTCGTGGAAACCGGGCCGCGTATTGCTCGGCGCTTATCTCTTCGGGCTCGTCATCACCATGGAGCTCCAGGCCAAGGCCGCCGGCTTCAACATGTTCGCGCCGGAGTTCCTCGCCGCGCTTCCCTATCTCGCGACGGTCGCCGTTCTTGCGATCATCTCGTTCGCCCCGCAGGGTGGGGCCAATGCGCCCGCCTGCCTGGCTAAACCTTTCCGGGCCACGGCCTGACAGACAGCATGGTACAACAGGAGAGTTTCATGTTTGAGATCACCAAGCGCCGGCTTCTCGCTGCCGCCAGCATCGCCGCGATCGTCTTCGCGGTTCCGTCCACAATGGCGCAGGATTCGGGCGAGGGCGCTGGCGGTCAGGAACCGGTAAAGGCCGGCTTCGTCTATGTCGGCCCAGTCGGCGATTTCGGCTGGACATACGCCCATGACCAAGCCCGCCAATGCATGGTCGAGGAACTCGGTGACAGTGTCGAGACGACCTTCGTGGAAAATGTCGCCGAAGGTCCCGACGCCGAGCGCGTCATCCGCCAACTCGCCCAGGACGGAGCGGACATCGTCTTCACCACGTCCTTCGGCTTCGGCAACCCAACCGTGAAGGTCGCCCAGCAGTTTCCGGACGTGAAGTTCGAGCACGCAACGGGCTTCAATCCCGGCGGCGACAACATGGCACTCTACAACGCGAAGTTCTATCAGGGCCGCGCTGTGCTCGGCACAATCGCTGGTATGATGTCCGACAGCGGCAAGGCAGGCTACATCGCCTCCTTCCCGATCCCGGAAGTCGTCATGGGTATCAACGCCTTCCAGCTTGCTGCACAGAAGCAGGACCCTGAATTTACCACTCAGGTGGTTTGGGTGAACTCCTGGTACGACCCTGCGAAGGAGGCCGATGCGGCAAATGCGCTGCTTTCTCAGGGCGCCGACGTCATCACCCAGCATACGGATTCGCCCGCCCCGCTTCAGGCGGCCGAAAAGGCCGGCGCGATCGCATTCGGCCAGGCTTCCGATATGACAAGCTTTGCGCCGAACGCGCACATGACGGCGATTATCGATGAATGGTGCCCCTATTACACCAAGCGCGTTCAGGCAGTGATGGACGGCACCTGGGAGCCCGGCAATGTCTGGCTCGGCATGGAGGACGGCGAGGTGGTCATGTCCCCGTTCAATGACGCCATGCCAGACGACGTGAAAGCCGCCGCCCAGAAGGTCTACGATGATACCAAAGCAGGAAACTACGAGGTCTTCACGGGCCCGATCCGCGATCAGTCCGGCGAAATCCGTGTGCCGGAAGGCGAGACGATGACGGAAGAAGAGCTGTTGAAGATGGACTGGTATGTGGAAGGGGTACAGAGCTGAGGGCAGGCGGCCTAAGTCTCTGAACCATGGTCACCCCCTGCCTCCTGGCCGGGGTCTGTTTCGGGGGGCTCGACCCGCGACCGAGCCTCAGACATGGGTCCCCAACTCTCCTCG
>NZ_DS022272.1:3504431-3705815 GCF_000153705.1 Fulvimarina pelagi HTCC2506
CCTCTTGCCCTGTCCCGAGGATCCAGAGGAGGTTGGCTTAGACTGCATAGTCTTCGCATGCGTTGGTCGTCTGGACAGTCGCTAGGACCGCTCGGGTCGACACATCGCGCTGGATCCTCGGGACGGGGCCCGAGGATGACGAATCTCTGACTTTGACGCTCTCTTCCGCAGGGAGCTGACATCGCCGATGCCAACTCCCGAGGGCCGCATGTGGACCTATTTCTCCGAATGGCTGCAATTCGCGGTGCGGTGGGTCCACGTAATCACCGCCATCGCCTGGATCGGCTCGTCCTTCTACTTCATCGCCCTCGATCTCGGTCTTCGGAAGCGTCGCGATCTCGCCGAGGGCGTCGCGGGCGAGGCCTGGCAGGTGCATGGCGGCGGCTTCTACAACATGCAGAAATACCTTATCGCGCCGGCGGAAATGCCGGAGGATCTGACTTGGTTCAAGTGGGAGAGCTACGCCACCTGGCTCTCCGGCGCGGCGCTGCTCTTTCTCGTCTACTATCTCGGGGCCGAACTCTATCTCATCGATCCGCAAAAGGCCGATCTGCCGCTCTGGGGCGCGAGCCTGATCGGCATCGGTGGTCTGGCGCTCGGCTGGCTGGTGTATGACGGGCTCTGCAAGTCGCCCCTGAAGAACGACGACACATGGCTCTTCGTCGCGCTCCTCGTCTACATCGTCGCCTCGGCTTTCCTGTTCGATCAGGTGTTCTCCGGGCGCGGCGCGATGCTCCACACAGGCGCGATGATCGCAACGATCATGACGGCCAACGTCTTCTTCATCATCATCCCGAACCAGACGATCGTGGTGGACGATCTGAAGGCCGGCCGGACGCCGGATCCGGCGCTCGGCAAGGCAGCCAAGCAGCGTTCGCTGCACAACAACTACCTGACGCTGCCGGTCCTCTTCCTCATGCTGTCGAACCACTATCCGCTCGCCTTCGCGACCGAGTGGAACTGGGTAATCGCCGGGCTCGTGCTTCTCATTGGTGCGCTGGTGCGCCACTATTTCAATACCGAACATGCGACGGGCAAGCAGCTCTGGTGGTGCTGGGCCGGGGCAGGGCTTCTCTTTGCCATCGTCATAACGCTCTCCGGTGTGCCCGGCTGGCGGACGTCCGCGCCCGAAGAGGCGCGCATCTTCACCAAGGACCCGCAGGTCGCGCTCGCTGCTTCGCCGCTCCTCAACGAGGCCGAAGCCGTGATTCTGTCTCGCTGTTCCATGTGCCATGCCCGCGAACCGCTCTGGCCGGGCATCGCCCATGCGCCGAAGAACGTCATTTTGGAGACCCGAGACGACATCGTGCATTGGGCGCCACAGATCGAGCGGCAGGCGGTGAGAAGCCTCGCCATGCCACCGGGGAACATCACGGGCATGGAGCCGGAAGAACGGGCAGTGCTGCAGCGCTGGCTGGAGGCGGGCGAGGGGATAAGGCTCGCCACCGCGTCGCCGCCGCTCAAGGTTGTGCCACGATGAAACCGATTGCCTCGCCTGGACGAACCCTCGCCTTGCGCGGCCGTGTTCTGAGCTTCACGGGCGATCCGGCCGAAATCGGGGAGCGGGCGGTTGTCTTCCACTCTGACGGCGTGGTCCTCATTAGAGACGGACTGATCGAGCGGGTGGGTAACGCCCAGCCGATCATCGACTCACTACCGCCGGATATACCGGTCACCAACCACCATCCGCATCTGATCCTGCCGGGCTTCATCGATTCCCACGTGCACCTCCCGCAGACGCAGGTGATCGGCTCCTACGGCGCCGAGTTGATGGAATGGCTGCAGAAATACACCTTTCCCGAAGAGGCGCGCTATTTGAGCCCGCGCATCGCCTCCGACGCCTCGCGCTGGCTGCTCGATACGCTGGCGGCGAACGGCACGACGAGCGCTTCGGTCTTCTGCACCTCGCATCCGGTCAGCGTCGACGCCTTCATGGGCGAAGCCGACCGCCGCGGCCTTCGGATGATCGCCGGCAAGGTGATGATGGATCGGGGCGCCCCCGAAGCTTTGCTCGATACGCCCGAGCGCGGCTACCAGGAGACGAAGGCAGCGATCGAGCGCTGGCATGGAAAGGGCCGGCTGGAGATCGCGATTACGCCCCGTTTCGCGCCGACTTCGACCGAGGCGCAGCTGGCCATGGCGTGTGAGCTGGCGCGGGAGTATCCGGATCTTCCGATCCAGACACATCTTTCGGAGAACCACGCTGAAATCGCCTATGTGGCAGCGCTCTTTCCAAAGGACACGGACTATACCGCAATCTACGAACGCTACGGTCTCCTGCGTAAGCGCGCGCTGTTCGGCCACTGTATCCATTTGACCGAGCGCGAGCGGTGCGCGCTCGCTGCGCACGGAGCTTCGGCGATTTTCTGCCCGACCTCGAATCTCTTCCTCGGATCCGGTCTGTTCGATCGCGATGCGGTGCGGGCCGCTCAGGTGCGGATTGGCATCGCCACCGATATCGGCGGTGGTACGAGCTATTCCATGCTGCGGACCATGGCAGAGGGCTACAAGGTGCTCGCGCTCAAGGGCCAAAAGCTGCCGGCCTTCGAGGCATTCCATATGGCGAGCGCCGGCAATGCGGAGGCGATGGGCATCGGTGAGGCAATCGGCCGCCTCGCGCCGGGTCTCGAAGCCGACGTCATTGCTCTAGACAGCCGCTCCAGCGCTCCGCTCGCCCGCCGCATGGAGCGGGTCGAGACGCTGGAAGAGGAACTCTTCGCCCTGATGACGCTCGGCGACGAACGCGCGACGGTCGCCACCTATTCAGGCGGTCGACTGATCTACGACCGAAACGCGCCGCGCGCCGATCGCTCCGGAAAGGCCCCGCAGAACGAGCCCGGACCTTTCGTTTCAACCCATGGCGTGCGCGGTTCGGACCAGTAGCTGAGCCGTTCTTTGCCTCAGCTTTCCGGGCAGTGAGCACCAGTGGCGGCCCAAGCTTCGTAGAGTTGGCCGAATTGTTCCTGTGTCCCCGGCACCGGCTCGCGGCCTTCACCCGGTTCCCAACCCCAGCCGACCAGGTCGTCTTCGGCCATATGCTCGACGAGTTCTGCGAGGGTTTTCCCGCCGTTGCGGTCCTCGTCTTTGATCTGAACACAGATTTCGGCGAGCGACTTGCCCTCCCACGCCATCTCGATCGGGGCGAGATGCCATTCCGGATTCCCGGGGATGGACTGGATGTCCGGGCTCTGGCCCACGACCTGCGCATTCTCGGGACCATGGCAGGTGTTGCACATCATGCCTGGCACTCCGAAATTGGCCTCGCCCCGTTGAACCGGCGGCTGATGGGGAGCCATCGCCATGTTTTGCAGCGGCGAGTCGCCGGCGGGATGGCAGTTCACGCAGCGTGGATGCTGGAGGACCTTCCCGGTCTCTTCGAAGATTGCGATCGAGCGTTCACGCTCGTCGGCTATCGAATCGAAGTCGGATACTGATTTCAGGCCGCCCTCCGGCTCCGAAGGTGCGATCGGTTGCGACGCCTGACCGGTAGCAGGGTCACGATCCTGCGCGGAGAGCGGAAAGGGCAGAACCAGCGAACCCACTGCGAGGGTGATGACCAAGCCGGCCAGGCTGTTTCGAGAGACGTGTTTCACGGACGGCACTCACTTTGTGCGGGAAGACGGGAGACGGGAAGGCCGGCCGCGCGATCCGCGCGACCGGCTGGAGCGGCTTTCGCGAACTCAGGCGCCGGCCGTCTGCGAAGGAACGATTGGCAGGCTTTCCACGCGCTTTCCCGTGAGCCGGCGCCAGGCATTGGCGACGGCTGGGCCGATCGGCGGTACTCCCGGCTCACCAACGCCGGTCGGTGGTTGACTCGACTCGATGATTTCGACCTCGACCTCCGGCATTTCGGAGATGCGTAGCGAGCGATAGTCGTTGAAGTTCGACTGGACGATCCGACCGCCTTCGCCGAGCGTGATCTCGTCGTAGAGCACGGCGCCCAGACCGTAGCCGATGCCACCCTCCATCTGTGCCCGAATGATGTTCGGATTGACGGCGACGCCGCAGTCCACGGCACACCAGACCTTGTGCACCTTCGGTCCACCATCCTCGGCAATCGAAACCTCGGCGATCTCGGCCACATAGGTCGAGAAGCTCTTGTGCACGGCGACGCCCCAGGCCCGGCCTTCGGGCGGCGAACCGTTCGCGAAGCCGGCCATCTCCGCGACGCGGGAGAGAACACCACGCTCGCGAGAGCCTTTGGGCAGAAGGGCTAGACGGCCTTCCACGGGGTCCTTGCCGCCCTCTTCGAGAAGCTGATCCAGGAACGTCTCGACGGCGAAGGCCGTATGGGTATGACCGACGGATCGCCACCAGAGAATCGGCACCGGCAGGCCCGTGTTGATGGACATCACCCGGCGGTTCGGGATCTGATAGGGGCTGTCGGATGCGCCCTCGACACTGGTCTCGTCGATCTCGCTCTTGTTCATGATCGACTGGCCGACGATAGCCTGATCCCAGGCGACGATATTGCCGTCGCCATCGACGGAACCGCGCAGTTTGTGAACATAGATCGGGCGGTAGAAACCACCGCGGATATCATCCTCGCGGGTCCAGATATGCTTGACGGGACGGTTCATCCCGGAAGCTTTGAACACCGCCGCCGCCTCGCGCATATAAGGCGAGCCGAACTGGGCGCGTCGTCCGAAGGAGCCGCCGGCGAGCTGGGTGTTGACGCGAACATTCTCGGCATCGACCTCGCAAACTTCCGCGATCGCCGCCTTGTCCTGACCGGGAAATTGCGCGCCGTTATAGCAATCGATCGAGCCGTCCTCGCGACGGATGAGGACCGCGTCCAGCGGCTCCATCGGGGCGTGTGCGAGGAAGGGGAAACGCATCGTCGACTCTAGCGTCGTGAAGCCTTCCTGATCGAGATTGGCCGCGACGTCGCCGGAATTTGCCGCTTCCAGCTCGTTCTCGCCGCCGATCTGCGCGATGTAATCCTGGAAGATCGACTCGCTCGACCGGCTTTCGGCTTCTGTCAAATCCCACTGGACCTCGAGAGCCGCCCGCCCTTTGAGCGCCGCGAAGGTCGTATCGGCAAAGACTGCGACGCCCTGCGGTACCTGTTTCACGTCGACGACGCCGGGAACTTCGCGGGCCTTCGTGTCGTCGAAGCTCGCCACCTTCGCGCCGAAATGGTCGGGATGCTTCACGACCGCGATCAGCATGTCGTCGAAAGCGATGTCGAACGTGAAGATAGCGCTGCCGTCGGTCTTCGACGGGGTATCCACCTTTGGTCGGTCTGTTCCGATCAGGACGAAGGCATCGGCATTCTTGAGCGTCGGCTCCGATGGCGCGTCCATCTCGGCCGCCTTGTCTGCAAGGGAACCGAAGTCAGAACTCTTACCGGACGCCTTGTGGCTGATCGTGCCCTTTGAAACGACGATCTCCTCGGCCGGCACCCCCCATTCGTCGGCGGCCGCAGCGACCAGCATGGCCCGGGCCGTCGCGCCGGCTGTGCGCATCTGTTCATAGGCATTGGCGATTGCTGTCGAACCGCCAGTTCCCTGAAGGCCGAAAGCGAGGTTCTTGTAGGTTTCGTCGTCTGCGGGCGCGGCCTCGACGCGGATCTGGCTCCAGTCGGCGTCGAGCTCTTCGGCGACGAGGGTCGCAAGGCCCGTGTAGGGTCCCTGGCCGAACTCGATGTGCTTGGAGAGCACCGTCACCGTCGAATCCGGCGCTACACGCACGAAGGCGTTGAAAGCCTTTGCGGCCTCGTTCTGAACGTCGGCCTGGATCGTCTCATGGTCCTGAGCGAAAGCGCGTGGCGCCAGCGTCATGCCGATGACGAGACCGGCGCCGGTGAGAAAAGCGCGGCGGGTCGGACGGAGGCCACCCGCGGTCCTTGGATCGTGAATACCCATGGTTCTCAGCCCTCCATCGAGTCGGCGGCGTTGTGAATGGCCTGCCGGATTCGCTGATAGGTGGCACACCGGCAGATATTGCCGGCCATTGCCCCGTCGATGTCTGCGTCGTTCGGCTTCGGGTTCATCTGAAGAAGCGAGACGGCGGACATGATCTGGCCTGACTGGCAGTAGCCACATTGCGGCACGTCGATTTCGGTCCAGGCCGCTTGGACCGCCTCCGCCTCACGGCCATCGAGTCCCTCGATCGTCGTGACGCTTGAACCTTCGAGGCTGGAAATAGGCGTAATGCACGAGCGGCGCGTCATGCCGTCGACATGCACGGTACAAGCGCCGCACTGAGCGATGCCACAGCCATATTTGGTGCCCGTCAGCTTTTCCGCATCGCGAATGACCCACAGAAGCGGGGTTTCGGGGTCGCCGTCGAACTGGCGCTGCTCTCCGTTGAGGGTGAAAGAGACCATCGGCCGCTCCTCTTCAATTTCTTGGACGCGCGGGATCCACTACTCAGGGAGACCAGAACCGAACCGTCTGGCGAATATCGCAGTGGCAGTGACCAAGTCGTCCACTTCCCGAGCCGCGAGGGTAGCCCTTTTAGAATGTTTCGCAATAGCGTTGGTGCGCACGCGTTAGGCAAGACGACACGCGATGCCACGGGATTGATGGCATCAAGCTCGCGAATAACCCGCCCTGCGCCCCTGCGAGTTCGATACACACAAAAAAGAGCCGCTCTTTTCGGAGCGGCTCGTCTGTCTTCAAAATTTTATGAGGTTTCAGTGGCGGGTTTGGTCTTCGACCGCGTCCTTCACCTTGCCGTAGTTCTTCTGGGTCTTGCCTTCGGCCTGATCGGCTTTGCCTTCGGCTCGCATCTTCTCGTTTCCGACCGCTGAGCCAACCGACTCCTTGACCTTGCCGCCGGCTTCTTTGATGGCGCCTTTTATTTCGTTCTTGTCGACCATTGTTCTTGATCTCCCATGTTGCGCAACGCGCTTTGAACTCGGAGAAAGAACGTGCCTGGCGGCGAGCTGTTCCGTGAGGGCAGAACTGCCTTAAGGCTACTCTCGGAAAGACATCGTGCAGCGAGACCTGAATGCGAAAAGGCCCGGCATTGCCGGGCCTTTCCAAACTCACGAGCTTCGAAGCTTTCCCGATTAACGGAAGAGCTGGAGAAGCGTCTGCGTCGAGTTATTGGCGATGGAGAGCGCCTGGACACCGAGCTGCTGCTGCGTCTGCAGGGCCTTCAGCTTGGTGGACTCTTCCGTCATGTCTGCGTCGACGAGGGTACCGATACCCTTCTCGAACGTATCCATCAGGTTGTTCACGAAGCTTGTCTGGATGTCGATGCGGTTCTTCACGGAACCGAGCGTCGACGCTGCTGCAGTCACCTTGCTGATGGCCGAGTCAACGATGTTGATGTAGGCTTTGATGTCTACGGTCTTAACGGTCGACTTGGTGATGTCCATTTCGCTGACGCCGATCGAGTCACTGCTACCGGCAGCGAAGGCAACGGTAGAGGTCGTGCCAGTCGAATTGCTCGTCACCACACCCGTCGTCGCGTTCACCGAAACGCCGGTCACATTGGCGAAATCAACTGCCTTCGCGAACACCTTGGCGTAGTTCGCCGAAGAGACCACTCCGTCCGTGGTTCCAAGCGCGTCGTCGATGATGCCTTTCGTGATCAGCACCTTCTGCGCGGTCCCGCCGTCAACGGCCAGCGTGAAACTGATCATGTCGTCGGAATCAAGGGTGAAAGCTGCCGTCGGTGCCGCAGGGGTGTAGGTGCCAGAGGTAGCCGGCGGACCAGCGGTACCAGCTGCAGACGTACCCGCACCAAGCGTCACGGCGGTCATGTTGACCTTGCCGCTGTCGATGATGCCCGACTTCGTGCCAGAAGCGTCGAAGAGCGCGAATGAAGACGTATCGACGCGGATCGAGCCGACACTGAGCGAACCACCGGCGGAGCGCGAGAAGCTCGAGATCATGTCCTTCGAGGATGTGTAGCTCGCAGCGCTCGAATCGATCGAGAGCCAGTTCTGTCCCGAGAAGGATGCGGAAGACGCAATGCTCTTCAGCTGGTTCTGAAGCTGGGTGATCTCGTCTTGAACTTTCGTGCGGTCAACGCCGTCCTGGGTCGCGGTCGTAAGTTTCGCCTTGATCTCGTCAAGGACGTCTTTGGACGCCGAGAGTGCTTCGTAAGCGGTGTCGACCGTCGAAGCGCCAATTCCCAACGAGTCGGCGACGCTCGACATCGCCTTGACGTCGGAGCGCATCGTGGTGGCGATCGACCAGTAGGCAGCGTTGTCGCTGGCCTGACCGACACGATAGCCCGTCGAGATGCGGTTCTGTGTGTCGTCCATCATCGAGTTGGTGGACTGCAGCGTCTGAAGGGCCGTCATTGCTGCGACGTTGGTATTGATGCTGGTCATTTCAAAGTCCCATTACGAGATACATTTGGGGGACAGCCCGGATCGTCCGGAATGGCAGGGCGGCATCATGCCTACGAACCGTATTGGTCCGTCCCGCCATGCCCTCACCATGTCGTCGCCGGCTTTCCAGCCTCTTAATGCGAGCTTCGCACAAGCTTGGATTCGAGCCTCCGCCGTGGTCGGAGTTCTTTCGTGGTTAACGGGGCGTGAAACGTGCGGCCGCTCTCAAACTGAAAAAGCCGCCCTCGAATTGAGGGCGGCTCTTTGATTTTGAAGGATTGCTCGTGGGCGAACTTAGTTCTGGAAGAGCTGTAGAATCGACTGCGAAGAGTTGTTTGCGATCGAGAGCGCCTGGACACCCAGCTGTTGCTGGGTCTGCAGTGCCCTCATCTTCGTCGACTCCTCAGTCATGTCCGCGTCGACGAGCGTGCCGATCCCCCGATCGATGGTGTCCATCAGGTTGGAGACGAAGGTCATCTGCATGTCGATCCGGTTCTTTGCAGAACCGAGGGTCGACGCCGCGGCCGTGACCTTGCGGAGCGCCGCATCTGCTATGTTGATGTAGGCCTTGATATCGTTGGAAGTCAGGCCCGCCTTCGTCACATCCATTTCGCTGACGCCAACGGAGTCCGTGTTGATCGTCGTGGTTCCTGTGCCGAGTATGACGGCCGAAGCTGTTCCCGTGGAATTGCTTACGATCGCTCCGGTCGTGGTGTTGATCGTGACGCCTTGGACACCCGAAGAGACCGCGGCGTTCGCAAGGACCCTCGCGTAATTCGCAGCCGTTATGACGCCGTCGGTCGTGCCAAGGGCCGAGTCCACGTTGGCTTTGGTGATGACGACCTTCTGGTCGGCGCCGCCGTCCACGCGCAAGTTGACCGTCCAGATATCGTCGGCATCCATTGTTTCAGTCGCGGATAGCGCGCCGACATAGCTTCCTGAAGTCGGCGGAGGACCTGCGGTGCCGGCTGCGGCGGTACCTGCAGCGGCCGTTATCGTGCCGGCGCCGGTGTTGCGTCCGCTGTCGATGATGCCGGCCTTGCCGGTTCCGGAGTCGAAGAGGGTGAAGGCAGAGATATCGAGCTTGATGCTCGAAAGCGAAAGTGCACCGCTGGAGCTCCGAGAAAAGCTCGCGATGATGTCTTTACTAGAAGTATATCCGGCGACGCTGCTGTCGACCGAGAGCCAGTTCTGCCCAGAGAAGGAGGCCGATGCGGCGATGCTCCTCAGCTGGTTCTGCAACTGACTGATCTCGTCTTGTACTTTGGATCGGTCGACCCCGTCCTGCGCTGCCGTCGTGAGCTTCGCCTTGATCTCGTCGAGTACGTCTTTCGCGGAATCCATCGCACTGTAGGCCGTATCGACCACGGCTGCGCCGATCCCCAGGGAGTCCTTGACGGCTGACATGGCCTTGTTGTCAGAGCGCATCGTCGTCGCAATCGACCAATAGGCGGCGTTGTCCCGCGCCTCCGAGACCCGAAGGCCGGTCGAAACGCGATCCTGCGTCGCTTCGAGCATCGAGTTGGTGTTCTGCAGTGTCTGCAGCGCCGTCATCGCGGCGACATTGGTGAGAAGACTCGTCATTACGCGCTTTACCTTTTCGTTGGCGAGCGCCCCTCATGGGCAAATGCGGTTGCGAGCGCTGCGTCATGCAAGGCTTGTGTGAAGCTGAGAGTAGTTCGTTAGGGTTAACGACGAATGAAGCATGACCCTGCGTCGCGCGAGCTGCCGAATTTTTTCTTCGCAGCTCGTACGCTACCGACGGGGAGGCGGCCAATTCGAACCGATTGACTTCGGGACCACGGCCTATAATACCGCTGCGACACCGATGCCGTTGCCAGTTGCGGCGGCCCAATCAAGACCTGACTGAGGACAGTCCATGCGCGTCGAAGCGATCTCCCGAGGCAAGAATCCGCCAGACGAAATCAACGTGATCATCGAAGTGCCGATGGGCGGCGAACCGGTGAAGTACGAACTCGACAAGGAGTCCGGCGCGCTCTTCGTCGACCGCATTCTTTTCACGCCGATGCGCTATCCGGGCAATTACGGCTTCGTGCCGCATACATTGTCCGACGACGGCGACCCGATCGACGTTCTCGTCCTTAATGACCGCCCCTTCGTGCCGGGCTGCGTCCTGCCCTGCCGGCCGATCGGCGTTCTCGTGATGGAAGATGATGCCGGCCAGGACGAGAAGGTTGTCGCCGTTCCTACGTCGAAGATGACGCGGCAGTACGAGAACGTGAAGACTGCGACCGACATGCCGGAGATCCTCCTGAAGCAGGTCGAACACTTCTTCGAGCACTACAAGGATCTCGAGCCCGGCAAATGGGTGAAGATCCACAATTGGGGCGACGTCGAGCATGCCCGCAAGATGATCCGCGACGCGGTCGAGCGTTACGACAACGACAAGAAGTAGATCCTATCTGACCGACATAGAGAGAGCCGCCCGCGTTTCACGATCGCAAGCCGGCTCTTAATTGCGAAGCCGTAAATCCACCGCCGCAAGCGGCTTCGAGTCGCGCGTCAAGGTAGCGTGGCGTCTGCCGGAATCGGTGCCGGAATGTCGTCCTCGCTGTGCAAACGGTAGATCTGCCTTTCGCCGGCCTGCCGAAGAGCATGGAATTGGCGGTGAAAGCGCCTGTCGCTCGCGTTCTGAGACTCACCTTGGGCCTCGGAACTGTTGGAAAGTGGGTTCGGCTTCGCCGAAACTTACCAGCCGGTCAAGCAACCGGAACGGAACGCGTCGGCTCCGGTCCCTTCGCAACAAACGTCTCCGGAGTAGCCTGTTCTCTTAGCCAGACAGTACCGAGACGATCGCCCGAAGGTTCTGACTACTCGAACACGATCGACGGGCCACTCATCATGCCGCGCTCATCCTCGACACGCTGCCAGACCGTCGAGGCGATGTCGCGGTAGATGGCGGCATGTGAGCCGCCTGCATCGGCTACGACCACCGGCGTGCCTCCATCAGACGTCTCGCGGATGCGGATATCGAGCGGGATCTCGCCGAGGAACGGCACGCCGATCCGTTCGGCCTCGCGCTTCGCCCCGCCATGGCCGAAGATGTCGTGCCGGCCACCGCAGTCGGGGCAGAGGAAATAGCTCATATTCTCGACGATCCCGAGGATCGGCACATCCACCTTGCGGAACATCGCAAGGCCCTTGCGGGCGTCGATCAGTGCCAGATCCTGCGGCGTCGAGACGATCACCGCGCCGGCGAGCGGCACGTTCTGCGCCATGGTGAGTTGGGCATCGCCCGTGCCTGGCGGCATGTCGACGACGAGAACGTCGAGTTCGCCCCATTCCACCTCGCGCAGCATCTGGGTGATGGCCGAAATGACCATCGGCCCGCGCCAGATCATCGGCGTTTCCTCGTCGACGAGGAATCCCATGGACATGACCTTCAGGTCATAGGCCTCCATCGGCCGGATGATACGCCCCGAGACCGGCTGCGGCCGCCCGGAGATGTGCAAGAGGCGCGGCATGGAGGGGCCGTAGATGTCGGCGTCGAGGATACCGACCCTTTGTCCGTTGGCGGCAAGGCCAAGCGCCAGGTTGACCGACGTCGTCGACTTGCCGACGCCGCCTTTTCCCGACGCGACAGCGATGATCGCGCCGATGCCGGGCACCTCGGCCTTTTCCGGCGCGGGCGTCGCAGCTTGCGCGCGGTTTGCCATGGGCGGAGGCACGGCGGACGCCTGATCACGTGTCGGCGCGGGACGGACGGGCTGGGCGGGCGTGTTCGCGCTTGCCGAGCCCGAACCCTTGGCCTCGGCGGTCAGCGCCACGACAGCCTTTTCGACCCCTTCGACGCTCATCGCCGCCTTTTCCGCCGCGACACGCAGGGGCTCCAGTTCCTCCGCGCGGTCGCCCGGAACCGTCAGCGAGAAGAAGACCTTGCCGTCATTTGCGAAGATCTCCGAGACGAGCCCCAGATCGACGATATTGCTCGTCAGGTCGGGCCCCTTCACACGGCGCAGCTGCTGGCGGATGGTTTCCTTGTCGATGGCCAATCTTTTCAGTCTCGCTAGTCGGTGCGGGCGCGCCGCAGCGCTAAAGAAGGCGGCGGCGAGTCCTGCTGGGTGCATCGGCGCATCACGGCCTTGCCGCTGTCACCTCGGTCGTTTCGTCTGATAAGGCATAGAGCGACCCGACGCCAATGGTCCCGCGGCCCCGAATCGTGCCGAAGTCGGCGAAAGCCACCCGGCCGCAATTGGAAGGAACCGATCAATGTCATCACGCCCGAACGGCGATCGAGGCCCGGAGACCCTCGCGCCGAAACCGATATCCGGCGAAAACTTCGTCCGGCTGGCGGACCGCTTCATCGACGTCGCCAACCGGGCCAACAAGAAGCAGGCGGCCACGGACATCCACATGGCCTTTCTCTACGGCGCGGCTCGCTACAACGCATTCGTCGCCCGTAATATCCGCGAAATTGCCGACGACGAGGCCTTCGTCGAGGAGATGGCCGGCATCTACAAGGAGATGCTGCGCAATCATCTCGCCGATCCGGACGTCTAGCCCTCCAGCCGGCGGCGCAGGGAGACGCGTCTGCGCACCGATGCCTCACCTTCGCCGGGTTGTGGCGCCGTTGCGTCTTCGTCGATGAGTTGGCTCACCTCGGTAGCCGATTCTTCGTCGGGTTCGGCAATATTGGCCTCGGCGGTTCTCGGATCGTCTCCCACCGGGAGCGCGTCGGACGACGCGCCTTCGCTGACTACGGCGTCGGTGTCGAGGGCTGTCGGTTCTACCGATCCGGCCTCGGCGACCGCTGCCTCCTCCTCCGAAACTCCTACCGCGTCGTGCGCCTCGTCTTCCTCGACCTTGAGCCGTCCCGTCAGGCGCTGCGCCTTCTGCTCGGCTTCGGTAAGAAAGCCGCGTCCAGCCTGCCAGATTGACTTGTAGACGTTGTGCGCGGGATTGCGAAAGTCCTGGTCGTAGTCGTTCAGACCGTCGAGATTGGCGAAGACCGGATTGGTCGTCCACAGCTTGCGCATTGCCTGCCGCTTCAGAAGATGCGGTACGCCCTTCTTGAAGAAGGCCGAGAAATCGTCGCCGTTGCCGAGGGCATCGAGATCGATCGCTTCGGCCTCCAACCGATTGCGCTCCATCTCGGCGAGGTCCTCGGCCTCCTTCGCAACATGTTCATCTGCTGCCGCCAAGTCGGCCGGATCGTCCCTCGGCTCGTCCTCAGGGCAAACCTTCGGTGCGGCCTCTTCCTCCGCAACGGCGCGCTTGCGGCGCGACCAGCGTGAAAGGAAACCGTCCTCGGCATCCCGCTCAGCCACTGGAAGGGCCCTCGCCACTCGAGCCCGGTCGCTCGAAGATCGGCTCCTTGCCGAACTTGTGCTCTTCCACATCCACCTTGTCGCGGCGGCGCTTCTTGAAGACCTCTTCCGTATGGTGGCGGTTACAGAATTCCTTCAGGGCGCTTTCGATCTCCGGCGGCATTGCGACGCGCTCGACGATGTCCTCGCCGCTGTCGTCGAGATCCTGCGCCAAATATGGCGAGGCGGTCACCACGTGGACGAACCAGGGTAGCGGATGATCGGGGTTCGTCGTACGGCGCAGCGCCACGAACAGCGCCGGCGTCGACGCGTTGAAATTGTGGACATAGGCTTCGGTCTCGGTCGCATGGACGGTGAGATCGTGGACGCCCATGAAATAGCGCGTGCGCTTCTCGTCGCGCATGATCTCGTGGCCGATCGCAAATCCATCGGATGGGGGCATCACGCCCACCGGCAGCCAGATTTCCTTGACCCAGCGTGATACCGGGCGGCGCTTCTCGGCGAGAACGCCGAGCCTGATCGTCAGTTCGCGGGACACTTCGGCCCTCATTTCTTTCGCTACGGCATCCGAACGTATTGGGCGGACACCATTTTTTCCTCTCCATTTCTAGGTTAAATCCGTTCTAAAGTCAGCCACGACCTTTCCGTTTGTCGTATCAGACCGGTCTAGTGGCTCCCAGAAGCATCAAGGGACATTCGTCATATGGCATCGACCGCCCGCCGGGTTCTCGTCTGCAACTGCGAAAAGTCGATGAGCGTCGACGGCGCCGCCATCGGGCGAGCGCTGGGCGGCGAAGCCTTGCCTGTCCACACGCATCTCTGCCGCTCCGGCATCGCCGCCTTCGAGACCGCGCTCGCCTCGGGCGACGAACTGATTGTCGCATGCACGCAGGAAAGCCCGCTCTTTGCCGAGATCGCCGAGGAGCAGGAGCGCAGCGTCGCCCGCTTCTTCAATATTCGCGAGGCTGCCGGTTGGACTGCCGACGGGCGCAGTGTCGCGCCAAAGATGGCTGCTCTTGCAGCTGTGGCCGCAGTCGAAGGCAAGCCCGCGCGGCTCAGAACCTTTGAAAGCGATGGCCTCTGCCTTCTCGTCGGCAAGGGGCAGGCCGCGCTCGACGCGGCGCAACTCCTCAACCGCGATCTGTCAGTGACGCTCCTCCTGGCCGATGCGGACGACGTCATCCTGCCGGAAATGCTCGACTTCCCGATCTTCAAGGGCAAAGTCACGGCTGCGAACGGCACGCTGGGTCGCTTCGAGGTCACCGTCGACGACTATGCCGCGATGCTTCCGTCCTCGCGTGGGGCACCTCAATTTGCCATGCCGCGCAACGGCGCGAAGTCTACCTGCAGCGTCATCGTCGACATCAGCGGCGAGATTCCGCTCTTTGCGCGCCCAGAAGGCCGCGACGGCTATGTGCGCGCCGACCCGCGTGATCCGGCGGCCGTCATGCGTGCGATTTTCGAGGCGAGCGCCTTCGAGGGCGAATTCGAAAAGCCGATCTATGTCACCTACGATGCTTCGATCTGCGCTCATGAACGCTCGCGGAAGACTGGCTGCACCAAATGCATAGATGTCTGCCCGCCGGGTGCCATCACGCCGGCCGGCGACGAGGTGCTGATCGACACCGCGATCTGTGGCGGCTGCGGCAATTGCGCGGCTCACTGCCCCACCGGTGCTGTTTCCTACACCTACCCGCAGCGCTCTCAGATCGTCGAACAGGTGCAGACGCTGGCGTCCACATTTCTCGGCGAAGGCGGCACCGAGCCGGTGCTTCTCGTCCACGACGAGCGCCACGGCAAGGAGATGATCAACGCCATGGCGCGGCTAGGCCGCGGCCTGCCCGTCAACGTCCTGCCGCTCCCGCAGCATTCCACCACCGGCGTCGGGCACGACCTGATGGTCGCGGCGCTCGGTGCCGGTTTCCGCTCGATCGTGATTCTGGTCGATCCGCGCCGAAGCGACGAGACGGTCGCGATGCGCGAGGAGATTGCGCTCGTCGACGCTCTTCTGTCAGGCTTGGGCCATGCAGCGGGGCGCGTAGCGATCATCGAGGAGCGCGATCCCGATGCGGTAGAGGGAATTCTCTACGATAAGCTGATGGCACCTGAGATTGCCCGCGGCACCATCTCCGCCCGCGGCTCGAAGCGGGACGTCGCGCGCACAGGAATCCAGCAGCTCGCGGACGCCGGCACGCCGAAAGGAGAGCTGATCGCGCTGCCCGCGAGTGCCCCTTATGGCACGATCCATGTGGACAAGAACGCCTGCACGCTGTGCATGGCCTGCGTTTCCGCCTGCCCGGTGGACGCGCTGCGGGCCAATCCGGACAAGCCGCAGTTGCGCTTCGTTGAGTCGGCTTGCGTTCAGTGCGGCATCTGTTCGGCCACGTGCCCGGAAAATGCGATCACGCTGGAAGCCCGATACAACGTGTCGCCTGAGGTGATACGCCCGGTCACGCTCAACGAGGACGAGCCTGCCGAGTGCATTCGCTGCGGCACGCCCTTCGTGGCGCGCGGCATGCTGGAGCGCGTGTCGAAGACGCTCGCCGGCAAACACTGGATGTTCCAGACGGAAGAGCGCAAACAACTCCTGCGCATGTGCGACAGTTGCCGGCTGGAAGCGCTGTCCGCCGACGGCGGCGATCCCTTCGCCATCGCGCATCGATCACGCCCCCGAACGACCGAGGATTACATCAACGCAGAGAAGAAGGGTCTGACGGTCGAGGACTTCTTCTCGGACGACTGAGGCACAGCGGCGTCTATTGTTTCAGTTTAATTCCGGCGTCCCAGTGAAACCAGAGCGAAGGGACGCTTCGATCTCGCCGATGGAAAAAAGGTCAAGCGTTCGACCTGATTCGCTTTACTCCTGAAGCCCCTGATTGCGAGTCCTGTCGCCCAGGCTTCCCTGTTCGCCGCGTGCCGCGCAGGTCGCTTCGATGTCTTTACGGGCTGCCTCGCCGGCTTCGGCCGTCATCAACTCCTGCTCAACGAGCTGGTCGATATTTGCCGACCGGTTCGCAATGCACGTCTGTATGTCGCTCGAAGTCGTATAGGCCTGGAGGTCCTCCGCCCGCTCAGGCACCGTCTCGACCCAAGGCTCGGTGTTCAGCCAGACGAAGGCCGCGATCAGCGCCAGCACGAGGGCCAATACGATGGCGACGAGACGCATCAGCCCCGAATTGACGAATTTATGTGGCGTCGCGGCCATGGGCTCCTCCCGGTTTAGTTCTTGAAGGCTATCAGAGGCAGATTGGTCAGAAGATTCTGCGGTTTGCAACGCACCAGATGATCTGGCGTCATTGCGAGACCGAGATAAACCGGCTTGCCACGCATCGTGTCGACGACGCGTGTCTGATCGAGGATCTCCATGCGGAAGAGGGCCACGAATCGGGCGTTTGCGCCTTCGTCGATGCTCTCTCCGTTATAGAGCGCGTTGAGGAGCTGGTTGGCCACCGCGTCGAGCCCGATATGCCACGACCATCGGCTGTCGGCGATGGACTGCATCGCCTGAACCCGCACAGGCAGCTCAAAGAAGTGCTTCACCCATCGCTCTATGATCCTCGCGAAGGCGTCCTGCCCAGGTTGGGTGAAGCGGAAGTCGAGTGCGAAGTTGAAATGATCGGCGCGCAGGAGATAGCCCTTGGCGTTCTCCTCGCTCATAATGTCGAGCGTGACATCGCGCATCGGCGTTCCGGCTTCGGCGAGCAAAGACCCAAGCCCGCCCATGCCGCGCGATTGCGAATACATCTCCACCACCTCGGCATCGGCGAGAGTGAGCTGTCCGTTCTCCGTCGTCACCTTCTGGTCGCGGAAGAAGACCTCGCTTGCCCGCAGCACGAAGGGATCGGCCTCGCCGGTCATGAGCGAGGAGAGGATGACGTGGACGAGTTGCTCGTAGAACACAGGCGGCACGCGTGGCGCCCCATCCTGGAAGAGGCCCAAATAGCCGGACTCCAGCGAGCCGGCCGCCAGAAGATGATCGCGATAGGCGAGGAGCATGCGGTAGTTGTCGGCGGTATCGGCATCGGAGATCGCGTCGATCTCCGCGTCGCTGATTGGTGCCGTGGGCGTTTCCATGAGCTTTTCGAACAGCTGGTGCTCGGCCGCGCAGCTCTCCTCGATCGGATGGATTTCCGGCCGGGTGTAGTAAGCCCGCAGGAAGTCCGGCGAGACAGCGAGGGTGCCGTTCTCCAGCTTGTGGGTCAGATGGAGGCCGGCGGATTTCCAGATCGGCGCGCGGCGTGCCGGCTGTTCGCTCGGCGCGGTCTTCGAGGTTGCGCTCATCGATCCACCATCGCTTTCGCTGCCAACAGGGAGACGAGCCGGGTTTCGCCGCCGGTCTTCAGGAGGAGGCCGCCGTCTTCGTCGAGGCCGACGACGTCGCCCTTCACCGAACCCTCGTCGAGATCGAGCGAGATGTCGCGGTCTTCGTCGGCCCGCTTCCACCACGCGTCATGCACGGGGCGGAACCCGTCGTGCAGCCAGCCGTCGATCCCGGCCAGAAAATGCCGCGCGACCGATTCGATCAGCATGGTGCGATCGAGATCGCCGCAACCTTCCTCGTAGAGCGCCGTCGTCCTGAGATCCTCCCCCGGCTCGCGCCATCCGCATTCGGCCGGATCGAGCAGCAGTTCGAAGCCGACCACGATGCGATCGGGCACATCGTCTGCCTCCCAATCCGGGAGGGCTGCAAAGGATACATGCCCGGTCGCCGCCCCGTTCGCCATGATCGTGCCCGGCCACCTGAACATCAAAGCCAGATTGGGTGGGCCGATCGCCCCCAGTGCATCGCCGACCGCGACCATCATGACAGGCACCATCTGGATGGCGCGGGCGAGCATAACTTCTGGCTCGAGCACGATCGCGGCAGCCGCGTGTGTCGTCGACCGGCTCCAGACGAGATCGCCGGCCGAAAGCGTACCTGCCGTTGCACCTGCGCAGGCTTGCACGAACGGATCATCTCCCGCTGCTACCGCCTGGCCGTCGAGCGCCGGCGGAAACTGCGGATCGGCCATCGTCAGCGCTGGCTTGGAGCCGCTCATTTCAAGGCTCGGGGTCGGCGCGGGCAGGGTCACGGAAGCTGAATTTCACCCTCGACGACATGGTTGAGATCGGCGTTCTCGGCCGTCAGCGCGACGCGCACCTTAAGCGGGCCCTTCTCTATGGAACCGGTTCGGACCAGTTCTTCGATTTCACGCTGGGAGGTGACACCGACCTCCTTGAGGAACTTGCGCAGCGACATGTTGAAAGCTTCTTCGCTCATGGCGTTTCCCTTTTCTGCGTAGTGACAGTGAAATTGAGCCGCGCCCCGTCCCTTTCCACTCGGTAGGATGTCTCGGCCCGATCGGCAAAGAGTGCGAGAGCGGTGAGGTAGTCCGGCTGGCCCGCAATCTCAAGCGCCTCGATCGAGATCAGCCGGTCGCCGGTCGTAAGCCCTGACGCAGCTTCCGGCGAACCCGGCACGATGCGGACGATTTCGGCATGCGGCGTACCGGTCTCGCCTGGCCCAACCGTCGGACGCAACAACAGTCCCTGTGGCCCCCGGTCGATCTGCCCGTCGCGCATATCCTCGACAACGGCCTTCAGGAGACGCGCCGAGACGGCGAAGTTCACTCCGAGATTGCCGTCGGACGTCTTCGTGAAAATCGCGCTCGCCATGCCCACCACGCCCACGTCGCCCGCGAAAAGCGGCGCGCCCGACATGCCGGGATTGATCGCAGCGTCGGTCTGGACGAAGTCCTCGACTCGGTTGAAGCCGACACCCCGCCGTTCGACCGCCGAGACCACGCCGCAGGTAAGGCTCGGCCCGAGACCGAAGGCGTTGCCAATGACGCAGATGTCGGCGCCGGGCTTGGCATCCGGTCCCCATTCAAGGGCGGGGAGGGGTTCGGCGATACTGAGAGTGGCCATGTCCGTCTCCGGATCGCGCACCGCGATCTCGGCGGCAATCATTGTTCCGTCGGCGAGACGAAGACGAACCGAATTGGCGCGTCCGAGCACATGATCGGCCGTCAGGAGCCGCCGCCCGTCTCCGATCGCGAAAGCCGTGCCCTCCGGCTCTTCCTGATTGATCTCGCCAGGCGGAAGATCGGGCAGGACCGCGACGATGGATGGGCCGACGCGATCCGTCAGGCCGCTTCGCCAGTCTTGGGCTGAGGAAGGAACGACCAGAACCCCGAAGCACAAAGCAACGACGGCGCTGCGAGCCGCCGCCCGGAAAGTCATTGCAGGCGCACGTTGTCCGTCGTGTAGGCCTGCTGAGCGGAGATCTGCAGTTCGCCGTTCAAGAGAAAGCCGGCGCCAAGCGCCACCCCCAGCATGATCACGGCGCTGAGCAAGAACGCATACATCTCTCTTCATCTCCTCAGCGGCGCCGGCGCGCCGCTCGTTGCATTAGTTCATGTCGCCGACCGGGGCCGTCGCCCGGGCGAGATAGTCGACGAGCGCATCCCGGCGCTCCACGCTCTTGAGGCGCTGGATCGGCATCTTCGTGCCGGGCGTCATGACGTCCGGACCATCGTCGAAGAGCCGACCGACCGTCTCTGCAGTCCAGATTATATCGGAATTCTTCAGGGCTTCCGAGTAGGCATAGCCATCGACCGTCCCTGCCTTGCGCCCGAACAGACCGTAGAGCGTCGGCCCGGCCCGGTTCGCGTCGTCGGGTGTGAGCGTGTGGCAGACCGAGCATTTGCGCAGAAATTCGCGCTCACCCGGATCCTCGACATCATAGGCTTGGAACCGGCGAGGATACACCGATGGCGTCTGTTGGAACGGCTTCGTCGGCGACACCTGCCACCGAATGGCGAAATCGTCGAGCCCAGCGCGATAGAGCTGGTCGCCTTCCGGCGTGAAGGACAGGCCCCAAACGGGCCCGTAGAGATCGCCATAGCTTTCGATCTCCGCGCCTGTCTCGATGTCGAATACCGCGATCTCGCCATTGGCCGTGCCGAGGGCAAAGGTGCTGGCGCGCGGCGACGTCGCGAGCGCAAGGACGGGGTGGTCTCCATCCTTCAGGATAGCCGTGTCGCCGGTTTCCAGATCTGCGACGCCGGCATCGCCGTCGATCGTTCCGAAGGCGAGTAGCGAGCCGCCGGGCAGGGTGGCGAGAACGTTCACGCCCCATCCGGCCGCGTGAAGAAGCCGCGAGGACCCGGAAATGCGCCCGTCCGCTATCGGCCACACAAGGATGCGGCCGTCATAGGCGGCGGTGTAAAGCGTGCGGCCGTCCTGCGAGAACGCCACGGCGTTGACGTTGCCGTCGTGGCCCGAAAGCGTATCGACCTCTTTGCCCTTAACGAGGTCGAACAGCCTTGCGGTGCCGTCCCAGCGGGCAACCGCGGCAAGCTTGCCGTCGAGGCTGACGGCGACGTCGAGCGCCTTTTCGCCTGTATCCTCAATGAGCTCGATAAGGGCACCTCTGTCGAGATCCCAGATCGCCACGGCCCCGTCATCGCCGACGGAGACCGCCTTGTTCGTACCTGGTATGAAGGTGGCGTCGTTGACGGCCGCCTTATGGCCTTCGAGACGATGAAGGATGCGGCCATCCTCGCGGTCCAGCGCCCATAGAATCACGGAGTAGTCGAAAGAAGCCGTCAGCGCCCGCTTTCCGTCTTCGGACAGGACCACGGATTTGATCGGGCCGCCATGGCCTGCGAGGCGGTCAGGCCATCCCTGCTCGGCCTTCTCGGCTTGCACTGCGGGCACGGCACTGCTCTGGGCACGGACACTTATAACGCCCGAACCGAGGCACGCGACAAGCACCAGTCCCATGGCCATCTGGCGAAACATGGCGGTCCGCCTGTCGCGTTCTATTCGGCGGGCTGGGCCGCGTGAGAATTGGGTCCCGTTCCGCTCTGGCCTTTCTTGGCCATCACGTCGTCGACCCAGAGCGAATGGTGCTCCCGCGCCCAATTGAGATCAACGTCGCCGCTGCCCATGGCGTCGTAGGCGCCCTCCATGCCGATCGAGCCAATGTAGATGTGCGCGAAGACTAGGCAGGTGAGCAGCACCGCCATGATGGCGTGCCAGATGGAATTGGCCTGCTGCTCCTGCATCATCGTGTAGGGTGGCTCCGGCAGGCCCAGCCATGCCGGGACGTCGAGACCGATCGCTGCGAGCATCGTCACCGTATCGGTGAAGAAGGCGTGCTCGAAGGGAAACAGCAGCGCCCAGCCGGAAAGGCAGAGCGAGAAGCCCCCGAGCATGACCGACCAGAAGATGATCTTCTGTCCGGCGTTGAACTTCTTTGCCGGGATATGCGTGCCCTTGGTGAACAACCCGCCGCCCTTGGCCAGCCACACCACGTCGCGCGGTCCCGGAATATTGTGAACCACCCACATCACGAAGGCCGCTGCGAGGCCCAGCATGAAGGCGAAAGCGACGTAGTTGTGCGAAAATTTCAGGAAGGACGACATCGGGCCGAATGCCTCCTTGCCGATGAGCGGCATGATCAGGTCGCGGCCGTAAGAGATGTTGAGCCCGCTGATCGCCAGCACGATGAAGGAGAGGGCCATCAGCCAGTGGGCCGTGCGCTCGATCAGCGTGAAGCGCTCTATGGTGCGACCGGACTTGCCGCTGTCGATGCGGACCCGGCCGCGAATGGCGAAGAATACGGCAAGCAGGATCAGCGTGCCGATCATCATCAGTCCGAGATAGTCGAACAATGGCCCGTTGCGGATGAGACGCCAGCTCTCGCCGCCGGGCTGCACCATGTAGCCCAACTGCTCGTTGGGAAGGGATACGCTGCCCTGAATGCCTTCCTTGACCTGACGCCACATCTCGGTGTCGGAGGTGTTGCCGAGGGAATTGCCCGGGACTTGGCCGCCGGTCGGGTTGGACGGCGAGGCGATACCGCTGTCCGGCGGCCGCACAGAACTTTGGGCAGAAGCGAAATCGGTCGCGGTGAACAGGCCGAAGAGGACCAGAGCCGCCAATGCCAAGATCTGCCGCAGTTTGCCCACCACGACCCCTGCAAAGGGATGGACGCCCACCGACCTCGCAATCGTCATTCGCTTCACTCCCTCACCTTGGCGCGCCTCTCCGGATTACCGAAGACCGTGCCACTCGCTCCCGTTCCGCGCAGACGGTTTCGTCATTCGTTTTCAGAGCGATCCGGATTACCGGTTACTCGCAGTTCGGCCCTGGGAATAGCTTTCCAGGCAAACGGTGTACCGTCAATGCGCCGAAACGCCGATCTCGCCAGCGTTCCTATCTGCCCGTTGCGGGCGGAGCAGGCGGCTCGCAGGTTGCCAGCTCCGCATTCAGGTTCGGCTCAGCCGCCAACCTTCTGGTCGTAGGCCGTGCCCCAGCCCCATGCGCCGGCACCGAAGCCGCGTGCCACCACGCGCTCGCGATAGATCTGCGAGACCGTATCGCCGTCACCCGCGAGAAGCGCCTTGGTGGAACACATCTCCGCGCAAAGCGGCAGCTTGCCCTCGGCGATGCGGTTCCGGCCGTATTTCTGGAACTCGATGTTCGACATGTCCTCTTCCGGGCCACCGGCGCAGAAGGTGCACTTGTCCATCTTGCCCCGTGTGCCAAAATTCGAGGCCTCCGGATATTGCGGCGCGCCGAACGGGCAGGCGTAGAAGCAGTAGCCGCAGCCGATACACAGATCCTTGGAGTGAAGCACCACGCCGTCGGCTGTCTGGTAGAAGCAGTCCACCGGGCAGACGGCCATGCAGGGCGCGTCCGAGCAGTGCATGCAGGCGACCGAGATGGAGCGTTCGCCGGGCTTGCCGTCATTGATGGTGACGACGCGGCGGCGGTTGACGCCCCAGGGAACCTCGTTCTCGTTCTTGCATGCGGTGACGCATGCGTTGCACTCGATGCAGCGTTCCGCGTCGCAGAGGAATTTCATTCGTGCCATGGGTTCTGTCTCCTCTTACGCCGCTTCGATCCGGCAGAGCGTCGATTTGGTTTCCTGCATCTGCGTGACCGAGTCGTAGCCGTAGGTCTGCGCCGTATTGCAGGCCTCGCCGAGGACGTATGGGTCAGCACCGTCAGGATATTTCGCCCTGAGATCGTTGCCCTGGAAATAGCCGCCGAAGTGGAACGGCGTGAAGACGACGCCTTGACCGACGCGCTCCGTCACCATAGCCGCCACGAGGATCTTGCCGCCCTCGGGGCTGTGCAGCCAAACATTGTCGTTGTCGCGGACACCGAGATTGTTCGCATCGGAAGGATTGATCTCCACGAACATCTGCTGCTGCAGTTCGGCAAGCCACGGATTGGAGCGGGTTTCGTCGCCGCCACCTTCGTATTCCACCAGACGGCCCGACGTCATGATCATCGGGAAGTCCTTGGAGTAGTCGTCCTTCTGGATCGAGGCATAGGCCGTCGGCACGCGCCAGAAGGTCTTGTCCTCGTAGGTCGGATAGTCGGCCACCAGGTCGCGGCGCGGTGTGTAGAGCGGCTCGCGATGGATCGGGACCGGATCCGGGAAGGTCCAGACGACGGCACGGGCCTTGGCATTGCCGTAGGGCGCGCAGCCATGAGCGATCGCGACACGTTGGATCCCGCCGGAAAGGTCGGTCTTCCAGTTCACCGCGCCCATCTTCTCGGCATAGTCGCTCGGCCGGCTGTCGTCGTTGTCGGAGGGGATATCGCCCGTCTGCGAGGTCTCGCCAATATCGGTATTGGTCGGACGCTCGTCGCGGAAGCCGGCGACATACTCGATCATCTGCCGCTCGTAGGCGGTTAAATCGCCGTCCCAGCCAAGCTCCTGAAGCATGGCGAAGGTGAATTCGGGATATCCGTCCTCAATCTCCGAACCGACGGGATAAACGCCCTCGGCGAGGAGATTGTCGCCGTCGCGCTCAACGCCGAAGCGTGCGCGGAATCCCATGCCGCCCTCTGCGACCGGGATCGACACGTCGTAGAGGTTCGCGGAGCCCGGATGGTTCATCTCTGGCGTGCCCCAGGATGGCCAGGGCAGCCCGTAGTAGTCGCCATCGTTCGGGCCGCCGCGAGCTCGCAATGTCGTGCGGTCGAAGGCGTGCTGGTTCTGCATGTGCGATTTCATGCGCTCCGGCGACTGGCCGGTGTAGCCGATCGTCCACATGCCACGGTTGAACTCGCGGGTGATGTCCTCGACCAACGGCTCGCCGTTCTCGATCGCGATGTTGCGGAACATACGATCGGCGAACCCGAACTTCTCTGCGAACTTGAGCATGATCGCGTGATCGGGCAACGATTCGAAGAGCGGCTCGACCACCTTTTCGCGCCACTGCAGGGAGCGGTTCGACGCCGTCACCGAGCCGTAGGTCTCGAACTGGGTCGAGGCCGGCAGGAGATAGACGCCGTCGGTGCGATCCTGCAGAACCGCCGTCATGGTCGGATAGGGATCGATCACGACCAGCATGTCGAGCTGGCTCATTGCCTTCTGCATTTCTGGCAGACGGGTCTGCGAGTTCGGCGCATGGCCCCAGAACACCATCACCTTGGTGTTTTCGGGCTGGACGAGGTTCTCTTTCTGCTCCAGCACGCCGTCGATCCAGCGCGACACGGGGATACCGGTCTCGTTGATCATCGGCCGGTCGCCGCCGTCGTCGCCCTTGCCGACCATCACCGCGAAGCGGTCGCGCATCCATTTGGGATCTTCCTCCCAGACGCGTAACCAGTGCGCCCATGCACCGTCAGTTAGCCCGTAATAACCGGGGAGGGTGTCGGCAAGGACGCCGAGATCGGTCGCGCCCTGCACGTTGTCATGGCCGCGGAAGATATTGGTCCCGCCGCCGGCCTTGCCCATGTTGCCGAGAGCCAGCTGCAGGATGCAGTAGGCGCGGGTGTTGTTGTTGCCGTTGGTGTGCTGGGTGCCGCCCATGCACCAGATCAGCGTGCCTGGCCGGTTCTGTGCCATGGTCCGCGCGACACGCTGGAGCTGCGAGCCGGGAACGCCGGTCACGTTCTCGACCTTCTCAGGCGTCCAGTTGGCCACCTCGGCACGGATCTGGTCCATGCCCCAGACACGGCTTTCGATGAACTGCTGGTCCTCCCAGCCGTTTTCGAAGATGTGGTAGAGAATGCCCCAGATCAGAGCGACGTCGGTACCAGGACGGAACCGGACGAATTCGTCGGCATGGGCCGCCGTTCTCGTAAAGCGCGGGTCGCAGACGATCAGCGGGGCATTGTTTTCTTCCTTCGCCTTCAGCAGGTGCAGCAGCGAGACGGGATGGGCCTCGGCCGGATTGCCGCCGATCAGGAAGATCGCCTTGGAATTGTGGATGTCGTTGTAGGAGTTCGTCATCGCGCCGTAGCCCCAGGTGTTCGCGACACCTGCGACCGTGGTGGAATGACAGATGCGCGCCTGATGGTCGACGTTGTTCGTGCCCCAGTAGGCGGCAAACTTTCGCAAGAGATAGGACTGCTCGTTGGAATGCTTGGCCGAGCCGAGCCAGTAGACCGAATCCGGTCCGGCCGCCTCGCGCACCTCGAGCATCTTGTCGCCGACCTCGTTGATCGCCTCGTCCCAGCTGAGCCGCTGCCACTTACCGCCGACGAGCTTCATCGGATATTTCAGTCTGCGTTCGCCATGTGCGTGCTCACGTACCGACGCGCCCTTGGCGCAGTGGGCACCGAGGTTGAAGGGCGAATCGAAGCCCGGCTCCTGTCCGGTCCAGACACCGTTCTGAACTTCGGCGAGAACGGTGCAGCCCACCGAACAGTGGGTGCAGACCGACTTTTTGACCGAGACCGCCCCGTCGGCTGCGCCGTCTGCGGCTTTCGCCTTGCGCACCATACCGCCGGAGAGCGAGGTGATGGCAGCCGCGCCGCCGATGGTGAGGCCCGACCGCTTCAGGAATGTCCGCCGGTCGACTGCGCCATGAGTGAATTCCGAGAGCGTCGAAGCCAGTCGCGCAGAGCGCGCCGTCGTCGCGGCTTTTTTCTTCAGCATTCTCGCCTCCGCTTAAAGTTCGTGCAGTCGCCTGCAGGGTCTGTTCGGTCCACGTTGCGCAATCAGAAGCGCGCGGTGTCGTAGAAGGATTTGACGTGCGCCGTTTCCTTGTAGCCGGCGCCGTCCCGCGGTTCGTCTTCTGCAGCAGCCTCGGCCGTGCCGACCGACGAAGCCAAAGCGACCGCGCCGGTCGCAACGCCGCCGATACCGGCGAACTTCAGGAACGAACGACGGTTCGTCACTCCATCTTTCTTCGATTCGCTCATCGAACTCTCCCGTCCTGTTTCCGTCTCGGTCCGCAGACTTTCCTTGGAACCGTTAAAATTACTGCCTTGCCTCGGACGGATCGTCCGCTCGGCGCCTACATGTCGAACCCGGCATCCTCGATCTCGGTGAACAGAGCGCCGATCCGCCCGACCGGGGCATAGAAACGTGCCCCCTTGGCGGCGGCCAGATCCCGGTAGAAGTGCCCGATCCATGATCCGACATGCTCGCGGAAGAAGTCGCGCTGCACGTGGAGCGGTTGTCGTTCGCCGAAAGAGCCGTCGATCAGGCCGGCCATCATGTCCATCAGTGCGGCGGCGTGGTCCTCCGGCTCTTTGACCTCCGGTGCCCGCTCGATGCCGAGGGGCGCCATGGCGGAGCGCAGGCGGGCAAGCGGCTTCTCGTGCAAAAATCCGGTGAGGTAGTACGAGCCGAACGGCACGAGTTCACCGCGTCCAACGCCGATGAACAGTCGAATATACTCGTCTGAGACGTCCTCGGCCGTCATCTCAACGGCGCATTTTGAGAGATCTCCGATCGCTTGGCCGAGTTCGGTCTCGTCTCCGGAAAGACTGGAAAGCGACGTCAAGACACCCTGATCGGGCGAACGTGCAAGCAGGCCGGCGAGCATCCGATAGAGATTGACCCTCAGATGATCGGCTTCGTCCAGCAATTGCGAAACAGCAGCGTTCTGTGTGTGCACGTCGTTTCTCTCCCGCACACATTAGAACAGTTATTGTTTCGCTCGGCAATCACTTTCGAACGGTTCCAGTCTGGCTAACCGCCTGATTCTGGCGCGATACCGCTGCGCGATTTCACGCACCATGATTGCTTCGAAATCGTTTCCGCTGGACAGGTCGCCATTCATGATGCTTTGATTGCGCAGAATTTTCCGCATACGCCTACGCCCGGGAAAAAATGCAGGATTTCGCACAAGCATTGTTGAGTGCCCTTGCTCTGGTCATCACGGGCGATGGTGAGCTTTGGGCGATCGTCCTGTTGTCGCTCAAGGTGTCCATCACAGCGGTCGTCTTCGCGGCATGCGTCGGAATGCCCCTTGGTGCGGCTCTCGCAGTCTCGCGGTTCCGGGGACGCCGGGTCGTGACGGTGATTCTCAATGCCTTGATGGGCCTGCCGCCGGTCGTCGTCGGCCTCTTCGTCTATCTGGCGCTATCCGCATCGGGACCGCTCGGCGTCCTGCACCTCCTCTACACGCCGACAGCGATGATCATTGCGCAGTTCATCCTGGTTCTGCCGATCGTCGCGACGCTCACCCGCCAGACGGTGGAAGACCTCGACGCCGAATACCGTCTTCAATTGCGCTCTTTCGGCCTGTCGCGCTTCAGTTCGGTACCGACGCTTCTTTGGGATGCGCGGATCAGCCTGATGACCGCGCTGCTCGCCGGTTTCGGCCGCGCCATCGCCGAAGTGGGGGCGGTCATCATCGTTGGCGGCAACATCAACCATGTCACGCGGGTCATGACGACGACGATCGCCTTGGAAACGTCCAAAGGTAATCTCGCCCTCGCACTCGCCCTCGGTGTCGTCCTCATTCTGATCGCGATTCTCGTCAACGCCGCTGTCTCGGCCCTCGGCACGGCATCGACGCGCGGCGCGACGACGGGCCTCGCCCATGCCTAGCCTCGCTTTCCTCCCGCCATTTGCATCGACTCCGCTCGCCCGCACCGAGGTGCTGACCTCACACCAGTCGCTCCTGCCTCTGACGGCCGAGGGGCTGACCTTCAGGACCGGCGATCGCGTTCTCGTCGATATCGAGACCCTGAGCATCGGCTCGAGCGGCGCGACGATGATCCTTGGGCCCAACGGGGCCGGCAAGAGCCTGCTCATTCAACTCCTGCACGGCCTCATCGTCCCCACGACCGGCAGAATCAGCTTCGGCGGAAGACCGATCGATACGGCAGCCCGCAAGCGCCAGGCCATGGTCTTTCAGCGTCCGGTCATGCTGCGCCGGTCGGTCGCGTCCAACCTTGGCTTCGCGCTCAAGGCGCAAGGCGTCGGCCGGGCCGAACGTGCCGAGCGCACGGCACGGCTTCTCGTCGAAGGCGGCTTCGAGAAGGTGGCCGATCAGCCGGCACGGACCCTGTCGGGCGGCGAGCAGCAGCGCCTCGCCATGCTGCGCGCGCTTTCCACCGAGCCGGAACTGGTCTTTCTCGACGAGCCCACTTCGAGCCTCGATCCGCAGTCGACGCTGGCGATCGAGGAGATGGTCGCCCGCGCCGTCAAGCGGGGCGTGAAGGTGGTCATGGTCACCCACGATATCGGGCAGGCGAGGCGTCTGGGGCATGAGATGATTTTCATGCATCACGGTCGGCTGACCGAGCAGACGCCCGCTGCGAACTTTTTCGACCAGCCCGAGAGTGCGCCGGCGAGAGATTTTCTCGCCGGTCAGATTTTGACCTGAGTCCGTCCGTCTCGCGCGAAACGGCAACGCAGAAAGAGATAATAGCTATGTTCAGACATACTTTTCTGTCGGCGGCCGTCGGCCTCGCCGGTATGTTTTTGACAAGCGGGGCTCAGGCGCAAACCGACGAGTTCATCATCGTCCAATCGACCACCTCGACCCAAAACTCCGGGCTCTTCGAGGAAATCCTGCCCAAATTCACGGAGAAGACCGGCATCGAGGTCCGCGTCGTGGCGGTCGGTACCGGGCAGGCCATCAAGAATGCCGAGAACGGTGACGGCGACGTGCTCTTCGTCCACGCCAAGCCGGCAGAAGAAGCCTTCGTTGAGGCCGGTCAGGGCGTCGAGCGGTTCGACGTCATGTACAATGACTTCATCATCGTCGGCCCGTCTTCCGATCCCGCCGGCGTTGCGGGCAGCGCGGATGTCGTTGAAGCGCTCGAGAAGATCGCCGAAAGCAAGAGCCCGTTCGCCTCACGCGGCGACGATTCCGGCACCCACAAAGCCGAGATGCGGCTTTGGGGCGAAGCCGGCAAGGAGGTCGCGAGCGCTTCGGGCCAATGGTATCGCGAGACCGGCTCCGGCATGGGCGCGACGTTGAATACCGCTGTCGGCATGGGCGCTTATGTTCTTACCGACCGCGCGACCTGGATCTCCTTCGGCAACAAGGGCGAACATGAGGTCGCGGTCGAAGGCGATCCGAAGCTCTTCAACCAATACGGCGTCATCCTCGTGAACCCGGAAAAACATCCGAACGTAAAGGCCGAGGCCGGCCAGGCGTTCATTGACTGGGTTCTGTCTGAAGAAGGCCAGGACGCGATCGCCGCCTACAAGGTCGACGGCCAGCAGCTTTTCTTCCCCAACGCGACGACGGCTGATGGGGCCTGATACTGTGTGGGTGGGCCGTGGCGTGTCGTCAGCGCCCACCACCGTTGAAATGGACCATGCCGGTCCGTGACACGTCGTAGCCGGCCATGGTGCGGGCCCGCTCGGCGAATTCAGGACTTCGCATGAAGCCTGTGAGACGCTGGAAAGATGGCTCGAAATAGGCTTTGCGGCCAACCAGAAGATCGAAGCGATCCTCGGCGAGGGGCACGAAACCGAGCCTGAATTGCGCTGCGACCGCGCGCAGGCCGAAGGCCGCATCGGCCCTTTCCTCCATGACGAGGCGAGCGAGATCGTCCTCGGTGCGCGCCAGCGCTTCGGGTCCGTCGAGGATCTCGAAATCGAGCCCGGCCTCGAAGAGCAGCGCCTCGAAATGGACCGATCCGCCGGCCCCGGCCTGCCGCCTGGCGACCCTCAGCGCAGGAAGATCGGACAATCCGGCGATCGCCTTCGGATTGCCGGACGCGACGATGAGGCCACATTCGCGTCGCGCCCATTCGATGAGGACGACGGGGTCGCGCGAAAATCGCTTTGCCACCGCGTCGACGTTCCAACTCCCGTCCGTCCCACGCAGATGAAGCCCGCACGCCATGGCCTCCCGGTTGGCGAATCGCTCCAATCCGTCACAGCTGCCGTCGAAGAAGGCTGCAAGGCCGCTCCCGGACTGGCGAAGGGCCCAATCGAGCAAAGGGTCGTGGCTGCCTGCCAGCACCAGCGGCCGCCTCTCGTCTTCGACCTGGGGACCGGAGCGCGCTGCGCCCATCCATGCCGCGATTTCCCCAGCCGGGAAGAGAAGCTTTCCGACCGCACGCACGCAAGGGATCTCGCCGTTTGACGCCAAATCGTAGACCTTGCGCTCCTTGATGCGCAGAAGCTCGGCAAGCTCCTTCGTTGTCAGATAATCGGGGCCGGAAGTTTCCATGGAACGCATCTAGACGGGCACCGGCTACAAGGGCAATCGTGTCGCGACCGGGAATGACCCCTGAGGGCTCTTCCCGCTTCAGCAAAGCAGATTGAAGGACCCGGACATGGCGCCGATCGTTTTCGGTATCACGGGCTGGAAGAACTCCGGCAAGACCACCCTCACCGAACGGTTGATTGCGGAGCTGACCGCGCGCGGCCACCGCGTCGCCAGCATCAAGCACGCCCACCATGCGTTCGACGTCGATCAGGAGGGCACCGACTCCTATCGGCACCGCGCTGCGGGCGCCGCAGAGGTCGCGATCGTCTCCTCGGTCCGCTGGGCCCTGATGCACGAATTGAAGGGCGCGGACGAGCCGACCCTTGAGGAGATGCTCACACACCTTTCCTCCAGCGACTTCGTCATCGTCGAAGGCTTCAAGCAGAGCACTCACGAGAAGATCGAATGCCGCCGAAAGGATGCTGTCGACCATACGCCGCTTGCCGGCAGAGTGCCGGGCATCGTCGCCGTCGCCTCGGACAACAAGGTCGACAACGAAATGCTTCCGGTCTTCGACCTCGACGATGTCGCCGGCATCGCCGACTTCGTCGAGAGCCGACCGCAGACGGAATGACCCGAGACTCAAGTGGACTGCATCCGCGCGGATGCCTTGAACTTTCGCCTCAGACGAGCTGGTGGATCGCCGGGACGAGGGGACTTTGTTCGAGATCGAGCGTCGCGAGGGTGACAGGGAGCTTAAAGCGCCTGGGCCCGGCGCTTCCGGGATTGAGATAGAGGACGTTTTCGACAGTCTCGAAGCCGGGGCGATGGCAATGACCCGAAATGACGAGGTCGTAGCCTTCTTCGGCGGGATCGAAGGCGAGGTCGTTCCGATCGTGAATGACGAAGATACGCCGGCCGGCGACGTCGAGGCACGCAGTCTCCGGAAAGGCCTGTGCCCAGTCGGCCGTGTCGACATTGCCGCGGATCGTTGTGACGGGCGCGATCCCGGCAAGGCAGGAGACGATCTCCGGCTTTCCAATGTCCCCCGCATGGACGATCTGGCAGACGCCTTCGAGCTTGGAGATCGCTTCGGGTCGGAGCAGGCCGTGCGTGTCCGAGATGACCCCGATCCGCTGCATGCGTGTCAAGTCCCGCAGAAGGTGCGGTAGGGAACTTCTGGCGTCGGCGGAACACCGGCATAATCGGCAAATTCGGCGCGATCCTCGTAAGGCTTGGCCAGCGCCTCGTTCAGGCGCTCGAACGGAGCCAGGTCCTCGCTGAGCGCGGCGGCGAGAGCCTCTTCCACGAGGTGATTGCGCGGGATGACGGCCGGGTTCACCGCATCCATCGCAGCACGGCATTCGCTCGTTTCTTGCGGCTCGGCGGCCAGTCGCTCGCGCCAGCGAACGGCCCAGCTATCGTAGGCGGCTGGATCGCCGAAGAGGGAACGTACTTGTGCATCGCCGTCGCTGTTTTCCGCCGCATCGCCGAGCTGTCTGAAGGCCAGTGTGAAATCAGCCTTTTGCTGCGCCATGATCGCCAGAAGATCGTTGATCAGATCGGCATCCCCCGCCTGCCGGGTCTGCAGGCCGATCTTTGCGCTGAAACCGTCCAGGTAGGCGGCTTCGAAGGCAGCGGCGAAACCACCGAGAACTTCCTGCGCGATCTCGACAGCTCTGTCATGGTCCTGATCCAGAAGCGGAAGCAGGCATTCGGCAAGGCGCGCCAGATTCCAGCTCGCCATGCTGGGCTGATTTCCGTACGCGTAGCGCCCCTGCCGATCGATCAAAGAGAAGACCGTTCCGGGGTCGTAGACGTCGAGAAACGCGCATGGCCCGTAATCGATCGTCTCCCCTGCGATCGACATGTTGTCCGTGTTCATGACACCGTGGATGAAACCGACCTGCATCCAGCGCGCGACGAGGGCTGCCTGACGTGTCGCGACGGCTTCGAGTAGTGCACGATAGCGATGGGGTGCATCTTCAGTTTCTGGATAGTGCCGCTCGATCACGTGGTCGGCGAGGCGTCGAACCGCGTCTTCCTCGCCCCGCGCAGCGAAGTACTGGAACGTTCCCACGCGAACATGGCTTGATGCGACCCGGGTCAGGACGGCACCCGGCAGAACAGTCTCGCGGTAAACCGGCTCCCCCGTTGCAGTCGCGGCTAGCGCGCGCGTCGTAGGAATGCCGAGCGCGGCCATCGCTTCGCTGACGAGATATTCGCGAAGAACGGGCCCGAGGGCGGCCCGCCCGTCGCCGCTGCGGGAAAAGGCGGTCGGCCCGCTTCCCTTCAGTTGGATGTCCCGGCGCCGACCGGCCCTGTCGACAACCTCGCCGATGAGGATCGCGCGTCCGTCGCCAAGCTGCGGCACGAAGTTCCCGAACTGATGGCCGGCATAGGCCACGGCGATCGGATCGGCACCGGTGGGAAGCCGATTGCCTGCGAGTATTTCGGCGCCTTCCGCCGTATCGAGCGCGTCCGCGTCAATTCCCAGCTCAGCGCATAGCGGCCGATTCAGCTTGAGGAGTTTCGGCGCCGTGACTGGCGTCGGCAGGATCGGCTGGTGAAAGCGCTCGCCGAGCCGAGCATAGCTGTTGTCGAAGGGGAAATGGACCGTCATCGGCTCTGTCGGCTCCCGTCATTCGTTTCAAAACGCTCTCCGGAAATGGCGTCTTGAGTGACGGATTTCGAGGGTTCAGAGCTTTTTGGGAAGGCTGGGAACGCGAGTTTGTAGTTCCAGGGCGCGCAATCAGAGAAGTGTCCGACATCCTTGCTTGAGCACTGCAGGCCTACGCGATGTGGCGCGGGTCGAAGGCGCTTTTCGAGCGTTCAGCGAGAGACTCCGGCAGCGGGACGCAGCAGGATATATTTGAAAGGCACGCAAGAAAACTTCGTTCTTGATCAGACCCACCTCGGGTGCGCGCCGATCTTCTATAGAACGACCGGCCATATTGTCACAGGGTCGTCATCTGGTATGTCCGATGATGCGGGTCAAAAAGCAGTCCGCCATCGCTTAAGTTCTGTCTCGACCAAGGATGCCCTTCATGTACAAGAAGATCCTGATCCCGATCGCGCCCGATCACCTCGATGCCGCTTCGGAATCGATCGCTGCCGCGCGGGCCCTCGCCGACGAAGGAGCGACATTTCACGCCGTCTCGGTCATCAACGTCATTCCGAAATATGTCGTGGCCGAAATCGGCGGCGAGGTCTACGAGCGTTCGAGTGCCAAGGCGAGGGAGAAGCTTCAGAGGGCGTTCAAGGGCCTCGAAGGCGTCGAGATCAGTGCCATCATCGGCGAGCCGCCAGCCAAGATCATCTCGATCGCGAAAGAGGGCGGCTTCGACCTCGTCATCATCCGCTCGCACAAGCCCGGCATCAAGGACTGGTTCCTAGGGTCGACCGCCGGGCGGGTGGTGCGTAGCATTCCCTGTGCCGTACACGTCCTGCGGTAGGCGCGAGGCTATTTCAGACGCAGGGCGTACGGGCCTTCGATAGGATGCAGATCGTCCCATCTCTTCCGAGAAGGGGCAGGGCGCCGATCAATAGCCGTGGGCATTCATCCGTTCGACATACCAGGTGGAAAAGTCGTCGAGGGCACCTTCGGTGAACTTGGAATAGGGCCCTGGACGATAGCCGACCGAGTGCGCGCCGGCATGGGCCCTTGCGACGAGGGCGGCGTCCTGTGCGTTCGTCGCCTTCCAGACCGAGGTGAGGTGTTCAAGGTCGTAGTCGACGCTCTCGACCGCGTCCTTGTGGACGAGCCATTTGGTACGAACCAGTGTCTGGTCTGCCGACAGCGGAAAGATCGTGAAGATCACCGCATGGTCGGCCATGACGTGGTTCCACGAATTGTTGCCCCACAGATGAATGTCGCCGGTGTCCTTCCGGGTCATCGTGCCAAGCAGTTTTTTGGAAGCGGCGAGGGCATCGGGCGTTTGTGATTCGCCGGCGCCGGCGATGATCAGCCGCTGGGTGCGGAAGTTGGTCTCCTTGCCGACGGTATGCTCTATCGCGCGGGAAGGGTAGCCATCTCTTTCCCACGCATTCGTGCGCTCCTCGTACATCTTGCCGTGCGTGGCCGCTTCCTCGCGGTCCTCGTCCGACAACTGATCAGGATCGAAGCCGAAGTCGAGATCGATGAAGGAGACGCAGAGCTCGGGATGGTTCGAGGCGCAGTGATAGCACTCCCGATTGTTTTCCATCGTCAGCTTCCAGTTGCCCTCCTCTACGAGCTCGCTTTCATAGGCGACCTTCGTGTTCGCAAGGTCGTAGGGCGCGAGGCGCGGCGCCATGATCTCCGCGAGCGTCTCGATGTCGGATGGCGCTTCGTCTGCCAGGCAGACATAGAGGATGCCGCCGATCGAGCGCATGTTGACCGGACGGAGATGGTGCAGGTCGTAGCGGAAGTCCTTGCCCATGTGCGGGGCTTCGATCAGTTCGCCGTCGAGCTCATAGATCCACTGATGATAGGGGCAGACGAGCTTGCCGATGGTCGAGTGCCCGGCATCGACGAGCTTGGCGCCCCGATGGCTGCAGACATTGTGGAAGGCGCGCACCGTGCCCGCGTCGTCGCGTAAGATGACGATCGAAGACCGGCCGATATCGACACCGTAAACGTCGCCTTCCTCCGGCACGTCCGCCTCGACCGCGACCGCGATCCAGTGGCGGTGGAAGATGACGTCGAGATCGGCTTCGTATGCCTCGGGCCGCGTATAGAGCCCCGCAGGCAGGGAGTGGCCCGTCTGGCGCGCACGAAGGAGGGCGGAGACTTCATCCTTGGGGGATTGCAGCATGACGGAACCTGGAATTCGGAGGTGAGGCGGGCCTTGGCTCGGCGCCCATTATCGTCGCTCATGGCGGTTGATTCAACGTCAGAAATTCTGGCGCCGGCCTGAAGCTGACGTCGTGGATGCTGCGCGCTGCGTAAGCTCATGCCCGAGGTCGTCCGGCGGGAAGCAGGTTCCCGGTTCTGCATTCCTTATCCGCAGATTTTTCAGCTTGGACTCGATATCGATCGAGAGGGATCGACCATCGGCCGAAACGAAAAGGCCGCCGGTGCGTCCAAGCACCAACGGCTTATTTCCATCTCGAGGGAGGCGAGCCCATATGCTGCCGACCTCCGCGCTGCCTTGCAGGCAAACCTATTTCAGGTGCGCGCGCAGCATCCAGGCGAACTTGTCGTGAACTTCGATGCGGTTGGTGGCCATGTCGTTGGTCGCCCAGTCGCCATGTTGCTCGGCGACTTCCGCAAGTGCCGACAGGGTGGACGAAAGTGTCTCCTCGTCCTTCATCAGAATCTCGATCATCGTCTTCGCATCTATGTGACCGTCATGCTCTTCGATCACGGAGCGCTTGAGGAAAACCGAATAGCGGCCCTCGGCATGAGCGTCGAATGCCTTAATTCGCTCGGCGAGGAAGTCCTGACCCTCGAAGTGATCCTCGTAGATCTTCTGGAACAATTCGTGCAGCGGGCCGAAGGCCATGCCGGTGACGTTCCAGTGGAAGTTCTGTGCCTTCATCGTGACGACCGCCGTCTCGGCAAGAGACTGGGTCAGCCCCTCGACGATCTCCTCCTTGGCGTTCGGTTCCATCTTCGCAGCGACGAGACCCATGGCGATTGCTCCTTCGAAAGTTTGGAATCGTTCTAAACAACTCGCTCAGATCTAATCTGAAGCGCCCGAAATTTCAAGTGCCGATCGCGCTTCGGGGCACGGCGACACCGGACCTTAAAGACCGCCAACAGTGGTCTGTTCATGCGGAAATAAGCCGGCCGCTCGTCGACGATCTCAAAGGCTAAAAGGAAGTTGGGTCTACAAGCACGGTTGGCGAGCACGGGCTCCCGCACCCGCTCCGGCCGGGACGAGGACCGGCTTGGATATCCGTTTGCGTGCCATCTCGCGCGTCGTCACCGGCACGCCGCGATAAAGTTGCTTCACCGCATCGACGACGACCACGCCCGCGAAAACGGGCCAGGCACGGCGGCCGAAGCGTTCGAGTGGCAGGCTGGCGGACAGCAGCGAGCGCTTGCGGAAGGGCGGAAAGAACAGGGCTTCGGAAAACGTCGCCGGTGTGAACATCGTTGCGCGCAGGAGCCGCTGAAGCTGGCCGCGAGACCACGGCCGCCCAGAGCCGAAGGGCGTATGCTCGAAGCGCGCCCAGACCCCGCGCCGGTTCGGCACGACGATCACCAGGCGCCCGCCTGGAGCGAGAATGCGCCAGATGTCCTCGAGGAACGCCTCCGGGCTTTCGGCGAATTCGAGCGCATGAGACACCAGGACTCTGTCGATCGAGGCGTCGCCGAGCGGCAGGTTCTCCGGGCCAACGAGTGCTGTGCGCGAAGGCCCGCCGTGGGGCCAGCAGGCGGCACCCTGCGGTGCCGGCATGAAGGCGAGCGCTCGCTCTGCATCGCCGGCAAAGCGATCGAGATAGGGCGTCCCATAACCGATCGAGACGAGGCGCTCGTCCGATATCGGCTTCCAGAGCGGCGCCAGCGAGAGCCCGATCGCCCGGGCTGCCTGAATCCCGAGTGGGCTGTGATAAAAGTCACGCAGGTCGATGATGTCGGCGTTCGTCGTCAGACCCTGAAGCCCTCCCGGCGCGTTTGCGGTCCTTTGAGGATATAGGCTGGCGTCGGGCTCCGCTGCAACGCGTGGGGGCGGAATAGCCGGGCGGAAGCGCCAAGGCTTGGCGCGTTCACTCCCGCGCATATGTGCTTTCTTGCGAGAGGATAGCATCGGGAGACGCAGAGATGGCAGAGATCGAAATCCGACAGTTCGGATGCCGCAGCGACAATTTCGGTGTGCTTGTCCATCGCGGCGACACGACGATCGCGATCGATGCGCCGGAGGAACGTCCGATCCTCGACGCGCTCTCGGCATCGGGCTGGACTTTGACGCATATCCTGACGACGCATCATCATGCCGACCACGTTGCTGCGAACGAAGCGCTGAAGGATCGGTTCGGCGTGAAGATCATCGGGCCGAAGGGGGAGGCTTCCAACATCCCCGGCATCGACGAGACCGCCGAAGGCGGCGATACGCTCGATGTCGGCGGCATCGAGGTGCGGGTGATCGCGACGCCGGGCCATACGCTCGGCGAGATTTCCTACTATCTGCCCGAAGCCAAGGCGCTGTTCGCCGCCGACGCCCTCTTTTCGCTCGGCTGCGGACGGCTGTTCGAGGGCGATCCGGCGATGATGTGGACTTCGCTGAAGCGGCTGCGCGACCTTCCTGACGATACGATGCTCTATTGCGGGCACGAATACACAGCGACGAACGCTCGATGCGCGCTCGATCTCGACCCGAACAACCTTCTGGTTCAGGAGCGGGCAAGCGAGGTCGAGCATCTGCGCGCAGCCGGCAAACCGACGATCCCTGTCGAACTCGGCCGCGAGAAGAAGACGAACCCGTTCCTCAGGGCGGATGATCCCGAGTTTCAGACCGCCGTCGGCATGGCGGGCGCCGATCCGGTGGAGGTTTTCGCCCACGCCCGCAAGACCCGAGACGGATACTGAACGTCATGCGGGGTGAGGTTCAGGCGATCATCGAGACGCTCGCTATGGAGCGCCATCCCGAAGGCGGTTGGTTCCGCGAGATTTTTCGCGACGAGAACGCGGACGAGGCGGGCCGGGCACGCTCGACCGCGATCTACTATCTGCTCGAGGCCGGCGAAACCTCTGAGTGGCACCGCGTTACCGATGCGGCCGAGGTATGGCATTTCTATCGCGGCACACCGCTCGTCCTGACGGTCTCGCCGGACGGTCACGATGCCTATGCGCACTATCTCGGGCCCGAAATCGAAAGAAATCAGCGGCCGCAACTCGTCGTTCCGACGAACTGGTGGCAGACGGCGACCAGCCTCGGTGCCTACACCCTGGTCGGGTGCACTGTCGCACCGGGTTTCACCTTCGACAGTTTTGAGATGGCACCGAAAGATTGGCGTCCGACCCCGCGCAGCCCCTCCGCCTGATGCATGCACCAAAAACGCGGATCGCTTGAGCGACCCGCGTCCCGGTTCCATCCATGATGAGTGACTTGAAGGTCAGGCCGGCGTCACCGGGAAGGATTTTTCGAAGACGTTGCCCTCGGTATCCGTCGCCTTGACCTCGAACGGCTCTTCCGTCTCGCCGGTATAGGTGAAGCGGAAGTTCGGATCCTCTGAAATCGAGATGCCGCCGGTCATCGAGAACAGCTTCTCCCCGCCGCGCGACACATCGATCGTATCGACGAAGTGAGCCGGGATGTAGAGGAGCGTCACCTGGTCCTTCTGAAGCCCTGAATTGTTGGGATGTCGGATCTGGAGTTGGGCTTCGCGTTTGCCCGCGGAGCCCTCGACCTCGCCGAAGGAGCGCAGTTTCATCTGGCCCATCTGGCGAGCCGCTACTTCGGGATCCTTGGCCGCCGGCGCCGCGCAGCCACCCGCCGCCTTGACGAAAGTCTCGGTGACGAAGAGGTTGCCCTCGGCGTCCTCGGCGACGACATGAACATCCGTGTAGGCGTTGACGCGAACGCGGGTCGAGAGTTCGGTGAGCCCTGCACCCTCGGCGATCTCGAAAGTCGCAGCGACCGGCGCAGGGTTCTCGTCGATCACCAGGGTGACCTTCCGGATATTCTTGCTCGGATCAAGCCCGATCGTCATCGGCACGACGGCCGGGTCTGCAGCCCGGCCCGGCGCGTCCAGCGTGACGACGCTGGTGCCGGCCTGCAATTCCTTGTCGCCGAAGAGATCGCTCTTCAGGTAGCTCCAGGCCGAGTCCGTATTCTCGGCCGTCTGTTCGGGTGTTTGAGCGCTCTCAGCGAGGGCGGCGACGGGTGCGAGCGCGAGAGAGGCTGCGACGATCCCGGCCGAGGTCAGGCCGAAGAGACTGGAATTGCGAAGAAGCATGCGGGTTTCCTCCCATTGAGGTCGGGGTGCCCACAGCCGCGCGGATGGTCTCGCGGGGCGGAGCATCATGCGTGACGATTTTCCGCATTGTGACGTAGCGGTTGCCCGCCGGCAAGGGCGGTCACTTTCATACTCCCGTGACGGGGGTGCGGGTCGGGCGTCCGCTCCTTGAGACTCAAGTTCGCCAGAGGCACTGATCTTCGCGTGTATGCGTCGCATTTCGGGTAGTGCGAACGTCTCCCCATTGCGCCGGACCAAGGGCCTCATACGCTTAGCGGCCTTCCAAGCGCTGCAATGCTTCAGTTCTGTGGACGAAGGCGCAGAAGAATGAGCATATTCGCTTCGTTAATCATGGCCAAAAGATGCGGCGTTTTGCCCGGCTGTTGCCCATCTTCGCACCTGCAACAAATCGCGTGCCGCGTTCGGCGTTCAATTTTCCCAGATCAGAAGGATATTCGACCAAAGTCTAGAGCGACAAAAGTGACCATCTCAGTCGGCGACTATAACTCCGCCCGACTCCAACCGATTTCCAGATTATTCACTGAAGTAGACTTTGCGTCGGCTGCGACAAAAGCAACGTTTCTGCTCGAAAATGTAACGCAACCCAGTTTCATTTGTCAGCCCACATGAGACCTGCGAAAAGGCAGTCTTGTTGCAATGCACAAAAGGTATTGCTGCGCTGCGGCAGGAAAAAGTCCCGTTTTTCGCTTGCATCGCCGGATTTCCGCCTCTAGCATTGCCGCCATGGTTTCCGGCTTCAAAAGTTGCAGCGTGTTGGGAGCACAGCAATTTTTCGAAGGCCTCGGTAGGGTAAATGATCAACGGTGCCCACCAAGACCCCTATTGGTGGTCGTGACACGCTGCCGGAAACCGTCCCCTTTCATCGCCGGCTTCGGTCGGGTGGACCTTGTCGGATAATAATCCGCCATGTCGCTCGATTTTATCTGGCAACCCGTTCCTTTGGGAGGACATTTAATGCTCAAAACTTTCACGAAAGCTGCCCTTGCTTCGAGCCTGATCCTGGCTGCCGGCGGATACGCCAGCGCTAGCGACGCTCTGCAGGAAGCAGCGAGCAATCCGGCGCAGTGGGCGATGCCGACGGGCAATTACGCCAATCAGCGCTATTCCGAACTCGACATGATCAACAAAGAGAATGTCGGCGACATGGTTCCGGCTTGGTCGTTCTCGACCGGCGTTCTTCGCGGCCATGAGGGCAATCCGCTCGTCATCGGCAACGTAATGTACGTTCATACGCCGTTCCCGAACATTGTCTACGCGCTCGACTTGACGCAGGACGGCCGCATCATCTGGAAGCACGAGCCGAAGCAGGACCCGAACGTGATTCCGGTCATGTGCTGCGACACGGTCAACCGTGGTGTTGCCTACGCGCCGGCTGAGGGTGAAAACCCGGCGATGGTGATCCTGCATCAGGCCGACACCAACGTCACGGCGCTCAACGCCGAGACGGGCGAGCAGATCTGGCAGACCCAGAATGGCGATCCGTCCAAGGGCGAGACCGGTACGGCCGCTCCAATGGTCTTCAAAGACAAGGTCCTGATCGGTATCTCGGGCGGTGAGTTCGGCGTTCGTGGCTCGGTCACGGCCTACAACCTCTCCGACGGCAGCCAGGCATGGCGCGCCTATTCCACCGGTCCGGATGACGAAATGCTCGTCGATCCGGAAAACACGATGGCTCTCGGCAAGCCGGTCGGCGAGAATTCCTCGATCGAGACCTGGGAAGGCGATCAGTGGCAGATCGGCGGCGGCACCACCTGGGGCTGGTTCGCTTACGATCCGGAACTGAACCTCGTCTACTACGGAACGGGTAACCCGTCGACGTGGAACCCGGCTCAGCGTCCAGGCGACAATAAGTGGTCGATGACGATCATGGCTCGTGATGCCGACAGCGGCATGGCGAAGTGGCTCTATCAGATGACCCCGCACGATGAGTGGGACTTCGACGGCGTCAACGAGATGATCCTCGCGGACATCGATGTGGACGGCGAAGAGCGCAAGGCTCTGGTCCACTTCGATCGTAACGGCTTCGCCTACACCATGGACCGCGAAACCGGCGAGCTTCTCGTCGCCGAGAAGTACGACCCGGTCGTGAACTGGGCGACGGAAGTCGTCATGGATCCGGAGTCGGACCAGTATGGTCGTCCGCAGGTTGTGTCCGAGTACTCGACCGAGCAGAACGGCGAAGACGTGAACACCACCGGCATCTGCCCGGCGGCGCTCGGCACGAAGGACCAGCAGCCCGCGGCGTTCTCGCCGAAGACCGGTCTGTTCTACGTCCCGACCAACCACGTCTGCATGGACTACGAGCCGTTCCGCGTCGCCTATACGGCCGGTCAGCCTTACGTCGGTGCAACGCTCTCGATGTATCCGGCTCCGGACAGCCACGGTGGCATGGGCAACTTCATTGCCTGGGACGCCGGTAAGGGTGAGATCGTCTGGTCAGTTCCCGAGCAGTTCTCTGTCTGGTCGGGTGCTCTGGCCACGGCTGGTGACATCGTCTTCTACGGTACGTTGGAAGGCTACCTGAAGGCGGTCGATGTCGAGAACGGCGAAGAGCTCTACAGCTACAAGACCCCGTCGGGCATCATCGGCAACGTGATGACCTACGAGCAGGAAGGCAAACAGTATGTCGGTATCCTCTCGGGTATCGGCGGCTGGGCTGGTATTGGCCTCGCAGCGGGTCTTACCGATCCGAACGCTGGCCTCGGCGCCGTCGGTGGTTACGCCGCGCTGTCGAACTACACTGCTCTCGGCGGTCAGCTGACGGTCTTCACGGTTCCGGACCAGACGGCTTCGGCCTCGTCCTCTTCGGAAGGTTCTTCGGAGCCGGCAGCCGAAGGCGAGCAGCAGGCCAACTAAGGTCCATCCGATCCGGAGATACGGTGCCCGCTCTCAAGGCGGGCACCAATGCGATCCGGACGTCTTTGGAAAGGCCGCGTTCCGATGGGGCGCGGCCTTTCTTCCAGATGCACGGGAATTCATCCCGACTTTACGGAATGTGACCGAGGCATGCTGGCCTCGAACAAAAACAGCCCAATTCTTTCACGACAACCAAGATCGATCGCGTTCGTGTATCGCGTAACTATCGAGGAAACGATGACCCATAGAACTCTGACCGGTCTTGCCGGTGCGCTTCTCCTGTCCACCGCGGGCTATGCTTTCGCCCAAGGCACGACCGTCATTCCTGCAGGCCAGTCTGCGCCCGATATGCAGGTAGCCCAGGCTGATTCCGGCGCGGCTGCGCAGAACCAGGGCGGCGCTGCCGCTGCTGCCGCAACCTCCGAAGGCGAGCAGCCGGCTGCGGCCGAGGCTGAGGCTGAGGCTGAAGCTTCCACCGAAGGCGACGGCGAGGCTGCCGGAAGCGAGGAACAGGCTTCCGAAAGCGGTGAGGCCGCAGGCGGTGGCGGCGAAGGCGAGATGCAAGCCGGCCTTGAGGTCGATTCCACCCCCTCCGCCGACACAAAAGCTGGAGGCAATGCTGTTGCCGAGACGAAGCCTGCAGATGCGGACCAGACGCCTGGCCTTGCACTGGACCCTGCCGGTAGCCCTGTCTATGCCCTCGCTGACGATTCGGCCGACTGGTATACGTGGCGTGGTTACAAGAAGTACGGAGCGAACTGCCTGCAGTGTCACGGACCTGACGGGATGGGTTCTTCCTTTGCTCCGAACCTCGCTGAATCGGTGCAGAACCTGAGCTACTATGACTTCGCGGGTATCATCGTATCTGGTCAACAGAACCAGTGGAGCTCCTCCGGAAACTCCATCATGCCGGCTTGGGGCGAAGACCCCAACGTGATGTGCTCGCTCGATGCCATCTACGTCTATCTCCGCGGCCGTACCGATGGTGTCGTCGGACGTGGAGAACCGAAGCGTCCGGAAAAAACCGAACTGACCGACGCTGCGCAGCAGCACGAATACGACTGCCTGGGCTTCTGATCGATGAGCTTTTGCTCGACAATCAAGCGGGCATGCGCGGGCGTCTTGACGCTCGCGCTTCCCATTCTCCTGTTCGCGGGCGGGACCCACGCACAGGACCGCGAGTTCGGCGGTGAAATCGAACTTGTCGATCCGGACGTACTTCGCGTGTGCGCGGATCCGGCGAACATGCCGTTCTCTAACGAAAATGAAGAGGGCTTCGAACAGGAACTCGCGGAATTTCTTGCCGGCAAACTCGGTCGCGAGTCGGTCTCCTATACCTATTTCCCGCAGGCCACCGGCTTCGTGCGGATGACGCTCGGCTCCAATCTCTGCGATATCATCATGAGCTACCCGCAGGGCGACGAGATGGTGCAGAACACCAACGCCTACTATCGGACGGCCTATTCGATCATCGTTCCTTCTGATGGCGAACTCGCCGGAATCGAGAAGCTGGAAGATCCCGAACTTGAGGGCAAGCGAGTCGGCATCGTCGCGGGAACGCCTCCTGCCACTTATCTGGCGCGAGCGGGCCTCATCGGTTTGGCAAAGCCCTATCAGCTTGTCGTCGACACCCGCGTGAACAACTCGGCAAAGGCGATGATCGAAGATCTCGAGGCCGGCGAAATCGACGCTGCGGTCCTGTGGGGACCGATGGCCGGCTGGTACGCTAAACAGTCTGAGAAAGACTACACCGTCATACCGCTCGTCAACGAGCCGCCAGGCCCTGCGATGGCCTACCGTATCACCATGGGCGTTCGCGCGGCCGATCAGCAATGGAAGCGCACGCTGAACGTCGCCATCCGTGATTATCAGGACGAGATCAACGAGATACTCCTCTCCTACGGCGTTCCCCTTCTGACCGAGGACGATCAGCCCATCACGTCCTCCGCGGTGGGAGAGGGCGCCTCCGGGTCCGCTTCTGAAGTCGATGGTCAATCTGCTGTCGATACCGACAGGAACAGCGCAGATCAGGCAGCGCCGGCCGCCGAAACGACCAGATCGTCAGATGCAGATGGCGAAACTGACGCCAGCGAGAGCTCCAGTTCTGGCGCAGCATCAGACTGATTGAGGGAACGCCCGGCGGTCGAAGTGACAACAGCGTATTCCTCAAAGCTGGTCGTCCCATTTCTTGTGGCTTTCCTCGCCGCCGGCGCCCACGTGGCCCACGGCGCATCTCCGGCGGTCGTGGATGAGAGCGCTGAGCTTTCCGTCGACACGGTCATCGAACCGGACGGCTACAAGATGTCGGACTATCGCTCCCCGGTTCCATCCGCGCTGGCAGGCGGTACCGTGATCGATACGGAGGAAGCAAGGAGGCTGCACGAGGCGGGCGTGCCGTTCATCGATGTCCTACCCCGCCCACCCAAGCCGAAGGGTCTGCCGGAGGGCATTTATTGGCGGCCCAAACCGCGCAAGGACATTCCTGGCTCGGTCTGGCTCGTCGATACAGGATACGGCGAGTTGACGCCGATGATGAAGAAATATCTCCTGAACGGCCTCGACTCAGCGGTCGCCGGCGATCGATCAAAGCCGATCGTTGTCTATTGCGATCGCGACTGCTGGATGAGCTACAATGCCGCCAAACGCGCGATCGAGAACGGTTTCACCAGCATCCACTGGTACCCGGACGGCGTCCAAGGCTGGGAAGAGGCCGGTTATCCTCTGGAGCGCACCGAGCCTTTAGACCGCCCGGACGAATAGGCGGGCCTGTTTCGGCTTACCCAAGGGTCGCGTGGACGTCTACTCTCGATCTGTGTTTCCTGATCACACGAGATAGCGCAGCGCGACGAAGCCGCCGATCAGGAAGATCATGAACAAAGTGAAGAGAAGGCCCAGCCGCTTCTCGATGAAAACCTGAATCGGCGCGCCGTATCTATAGAGAAGCCAGGCGACGAGGAAGAACCGTGCGCCGCGTCCGATGATCGAGACGACAGTGAAGACGACGACGTTGAGAGCCGTTACGCCCGAGAAGATCGTCAGGACCTTGTAGGGAAACGGGGTGAGGGCGGCAAAAAGCACGGCCCACCCACCCCATTCGTTGTATCGGACGGTGAGCGACTCGAACGAGTCAGCCTTGCCGTACACTTCGAGGATCGGGCGGCCGATGACCTCAAAGAAGAAATAGCCGATGGCGTAGCCTAGAAAGGCGCCCAGAACGCTGGTGACGGTGCAGATTGCAGCGATCCGCACCCACTTCGCCCGGTTGGCGATCACCATCGGGATCAGCAGCGCGTCGGGTGGGATCGGGAAGACGGAGCTTTCTATGAAGGACACCGCTCCCAAGGCTCGCTCGGCATGGCGCGTAGCGGCAAGTGACATTACCCAGTCATAGAGGCGTCGCAGCATGAATGTCCTCAGAGGCGCTCGGCTGCCACGGAATGTTGCAGAGAAGTTGGCGGCATCCAGTGTTTCGTAGGGCCGTATGCTTTCCCGACGCCTAACGGAGAATGGGCGCGGATGAAAGATGCAAGTGCATCACGCGCTCGGCGGCCGATCGTGTTGACCCATGGAGACGCTGCGGTGTAGAAGCAGCGACTACCGGCAGTCAAACTGCCTGGGGCGCCCCTGTGGTGGAATTGGTAGACGCGCGCGACTCAAAATCGCGTTCCGAAAGGAGTGCTGGTTCGATCCCGGCCAGGGGCACCATTCCCATTCAATCTCGAGTTTTCTGTTTTCATCTTTTCGCGCCGAAGGTGCGAAGCACTCGCTGCTCGACGGGAGTTCTGCGCGAATGGTGATGATTCTGCTCCGGCGCCGAGCCTAGCGGCGCACTCAGTCCGTGACGCGATGTGAGGTGCGCACTCTCTAGGGAAGAGGCCTATCCAGGATCGGCCGTTTCGCCTCAAGGTGTTTCCAGAAGCCTTTCTAGGTAACGCCGTTCGAGCTCCGGCGAGAGCTGGTCGCCGAGGCGATCGCGAATCTCTTCCAGAATTTCTCGCGCCCTTTCGGCGTCGATCTCGTCGGGCACGCCGACATCCTGACCGAACTGAGGCCCTTGTGTCTGCCGTTGGCGGCCAAGCGGATCGCGCCCGCTCTGCTGTTGTTGCTGACCCTGCATGCCCGGCCCGTCGCGGCCGCCCGGACCGTCGCCGGGCTGGCCTTCCCCTTGCGCCTGCTGCATCTGGTTCATCATGTCCTGGGCGCCACGACGCATCGCCTCCATCGCGCGGCCCTGCTCGCCGACAGCGCGGCCGTCATTTCCCTCGCCGAGTGCGCCTTCTGCCTCGCCCATCGCCTCTCCGGCCTCGCCGAGATCATCGGAGGGTTCGAGGCCCTGCTGGCCGAGTTCTTCCTGGAGCTGTTCGAGCTGCTCCTGCAAGGCGCCTTGGCGCTGCTGCAACTGCTCCATCATCTCGGCGAATTCTTCGGGCGTCATCTGTTCGCCCTGTTGCTGCTCGCCGCCCTGCTGAGGCTGGCCGTTCTCGCGCGGTTCGCCTGGCATGCGCTGCTGGTTTTGCTGCTGTTGCTGGCGATACTGCCGGCGGCCGAGATCGTAGGTCTCGTCCATCAATCGCTGCTGCTCCTGAAGGAGCTCGCCCATCCGGTTCATCTGCTCCTGCATCTGGCTCTGGCCCTGCTGCTGTTGCTGCTGGCCGGGGCGCATCGCCTGGAGCGAATCCATCATCTGCTGGAGTTCCGAGAGCAGCTGCTGCGCGGCATCCTTTGAGCCGGACTTCGCCAGGTCCTCGATCTGGTCGAGCATACGATCCAGGTCCTGCTGGCGCAGCTCCTGCATATTGCCCATCTGCTGCTGGTTCTGTGGCGGCTGGTTCTGCATGGCACGGGCATATTCCTGCAGATATTCCTGCATCGCCTCGCGCAATTCCTGCATCAGCTGGTCGATCTCTTCATCGGACGCGCCGTTCTCCAGTGCCTCGGCCAGCTGTTCGCGAGCATCTCGCAGCCGTTGTTCTGCGAGCGAGAGATTTCCGTCCTCGATCCCGAGGGCGATTTCCCAGAGAAAGTCCACCGCGCTGATCAGGCCCTCGTCGTTATAGGCTGCCGCGATGCGAGATCGCGCGGCTTGGAGAGCGAGATAATCGGCTGTGCTTTCGATGAAGGTGTCGCCATGGAGGGTCACCGCGTCGAGCAGTTCCAGAACGCGCGGCACGGAATTGGCGTCGAGCGCCAGAATGCGTCGCTGCTCGACCACAGCCCGGGCAAGCGGATTACTGAACCGCCGCTCTGGCAGCGTCATAGTCACGGTCTCTGACTGGCCGGTTTGACCGGCGGCGTCGGTGGCGGTCAGTGTGAGTTCCACGTCGGCGCCTGCATAAGGGCTTTCGAGGAGATTGGCGGATGTCCGCGCTTCTGAGCCGTTCTGGCTGCGGCGCGGGAGAGCCAGCCGGATCTCCGGCGGCTCGACGAGCGGTCGGGCATCGCTCGAAATCTGCTCGTCGACGACCGCGATCTCCGCCTTCGCCGACTTGACGCCGTAATCGTCCTCGACCCGATAGGCGAGCTCCAGGCCTCCACCACGCTCGGCTTCCGCAGGCGGCGACGTGAACTCGATCTTTGGGTTTTCGTCGGGCGTCACCTCGATCGCCCAGTCGCCATAAGTCAGAAGCGTCGAGGATAGGCTCGCCGTGCCGCTTTCGGTGAGCGCGAGTTCGTAGGAGGCGGGACCAGAGGGTGCGGTGTTGTTGGCGGCGCTGTTTTCCTCAGCCGCCGCTTCGGTGGCTTCGCCTTCTGCCGTCTGCTGCCGTCCGCCCTTTTCGCTCGGTAGAACGCGCATCACCTCCGCCTCGTCGCGGGTCGGTGAGAACGAGAATTCGATGCCGCTCGCATCGGAGACGCGCACCGAAAGGGCCGAGCCCTCCGGCACGGTAATCGGGCCGTCCACCGCTTCGCCTTCGACGCTCGGACCGGCGAGGAAGATCGGCGCCCGGCCGGTATAGGTCGGCGGCGTGACCCATGCGTCGACACGGCGTTCGGCGATCTGGATCGTTTCGCGTGGAATGACGAATGCGTCGGCGATCCGCCCCCCGTTCGGACCCAGCGAATAGGCAAAAGCGGTGACGAAGAGGAGGAGAATGACGGCGCGCAGGCCGTAAGGGTCGAGGCGCTCTGTCTGGGTCCGGACCGGTCCACCCGAAAGGTGTCGGAGCTTCTCGGCCATCCGCTTCTTGTGCTCGCGCCAAAGCGCAAGAGCGAACGGATCGGACGTCGCCGAGAGCGTATCGCCCTGGGCGCGCAGCGGCTGGTGCGTCAGTCGGCTCGAAGCTTCGATCCGCGCATCGGTCTCCGCGCTGGTCGGCCAGTGGATCCCGCGATTGCGATAGATCGCGTAGCCGGCGACCGTGACGAGGGCGAGGAGGACGACTGCTCTCAGAAGGAACGGCATAGCTCCGAACGCGCCGAACCAGGCGAGCACTAGGAACAGTGCCAGGATGCAGCTGAGGGACAGCAGCAATGGCCAACCGCGCTCGACGATGAGTGCGGTCTTTGCCAGCTTCCGGGTCGTTGCGATCTTGACTGCCCAGCCCTCCGGGCGCTCGCGCCTTCTGTCGGTCATGATGCCTCAAACCTGATCAAGCTGTCCTTTTATCAGCTTTTGAGAAGGATGCGAGGCGCTTGACGGGACTGTGAAGCCAATCAAGGGAGGGCATACCGTCCCATGTCTTGGTTGAGCGGGCTCCAGTTTTGATTTGTCGGCTCCCGGATAGGCGGCTTCAAGCGTCCAGCCACTCGGGGATATGATCGAGTCCGATGAGTTCGTCGATCGTCTGCCTTTCCCGAATGACGGCGTATTCTCCGCCCTTCACCAGGGTTTCGGCGATCAGTGGGCGAGAATTGTAGGTCGAGGACTGAACCGCACCATAAGCTCCGGCCGAGGAGAGGAAAACGAGGTCGCCTTCCGCGACCTCCACAATCTCGCGATCCTTTCCGAGAAAATCGCCACTTTCGCAAATCGGACCGACGATATCGGCGGTGATCGTTTTCCTGTTCGCCGCCCGCTCGACCGGCTGGATCTCGTGCCAGGCCTCGTAGAGTGTCGGACGAATGAGATCGTTCATCGCGGCGTCGACGATGACGAAGGTCTTCCCCTCGTCCTTCTTCACGTAGAGCACACGGGCAACCAGAATTCCGGCATTGGCGACGATCATCCGGCCGGGCTCGAAGACGATCTTCGCGCCGAGATCGCGCACGTGTCGCTTGACGATCTCGGCATAGGCATGCGGCTCGGGGGGCGTCGCATCAGCGTTCTTGTAGGGAACACCGAGACCGCCGCCGAGGTCGATATGGCTGATCTCGTGTCCGGCTGCACGCAGCCGATGGACAAGGGTCGCCAGCCGGTCGAAGGCCTCGTCGAACGGCTTCAGGTCGATGATCTGCGAGCCGATATGCATGTCGATCCCGGTAACCTCGACGCCCGGCAACTCGCGGGCACGCGCGTAGATCGACTCGGCTCGGTCGTAGGCGATGCCGAACTTGTCGGACTTGCGGCCGGTCGAGATCTTGGCATGGGTTTTCGCGTCGACATCCGGATTTATGCGGAAGGAGACATGGGCGGTAAGTCCGGCATCCACCGCGCGGGCCGAAATCAGTTCAAGTTCGTTTTCCGACTCGATGTTGAAGCAGAAGATGCCTGAGGCGATCGCCATGTCGATCTCTGCGATCGTCTTGCCGACGCCCGAAAACATGATTTTCTTCGGATCGATTCCCACCCGAAGCGCTCTCAGCAGTTCGCCGCCCGAGACCACGTCCGCACCAGCGCCGCGGTCCGCAAGAGTCTTCAGCACCGCTTGGTTTGAATTCGCCTTCATGGCATAGCAGACCATCGCGTCGATATCTGCAAATGCGCTGGAAAAGACGTCGTAATGCCGGAGCAAAGTCGCCGTCGAATAGCAGTAGAACGGCGTGCCGATGTCTTTGGCAATCGTCGTGACGGGGACATCCTCGGCGTGGAGAAGCCCGTCCTTGAATTCGAAATGGTTCATGGTGACGCCATCTGCCCGGTTCGGTCGGGCTTTCAACCGGTCGTGAGGTCCGTTGGACCGAAGCGGTTAATTGAGCAGCGGATCGAGGAAGAACGATCTGTCCGCCGCACCCGGCGTCCGAGAGACCTCGGCGGCGCCGATCTGATCGTCGTCATCCGTGCCGCTCGTGGCGATCCTCGGCCCCAACAGGGCATCGTCGTCACGGCTGCCACCGATGATGTCCGTATCGCCGCCGCGTTCGGGCTCGGCGAAACCGGCGGGGGCATTGTCAGTGCCGGGGGCCCGCGGCAAGTTCTTGACGCCGCAGCCGGCAAGAAGCAAAGCGGTCATCGGCGCCGCGACGATCAGCGTCCGAAGAAATCCGTTGCTCATTCTCATCTCCCAAATTCGAACCCGGCGGAAACCACAATCGTATTGGCGTTCTAACGCGGGCAGCGGCGAAAATCATCGGGTTCCCGGCAACACTCGCCGTGCGATTATCGCCCTAAGGGCCTATCTGTTGAGTTCCAATTTGTCCCGCCAGACCGCGATAGCGGCGCGGACATTATCCGGCGCGGTGCCGCCATAGCTCGTTCGGCTGGCCACGGAGGCTTCGACCGTGAGAACCGAGTAAACGCCTTCCGTGACTGCCGGATTGAGCGCCTTCAGGTCATCGAGCGGCAGGTCGGCGAGGCCGATGCCCCGGTCCTCGGCCATTGCCACTGCCCGCCCTGTGACATGATGGGACTCGCGGAACGGCAGGCCCGCCTCACGCACGAGCCAGTCGGCAAGGTCGGTCGCGGTCGAAAATCCGTGGCCGGCGGCCGCGCGCATCGCCTCCCGATTGACGACGAGATCGCGGATCATTCCGGTGGAGGCGGCAAGTGCAAGTTGCAGGGAGTCGATCGCATCGAAAACCTGCTGTTTGTCCTCCTGCATGTCCTTCGAATAGGTCAGCGGCAGGCCTTTCATCACCGTCAGCAAAGAGATCAGCGCCCCATTGATGCGCCCAGGCTTGGCGCGCACCAGTTCGGCGGCGTCCGGGTTCTTCTTCTGTGGCATGATGGACGAGCCGGTCGAGAAGGCGTCCGACAGCTTGACGAAGCCGAACTGCGGCGTCGACCAGATGACGATCTCCTCGGCAAGCCGCGACAGATGCGTCGCGCAGATCGCCGCGAACGAAAGAAAGTCCAGCGCGAAGTCCCGGTCCGAGACCGTATCGAGAGAATTGCGGGTCGGTTCGCGAAAGCCGAGAGCCTTGGCCGTCTGGTGCCGGTCGATCGGAAAGCCCGTGCCGGCGAGGGCGGCGGTTCCGAGCGGGCACTCGTCCATCCGCTCGATCGCGTCGCGGCAACGCGAGAGATCGCGTGCGGCCATCTCGGCGTAGGCGAGGCAGTGGTGGCCGTAGGTGACCGGCTGAGCGACCTGAAGATGGGTGAATCCGGGCATCACCGTGTCGGCATGGTCTTCCGCCTTGTCGAGGAGCGCCGCGATGAAGTCCTGGAGCCCCGCTTCGAATCGTTGAAGCGCAGACTTGACGTGAAGCCGGAAATCGAGTGCCACCTGATCGTTGCGCGAACGCGCCGTGTGGAGCCGCCCGGCGGCCGGGCCGATCAGCTCGGCGAGCCGAGCTTCGATGTTCATGTGGATGTCCTCGCGCTGGCGCGAGAAGGTGAAGTTCCCGGCCGCGATCTCGCCGCGTATCGTATCCAGCCCGGCGATGATCGAATCCCGATCTTCCGCGGTGATCACGCCCGTGTCGGCGAGCATCGTCGCATGGGCTTTCGAACCTGCGATATCTTCCTCATATAGACGCTTGTCGAAATCGATGGAGGCGTTGATCTCCTCCATGATGGCATCGGGACCGGAGGCGAATCGGCCGCCCCACATTTCGTTGCTTGTCGTCTGGCTCATCGCGTGCGCTTGGGAGTTCGAGAAAAACAATGGCGGAAAAGCAACCGGGCTTGGGCAAGTCGGTCGGTCTCGCGATCGGAGGCGCCCTTGCGGCAGGCCTGATCGCGGGTCTCGGCGTCCTATACGTGACGGGCGGATACGAAAGCAATGTAGAGGTCGCATCCGGCTGTCAGGCGAACGAAAGCCTCGCGAGCGCCATAGACGAGGCCGCGCAAGGAGAGGTCGCCGCCGTTCAGCCGGTCGATACGCCGTTCGACGTCAAGGCCATCGCATTCAAGGATGCGGACGGCGCCGAGCGCAGCCTCGCCGACTTTTCGGGCCAGACGCTCCTCGTCAATCTCTGGGCGACATGGTGCGCACCCTGCCGGGCCGAAATGCCGGCGCTCGACGAGTTGCAGCGCGAACGCGGCGGCGAGGACTTCGCGGTCATCCCGATCAATGTCGACACCGGCGACGAGGCCAAGCCGAAGGGTTTCTACGAGGAGACAGGTCTCATTGACCTTCCCTACTACCGCGATGAGACCATGGGCGTCTTCCAGAACCTGAAGAGCCAGGGAACGGCCTTTGGCCTGCCGGTCACGCTTCTCGTCGACGAAGAAGGCTGCGCCCGCGCAGCCGTGAACGGCCCGGCGGAATGGGCGAGCCCCGATGCGCTCCGCCTGATCGATGCCGTTCGAGAGCCGGGCTCGGTTTGATCGACAGCAGGCGCAGTGCCAGACAGTTTTGAGTACCGGATGCAAGGCGCCAATCGGATGAGCCGATCGTGGCCGTGTGGCTCGTTTAAAGCAAAGAGAAGCGTCCGAGTGGTTGACGCACCGAAGTCAGACTGACACACGAGGGCAAATCCATACAGCGGGGAAATGGAAGCCTGTAATTATCGGGCACGCAAAGGGAAAATCGGGGACGTGTCCTCGTTCCGCTCCGACCGAATGATCCGACGTAAGGAGTCGCGGCGGGCGTCGAATGGAATTTTTCGATGGCGGGGATTGAATGAAGTTTTCAATTTTCCGTGGCTGAAATAACAAGAGAGCCGCACGGCCTGGAGGGGGATACGCCGTTGCGACTCTCTTGCATTTTCCAACGAGCGCTGGTCCTGGAGAGGGGGAAGAGGACCGGTGCGCTCTCAAGTATCGGCGGAAAAGCGGGGGACATGCTTTAAGGCCGAACCGACGTTTCAGCGTCGTTGTGATAAAGATGCTACGGCGGGAGCTTAAAATCAAGCGCGGATTAGGCGACGGTGCGTCACATCCGCGTGAAAATGAATAAACGCAACAGAGCACGAAAGTGCTCCATGCATAGCCCCTTGAACATACGGGGAAATCTGCTGCTGCGTCGCGATAACGATTCCGATCGCTATCTCGGCGTTAGAATCGGATTGTGGCCAAATTCAATCAAGAATGAGCGGATCCGCGCAGTTGTCCCCATCACCATAGCGCTCGATGATCGCGGATGACAGAAGATAGACTTCCGAGGGCGTCATATTGGCCATGCCGAATCCGTCGAACTGACTGTCGTCGACGTCGACGCGGCTCATCAGGACAACGCCCGAATGTCGCCCATCGCGGCGGATCGTCTTGAAGAGCTTATCGACCGTCTCCGCTTCCCCTTCGAGAATCTGCGTGATGATACGGCCATCATACGCGATCACGCCACGGATCCCACGCTTCTCGTTGCGCTTGCGCGCGTCTGCGACGAGCTCGCGAAAGGCCTTCGGATTCAGGTCGTTGGCGATACTGCTATAGGTGATATGCCGCATGAAGGATCGGTCGTTCGGTCTTATCAATTGTGGGAAATGTCTATCCGGGTCCGGCGCTGCCGACACTCCCTAGTTTATAGACGATCGGTGCGTGAGGTCAAAACCGCATGCTTGCAGTTCGTCCCTCTCGCCATGTGTCCGGCTTTGGCCTAGCCTTTTGATCGTGCATCCGCGATTGACAGAGCCGGCGCGCTGGCCGATTTCCCGATGCGCATGAGTTGACGACAAGGGCACCAGATATGACGGAAATGACGACGGTGAACGACCTCAAGGTCGCCACAAACCTGAAGACATTCATTGACGAAGAGGCACTCGCCGACACGGGCATCGCGCCCGATCAATTCTGGAAGTCCTTCTCATCGCTGCTCAACGATCTCGCGCCCAAGAATCGCGAATTGCTCGAAGTCCGCGAGGACATGCAGGCGAAGATCGACGAATGGCACCGCAGTCAGCGTGGCAAGCCGATCGACGCCGACACCTATCAGACCTTCTTGCGCGAGATCGGCTACATCGTCGCAGAGGGCGGCGATTTCGAGATCCAGACCGCGAATGTCGATCCCGAGATCGCCACAGTGCCCGGGCCGCAGCTCGTCGTCCCGATAATGAACGCCCGCTATGTGCTCAATGCGGCCAATGCGCGCTGGGGATCGCTCTATGACGCGCTCTACGGCACCGATGCGATGGGGGACGAGCCGGAGGGCAAGGGCTATGACCGCGCTCGCGGCGCCCGCGTCGTCACCTGGGCGAAGAGCTTTCTCGACGGCGTAGCGCCGCTCGACCGCATCTCCCACATCGATGTCGAGCAATATATCGTTTCCGACGGCACGCTGATCGCCAAGTTCGGCGGTGGCAAGACCTCGCGGTTGAAGAACCCGCTCGCCTTCGTGGGATATTCGGGCGATTCGGAAAAGCCGTCCGCCATCCTTTTGCGGCACAACGGGCTGCATGTGGAGATCAAGGTCGATGCCGAGCACACGATCGGCAAGAACGACCGTGGCAACGTTGCCGACGTTCTCCTCGAATCGGCCGTCACAGCGATCTGCGACTGCGAGGACTCTGTTGCCGCAGTCGATGCCGAAGATAAGACTTTGGTCTATCGCAACTGGCTCGGCCTGATGAAGGGCGATCTCACGGAGAGCTTCGACAAGGGCGGCAAGTCCGTCACCCGCGCGCTCAATCCGGACCGCCAGTACACCGCACCGGATGGGTCGACTGTCACAGTCCCCGGCCGGGCGCTGCTCTTGGTGCGCAATGTCGGTCACCTGATGACCAATCCGGCGATCCAGCTGAAGGACGGCTCGGAAGCGCCGGAAGGCCTGATGGACGCGATGATCACCACGATGATCGCCATCCACGATCTGAAGAAGATGGGCGGGGTGCGCAATTCGCGTTCGCGCTCGATCTATATCGTCAAGCCGAAGATGCACGGGCCCGACGAGGTCGCTTTTACCGACGAAATCTTCACCCGCGTTGAGCAGGCGCTCGGCCTTGATTCAAACACGGTGAAGATCGGGATCATGGACGAGGAGCGGCGCACGACGGTCAATCTCAAGGAATGCATTCGCGCCGCACGGCATCGGGTCTTTTTCATCAATACCGGCTTCCTCGATCGCACCGGCGACGAGATCCACACTTCGATGGAAGCGGGTCCCATGGTCCGCAAGACCGTGATGAAGGACCGCACCTGGATCAAGGCCTACGAAGACTGGAACGTCGATGTCGGTCTGGCATGCGGCTTCCGCGGCAAGGCGCAGATCGGCAAGGGGATGTGGGCTGCCCCCGCCAAGATGAACGACATGCTGAACCAGAAGGTTGGCCATCCTCAGGCCGGAGCGAACTGCGCCTGGGTGCCGTCGCCGACGGCAGCGACGCTCCATGCGACACACTACCACCGGGTGGATGTTCTCGCCTGGCAGGAGGCGATCGCAGCCAAGGGCCGTCGCGCGATCCTCTACGATCTGTTGACAATCCCGCTTGCCAACCGCGCCAACTGGCCGGACCAGCAGATCAAGGACGAGGTCCGCAACAACGCGCAGGGCATTCTCGGCTATGTCGTGCGCTGGATCGATCAGGGCGTCGGCTGCTCCACCGTACCAGACATCAACGATATCGGCCTGATGGAGGACCGCGCGACCTGCCGGATATCGTCCCAGCACATCGCCAACTGGCTGCATAACGGAGTCGTTTCGGAAGACGAGGTGATGGCCGCGATGAAGGAGATGGCGAAGAAAGTTGACGAGCAGAATGCTGGCGATCCGAACTACGAGAAGATGGACGGCCGCTTCGAGGACTCGATCGCCTTCAAGGCAGCCTGTGATCTCGTCTTCAAGGGCCGGGTCCAGCCTTCGGGCTACACCGAGCCGGTCCTGCATGCCCGTCGACTCGAGAAGAAGGCGCAAAAGGCAGCCTGAACAGGGCATATGTGCATTTGAAGCGCGGCGCTGGGCCCGACGGGACCAGCGCCGCAACGACTCGTAACGCCGGTAAGTCGGTCGAGGTGCCTCGGCGACCTCCAACCGATACGTGCGGGCAGATCGCCCTTCGGATCGTAGCAGCGAAAGGTCGTGGTAGCGCGAGCGTCTACTTCATGGCGGATATGCACATGATCCGAAGGTCTCGAACTAACGAACGGCGACCATTCTGGATTTCGTCTCGACAACCTCGCCGTCCCGCTTAAGCCCAACCTCGAGCGTCCAGTCTCCCGGTTCCGGCGAACGCCCTCGGCCAACGAACTGCATATAGGCCGCCTTGCGGTGCCCGAGCGGCTTCGTTTCGGTCTCGATGTAGGTCGATCCATCCGGCGCGGTGATCTTGAACTGCAGGCGGTCACCCTTGCGAAGGTTGAGGAACCAGCCCCAGCCGATGGTCGCCCGGTCGCGGGCCGTCAGATTGGGCGGAGGTCCGTCGGTCATCAGGCTTTTGTAGTCCGGCGGTCGGCCGGCCATCCCGAAAGCCATCACGTGGACGTCCGCCTGCTGGAAAAAGTCCTGCGCAGAGGCGGACCAGAGTGAGTCCCGAACGACCCCATTGCAGCCGGTACCGACGGGTTTCCCGCTGAACGGATCGATATCCTGGTCACCGCGCCGGATCGTGAGATGCAGATGGGGGAAGGCGGCCATACCCGATGCGCCGACCGCGCCGATCACCGCTCCCCGCGCCGCCTTGTCTCCGCGGGCGACCCGCACCGAGCCTTTGCGTAGATGGCAATATTGAGATTTCAGGCCGTCGCGATGATCGACGATGGCGCCATTGCCGCATTCCTTGCCCTTGTGAAGCGGCCATTCGGACTCGTCGCGCACCGGCGCGTCGGGCTCACGATCTCGCGTCGCCACGACCGTCCCTTCTGCGACCGCGAGCACCGGAACGAAGGCTTCGACGTCGAGCATGGAAGACACCCGTACATCTGTGCCGCCGTGCCCGTCATAGGCTACGTCGCCGCAGAACGGATCTGCGATACCCTGTCCGCCATCCATGTCGGCATATTGCTGAAGGAAGCAGGTTTCGCCCGGAATGCAGTCCAGCGGAACGCCGAGGCCTTTCTCTTCTGCGGCACCCGGGCTCGCCGCCTCGACGAGCGCGAGGATACCAGCGACCATTGCCTTGCGGCGAAGCAAATTCTAATCCTCCCGGCTGAACGACACGAACGGTCGCGCTTCAGGTCGACAGGGTTTCGGCTGCAAAGGAAGTCCTTTGCATGCCGGGTCCTCTACGCGTCGAAGTGAAGCATTTCGGACATCGAGATTCCAGCCCGGCGAACGACCGGGGCGGAACGAAAACGGGTAAATTCAATGGCCTCTCGCAAGCTTCTTCTACTACCGGGAGACGGTATCGGCCCAGAAATCGCAACGGAAGCGCAAAAGCTCATCACGGTTCTGAATGAGGCTACGGAGGGGGGTTTCGAGATCGAGAGCGGCCTTGTGGGCGGCGCAGCTTACGATGACTGCGGCGAGGCGATCAGCGATACCACCATGGAACTCGCGCAGGCATCTGACGCGGTCCTGTTCGGTTCGGTCGGCGGACCCCGTTGGGACGGTGTGCCATACGAAAAGCGCCCGGAGGCCGGGCTCCTGCGCCTGCGCAAGGAGATGGGCCTCTTCGCCAATCTGAGGCCGGCGATCTGCTATCCGGCCCTCGCCGACGCTTCGTCGCTCAAGCGGCACATCATCGAAGGGCTCGACATTCTGATCCTGCGCGAGCTCACCGGCGGCGTCTACTTCGGCGAACCGAAGGAAATCGTCGATCTTGGCAACGGCCAGAAACGCGCAGTCGATACGCAGGTCTACGAGACCTACGAGATCGAGCGAATCGCGCGGGCTGCGTTCGAGCTGGCACGCACCCGCCGCGGCAAGGTCACCTCGATGGAAAAGCGCAACGTCATGAAGACCGGCGTCTTCTGGAACGAGGTGGTCAGCCGCGTTCACCGTGAGGAGTTTTCCGATCTTACCCTAGAGCACGAACTCGCCGATGCCGGCGGCATGAAGCTGGTGCGCGAGCCCAAGCAGTTCGACGTGATCGTTACCGACAACCTCTTCGGCGATATGCTGTCCGATATCGCGGCCATGCTGACGGGGTCGCTTGGCATGCTGCCGTCCGCCTCCCTCGGCAAACCCGATGATGCGAGCGGCCGGCGGAAGGCGCTCTACGAACCGGTGCACGGCTCGGCGCCTGACATCGCAGGGCAGGGCATCGCCAATCCGATCGCCATGATCGCCTCGCTCGCGATGTGCCTGCGCTATTCCTTCGCGATGACCAGAGAGGCGGAGGCGCTGGAAGCAGCGATTGCCGACACGCTCAATGACGGCATCCGCACAGGCGACATCATGGCCGAAGGCTGCCGAAAGGTCGGCACGAGCGAGATGGGCGACGCCGTCGCCGAGCGTTTCCGAACCGGTTTGGCCTGAAGCACGACGGATCCTATTTCTTGGCAGGCTCCGGTTTCGGCGTCATCGCCTGCTTTAAGGCGGCGCTGAGGGCGTCAAAGGGCTTCTCATGCCATCCTTCGCCGGGCCGCTGGGTCAGGAAGTCGTAGATGTGCGGCACGAGATCCACGGCCTGATCCAGTGTCTGGTCCGAGCCGCGTTGATAACCACCGAGGAGGCGCAGGTCGCGGGTGTCTTCGAAACGCGAGGTCATGGCGCGCAGGCGCGTCACGAGCTCGCGCTCGCTGCCGTGCCAGGCCTTTTCGGCAAGGCGCGAGATCGACTTCAGATAGTCGACCGCAGGGAAGCGGCCCTGTTCGGCGATCTCGCGGTCGAGCACGATATGCCCGTCGAGCGTGCCCCGGATGGCATCGGCGATAGGATCGTTGTGGTCGTCGCCGTCGACGAGGACCGCGTAAATGCCGGTAATCGTGCCGGACCCTTCGATGCCTGTGCCGGCGCGCTCCAGAAGCTGTGGCAGTTCGGAGAAGATGCTCGGCGGATAGCCGCGCGAGACTGGTGGCTCGCCGGCCGAAAGCGCGACGTCGCGGGCGGCATGGGCATAACGCGTCACCGAATCGACGATGAGGAGGACGTCGTCGCCCCGGTCGCGGAAATGTTCGGCGACGGCCGTCGCCGTGCGCGGCGCGAGCCGGCGCATCATCGGGCTTTCGTCGCCGGTCGCGACGATGGTGACCACCTTGTCGAGCTGGCCGGCCATGACTTCTTCGAGGAATTCGCGAACCTCGCGGCCGCGCTCGCCGACGAGGGCGACGATGACCGTGTCGAAGCCTTTGGACTGGGAGAGCATGCCCATCAGCGTCGACTTGCCGACGCCGGACCCCGCGAAGACGCCGATGCGCTGGCCCTTGACCAGCGGCGTGAAGATATCGACGACAGAGACGCCGGTCGGAACGCCCTCGGACAGCCTCGCACGCTTCAGCGCCGAAAGCGGCTGGGCATCGACTGGGCGGATTGCTTCGCCCTGGCGCACCGGTCCTTTGTCGTCCTGTGGCCGGCAGAAGGCGTCGAGCACCCGCCCGCGCCAGCTGGCGTCCGGCGTGATGGAGAACGGACCGACCTTGATGGCGGGCGACCCGACACCGCGGTTGAAGCGCGTGGTATAGGGTTTGACAGTCAGACTGTCGGCGTCGATGCGCACGACTTCACCGAGCTCGTCGCGGTCCTCGCCCGGACAGGAAATGCAGTCACCGAGCCGCACGAAGGGGGACAGGCCCGCGACGCGGAAGGATTGCGGCCCGACATCGACGATCCGTCCGGAAATGTCGAGGCGCGGCGCCGAGAGCGTGGAGAGGGCGTCGGTCTGCTGGTGCATCAGCTCGATCCCAGCGCCTTGATGGCTTCGGAAAGCGACCGGTCATTGGTCTGGACGACGTTGGCGGCGCTCTCGAAGGCGCGCTGCAGCGCGATGAGCCGGGTCATTTCCTGGACAGGATTGACGTTGGCCTCTTCGACATAGCCCTGCACCACGTTGTCGGTGAGGAATTCGACCACCGGCGTCGCCGGAACGTCGCTGACGACGCCCGACGTATCGGCCCGCGTGACGTTTGCCCCTTGCGGAATGCGGAAGAGGCCGACGGCCGCGACCTCCTGGCCGTTCTGGTGGATCATGCCGTTCCCGCCGATGGTCAGCGGCCCACCCGCCGGATCGACCTGCAGCGCCTGGCCGCCGGCATCGAGGAGCGGGCGTCCTGTCAGCGTCTGAACCATGCCTTCGGGCGAGACCTGCATACGCCCATCGCGAGTGTAGACGATGCCGTTGTCTCCCTGGATGGCGAAGAAGGCTTCGCCACGCACGGCGAGATCAAGCGGGTTGCCGGTCTGTGTGAGGGCGCCGCTCTTGTTGGACAGATAGGTTTCGCCCTTCGACACGAAGGCCACCGGATCGGGTGCGGTATGCGAAAGCAGCTCCTCGAAGCGCACCTCCTCGGCGCGAAATCCCACCGTCCGCGCGTTCGCGATGTTGTGCGCCAGCGTTTCGAGACGCTTTTCCATGGCGATCTGGCCGGACAGGGCGACGGGAAGGGAGGTTTCCATGCGGTCTCTTTAAAATGCGGTGTTTCGATAGGTCTGAAGCGTCAGGAGAAGGTCGCCGCTGACACCACTTCCGTTTCCGAACAACTGCAGCAGCGGGCTCGTCGGCGCGGCCTGCACATTGTTGACGTCCCAGAGCGTGGTGAAGCGCTGGAGCAGTTCGCTCACCTTCTGCGGGTCCTTGAGATCTTCGATATTCGGGAGCGCCTTGCGGAAGAGGTCGGCCTGCTTGTCGATATCGAGCGTACCGGTCTCGGCGGGTATGGAGAAGGCCGTCTGCATCACCTTCAGGATCGCCGGATCGGCGAGGAGCCCGTAATAGCTGGTAACGGTCGAGGCCTTGCGCTCGAAATAGAGCGCCAGGCGTGCCCCTTCGCTCTCGGTTCCCGTGTTCTCTTCCAGAGTTTGCCGGACATATTTGTCGACGATCCCCTGCTGGGTGCGTTCGAAGGCGAGAGCGGCCTCGCCGTATCGGTTGAAGTTGAAGGTTTCGGCGAAGTCCTTGTAGCGACTGTCGGTCAGTTTGTTGGCGAAGGCTTCCCTGTCGTCGATGCCCTCTTCCATCACCTTGCGCATGAAGGCCTTCGCGTAGGTCATGTCCTCGAGCCCCATCGCCTTCATCGCGTAGCGATAGACCCGGTCGTTGGCGAGGAACTCGTCGATCGAGGAAATCTTGCCGATCTCCTCCAGATAGCGCTGACTGGCCCGCTCGACGGTCGGGTCCTGCGCGGTCCGCTCCAGCGAGGCGGGAAGATCGCGGCTGATCAGGCGATAGCTGAGGGATGCATCCAGCATGTTCGTCGGGTCCAATGAGGCTGGCCGGAGCGGCCTTTCAACCCCCACAATGCGCTGGAAACCCTTGCCTCAGCCTTTCAGGTACCGTCACATTTCTCCTTAATCGCGGATGCCGGCGGATCCGGCTCTGCCTTCAAGCTCCACACAAGCGCTTACGCCTACCGCTTTTCCCGTCGACATGATGGGGACTGAGACGCAATGGGTATTCTGCTTGGTATGGTCGTCGTGCTTGGCTGCCTCTTGGGCGGCTTTGTCGCGATGGGCGGCCATCTCGGGGTCCTCGTCCAGCCCTTCGAATACGTCATCATCTGCGGGTCGTCCTTCGGGACGTTCCTTGTCGCCAACCCGCCCAAGGTCATCAAGGACTGCGGCAAGGCGATCGGCGAAGCGTTCAAGAACGCGGTGCCCAAGCAGAAGGATTACCTGGAGATCCTCGGCCTCCTGCACGCAATGATGCGCGAGATGCGCTCGAAGTCCCGCTCCGAGGTCGAGGCGCATGTCGATGCGCCCGAGGAATCGACGATCTTCCAGGCCTATCCGACGATCCTCAAGGACAAGCAGAAGGTGAACTTCATCTGCGACTACGTCCGGCTCATCATCGTCGGGTCGGCACGCAGTCACGAGATCGAGGCGCTCATGGAAGAAGAGATCGAGACAATCACGCATGACGCGATGAAGCCCAAAGCCGCCCTGCAGGACGTTGCCGACGGATTGCCGGCACTCGGCATCGTCGCCGCCGTGCTCGGTGTCATCAAGGCGATGGGCGCGCTCGACCAGTCGCCGGAAATCCTCGGCGGCCTCATCGCCGCCGCCCTCGTCGGCACCTTCGCCGGCGTCTTCTTCTCCTATGGTGTCATGGGGCCGATCGCCTCCAAGGTGAAGAGCGTTCGCGAGAAGAAATGCCGGACCTATGTCGTCATCAAGTCGACCCTGATCGCCTACATGAACGGCGCCATGCCGCAGGTCGCCATCGAATACGGTCGCAAGACGATTTCCGCCTACGACCGCCCGACGATCGATCAGGTCGAGGCCGAGACGATCGGCGGCGGAGCGACCGCATGACCGCCGCCAGGACCCGCGCTTTCACAGGCATGAAGCCGAGGGAATTTGAGTGATGTCCGACGGACGCAACGGAACGGCTCCGAGCGATATCGGCAAACGCCTGAAGTCGGCCTCGGAGCTCGAACCCTCCAAACTTCATCGGCTGGCCGCGATAGTCGAGGAGACCGCTGAGGAACTGACGCTCGCGCTCAATCGCCTGTCGATCGACAAGGTCGCCGTGACCTTCCGCGACTTCGAGATGGGGCAGGGTGCAGACGGTATCGGCGACGCAGGTGACGACGTCCTCTTCGCCACTTTGACGTCCAAGCGTTTTGGCCGTCCGGCCTATCTCGCCGCGCCGGAAACTCTCGCTGATGTCTGCATCTCCGCCTATTTCGGCGCCAAGCCTGCCGAGAGGGCCGGTAAGCGCGCTCTGACGGATCTCGACCGCGCCCTCGTCAAAACGACCTTCAAGACTTTCGTCGAGACATTCGCATCCGCCTTCGCGCCGATCGACGAGGCCGGTCTTGCGGCCGGCGGCTTCGTCGAGTGCGAAGAGCTCGATGAATTGCTCGGTGGTCCGAATGCCGGCCGCTATGTCTCGATGACCTTCGGTCTGTCCAAGGCAGGCGACCGCTCGGCCACTGCCGAGGAGGAGCCGCTCTCGACGCTGACGCTCGCGCTCCCATCGTCGTACCTGTCTCTCCACCGCCGCGTCCTCTCAGAGCCGTTGCCGCTGCCGCAGCCCTCACCGGACGAGACCTGGTCCGAAGCGATGGTGCGGAATTTCGAGAAATCCGGGTTGCATCTCGAGGCTGTTCTTGCGCGCAAGCAGGTTCCGCTTGCCGAGGTCGCACACTTTCGCGTCGGCCAGACACTCGCCCTGGACGTCATGGTCAGCGAACTGATCACGCTCGAGTGCGAAGGTAAGCCCATCTTCAAGTCTCAGGTCGGCTTCTCGCGCGGCTCCTATGTCGCCCGGTTCGAGGAGGCGGTCGATCCGACCCAGGAATTCATCAATGGCATCCTATCTGATTGATCTCGTCCTGATGGTCGCGCTCGTCGTGACCGCGCTCAGAAGCGGGCGGATGTACAACGAATTGAAATCGCTGCGCGAGTCGGAGCGAGGGCTCGCCGCTGCGCTCGAACAGTCCGAGGCTTCTCTCAACAAAGCCGCCGAAGCCGTCATCGCACTCAAATACGAGGGCGTTTCGACCCTCAGAGCGCTCGAAGCCGAACGGCTGAAGGCGGCCGAAGCCGGTGTAAGGCTCGCCGATCTCGTTCAGCGCGCGGATTTTCACGCGGGCAAAGCAGTGTCGGCCGGAACCTCCACGGCATTCAGCCGGAAAAATTGACGTTCCGGCCCCCGCGGCAGTTTCGGATAAGTTCGCGTCATTACAGATCGGAGAACGCGCCGGAATGACGTCCGCGCAATGCCAGCCATGCCAGACGGAGAATGATACTCCATGATCGATCCGAACGACCCCCACGGCAGCGAAATCGAGCACAGCGGCCAGCCCTACATGGATGAAGAAGGCGGTGAGGAAGACGATCGCCGGCCGGACTTCCGCGGGGCGGACAAGATGGACCTCGATCTCGTCCTCGACGTTTCGGTCACCATGCAGGTGGTTCTCGGTTCGGCCCGGATGAGTGTTTCCGAACTCCTCAAGCTCAATCGGGGTTCGATCGTGAAGCTCGACACGAAGGTCGGCGATCCGATCGACGTCGTCGTCAACGGCCGGGTCATCGCCCGGGGCGAGATCGTCGTCCTCGATCAGGACGACCAGCAGTTCGGCGTGACGCTGACCGAAGTCGCGACTCCCGGATCCAAACTGACCGCGAAGAAGGCGAAGGCGGCCTGATCGCATCATGAACAGCCTGGCGAGTTATTCCGAAGAGCTGCATGCAGCTCCCCTGCGCGGAGGAGCACGGGCGGCCGTCCTGCTCCTGGCGCTGGGGCCGGAAGGCGCTTCGCGGCTCCTCAAGCATATGGCGCCGGACGAGATCGTTTCGCTCAAGGCAGCGGCGGCGAAGCTCGAGAACGTCTCGCCGGACCAGATCGACGAGGTCGTCGAAGACTTCGCCTCGACCTTCAAGCGCGGGCCGATCTTCCCCGGACCCGGCCAGCAGATGGCGGATCTCCTTCGCAACGCCCTCAGCGAAAACGAATACGAGGCGCTTTTCCCGGACGAGAAGAGCCGCGCGATCCAGACCATGCTCGCCCAGGACAAGCGCAACGTCTGGGAAGCGGTCGCCGACATCGAAGGCGAGGTCCTTGCGAAGAAACTGTCCGGAGAGCATCCGCATATCATCGCGATTCTTCTGTCCAAGGTGCCGAGCGATGCTGCCGTCCTGATCGTCCGCGCTTTCGAGCCCGACCTCAGGAACGACGTCCTGAAGCGCATGCTACAAATCAAGCCGCTTGCGGGCCCGATCCAGAGCCTCTTCGAGTCCCACGTGCGCCAGACTTATCTAGTCACAGGCGACGACCAGGCCGGTGAGGGGCGACACACGATCCTTGCCAATGTCGTGAACCGCCTTGCGAAGGACGAGAGCACCGAACTGATCGACTTCATCGAGGTCGACCAGCCGGAAGAGGCGATGGAGTTGCGCAAGCTCCTCTTCGCCTTCGAGGACATTCCCGGAATGCCGCAGAAAGCGCGGCTCACCCTTTTCGACGGCATCGGCGCCGAGACGATCATTCTCGCCCTTCAGGGCGCACCGGACGATATCCGCGAGTCGATACTCTCTGCTCAGGGAGCACGGGCGCGTCGTATGATCGAAGCGGAACTCTCACAGGAATCGAACGCCACCAAGGACGCTATCGAGGCGGCCCGACGCGACATAGCGGGCCGGGCGCTCGAACTGGCCGGTGAAGGCACGATCATCCTGCGTGAGAGCGAGGACGAGGATTAGGCGGACTGGGACGAGCGGTCAGAGCCGCTTAACCATGCCGTTTCATTTAAACGAAACGAAAATTGCGGACTAATCGGCTGTGGCGGAGAGCGAAGATCGTTCCCAAAAGACGGAACAGCCGACCGAAAAGAAGATTCGCGACACGATCGAGAAGGGCAACCTTCCCAATTCTCGCGAAGCTCCGGTCCTGGCGTCTTTTCTGGCGATATCGCTGTTCATCGCCCTGCAGGCTCGCGAGTCCGGTTACCGCCTTCTCACGACCCTGCAGACGACGTTCGACAATCCTCTCCAGTGGGAATTGGAGACAAGCCGGGACGCCCTGCATGTTCTCAGTGTGCTCAGCACGGAAGCGGCGATCTTTCTCGTACCGGTGGCGATCTTCCTGTGTATCGGCGGCATTCTCGCCTCCGTCCTGCAGAACCCACCCCAGGTCAATTTCGAACGGATCAAGCCGAAGGCATCGAACATCTCGCCGGCCTCCGGTCTCAAGCGCATTTTCGGCCCGCGCGGTCTGACGGAGTTCGCCAAGGCCGTGTTCAAGTTCCTCATGATAGGCGTCGTCGTCGGCACTCTCATCGTCTCCAATCTCGGAACGATGATCCAGACGATGCTGGCCGATCCGGTTCAGGTTCCCGAACTGGTGCTCGACCTTGCCATGAAGCTTCTGTCGGGCGTTTCGATCGCGACGATCGTCCTCGTCGCGGCCGATATCGCCATGACGCGCATTCATTGGCGCCGCGACATCATGATGTCGAAGCAGGAGATCAAGGACGAGCACAAGCAGACCGACGGCGATCCGATGGTCAAACAACGGCAGAAGCAGATTGCCCGCGAGCGCTCGAGGAAGCGCATGATCGCAGCGGTGCCCAACGCCACGCTGGTCATCGCCAACCCGACCCACTATGCCATCGCCTTGCGTTACAAGCGGGAGGAGGGCGGCGCGCCGATGGTGGTCGCGAAAGGCACCGATCTCGTCGCGCTGAAGATCCGCGAAGTCGCAGAAGAAAAAGAAATCCCGGTGATCGAGGACAAGCTCCTCGCAAGATCGATGTATGATCATGTTCACATCGATCAGATGATTCCACCTGAATTCTTCAAGGCGGTGGCGGAAATCATCTATTATCTTCACACCCGGGAGGGCTCGAAGGTCAGCGTCGCGACCGCGTGATGATGCGGCACCGGCCCCACCGACGCGCTTGACGGGCCGCCCGAGAGAGGCACCACGGATGCCGGCATTCACCTCCGATCGTCTAAGACGAGACCGGACGCCAGATCTCTGGCATGACGCCGTTCGCCCGACGGGAGCCATCCGCCACCATGCTTGACGTGAAAAAGCGGGCCTCTCTCACCCGCGAGAAGCTGCTCGCTGACGCAATCCGCGAATTCGTCGCCGAATTGCGTCTCGTCGACGTCGCCGACTACGTCGCCTATCTGCGCTTCGAGAAATACGCCAATATCGAGGACATCGTCTCGTCGAGCGCTGAACTCACACTCAAGCCTGGCGTCCTGCGCTTTGCCAATTCCGGCGACGTCGCCGTGTCCTGGGGTACCAAACCCATCGTCGCGCTTGCGCTGGAATTCCAGCACGATGGCGTAACCGCTCATTTCCGGCTGGAGCTCAGCGCCTCGACGGCTGCCGTCGACATCACTTATGTCGACCTCTCCGGCCCATCGGGCGGCGAAGCCTCCGATACGGAACGCTTTCAACGCGCGCTGAGCGACGCGCGTCTCATGAAAACGGGAGATGAGGCCTGATCATCAGGCTGATAGTCAGCCCTCGCTCCGAGCATGCGGCGCAAGCTTCCGCATTGCCTTCGACGTTGATGCCCTATCTGACCTCGCGCGCCCCAGCAAGGATCGGATGCCATGAAGCTCTTCAAGAATGCGACGTCGCCTTTCGCCCGCGTGGCTCACGCCATGCTGATGGAGGCGGGCGCGCATCCCGAGATCGACGTGGTGAACCAGTGGGAGAGCCCGGATCGACTCGTGGATCGTAATCCCGCCCAACGTATCCCGACACTCGAACTCGACGATGGGTCGATCCTCACAGAAGCGCTGATCATTGCGCGACATGCCGCCGACATCGCGCCGGACGGCTCGCATCTGAAAACCATGACGGTCACGGATTACGAAATCTCAGGGTTCGCCTTCGGCGTTTTCGACTCGGCGGTCTATACGCTGAACGGGCGCAAGATTGTGTCTGGCGAATTTGGCGATTCCGCCTTCGACGGCTCCGAGATGGGCCAGCGTCGTCGCCGTTCCATGGTGAACGGGTTGCAGAGACTTGAGGGTATGACGGACAAGCTTTCGACGAGCGATATCGGACTTGCCGAGATCAGCACCGTAACGGCCCTTCACTATGTAAAGCTGCGCTTCCCGGATGCCGACTGGATGCCCGCGACGCCGAACCTCGACGCCTTCGCCGAAAGAGTCAGCGAACGCCCATCGATCGGCAAGACGATGCCGAACTAACGGCCATCGATCCGTCCTGCTTTAACTCTTCCTTCACACCTTCAGCTTCGGACAAGCGCTTCGGCCTACACCCGGTACAACTTGAAATCCCGTTAATGGGAGGCCGTGTTGGATCAGGTCTATCTCTTTTCGCTGACATCGAAGCAGGCGGACTGGCTCTCTCATCGCCAGGCGCTGGTGGCTGAGAACGTCGCCAATGTGAACACGCCGGGCTACACCGCGAAGGACATCACCCCCTTCGAACAGGTGCTGGACAATACCGCGCTTGCCCAAACGGCATCCAATCCAAAGCATCTGGTCGGATTCGGTGGCGGAACGGCCGAGGCCGAAGCCACCGAGGCCGTGACCTGGGACGTCAAGCATTCCGGCAACTCCGTCGCCGTCGAGCAGGAAATGATGAAGGCCGGTGAGGTCAGTCGTGACTATTCGCTGAACACCTCGATCGTCAAAAGCTTCCACCGCATGTTCATGACGACGATCAGGGGGTAAGCGCCATGGCCGATCCGCTCGTCTCCTCGCTCAAGATCGCCGCTTCCGGCATGGAGGCCCAGTCGACGCGCCTGCGCGTCGTCTCCGAGAATGTCGCCAATGCCGAGACTACGGGCGATACGCCCGGCGCTGATCCTTACGTTCGTAAGACCGTCACCTTCGGCGCGACGCTCGACGAGGTCACCGGCGCCAACCTCGTGCGCGTCACCGACATTGGCACCGACAAGGCCGACTTTGAGTCCACCTACGATCCCGGCAATCCGGCGGCCGATGAGAACGGCTACGTCAAGCGCCCGAACGTCAACATGCTCACCGAGATGATGGACATGCGCGAGGCCAACCGATCCTACGAAGCCAACATACAGGTGATCAAGCAGGCGCGCGAGATCATCAACATGACCATAGACCTCCTGAGGAGCTGACCACCATGATCCCAGCGATCGGATCCTCCCTGTTCGATTCCACCGTCACACAGACCCAGGCGCCCTCAGCTTCCGAGGGCATGGCCCAGGTCTCGCGGACCCAGCCGACCCAGTTCAACGAGTTCTCCGAAGTCCTGTCGCGGGTCATGGTCGACGCCGCCGACACGGTTAAGACCGCCGAGGCAACCTCGATCCAGGGCGTCAACGGCAAGGCTTCCACCCAGGCCGTGGTCGAGGCCGTGATGAGCGCCGAGCGTACGCTCCAGACCGCCGTCGCCGTTCGGGACAAGGCGGTCGCCGCTTACATGGAACTGTCGCGCATGCAGATCTGAGGGGCGAGGAATCCCCCTTCGGTCAGCCCCACGTGATCCTCGCCTGAGAGAATTGCGGCCTGGCAGGAAGCACCACGACGAAGGACGCCCGGCGTCCGGTTCCCAACCCAAGGAGAGACGCCATGCGCGCACTTGCGATCGCGGCAACGGGCATGAACGCCCAGGAAACCAACGTCGAGGTCATCGCCAACAACATCGCCAACGTGAACACGACCGGCTTCAAGAGGGCACGGGCGGAATTCACCGACCTTCTCTACCAGGTGGAGCGCGCCAAGGGCGTCGCCGCGGCAGGCGCGGAAGGCGTTGTGCCCGAGGGAGCCCAGCTCGGCCTCGGCGTCCGGCTCGCGGCGATCCGCAACGTTCACCTTCAGGGCGCCCTGAAGGAAACCGGCAACAAGCTCGATCTCGCGCTCAACGGCGAGGGCTGGTTTCAAATCCAGGGTCCGGGCGGCGCGATCCGCTATACCCGCGACGGCGCCTTCAACACCAACGCCGAAGGCCAGATCGTGACCCTCGACGGCTATCTCGTCGATCCGGAACTGACTGTTCCTGCCAACACCTCCGAAATCGTCGTCAACGAGGCTGGGCAGGTCTATGCCCGGGTCGAGGGCGAATTGCAGGATGTCGGGCAGCTGACGCTCGCCACCTTCGCGAACAATGCCGGCCTCCACGCCGAGGGTGGAAACCTCTTTTCCGAGACCGTCGCCTCCGGTGCACCGGTCGTCGGTGTGCCCGGCGATCCCGGCTACGGCGTCGTGCATCAGGGCTATCTAGAAGACTCCAACGTCGACCCGGTGAAGGAGATCTCCGAACTGATCTCCGCCCAGCGCGCCTACGAGATGAACTCGAAGATCATCAGTGCCGCCGACGAAATGGCGAGCGTCGTCTCCAAGGGCATTCGCTGATATGGCCGGGCGCCTCCTCAAGACCGCGCTCGCGCTGAGCCTCGGCCTATCGGGCGCCACCGGATCGCTCGCCGCCGAGCTCGACATGCCGGTTCCCGGCGTCGTCATCTATCCCGGACAGGACATCGTCGCGGCGGGCCTTTCGACCCGCACCTTCATCGTCAAGGACGAGAAGGTCGGCCTCTTCGTCGTCGACAGGGAAGATCTTTACGGCCATGTCGCGCGCCGCACGCTACTGCCCGGCAAGGCGATCCGACGCGCCGACCTGACGACGCCGGACGCCGTCAAGGCGGGCACGAACGTCACGTTGATCTATGCGGAGGAGGGGCTGGTCATCACCGGCCTCGGCATGGCGCTCGAGTCGGGCCAGGAAGGCGAGACGATCCGCGTCCGCAATACCGATAGCGGCATCACCATCTCGGGCCGAATATCGCCCGACGGGACGATCGCCGTCGAAGGATGATGCCAGTGCCCCGCCGCATTCTCACAGCACTTGCAAGCCTTGCGATCTCACTCGCGCCCTCGGCAATGGCGGCCGACTATCCCGGCACCGACTATGCCGGCTACGCCCCGGCCTCGCCCGGCTACGTGACCGGCGACCCCGGCGGCGCGGCCGGAACCGTTCGCATCAAGGACATCACCAACGTGCGCGGCGTGCGCGGCAATCAGCTCGTCGGCTATGGCCTCGTCATCGGCCTTCAGGGCACCGGTGATTCCATGCGCAACTCGCCCTATACCGAGCAGTCGCTGCAATCCATGCTCGACCGCATGGGCGTCAACATCCGCTCCGACCGGGCAGGTGGCAAGAACGTCGCGGCCGTCACGGTCACCGCCGAACTGCCTGCGTTCATCGGCACCGGCTCGCGCATCGACGTCAACGTCGCCTCTCTCGGCGATGCGACCTCGCTGATGGGCGGAACGCTCGTCATGACGCCGCTGTACGGTGCCGATGGCGAGATCTACGCGGTGGCGCAGGGCCCCGTCGCCGTTTCCGGCTTCACTTCCGAGGGCGCGAGCGAGCGTCTGACGCAGGGTGTGCCCACGGCAGGCCGCGTGCCGAACGGCGCCTTCGTCGAGCGCGAGGTTCCGGGCCATTTCTACGACGACGGCCAGCTCTCGATGGAGCTCTCCAATCCCGACTTCAAGACGATGGTCCGCACCGTCGACCTGATCAACGCCTATGCGCGCAACCGCTGGGGCCGTCCGGTCGCTCGGGAAGAGGACTTCCGGACCCTCCATCTCGACCGGCCGGCCAATGTCTCAGCCGTCCGTTTTCTCGCCGAGATCGGCGATCTGCGCGTCGATCCCGATCAGGTCGCCAAGGTCGTGATCGACGAGCGAACCGGCACGATCGTCATCGGCCAGAACGTTCAGATCTCCACCGTGGCGCTCACGCATGGCAATCTCACCGTCCGCGTGTCGGAACTTCCCGCCGTCTCCCAGCCCGCGCCTTTCTCCGACGGCGAGACGGTCGTGACCTCCGAAACGATCGTCGACACCAATGAGACGGGCGGAAATTTCGCCTTCGTCGGCGGCACAGATCTCGAAACCGTGGTGCGCGGCCTTAACCGCATCGGTCTCAAACCCTCAGGGATCATCGCGATCCTGCAGGCGATCAAGACCGCCGGCGCCCTTCAAGCCGAACTGGTGGTGCAATGACAGCCCGACCGACAACACGTTTCACGCTCTTTCTCGCGCTCGTCGCGACGGCCGCGGTCAGCCTCCCTCACGCCGCCTTTGCGGCCGGCGCCGAGACACCGGCCGCGCCGCCTGAGATCCCACCCCAGGAGGTGCGTATCATCGACGAGGCGACCGGGGAGCCGAAGGCTGCCGAGGAGAAGCCGATGTCGGAGGTCGAACGCTACTGCCTCAACATCGCCGACAAGGCCCAGGACGCGCGCCACGCCCTTCAGGCAAAGCAGCTGAGGGACATTGAGTCCGAGATAACGGCCAAAATCGACGAGCTTGAAACCCGGCGTGCGGACTATCAGGAGTGGATCAAGGAGCGTAAAGCCTTCCTCGACAACGCCTCCACGATCGTCGTCGACATCTACGCCCAGATGAAGCCGGACATGGCCGCGCCGCAGCTTGCCAAGCTCGGCACGGAGAACGCGGCGATGATCCTCGTGCGCCTCAAATCGCGCCAGGCGAGCAGCGTGCTGGCCGAGATGGAGCCGGACAAGGCTGCCGAGATCGCCAGGCTCATCGTCGAGAAGACCTCGACCGACACCGGCCAAGACACCGAAAGCCAGACCGTCGCGGAGAACGCATCGTGACCCTCAGATACGCGGCTCCACTCGTCCTCGTACTCCTTGCCGGATGTTCGACCAACAGCCAAGACGCCTTTCGCGAGCCGGCGCTTTCGCCGGTCGGCGCGGGCATCTACCAGTATCCGAACCTTGTCACGCCGGCTTCCTTCCCGAAAGGCGGGACGGGCGCGAAGAACTCGCTCTGGACGGATTCGCGCGCCGACTTCTATCAGGATCCGCGCGCGCTCTCGATGGGCGACATCGTGACGGTGAAGATCAACATTTCGGACAAGGCCTCCCTCGCCAATCTCTCCGAGCGCGAGCGCGAGTCCGGTATCTCCGGCGGTGCTGATATCTCCGGCAGCTTCGGCAGCTGGGCGCTGCCGACCGTCGGCGCGACGCTCGGCCTCGACGGGGGATCGGACGCCAAAGGCAGCGGCCGGGTTAAACGCTCGGAGGACATCGAGCTCTCGGTCGCAGCGGTCGTCACCCAGGAACTGCCGAACGGCAACCTGTTCATCTCCGGCCAGCAGGAGGTGCGCGTCAACTTCGAGGTGCGCGTTCTCTCGATCGCCGGCATCATCCGCCCGCGCGACATCCTGCCGAACAATACGATCGACTACGATAAGATCGCCGAAGCCCGCATTTCCTACGGCGGACGGGGCCGGATCACCGAGGTCCAGCAGCCCGGCTGGGGGCACCAGGTCTACGACACCGTCTCGCCCTACTGACGGGACCGTGGTGCTGGTCGACCCGGTTCGGACAATGCCTGCTCAGCAGTCGCCGCACGGAATGTTTTCGGACAACCGCGGAACGGACGCGAACTGCCTGTCGATTTCGAGGCTGGACGCGATCACTGTGTTGATCAGAGGCGATTCGTACGTGTATCGCGTGTCGACGATGATCAGAAACTTGCTCGGGTTCTGCTTCAATTCGTCAGACAGCGGATAGCTGGACCCCTTGGCGAATCCCGCGCCGCTGTCCTTCTTCGACCAGGCGACCTTGCCTTTACCCTCGTCGTCGATCTCGATGGCGGAGATTGTTACAGCAAGTTTGCTGGCGTTCAGCGGGTACATGATCGCCTCTGAGATCTCGAAGATGCTGTTAATCTCACTCGACGAGATCGAGCGTGTGCGAGAGACGAGATCGCCTATGGTCTCAGCGGCCGTGTTCGCCTTGCTGGCGCCTTCGTAGATCTTGGAGCCCTCGAACATGCCGAGATAGAGAACGACGAACAACGGCAGGATCATCACGCATTCGATTGCGGCGACACCGGTATTGGCGGCGGCGAAACTGCGACGGGCGGAGCGGAATCGTCTCGAAATCGTGGCGATCATCAGAAGGGCTCGTTACGGAATGCGGCGACGGAGGCAAAGGTCAGCTTGCCGTTATCGTCCCCGGATAGGGCGTGAAGCATCGAAGTCTGCCATTCCCACTCGTAGAAGACCCGAAGCACGTTGATGTCCTCGCTGCCGCCCAGATCGTATCCGAACCCATCCGGATCGTAGCTCAGATCGATGGCGGAGTAATCGTCGAAGGTCTTGAGGTCGACCTGGATCTTGTCACAGGCGAGGAAGTAGTCGATGCGGTCGCAGACGAGCTGCTTGAACTCCTCCTTGGTCGGAGCTTCGTCGCCCGCACTCTGCAGCTGGCCGGTCAGGATCTGTCGCGCCACGCCCTGGACCCCGCTTTCGAGGACGATCCCGGCCGTGAAAAGAATGGCGGTCTCGATAATTGCAAGAAAGAGCGCGAAGAATGGGAATGCACACAGCACGAATTCAATCGCAGCGACGCCCCCGCGATCCTTCCGCAGACGCTTGAAGAGGCTACCGAGTGTCCTGGCGTTCGAGTTGTGAAAAGCGGTCTCTCGCATGGACCCCTCCTTGATCTTACTTCGTTAGACGACGGAAGAGTTCAACGAGGGGTGAATCCGGACATCAGGCCAGGCGCCAAGATGGATTCGTCGTTACCGTTAGGTGAACGAGCGAGCCTTCTAAGGCTTCCTTAAGCGGCCCGATCGTTGCTATCTGGAGGAACCGAGCAGCGCTTTAGGGATGGGCGAGCGAAATCCGATGAGCATGGCCGAGCGAGCGGACGGTGCTGTGGAGCTCCACGCCCACCAGGGGCAAACCGTCGGGGTGGGCCTCAACGCGGTCGTCGTTGCCTTCGACGATGCCGGCCCGCGGGTGCTCCTCGCCAATTCCGGTGAGGAGGGAATGCCTGCGCTGCCCTCCGGCCCGCTCGAAGCGGAGCACCGCACCCTCGAGGCCGGTGTCCGCAGCTGGGTGGAGCGTCAGACAGGCCAACCCCTCGGTTTCGTCGAACAGCTCTACACCTTCGGCGACAAAAGCCGGCCCGGCACGAGGCGCTTTGTCTCTATCGCCTATCTGGCGCTGGTGCGCGGCGCGGCCGACGAACGCCCCGCCGCCGGCTGGGCCGATCTCTATGCCCATTTCCCCTACGAGGACTGGCGCGACGGCGCACCAGGCTCGATCGCGCTTCTGCGGGAGGATTTGCAGGATTGGGCGGAAGACGCCGGCTCCGGAACGAAACGCGGCCGTCTCGCCCGGATCGCGTCCGCGTTCGGGGAGGACGGCCAGCGATGGAACGAGGAGCGCGTGCTCGAACGCTACGAGCTTCTTTACGAGGCCGGTCTTGTCGCCGAGGCGGGGCGCGATCGCGGCTGCGCGGTTCGCGCACGGGCCGATACCGGGGTGCCGCTAGCCCTCGATCATCGGCGCATGCTGGCGACGGCGATCGGCCGGCTGCGCGCCAAGATCAAGTATCGTCCGGTTCTCTTCGAGCTGATGCCGGACGAATTCACCCTGTTCGATCTCCAGCGCATCGCCGAAGCGCTGTCGGGCGTTCGCCTGCACAAGCCGAACTTCCGGCGTTTGATGGAAAGCCAGGGGCTGATCGAGGAGACCGGCCGCCTCTCGACCCAGACCGGCGGCCGGCCGGCCAAGCTTTTCCGCTATCGTCCGGAGATCACAATGGAACGTCCCGGCGAAACCGCCTGAAATCAAGCTCTTCGTCTCAGATGACGAAATCGTCACTGCGCCACTTCGCACAAGATTTGACCTCCCGACTTGCATTCCCGTACTTATGCTCATATCTAGCATAAGCCGGCTCGGGAAGGGCCGAATGACAACCCGCGTCTTCAGGCTTCGGCCCGGTCGCGGATGGAGGTGACCCGCGATGACCGAACTCGTTCTCGAACGCCCAAAACTCCGGACGACCGACGCGCTTTACGACAAGGTGAGCCGTTTCATTCCGAAGCCCGAATGGGCGACGATGGAGGATGACGTTCAGGCCATCCTCGATCTGAAGCGCGAGACGAACGCCGTCATCCTCGCCCACAACTACCAGACGCCGGAAATCTTCCACACCGTCTCCGACATCGTCGGCGACTCGCTGGCGCTTGCCCGCGAGGCCGTGACGACCGATGCCGACGTCATTGTCATGGCCGGCGTCCACTTCATGGCCGAGACGGCGAAGCTCCTCAACCCGGATAAGACCGTCCTCATCCCGGACATGCGCGCCGGCTGCTCGCTCGCCGACTCGATCACGGCTGAAGACATCGCACTGCTCCGCCAGAAATATCCCGGCGTTCCGGTGGTGACCTACGTCAACACCTCGGCCGAGGTGAAAGCGGCCTCGGACATCTGCTGCACCTCGGGCAACGCACATGCCGTCATCCGTTCGCTCGGCGTGCCGCGCGTCCTGATGCTGCCCGACGAATATCTCGCCCAGAATGTCCAGCGCGACATTCCCGAGGTCGAGATCCTCACCTGGGCCGGCCACTGCGAAGTCCACGAGCAGTTCACCCCGCAGGACATACGCGACATGCGTGAGGCCTATCCGGGTGTGACGATCCTCGCCCATCCGGAATGCCCGCCGGAGGTGGTGGCCGAAGCAGACTATGCCGGCTCGACGGCAAACATGTCGGACTTCGTGGCGAACAAGAAGCCCGCGCGCGTCGCGCTTATCACCGAATGCTCGATGAGCGACAACGTGGCGGCTGCGAACCCGGAGACGGAATTCGTCAAGCCGTGCAATCTCTGCCCGCACATGAAGCGGATCAACCTCAAGAACATCCGCTCGGCGCTGGAGAACATGGAACACGAGGTGATCGTGCCGAAGCATCTTATGGCTCCGGCGCGCCGGGCCGTTGAACGGATGCTCGAAGTCAGGAACTGAGCGAACGGCTCTCGTGGCGGCGTCCTTCAGATGCCGCCATCCCTTCCTTGTCCAGCCTCGAGAAGGCAAGCGGCATGACCTTTCATCACATCCCGGACCACTTCGACGCCGTGAGACCGTCGGTCGAAACGCCTGCTCTTGTCATCGGAGCGGGGGTCGCCGGCCTGACGACTGCGCTGAAGCTTGCCGAGCATGGGCCGGTGACACTCGTCACCGCCGCGCCGCTCGGCCTTGAGGCGGCGACCGACTGGGCGCAGGGCGGCATCGCCGCAGCGCTTGGCCCAAGCGACGGACCCGAGGCCCATGCGCGCGATACCGTCGCGGCCGGCGCCGGTCTGACCGAGCCGGAGGTCGCCCTCCTGGTCGCGACCGAGGTCCGTGATGCGGTCCGCTGGCTTGATGGTCTCGACGTTCCATTCGATCGCGAGAACGGGGGCGAACTGTCTCTCGGTTTGGAAGCGGCTCATTCGGCCCGCCGTATCGTCAAGGCCGGCGGCGACGGTACCGGCCACGCCGTTCTGAAGGCACTGGTCGGAGCCGCGCGTGCCAATCCGCGTATCACTGTCCTCGAACGCGTTGCAGCCACGGCGCTTCTGAAGGACGGGGAGGGGCGTGTGGCTGGCGCGCTCTGCCGTGCGATCGGCGGCGAGGCGTTCGCCATCGCTGCAGGCGCTACCGTCCTCGCCACAGGCGGGCTCGGCGCCCTCTACGCCCAGACGACGAACCCTTCCAGCGCAACCGGATCCGGCCTCGCGCTCGCCGCCCGCGCCGGTGCGTTCCTGCGCGACATGGAGTTCGTGCAGTTCCACCCGACCGCGATCGATATCGCCGCGATGCCCGGCGCGCCGCTGCCGCTCGCAACCGAAGCCCTGCGCGGGGAGGGTGCGATTCTCCTTAACGGCAGGGGCGAACGCTTCATGGCGGATATACCGGGCCGCGAACTCGCCCCGCGCGACGTCGTCGCCCGCGCGATCTTCGCCGAGCGGGCGAGAGGCGACGCCGTCACCCTCGACGCCACCCATCTCGGCGCGGCGATCGCGAAGCGCTTCCCAACGGTCACTGGCCTATGCCGCGCAAACGGCATCGATCCGGCGATGCAGGCAATCCCGGTCACGCCCGCCGCGCACTACCACATGGGCGGCATCGAGACCGACGCGCTCGGACGCTCCTCCGTGCCCGGCCTTTGGGCGGCCGGCGAATGCGCCTCGACAGGCCTCCACGGCGCGAACCGTCTCGCCTCGAATTCGCTCGCCGAAGCGCTCGTCTTCGGACGCCGGATCGCCGAGGACATCGCCGCCTCGGGTCCACAAGCGGGATCGGCTCGCCTGGCGCTCGCAGGCGCGCCGTTGCGGTCTCCGAAGGAGCGCGAGGCCCGCGACGCCCTGTTCGCGACCCGCGCGATCATGGCCCGCAATGTCGGGGTCTCGCGCGATGTTGAGGGTCTCGATCAGGCAATCGACGATCTCTCGCCTCTGGCGGCCCGCGGCTTTGCCGCCGCCGAAATCGGTCTCGTGATCGCGCGGGCCGCGTTGGCCCGCGAGGAAAGCCGCGGCGCGCACTTCCGGACCGATCATCCACAGGAGGACGCGCCCGTGCACAGCCGCATGCGGCTCCACGACCTCGTCGCAACCCACGATCCGCATCCCGCCGCCTTTCGGAGCGAGGCGACAAGCCCGGCGCTCGCCGGCTGACCCTTGCCCATCGAGAAGAGATCAGACCCCATGTCCGCCCTGCGTGCCGCGGCCCTCGCCGGCCCCTCCCGCTTTTTGATCGAGCCGATCGTCCGCGCCGCTCTCCACGAGGATCTCGGCCGCCGTGGCGACGTCACGTCCGAAGCCGTTGTTCCCGCGGATGCGCGGATGCGCGGTCAGATTGCCGCCCGCGAGCCTGGCACGCTCGCCGGCATCCAAGCAGCACGTCTCGCGTTCGAACTGGTCGATCCCTCGGTCAGCCTCGAAATCGTCGCGGCGGATGGGGCGTTCTTCGAGCCCGGCGATGCGGTGCTGCGGATGGAAGGTCCCGCGCGCTCGATCCTTACGGCCGAGCGTGTCGCTCTCAACCTCCTCTGCCATCTCTCCGGCATCGCGACGGCGACCGCCGATCTCGTCGCGGTCGCCAAGGCGCACGGCAAGGCCGACATCGTCTGCACCCGCAAGACGACGCCCGGCCTGCGCAACCTCGAGAAGCATGCCGTGAAGGCCGGTGGGGGCGGCAATCACCGATACGGCCTCGACGACGCGATCCTCATCAAGGACAACCACATTGCCGTCGCCGGCTCGGTCTCGGAGGCGATGAAGCGCGCGAAAGCCTATGCCGGCCATATGCTGATGATCGAGGTCGAGGTCGACACGCTCGAACAGCTCGAAGAGGCGATGGCCCACAGGCCGGGCGCGGTCCTCCTCGACAATATGAGCCCGGAGTTGCTTGCGGAGGCCGTCCGCATCGTCGACGGACGCGCGATCACCGAGGCCTCGGGCAGCATGACAAAGGAAACCATCGGCCCGGTCTCCGCTGCTGGCGTCGACCTCATTTCTGTCGGCTGGCTCACCCACTCCGCCCCGATCGTCGATCTCGGTTTGGACGAGATAGGCTAGAACAGACCGACACACGGCAACACCGGTCCGTGACCGCCCGCGTGCTTGACGACCCGGCAGTCCGCGCTTATACGAGCCCTCGAACGAAAGGCTGGAACGCATCCATGCGTGATCCAGCCTTTTGGTGTCTTAAACGTCAACCGACTGAACAAGAAGACGGCCCGGCGAACCTGCCTCCGCAGGATCAGCACGAGAGCCGATCAGACGAACGGAGATAAAATGTTCGCAGTCATCAAGACCGGAGGCAAGCAGTATCGCGTTGCCGCCGATGATCAGTTCACCATCGAACGCATTCCGGGTGAAGCCGGCGACAAGGTGGAACTGGCCGAAGTCCTCATGGTCGGCTCCAAGATCGGAACGCCGTTCGTGAATGGCGCCAAGGTCACCCTGGAAATCGTCGAGCAGACGCGCGGAAAGAAGGTCATCTCCTTCAAGAAGCGCCGTCGCCAGAATTCCAAGCGCACACGCGGGCATCGCCAGGACCTCACCCGGGTCCGCGTCGCCGACATCGCCGGCGCGTAACCGGGAATTTCGTCGAAGCGACCTAAAAAACGGGTCGCATGAACCGATCAAACGCATAGTCTGGGCTGAACACGAGCCCATCGGCCCCGCAAGCGGGGTAAGGAGAGTTCGAAATGGCACATAAGAAAGCTGGCGGTTCCTCGCGCAACGGACGCGACTCGGAATCCAAGCGCCTCGGCGTGAAGAAGTTCGGCGACGAGCAGGTCATCGCCGGCAACATTCTCGTGCGTCAGCGCGGCACGCGATGGCATCCGGGCGTGAACGTCGGAATGGGCAAAGACCATACGCTGTTCGCCAAGGCAGACGGCAAGGTCGTCTTCCAGAAGAAAGCGAACAAGCGCACGTATATTTCCGTACTCCCGGCGGCCGCCGCCGCTGAATGACCGGTGTCCTGAGTAGCGCCGGCGTCTCATAGCCCCGGCGTTTCAGGAAGCCCCGCATCGAAGGTTTCCGGCAAAGAACGAAAGGGGAGATGGGCCGCCATCTCCCCTGATTTCGTTTCTGCCGGAGGCCAAGATGAGAGACGAACTGATATGCGCAGGTGACGACGACGAAGAGTTGAGAACGCGGCGGCTCGCCTTGCGAACGCCTACGGTAGCGGACGCGCCGGTGATCGCCCGGCACCTTTCTGACTACGACGTCGTCTCAATGCTCTCGCGAGTGCCTTGGCCTTACGAGATGGAGGACGCAGAAGACTTCCTCCGCGAGATCGCAAGTCGTCCGGAGAACGCGATTTTCGCCATCACCCTCCGCGAGACCGGCGACCTCATCGGCATCTGCGGCCTGCACCGGGCTCAGAATGGCCGCGCCGAACTTGGCTACTGGCTCGCGCAGGACTTCTGGGGTGCGGGCTACGGGACGGAGGCTGTGCAGAAGCTGATCGACTACGGCTTCGAGATCCTGAAGCTCGGCCGCATCGATGTTTCCTGCCGTGTGGTCAACGATGCTTCAAGGCACCTCATCCGCAAGTGCGGCTTTGCCTTCGTCGGACCCGGCATGATCGAATCGCTCGCCTCAGGCCGTGTCGCCAGCGAGCATTACATGCTCGACAAGTGCTCATGGCGCTCGATCCGAATGTGGGGACGCTGATGCGGAACATCGCCAACACGCTTCCGATCCTCGCCGGCGCGGTGACCCTCGTGCTGCTGACGCCGGTTTCGCTTGGAGGCGCGACGGCCCGCCCGGACGTGAAGGCGACAGCACCGCTCGCCTTCTTCGACGGGGCCTCGAAGTCGCGAGGCACGATCACCACGCTTTTCATCTGGACGGAGGCGTTCACGGCCGGCTTCGAGGGCACATACGACCAAGGGGAACTCAAGCTCGACGAGCGTTTCAACTTCGCCGACGGCGAGGCCCTGCAGCGCTGGGATCTCTTCGCCCATCGCGACGGCTCGATCTCTGGTACGGTCTCGACCGAGATCGATGGAGGCACGATGACCGAACCCCAGCCGGTCTCAGGCACCTACGACGAGACGAGCCTCGACCTCGACTACGACGGCTACGCGCCCAACGGCTCGCAGACGTTGTTCCACTTCAACCACGCCATGCGTCTGCTTGGCGATGGCACGATGACCAACGACGTGACTGTCTCGAAATACTATCTGCCGCTCGCAAGTTCGAACGTCACCTTCTATAAGCCAAGCAACTGAACGACGCCGACCGAACCCGAACAACGAAACATCGAAAGGCCGCCATGAAATTTCTCGACCAGGCCAAGGTCTACGTCCGTTCGGGCGATGGCGGGGCGGGGTCCGTCTCGTTCCGGCGCGAGGCGCACGTTGAGTTCGGCGGGCCGGACGGCGGCGACGGCGGCCGCGGCGGCGATGTCTGGGTGGAGGCCGTCGAAGGCCTTAACACCCTCATCGACTATCGCTACCAGCAGCATTTCAAGGCCGAGACCGGCGTCCATGGGATGGGCCGCAACCGTCATGGCCGCAACGGCGAGGACATCACGCTGAAAGTGCCGGCTGGCACGCAGGTCTTCGCCGAGGACAACGAGACTCTGATCTGCGACCTCCAGAAGGTCGGCGAGAAGAAGAAGATCGCCGCCGGCGGCAATGGCGGCTTCGGCAACGATCGGTTCAAGTCCTCCGTAAATCAGGCGCCGCGCCACGCCAATCCCGGCCAGCCCGGCCAGGACCTGACGATCTGGCTGCGCCTGAAACTCATTGCCGATGCCGGCCTCGTCGGCCTGCCCAATGCCGGCAAGTCGACCTTCCTTTCGACCGTCACCCGAGCTCGCCCGAAGATCGCGGATTATCCCTTCACGACGCTCCACCCCGGCCTCGGCGTTGCCAAGATCAATGCCAGCGAGTTCGTCATCGCCGATATTCCGGGACTTATCGAAGGCGCCCATCGCGGCGTCGGGATCGGCGACCGTTTCCTCGGCCATGTGGAGCGCACCAGCGTCCTCCTCCATCTCGTTTCCGGCAATGAGGAAGACGTCGCACATGCCTACCGCACCGTGCGAGGCGAACTCGAAGCCTACGGCCACGGTCTGACCGACAAGCCCGAAATCCTCTGCCTCAGCCAGGTCGATACGCTCGACGCCGAAGCTCGCGCCGAAAAGCTCGCGGCCCTCAAGGAGGCTTCCGGCAAGACTGCGCTCCAGCTCTCGGCCGTCAGCCGGGAGGGGCTGACGGAGGCATTGCGCAGGCTCGCGTCCGAGATAGCCGCCGGCCGCGAGACACCTGAAGAAGAACCCGGCGAATGGCGCCCCGACCTTGCCTATGGGGACCCCGACCGATGAGTTTTCCGCTTTCCAAATATAAGCGGATCACCATCAAGATCGGCTCCGCTCTCCTCGTCGACCGCGGGCGCGGCCTGCGTCGCGTCTGGCTGGAATCCCTCTGCGAGGACATCGCCCGGCTCGCGGGCCGAGGGCACGAAATACTCGTCGTCTCCTCCGGCGCCATCGCCATGGGCCGCACGCTCCTGAAGATCGCGCCCGGACCGCTAAAACTAGAGGAAAGCCAGGCCGCGGCAGCGGTCGGCCAGATCGCGCTGTCACGCACCTATTCGGAAATGCTCGCCCGGCACAATTTCGAGGCGGGGCAGATTCTGCTCACCTTCAACGATACCGAGCACCGCCGCTCCTATCTCAACGCGCGGGCAACGATCGGCACGCTTCTGTCCATGCGCGCGATTCCGGTGATCAATGAGAACGACACGGTCGCGACCGGCGAGATCCGCTACGGCGACAACGATCGTCTCGCCGCTCGCGTCGCGACCATGGTGGACGCCGATCTCCTGATCCTCCTCTCCGATGTCGACGGCCTCTATACGGCGCCCCCCGCGAACGATCCGAGCGCAACGCATATTCCTGTCGTCGAGAAGGTGACGCCGGAGATCGACGCCATGGCTGGTGCCGCCGGTTCGGAGCTTTCGCGCGGTGGCATGAAGACCAAGATCGACGCCGCCCGCATCGCTACGGCCTCCGGCACGGACATGGTGATTACCCTCGGCAAGCGGCTCTATCCCCTGTCGGCGATCGAGGACGGTGAACGGCTCACCCACTTCAAGGCGATCGACACGCCGACGAACGCCCGCAAGCGCTGGATCGCAGGCCACCTGTCGACGAGCGGTGCGATCACCGTCGATGTCGGCGCTCTCAAGGCCGTTCGCGCCGGCAAGAGCCTCCTGCCCGCCGGCATCGTCAAGGTCACCGGCACATTCAGACGAGGCGATGCCGTCGCCATTCTCGACCAGAAGGGAAGGGCTGTTGCCTGCGGGCTGATCGCATACGATTCCGAGGACGCGCGCAAGATTGCGGGCCTTCGCTCCGACGCGATCGAGGATGCTCTCGGCCATGAGGGTCGCGGCGCGATGATTCATCGCGACGATCTGGCGATCACGGGCGCGGAGGGCGCGACCAGTGCCGAACTGGAAGAGGCCAGGTGATGGACATTTTTCGCGCGAGCGAACGGCTGATGGGCATGGACGATGCCACCTGGGCCCGGCACGCAAATCCGATCAGTGTTTGGACCCGCGTCGCCATCCTGCCGGCTCTCGCTTTCGCCATCTGGTCGCGCGTCTGGATCGGCTGGTGGGCGCTCATCCCCATCGTGCTGATCGTAGCATTCACGTTCGTCAATCCGCGGCTCTTCCCGCCGCCGGCCTCTACGGACAACTGGGCTTCCAAGGGCACGTTCGGCGAGCGCGTCTTTCTCGCGCGGCGAGCCCATCCGATCCCCCGCCATCACGAACGGATGGGGCTGATCCTCTCGGCCGCGAGCGGGCTCTTCGTAATTCTGCTCACCTATGGCCTGATCGTCCTCGACGCCTGCGCCACCGTATTCGGCACGATCGGAACCCTCGCTGCCAAGCTCTGGTTCGTCGACCGAATGGTTTGGCTCTTCGACGACATGAAGGATACAACGCCAGCCTACCGCGGCTGGCTCCGATAGCCTGAAAAATCTTGAGAAGATCGCGCCCCGACCGCCGATAGGGCGCCAGAAACAACGGATCGAAAAGCATGCTCGAAACCGTCAAACGCCAGGCCGAAGACGCCTCAATCACCGAGCTGATGCACGGCATCGGTGTCCGCGCTCGTACTGCCGCCCGTGTGCTCGCCACCGCGTCGACGGAGCAGAAGAACACGGCGCTCGAGAAGATGGCGGACGCTCTGGTCGGCTCGCTCGGAACCATTCTCGCCGAGAACGAAGTCGACGTCGCGCGTGCCCAGGAAAAGGGGTCGCCGGCCTCCTTCATCGACCGGCTGACGCTGAACGCTGCGCGGGTCATCGCCATGTCCGAGGGCCTCCGCTCGATCGCCGAGCTCCCCGACCCCGTCGGCGACGTCATGGCCTCCTGGACCCGGCCCAACGGCCTCGACATCAGCCGCGTGCGTACGCCGCTCGGCGTCGTGGGCGTCATCTACGAGAGCCGGCCGAACGTCACCGCCGATGCCGGCGCGCTGTGCCTCAAATCCGGCAATGCCGTTATCCTGCGCGGCGGCTCGGACTCGGCGAATTCTTCCGCCGCGATCCACGCGGCGCTGCGCGCCGGGCTGGTCGAGGCGGGTCTCCCCGAACACGCCATCCAGATCGTGCCCTCGACCGATCGCGCCGCCGTCGGCGAGATGCTCGCCGGGCTTTCCGGCAATATCGACGTCATCGTGCCGCGCGGCGGCAAGAGCCTCGTCGCCCGCGTCCAGGCGGAAGCCCGCGTGCCGGTCTTTGCCCATCTGGAAGGCCTCTGCCACGTCTATATCGACGGCTCGGCCGATCGCGACATGGCGGTGAACGTCGTGGTGAATTCCAAGATGCGCCGCACCGGCATCTGCGGCGCGGCCGAGACGCTACTTGTCGACCGCAAGGCGAAGGACACGCTCCTCGCCCCGGTTCTCGATGCACTCGCCGAAAAGGGTTGCGAAATCCGCGGTACCGACGAGGTGCGTGCGATCTACCAGGGGGCGAACGCGTCCACCGAAGAGGATTTCGCGACCGAATATCTCGACTCGATCATCTCTGTCGCGCTGGTCGATGGCGTTGAGGATGCCGTCGAGTTCATCGAGGCCCATTCCTCGCACCACACCGAGGCGATCGTCGCCGAGGACGAGGCGGCGGTCGAGACCTTCATGAACGGCATCGACTCGGCCATCCTCCTCCACAACGCATCGACCCAGTTCGCCGATGGCGGCGAGTTCGGCATGGGGGCCGAGATCGGCATCGCGACCGGGAAGATGCATGCGCGCGGTCCCGTCGGCCTCGAACAACTGACCAGCTTCAACTACCGAGTTCGCGGCTCCGGGCAGACGAGGCTCTGAGTACCATCGCAGGCGCTTCGATCAGTGATCCGTCGGCCACCTCGAGCGGCCTGATCCCGTACGACCTGAAGATCCCGATGGCAGGCGCCGGACAGGCGATCGGCCTTTACGGCGGCTCGTTCAACCCACCGCACGAAGGGCATCTTCTCGTCGCCGAACGGGCGATCAAGCGGCTCTCGCTCGATGCCGTCTGGTGGCTGGTCACGCCCGGCAATCCGCTGAAGGACCATGGCGAGCTTCGACCGCTCTCCGATCGCCTCGATGCCGTGCGCGATCTCGCGCGCGGACCCCAGCACCGGGCGACCGCCTTCGAGGCGGCCTATCACGTGCGCTACACCGCCGACACGATCCGTATCGCCCGACAGCGCGTCCCGCATGGCAACTTCGTCTGGATCATGGGCGCCGACAGCCTGACCAGCTTCCATCGCTGGCAGGACTGGCAGACGATTGCCGAGACCGTCCCCATCGCGGTCGTCGACCGGCCCGGCGACACGCTTTCGACGCTTTCCTCCAAATTCGCGATCCGCTACGAGCGTTTTCGTATCCCCGAGCACGAGGCCGGCACCTTGGCCTTCCGCCCCGCGCCGGCCTGGACGTTTCTTCACGGGACTCGAACGGCGATGTCCTCAACCGCGCTCAGGGACAAACGCTGAGCTCTATCAGTCCGGATCGGCCATTTCCTTCTCGGTCGCGCTGATACCCGCCGGCTTCTTCCTGATCTGACCCATGACGATCGGGAAAACGAAGCCGCCGATCGCGAGCAGCCAGAGGACGATGGAGATCGGCGAGTCGATGAGCGCCCAGAGATCGCCGTTCGAGATCGTCATCTCGCGGCGCAGGTTCACCTCCATCGCATTGCCGAGCAGGATGCCGAGAACAACAGGCACGGTCGGCACCTCGATCTTGCGCAGGAACCAGCCGAGCACGCCGAAGAGCACCACCATGGTGATGTCGAAGGTCGAGCCGGAAATGCCGTAGACGGAGACGAAGGAGATCATCGCGACCGCCGGCATCAGATAGCGCACCGGTATCAGCAGCACCCGCGCGAAGAGCGCGATCAGCGGCAGGTTCATGATGAGCAGCATCACATTGCCGATGAAGAGCGCGGCAATCAGGCCCCAGACGACGTCTGCGTTCTGGGTGAAGAGCAGCGGTCCCGGCGTGATGTTGAGGGCAAGCAGCATGGCGAGCAGCACGGCCGTCGTGCCCGAGCCAGGAACGCCGAGCGCCAGCATGGGCACGAGCGCTCCGCCGGCCGAGGCGTTGTTGCCGGCCTCCGGTGCCGCGATGCCCTTCGGATTGCCCGTCCCGAAGCTCTTGTCCTTGTCGCTCCATTTCTTCTCGAAAGCGTAAGCGAGGAAGGAGCCCAGCGAGGCCCCTGCGCCGGGCAGCACGCCGGCGACGAAGCCGATCATGGTGCCGCGTCCGGTCGCGCCTGCCGTGTCCTTGAGCATGCTGACCGGCGGCATGATCCGCCCGGTGATCTTCACCTTGTCTTCGCCGGGTCCGGAGCGCTCGCCCCGATGTTCGAGGAAGAGGAACACCTCCGACACCGCGAAGAGGCCGACGATGGCGACGAGAAAGTCGATGCCGTCGTAGAGATGGACCTCGCCGAAGGAAAAGCGCGGCACGCCCGTCTGGCCGTCGACGCCGATCATCGCAATGCCGAGGCCGATCGCCGCCGCGAGCGCGCTCTTTGCCTGGTTCTTGGCCGAAAGCCCGCCGAGCGTCGCGAAGGCCAGCACATAGAGCGCGAAATATTCCGCCGGGCCGAAGAGCAGCGCGATCGCGACCAGCACCGGCGCAAGGAAGACAAGACCCCAGGTCGCGACGAAAGAGCCGATGAAGGAGGCGATGCCGGAGATCGCCAGCGCCTCCCCGGCATGGCCCTTCATGGCCATCGGATAGCCGTCGAGCGTCGTCATCATCGCCGGTTCGTCGCCGGGAATGTTGAGGAGGATCGAGGAAATGCGCCCGCCATACATCGCGCCGTAATAGACCGAGGTCAGCAGGATGATCGCGGGCGTCGCGGGCAGGCCCAGCGTGAAGGCGAGGGGTATGAGGATCGCAACGCCGTTCGAGGGCCCGAGCCCCGGCAGTGCGCCGATGATGGTGCCGAGGAAGCAGCCGACAAATGCGAGGAAGAGGTTTTGGAGGGTGAAGGCGACGGAGAAACCGTCCGCCAGCGACGAAAGGGCTTCCATGGCGATCGCTCCCTAGAAGCCGAAGGGGCCGCGCGCGAGCGACAGGCCGAGAATGAGGTGGAAGACGACATAGATGCCGATAGAGACGGCAGCGCCTGCGATGATCGCCTCGATCAGTCCGCAGCCAAGCCGCCAGGCGAGATAGGCGCCGACGATGAAGGTGCAGATCAGAAAGCCGAGTTCCGGAAGCAGCTGGCCGTATCCGAAGAAAATCACCGCCGCCGCGAGGATTTCGACGATGCGCGAGAGCGCCGGCCAACCGGGTTCCGGATCGGGCTTGACCGCGATCACCAGTCCGCAGAGCCCGAGAACGACGCCGATGACGATCGGAAACGCACGGGGCCCGAGCGGATCGGTGATGAATGAGAGCTGGATCTGGTAGGCCGCCCAAATGAAAAAGGCGGCGAGCAGCACCATCGCTCCGCCGAAAATGCGATCGGTCATGATCCCTCCCGAACCGCGACCCGAATGAAGTGGGCGGCCCGAAGGCCGCCCGCTGGATCGATTACTGGATTAGGCCGATTTCCTTCGAAATTTCCTGGATCTCCTGGATGTTGTCGGCGACGAACTGGTTGAATTCCTCACCCGAGAGATCGAGCGGAGCGAGGCCGTTCTGGGCCATCACCTGCTTCCACTCCTCCGAGGCATAGGTCTCTTCGATCGCGCCCACCCAATACTCGTAGGCCTCCTCGCTGATTCCGCCCGGAGCGTAGAAGCCGCGCCAGTTGGCGCCGACCGCGTCGATGCCCTGTTCCTTCGCGGTCTCGAAGTCGGCGAAGTCGCCATCGAGGCGTTCCGGCGCCAGCACGGCGAGCACCTTGATGTCGCCGGAGTCGACGAAGCCCTTGGCCTCGGACGCATCGCCGGTGAAAGCCTGCAGCGAGCCACCGAGGAGCTGGGTCACCGCTTCGCCGCCGCCATCGAAGGCGACGTATTTGATCTGGCGCAAGTCTTCGATCCCGGCCTTGTCGGCCGCAATCAGCACCTTCAGATGATCCCAGCCGCCGACGGCCGAGCCGCCGCCGATCGAAATCGACGTCGGATCGGACTTGATGGCGTCCATCAGGTCGGGCAGCGTTTCCATTTCGCTGTCGGCCGCAACCGCGATCACGCCGTAATCGGCGCCGACCGACCCGAGCCAGCGCACCTGATCCATCGTGTTGCCTGGATAGGCGCCCTGGGCGAGGCGCGTGGTCGTCGCCGTCGAGGCGGCGACGAAGGTGTCATTCGAGTCATTGCGCTTGTTGACCACCTCGGCATAGGCGACACCGCCGCCGCCGCCAGCCATGTTCGTCACCTGAACGGTGCCGGGCACGAGCTCGAGGTCCTGCATGGTCTTGCCAACCTGCCGGCAGGTGAAGTCCCAGCCACCGCCCGCCGCTGCCGGCGCGATGCATTCCGGATTGGACGGCGTGAAACCGCCATCCTGAGCGAGCGCGGGAACCGCCAACAGCAGCGCAGCCGTGATTGAGGCCCGAAAAGCCAATGATGTCATGATGATCGTCCTCCCAAGATCGATACAGGCAGATTACAAGTTCCTGTGATCGAGGCAAGGGCTTAGCCGTCAATTAATCAGTAAATCAGATTTATTCGCCGAGAGGATTGATCCTGTCGACAGGAAGGTCCGCGAGAGATCGCCATTGCACCCGGCAACGGATCGACGCAAAGACCGGAGTTGCGCGATTTCGGCTCTCCCGAGCAGCGACATCTTGCGTTCCGGCAAGCACCGTTCCGTCGTCCGCAATTATGGCCGGCAGCGTGCGCGTCATGGCGTTACCGCGGCCTGTCGTACCGTAGCCGGCGAGGATCGCTCTATGAACACGCGCCGCTTCGCGCTCCACGGCACTGAGGGCGATGTCGAACCTTCCGTCGAAGACGAGGCGGTCAAGGCGCCACGGTTCCGCAATCGACGGCAGTCCGGTGCGTCCATATTCGCGGTGGATTTGAATGACATTCCCATCGTTAAGCAGCCGAGCGCCGCCGAGGGTCGTCGCGCATCCTTCCGCCCTGCCGCGTAGCTTCTGGGCCAGCCGGGCCACAGCGGAGCGCTCCGGCGGCCTCGTACTTCCGCCGGCGGCCCTGACGACGCGGGCCAGCAGATCCTCGGCCTCTACTGACGGCATCACGCGAAAAGCATCCATGCCGATGGCGACGCCCCCACCCTCTTCTGTGAAGATCAGATCGCCGTGCGCCATCATCGTGGACACCGTCCCGGCAAGCGCGATCTCCTCCCGCGCCCGTGTCGCGGCCGCCCTTCGTTGCACGTCCATGATATCGGCGATCCGCTCGTCCGACATTCCGGCGATCGCGTGCCGGTGCCGTACCCGCGTGAAGCGTCTATCGGCGTTCGAAGGATCGTCGACCGAAGCAATGCCAGCTTCGGCAAGGACCGCCCACAATTGTTCTGCGGGGATCTCCAGAAAGGGCCGGACGAGCGTTAGCCTCGGTTCGAGATCGCGTGAGGCTCGCATCCCGGCGAGCCGGTTTTCCCGGTCGCCCCGTTCCAGCGCCTGCAGTACGGTTTCGATCTGGTCGCCCCGATGATGCGCGGTGAGGATTGCACTCGCACCGATCCGACGGGCCTCTTCCGCGAGCAGCCGATAACGCGCCTCTCGCGCCGCCGCCTGCAGATTGCCGGACCCGTCCCAACCTTCCCAGGTTAGCGTCTCGTGCGGTACGCCGAGCCGTTGGCTGACTTCCGCTACATGGGCCGCTTCCATGTCCGCCTCGCGCCGCAGGCCGTGATTGACCGTCGCGGCGTGAACCGCAAACACAAGATTCGGCAAACGGCTCGCGAGGACGAGCAGAGCGAGGGAATCGGGTCCGCCTGAGACTGCAATCAGCAGGCGTTGCGGCGAAGGAGTATGGCCTGCAAGTCGGCAGTTCCACTGCAACCGGTCCTGTAGATCGTCCGGCGTCAGCGGCCGCGTCCCGGCCGGTACATGCGGAAAGTAGAGCTTCACCGACCCGGAACGGTCAGCAGCTGGCGCTCTTCTGCTCTTCGCCGAGCTTGCGGCGCACGGAATCGCTCATCTGCGGATAGCGGTCGGCGACTTCGCGGTAGGTGATGCAGGCCGTTTCTTGATTGCCGAGGGCGGCAAGCGACATGCCGAGCTTCAGCATCATGTCCGGGGCCTTGTCGGCCGCGGGATTGTCCTTCTGGGCGTTCAGGAATACCTCGGCCGCGTCGGCATAAAGCTGCTGCTGGAAGAGGCTTTCGCCAAGCCAGTACTGCGCGTCGGAAGCGTCAGCCGCGTCGGGATAGGTCTGCACATATTGCCGGAACGACTGCTCCGCGCTCGCATAATCGCCTGCGAGGAGCTGGTCGTAGGCTTGATCGTAGACCGCGCTCGATCCGCCCGAAGGCGCCGCGACCGGCTGGTTCGGGGCGGCCGGTTGCGTGCTCTCGCCGCTTGCAGCCCCGTCGGCATCGCCGATGATCGCAGCGATGTCCTGATCCGAAAAGCCTTCAGCAGGCGTCTCTGCAGTGTCCGATCCAGCCGCCTCTCCGGCCGCTGGCGCTGGGTCGCTGCCGAGATCGCCGCGTTGGTCCGGTAAGCCGTCGCCCGAGCCTGCCGAGCCAGCCCCCTGTTCCAGTTCCTGGAAGCGGAAGTCGTTGTTCTCCTGAGCACGGCGCATGTCTTCCTGGGCCTGCAAGAGCTGGAAGGAGAGCTCCTCGACCCGGCCGTTCAGCCGGCGCACTTCGTCCTCCAGGCGCTGGATGCGTGAGAGGACGTCGCTGGTCTGCGCAAGCACGACCGGTGCCTCGCCGGCCCGAGTAAGCTCGACGGACTGTGGTGCGGCGGACATCGTGAAGGCCGAGGCTGTGATGGGCGCGGTGAAAAACGCTGCCGAAGCGAGAACCGCAAAAAGGCTCGGACGGCGAAACATGGGTGGACTCCTTCAGATGGCTCGCATGAGATCTTCGCGCGGACGAAAGATCGTGCCTCGCTATTCTCTTTCTAGGACGGAGCCTTAGCAGTTCGACGGGAATCGAGCCAAATTCGGGCGAAGGAGGGTCAGGTGCCGTGCCGTGTACTGCTGCCATCCCAGTCACCGCTGGAAACAGCAGGCGACTTACCACTCAGCTAGGCAGGCTTCCGGTGAACCGACCGGCTTTGCGTGACCAGGCAATCCGCACTTCGCGTATAATCCGTAAGAGCTGCTGACCGCGATCTCGCTGATAGGGGCGGACGGAAGTCACCGGGCACCTGTTTGGCAGATCATCCCTTCAAACAGGGAGGACGTTTCGAAACCTGCCTGTAATATTATTGAGCCGTAGAGCGGCGTCCGAGATCTGCCGTAAACGGGAACTGGATGATCGTCAGCATTCGAATCAAGTCGGCTCTCTCCGACCGGCTCAGACCATTGAGCAGGGCAGAGTGGCTTTCTTGCACTGCGTGATAAAAGGCGTCGACCAGACGACCGGCGTTCGGTCCTAAGTGCAGGATCGATTTTCCTGCCATGATCTGAACCGTCAACACGTCTTCTCGTACGAACCGTTCGATCTCGAAGTTTACGGAGTCCACCCAAAGCCCCGCCATCTCCGAGATCTTTTCCGCCGAGATTCCATCGGTGCGGAATGTCTGCGCAAGCACCGTCAGTGCGACAAGGGTTAGTTCGTACCCGCGGTCCCGCATTCGGCGCTGAATGTCATGTCGGACTCTACGGGCGATATCCGATACCAAGATTCCCAAGAGAGGACTGTTCTTCCGGTATGTCTGGCCCTGTTGCATCGTGTTCGTCATGTGGGTGAATAGGTGCAAGCTTTTGTTTGCTTGCAATAACCTCGTCTTCAGCCGGTGATGAAAACACCGCGATCAGAAGATCGATGGTCTCAAAATCATGTGCCATTGCAGGGCCTTAGGGATGTCGGAGAACTTTCGGACGACACTCAAATACCTATCACGACCGTGTGACATGCAACTGTGGCGGAAATTCGCTCGGTTCGTTTCATCACCTGACGATAGCGGTCTTCCCTTGCCCAAACTTTACTAAGAGTTGTAGATCTTTAGCGATAGAAGTTGATGGATCACGGCTATGGCGGTGGGTTGACCCCGCAAAACCGCTTGGGTTCCGCGTTTTGGCTTCGCGAGAACTAGGTTCTCGTCAGCGGTGCGACCATTTGTCGTTCGATGCGTTTTTTAAATCGCGAGACACCGGCGCGGCCTGTGTTCATGAACCAAAGGTTGTAGAAATTAAAACGGGCGCCTCCCGCGGGAGACGCCCAGAAGAACAATCGGATGCTGTCGAAGAGTTGTGTCTAGCTTCCCGCGCCGCTGAGCACCGTCACCGCGCGGCGGTTCTGGCTCCAGCAAGAAATGTTGTCGCAGACCGCGACCGGACGTTCCTTGCCGTAGGAGATCGTGCGCATGCGGCCGGCATTGACGCCGAGCTGGGCAAGGTAGTCGCGGGTGGCCGCGGCCCGGCGGGCGCCGAGGGCGAGGTTGTATTCGCGCGTACCGCGTTCGTCCGAATGGCCTTCGACGGTGATCTGATATTGCGGATACTGGTTCAGCCATTGCGCCTGGCGCTGCAGCGTCTGCTGCGCGTCGGCGGTGATTGCCGAGGAATCGGTCTCGAAGAAGATGCGGTCGCCGACACTCACCGTGAATTCCTGCGAGGAGCCGGGAGGTCCGCCAGCGCCACCCACGCCGTTCATACCCGCACCGGAAAGGCCGAGCCCGGCGGCGTTGTCCGGCAGGGCGTCCTGCCTATTTGCGCAGCCGGCGACCATCAGGCCGGCAAGGGCCAGAATCGCGAGGCGGCTGCTCAGATTGCGCGAGAGGCTCATCGCCAACTCCTTCGAACGCTGTCGTTTCTCTTAACCGGAGGCTTACCGCGTTTTTGCTTAACGCCCCCTTAAAGCGGTCCGATTACGGGACCGGTTTCGCCCCTTGGTTAACGGCGACCAAACCATTGACAGGATTGGTTCTTGCCTCGCTGCCTAAGGCATCGCAACCCGTTTCGAAAGGCAAAATTCATTGGGCGATTCGCGATGCCACCCGGCAACACCCAAGAGTTTAGTGCTTCCGGCCTTGCGCGGGCCTGACATGGCTTAGCGGAGAAAAATAAGGCCGGCGCCCCTCGACGCCGGCCTTCGAATTTTCCGATCGGAATAGGAGTGTCAGCCGAGAACTGGCGACCAAGCCGGATCGGAGGCGAACCCGTTTGTCGGCACCTTCTGCTCGTTGCGGCCCGAGAGATCGATCGACCAGAGCTCAGGTCCCCCGCCGCCGCGCTGGTCGCGGAAGAACATCAGGACGCGGCCGTTCGGTGCCCAGGTCGGACCCTCGTTGTGGTAGCCGGTCGTCAGGATCCGCTCGCCGGAACCGTCCGGCCGCATCACGCCGATCTGGAACTGGCCGCCCGACTGCTTCGTGAAGGCGATCAGATCGCCGCGCGGCGACCAGACCGGTGTCGAATAGGAACCATCACCGAAGGAAATGCGCTGCTGGTTCGAGCCGTCCGCATTCATCGTGTAAAGCTGCTGGCGCCCGCCGCGATCGCTCTCAAAGACGATCCGCCCGCCGTCCGGCGAATAGGAGGGCGAAGTGTCGATCGCCGCCGTGTTCGTCAGCCGCTGCGTGGCCCGCGAGCGCAGGTCCATGGCGTAGATGTTGGCGTTGCCGTCCTGCTGCAGGCTCATCACCACTTTCTGCCCGTCCGGCGAAAAGCGGGGCGAGAAGGTCATGCCAGGGAAGTTTCCGACGATCTCGCGCTGGCCGGTCTCGAGCTGCAGGAGATAGACCCGCGGCTCGCCGTTGCCGAAGGACATATACGTGATTTCCTGCCGGTTCGGCGAGAACCTTGGCGTCAGGACGAGGTCTTGGCCTTCGGTCAGATAGCGCAGGTTCGCGCCATCCTGATCCATGATGGCGAGGCGTTTCACCCGGTTCGCCTTGTTGCCGCTCTCCGACACGAAGACGACGCGGCTGTCGAAATAGCCGTTCTCGCCAGTGATCTGCTTGTAGACCGCGTCGGCGATGATGTGGGCGATGCGACGCCAGTCGTTCGGATCGGCGTAGAACTGCTGCCCGTCCATCTGCTGGCCCGCGAAGGTGTCCCACAGGCGGAATTCAACGCGCAGCCGACCGTCCGCTTCCCGCGCGACCCGGCCGACGACGAGCGCCTGCGCGTTGATGACCGTCCAGTCCTGGAAGCTCGGCGAGGTGTCCGGCGTCAGGCCCGTCTGGATGAAGGCGGCCTTGTCGATCGGCGCGAAGAGGCCTGAGCGCTTCAGATCCGCCTCGACGACGCTCGAGATCTGGGCACCGATGCCATCTTGCGACTGGAAGTCCGTGATCGCGATCGGCAGCGGCTCCACATTGCCGCCGGAAATGTCGATCGTCACCCGCGCCTGGGCGGTCCCCATTGCCATGAAGCAGGCCATGCCGAGCGTGACCAGCGCCGCGGAAAGTGTCCGCATGATGCTCGTCCGGGAGAAGTCCATTGTCGTCCTGTCCCTAAAAGTAGGTTGTCATGTTGGGCGCCCTTGTCGGCGCTTCGTCAGTAGCTGTCGCCCGGCCGGAAATTGAAGGTCAGCTCGGACCAGGCGTCGTAGGAATCCGCGGAAAGCTGGTAGCGTCCCGTTTGGGCACAAATGCGGACGGCGCGCACCGCACTGTCTTCATAAGCGCGGCGTGTTGCAGGATCGCCACCCGAGGCAGAGGCCCGCGGCAGCGTCTGCAACGTTCCGTCGCGTTCGAGCTCGAACGAGACCTCGATCACGATGCCTTCCGAGCCGAACGAACCGGAGGGCTCGTACCAACAATCCTTGGTCGCGCGGCGCAGGGCGTCGATCTCGCTGGTGCTCAACGTCGCGCCGGTCGTCTCGCGCCCGCCGAGAGCGGCCGTCTGCTGCTGGCGCTTGGCGCCGCCGCCGGCCGATTTCTCCTTGTTGAGGAGCGCGGCGATCTGGTCGGCGTCGAAGGCATTTTCCTCGGACTTTGTCTCGGCCGGCTTTTCCGGCTCCGGCGTTTCCTTGGGCTCCGGCCGCTTCGGCGGTTCCGGCTTGGCTTCCGCGACCTCAACCGGCTTCGGGCGCTCGGGCTTGTTTTGCGGGACCGGAACGTTCTGCGGCGGTGCAGGCGTCGGATCGGGTTCCTCGGCCGCCTGCTCGATCGCCTCGCTCACCGGATCGGGCGCGGGCGCCTCGGGCTCGCTTTCCGCTTCCTGCGGCTCGGGTTCCGGCTCAGGCTCCGGCATCGGCGCAGGCTCGGGGACCGCTTCCGGCTCTGGCACCGGATCAGGCAGGGCGGGTTCCGGCTGAGCTTCGGCAGCCGCCGTCTGGATCGTCTCGCGCGGCGCTGCACGCGGCGCCGGCGCGGAATCGAGATCGACAGTGTTCTCGCCGATGTTTTCCGCTTCCGGCACAGGCTGCGAAACGTCTTCCGTCGGCTCCGGCGCGCTCTCTTCGGCCATCGGCGCGTCCTCGGCGCCCTGAACCATCTGCGAAAACTCTTCCACCGAGACGATGTCGACCGGCAGGCTATCGTCCGCGATCGACATGGGTTCGGGTGCTGACAGGGCCCAGAGGCCCCAGGTCAGCACGACCCCGTGTACGAGTGCGGATGCGGTGAGCCCGGTCTTCATCGGTCCTTCTTCGTTTTGGAACCCATGGCGCGAGCGGGAAACCGGTTCCCGCCTGACCTCGCCATTTTCGTTAAGCGTTTCTCTCTTGATCGGTGACGAGACCGATATTGCGGAAGCCGGCGGCGGATATCCGCGCCATCACTTTCATGACCGTGCCGTAGTCGGCGGACTGATCGCCGCGCACAAAGATGCGCTCCTCGTAGCCCGCGCGCGCGATCGCCTGCAGCTTGGCCACGACCTCGTCGACCGGGATCTCGTTGTCGTTCAGGAAGACCGTCCCGCCCTGGTTCACCGAAATGGTGATCGGCTGTGTTTCCGAATTGATTGCCTTGGCCTGCGTCTCCGGCAGCTTGATCGGTACGCCGACGGTCAGCATCGGCGCCGCCACCATGAAGATGATCAGGAGCACCAGCATCACGTCGACCATCGGCGTCACGTTGATTTCGCTCATCGGCGCACGGCGGCGTCCGCCCCGTCCGCGCCGGCGCGAACCGCCCGCACCCTGAGAACCTGTCGACATGCCCATGGAGGATCGCCTCTCGAAACCGAGAAATGAAGGAGGTTAGGCCGCGTTGCGCACGCTCTGCCGCTCGTCGATCTGTCGCGACAGGATCGAGGAGAACTCGTCGGCGAAGGATTCCATCCGCATGCCGATCTTGCCCGCGTCCGCTGTCAGCTTGTTGTAGGCGATGACAGCCGGAATCGCGGCGACGAGGCCGATGGCCGTTGCCAGGAGCGCCTCGGCGATACCCGGCGCGACGACTGCGAGCGAGGTTTGCTGCGAGCCGGCGATCGCCTGGAACGAGGTCATGATGCCGATGACGGTGCCGAAGAGGCCGACGAAGGGCGCGGCCGAACCGATGGTTGCGAGAAAGCCGAGCCGCGATTCGAGATGGTCCATCTCACGGGCCAGCGTCACGTCCATCGCTTTTTCGATGCGCTGCTGCAGCCCGATCGGCGAGCGCGCCCCTTTCTCGAAGCTCTTTTTCCACTCCCGCATGGCAGCGACAAAAACCGCACCCATGCCGGTAGGCTTTCGATCGACCAGCGTCTGATAGAGTTCCTCCAGCGAGCGGCCGGACCAGAACTGGTTCTCAAAATTGTTGAGCTGGCGGCGCATCGCCGCATAGCGCATCACCTTGTCGATGATGATCGCCCACGTCCAGACGGAGGCCACGACGAGCCCGATCATGACGAGCTTGACGATCAATCCGGCCTGCCAGAAGAGGTCCCACATCGAGACCCCGCCCGCGTGGTTCAACCCTTCGGTGACGATACCTTCGCCCATAGTCCCCAATCACCCCTTGCCGGCGGCGCGTTTTCGCGTGTTGCGGGTGCCGTGTCCCGATCGGTCTGCGAGACCGTTCGCTCCTTCGGGATTATCCATGCTCTTTGTCAGAGCCGGACCGTTCTATCTTTCCCGCGAAATCATCCGGCCGGTTCCACCCCGATCCGACGCGAAAATGACCGCTTGTCTCAAATGCCGTTCATCCACCCTGTCATTCCCTTATCGAAACGAATCCGGTGAAAGAATGGCGGTCGGCGCGATGCCGGCCGTTCCGGCATTATGAAAGGCTTATGGTTAATGACCGGTTAGCGTCTGTCCATTGGACACAGATCAACTCTTCTGAATAACCTTTCTGTCGAGTGCCGCACTCTCTTCCAGGCGCCGGCCGTGCATCGCGAGGATGAAGCAGAATTGATCTGTGTCGGGGTCCCCCGCCGCCGGGCGCGTGGCTTCACATATTCCCACACCTTTGCGGCCGCCTAGTTGCGCGGACGATGACTGGGCAGCATTCCAAAGACGATAAGGGCAGTTCGGAGGATCGACACCGATCGAGGCGTCGGTATCGCTCCGGATCGGTGGAAACCGAGATGCCGCGATCAAGAGCGCGCGACGAGAGCCGGGCGGCGCCGTCGACGCGTGAGGCGTTCGGTACGCTCTATCGCGCGCTTGCCGCCGATGCCGCTCGTGGAGGACGTGCTTTCGCCGGCTGGGCGCGTCGCACGACGGTTATATTAGGCAAGAAGAGCGCAACATGGGCGAAGCTCTTTGCGCAGAAACTCCGTTCATCGTCCGCACGCATCCCCCGCGGCCGACCTGGTACCGGTTCCGCATTCCGGTGGCCCGCCCTCCGAATGCCGAAACTGTCGCGGTCCTCTTGGACGAAGGCGCGTGCGTTCAAATATGCCGCGATCGGGCTCGTTTCCGCCGTGATCATAGTCGCGGCATTCGCAGCCTATGTCCTCAGAGGTGTTCCTTACACCGAAATTCTCGCCGGCTCGAGCCAGCCGATCATCACCCTGACGACTGCCGACGGCGAGCCGCTGATCCAGCGCGGCGCGTATCAGGGCGCCTACACGCCGCTGGAGGCCTTCCCCGAGCACTTGACCGACGCCGTCGTCAGCATCGAGGACCGGCGCTTCTTCAGCCATGGCGGACTCGATTATCGCGGTATCGGCCGCGCATTGGTTGCCAATGTTTCTGAAGGTGAGGTTGTCGAGGGCGGCAGCACGATCACCCAACAGCTGCTCAAGATCCTCTACCTTGAGCGCGAGCGCACCTTCATGCGCAAAGCACAGGAGTTCTTTCTCGCTTACTGGTTGGAGAGCAACCTCTCGAAAGAAGAGATCCTTACCCGCTATCTCAACAACATCTATCTGGGCGCCGGTGCGACGGGCGTGCCAGCCGCCGCGAGGATCTATTTCAACAAGGAGGTCGGCGAACTCGACGTCGCTGAAAGCGCGCTACTCGCCGGGCTCATCCATTCGCCCTCGCAGCTCAATCCCTTCGTCAATCTCGATGGGGCGAAGGCTCGTGCGAAACTTGTTCTTGCGGCAATGCGCGATACCGGTCGCCTCGACGATACGCAGGCCGGCGTCGCGATGCTCGATGCGACACGGCTTGATCCTCAGCGACCCGAGGCCGATGGCGGCTCTTGGTTCGCCGATTGGGTCATGGAGGACGCGCGCGAGGTCGCCGGACCGTTCCGGGGAGGGGTTTCGTTCCGTACCACGTTGGATCCTCGCCTTCAGGAGATCGCGCAGACGATCGTCGCGCGCGAACTCGACGAAAATGGCGAGGAAAGCGGCGTGTCCCAGGCCTCGATGGTCGCGCTCAGGCCGGATGGCGCGGTCGTTGCGATGATTGGCGGGCGCGATTACGAGGCCTCGCAGTTCAATCGTGCCTTTCAGGCGAAGCGCCAGCCGGGCTCCACCTTCAAGCTCTTCGTCTATTTCGCTGCGCTGAAAGCCGGCATGTCGCCGCGTGACCGTATCGAAGATGCGCCGATCGAAGTCTCGGGATGGTCGCCGGAAAATTACTCGGGTGGATACTCGGGTCGTGTCCGAATGGCCGATGCCTTCGCGCGGTCACTCAATGCCGCGACCGCGCGCCTCGCCATGGAAGTGGGGATCGAAAACGTCGTCGGGGCGGCCCGCGAGCTCGGCATCGACGCGCCGCTGGAGGCGGTGCCGAGTCTTGCTCTCGGCACATCGGAAGTGTCTCTCGTCGACCTGACCGGAGCCTACGCTTCGGTCAGGGCTGGAGTTGCGCCGGTCGAACCGTGGGGCATCGCTTCGTTCGGAATCGAGGACAGCGATCGCACCTTCCGCATCGGGCCCGGCAAGCAGCCGACCAGCGATCTCTCGCCCTACCAGGAACCTCTCGTCGGCATGCTCCGGCGCGTCGTCGAGCGGGGGACAGGAGAGGCAGCTCAGCTCGACGGCTTTGCGGCGGGCAAGACGGGTACGAGCCAGGAGTCGCGTGATGCGTGGTTCGTCGGCTTCAACGAAGAGCTGACCGTTGGCGTCTGGGTCGGCAACGATGATGGCACGCCGATGAACGAAGTCACCGGGGGTGGCTTGCCCGCAAGGATCTGGCGCGCCTTCATGGAGGAAGCGAGTGGAGAGAGCGCAGCGGCGCAAACGCAGGAGGACGATGGCGAAAAGGAGCCACGCAGCGGTCGTTCCGCACCTGAAAGTATCACTGAGCTTGTGCGCGGCAGCGCGGAGCCCGAACCGCAGCAATGCAATGTCCGCGCCTGTTCACGGGCCTACCGCTCGTTCCGCGTCTCGGACTGCACCTTTCAGCCATATCGCGGTCCGCGCAAACTCTGTGACAGGTGATGGGACCGCTGACCGCCGGTAAAGCCGCGTGACGGGCTGCCTTTCCCGCTTTATCCCGGCCCCCGAGCGCTCTTTGCGCTCATTCCTTAGGCCTCTCGTCCTTGGTGAGGCGACTAATGGACACCTCCATCTCCTCATTCGTCATCCCGGACTTGATCCGGGATCCATGCCTGAAACCTGTCCTCCCTGATGCGGGTCGCGACGAAACCCCCATTCTCTCCTCGTCATCCCGGGCTTGACCCGGGATCCATTCCTGAGACCTTTCATCCTTGACGAGGGTGGCTTTGGCACCACCGAACGTGCCGAAAGCCAAGAGGAATGGGCGCCATGCGCGATCAAGTCCGTGGTGACAATCCTCTCTAAGTCCTCAGCAAAATTCTTATCCCCGCCCCAACCCACACCCCCATAATGCCCTCGCCACGCATCTTGAGGGCACGGGTGATCGCCGGGATCGCTTCGGGATGCATGGCCTGCGGGTCTGCGGCGCGGCTTCTTCCGGAGAGGTCACGTCCCGGACGCCTCGCGGCTCCGTTGGTCCCTCGCGTACTATGGCGCGGGTGCGGATCGGTCCGCTTGAACGGGAGGCCGGCAAGGCATCCCGTGAAGCACCAACAGCCGCCGATGGTTTGGGCCGAGCCCAATGCCAAGCCTCATGCCCGGCATCCCCGCCTCTTCCAAACGAGGCCGGCGTGCCGGCGGGGCGAGGCATCGGGCAAGGCGGGAACCGTCGGCGAAGCGAGTGCGAAAATCCCGCGCGGAGCGCCGGAGGTGAGCCGCATACAAACTGAGTTCGGAGGGCTCGCCTCCGGCGCTTCGCCGCCCTTCTTCACGCGGCGCGACGACGAAACTATCTAGAATTGGCCGACCTCCAGTCCTTGCGGGTATGGAGCTAAGACGCATGTCTGCTAAAAGACACGGAGACATATATACGGCCTCCTCAGCGACCGCCTCGGGAGGCGGTAACCGCGTTGGCGAAAATGCCGCGACTGACGCCGCCGCCATGCTATGCCTCGGATCCGCCGCCGGCGCGTGGGCACGCACCGGCCATTTCGCCGCAAAACCGCCGCTTGCCATTGGCAAGAAGCCGGGGAATACTTATTTCCCGAGTACGTTGCGCGGGCGGTACTCGCGCCGCCAGGCCAGGATGACTGATGAATCAGAACTTCCGTAACTTCGCGCTGTGGGCGATCATCGCCCTCCTGCTTATCGCACTGTTCCAGCTGTTTTCCAACGGCTCGCAGACCGCCAACGCGCGGGAAATCCCCTATTCGCAGTTCCTTTCCGACGTCGACTCGGGGCGCGTCACCTCGGTTACGATCCAAGGCCAGAAGATTACCGGCAGCTACAACGATGGCAGCCAGAACTTCCAGACTTATGCTCCAGACGATGCCAATCTCGTAGAACGGCTGGAGTCCGGTCAGGTGCGCATCTCTGCGGCGCCTCCCGGTGACGATACCAATCCGATTTGGTCGATGCTCCTGTCCTTCGGCCCGATCCTTCTGATACTCGCCGTCTGGATCTTCCTCATGCGCCAGATGCAGGGCGGCGCGGGCGGCAAGGCGATGGGCTTCGGCAAGTCGAAGGCCAAGCTTCTGACCGAGGCTCATGGGCGCGTCACCTTTGCCGACGTTGCGGGTGTCGACGAAGCCAAGGCTGACCTTGAGGAGATTGTCGAATTCCTGCGCGAGCCGCAGAAGTTCCAGCGCCTCGGCGGCAAGATTCCGCGCGGCGTGCTGCTCGTCGGCCCTCCCGGCACCGGTAAGACGCTGACTGCTCGCGCCGTCGCTGGCGAAGCCGGGGTGCCGTTCTTTACGATCTCGGGTTCGGACTTCGTCGAAATGTTCGTCGGCGTCGGCGCGAGCCGCGTCCGCGACATGTTCGAGCAGGCAAAGAAGAATTCGCCTTGCATCATCTTCATCGACGAGATCGACGCCGTCGGACGTCATCGTGGCGCGGGTCTGGGCGGCGGCAACGATGAACGCGAGCAGACGCTGAACCAGCTGCTCGTCGAGATGGACGGCTTCGAGTCGAACGAGGGCATTATCCTCATTGCCGCGACCAACCGCCCGGACGTCCTCGACCCGGCGCTGCTGCGTCCCGGCCGTTTCGACCGGCAGGTCGTCGTCCCGAATCCGGACGTTACCGGCCGCGAGAAGATTCTTAAGGTCCATACACGCAACACGCCGCTCGCCCCGAACGTCGACCTGCGCACGATTGCGCGCGGCACTCCGGGCTTCTCGGGCGCCGATCTTGCGAACCTCGTCAACGAAGCTGCTTTGATGGCTGCCCGGCGGTCCAAGCGGCTCGTCACGATGCTCGAGCTAGAGGATGCCAAGGACAAGGTCATGATGGGCGCCGAACGCCGATCGATGGCCATGACCGAGGATGAGAAGAAGTTGACTGCCTACCATGAGGCCGGTCACGCGCTCGTCGGTATTCACGTGCCGGGCAACGATCCCCTTCATAAGGTCACGATCATACCGCGTGGCCGCGCCCTCGGCGTCACCATGAACCTGCCGGAGCGGGACCGTTACGGCATGCGCAAGAACGAGATGGAAGCTCGTCTTGCCATGATCTTCGGCGGCCGTGCTGCCGAGGAGATCATCTACGGTGCGGAAAACGTGACGACCGGTGCGTCCAATGACATCCAGCAGGCCACCAATATGGCCCGCGCGATGGTCATGGAATACGGCATGTCCGACAAACTTGGCCGGCTGCGCTACAAGCAGAACCAGGACGAGGTCTTCCTCGGCCATTCGGTCGCCCAGCAGCAGAACATGTCCGAAGACACCGCGCGCCTCATCGATTCCGAAGTGCGTGGTATCGTCGAGGTCGCCGAGAACAAGGCGCGGCAGATCCTCAACGACAACATCGAGCAACTGCACCTCTTGGCCAAGGCGCTTCTCGAATACGAGACGCTCTCCGGCAAGGAAGTCGATGACCTGCTGAACGGCCGTCCGCTGACGCGCGATATGGGCGATGACACGCCTCCGAGCCGCGGCTCCTCGATACCGAAGGCCGGCACCTCCCGGCCGAGTCACGGCGGCGAGACCGGCGAGGGTGGCATGGAGCCACAGCCAACCTGATCGCTGGCCTGGACGATTACCCATCGATTTGCGCGATGCCGGGATATCCGGCATCGCGTTTTCGCGTAAGCCTGTGGAATAATTGCCAATGGCGCGCCTGCGGGCTAGGTCTCATGACATGCTGACGCGCTACTACCATCATCCGATCTTCGTCGAGCATCTCACCGGCCCGGGTCATCCCGAACGGCCCGAGCGACTCGTTGCCATCGAACAGATCCTGGAAGACGAGTGCTTCCAACTTCTCGACCGTGAGCTTGCCCCCGAGGGCGCCCTCGAGTCGATCACCCGGTGCCATCCGCACAAGTATGCCGAAGCGGTGGCGAAGGCGATTCCGGAAGAGGGTCTGGCGCGGATCGACGGCGACACGATCATCAGCCCGAAGAGTTTCACTGCCGCGCTGCATGCAGTCGGTGCAGCGACCGCTGCGGTAGACGGCGTCGTTGCCGGCGATTGCCGGAACGCGTTCGTCGCGGCTCGTCCGCCGGGCCACCATGCCGAGAAGACGACGGCGATGGGTTTCTGCCTCTTCAATACCGCTGCAATCGCAGCTCGCCACGCTCAGTCGGTTCACGGCCTCGGGCGTGTCGCGATTATGGATTGGGACGTCCATCACGGGAACGGCACCCAGGACATCTTCTGGTCCGATCCCAGCGTTCTGTACTGTTCGACCCACCAGATGCCGCTCTATCCCGGCACCGGCGCGAAATCGGAGAGAGGCGAGGGGAACATCGTCAATGCGCCGCTGGTCGCGGGCGACGGTAGCGAGAAATTCCGTGAAGCCTTCGAGACGCGTATCTTGCCTGCGATAGACGAATTCGAACCGGACCTGATCATTATCTCAGCCGGCTTCGATGCTCATTTTCGCGATCCGCTCGCGAATCTGCAGCTTTCCGATTCCGATTTCGACTGGGCCACCGGAAAGCTTATGGACGCCGCCGCAACTCACTGTGACGACCGGCTGGTGAGTGTGCTGGAAGGCGGCTACGATCTGCAAGGGCTCGCTGTCTCGGTGAAGGCCCACGTGAAACGGCTGCTCGAAGGCTGAACCCATCGTCACGACGAACCTGCAAAGAGACTTCATGGCCGACGAACAGATCGACGACATCCCGGCAGATGATTCTGACATCAAGCGCATGTCTTTCGAACAGGCGATGGCCTCGCTGGAGCGCATCGTGACCGATCTCGAACGGGGCGACGTGCCGCTCGATCGATCGATTCGGATCTACGAACGGGGCGAGAAGCTGAAGAACCACTGCGATCGGCTGCTCTCGGCAGCCGAGGACAAAGTGGAGAAGATCAAGCTCAACCGCGCTGGCAAACCGGTAGGCGTCGAGCCGCTCGATCCCGAATGAGGGCGAGCGTTTCGCAGTTTCACCGCGAACACCAGGCGACCTTCAGGCCTGCGGAAACGATTTGACGCAAGGGACCGGCCTGCGAAAGGCTTGATCGAAGCCCCTCAAACGCGATTTAAATGTTGAACGGTTCCAGAGAGCCAGACCCCCTGGCCGACCGGTACGAGTAAAGAGGTTCTCGCGAAGTGCCCCAATCCTTGAAGACGCCGCTCCTCGACCAGATCGACACGCCCGCTGATCTGCGACGGTTCAAGGAAAAGGACCTGAGGCAGATAGCCGATGAACTGCGCTCGGATCTGATTGATGCCGTTTCGCAGACCGGCGGACATCTCGGTGCGGGGCTCGGCGTCGTCGAACTGACCGTCGCGTTGCATTACGTCTTCAACACGCCGGACGACCGTCTGATCTGGGACGTCAGCCACCAGGCCTATCCGCACAAGATCCTCACCCAGCGCCGCGAGCGCATGCGCACCGTGCGCCAGGAAGGCGGTTTGTCTGGCTTCGCCAAGCGTACCGAGAGCGAATACGATCCATTCGGCGCGGGCCATTCGTCGACGTCGATCTCGGCCGGTCTCGGTATGGCGGTGGCGCGCGATCTCGCAGGGGCCAAGAATAATGTCGTCTCGGTGATCGGCGACGGCGCGATGAGTGCGGGCATGGCCTATGAGGCGATGAACAATGCCGGCGCTCTGGACGCCCGCCTCATCGTCATCCTCAACGACAACGACATGTCGATAGCCCCGCCGACGGGCGCGATGAGCCATTATCTCGCGCGGCTGGTCTCGGGCAAGACTTACCGAACCCTCAGAAATCGCGCCCGCGATTTCACCCAGCGTCTGCCGGATTTCTTCCGCGAAGGGGCGCGCAAGACTGAGGAATATACCCGCGGCTTCTTCACCGGCGGTACGCTCTTCGAAGAGCTTGGCTTTTACTATATCGGCCCGATCGACGGCCACGATCTCGATGCGCTGGTACCGGTCCTGAAGAACGTGCGCGATGCCGAAACCGGCCCGATCCTCGTCCACGTCGTCACTAAGAAAGGTAAAGGCTACGAGCCGGCCGAGAGCTCCGCCGACAAGTACCATGGCGTCTCCAAGTTCGACGTCATTACCGGCGCTCAGTCGAAGTCGAAGGGCAATGCGCCGAGCTATACCAACGTGTTCGCCTCGAGCCTCATCGAAGAGGCACGGCACGACGACAAGATCGTTGCCGTCAACGCCGCGATGCCGGCGGGCACGGGGCTCGACAAATTCGGCGAAGCCTATCCTACTCGGACTTTCGACGTAGGCATTGCGGAACAGCACGCCGTCACCTTCTGCGCGGGGCTTGCGACCGAGGGATACAAGCCGTTCGCCGCGATCTATTCGACCTTCCTCCAGCGCGCCTATGATCAGGTCGTGCACGACGTCGCGATCCAGCATCTGCCGGTCCGCTTCGCGATCGATCGGGCTGGCTTCGTAGGCGCCGATGGTGCGACACATGCCGGTTCTTTCGATACCGCCTATCTCTGTCCGCTGCCAGGCTTCGTCGTCATGGCTTCGAGTGACGAGGCGGAGCTGCGCCATATGGTTCGAACGGCTGCGGCCTACGACGAAGGGCCGATCTCGTTTCGCTATCCGCGTGGCAACGGCACCGGGGTCGACATGCCGGAGCGCGGCGAGGTGCTCGAAATCGGCAAGGGCCGGCTGATCAAGGAAGGCTCGAAGGTCGCGATCCTTGCCTTCGGCACGCGTCTGACGGACTCGCTCGCCGCCGCCGAGGAACTCGACGGTTACGGACTTTCGACGACGGTCGCCGATGCCCGCTTCGCAAAGCCCCTCGATACGGATCTGGTCGAGCGTCTCGCGAGAAACCACGAGGTCTTGATCACGGTGGAAGAGGGCTCCAGCGGCGGCTTCGCGGCGCAGGTGCTGCAGCACCTTGCAAGTGTCGGGCTGCTCGACATGGGGCTCAAGATCCGCCCGATCGTTATGCCAGACGCCTTCGTTGACCATGGCGTGCCGGCCAAGATGAATGCCGAGGCCGGGCTCGATAAAGCAGGCATTGTCTCGACTGTGTTCCGTGCCCTCGGCCGTGAGGAGAGCGAGGCCGCGAGACGAGCGTGATTGCTGGAGGGGACTGCGACGGAACGAATGCCGGCCGATAGGGCTTCGACCGAGCAAGCTTGCACCGCGGGCTCCACCGGCTCACATTCGCATCGATGACCATGCCCTATTCATCTACCGCCGACTTGCCGGATGCCGCGCCCGGCACATGCCTTCGCCTCGATCAGGCGCTTGTCGCACGGGGGCTGATGCCGACGCGTTCGAGGGCGCTCGACGCAATCAAGCGGGGCGGGGTGACGGTTGATGGCCGCCCGGCTCGGAAGGCGTCTCTCATGATTGCAGCCAAAGCCGAGATCGCCGTCGACGATCCGGCTGCCGGCTATGTCTCGCGGGCTGCGCTGAAGCTGATTGCAGGGCTTGACGCCTTCGCCATCGAGCCGGCTGGGCTCGATTGCCTCGACATCGGCGCATCGACCGGTGGATTCAGCCAAGTGCTTCTGCAGCGCGGTGCTGCCCATGTTACAGCGGTGGATGTCGGTCACGACCAGATGCATGAGAGCCTGCGCAACAAGCCGCGCCTGACGGCGATCGAAGGCTTGAACGCTCGCGATCTGACGGCGGACGATCTGAATGGGCACATGCCGAACCTGCTTGTTGTCGATGTCAGCTTCATCTCGCTCACGCTTGCTTTGCCGCCGGCTCTGGAACTGGCCGAAAGCGGCGCATTGGGCCTGTTTCTCGTCAAACCGCAATTCGAGGCGGGGCGGGAGGCGATCGGGAAGGGCGGCCTGTTGAAAGAGCCGGAGACGGCTCAGGCAGTTGCGCAGGGTGTTGCCGATTGGCTCGACGCTCAGCCCGGATGGAACACCGACGGGCTCGTCGCCTCGCCGATCGCGGGCGGCGACGGCAACCGCGAATTCCTGCTGGCTGCGACGAAGCTTGGTGGCGCGGCATGAGCCGAGAAGTCACTATCGCCCGGCTTGGCGCTCAGGGCGACGGTATTGCCGAGACCGGGAATGGTCCGCTTTTCGTCCCCTTCACGCTGCCCGGAGAGGTGGTGCGCGCCGATCTGTTCGAGGGCGAGAAGCGTGGAACGCCGCTGGAGATCCTGAAGGCTTCGGATGAGCGCGCGAAGCCGCCCTGTCCGCACTTCGGAGCTTGCGGCGGCTGCGAACTGCAGCATGCTTCGCCGGCCTTCTATGCCGAATACAAGCGCGGGATCGTCATCGACGCGCTTTCGCGTCATGGGATCGAAGCTGACGTTGCGCCGCTGGTGCCTTGCGCACCTGGCACCCGCCGCCGCGTGACCCTGACGGCGGTGCGGGCCGGGCCGAAGGCGCTGCTCGGTTTTCACGAGGCCCATTCGGATCGAGTCGTGCCAATCGGCCCGTGCCCCGTCGCCATGCCGGGGATCGTTGACGCGCTGCCCGCGCTGGAAAAGCTCGCGACCATCCTGATTGATCGCAAGGCGCCGCTGAAACTGACGGTAACGCAGACCGATGCCGGGCTCGATATCGCTGCGAGCGACGCGGCGAAGCTGTCTGAGGAGCGCCACCGGCAGGCGGTGTCCCACGCGCTCGCCTCGAAGTTCGCTCGGCTGTCGTCGAACGGCGAGATCCTGATGAAGGCCCGCCTGCCGCAGGTCTTCTTCGGCGGGATCGCCGTCGAACCGCCACCCGGCGGGTTCCTGCAGGCGGTTGCGGCCGCCGAAGATGCGATGGCCGAACGGGTTCTGAAGCATCTCGCCAAGGCTAAGCGCGTCGCCGACCTCTTTGCTGGCTCTGGCGCGTTCACACTTCGGCTCGCAAAGGGCGCGAAAGTCCATGCGGTAGAGTCCGAAGCCGGGGCGCTTGCAGCCCTAGACGCGGCCGCGCGGCAGGCGTCCGGCCTGAAGCCGATCACGCATGAGCGGCGCGATCTTTATCGCCGGCCGCTGACTGTGAAGGATCTGAAGCCCTATGACGGCGTCGTGTTCGACCCGCCGCGTGCGGGAGCCGAGGGTGTAGCCCAGGCGCTGGCGGCTTCCACCGTGAAGCGCATTGCAGCCGTATCCTGCAATCCGCAGACGCTCGGCCGCGATTTGCGGATCCTGATCGATGGCGGCTTTCAGCTCAAATCGGTCACGCCGATCGACCAGTTTCTCTGGTCGCATCATGTGGAAGCGGTCGCTCTCCTGGAGCGGGGGCGTTGACCGATTTCCTGACCCAGTACGGCTATAGCTTGATTGTCGTGGTCGTGCTGCTGGAGTCCGTCGCAATGCCCTTGCCCGGCGAGAGTCTCGTCGTCGCGGCAGGGATGCTGGCAAGCAGCGGCAAGATGAACATCCTCCTCGTGCTCGGGGCGTCCTTCCTCGGCTCGATCCTCGGCGACAATATCGGCTATTTCGTAGGACGACGCTATGGACGGGCGGCGATCGTCAGATGGGGCGACAGGGTCGGCTTCGACGAAGACAAGCTGACCATGGTCGAGGAGAAGTTCAACTCCTACGGCTTCGTCATCGTGCTGATAGCCCGCTTCATCTTCATCCTGCGCCAGCTCAACGGCTTCGTCGCCGGCATGATGCGTATGCGCTGGCCGCAATTTCTCCTCTACAACGCGATTTCCGCCGCGCTCTGGACGGCCGTCTACGGGCTGACGGCCTATTATTTCGGGAAGGCGCTCACGCATTTCCTGGAGGAACAGTCGACCTGGGCCATCCTCGCGATCTCCGGCACGATCTGCGCCATCGGAATGTTCGGCACCTACAAGGTGCTGTTCGACGCCAAAAAGGAGAAAAAGGCGAAGGCGGACGGAAAGACAGTGCGAGACAAGAGCGAGGAGACGGCCTGATCCGCACTTCAGCGTCGTTCTCGGTCCTTCAGAAGATCGGGCCGCCTCTCTTTGGTGATATGCTCCGCTTCGTCGCGTCGCCAGCGTACGATGGCGCCGTGATCGCCGGATGTCAGGACGGGCGGGATGGAACGGCCTTCCCATTCGGCGGGGCGCGTATAGTGAGGATGCTCCAAAAGACCGCCCTCGAAGCTCTCGTGGGTGCCGGACTGCTGATTACCCATGACGCCGGGCAAGAGGCGAACGACCGCGTCGAGAAGGGTAAGGGCCGCCATCTCGCCGCCTGAAAGAACGTAGTCGCCGATCGAGACTTCCATCAGGCTCCGCGCTTCGATCACACGCTCGTCGACGCCCTCGAAGCGGCCGCAGAGGATGAGGGCTCCGTCGCCGACCGCGAGGTCGCGCACGAAGTCCTGCGTCAACGGCCGCCCGCGCGGACTCATCATCAGGCGGGGCCGCGTATCGGTGTCGCTGATCGCCGCGTCGATGGCGTCGGCGACAACATCGGCGCGCATCACCATACCCGCGCCGCCCCCGGCCGGGGTGTCGTCGACGGCGCGATGCCGTCCACGGCCGAACTCGCGGATCTGACGCGCCTCCAATGTCCAGTCGCCACGCTCCAGCGCCCTGCCCGCAAGCGAATGGGCGAGGGGACCAGGGAACATCTCCGGATAAAGCGTGAGAATCGTCGCGTGGAAGGTCATGGAACGCCGAATAGTCGGTTGCCGGCCATCTGGAAACATCCCAATCGAGCTTGCGGGGATGCGCCGAGAGGAGAGGCAGACAGGAATACACCCGAGATCGCCCTAACAGAGAATTGGGGCTGTGCAGACGGTCGTATGATCACACCATGGATTTTAGTGTCGGTTCCAATATCTACCCGGCGGTAAAGGGCCGAAGGACACGGGAGCGATCCGGGAAGAGATCGGGAGCGGCGGACGAACTGGCCTAGATTTTGCGCTGGGAGGAAAGATGGGCGCGCTCAATTTATTGGTCTTCTTGGGTTGCACCGCGCTTGTCGGTGTCTTGTCCTATATCTGGACACGCGGAACTGACGAAGAGCATTCCGACGGCTACTTTCTCGGGGGACGATCCCTGACCGCGCCGGTGATCTGTGGATCGCTTCTCCTCACCAACCTCTCGACCGAGCAGATCGTCGGGCTGAACGGCCAGGCCTTCACCGATGGAATTCTGGTGATGGCCTGGGAGACTCTCGCCGCGATCGCGATGGTCGTGACCGCCCTCGTTCTCCTGCCGCGATACCTTTACGGCGGCGTCGCGACGATCCCGTCCTTCCTCGAGGAGCGCTATGACAGCCAGACGAAAACCATCGTATCGGCGCTCTTCCTGTCCGGCTATGCGATCGTCTTATTGCCGATTGTTCTCTATTCCGGCGCGCTGGCGCTTTCGACCATGTTCGATGTTCCCCAACTGCTCGGCGTCGGCGACACGGCGGCGCTCTGGATAACCGTTTGGGCCATCGGGATCGTCGGTTCGATCTATGCGATTTTCGGCGGCCTCAAAGCGGTCGCGGTGTCCGATACGATCAACGCCGTCGGCCTTTTCACCGGCGGCCTGTTGGTTCCGATCTTCGGTCTGTTGGTGGTCGGCAATGGCTCGATCACCGAAGGTCTCGCGACGCTCTGGAACGAGCATCCCGAAAAGTTCGAGGCGATAGGCGGGCCGGATTCCTCGATCCCCTTCGCAACGATCTTTACCGGCATGATGTTGGTGCAGTTGTTCTACTGGGGCACCAATCAGGCGATCATTCAGCGTGCGCTGGGTGCCAAGAACCTAAGGGAGGGCCAGAAGGGCCTGCTCTATGCCGCTTTCCTGAAAATCCTCGGTCCGGTCATCGTTGTCCTGCCGGGGATCATCGCCTTCCATCTCTTTCCCGATCTCGAAACCGCCGATGAGGCCTATCCTACGCTGGTGACGGGAGTCCTGCCCTTTTACCTCGTCGGCTTCTTCGCGGCGGTGCTGTTCGGGGCAATCCTCTCCTCGTTCAACTCGGCGCTGAACTCGTCCGTGACCCTGTTCGGCATCGACATCTACCGGCAGTACATCAAGCAGGACGCGACGGATCGGCAGGTGGTCAAGGCCGGCAAGTATTTCGGGGTCGTGCTCGCCATCGCTTCGATGACGATCGCACCGTTTATCGCCAATGCACCGCAGGGCCTGTTCGGTTACCTGCAGGAGGTGAACGGCTGCTATTCGATTCCGATTCTGACCATCATCCTCGTCGGCATCTTCACCAAGCGCGTCCCGCCTTTGGCAGCGAAGATCGCGCTTGCCTCGGGCGTTATTCTCTACATGCTCAGTCAGTTCGGTCTGAAGTTCATCGTTGGCGAGGACAGCTATCCTCATTACCTTCACGTGATGGCGATTCTCTTTGCGCTCAACGTTGCGATCATGCTGGTCATCGGACAGATGCGGCCGCGAACGAGCGATTTCGTCGCGCGGGAAAGCGGTGCTGTCGAGATGACACAATGGAATCTCGCTTGGCCGATCGGCCTCGTCGTCGTGGCGATCGTCGCCTCGACTTACGTCATCTTCACCTGATGCGTCGGGCCCAAATGAAAAAAACCGCGGATCGCATGACGCTCTCCGCGGTTCTCCGGAAAATCAAAGGGCACATTTCGCCCAATGTTGCGGCTCACTTGCCGCTGCGGGCGCGCTCTTCCCGAAGCATATGTTCGATGCGGGGTGCGCGATTGTGCGAGTCGCGTACGAGATCGAGAAAGAACCCGCGGACGCGGCTGCGGAAGGTGTTGTTACGATGGTCTGTCATGATTGCTCCTGATCTGTCGTCTGTGATTGGGTAGGTTGGCAGGCTTACTTGCCGTGACGCTGGCGAGCGTCGTGCAGCGCATGCTCAAGGCGTTGGGTCCGATCGCCGGATGCCCGGACAAGTTCGCCGAAAAAGCCACGGATACGGGTGGTGACTGATAGCCTGCGCATTACGCTACCCCTCTGCTCTAAATTTCTCATCTTTGTCGACTTTGATATGTGCGTTGCTCGACCTCGGGAGAAGGTGCGCAATTCGAAAGCTTGTATGCACTAAGCGTGACCCTCGAGGACGGCCGGCTTGTCGGCTTAACCTCTCAATGCCATCCGCATCGAACTAGCGATCACCATTATCTGGAAGGGCTGATCGATGAAGTCCCTTGTCCTCGAACGCAAAGACGAGCTTTCACTCCGCGATCTTCCGATCGAGAGGGAGAGGAGAAAGTGCTCGGGCCACGCGACGTCCCCGCCGTCGACTTTCGTAAATATGCAGATTGAACCAACGCAAGGAGCGACTTGAGAACATTCGCATTACGCTCCTGATGCGACGACATAAACCGACGGCATTTGGGACGAAGCAAACAAATCGGTCCGGTTTCCCGTCCCGTTGCGGCAGAGATTCACGGGTCAGATATTTTCACCGCAAGCGCTTCCTGCTGGCTTCGAAGGCGTCCATTCAGCCCTCCTCCAGCCGGTCTGTGGCCGGGGGCGGCGTCGGCGTGAGATCGGAGAGCTCCGCGTTCAGTTCGGGCGTCATCTCGAACGAAAGCCCGGCGAGCGATGGTTCGAGTTGTTCGATGGAACGTCCGGAGACGATCGGCGCCGGTCGGTAGCGATGGTGCATGACCCAGGCGACCGCAAGGGTCGCTGGATGGACGCCTTCCCGATCGGCGATCGCCTTCAGCCCGCTCGCAGCGTCGTGCATCCATTGCGGTGCATAGCGCTGCGCGTATTTGGGCTCGCTGAGCAGGCGTCCTGATTCTTTCGCAGCGTATTTCCCGGTCAACAGGCCCCCGCCAAGCGGGGAATACGTACAGGCTAGAACGCCCTCGCCGATGCACATTGGGAGAAGTTCCACTTCCGCCTGACGTTTGACTAGGCTGAACATCGGCTGGATGACGTCGATCGTGAAGTCCAGCCTTTGGGCGACGGCAATCATCTTCATCACCTGCCAGGCCGCGAAGTTAGACAGTCCGACATAGCGTATGAGGCCGCGCTGCTTCGCGGACGCGAAAAACTCCGCTGTCTCTTCGAGCGGTGTCTCTGGATCGAAACGGTGAAGATAGAGGAGGTCGACCTGATCGGCGCCGAGGCGTGCGCGCGACCTATCGAACTGGGCGGTAAGGTTTTTTCGGCCCGCGCCGCCCGTCAAACCCACCTTCGTCGCGACGAAGAGCTCGTCGCGGATCGGCGCGGCGAAGCGTCCGACGATCTTCTCGGACTCGCCATCCGTATAGGCGTAAGCCGTATCGAGATGGACGATTCCCTCGTCCCGGCACCGCTCGAGCATGGCTCGGCTCTGTGCCTCGTCCGCATTGCCGCCGCACTGCATCGCTCCGAACACGGCAGGCCTGACCTCGTGTCCGGAGACCGTTCGGAGGATTGGATTCGTCGGCATCGCTGATTTCCCTCTTCTTTTCATAGCCGTCGTAGCAGCCTCTACCTGTGCCGGCTATCACTCTACCCAGTGCGCAGGATATGTCCTGCCGACCGAGGCCCGGCGATCGTCGCTCGGAGGCAAGACTCGAGACACGTCTTCCGGCGGTGAGAAGTAGCGGTTACTGGTCACCGCAGGACCGGAGTTAAATCTCGGGACGGGCACCGCGTGCGATGCTTCGGCCGATGTCCGATCGGGATTTGACGCAAAACCAACGCGTGCGGGCTTAAGAGCGGAGAGTCCATGAGTCTCATTCAATATCTCACCCCCATTCAATTCGGGCCAGGGGCGATCAACGACCTGACTGCCAGTCTCGAAGGGCTCGGGGTCACCCGTCCGCTGATCATCAGCGACAAGGGCGTCAGCGACGCTGGTATCACAGACCGGATCGCCGAACTTAGTCCCGGTTCGCCAGCGCGGTTCCTCGATGTTCCGCCGAATCCGACAGAAGAAGCGGTACTTGCAGCACTCGAGGTCTGCCGTTCGAATGCATGCGACGGCATCATCGCGGTCGGCGGCGGCTCGCCGATCGATCTCGCCAAGGGCGTCGCGCTGCTCGCAACCCATGAGGGCGATCTCGAGCAGTACGCGGCGATCTATGGCGGCATCGGCCGGATCACGCCGAAGGTCCTGCCGCTGATTGCGATCCCGACGACGGCCGGCACCGGCTCGGAGGTCGGCCGCGCGGCGCTGATCACGCTGAAGGACGGACGCAAGCTCGGCTTCATCAGCGGCCATCTCATCCCGAAGACGGCGATCTGCGACCCGGAACTCACGCTCGGTCTGCCGGCAGGACTGACTGCCGCGACAGGTCTTGATGCGCTGTCGCACTGCATCGAAACGCTCTTCTCGCCGCGATACAATCCACCAGCCGAGGCGATCGCGCTCGATGGGGCGGGGCGGATCTGGCGCAATCTCGAAAAGGCGGTGGGGAACGGAAGCGATCTTGCCGCACGCTCCGAGATGATGATGGGCGCACTCGAAGGCGGGCTGACCTTCCAGAAGGGGCTCGGCGCGATCCATGCTCTCAGCCACGCGCTCGGGGGCCTCAAATCGCCCTCGCTCCATCACGGTACGCTGAACGCGATTCTGCTCCCGCCGGTGGTGCGTGTGAACGCGCCCCATGTTGGCGACAAGCTTGCGCGTCTGAAAACCGCGATGGGGCTTGCCGAAAGTGCCGATCTCGAACGCGAGCTCGCCGATCTCAACACCCGCCTTGGCATCGCCAAAGGACTGCGGACCCTCGGTGTCTCGGAAGAGAGTCTGCCATGGGTCGTCGAGCGGGCGCTGGCCGATCACTCCCATGCCACGAACCCGGTAGAACTGACGGGCGAGCAATATCGCTCGCTTCTGGACGAGGTGATGCTCTGATGGCGATCGAACGGTTTTCTCTGCCCGCTGATGCGGGGAAAGCCACCTTCATCGGACGGGTCATGCGAGAGGGACTTGGTCCATCGCTCATCACACTTCGCGGCGACCGGGTGATAGACATCACCAGCCGCGAGGCACCGACCGTTTCGGCCCTTCTCGAAGCCGATGATCCGGTAGCGGTCGTACGACAGACGGAGGGCGAAGACCTTTGTGCCGTCGAAGCGCTGGCCGATGGCAAGATCTCGCTCCTCGCACCCTGCGATCTTCAGGTCATCAAGGCCTGCGGTGTTACCTTCGCGCAATCGATGGTCGAGCGGGTCATCGAGGAGCAGAGCAAGGGGAACCCGGCTCTGGCTGACGCAATTCGCGGACAAGTCCATGCGATCCTCGGCGACAGCCTGCGCGATCTCGAAGCGGGCTCTGAGAAAGCCGCGCAGGTGAAGGCTGCCCTCATCGAGAAAGGCCTCTGGTCACAGTATCTGGAGGTCGGCATCGGTCCCGATGCGGAGGTCTTCACCAAGGCACCCGTGTTGTCTTCGGTCGGCTCCGGCGCGAAAATCGGGCTTCATCCGATCTCGACTTGGAACAATCCCGAACCGGAAATCGTGCTTGCGGTGGATTCGCGCGGCCGGATCAAGGGCGCGAGCCTCGGAAACGACGTCAATCTGCGCGATGTCGAGGGGCGTTCCGCTCTGCTCCTTGGCAAAGCGAAGGACAACAACGCATCGTCGGCCATCGGTCCCTTCATTCGTTTCTTCGATGCCGGGTACACCCTCGATGACGTTCGCGCCGCAGAACTGGAACTGGTGGTCGAGGGTACCGACGGTTACCGCCTCGACGGATCAAGTTCGATGCGCGAAATCTCGCGCGATCCCGAAATGCTGGTCGCACAGACCTGCGGCCCGCACCATCAGTATCCCGACGGGTTCATGCTTTATCTCGGCACGCTATTCGCGCCGGTTCAGGATCGCGACGTTCCGGGCGAAGGCTTCACCCACAAGCTCGGCGACATCGTCCGCATTTCCAACGACCGGTTGGGAACCCTGATCAACGAAGTGCAGTATTCGACCGAGATCGACCCCTGGACGTTCGGGATTGCCGACCTGATGACCGCACTCTGCCGGCGTGGGTTGCTTTGACAAGACAGCGGTATGCGATGACACGACCGAATATTCGCGCTCAGCCTTTCGAATAGACCCGCAGCATCGGTCGAGCGAATCTGCCGCTCGTTAGACCTCAGGAAAGTCAACTTTAGCCAACAGGAAGCCGGAACGCCTCGTGGGAGGCTGCGGCGAGATCGCGCGCCACGGCGTCTTCTTCGAGATCGCCGGAACGGCTCGCCGCGTGCCGGATTAGCTTTGTGCGCGGAGCAATTTAGCTCGAACATTCAGAGATCCGAAAGTTCGAGCGTATCGAGCTCCACCGCATTGTTCGAAATGCTTTAGCGACAGAGCACTGAATGACCAGACTCAATCGCCGCCTCTTTCTTGCCGGAACCGCGGCCGCCTCGGTCATGCCGATCCTGCCCGCCGGCGCACAGACGGCTGGGATGGTCACTCGTACCGTCTCCGGGTCGGGCGCGACTCTGCCCGCGGTCGGGCTTGGCAGCTGGATCACTTTCAATGTCGGCAACGATCCAGTGCTTCTCGACGAGTGTGCCGCCGTGATGGAGGCATTCTTTCAGGCCGGCGGGCGGGTGATCGACTCTTCGCCCATGTATGGATCCTCACAAGGCACAATCGGCTATGGCCTCGAAAAGCTCGGGCGTTCTGACGTCTTCTCCGCCGACAAGGTCTGGACGCCGCTGGGGGCCGAAGGGCGCGAGCAGGTTGCCGAGAGTCGATCGCTGTGGGGCGTGCCGAACTTTTCGCTGCTCCAGGTCCACAATCTGGTGTCCTGGGAAGACCATCTGCCGATGCTCTTCCAAATGAAGGAGGAAGGCGCGTTAAGCCATGTCGGGATCACCACCTCGCATGGCCGGCGACATGAGGATTTCGCACGGATCATGGAGAGGCATCCGCTCGACTTCGTGCAGTTCACCTACAACCCGGTCGATCGCGAGGCCGAGAGCCGTCTGCTGCCGCTGGCCGCGGAGCGCGGTATGGTCGCCGTCATCAATCGGCCGTTCCAGCAAGGCCAACTGACCCGCCGGCTGGAGGGCGAGCCGCTGCCGGGGTTCGCGGCTGAACTCGAGGCGGAGACCTGGGCGCAGCTGATCCTGAAGTTCATACTTTCCCATCCCGCGGCGACGCTGCCGATCCCGGCGACGACGATCCCGGAGCATGCGGCCGAGAACATCGCGGCCGCCTCCGGCCCGATGCCGGACGACGCTATGCGCGAGGAGATCGCGGCGGCGATCGCGAACATCTAAGCTGTGGAGACCTGGACGACCTACCGGCTGCAGGATTTCCTGCTCTTTTCCGAGCGCGTCTATCGCCGCTTGTTCGAGGCGCAGAACGAGGCGTGGTGGCCGCTGCCGATCATCATGACGATCATCGGCCTCGCCATCCTCGCGGTCTGGTTGATCCGCTCAAGCAAAACGATCGACACGGCCCGTCAGATGTCGTGGGGGCTGATGATCGCGACGATCGTCTTCGTTGCGGTTACCTTTCTCAGATCGCGCTACGCGCCGATAAGCCCCATCGCTTCGGTTGGCTACTGGGCGTTTCTCGGCGAAGCTGTTCTGCTTGCTTTCGTGGGTGCGACCGCCGAACCGGTTAATCACCGTTCGCGCGCCCGACTGATGGTGGGTGGAAGCCTCGCTGCGATCGGATTATTGGCCTATCCCGCCATCGGATATTCCCGCAGCCGGGCACTGACGGGTGCCGAATGGTTTGCATTCGCCCCGGACCCCACCATGGTGGCGCTGCTCGGTTTGTTTTTGATGGCCGGCGCCTGCCGCCTTCGGCTTGCGATCCTGATGATAGTCCCAATCGTCTGGTTGATCTTCTCGGCACTCACCTTACGCGTCTTCGGCGATCCGGTGTCGTGGCTTCTCTTTGGTGCGATCGCGCTCGCGGTCCTCGGATGTCTCCTTCCGGCTCAGCGTTAATCCTTGGCTGGATAGGGTGGAAGGGTGCGCTTCGGCTCGTTGGTGTATTCTATGGCCGTAAGATAGAGCCCATAAGGTGGCGCGACCGGGCCGCAGGCAGTGCGGTCCTTCGCTTTCAGCGCTTCGCTCACATCTGTCGCCGTCCAGCGGCCCTCGCCGACGAGCTTTAGCGTGCCGGCGAAGGAGCGGATCTGGTTGTGCAGGAAGGACTGGGCCATCGCGACGATATGGATTTCCTCGCCGTTCGCCCTCACGACTTCCAGCTTTTCCAGCGTGCGGATGGGGTTTTTCGCCTGACAGTGGGTGGAGCGGAAAGTCGTAAAATCATGGGTGCCAGCGAGTACCTGCGCCGCCTCGTGCATCGCCTCGGTGTCGAGCAATTTGGAGACCCACCATACTTTCCCACGGAGAATCGCCGCAGGAGCCCGGCGATTGAAGATGCGGTAGCGATACCAGCGCTTGCGGGCCGAGAAGCGCGCGTCGAAATCCGCACCCACCTCCTCGGCGCTTAAAATCACCACCGGCTCGTCGCGCATATGAGCGTTGAGGGCATCGCGCACAGTGCCGCCGGCATAGGCTTTTGGCAGATCGATATGGGCGACCTGACCCGTCGCGTGGACGCCGGAATCGGTGCGGCCCGCCCCAAACAGTACCGGGTTCGTGCCGCAAAGCCGGTGGGCGGCCTCCTCGATCACCGCCTGCACCGAGGGCTCGTCCGCCTGCCGCTGCCAGCCGGCATAGGGGGTTCCGTCATATTCTACTGTGAGTTTATACCTAGGCATGTAAAGTCGGAGGACACGATGGCTCTAATTCGCAATCTCGAAGAACGTCGCATGGAGAGAAACTCGCTCCATGAGGAGATTTCAGCCTCTTATACGGTCTTTGAGCGAGACGGCAGAACCTTCATTCAAATCAATTCTTACGGCCGCAAAACGAGAGAGTTTCAGGGTAAAACAAGTCAAAGCATCCAGCTTGATCGCGTCGGGGCTGAGCAACTTCATAAGATACTTTCTGACGCTTTCGGATTTTAGCCCAGCATCGTGCCTGCCGGGATTGCGACGCCGCGCAGGAGATCGCTCGCGGCCATCGGCTTGCCGCCGGCCCGCTGCACTTCGAGAAGCCGCACTGCGTCTGACTTACAGGCGATCCTCAGCCCGTCGTCGAGCGTCATGCCGGGTTCGCCGTCGCCGGGCTCGGCGCGAGCCCGCAATATCTTGATCCGCTCCTGCCGCTGCCCGACGGGCAGTATGGTCCACGCCCCCGGAAAGGGCGAAAAAGCGTTGATCTGCCGGGCAACGTCCGAACCGCGTAGCTTGAAGTTGATCCGCGCTTCCGCCTTGTCGATCTTGCGGGCATAGCAGGCATCGCGTCCGGTGCGCGCGGCGATGGCGTCCTGGTCCTCGAAGTGGAGAACCCCGGCCTGAAGCTTGGAAAGCGCGTCGACCATCAAGTCGGCGCACATGAAGGCCATGCGGTCGTGGAGTTCGCCTGCGGTCTCGGTTTCGCCGATGGTGGTTTCCATGGTGCGGGCGACGGGACCGGTGTCAAGGCCGGTCTCCATGCGCATGATCATCATTCCGGTGGTCGTGTCGCCGGCCTGGATCGCCCGCTGGATCGGCGCGGCTCCGCGCCAGCGGGGCAGCAGCGAGCCGTGTCCGTTGAGGCAGCCATGCTTCGGCGCGCCAAGCACGGCCTCGGGCAGGAGAAGTCCGTAGGCGACGACCACAGCGACATCGAACTCGTAGGCCGCGAATGCCCAGCGCTCCGCCTCGTCGCGGAAATTCGAAGGGGTATGGACTTTCAGCCCGAGCAAATCAGCCGTTTGGTGAACGGGGGAGGGCGTCACCTCCAACCCCCGCCGCCCCGCCTTGCGCGGCGGCTGGGTGTAGACGCAGGCGACCTCGTGGCCGGCCCGATGCACGGCCTTGAGCGTCGGGACTGCGAATTCTGGCGTTCCCATGAATGCGAGCTTGAGCGACATGGTACGGTGTTAGCCGTGATGGATGGGGGTGGCAATCGGAAAGGTCCGCTCTCGCGGGGAGTCACCCTCGGGCGCTTCCTTAAGGGTTCAGCGCGGAAAATGCGCCTACCGCCGCAGCTCCATGTCGCTACCCTGGCGCCGTATACCCGGGGCAGAGCCCGTATATGACGGGAGTTGATGCGGTCGGTCTATTCCGCCAGCATACCAAGCGCTGCCTGCAACTCGTCCAGTCCCGACCGCTTCTCTGAGGACGTCGCCAGGATCCCCGGATAGGCCGCCGGCCTTTTGCGGATCGCCTCTTCCGTCGCTGCGATCAGCTTCGGGACGCCGGTCGGTTTGATCTTGTCGATCTTGGTCAGCACGATCTGGTAGGACATCGCCGCCTTGTCGAGGAGCTTCAGCACTTCCTCGTCGTTCGCCTTGATGCCGTGGCGGGCGTCTATGAGCACGAAGACGCGCTTCAGGGTGGGGCGGCCACGCAGATAGTCGAAGACGAGCTCGGTCCAGGCATCGACCTTTTCCTTCGGGGCCTGGGCGTAGCCGTAGCCCGGCATGTCGACGATGGCGATCGGCGGCAATTCGGTGGTCTCGCCGCCGAAGCCGTCGGGCACGAAGAAATTGAGCTCCTGCGTGCGCCCTGGCGTGTTGGAGGTGCGCGCAAGCCCCTTCTGGCCGAGGAGGGCGTTGATCAGCGAGGACTTGCCGACGTTGGAGCGGCCCGCGAAAGCGACCTCCGGCGGGCCTTCCGGTGGCAGGAACTTCATTGCCGGTACGCCGCGCACGAAGACCCAAGGCTGGCCGAAGAGTTTCGGGTTACTTCCTCTACCATTCTGATCCGTCATGCCATCGATTTCCGTTGCTTTGCGACCTGTTCGAGCGCGTCGAGATCGTCGCCGCGGATCAGATCGAGATTGCTGCTGATCTCTTCCGCGCTCCAGGTCCACCAGGCGATCGCAAGGAGCCGTGCAATGGTTTCCTCGTTGTAGCGCATCCTGATCACCCGCGCCGGATTTCCTCCGACGACCGCATAGGCGGGCACGTTCGAGACCAACGTCGAATTCGTTGCGACGATCGCGCCCGCGCCGATGGTGACGCCGGGCATGACGGTGCAGTCCATACCGAACCAGACGTCGTCTTCGATTTTCGTATCGCCCCGGCTTTGACCGGTCCAGGACGCCATGTCGAAGCCTTTTTCCCACCCTTCCCCGAAGATGTTGAACGGGTAGGTCGAAAAACCGCCCATGGCGTGGTTGGCACCGTTCATCACGAAACGCGTACCCGATCCGATCGCAACGAACCGGCCGATGACCAAACGGTCGCCGTAGAAATCGAAGTGGTGGAGCACGTTGCGCTCCTCGAAGCGCTCGGCGCCGTCAGGGTCGTCGTAATAGCTGAAATTCCCGACTTCGATATTCGGCTTGGTAATGAAGTTCTTCAGGAATACTACGCGAGGAAAGCCGGCAAGCGGATAGAGCGCGTCTGGGTTGGGGCCGTGCATGATGGGATCCTGACGTTCCGAGGATAAAACAAGCGCGCCGCCGGCTCAAATGGCCGGTCTTGTCCGGAAGAATGGAGTTCCGGCTGATTTGCGCCTGAGCGAAAGGTCAGGTGTTCATCGGACGTAACGCCTCCCTGGTTCTTTCGGGACCGTATACGGGAAAAGGCGGATCGGATCGACCCGCCTTTTCGTGGATGTGCGCATCGAAGAAACGTCCGGCGTCAACTCTCGGACGGCTTCTCCTTCCGTTTGAACATGCCGCGCAGGTTGTCGAAAAGCTCGATCTTCGCCCCGTTGCGCTTCATGATCACGCTCTGCTGGATGATCGACAGGAAGTTGTTCCAGGTCCAGTAGATCACAAGGCCGGCCGGGAAGGTCGCGAGCATGAAGGTGAAGACAACGGGCATCCAGGTGAAGATCATCGCCTGGGTCGGGTCCGGCGGTGTCGGGTTGAGCCGCATCTGGATGAACATGGTAAGGCCCATGAGCAGCGGCCAGACGCCGATCAACAGAATGCCAGGAACGTCGTAGGGCAGAAGCCCAAAGAGGTTGAAGATGCTCGTAGGGTCCGGCGCGGCCAGATCCTGAATCCAGCCAAAGAACGGCGCGTGACGCATTTCGATCGTCACGTAGAGCACCTTGTAGAGCGCAAAGAAGACCGGGATCTGGATAAGGATAGGCCAACAGCCCGCCGCCGGATTGATCTTCTCCGATCGGTAGAGCTGCATCATCTCCTGTTGCTGCTTCTGCCGGTCGTCCTTGAAGCGCTCGCGCAGTTCCATGACCTTTGGCTGGATGGTCTTCATCCGTGCCATGGACTTGTAGGATTTGTTGGCGAGCGGGAAGAAGATGAGCTTCAGGATCACCGTGACCGCAAGGATCGCAATACCGAAATTGCCGACGAGACGGTAGATGTAGTCAAGCGCCGTAAACATCGGCCGCGTGATGAAATAGAACCAGCCCCAGTCGATGAGCTGGCCGAACTGGCGGATATTCAGCTGCTCTTCATAGGCGTTGATCTTGTCCACTTCCTTCGCGCCGGCGAAGGTGCGGTTGACCATACTCGCAGCGGCGCCAGGCGCGATCGAGACCGGATCGGAAACGAATTCGGTCTGATAATGGCTGCGGCCATTGGTGCGATAAAGAAACTGGGATTCGAAGTCGCGGCCCACTTCGGGAACGAGGGCGGTCGCCCAGTATTTGTCGGTGATGCCAAGCCAGCCGCCGCCGGAGGATGCCGGCTGGCGCAGCCGGGTGTCGTCTTCGATGTCGGAATAGGAGACCTCGTCGAGGCCCTCTTCGCCGAAGACGCCGAGCAGACCTTCAAAGAGCACGAAAGCGGCTGCAACTTCCGGTTTGGAATAGCGGGCGATCCGGCCGTAAGGCGAAACCTGCACTGCAGCATCGCCGGTGTTCTCGACCGTGTCCTCGTAGGTGAACATGAAATTGTCGTCCACCGAGATACGGCGGGTCACGGTGAGCCCGCTTTCGGTGGTCGCAGTGAGTGTCACCGGTGTGTCCGGAGTGAGTTCAGCGCCGTCCTCGGCTTGCCATTCGGTATTCGCACCGACGAGTTGGCCCGTTCCGGGTTGGATGAGGCCGTATTCGGCGAAATAGCCGTTCGGCAGTTCTTCGGGCGAGAGAAGAACGATGGTCGGTGAGCTGTCGTCTACCGTCTCGTGATAGTGTTTCAGGCGCAGATCGTCGAGGCGGGCGCCGGTGAGATTGATCGATCCCGTCAGTTCCGGCGTGTCGATGGTCACGCGGTTGCCGCCTGCAATGACTTGCTCGCGGCTCTGGTTCTGCGGCAGATTCGGGCTCGGCACCATGCTTTCGCGCCCGGACGGCGCGGTCAGACTGTCCTGATCGGAGCCGGCCGGCGTCTGAGGCGTCTGCAGCGAGCCTTCGTTCTGGGCGATCTCGTTCTGGCGCTGCTGCTCGTCCATGCGCGGCCCGATGACGAGGAACTGCCATCCGACCAGAACCATGATCGACAGAGCCATCGCAATCAAGAAGTTGCGGTTCATTTCCATCGGGCTAAACCTCTGACGCCGACGCGTCTTGACGCTGATTTTTGGATGGCCCGGATTTGGCTGGATCGAAACGGCTGAACCGCCGGGACAACTCGTCTTTCAGGGTTACGAACGCGACGTTAAGCACATCGCGGCGTGCGACGATCACGTAGTCCACACCGTTCCTCATCTCAGAACCAGCAGCGGTGCGAATAGCCTCGCGCAGTCGCCGTCTGATCCGGTTTCTGGCAACGGCATTGCCAACCTTCTTCGTCACCGTCAACCCAAAGCGGGGCGGCTCGTCGTCGCCTCGAACAAGGGTTTCGATAAAGAAATAAGGGCCGTTCAAACGACGGCCCCGGCGCGCGGCTAGAAATTCGGAGCGCTTGGTGAGCCGACCCGCCTTCGTCAAACCGTCCCTTTCTGGCGCCGGGACGGATGCTCACTCCTGAGCGGGCCGATCCCGTTCAGCGGCTTCCGACCTCAGGCCGAGAGACGCTTGCGGCCCTTGGAACGACGCGAAGCGATGACCTTGCGGCCGCCGACTGTCGCCATGCGCGAACGGAAACCGTGACGGCGTTTGCGGACGAGTTTGGATGGCTGGTAAGTGCGCTTCATGGATTTTTCCCGCAGTTGCGAAACATGCGGGCCCTTCGTGTCGAATAGTCTCTTGAACCGGTGCGGATCGGGGGCTCGCTGCGCGCAACAAAACCGCGCACGTAACGCCGTCCGCTCGTGGGGCGCTTATAAGAGCGATCCATCGCGAAAGTCAACGAACCGATCGCTGTCGTTCCGACGTAGCTTTCGAGAGAAACATCAATTGGACGTCGCGCCGCAAGGTGGACGCGGCAACAGAACGTGACCTCGGAAAAGGAATGATCAACGATGACGGTGAGCGAAGAAGCAGACGGAACTGCGGAAAAGTCGTGGGTGCAGCGGCTGTGGCCGATCGCGATCATTTGCGTCGTGCTGGGCCTCGCTTTTGCCTTCGATCTTCACCGCTACCTGTCGCTTCAGGCCTTTCTCGAAAGCCGCGAGGCCCTGAAGGCATTCGTGGCGGACAACATGCTCCTGGCGGGGCTCGGATACATCCTCATCTATGCCGTCCTCGTCGCGATCGCCTTCCCCGCCGCTTCGATCATCACCATTGCGGCGGGTTTCGTGTTCGGCTGGCTCGTCGGCGGGATCCTGACGGTGGTCGGTGCGACGATTGGGGCTGCCGCGATCTTCCTTGCTGCAAAGCACGCCTTCGGGGACGTTCTGCGCAGAAAGGCCGGCGGAGCGATCAAGCGATTCGCGGAGGGCTTCCAGAACGACGCCTTCTCCTACCTCTTCGTTCTGAGATTGACGCCCGTTCTGCCGTTCTTCGCAGTCAATATCGCGCCGGCTTTCGTCAACATATCTCTTCGAACCTACGTCCTCGCGACCTTTTTCGGCATCATGCCCGGGTCCTTCGTTTACACCTTCCTCGGCAGCGGCATTGATCAGGCGGTCGCCAACGTCTCCCATGACGGTGCGGTGACGGTCGGCGATCTCGTGACCACCGAAATGACGATCGCTCTTTTCGGCCTTTGCGGCCTCGCGATTCTTGGCCTTATCCTCAAGAAGACATTCCTCAAGGGCCGCGGCCCGGTCGAGAGCAAGGCATAGGAAGGGCGAAATTCATGGCCTCCGATACAGACAAGCCCGACATCTGCGTGATCGGGGCGGGCTCCGGCGGCCTGACTGTGGCCGCAGCATCAGCGGCGTTCGGCGTCTCGGTGATGCTAATCGAGCGCGACAAGATGGGCGGCGACTGCCTCAATTACGGCTGCGTGCCGTCCAAGGCGCTGATCGCCGCCGGCAAAACGGCGCAGACCTTCCGAAAGGCCGAGCGCTTCGGCGTGACGTCGACCGAGCCGCAGATCGACTTCGCCGCAGTCAATCGCCATGTCCGTGACGTCATCGGCGCGATCGCACCGAACGACTCGGTGGAGCGCTTCGAAGGGCTCGGTGTCGACGTCGTCAAGGGCGATGCCCGGTTCCTAGACGGCGAGACCTTGGAGGTGAACGGTCGGCGCATCAAAGCGCGGCGCTTCGTCGTGGCGACAGGCTCCAGACCCTTCGTCCCTCCGATTACCGGGCTGAAAGAGACGCCCCATCTTACCAACGAAACGCTGTTCGACCTCACGGATTGCCCGAAGCACCTCATTGTCATCGGCGGTGGACCGATCGGCATGGAGATGGCGCAGGCTCACCGGCGCCTCGGCGCAGATGTGACCGTCATCGAAGGGGCGAAGCCACTTGGCAAAGACGATCCAGAGCTCGCCGAAGTCGTCTTGAAGCGGTTGGCGGAGGAGGGCATCCGGATCGAGGTCGAAGCGAAGGTCGTCGACGTCGGCGGTTCGCCGGGTGCGATCAATGTCACGGCCGAACGCGGCGGCGAGAGGTTTACCGTGAGCGGCAGCCATCTCCTCGTCGCAGTCGGTCGCCAGCCCAATGTGGAGGGCCTCGGCCTCGAGGCTGCGGGCATCGATTTCGCCCGGTCGGGCATAACGGTCGGCAAAGATCTGAGAACGACGAACAAACGCGTCTACGCCGTGGGTGATGTCGCAGGCGGACCGCAGTTCACCCATGTCGCAGGCTATCACGGAGGCCTCGTGCTGCGCCCGCTGCTCTTTCGTCTGCCGATCAAGACGAAGCACGAGCAGATTCCACACGTCACTTATACCGATCCCGAGCTCGGGCAGGTGGGGCCGACCGAAGTGGAAGCCCGGGACGCCGGTCAGGACGTCACGACTGTCTCCTGGCCCTATGCCGAGAACGACCGCGCCCAGACTGAGCGGGAAACCGAAGGTCTGATCAAGATCGTCGTCGGCAAGCGCGGCAAGATCGTCGGAGCAGGGGTTGCCGGTGCAAAGGCCGGCGAGATGACGAACCTTCTCGCTCTGGCCGTTGCGCAGGGCATGAAGCTCTCCGACCTCCAGGGCTTCGTCTCGCCCTATCCAACGCTCTCGGAGATCGCGAAACGGGCCGCCACGTCCTATTATTCCTCCTACACGACGAAGCCGATCGTTCGCAGCGCCATCGCTTTTCTTCGCCGCTTCGGGTAAAAAGCCGACACAGTCTCTGGGGAAGACTGATTTGGGTCGGATCTCGGTCTGAAATGGCGGTCGACCCTGGAGGGGAAGGCCGTAGGCGATTTGAGCGATCCTCAAACCAGCGAGCGCTTGGAGCTTGAGCGAACGGTGCCGACGCGCGGCGGTTTCTTCGCGCGCTCCCTCTCGGCCCAACTCCTGCTCTTGACGGTCGTCGCTGTGATGGCCGCCGAAGTCGTCATCTTCGTGCCCCTGCTTGCCGGATTCAGAGAGAGTTACCTGCGTGAAAAGCTGCAAAGTGCTGCCGTCGCAGCGCTTGCGACCGCCGGACCGGGCCAGCCCGGTTCGAGCGGCGCTGGAGCGATGCCGGACAGCCAGCAGGCCGCCTTGCTCGATGCGCTCGGCCTACGACTTGTCGCGATCTCCGACGGTCGGAGCAATCGGCTGATTGCCCGGGATACTTCGATAGCCCAAGTCGACCGGACGATATCGCTCGATGACGAGACTTTCATTCAGAGCGCCTCGGAGGCCTTCAGCGAATTCGCATTCGGCGGCGACCGCACACTCCGGGTTCTCGGATCCACGGGTGACGAGGGCTTCCGAACGGAAGTCGTCCTGACGGACGGTGATCTGCGAAGCGCCCTGTTTGCTTATGCCGGCCGGGTGCTTTTCTACTCCTCGGTCCTAGCGGCGACGACCGCGCTTCTGCTGTGGGCCGTGATCAACAAGATGATGATCGCTCCCATTCGCAGGATCACCAGTGCGATGATCGCTTTCGGCGACAAGCCGTCAGACCCCAACCGAATTATCGTTCCCGAAGACCGCGCCGACGAGCTCGGCATCGCCTCCCGCGAACTTGCCGCCATGCAGGCCAAGCTCTCCGAGACGCTGAAGGAGCAGCGCCGCCTCGCAAATCTCGGGCTCGCCGTCTCAAAGATCAATCATGACATGCGCAATATCCTTGCGTCATCGCAGATGATTTCCGACCGTCTTGTCACTCTGCCGGACCCAAAGGTTCAGCGTATGGCACCGATGCTTATCAAGAGTCTCGATCGCGCGTTGCACTATACCCAGTCCGTCCTCGCCTACGGCCGTGCAGTCGAAAGAACGCCGGAATGGCGCCAGGTCGATCTCCAGGCGACGGTCTCCGACATCCGCGATCTCCTGGCGCTCGGACAGGACGAGAGCGAGATTGAGTTCGTCAACGCGGTCCCGGAGCATTTCGAGGTGACTGCCGACCCCGAGCAGATCCACCGCCTTCTCACCAATCTCTGCCGCAACGCGGTGCAGGCGCTAACCTCCGATGACATGGCGGGGATTGGTGTCGTGCGCCGCTTGACGGTTGGAGCAGAGAGACTTGTGTCGGGCCGTACCCTCGTTTTCGTCGAAGATTCCGGGCCGGGTCTGCCCCAGAAGGCCAAGGATAATCTCTTTCAGGCGTTCAGGGGATCGGCGCGCTCTGGCGGAACTGGCCTCGGCCTCGCGATCGCCATGGAGATCGTCGAGGCGCATAACGGCGAGCTCAGGCTGGCCCAGACGGACACGACAGGCACACGCTTCGAGATCGAACTCCCACGTGGTGCCCCGTCCGATCCGAAGGGCAGCAATGGGAAAAACGACGGCTTGGGTAAATCAGCCCTCGAAAGCTGATCGAGGCCGAGCACGGATCCTGCTTAGTCCACCCAACCCCTCAATTCGCGGCGGACCAACGACTCGATGACATCCATGCCGGGCTCAGTGTCATTCAGACAGGGAATGTGCGTGAAGTTCTCGCCGCCCGCCTCATGGAAGATTTCGCCGGCCTCGCCCGCGATCTCCTCCAGCGTTTCCAGGCAGTCCGAAACGAAGCCCGGATTGAAGACGGCGATGTTCTTGATGCCTTCTTTAGGCAGCGCTTCCACCGTCTTGTCCGTATAAGGTTGCAGCCACTCCTCAGGTCCGAAACGCGACTGGAAACAGGTCATGAGCCGGCCGGGCTCCCATCCAAGCCGTTCTTCCAAAAGGCGCGAGGTCTTCTGGCAATGGCAATGGTACGGATCGCCCTTGCGGAAATAGCTCTGCGGAATGCCGTGATAGGATGCGACGACACGCTCGGGCGTGAAATCCAACGTCGAAAGATGGCTCTCGATCGATTTGGCGAGCGCGTCGATGTAGACCGGCTCGTCGTGATAGGCCGGCACGGTCCGCACCGCCGGCATCCAGCGCTGACGCATCATATGCTCGAAGAACTTGTCGTTGACCGTAGCCGTGGTCGAGGCGGAATATTGCGGATAGAGCGGGAAGACCAGAACCCTTTCGCAGCCTGCTTCCATCAAGGCGTCGGTGCGTTCGGCGATTGAAGGCTGGCCGTATCGCATCGCCCAGTCGACGACGACATTTGCGTGCATGGCCATGCGGGTCTTCAGCTTCTCGCCCTGCGAACGCGTGAAGGTACGCAGCGGCGACTCGTTCATCTCGTTGTTCCAGATCTCGGCGTAGGCGGCGCCGGACTTCTTGGGACGCGTGTTCAGAACGATGCCATAAAGGATTGGGTACCAGGCGATCTTCGGCCACTCGATGACCCGGCTGTCGGAAAGAAATTCCTTCAGATACCGACGCATCGGCTTGAATTCTGTGCCGTCCGGCGTTCCGAGATTGACGAGAAGGACCCCTACCTTGGGCGTGCGAACTACCGGATGGTTGGCGGGGAGAGGACCTATGGCCCGGTCGGCCATGGTTTTCGTCAATGCGTTCATCACATCAGCCTTTGCGCATGGCGGTCGAGGACTTCAACGTGCTGTCCCACTTGGACGGCGCGGAGCCTGGAACGATCTGGAATGGTTCCAGATCAGGAGACCAGCCCGATATAGTCAATTCGCCGGTGGATGAAACGTGGCGAAGGCGCGCAAAGGGTGAAAAGTCCGTCTGATGCCCGGGATCCGAATTCGGTTTGGACCGGTGCGCAAGAATTATAGCGTTCCGACATGCGCCGGTCCAAAGGACCCGGTATGGCAAAAAAGGACCGAACTGCCAGGACTTATGCCCGCTGCAGCTGGAACCGGTTGCCTGACGAAGTCGCGCAGGAGAGCGTATTGACGGCGGTTTGGTTACAGTTGGCGGCGACCTGCGTATCGCGCGTCGTGGGGGAGTAGACGATGCTGATTTGGCCGGGCCCTAGATTGGAGTAGGTGCCTTGGGCGAGAACAGCACCAGTGCCTTGCTCGGTCGACGTGAATCGTCCGCTGTTGAAGCTTGCGGTGTAGTTGACCGAGCCGCCGACCGAATTCCAGAGACCTTCGATTCCCTGCGGCCCTCTCGGCCCCAGGTCTTCCTGGCCGCCAAGTTGGCAAGCCGTGACGAAAAGCGTCGAAACGAGCGCTGCGGAGAGTGCGATACGGCGCATGAACCTTGAACCCCTGATGTCAGACTGGCGGGGCGTCCGAAACGCTGCTCCGCGATTGTTCGATCGAGACAATCTTAACCAATTCCGTCCGAACGCGTGAAGAGCAAATGCCCCGTGTCCATAATCATGGTTAATTGCAAGCCGATCAACGTCGGTCTGGGGTTACGAAGCGGTTCGCTCTGACACTTTTCGACGTGGCAGTACCGAGTGGATCGCCCCGACCGTCTCCAGCGACTTGATCCGGTCGTCGCTCGAAAAGCCGAACCAGTACATCGTGGTGCCGGTGACTATGGTTCCGGTATTCTCGTCCCGTCGCGACCAGTCGCAACGGCTTGCCGCTTCGTCGTCCTCGCAGACGAGTCCGCGGATCTCGTAGGACATGTAGCTCGCCCGCTTCAGTAGTTCTTGCAAGAAGGCCGTGGTCTGCTCTTCCCCGGCGAGATGGAATTCGCCCTCCATACGTTCAAACCAAGGTGCGTCGATCACGCCGGCATTGCTGCGCTGGAGGAATACGGCGCCGGGATAGAAGAGATTGGCGATCGAGCCGATTTCGCCGGTCATCACCGCGCGCATCACGTCTTCGACGGCGCGTCTGCGTTTATTCTGGTCAGCCATCAACTCCACGCCCCAACGGCACCTGATCCTCCGGCCTGCCGTTGTTTCAATTCATTGAACGCTGACCGAACACCACGCGGAAAGAACGCCGAGTATTCTCTGCGGTTCCTAACGCACCAGCACGTTCCGAAACTGCCAAGGATCCTGATCGTCGATATCCTCCGGGAAAAGTCCCGGCCGATCGGTGAGCGGCGTCCAGTCGCTATAGTAACCTTTAACAGGACCAAGATAGGGAGTCTGCACTTCGAGGCAGCGCTTGTAGTCCATTTCGTCGGCTTCCACGATACCGGCTTCCGGATTCTCCAGAGCCCAGACCATGCCGGCGAGAACCGCCGAGGTCACCTGCAATCCGGTCGCGTTCTGGTAAGGCGCGATCCGCCTAGTCTCCTCGACTGAGAGTTGCGAACCGTACCAGTATGCATTCCGCTCGTGGCCGTAAAGGAGAACGCCGAGCTCGTCGATGCCGTCGACGATCTCGTTCTCGTCGAGGACGTGCAGCTTGGCCTGGGTCTTGCCGGCCGCGCCGAACAGTTCGTGCAACGAAAGCACCGCGTCGTTCGCCGGGTGGTAGGCGTAGTGGCAGGTCGGACGGAAGGTGACCTCGTCCTTCTTGTTGCGATGGGTGAAGAAGTCGGCGATCGATATCGACTCGTTGTGCGTCACCAGGAAGCCGTATTGAGCGCCCGGCGTCGGACACCACGTCCGCACTCGGGTATTGGCGCCCGGCTGCTCCAGATAGATAGCGGCCTGACACCCCTTTTTATGGCTCTTGGCATTTTTCGGCTTCCACTTCTCGTGGGTGCCCCAGCCGAGTTCGGCTGGCTGCATGCCCTCCGACAGGAAACCTTCCACTGACCATGTGTTCCAGAAGACATCCATCGGTTTCGGCTTACGCGCGCGCTGGGTGTCGCGCTCGGCGATGTGCACGCCCTTGACGCCCGCTTTCTTCATCAGCTTGGCCCAGCCATTACGATCGTCGGGAGACGGTTCGTCGAATTCAAGGCCAACGGCTTTCGCGACGTCGACGAGGCCCTGCTTGACGAACCAGGAAACCATCCCGGGATTGGCGCCGCAGCAAGAAACGGCCGTCGTGCCGCCGGGTTTGTTCTTCTTTTCCTTTCGCACCGTCTCGCGAAGGGCATAGTTGGTGCGCTCCGCGTTCGACATGGTCTTGTCGAAGTAAAAGCCGAGCCAGGGCTCGACGACGGTATCGATGTAGAGGACGCCGAGCTCCCGGCAGAGTTTCATCAGGTCAAGCGAAGACGTGTCGACCGAGAGATTGACGCAGAAGCCCTGGCCGTCTCCCTCGGTGAGCAGCGGCGTGAGCAGGTCGCGATAGTTCTGCTTGGTGACCGCCTGATGGACGAAACGGATTCCACGTTCATCGAGGAGATGCTTGTCGGCGTCATTCGGATCGACGACGACAAAGCGCGAAGGGTCGTACTCGAAGTGGCGCTCGATCAGCGGGAGGGTTCCCTTGCCGATCGAACCGAAGCCGATCATCACGATGGGGCCGGAGATTCTGCCGTGTACCGGGTAACCTTCAAGCGCCATCAGTTCATACCTTTCATCGCCTATTGCGTCACATGGCCATAGGAGGAGCCATGTTGCGTCGCGGTGGCGCTAGACGGTTTTTGTGGCGATGGGAAGGGGGATGGCGACTTTGTCCGGATTTCAATCAGACCTCAGTCTTTTGACGCCGGTGTGCGATGTATTCACGATCTTGGATGCGCACCCCGCACAACGACTAGGGCGACAAACAGAGGGCCGATCGATGCGCCAAGAGCAAGAGGAGTGTTTCGAGAAACGTCGCCGTCCGAATTTTCGACGTGACCGGTATGTTCCCGTCGCTATCGCTTGTTTACCTGGACGCCGCTCCTTCCGAGATCTTTGTCGAGAGCAATGACTTCAATCCACGGCCGTCGGCGGGAGTGGCGCTTAGATCATGCCCAGCGGTGTCATTCCAGATCGTATGTGAAATCGTCCTGGATCTTTGCGTGAAGGGCGCGCAGCTTGTCGGCCGTGCGATCGGTCAATCCCGTCACGGCAACCGTGTTGCGACGCGGATTGGTCAGAACGACCCGGGCTTCGATCTCGAGGATTCGCTCGACGGCCTTAAACGCCTTTTCGTCGGGTGATTTCACCTTGTAACGTCGCGTCGCATCCATCGACTAATTCTCCGTCAGGAGGTCAGAACCTTACGAATATAATCGACGCTCGCTTTACAGTCGATCATTCCGGCACCCTGACATTCCCGCGCAAGACCGAGATCCGTGGCGTTGTCGCGTATGGCGTCGAAAAGCGCATCCCGCGACAGTTCAGGATCGAGGCTCAACAGGAGTGCGGCGAGACCTGCGACCTGTGGACAGGCACCGCTCGTGCCCCACCCATCTGGCAAAACCTTTTCGCCGCCGCCGTAAAGAATTTTGCCGTTCGCCGGCGTGGGAGCCGTCGCGTCCGGCTTGTCGGACATCCCGGTTTGCCCAGCGAATTGCCCTGGTCCGCGACTGGAATAGAACCACATCGATTTCTGGAGATCACAGGTTGCGACAGGAAAGACATCTTCACGGCTCTTGTGGAGCCAGATGGAGTTGGGATTGCAGTCGCTTTGATGGCCGCCAGCAAGCTGATGATTGTTACCGGCGCTGAAGAAGATAAAAATTCCAGCTGCGATCGCATCGTCGAGGGCATCGAGAAAATCCGATTGGACCGGAGGGGTCGGCGGATGTCCCGTCTTCCGCCCGAAGCTGTTGCTCGCGACGATCGGTCCCTCCATCTCGGCAGCTACAGCGGCAAGGTAATCGTAAATGGCGGCAAGTTCGGAGTCGTAGAACCGCGTCTTGCAAGCAATGATCCTCGCATCCGGCGCGACACCGCGATAACGGCTCCCTGGCTCGGCGTCGACAGCGGCACTGATGGTGGCGCACATCGTGCCGTGACCGTCCCAGTCAGTCCACGGCGTATCACCATAAGGCTCCCAATGCCCGGCCCGTTTCGAAGCAGGAAATTCCGGTTGGGTGCCATCGATTCCCGTGTCAACGATCGCAATCGTGACATCTTTGCCAGTCGTATCGGCCCATGCCTCGTTGGCGTGTATCAGCTGCGTGACGTCCGCGAGCGACGCGGCTGCCGGCTCATCGCTACCCTCGAACGTGAAGGCATCGGACCGGCTTTCTAATTCGTACTGATAGTCTTCGACAATTTCGGCACCGTATTCGCGGGCGATCCGCTCCAATTCTGGGGCGGCATCCATCGCCAGGGAGCCATCCTCGTCAAAATCTGCCGTGGTCTGAACATTCGGTACCTCGATGGCGAGATAGGCGCGTTTCTCGTTTTCTACGACGACTGAGGTGTTCGGACTCTCCACGGCCCGAGAGGCAGCCATGGTCTCCTTTGAAGGAAATCGCACCTTGTATCGCTTCGACATCGACGCCCTCCCGGGTTTCGTAGCAGTTTGGATTTGAAGCGGACTAAAGGGAAGTGGTCATTGCCTTTTATCTTTGAGTGCAATGCGCACCACCTTTATGGAGGGATGCGGGTCTATCGGGCCGGCGTTGCCGATGATCATGTTGCGCCTTGGGGATTGCGATCCCGTTGCCTCAGTCCATCTTCTCCAATTCGTCGATGAAGCCTGAGATCATCTGGAGACCGCGCGACCAGAAGGCGGGGTCCGACGCATCCAGTCCGAAAGGCGCGAGCAGCTCGGAGTGATGCTTGGTGCCGCCGGCCTTCAGCATCTCGAAATACTTGTCCTGAAAACCGGCCTGGGCGTTCTCGTAGACCGAATAGAGGGAGTTCACGAGACAATCGCCGAAGGCATAGGCGTAGACGTAGAACGGCGAGTGGATGAAGTGCGGCACGTAGGTCCAGTAGGTCTCGTAGCCGTCGCCAAGGCGGACGGCTGGGCCGAGGCTCCGGCTCTGGACAGAAAGCCAGATCTCGCCGATCCGCTCCGAGGTCAGTTCGCCGGAGCGTCGCTCTTCGTGCAAAGCGCGCTCGAACTGGTAGAACGCGATCTGGCGCACCACCGTGTTGATCATGTCCTCGACCTTCGAGGCGAGCAGCGTCTTGCGCTCCTCCGGCGTCTTCGCCTGGGCGAGCAGAGAACGGAAGGTCAGCATCTCGCCGAACACCGAAGCGGTCTCGGCGAGCGTCAGCGGGGTCGCAGCCATGAGCGCGCCCTGATCGCCTGCCAGCACCTGGTGGACGCCGTGGCCGAGTTCGTGCGCGAGCGTCATCACGTCGCGCGGCTTACCCATATAGTTGAGCAGCACGTAGGGGTGGACGCTCGGCACCGTCGGATGGGCGAAGGCCCCAGGCGATTTGCCAGGCCTGAGTGACGCGTCGATCCAGCTTCTATCGAAGAAGCGCTTGGCGATCTCGGCCATGTCGGGGGAGAAGCCTGAATAGGCCGACAGTACCGTTTCCCGCGCATCGTCCCAAGAGATGTCGCGTCGCTTGGCGTTCGGCAGCGGCGCATTGCGATCCCAGAACTCGAGCGCGTCGAGTCCCAGCCACTTTGCTTTCATGGCGTAGTAGCGGTGTGAAATCGAAGGATAGGCCTGGATCACCGCCGTATTGAGGGCGTCGACAACCTCGCGCTCCACACGGTTCGCCAGATGGCGCGAATCGGCAACGTCTTCGAAGCCGCGCCAGCGGTCGGAGATTTCCTTGTCCTTGGCGAGTGTGTTGGTGATCAGCGTGAAGGTTCTGAGGTTGCGCGAAAAGACGTTGGCGAGGGCAGCTGCAGCCTTGCGGCGCTTGTCCCGGTCGTCGTCCTGCAGAAGATTGAGCGTTGCTTCGAGTGCGAGGTCGTCGCCGTCGACGGTGAAGCGCAGGCTCGTCAGCGTTTCGTCGAAGAGCCGGTTCCAGGCGCCGGCACCGGTGATGCCCTTCTCGTGGAAGAGTTCCTCGACCCTATCCTCCAGCTGGAATGGCTTGTCTTTCCTGAGATCGACTAGCCACGGGCGGAAATGGGCGAGCGCCGGCTCGGCCTCCATCGCGCTATCCATTACAGCGTCTTCGATCCGGTTGAGCTCGAGGGTGAAGAACAGGAGGTTCGTCGCGATGTCGGTCACCGAGCCCTGGATATCGCCGTAGAACTTGGCGCGCACAGGATCGGAGGTGTCGCCCGCATAAACGAGGCCGGCATATGAGATGATCCGGCCGAGCAGTTCTTCGAGCTTTTCGTATTCGCTGACCGACCGGGCAAGTCCTGCCGGATCGGCATTTGCGAGATCGGCAAGTTTGCCCTTCCAATTCTCCTTGAAACGCGTTGCATCCTGCCGAGCCTTGTCGAGATCGCTCTGGAGCTCGGGCGAGTCCATCGATGGGTAGAGATCGTCGAGGCTCCATTCGGGAAGTTCGGAAATTCCTGCGGATACGGATTCGGCAGCGGATCGAGCGGGCGTGGAAAAGCGGTTCGTCATAAGTGAAGCCTGATCGTTGCGGATGAAATTTCGGCGATGAGGCGGCACCGACCGCCAGCGTCGCCCTTAGATAAAGGCTCGCTCGTTTTTCGCTAGTTCCGATTTTCCTTCAATTTGATCGAATTTTCTCAGCCAAAGTTTGCCGCGTTTCTTGAGACAGCTTTCAGGGCTTGCGTGCCAGTTTGGGTCAACCCCGCACCAGAAGGGGACATTCAAACAGGGACATCCATTATGGCACGACAGGTCTTGGTGGTCGACGACGACCCCATACAGCGCCGGCTTCTTGACGCCCAGATTTCTCGGATAGGGCTCCAGCCGATCCATTGCGATGGCGGGCGCGCGGCGCTCGATGTGCTGACGGGCCCGAAGGCACGCGACGTCGCGGTCGTCGTCCTCGACCTGCTCATGCCCGACAAGAGCGGTACCGAAGTCATGGCCGAGATGCGCAGGCGGTCCATCGAGATTCCGGTTGTCGTTCAAACGGCGAAGGATTCCGTCGAGACCGTCGTCGCCGCCATGCGCTCGGGCGCGTTCGACTTCATCGTGAAACCAGTGTCGCCCGATCGCCTGCGAACCGTGCTGACAAACGCGATTCGAATGCTCGAAACGCGGCCGAACCCGATGCGGGTCCCTGATAATCTTCGCCAGACGAACCTGCCCGAACCGATGGCCTCCGTGATCGCCAGCGCCGCGAAGGCTGCGAAATCCGCGATCCCGGTGCTGATCAGCGGGGAGACCGGCGTCGGCAAGGAATGCATCGCTCGCGCGATCCAGACCTGGGGCCCGCGGGCGGGCAAGCCGTTCGTGACGATCAATTGCGGTGCATTGCCGTCGGATCTCGTCGAGAGCATCCTGTTCGGTCATGTGAAGGGCGCCTTCACCGACGCTGCGAAGGAACATGTCGGCAAGTTCCGCGAAGCCGATACAGGGACTCTCTTTCTCGACGAAGTCGGCGAACTCAGTCCCTCTGCACAGGTAAAGCTTTTGCGGGTCATCCAGGAAGGACTTGTCGATCCGGTCGGAGCCGACAGTCCGGTCAAGGTCGATGTCCGGATCCTGTCGGCGACCAACCAGTCGCTGCTCGCGGCGGTCTCGCAGGGACGGTTTCGCAAAGACCTCTACTACAGACTGAATGCCTTCGAACTCAGTGTTCCGCCGCTGCGCCAACGCCGCGCCGAGATCGCCAGCTTGGCCAAGGAATTCCTCCAACGCTTCACGGAGAGCGAGTCCCAGTCGCCGGCGCGGCGTTTCTCGTCCGCCACGGTGGATCTGCTCGAACGCTTCGACTGGCCCGGTAATATCCGCCAGCTCGAAAATGTGGTCCACCGTGCGGTGGTGTTGGCCGAGACCGAAACGCTTCAGCCAAGTGATTTCGGTGCCCTCGTCCTCGCCAATGAGGCGCGACAGGTCGCCGAACTGCGTTCGCCGGCCGATCAACAGTTGGCGGAACCGTCGCGGCAGTTCTCGGGGCAGGGGAGCACGAGCGACCTCATCCGGGATGGACGCGGTGAGCTTCGCAAGCTGGACGAGATCGAGGCCGACATCATTCGGATCGCTCTGGACCAGTATAATGGGCATATGAGCGAGGTGGCCAGAAGACTCGGGATCGGCCGCTCGACGCTCTATCGCAAACTGCGCGAGTACGAGATAACAGGTCCTTGAAGTGCATGGTGCCTGCGACCGGGAGCTCCGCGGGATCGCAATGCGCGTGGGTGATGCCGTCGCACGGTCTCGGCGACCTGACCGGCGCTTCGCAGTCGGCCTGACACGGGGAATGGACGCGGAGCTTCTCGCGCCTTTCCAAGAGTCAGTTAGCCAACGACTTCATGCGGCTCTGCGGAAGACCTTTGATTCCAGCCAGTTTCGTGCACGCCGCGATGAAACCGCGGTGTTCGGAATGTTTTAACCTTTACCCAAACTTAACTCTTTCCCAATAGATTCGAAAAATGCGGCCAAGGTGTCATTCTTATGCCGCAGTTCGCAGAGAACTGTGTTCGTAAGGATCGCGGCAATCCGCTGACGTGACGGTGCTTTGGGGGATACGAGGCGCCGGAACGCTCGATCGGAAGGGGATGGGCTTTGAAATTTAAATCCACCGCCGTGCGCGTGCGCCATTGGGCTCTTGCCCTCGTGGCCTGCGCCTTCGCACTTGGTGCGTTCGGAACCGCATCGGCATTCGCAGAGACGCGAACGCTCAAATTCTACAATCTGCACACCAAGGAGCGCGGCAGCTTCGCCTACAAGCGCAACGGCCGCTACGTGCAGAGCGAAGTCAAAAAGATCAATTGGTTCTTGCGTGACTGGCGACAGGGCAAGGCCACGACGATGGACCCGCAGCTTCTCGATCTTCTTTGGGAGGCCTACCGTCAGGCGGGCGCGAGAGATTACATCAACGTCGTGAGCGCCTATCGATCACCGGCCACGAACGGCATGCTGCGTCGGACACGGGGCGGTCAAGCCAAGAAGAGCCAGCACATGGTCGGCCGTGCGCTCGACTTCTTCATTCCGGGCGTGAAGCTATCGACGCTTCGAGCGATCGGCTTGAAGATGCAGGTCGGCGGCGTCGGCTACTACCCGAAGTCGGGGTCGCCTTTCGTTCATTTCGATACCGGCAACGCACGTCATTGGCCTCGTATGAGCCGCCGCGAGCTGGCCTCGGTGTTCCCGAACGGGGGAACGGTCCACGTTCCGTCTGACGGCAAGCCGCTTCCGGGCTATCAGCAGGCACTCGCCTCCTACAAGCAGCGGCGGGCAGCGGGTGATCTTCAGGTCGCCAACGCGTCCTCTTCGTCAGGTGGCGGCAGAACCCTCCTTTCCATGCTGTTCGGCGGCGGCGCCGACGAGGAAGAGGACAATGCGGAAGCGATGCAGGCTCCGACCCAGGTGGCGCGCGCCCGACCGCAGCCTCAGGCTCCAGTGGTCGCGGATGTCGTTCCCACCTCGCGTCCGAACCGCCCGGCTCCGCAGCCTGCCGCAGTCGCCATGCTCGACGCCGGCTTCGACACCGGCCGCGACCGGCGCAACGATCCTGCAGCAGCCGTGAACGGCGGCCTCGAAGAGAGCCAGGTCGCGTCGATCGATCCAAGTCGGATCCCATCGCCACGCTGGGCTCCGGCGCGCGCCGTCCCGGCCAATCTAGAAAATAGCACCCCTGAGCGGGTCGTACCGTCGGCCGATGCGACGGCGGCGATGATCGCCGCTCTCGAAACCCAGGCCGAGGAAGAAAAGCGTATCGGCTCCGAACTTGCCTATACGGTGCCGACGCCAAGCGGGCGGCCAGCTTTCAATTCCGTCCTGAAGGAACAGGTTGCGGCTGTCATCCCGCCGGATGCGCCGAAGGCTCCGCCGGCAATGCGGCAAGTCTCGCTGCCTCAGCCGAGCGTGCGTCCGACGCCTGATGTTTCGGCGGGCGTCGCAAAGGCGGCATCCCCGGCTTCGGTCGACCGGAAGCCTGTTAGCGCCGTCACGGCCGCGCTCGAAAAGAAGCAGCCGATTGCGGACAAGGGTGGATGGCCGCTTCGCTCGTTGCGTGCCGGGTCGGACCGCACGAATAGCCGCGCACCTTTCGTTCCGCTTGAAAGCGAGGACGACATCAATGCTCGCATCCAGGCCGCTGTCTCCTTCCAGTAGTGAGGCGATGCGCTGCAGAAGCAGGCGATGGGGAGATCGAAAACGGCGTTGTGCAAGGAGCGTCGTTTTTTCGTTCGGTCCAAGGATGCAAAAATCCTCTAGGTCGGGAGGACCTGACAAAGCTACAGCGGGTCTCGGTCGCGAGAGCCGCTTTCGTCCTTCTGTCGTTCCAATGCTTCTTCTAGAAGGTGGACGCGGAGTGCCGAGGACAGGTTGACTTTCGCATCGCGAGCTCCGTCGATCTCGGCGACAAGTTCGGCCGTGGTGATGCTCCGCTCCCGTGCGAGTGCGTTCAATCTCCGCCAGAATGCTTCCTCGAGCGTGATCGATGTGCGGTGGCCACGGATGGAAAGGGAGCGCTTGACCGTCACGAGGTTTCGTCGGGGAGCGTCGGCTTTTTTTCCAGATCGTTTTTGCCGTGGTCGCGCTTGTGGCCGTCGTGCGTCTTCGCCGCTTCGGCTCGTCGCTTCTCGGCTAGCTTTCTCAACGCCGTGGGAGTGCCGAACCTGACGCGATTCTCCGCGGCTGCCGCTTCGCGATCGACCTGCGCCTTCGCCTTTCGGGCACGCCTCAGATTGACGATCTCACCCATAGGAGGCTCGCGGGGTTGGCTCAGGTCTTCTTCCGGAAGGCGTCGAGAGAGACGACTTGGGCATCCGGTCGCTCTTCTTCGCTCTCGTCGTCGTTTTCACTGTCGGCGCTCGAAGAAGCCGAGGCTTCTGCCTTTTCCCGGACCGGCAGCGGTGTCGCCGAGAGCGCTCCGCCGGATGGTTTGGCGTCGTCCGCGGACACAGTCTCCTCAGCCTCGTCTGAATTCGCCGCTTCCGCACCCCGGACATCGAACTCCAGCTCGAAATTCACGGACGGATCGTAGAAGCCGCGCACGGCGGAGAAGGGCACCAGCAGCTTTTCCGGGATGTCGGAGAAGGACAGGCCGATCTCGAAGGAATTTTCGGTCACGCTCAGATCCCAATACTGATGCTGTACCACGATGGTCATCAGGTCGGGATATTTTTCGCGCAGCCGCGAGGAAATGCGCACGCCGGGCGCAGAGGTGAGAAAGGTGATGAAGAAATGATGCTCGCCCGGTAGACCGGTCTTCGCCACCTCGCCGAGCACCTTACGGATCACACCGCGGAGGGCGTCCTGCGCAAGCACGTCGTATCGGATGAGGTCTTGGCTCATGCCACGGTCCCGGTCTGAAACATCGTCACCGACGCATTAGCAGGCGCCGAAAGAAAAGTGGAGGCTTCTGTTGCCAGGCGCCTCCGAGCCCCGCCTAGAAGTGCGAACCCCCAGGGCTTAATTCGAAGCTATCGCACCGCTTACGCGGCGAGACGTGCTTCCGCATAGTTGTCGTTTGCAACTATTGATACGGCCCGATAACGGCGGAACCATTCCGAGCAAAAATCCGATCTTTACGCCCTCGTCGATCCTATTTCGCCCCCGCCATGTCCCATCGGATCCGAAAAGCGGACTTCATGAGACATGGTGGAGGCGCCGGGTACCGCCCCCGGGTCCGAAAGGTTTATTGCATCGAACGTTTATCGCCATAGCCGGAGTTGGTCCGGCATCTGCAAATATAAGAGGGATCGCCGGACGTGAAAAGAGGAAAACCCCGGTGTGGGTGCGATGCCTCTTTCTAAGAGGAAATCGTTCGCGAAGAGTTCTCGGAACGAGGCTGATGCGCTGTCGGTATTGGGAAGACTAGGCTTCGCGCGCGGCGAGACCCATGCGTCCACAATCATGTGCCGGATGACGAGGCGAATTTTTACCAGCTCCGATGTCGATCGATGTATCTGACCGGCTGGACTCTCTTCGCGACAGGCGGCAAAAGCACCACATCGATCGAGGACCCCAACCCTTCCATTTCTGGACGAGAGTGAGTGTCGACGTGCGGCAATATCTGGATCTTCTGGCCCGGGTTCTCGGCGAGGGAACCGACCGCCCTGACCGCACGGGTACCGGAACGCGTTCGGTGTTCGGCCATCAGATGCGTTTCGACCTCGGCGAGGGCTTCCCGCTTCTGACGACCAAGAGACTGCATATCCGCTCTATCGTTCACGAGCTTCTGTGGTTCCTCAAGGGCGATACCAACATCGCCTACCTCAAAGCGAATGGTGTCCGGATCTGGGATGAATGGGCGGACGAGAATGGCGATCTCGGTCCGGTCTACGGTGCGCAGTGGCGCTCCTGGCCCGACTATGATGGCGGTACGATCGACCAGATTTCAGGGGTTCTCGACACTCTCAGGACCAACCCGCATTCCCGCCGTCTCATCGTTTCGGCCTGGAATCCGGCACTTGTCGACACAATGGCGCTCCCGCCTTGCCATTGTCTTTTTCAATTTTACGTCGCGAACGGCAAACTTTCCTGTCAACTTTACCAGCGGTCGGCGGACGTCTTCCTTGGCGTGCCTTTCAATATCGCCTCTTATGCGCTGCTCACGCACATGATTGCACAGGCATCGGGTCTCGATGTCGGCGACTTCGTGCACACGCTGGGGGATGCTCATCTCTATGCGGATCATCTCGAACAGGCGCGCCTGCAGCTTGACCGTACCCCGGGGCCGCTGCCGGTGCTGAAGCTCAACCCTGACGTCCGCGACCTCTTCGCGTTCACCTTCGCGGATGTCGCAATCGAGAACTACGAGGCACAGCCGCATATCGCCGCTCCGATTTCCGTATGAGCGAAAGCCGAACTGAATTCGTCGCTGTCGTCGCGGCAGCAAAGAACGGCGTGATCGGTGCGGACGGCGGCATGCCCTGGTCAATCCCGAGCGATCTGAAACGCTACCGCAGCCTCACCATGGGCAAGCCGATGATCATGGGCCGCAAGACTCTCGAGGCGATCGGGAAGGCGCTGGACGGACGAGACTCGATTGTGCTGACACGCGAGAACAGGCTCGCAGTCGATGGAGCGATGCTGGCGAGCGGGCCTGCGGAAGCGATCGCGAAGGCGATCGAGTGTGCCAGCGCCCGCCGTGCCAGCGAGATTGCCGTCGTGGGCGGTGCTGAGATTTACCGCCTGCTCTGGGATCATATCGATCGGATCGCGTTGACCGAGGTCGACGCCGAGCCGGAGGGCGATGCGGTGTTCCCAGCGATCGATGAAAGCGAATTTGAGCTCCTGTCAGAAGAGCCGTGGATACGCGGCGAGCGTGATTCGGCGGCAACGCGCTTCAAGTCCTACCAACGAAGATTTCGTTTCGATCAAGATTAACGCTTCGCAACCAAGTCTAAAATTGATCCGATTCAAGACAATTTGGCGATCTTGAAGCACAATCTTGCGTTTATCGTCTTTAAAATGCCAGCGAGGCCAACGCGCAAAACGGTCGCGGGCGCGTTGAAAGCAGAATATGCAACTCTTATAAGAACCAATAGGCGATTTAGAGCGAGCGGCGCTTCCAGCCCCTTCGCGCTTTTCATCAATTGAAAGGACTTCGATGCCTTGGAGCAATCAGACCGGTAGCGGCGGTTGGAAGGGTGGCGGCGGCAACGGCGGAGGTCCCTGGGGCCAGCGTCCGCAAGGTCCGCGGCCCGGCGGCGGCGGCGGCGGCCCGAACAACAGCCCCGATCTTGAAGACATCCTGCGACGGGGCGGCGACAGGCTGAAGCGGGCGTTTCCCGGTGGTGGCGGCTCCAGCGGCGGTGCCGCAGCAATCGTGCTTCTGGTCGTCGTGCTCCTCGGCATCGGTTGGCTGTTCAAGGCCGTCTACACGGTCCAGCCCGACGAGGTCGGCGTCGAGATGCTGTTCGGCAAGCCCAAGCAGGAACTCGCCCAACCAGGCCTGCACTTCATCATGTGGCCATTCGAGACCGTAGACACCGTACCCGTCGTCGAAAGCCAGATCACCCTCGGCTCCAGCCAGCGCGGCGAGAATTCTGGCCTGATGTTATCGGGCGACCAGAACATCGTGGATGTCCAGTTCGCCGTTCTCTATCAGGTCGACAACCCGCAGAACTTCCTCTTCAACGTGCAGGACCCCACCGCGATGGTGCAGCAGGTCTCCGAGAGCGCGATGCGCGAGGTTGTCGGACGCCGTCCCGTGCAGGACGTCTTCCGCGACGATCGTGCGGGGATCGCCGAGGAAGTTCGCGAGATCACCCAGACCACCCTCAATGATTACGGTACCGGTATCCGCATTAACGGCATCTCGATCGAGGACGCCGCGCCGCCGCCACAGGTCGCCGACGCCTTCGACGAGGTTCAGCGCGCCGAGCAGGACGAGGACCGCTTCATCGAGGAGGCGAACCGATACCGAAACCAGCAGCTCGGCCAAGCCCGTGGTGAGGCAGCGCAGATCCGCGAGGATGCGGCTGCCTACAAGAGCCGCGTCGTTCAGGAGGCAGAAGGTGAAGCACAGCGCTTCTCGTCGATTCTCGAAGAATACGCCAAGGCTCCGGAAGTGACGCGAAAGCGCCTTTTCCTCGAGACCATGGAGGGCGTTCTGCGCGACTCCAACAAGATTATCCTCGAGAGCAATGCCGCCGGCGGACAGGGCGTGGTCCCCTATCTTCCGCTTAACGAATTGCAGCGCCAAAACTCCAATTCGTCCGGCAATGGCCAGAACAACAACGGCACCAACGACTCGTCCTCGCGCACAAGCGCAAACCGTGCGGTGTCGGGAGGTGCCAACTGATGAACCGACTTTACGCTTTGGTCGCCGTTGTCGCGGTCGTCGTTCTCCTCGTATGGAACTCAATCTTCGTCGTTAACGAAAAGGAACAGGCGATCGTTCTGCGCTTTGGTGAGATCCAGCGCGTAGCCGAGGAGCCGGGTCTGTACTTCAAACTGCCCTTCGGCTTCGCCGGCGCCGACACTGTACAGATGCTGCCTGATCGTCTCTTGCGCTTCGACCTCGACGACATCCGCGTTCAGGTCTCAGGCGGCCGCTTCTACGTCGTCGACGCCTTCCTGGTGTACAACATCGCCGACGCCGCTCGCTTCCGGCAGGCGGTCTCGGGTTCGATCCCGCAGGCCGAACAGCGTCTGCGTACCCGTCTCGATGCATCGCTGCGCCGGGTCTACGGCCTGCGCGGCTTCGAGGCAGCGCTCTCCAACGAGCGTGGTGAGATGATGAGACAGGTGCGCGACGAGATCGTTGCCGACGCACAGACTCTTGGCGTCGAAGTCACTGACGTACGTATTCGCCGAACCGACCTCACAGATGAGGTGTCCGAGCAGACATACGAGCGGATGCAGGCCGAACGTCTCGCGGAGGCAGAGAGACTGCGTGCTCGCGGTCAGGTCGCCGCTCGCGAAATTCGCGCCGGCTCGGATCGCGAGGTGGTGGAGACCGTCGCTGTCGCCCGGCGTGACGCTGAGATCCTGCAGGGTCAGGGTGATGCCGAACGCAACCGTGTCTTCGGCGAAGCTTTCGGAGCTGATCCGGAATTCTTCGACTTCTATCGTTCCATGAGCGCTTATCGTCAAGCTCTCGAAAATTCGGGAACGACCTTGGTCCTCTCGCCGGACTCGGAGTTCTTCAGATATTTCCAGAACGACAGCGCGCGGCCGTCGGGCTCCGGTGGCTCGTCGATCGATCCGAGCGATCTACCCCAACTCCCGGACATCGAGCAGCGGTCGTCGAATGCCGGCGATGCTTCGGAAGGTGACGACAGTCAGCAGGCTGCTGCCGGCGCCGAAGTGCCGGCAGTATCCGCCGGGGGCGACCAGACCGGTGCCATCGCCGCACCGACGGCGGGCACCGCGTCCAGCGGCGATGCGGCGGCCAGCGCTGCGTCGGAGCCGAGTATCGATGGTGCAGCCAATAGTGCCGAAAGTGCACCGGCACCGCAGGACAACGCTGCCCAGTGACGGATTTCCTGACAGCCCTCGGTCTCCTTCTGGTGATCGAGGGCGTTGTCTATGCGGCATTCCCGTCCCTGGTGAAACGGCTTGCGGCCGAGGCTTCACAATCGCACGAACAAAGCCTGCGTATCGGCGGCCTCGTTGCGGCCGTCATCGGCTTCGGCATCATCTGGCTCCTGCGTCATTAGTCGCCTGCCGAACGGCCCGCGCGACATGCTGACACGTATCCGCCGCACATTAGTTTGATCGAGCAGCCGCAGCCTCGGGGGACACATTCGCTATACTTGCTCGAGGGGGGTCTGCCGTGAAAGCTTGGCTTCGCAGGAAACACGCGCCAAGCGTTTCCGGCTCATCACCTGAACCGGGTGTCCGAAAAAACGGAAGAAGATCCAGCCTATGATTTCTCTGCTGCCGCGCCTCCTTCTCACGACGGCTCTCATCGTGTCTCTCGCGGGTGGGTCCGCCCGCGCGCAGGCGACCGGCGATTATGGCGGCATGAGTCAGAGCCAACCGGCAGACGGCGGCGTCGGTGCACCGGAACCTCAACTGGACGCAATACCGGAAATTCCGGAAACAGGAGAACAGGAAGGGTCCCCTGTCGAACCGGCGGACGAGGGACCAGCCGTGACGCCGGAAAGCGGAGAGCCCGAGGCAGAGCAGGGCTCGGAGCCATCAGCCGAAGCCGAAGAAAATGCCGAAGAGGCGCCGACGAGCGATCCCGAAAGCGAAGCGGAGGCAGCCGTACCGGCTCTGCCCGCCCCTCCTGTCGAGGAAGACGAGACGACGACCGGTCGAGAAGATGAGGCTGCCAGTGAGGCGACTGTCACGCCGCCTGCCTCCCGACAGGGCCCCGAGTCGGTGTCCGAACTCGCCGAAAGTCTCCTCGACGCTGTGGTGAATATCTCCACGGCCCAACGCGTTGAGCGGCCCGGCGGCGGCATTCCGCCCCTCGAGGCGCCGGAGGGCTCGCCGCTTCAGGACTTTTTCGACGATCTCCTGCGTGGGGACGGCAATCCGAGCGGCCGGAGGGTTCAATCCCTCGGTTCTGGCTTCGTCATTGATCCGTCCGGCGTCGTCATCACGAACAACCACGTTATTCAGGATGCCGACGAGATCACCGTCAACTTCGCCGATGGATCCCAGCTCGAAGCCGAACTGCTGGGCCGAGACCCGAAGACCGATCTCGCCGTTCTCAAGGTCCAGTCCGACGAGCCGCTCGTTTCCGTCGCGTTCGGCGACTCCGAAACGATCAAGATCGGCGACTGGGTCATGGCGATCGGCAATCCCTTCGGGCTCGGCGGTTCGGTCTCCCTGGGCATCGTTTCAGCGCGCGGGCGCAACATCAATGCGGGCCCCTACGACAACTTCATTCAGACTGACGCGGCTATCAACCGAGGCAATTCGGGCGGTCCGCTATTCGACATGAACGGCAATGTCGTTGGCATCAACACCGCGATCATCTCTCCGACAGGCGGGTCGATCGGCATCGGGTTCTCGATCCCCGCGAACCTTGCGGTCAACGTCGTCAACCAGTTGCGTGAATTTGGCGAAACCCGGCGCGGTTGGCTTGGCATTCGCCTCTCTGCGGTCACAGACGATATCGCGAGTGGCCTCGGAATCGGCGAAGCCCGTGGCGCGGTGGTCGTCGGAACGATCGACGGCGGGCCTTCGCAGGATGTCCTCAAGGCCGGCGATGTCATCACCGCTTTCGATGGGAAGACCGTCGAATCCTCCCGCGATCTGCCGCGCATCGTAGCGGAGACCCCGGTCGGCAAAGATGTCGAGGTTGAGATCCTGCGCAAGACATCGCGCGAGGCCGACGCCGAACCGATGACGGTCACGGTGACGCTTGGTCGGCTCGAAGACGGCGAGCGCCTTATGGCCGAAGGGCCGAACGGCGAAGAAGAGGAAGCCGATGGTGATACCTCAGACGACGAGGCGGTCGAAGGCGAGGCTCAAACCGGTGCAACCGACCCCGTCCTCGGTCTGACCCTTGGCGCGATCGACGATGATACACGATCTGAATTCAATCTTCCCGAGGACGCGGAGGGTGTTCTGATCACAGCTGTCGCGGCCGGCTCGAACGCTGCCGAGAAAGGCATCGAAGCAGGCATGCTCATTCAGGAGATCGCGCAAGAGAGCGTGTCGTCGGTCTCCGATGTCGAAGAGAAACTCGCCGAACTGAGGAGCGAGGGACGGCGCAACGCTTTGATGCTCGTTGCGGAACAGGACGGGGATCTCCGCTTCGTCGTGCTCCCGCTCGACTGACGCCAAACGCTCTTGATGATGCCGGCTGCTGCCAAAATCGGCGGCTACGCATCTTGGAAGATCGAAAAGCCTATCGCATCCGCATAACACTGGTTTGCGACGTTTCGCGTTTGCTGTCGAAGTCTTCGACGTCGCAGTCTTGAGAGACAGCCGGGACGCAGCATTCATCGCTTCGAAGATCGCGTGAATCGAGATGCAATGCAGCTCAAGTGAAACCTCTCTCCCTCATTGCCTTTGTCGCCTTTAAACCGCCGCCGTCGCTCAACGCTGACGCCCGGTAGCGAAGCCCGTCAGGGCAAGGCCGTTGGGGGGCGCGTCGATCAAAACGACAGCGCCGGCTTTCTTGCCGTTTCGGTGCTTTGGCCGATCCCACGGTTCGCTGCCGTACGAAAGCGGCATTGGAAAGCGCCGATTTCTTGGTGCGCCAGTCGATTCGTGCCTCTATCGTCGTCAGCATCTGACGAGGAGGAGGAGGAAAGCCGATGACGACAGAAGGCGCGGTTCATGTCATCGACGATCGCACTCTGGAGCTTGGCGAAGGGCCGAGTTACGACCCGCTGACCGACAAGGCCTATTGGTTCGATATCCTGGGTATGACGCTCTACGAGATGGACTGCCAGACGGATGCAGTGACGCCTCATCCGCTGCCACGAATGGCAAGCGAGATTGCGGGCATCGACCAGGAACGCCAGATCATAGCGATGGAGGACGGGTTCTATTTCCGCGATCGAGAAAGCGGTGACCTGAAGCCCCACGTCCCGCTCGAGGCGGACGATCCGAACACGCGATCGAACGATGGCGGCGTCCATCCCTCTGGCGCGCTCTGGATCGGCACGATGAGCAAGCATGGCGCTCGAGAAGCGGGCGCGATCTATCACTACCGTGCAGGCGTCGTCACTCAGCTTTACGATAAGATCTCGATCCCGAACGGCATCTGCTTTTCTTCCGACGGCGTGACCGGCTATTTCTGCGATACGGTGGTGAACAAGCTGATGCGTGTGGCACTGGACCCGCAAACCGGGATGCCAACCAGCGAGCCTGAGCTCTTCTTCGACCAGACAGGTGGGAAGGGTGTTCTCGACGGTGCGGTCCTGGCCGAAGACGGCAATCTGTGGATTGCTTGCTGGGGTGGAGCGAACGTTCTCGTCCTCTCGCCGGACGGAACGGTGGTGCGGGAACTGGCGGTGCCGACGCGGCAACCGACATGTCCTGCTTTCATCGGTCGAAATGCCGAACGGCTCCTGGTGACAACCGCGTGGGAACACATGTCTCCGGAGCGCCGATCGATTGACGCGAAGGCCGGGATGACTTTCGTGCTGGACCCGGGTGTCCGGGGTCGCCATCCGGCGCCGGTTCTAGTGGCCTAACCCTTTTTCGAAGAAGGATCGGCCGAACTTTCGGCAGGCGGCATCTCACCGTCAAAGGACGTTCGATGATGCGCTTTCGGTTTCCAGAACAGAAGAGGGCTCGGTACCTGTGGCTAGGAGAAAGCCTTCGTCGATCCATCCGGTGATCCCGCCGATCATCTCCTTGACTGGCCGACCGAGGCGAGCAAGGCGGATCGCCGCCTTGTTTGCGCCATTGCAGTGTGGACCGGCGCAGTAGACCACGAACAGCGTGTTTTCGGTCCATTCGCTCATGCGGCGCTCGGTAATCTTGCCATGCGGCAGGTTGATCGCGCCCGGCACATGGCCCTCTTCGTAGAGATCCGGACCCCGCACATCGAGAATGACAAAGTCGTTTGCCTGCATGCGAAGGCTCTCGTGGATGTCCCAGCAATCGGTTTCGACGCCGAGCCGCTTAGTGAAATGTTCGAGCGCTTCACTGGACGGGAGAGCAGGCACGGCTGCTACAAGGCTCGGCGCATTCGCGGTATCAGGCATAGGCGATCCCCTTCATTCATTGATCACGATGTCCAAGCGATCCAGTTTCGACTCCGGCGAATCTGACGATATTGCGAGTTTTCAGTCAGCCTCCGTCGAGTGGTTGAACCGCCTGCGTTGCAGCCGATCAAACGCCTTGAAGTACGATCACCGTAGGCTGACGCGGCAGTGTCGAGGGAGATACCGTGATGCTTCGCTCATCGTTTCGGCGCTCCACCACGAACTCCGGCATCTCATCGAGAAACCGCTCGATCGGTCCGCGGAACCGATGCATCGGGAGCACGATCGAGGAGCGCAGCCTGTCGGCAATTTCCCCCATGCCGCGCTGGCTCATAGTGAGCCCCCCGTCGACCGGAACCATGAGGATATCGAGCCGACCAATCGCGGAGAAGTCCTCGTCGGTCAGTTGATGGTGCAGATGGCCGAGGTGACCGATGCAAAGACCTCCGGTCTCGAAGATGAAGATCGAATTGCCGTCTGCCTCCATACCGCCGAAGGCTCGGATATCGGTTGGGACGTTGCGGACATAGACATCGCCTTCGACGAGCCGATGTCGCGCTGGTCCACCGTCCGGGTTCCAGCCGGGCAGGACGTTGGGGATTGCCGGATCGGGGAAGTTGGTGAAATGGCTGCCGTGAGCCTTGTTCATCGTGACGATGTCGGGAAAAAACTCGCCCGAATAGCCGGCATAGTCGGTCGCGATCGTCACCCCGCCCGGCGACTCGATCACATAGGTGGCATGCGTGACGTAGGTGATCGTCGTCTCGCCGGTCGGCGGGCGGCTGTCGAACAGACCCCGGCTCTGGCCCTCGATCTGAGCGAAGGTCGCGTGCGGCACAAGCCCTGCGATGGCGCGGCACTGGCTGGGCGGTTCTTCGAGCGATTGCGTCTCGGCCCCTTCCTGCGCGGCCGAGGGCAGCGCGTGCATGCCCGCAAGAAAGAGAAACGCGAAGCTGGCTGCGATGCGGAAGGGGCTGGACTTCATGGGGCGCCTGGGTTTCCGCGATGGTTGAAGCGGCTTTCGCCGGCGATGTGGCGTCGACGACTGACGACGCTTCGACAAGCTTGACGAAATCGGAGGCGATTGAAACCTTTGCGCGCTTCAAACTCGTGTTATTCTTAGGTGTACGAAGGCCGGGCGGCGTTCTTCGAAACCTTCACGCACAAGGGCTTGCCGCGCGTGTTTGGCCGATTGCCGCATCCGCGCCCTCTTGCCTGAGATGAAGGGAGTGCGGCATGGGCATCTACCGAATAGCCTATTATTCCACCCCGCATCCGACGCTGACGAGCGATGATATAGAGGCGATCCTCAAAGTCGCGCGGTCTCGCAACGCCGACTTGAAGCTTTCCGGCGTTCTGCTTCACGTCTTTGGACAATTCATCCAGCTTCTCGAGGGGCCGGTCGCCTCGATCGAAACCGTCATGAACTCGATTGTCCGCGACACTCGTCATTCCGACATCCACATCTTCCTGAAGCAATCGGGATCGACCCGCAGCTTCGAGCGATGGGCAATGTGGTCGGACTATCTCGGAGGCGATCTGACAGAAGCGGAAGCGCGAGAGCGGGACATTCTGCAGCAATCGGCACTGAAGGCGCTCGCGGAGCTGGACCGGCAGGCCGCAATCCGTGACGTTGCAGCGCCCGCTGAGGCTGTGCCGCTAAAGTATCACTGAGATTGTGAGATTGCATGCGGTGAACGAACCGCGACCTGGAAGAGCAGACTTCCACGACCGGCAATCTGGAGGAGCGCATCTCGAGCGGTTCGATGCCTGTCTCGGACGCAAGCGTCGAGTACGCCGGAGATCGTGCCTCAACCGACCTACGCGTCTCCCGCATCTAGCATCATACGCCAACGCTCCTTGATCGCCGCCGTCTTGTCCTCCGGCTGCTGCGGATAAGCGAGCTCTTCCTCGCCGATCACAACGTAAGGCTGCTTCGAGGAGATCCAGATATGGCCGGCAGGAACCAGCCACGACGTGTCATCCAGCGTTCCCGCCTTGATGTTGAGCCGGCTCGGATCGTTTTCGGAGCGATGCTGGATGCGTACCCCGCATTCAGGGCAGAAGTCGCCGAACCGCCTCGTTCCGCTTTCGGACATGCGAGAGATCGTCTTCATCGCGCCGGTCACTGTCACGGTCGCCGGATCGCATCTCAGACTCATGCCGAAGGCACTCGAAGTATGACGCTGGCACTCCGTGCAATGACAGAGATAGAAGGCCTGCGGCTCGGCGCCGATTTCGTAGCGCACTGCACCGCATGAGCAGCCTCCTGTCAGGGGCAGAGCGGGCATGGTTACAGGCTTGATCGGGGTTCCCAAAGGTGGGTCCACTTCATGATCGGTTGTCCGGCAGCGCTGCCAACGGCCGTGCCGGTTATGGACGTGTCGCGTGAGATTTTTTATATGACGGGCAATTTCAGACATTCCAGCCTTACGACGGGGTCCCGATGGCCGGCCATTCACAGTTCAAGAACATCATGCACCGCAAGGGCCGGCAGGATGCCGCCCGCTCGAAGATGTTTTCCAAACTCGCCCGCGAAATCACCGTCGCTGCAAAGTCCGGGCTGCCCGATCCGGAGATGAATCCGCGCCTACGCCTTGCCGTCAACAATGCCAAGGCCCAGTCGATGCCGAAAGACAATATCGAACGGGCGATCAAGAAAGCGTCTGGCGGCGACTCGGAGAACTACGAAGAGGTGCGCTACGAGGGCTACGGCCCGGCCGGGGTCGCCGTCATCGTTGAAGCGCTGACTGACAACCGCAACCGCACCGCGTCCAATATCCGCTCCTATTTCACCAAATCCGGCGGCTCGCTCGGTGAAACCGGTTCCGTCGGTTTCATGTTCGACCATGTCGGCGAGATCGTCTATCCGGCCTCCGCTGGCGAACCGGATGCCGTCCTGGAAGCTGCGATCCTCGCAGGCGGAGACGATGTGATCTCCGACGAGGAGAATCACGTCATCATCACCGCCTTCGAGGACATCAACGAAGTCTCGACGGCACTCGAGGAATCCCTCGGTGAACCGCAGAGCGTGAAGGCCATCTGGCGTCCACAGACGAATACGCCGGTCGACGAGGAGAAGGCTCAGAGCGTCATGCGCCTCCTCGACAATCTCGATGACGACGACGACGTCCAGAACGTCTATGCGAATTACGAAGTCGACGAAGAGACCATGGCGAAGCTCTCGGCAGCTTGAGGCTCCCTGGGCTACGGACGGCAAAAACCCGCCCGGGCGGTCGGTTAACCATTCCTTTCAACGGATGATTCATTGCGACCTGTCACTTTGAACGGATGTTGTTTTTCCGTTCGAGGAGCGCCGCAATGCGCATCCCATTCAAGACTTCCGCTGCTCTCCTGACGCTCCTCGCACTATCGGGCTGTGCGTCCTTCGCTCCGCGTATGAGCGCTCAGGAATGCATGGCGCGGGCGATGTATTTCGAATCGAACCGGTCGAGCGAGGAGGGCATGGTGGCGGTCGGCACCGTCGTCATGAACCGCGTCGAATCTCGCGAATTCCCGGACACGGTCTGCGGCGTCGTCGGTCAGAAAAACCAGTTTGCACCGGGTGTCCTCACCAAGCGCATGGACAAGGGCCGCGATCTCGCCTTCGCAACGGCAGACAAAGTCTTGAACGGGACCCGGCATGGCTGGGTCGGCGATCGGGCGATGTTCTTCCACACGGCCGGCTACAGCTTCCCCTACAAGAACATGCATTATGTCGCGATACTCGGCGGCAACTCATTTTACGAGAAGCGCCGGGATGCATGGATGACACAGGATATGGTCGCCGAGCGGCAGCGCGAGGCGGCCAACCGGTCACAAGACGGCTTTTTCAGCTTCCTCGACCCGTTCGACGTTTTCTGATCCGGCCCCGCGCGCATTGGGACCCGTTTGAAGGGCCGCCACGATCCAGCTCATAAAAAAGCCGCCTGCTCGCGACAGGCGGCTTCGAGATGCTGAAGAGGCTCATATCTCAGGGTAGGATTGCCTGAATTTGCGAGAGTTCAAACGGCTTCCTGACGTGCGGCACCTTTTCGTAGCGCGCTGGCAGTCGGTCTACGGCACTCGACACGAAGCAGAAGGGTACGTCTGCCCGCGCCAACCTGCGCGCGATCGGCAACGACGTCTCGCCCCGACCCTCAAGACGGACGTCTAGAAGAGCGAAGTCGACATCGCCTTCGCCGAGATATTCTTCCGCCTCAGCCACAGTATGGGCGAGGCATACATCGGCGCCGCATTCTTCGCGCACTGTATCCTCAAGGTCGAGGGCGATCAGCGGCTCGTCTTCCAAGATCAGAATACGCATCGGGTCCGTCTCCCTTCTTTTGAACATAATGGTTGGCCGGCGAACAAGTTGCGTTCGAACCCGATAATTTTAGCGAGTTTCAATCGACAAAATTTACGCTGAACATTTTGATTTCTGTTCGCGCTCTTGGGAAACGACGCAACGTCAGAGAACAACCGGATTAAAGGGCTGCGTAATAGCGACCGGCGAGATGCGCGCGATCTGTTGCGTCTATCGGATAGGCTTTACCGGTGAACCGCAAACCTACTTCGTTGCGAACCCGCCAGACGACCGCTGCCGGGCGAAGAGTTTCCTCGCTTTCGTCGAAGTAGAGCAATGTCGGAGGGACGAGAGCGTTCCCAAAACGCCGGACACGCACGCCATCTTCGGACAGATCGATCGCGGAGCCGTCTTCGATGAAGCGTTTCTCGCGCGTGACGAGCTTGATCGGCCTCAGCCGGGTGCGCCGGCGGAACAGACTTCTCTTCTCGACTGAAGGGCGGACTGGTGATGGGACTGCCATGGCGTTCAAGATAAGCCGGACAGGGTGAAGCAAGCGTTAAGTGACGGCTCGCACCGCTTCGGCGAAGCTTGCGCAAACCATTCCTTAAAACGCCTGTGGCAGTCTTCGCGCGGTCCCGAGGCTACCAAAAACGATCGGCCTCGCCCGAATGCGGCAACAAACCCCGAGTGAAGAATGACCGTGATCGACCGCGATCTTTCGGTGAAGGCCGATCAGTACGCCTTGCGCAAGGGGTCCGAGGAAAGCGGATCCGACGGAATTGTTCGGGTGATTTCCCTCAGTGTATTCTCGCTGTCTGTCGCTTTCTTCTCGGTGGTCTCGACGATTTCCTATATCGATCCCGACTTCTTCGAACGTATGCTGATTGCCGATATAGAGGGGGTGTCGATCGATCCGTTGATGGTCGGATCCACCTCGAAGGCGTCGAAAAGCATCGAAGTCGAGCCGATGCCGGCCCAAAGGGTTGTCCGGCGGCATGAACTGCAGCCGCAGGACTTCGCCATCGTCATGGTCTTCGGCGAGGAGGCTCATCTCGCTTCACCAGGCGAACTCTGGCGCATTCGGCCCGGCATGATCGTGCCCGGCCTCGGCAAAGTCCTTTCCATCGAGGAAACCGAGGACGGCGGCACAATCAAAACAGAGAACGCCGTTCTCACCGGGATACCGCAATAGTCGCCGCCGAGAAGCCGGACCCGGGCCGTTACTTCTTTTCCAGGAGGACCTGACCTTCCTTGCGAAGGCGTCCTTTCAGCTTTTCGGCAATCGAGGCGAGGAACATCGGCAGATCGACCTCGACATGGACGTGTTCTTCGAGGATGTCGAGGCGTCCGGTCACTGTCTGACCCATGACCCTTGCCCGGAAGTCGAGATGGTCGCCGGTCCAAGTGTCCTCGAACTTCACCATGCCGCCGAGCATGTCCTGGCGCAGTTTCGCGAACCCTTCGTCAATTCGCTGACGGGCACCAGGGCGCCCGAGTTTGTGAGGGATGTCGACCTTGATCGTCTCGGCCATTGATGTCTCCGTTTGGTGTCGTCGCAGGGGGATATGGCAATCGACGGCCGCTGCCGCAATCGATGCGCCGAAGCCGAGAAGGCAGCACCGAGACGTATAAGAGCCGGACCCTGCAGGCCCGGCTCTCTATTCAGCTAAAATCTTCGGAACACGTAGATCAGGCGTTCGCGGCCGACCGGTCGCCGGAGCGGCGGCTGCGCCGCGGCTTGCCGGACGGGCGTTGCGACGACCGGTTCGCGGTCTCGCCGCCGGCGTTTTGCCGCTTGGCGCCGCCATTCGGCCTGCCGCCATTGCCGTTCTTGCCGCGATTGCGCGGGCGGCCGTTGCGCGGCTGCTGGTTGCGCGGTCCCCGGCGTTTGCCGTCGTCCGCGTCGAGTTCTCCCGCCAGAACGTTCACGGTGTAATCTGTCGCCTGCGGCGTCAGATCGATGCCGGTCAGCTTGATGATCTGCTTCAGCTTCGCCCGTTCGCTCGGATCGACAAGCGCGATCGCCTGGCCGGAGCGGCCGGCACGCGCGGTGCGGCCGATGCGGTGGACGTAGCTTTCGGGCTCCTCCGGCAGATCGAAGTTCACCACGTGGCTGATATCGTCCACATGGATGCCGCGTGCGACGATGTCGGTTGCGACAAGAACGTCGATCTCGCCGTCCTGAAAGGCGCCAAGCGCCTTCTGGCGGGCTGTCTGGCTCTTGTTGCCGTGGATCGCGAGTGCCTGGATGCCGGCCTTATCGAGGTCCGACGTCAAACGGTTGGCCCCATGCTTGGTGCGCGTGAAGACCACGATCCGGCCCGTATCGTTCTTCGAGACGAAATCGATCAGCCAGTGCTTCTTGGCCCTCTGAGGCACGGAAAAGACGCTCTGGGCGATCTTTTCCACCGTCACCACCGCGGGCGTCACCGAGACCTTCTGCGGATTCGTAAGGATCTTCTTCGACAAATCCTCGATGGGCTTCGGCATGGTCGCCGAAAACATCATGGACTGCCGGTCATCCGGGCACTTGCCGACGATCTTCATGACGTCACGCACGAAGCCCATGTCGAGCATCCGGTCTGCTTCGTCGAGAATGAGGTGCCTCGTCTCGCGCAGGTCGATCGCGCGCTGCTCCATCAGGTCGAGGAGACGGCCAGGCGTCGCGACGAGGATGTCGACACCTCGGGCGAGCGCCTGGATCTGCGGGCGCACGGAAACGCCGCCGAAGACGACGCAGTGCGAGATCGGCGTGCCTTCCGAAAGGTCGGCGATGGACTCGGCGATCTGAACCGCCAGTTCGCGTGTCGGCGACAAGATGAGCGCCTTCGTCGTTCGGGTCGTCGGCTTGCCGCCCACCGTCATCAGATGATGGAGGAGCGGCAGCGCGAAGGCTGCCGTCTTGCCGGTGCCGGTCTGGGCGATGCCCAGCATATCCCGCCCGGCAAGTGCATGGGGAATGGCCCGCTCCTGGATCGGAGTCGGGGTCGTGAGTTCGAGGCGCGCCAAGGCGCGCGTCAGCGGCTCGGCGAGGCCGAACCCGTCAAATGTCGTGGAGGTCAATGAGATGCCTTGAAGTCGTGCGGCCACTTGGTCGGGCCGCTATAAGCCCGGTTCGCCTTCGCGCAGAGAAGGGAAACGGAGGGCCGTGCCGAAAGCCTTAAGCCGCCTTGTGAGGAGGAGGGGACTTCCGAGGCGCGAGCCGATTCGTGTCGAACGAAGATGTTCGGTGGTCGGCGGGCGCTGCGCTTTCACGGCGCGATGGGCCTCATATCTGCTCTTCCAGGTGCCCGGTCAAGCCCGCCCGGTCATTGCGATTCCGAAGATTGCCAGGTCAGGTGCTCGGTAATGGAGCCGACCACACGCGAGAAGAAACCTACCTGTTCGACGGCCCCTGCGGCCTGAAGCGGGATCTCGCGGATCGTCACGTCGCCGCGCTTGATCTGAAGCCAGCCGAGCCGTTGGCCCTCGGTGACCGGCGCTTCGACTGGGCCGTTGTCGACAATGACGCGCCGGGCATCGCTGAGACTGCCGGTTGGTACGAGGAGAGCCACTCGCTCGGGCGAACGCAGCGCGACCTCATCAAGCACTCCTCCGCGGACTGGGACGGTCGCTACGGTCTCGCCTTCTTCGGCAAGCGTCACCTCTTCGAAATCTTGGAGGCCGAACTCCATCATGCGTTGCGATTCGCGCGCCCGTTCGTTCGAAGATGCCATGCGCGACAGCGCGAAGACGACGCGCCGTCCGTCCGCCTCGGCCGATGCCACGAGACCGTAGCCTGCCGCCTGGGTATGACCGGTCTTCAGTCCGTCTGCGCCGAGCGACAGAAGCGGGTTCCGGTTGTTCTGGGTAATGCCGTTGTAGCGATACGACTCTTCGGCGAAAGCCGGGTATTCCTCGGGATATTCGCGGATGAGGTGCTCGGCGAGCGTTACCAGATCGCGCATCGTCACATGGCTGTCCGGATGCGGCAGGCCCGATGAATTGCCGAAGCGCGAATGGGTGAGGCCAATCGCCTGCGCCCGCTTGTTCATCATGTCGGCGAAGGCATCGACCGAGCCCGCGATGCCCTCGGCGATGACGATGGTCGCATCGTTGCCCGACTGGATGATGATGCCCTTGAGAAGGTCGTCGACGCTCACCTCGCCGCCGAGCGGTAGGAACATGGTGGAGCCGCCCGAATTGGCGCCGCCCGTCCGCCAGGCATCCTCGGAGACCGTGAAGGTCTGGTCACGGGAGATCGTGCCCTTTTCCAGTTCGTCGAAGACGACGGCGATGGTCATGAGTTTGGCCAGCGAAGCCGGCTCGACTTCCATGTCTGCGTTCTTCTCGAAGAGAACCCGGCCGGTGGCGAAATCCTTCATGAACGCTGTCGGAGCTGAGGTCTCAAAGGCCGCCGCGAAAGGCACTGCGACGACGACAACCATTGCGGCCGCGAGAACAAGGCGGATCTGGCGCCAGAAGAAAATCATTCTCGGTGTCTCAACTTGAACGAAGGGTCCGCAACGAAGGTTATTTCGAGAATTGGGGCCGCGCCTCCTCGAAAGTGACGCCAATTCCCAGCGTTGCCGAAATGATAAATCTTTTTCCTTCCCTTGCGAAGCATAGGGTTTGGAATAGCGGTCAGGACAAGCGCTTGCCGGGACGGGTGTGGCCTATTCGCCGCGGTCGAGGCGCGTGACGGTCCAGCCCTCTTCACGCAGGCTGTTGACGATGCCGGTTTCGCCGATGAGATGGAGGGCGCCTACGGCGACGAAGCTGTTGCCCTCTTCAAGCATCGGGATCATTCGCTCCGTCATCGAGAGGTTGCGCTTGTCGAGGATCGCCTCCTCGAAGGCAGCGAATGCCGCATTGCCGCCGACGAGCGCCTCAGCATCCGGGAACAAGGCCTGCAGGGTGGGCATGATCGCGCCGATCTCTTCGTCCTCGTAAAGACCGATCATCGTTTCCATCATGTCGTTGACGGCGTCGACATATTCCATCGCCGAGACCAGTTGCGCGATCTGAGTCTCGAGCGGCAGAGACGCGAGCACCGAAAGTTGCTCCTCGACGGTCTCCAAGCCGATGACCGCCTGTCCAGCCGCCACCGCACGTTTCGCAAGAGTTGGATCGAGCGCTGCCGACGGATCGTTCTTGGGCAGCGCTGCGCAGTCCGGCATCGCCATGCTGACGCTGATGAACCAGGGCTGCATCTTGTTCATCGTCGCGATCGGGATCGATTTCTTGGCGAGACCCTTCGAAACGGTCTCGTACTGATCGTCCGAAAGGAGGCTCGACAGCGTCTTGTCGCCTGAAAGCATCATGATGTCGGGCATCGAGAACATGATTTTGGCCATTGCTGACGGATCGGCAATCTCCGCGATCTCGAGAATGGTCCGGTCTGCGTTGTCGATGGCGTTCGCGACCTTGCCTGGCAGTGCGACGACGCGCGGATCGGGCAGGTGTATTGTTCCGAGCAGGTGGGACGGTTCGAGACCTTCCTTTTCGATCCGCCAGAACAGCCCTTCGCCTGCAATCGTCTTGTTCTTCACCTCGTTGATTGTCGCCTTCTCATCTGCCGTCAGCGTCGTTCTCAGATCCTTACCGCAGGAGGCGAGCGTCGTCTCCGGCGGGAAGGTCCGCTCAAGCGCTGCGGCAGACCCGATGAACAAGCCCGCCAGCATGAGGGCGACGATGAGGAGGGGCAAACTGAGAGCAGCAGCATAAATCCGGTCGCAGATGGCCTCGATCCGGGCGATGGCCGCGTTGCGCATGGCAATCTCGTTTCTTTCGCAAATTTCGTTTCGAACTGCGTTCTAAGACAAAGGTTTAAAGCAATCTTTGACTGATCCATGGCGCATGACATCAGCGGTGCCGACCGATTGGCAACCTTTCGAAAACGCTGAAGATTCGCGTTTCTGGTTCGAGCGGCATTGGCCTCGGAGCGTTCGACCTTGGCGTGCCTCAGAACACGGCGCGAACCTCGCTTCGCCGGTCATCTTACGAAAGTTTCACCCCCTCGAAAACGCACAGTAATCTTGCCGCTGCCATGTTGCGAGGCATCGACGGGGAACGAGCACGATGCACCCCCGCCAAATTTTTCAGATCGATCATTGGAGTTCCGATGCGCACCGAGACATCCTCCCAGCCCAAGCGCAACAAGTTTCTCGCAGCCATTCTCGCGGCCGGCGTCGCCGGCGGAGCACTTTCCGCCGGCGTCCTGTCGAATGCGCCCGCCGTCTACGCCGAACCGGTACAGGTCGAAGCTCCGCAGCAGAGCTTCGGCTTTGCCGATGTCGTTTCGAAAGTGTCCCCGGCGGTGGTTTCGGTGCGCGTTTCCCAGTCGGCCGAGCCAGCTGCCGACTTCGGCGGCATGGCGAGCCCCTTCGAAAATCTACCGGAAGACCATCCGCTGCGTCGCTTCTTCGGCACGCCGGACGGCAACCAGATGCCGCGCGGGCTCAACCCACGTTCGCCGCGTGACCGGCCCTCGATCGGTCAGGGATCTGGCTTCTTCATCTCCGAAGACGGCTACGTGGTGACCAACAATCACGTGGTCGACAACGGCGCGAAATACACGGTCGTGATGGACGACGGGTCGGAGTATGAGGCCAAGCTGATCGGTACCGACGAGCGCACCGATCTTGCCCTTCTCAAGGTCGACGCGAAGAATACGAAGTTCACTTATGTCGAGTTCGGCGACGACGATGCCGTGCGGGTCGGCGACTGGGTCGTTGCAGTCGGCAATCCGTTCGGTCTCGGCGGATCGGTGACGGCCGGCATCATCTCGGCGCGCGGCCGCGACATTGGTGCGGGTCCTTACGACGATTTTCTTCAGATCGACGCAGCGGTCAATCGCGGCAATTCCGGCGGCCCAGCCTTCGGCCTCGACGGCAAGGTCATCGGTGTGAACACCGCCATCTTCTCGCCCTCCGGCGGCAATGTCGGCATCGCCTTCGCGATCCCCGCGAGCGTCGCACAGGACGTGGTCCGCTCGCTGCGTGAGAACGGCTCCGTCGAGCGCGGTTGGCTCGGCGTACAGATCGGCGAGGTCTCCGACGACATCGCTGAGGCGCTTGGGTTGTCTAATGCGCAGGGCGCCATCGTGACGCTTCCTGACAACGAAACCCCGGCTTCGCGCGCCGGCATCGAGACGGGCGACGTCATCACGGGCGTCAACGGCGAGGCGGTCGAGAGCCCGCGGGAACTCGCGCGGATGATTGCGGACTACAGCCCGGGCACGGATGTAGAGATCACCGTATTCCGGGACGGAGATAGTGAAACCATCGACGTCACTCTCGGCAACCTCAATTCGCTCGACGAGGCCGCTTCGCTTGACGAGCCCCGCGGACAGGGCTCGCCGGTCGATCCGTCGACGTTGTCGGGCTATGGCATGACCGTGACCCCGTCCGAGGACGGGGAGGGTGTTGTGGTCACCGATGTCGATCCGGACTCTTCGGCCGCCGAGAAGGGCTTCGAAGCGGGCGACACGATCGTCGCAGTCAACGGCTCGAACGTCGCCTCACAGAGCGACGTCCGTGCAGCAATCGACGCCGCATCGAAGAACGGCCGCCGCGCGGCGCTTTTCCAACTGCGCAATGCCGATGGTCAGAACCGCTTTGTCGCCCTTCCGATCGAGAAGAGCTGACGACGTCGAGAACGCCGGAGGGCCTTCGAGCCCCAGGCACGTCACGCGCACGTTCCGCTAGGCGCGAAGGGCGAACGCCGGCGAAACTCGGCGTTCGCTTACCGATCGGTTCGATCGCCTCATCCCCCAGGCCCGGCTCGGCCTGACGATGCTCGAACCGTTAGCGCTTCGAAGGGGCTGGGAGATTGCGTATCCTGTCTCCCGTTTTCGAAGCGCGGGCGGCGGCGCGTGACGCCTCCAGGCTTTGCGTAGCCGCGCCGCCGCCGACTTTGCAATCGCAAAACGAACTTCAAGGGCTCCGGTCGGTCCCCGGGGTGGAAATCGTATGCACGCACATCATCCTATAGAAAGCGACGAAGGGCATTGCGAGGGCGGAGAGCGAACAGCTTCACTCCCGCGCGAATCAGGACGAAGCGAAGGCGCAATGCGCATTTTGATCATCGAAGACGATCGAGAGACCGCCTCCTATCTTACGAAGGCGTTGAAAGAGGCCGGGCACGTGGCCGATCACGCAGGCGACGGCGAGACGGGCCTTAACATGGCCGAGGGGCGCGACTACGACCTGCTCATCGTCGATCGAATGCTGCCCAAACGCGACGGCCTTTCCGTCATCGCCGACCTCAGAAAGAGCGGCACCCACACGCCGGCGCTCATCCTCTCCGCTCTCGGTCAAGTCGACGACCGCGTGGAAGGCCTCAAGGCCGGCGGCGACGACTATCTGACCAAGCCCTATGCGATGTCGGAACTCTTGGCGCGCGCAGAAGTCCTCGGCCGGCGCCGCGCGACCGGGGAAGTCGAAACCAGCTATCAGGTCGGTGATCTCGAACTTGACCGGCTCTCCCACGAGGTGCGCCGGGCGGGCAAGCCGATCATCCTCCAGCCGCGCGAGTTTCGCCTGCTCGAATATCTGATGAAGCACGCCGGGCAGGTCGTGACCCGCACGATGCTTCTGGAAAATGTCTGGGACTATCATTTCGATCCGCAGACCAACGTGATCGACGTTCACATCTCTCGGCTGCGCTCGAAGATAGAACGGGAGTTCGACGGGCCGCTGCTCCATACCGTCCGCGGCTCCGGCTATATCATGCGCGCCGGCGGCTGACGGGGTCGTGCACCGCCTCAAGGCCCTCTTGAAGATGACGGCGGTGCGTCTCTCCGCCGTCTATTTCCTCATCTTCGCCTTCGGCGCCGCCGGCCTCGTCTTCTACGTCACCAACACCGCCAGCGACATCATCGAGACCCAGGCCCGCAGCGGCATCGAGGAAGAAAAGGCCGAACTTGCCCAGATCTACCGGGTGACGGGCATCGTTGGCCTCGTTCGCTCGATTGACCGGCGGGCACGCCAGCCGGGCGCAGGTCTCTATCTCGCGACCGACGCGACAGGCCGGATCATCGCCGGCAATGTCGAAAGCATTCAGGCCGGCGTCCTTGACGAAGCCGGCTCGACGCCGGACGCCTTCGGCTATTCACGCTATGGCGAGGCGGGTGTCTATCACAAGGCCATCGCCGACGTCGTCTCGCTTCCCAATGGCATGCGCGTCCTCGTCGGCCGAGACCAGAGCGACGCATTGCGGTTCCGCGAGGTCGTGCGTTCGGCCCTGACTCTCGCGCTTGCCGGCATGGGGGCGCTGGCGCTGATCGCCTGGTTCATCATCGGCCGCCGGGCCCTGCGCCGGCTGGACCGCATGTCGGCCGCTTCCAGTCGCATTCTCGCCGGCGATCTCGGCGAGCGGCTGCCCGTGGTCGGGGCTGGAGACGAGTTCGATCGGCTGTCTGAAAACCTCAACACGCTGCTTGCCCGCATCTCGCTGCTTCAAGAAGGTTTGCGGCAGGTCTCCGACAACATCGCCCATGATTTGAAGACGCCGCTTGCGCGACTGCGTTCCAAGGCCGAAGCGGCGCAGGCGGCGGCAAAATCGGAGGAGACGAAGGACAATCTCGACAGTATCATCGGCGATGCCGATCAGATGATCCGGACCTTCGATGCTCTGCTGATGATCTCGCGGGTGGAGGCCGGCTCGCATCCGATCCAGAAGGCGAAGGTCGATCTCTACGCCATTGCGAGAGATGTCACCGAACTTTACGAGCCGCTCGCCGAGGAGGCCGGCGCGGAAATCCAGCTGAGGTCGGGAGGGCCTGTCGATATCGAGGCGAGCCGCGAGCTCGTCGCCCAGGGAATGTCCAACCTCGTCGATAACGCGCTCAAATACGGGCGGTCGCCGGATGGCGCGACGAAGGTGACGATCGCGATCGAGGAAACGCCGAACGCCGCCCGCATCTGCGTGTCGGACAACGGCGCCGGCATCCCCGCGGATAAGCGAAGCCGCGTGCTCGAGCGCTTCTATCGTCTGGACGAGAGCCGGACCATGCCGGGCTCTGGTCTCGGGCTTTCCCTCGTTCAGGCGATCGCCGGCGTCCATGGTGGCCGCCTCAAGCTTGAGGATGCGGCGCCGGGTCTTAAAGTCGTTCTGGAATTGCCGAAACAGGCCAAGGACGGCGCGGGAAATGACGACAGCGGCACATGAGACGGCGGACGTTCCGGGTTTGAAGATCGGGGGTGATCGGCGACCGCGAATTCTTCAATCGGAAGAAGGCGATCGCGACTGGCTGGCGGAACTCGGCGAAGCGGCAAAAAGCGCCGAACTCTCCCGTCTGGCCGAACTCTGTGGTTGGGGCTCGGCCGACGCGGAGGGAATTTGCGCCGTGATGGCGCTCTCCCCCTACCTCCGCGCCTCGATCCTCTGGCGCCCGGCGATCCTCGATCGCCTGATGTCCGATGATGCGATTTCGTGCTTCGATGCCCTGATCGCTGAACTCGAAGCGCTCCCCGAACCCGACATGGCCGAAAGCGCCATCATGAAGCGGCTGCGTGAGATCAAGCGTGAGGCCTCTCTGCTTGTTGCTCTCCGCGATCTCTTTGGCGCCGCATCGCCGGCCGAGACCACCGAAGCACTCTCGAGACTGGCCGAAAGCGCGATCCGCGCGGCCCTTCGCTTCTGCCTGCGCGAAGCGCACAAGGCCGGCAAGTTGAAACTGCCAAATTCTGAAGAACCCGAGAACGGATCGAGCCTCTTCGTCATCGCCATGGGCAAGCTCGGCGCGCGCGAGCTCAATTATTCAAGCGATATCGATCTCATCGTCTTCTTCGACGACGATCTCGGAGTCGCCAGCGATCCGATGGAGGCGGTAGCGACCTTCTCCAAGATCGTTCGCCGCCTCGTACGTATCCTCAACGAGCGGACCGGCGATGGCTACGTCTTCCGCACCGACCTGCGCCTGCGGCCCGATCCCGGCGCGATGCCGCTCGCAATCAGCACCGATATGGGCATGAGCTATTACGAGGGATCGGGTCGCAATTGGGAACGCGCCGCGATGATCAAGGCGCGGACGATCGCCGGAGATTTGAAGGCCGGCAAGGCCTTCCTCGCCGAACTCGCTCCGTTTGTATGGCGCAAATATCTCGATTTTGCTGCGATCGCCGACATTCAGGACATGAAGACGCGCATCGACCGCCATCGCGGCTTCGGAAATATCACCATTCCCGGCCACAACGTGAAGCTCGGCCGCGGGGGCATTCGCGAGGTGGAGTTCTTCGTCCAGACCCAGCAGCTGATCGCGGGCGGCAGGAGCCCTGCGCTGCGAACCCGGCGCACCGATGAGGCACTCGGCCTTCTCGAAAAGTACGAATGGCTGACGGAAAAGGAGAAGACGAGGCTCCTCGAGGCTTACTGGTTTCTCCGCCGGGTCGAGCATGTGGTCCAGATGGTCGACGACGAGCAGACCCACGAACTGCCGGAAGACGAGAAGGGCCTTGCGGCGATTGCCGGCCTCCTCGGTTTCGAGAGCCGCGATGCCTTCGAAACCGAACTTCTCGATACGCTCCGCTTCGTCGATCGCGAGTTCAACGCACTCTTCAACGAGGGGCGATCGCGCGAAAAGGGGGACGGCGGCGAGCCGGAAGCGGTTCTGCGCCTGCTCGTCAATGAGGCGGATCCCGAGGGCCTCGCCGCGATCGAGGTCATGGGCTTCGAGCGGCCGGAAGACGTTGCGAGGGTGATCCGGTCCTGGAACTACGGGCGCTACCGCGCAACCCGCACGGCCAAGGCCCGCGAACGCCTCTCCGACGTCCTGCCACCGCTGCTGCAGGCTTTTGCGGACGCACCTGATCCGGACGGCACGGTCGCCGCCTTCGACAGCTTCCTCGCAGGGCTCCCCTCGGGCATCCAGTTCTTCTCGCTGATCGCTTCGAACCCGAAGACTCTCGATCTCCTGCTCCTTATTTTGACGGCTGCACCGGCAATGCGGGCAACGCTGGCCCAGCGTCCCCATGTCTTCGACGCGCTGCTCGATCCGGCCTTCTTCGACGAGGTGCCGGATCGCGATTTGATGAAGGCTCGGCTCGACGCCTTTCTCGAAGACGCCGACGGCTACGAGGATATCCTCGCCCGCCTGCGCATCTTCGCATCCGAACAGCGCTTTCTCGTCGGCGCCCGCATGCTCTCAGGCGTCGTCGATCTGGCCGAAGCTGGACCGGCCTTCTCCAACATAGCCGATGTGGTCCTCAACGCGCTCCTGATTGCGGTGGTCGAGGAATTCTCTCGCAGCCATGGCCGCGTACCGGGCATGCGGCTTGCGCTGCTCGGCATGGGTCGGCTCGGCAGCCGCGAACTGACGGCCTCCTCCGACCTTGATCTCATCCTTCTCTACGATCACGACGAAGACGCCGAGACATCCGAGGGTGGGCGGCCGCTTGCGATCCAGGTCTATTTCACCCGGCTCACCCAACGCCTCATCGCGGCGCTCACTTCGCCAATGCGCGAGGGCACTCTCTACGAGGTCGATTTTCGCCTGCGCCCCTCCGGCAATGCAGGCCCCCTTGCCACACGACTGGCGGCCTTCCGTAAATATCAGGAGAAAGACGCCTGGACCTGGGAGCGCATGGCCCTGACGCGGGCGCGCACACTTGCCGGCGACGGAGAAATGCAGAATTTCGTCATGGAGACGATCGCCAAACTTCTCTCGCGAGAAACCGATCCGTCATCGGTCACGCGAGACGTCGTCGCCATGCGCGGCCGGATCGGCCGCGAAAAGCCGGCACGCGGAGCCCTCGACCTGAAGCTGAGGCCCGGCGGGCTCGTCGATCTCGAATTCATCGCCCAATGGGCGCAGTTGACCCGCCGAACGGAGGCCATCCCGGGGCGTGAGACCGCCGACGTCCTGGCTGCTCTGGAATGCGAGGACCCGTCTGTCGAAGGGTCGTCGAGCGATGAATCTCTCGAAGACGCCATGCACCAACTGTCCTCCGTCATCCAGCTCGCCCGGCTCGCGCCGGCCGACACGAACGATATCGAAGCCCTGCCGTCGCGCCTTGCCGACCGGATCGCCAAGGCACTCGATGTGGACGGCGCGGACTCGATCGCGGGTGCTCTCGACCGGATCACCGCCAAGGTCAGGTCGAAGTTCGTCTCGCTCGTCGGCGATCCAAACGAAGAAGAGACGGAGTTGGACAGGGCAGCTGCGAGCGAGTGAAGCTCCCAGTTACTCCAAAACGTTGTCCAGATTGCTCAGCAACGAGCGCAGATCCTTTTCGTCGACGCTCTTCGCCGCCTCCTCGAAGGCGAACCATTCGCGGCGGCGCTGGTCGTGTTCAGGCCATTCGTCGAGGAGATCCTCGACCGGCATCGGAAAGACGTGAACGCGGCAGGGCGTGCGCTTCTTGCGGCTCTCGATCTTGTCGTAGTCGTAGGTGCCGATCGGCTTCTTCGCCGTCTTGCCCACGACGCCGGCTTCCTCGTAGGCCTCGATCTCGGCAGCCCGGCGCAGCTGCTTGCCTGGCATTGGCCAGCCCTTGGGCAGCACCCAGCGGCCGGTGTCGCGCGAGGTGACGAGCAGAACCTCGATCCGACCCTTGGACGACCGACGATAGGGCAGGGCAGCGGTCTGTCGGCGGCGTTTGGGCATGATTGGAGTCTACGGGGCTTTCGGGTGACGATCGTTGGGAGGTGCCGATGCGGAAGAAAGAACTTCGGCGCGAGGGGACCATTACAGGAACAAATAGGCTCTGGTAAGGCGGGTATGTCGTTTGCGGCCATGAATTTGTGAGCCGATTAATCCTCTTCCCCGCGACCCACCAATGGCGGATGTCAAACCATCCGGCTAGAAGCGCCGTCATCGACCTTTCTTGCATGCCAACGGATCTCAAACCTTGATTCACAGTCTGTCAGCCGCGCTTGTCGGCTTCGTGACGGCGTTCAGCCTCATCCTCGCGATCGGGGCGCAGAACGCTTTTGTCCTGCGCCAGGGTCTGCGTGGTGAGCACGTTCTACCGATCGTCTTCACCTGCGCCGTAGCGGATGCGGCGCTCATAACGCTCGGCGTCACGAGCTTCACGGCGGTCTCGGAAATCCTGCCAAGTGTCGAGATCTACATGCGCTGGTTCGGCGCGGCTTTTCTGGTTTGGTACGGGGCAACGCGCCTTTGGGCAGCTTATCGAGGCGGCGAAGCAGCCATGGAGACTGAGGGCGAGACGACATCGAGCCTTAGGACGGCGATCCTTGCCTGCCTCGCCTTCACCTTCCTCAACCCGCATGTTTATCTCGATACGGTCATTTTGCTGGGATCGATCGCGAGCCAATTCGAAGGTCGTGCGTTCTTCTTCGGTCTCGGCGCGGTGACGAGTTCCTTCGTGTTCTTTTTCTCGCTCGGATACGGCGCCCGTCTGTTGCGCCCGCTCTTCGTCAGGCCGGCCGCCTGGAAGGTGCTCGACGGCGTTATCGGACTGACCATGCTCGCGATCGCCCTGGCGCTCGTCGCGAGCCCGTAGAAGCTGTTGTTGAAGGAGATGCCGGTGAGCCGGACGTTCGAAATCGCAGGTACCGGCGTCACCGCCGTCGTAAGCCGCATCGGGGCCGAGCTTAGAAGCCTGAAGGACCGCGACGGGCGCGAACTCCTCTGGCAGGCCGGTCCCGAATGGCCGCGCCACGCGCCGATCCTTTTTCCGGTCGTCGGCCGGCTGAGCGGCGACGTGCTTAACCACGAGGGCAGATCCTATCCGCTTCAACAGCACGGATTTGCTCGCGACATGACATTCGAGGTGATCGAAGAGGCCGAGCGCAGCGTTGGCCTGCGCCTTACCGACAATGAAGAAACCCGCAGGCAGTATCCGTTTCCGTTCCTGCTCGATGTCCATGTCGAGGCGATTGGCTCAACCGTCTCCGTGCGCACGAGCATCACCAATCCCGGAGAAACTCCGATCGCGTGCGGCATCGGCGCCCATCCGGGCTTTGCCTGGCCGCTTGCCGACGGTGTCCCGAAGGAGCAGCATCGCATCATCTTCGAGCATCGCGAGACCGGCAAGGCGAGGGGCGTCCAGGGCGGTCTTCTGACCGGGGCCTATCCGCTGCCCTTCGATGGAGCGATCCTGCCGCTCACCGAGGCGCTGTTCGAGACCGACGCCCTCGTGATGCCGGACGTAGCCAGTCGGTCGATCACCTACGAAGCGCTGACCCGTGAGGGAGATCTCAAAGGCGCGCTCACCGTTTCCTGGGACGGCTACAAGGACCTCGGCATCTGGTCGAAGCCCGGCGGCGCATCTTTCGTTTGCATCGAGCCTTGGTATTCGATGGCCAGCCCCGAGGGCTGGAACGGCGACATTTTCGACAAACCCGGCATCCTCAAGCTCGATCCGGGCGCTTCCGAGAGCTTTGTCTGGTCGGTGACGACCTAATGGTCAGTTTTCTAGCCGGTGACGATGAAGAGCACGTAGACGAAATGGGTGATCTGATGGGCGGCTTGGTCGATCCCGAAAGCCGTCCAGAACCGCTGCTCGTCGGGCTTGTAGCGGCGGGCGACGACGGTCTTGGTCTGGTCGATCGTTGCATGCACGAGAAAATCGACAGCTGCGAGCCACCACAATGAGGGTGCGACGATCATCACGACAATGAGCGTCAGCACCGCATGGACACCTGCATGGGCGGCAAGAGGCGTCAGCCAGCCGGATCTGCGTGTCTTGCCCAAGGCCATCCCTTCGGTCTGGAACACGAAATCCGCCAGGACGTGCTTGATGACGAAGGCGACAAAGACGAAGGCGAGATCGAGAGGCTCAATCATTTGAGGGTTGCCATTCTGTCCATTCCGAGTTTCGCGGGCTTCGGACACGGAACGGGAAATTCGTTCGCGCCCTTATGCATGAGGGGCGGCGCAGAAGACAGCAGGGTTCGAGCCGTGAGGAGCCCAGTGGGGAGAGCCTGGAATGCAGGCCTCGGAACCCGTTGTTCTCTGCTGAGGAAACGCGACTTGATCGCATGAGCGCGCTCGTCCATAAGCGCCGCGTTCTTCGCAGAACTGATCTTCCATCACTTTCGTCATCGGGGGGTATGCCGGAATGAGCGATTTCGCGCCGCGCGTCCTGTCTGGCATCCAGCCGACCGGCCATCTTCATCTCGGCAACTATCTGGGCGCGATCAAGAAGTTCGTCGCCATGCAGGAGGAGATGCCGTGCCTCTTCTGCGTGGTCGATCTTCACGCCATCACCGCCAAGCTCGTGCAGGACGATCTCGCCGGCCAGACCCGCGCGATCGCCGCGGCCTATCTCGCCGCTGGCATCGACCCCGAACGCTCGGTTATCTTCAACCAGAGCCGCGTCACCGGCCATGCCGAGCTCGCCTGGATCTTCAACTGCGTCGCCCGGATCGGCTGGATGAACCGGATGACCCAGTTCAAGGACAAGGCTGGCAAGGACCGCGAAAACGCCTCGCTCGGCCTCCTCGCCTATCCCTCGCTGATGGCGGCCGACATCCTCGTCTACCGCGCGACCCATGTGCCGGTGGGCGACGACCAGAAGCAGCATCTGGAACTGACCCGCGACATCGCGATCAAGTTCAACAACGACTTCTCCGAGCGCATCGAGAAGACCGGACTCGGCCGCGAGGTGCGGATGGGCGAGGAGGTCGTGCACGGCTATTTCCCGATCACCGATCCGATCATCGAGGGGCCGGCGACCCGCATCATGAGCCTCAAGGACGGCGCCAAGAAGATGTCGAAGTCGGACCCGTCCGATCTTTCGCGCATCAACCTCACTGACGATGCCGACGCCATCGCCCGCAAGGTGAAGAAGGCGAAGACCGATCCCGACGCTCTGCCCTCCGAAGCCGCCGGTCTCGCTGGCCGTCCCGAGGCGGAAAATCTCGTCGGCATCTACGCCGCGCTCTCCGGCGAGACGCGCGATCAGGTGCTCACCCAATTTGGCGGCAAGCAGTTCTCGGAGTTCAAGCCGGCGCTCGTCGAGCTTGCGGTTTCCTCGCTCGGTCCGGTGACCGGCGAGATGCGCCGGCTGCTCGACGATCCGGGCCATATCGATGCGGTGCTGAAGGCCGGCGGCGAGAAGGCGAACGAGATCGCGGCGAAGACGATGCGCGACGTCAAGGACATCATCGGTATGCTGCACGACTGATGGAGCATGCAGTCAGGCCGGCTTGCTCTTGCCTGGTAAGGCTGCCATCTAGCGCACTATGGTATCGAGACGCATAGGTCCCCGCCAGGGCGGGAAGCGGAAGTTTCTGGCGATCATAGACGATACGCCGGAGTGCCTGCGTGCCGCCGAATACGCGGCATGGCGCGCCAAGACATCCGGCGGCGGTGCCGTCTTTCTCTACGTCGTCCAGTCCGGAGAGTTCGAGGGTCAATGGCTCGGCGTCGAGGAGATCATGCGCGCCGAGGCTATGGAGGAGGCGAGTACGCGCCTCGACCGGATCGCCGAAGGCATGCGCGAAAAGGTCGGTGTCGAGCCTGAAACCCTGGTACGCGAGGGCGAAGTCGTTGCAGAGATCGGGAAGGTGATCGAAGAGGATTCGGAGATCGCCATCCTCGTTCTGGCCGCCGCCGAAGGGAAGGAAGGGCCGGGTCCCCTGGTCATGGCCGCCGTCGGCAAGGGGGCGGGCTATTCGATCCCGGTGACGATCATTCCGGCCTCGCTTGGAGACGACGAGATCGACAGTCTGACGTGACCCCGGAGACGTAATCTCACGTTGCGCGGCGCCGCTTGCGTGAAACGCGCAGCAGCATTAAGTTTAGAACAATTCCAAAGAGGCGCCGCCTTTCTCGACCGAATCGCGGCAAGAGGATCGAGCGATGTTCATCCAGACCGAAGTCACGCCGAACCCGGCGACCCTGAAATTCCTTCCCGGCCGCGTCGTACTCGAGCAGGGAACCGAAGAATTCACCAGCATCGACGAAGCGGCCCAGCGCTCGCCGCTGGCCGCGCGTCTCTTCGAAGTCGACGGCGTCACCGGCGTCTTCTTCGGGTTCGATTTCGTCACCGTCACCAAGGATCAGGGCGATTGGGCCCATCTCAAGCCCGCGATTCTCGCCGGCCTGATGGAACATTTCGTCGCCAACCGGCCCGTCATGGCAGAGACCTCCGCCATGAATTCGGAACCGGGCGAGGAGTTCTTCGACGAAGGCGACAAGGAAACGGTCGCGACCATCAAGGAGCTTATCGAGACCCGCGTGCGTCCGGCGGTGGCGCAGGACGGTGGGGACATCACCTTCCGCGGCTATCGCGACGGCATTGTCTATCTCAACATGCGCGGTGCCTGCTCGGGCTGCCCGTCTTCGACGGCGACCCTGAAACATGGCATTCAGAACCTGCTGCGGCACTTCGTTCCGGAAGTCGAGGAGGTCGAGGCAGCCTGATCGGCCGGCCGTCACGACACCAGACATGCCACAGTCTGGCGCACATCTGATCCTTGCGATCGACACGGCTCTGGACGACTGTTCCGCAGCTGTCTTCGACGCGCGCGCCAATCTCGTTCTCGGCAAGCGGACCGAACGGATCGGGCGGGGCCATGCCGAACGCCTTCCTGCGGTGATCGACGCAGCTCTTGCTGAAGCCAGCAGCGAATTCTCCGACATCGCGATGATCGCCGTCACCATTGGTCCGGGCTCCTTCACCGGCGTGCGTGTCGGGGTCGCCGCCGCGCGAGGTTATGCGTTGGCGCTCGCCATTCCCGCGATCGGCGTGACTACGTTGGAAGTGATGGCGGAGGCCGTGCGGCGCGACACGCCGGTTCTGGCTGTCCACGATGCCAAACGCGGCGAAGTCTACGCCCTGCTGATGGGCGCCGACGGCGAAATTCTGAAGGCGCCGGAAGCCCTCGATCCGGCCGCTCTTGTCGATTTTGCCGGCGCCGCAGGAGAACGCCTCGTCCTTGCCGGCTCTGCCTCTGGAATTGCTGCCGATCTCTTCGGCATCGAGCGGACGGCGACAGCTGATCCGACAAGCCAGATCGATGTCGCAGTCGTCGCTCGGCTTGTCGCAGAGGGTCGGTCGCAGCAGCCCGTCAAGCCGCTCTACCTGCGGAATGCCGACGCGAAACCACCCTCGCGCCACTTCAATCTCTTCGCCGAGCCGACCTAACGACCTCCATCTTAATCCTGTCTGGTTTCTCGTGCTTCCCGGCTCTTGCGAAGGAACGCCTTTAGCGGACATTCTATCGTAGGGATGCGCTAGAGGTGACGCGGGTCGCCTCGATGATCAGGTCTGCCGGTCGAAAGGACGTGCGATGTACTGGATGCTGCCCTGGGTATGGTCGGTCTCCTTCCTGAATGGCTTGATTCAGCGCGGGGAGACCGTTGCGACACCGCTGATCGACACGGATCTCGACGATGCCGCGGCGCTTCATGCCGAGGCGTTCTCCCAGCCATGGTCCGGCGACGAACTCGGCTCTCTCCTGGCACAGAAGGGGTCTTTCGGTTTCGCCGCCCGCCGAGTCGGCATGCCCGGCTCGCCGCCGCTCGGTTTCGTCCTCGCCCGGCTGATCGAGGGCGAAGCGGAAATCCTGACGATCGCCGTTTCGAAGGACGCACGTGGACGCGGTGTCGGCCGTCTGCTGATGGATACGGTACTCGCTCATCTTCACGCCGAACGCGCCAAGGCGATCCATCTCGAAGTCGACGAGATCAACACGTCCGCTCTGGCACTCTACCGGAGCCTACGCTTCGAAGAGGTCGGGCGCCGCCCCGCCTACTACGCGCAGACGGACGGCAAGCGAACGAGCGCGCTTACCCTCAGCCGCAAGCTGGATTGACGTTTCCGCCGATGGTTCTGCAGAAGAGCGCCGGACGGCGATGAGCGCACGGCTGCGGATTGCCTTTGTGATCGCCGTGCTGGCGGTGACGACGCTTGTCCTCCTGCCGGTGCAGGCCCTCGCCATGGCCTTCGGTTGGAGGCTCGCCAACAAGATCCCGATGATCTGGCAACGCGTTGCGGCGAAAGTCGCGGGCATACGGGTTCACATAGCTGGCACGCCATCGCCTGAGCGGCCGCTTCTCCTCGTGTCGAACCACGTGTCCTGGGCCGATATCACCGTTCTCGGCTCGGTGCTGCCGCTCTCCTTCATCGCCAAGTCCGAGGTGAAGGGCTGGCCGGTCTTCGGCTGGCTGGCGGTCCTTCAGCGCACCGTCTTCGTGAAGCGCCATGCGCGCGGCGAGACCGGCCGTCAGAACGACGCGATCGCAGCGCGGTTGACCGCCGGCGATGTGATGGTGCTGTTCGCCGAGGGCACAACGTCGGACGGCAACGAAATCAGACCCTACAAGACCGCGCTCATCGGCGCCGCCCAGTCCGCGCTGAGGAATTCGGAAAGCGAAAGCCTGCAGGTCCAACCCGTCATCGTTGCCTACACCCATTCGAACGGCTTTCCCCTCGGGCGATCGGGCCGCCCGCTCGCCGCGTGGCCGGGTGACGTCGAACTCACGCCGCATCTCGCTCGGTTTCTTGTCGAGGGACGGGTCGACGCAATCGTCGCCTTCGGTCACCCGATCCGTTTTTCCGCCGGCAGCAATCGCAAGTTCGTCGCAAAGCAGTGCGAAATGGAAGCACGGCGCTTGCTTGCCGAGGCCCTCGCGGGCAAGCTTGAAACGAAGCGGTGTTGACCGGCGTCCGAAGGCCCGCTTCGCGCGGCTTGCACGGCAGGGGACACAAAGACTAAGAGGGCCGGAAATCGAAGGATCGGACAGGGATTTGGATCGTTCTCGGCAGTATGCCCATTGAGGGCGATTGAGGCCGGCGACGGTCGAAAAGGCGATATGGACGACGGCAGACTGACGACGAACCAGCTCGGGACAGAGAATGCGCAGGGCGGTGAGCCCGAAAGGGCGCGCCCGAACACGCGCAAGGTCTTCGTCAAGACCTACGGCTGCCAGATGAACGTCTACGACTCTCAGCGCATGGGCGATGCTCTGTCCGGCGAAGGCTACGAGCCGACCTCAATCATCGAAGACGCCGATCTCGTGTTGCTCAACACGTGTCACATTCGGGAAAAGGCGGCCGAGAAGATCTATTCCGAGTTGGGCCGTATCCGCGATCTGAAAGCCGAACGCGCCGAAAGGGGCTTGAAGACGCAGGTCGCAGTCGCCGGCTGTGTAGCTCAGGCCGAAGGCCGCGAGATCATCTCCCGCGCGCCGGTGGTCGATCTCGTGATCGGTCCGCAGACCTACCATCGTCTGCCTCAGGCACTGACCCGCGCCGCGGGCGGTGAGAAGGTGGTCGAGACCGATTACGCCGTCGAGGACAAGTTCGAGGCACTTCCGCAGTCCGAACGCCGCCAGATCAGGGGTCGGGGCGTTACCGCCTTCCTCACCGTTCAGGAAGGCTGCGACAAGTTCTGCACTTTCTGCGTCGTTCCTTATACGCGCGGCGCCGAGGTTTCCCGTCCCTTCGCCCAGATCGTCGACGAGGCGAAGGCGTTGTCGGATGCCGGAGTCCGCGAGGTCACGCTGCTCGGCCAGAACGTCAACGCCTGGGATGGCGAGGACGAAGCCGGCAAGCCGATCGGTCTCGGCGGTCTCCTCCATCGCCTCGCGGACATCCCCGGCATCGCCCGGTTGCGCTACACAACGTCCCATCCGCGCGACATGGACGCAGAACTGATCGCCGCCCACCGCGATCTGCTGAGCCTGATGCCCTACCTACATCTCCCTGTGCAGTCGGGCTCCGACTCCATCCTAAAGGCGATGAACCGCCGGCATACCGCCGAAGACTATCTGCGCGTTCTCGACACGATCCGCGAGGCCCGACCCGACATCGCCCTCTCCGGCGACTTCATCGTCGGCTTTCCTGGCGAGACGGACGCCGATTTCGAGGCGACGATGCGGCTTGTGCGCGAGGTCCGTTACGCCTCGGCCTTTACGTTCAAATACTCGCCGCGGCCCGGCACGCCGGGCGCTGAGATGGACGGCCATATTGAGGAAGCGGTCAAGGATACCCGGCTGCAGGCGCTCAACGCGCTCCTGCGCGAGCATCAGGCCGAGTTCGCAGAGAGCCTCGTCGGCAAGTCCCTGAGTGTGCTCATCGAAAAGCCCGGGCGCCATCCGCGGCAGATCGCCGGCCGCTCGCCCTATCTTCAGCCGGTCGTCCTCCCGGAAGGCATGGGCGCGATTGGCGACATCGTAGAAGCGAAGATCACGTCGACCGGCCCGAATTCGCTCCTTGCCGAGGGCATGACAAAGCCTGCCGCCATGCCTACCTCCCTTGCCGAGGCTCCCACCACGAGGTCCGTTGCTTGAGCTACACCCGCGAAAAGTCAGCCAGAGCTGGCGCGTCCGACATGGCGCACATCCTGCTGACTTTCGAAGACAACCGATTGGCCGGCGCGCTGTTCGGCCAGTTCGACGAGCATTTGGCAATCATCGAACAGAAACTGAAGCTCGACGCGGCGGCCCGCGGCAATCAGGTCGAGATCCGTGGTGAGCCGATGGCGGCCGAACAGGCGCGTCGCACGCTGGAAAGCCTTTACGAGCGGCTCCAGTCCGGCGCGGAGATCGGCGGCAAGGACGTCGAGGGTGCGATCCGGATGGCCGTCGCCCAGGATGATCAACTTGACCTGCCGACGCTCGAAAACAAGGGCAAGATGTCCCTTGCGCAGATCTCGACGCGCCGCCGCACGATCCACGCCCGCACGCCGACTCAGGACGCCTATATGCGCGCCCTCGACCGGGCCGAGCTCGTCTTCGGCGTGGGGCCGGCCGGTACGGGCAAGACCTATCTCGCCGTCGCCCATGCTGCGATGCTGCTTGAGCGCGGCGCGGTCGACCGCATCATCCTGTCGCGTCCTGCCGTCGAGGCCGGCGAGCGCCTCGGCTTCCTGCCCGGCGACATGAAGGAAAAGGTCGACCCCTATCTCCGTCCGCTCTACGACGCGCTCTACGACATGATCCCTGCCGAGAAGGTGGAACGGGCTCTTGCCGCTGGTGCCATCGAGATCGCGCCGCTTGCGTTCATGCGCGGGCGCACGCTCTCCAACGCCGCCGTCATTCTGGACGAGGCCCAGAACACGACCTCGATGCAGATGAAGATGTTCCTGACCCGCCTCGGCGAGAATGCCCGCATGGTTGTGACCGGCGATCCGAGCCAAGTCGACCTCCCGCCGGGCCAAGTCTCCGGCCTCATCGAGGCGCTTCGCGTCCTGAACGGTGTCGACAAGATCGTCACCGTCCGCTTCAAGGCCGCCGACGTCGTCCGCCATCCGCTGGTCCAGTCGATCGTCGAGGCCTACGACGAGGACGCCGCAAAACGGGCCCCTGCCGGGGCCGGCGTCGACCGGGCTTCGCGCAGGTCCGTCGCCGGGTGAACGCAGATCCGCACGCAATGACCGTATCCAGTCAGAATTCTGCTGGCGTACCGGAGACGGGCGCGAGTTGGGTTTCCCTCGCGCTCTCGGTCGAGGACGATCGGTGGGAAGCGGCCCTCGGCAATCCGGAGGCTTTCGTCACCGCTACGCTCGATGCAGTCGCGCGTCGGTTCGAGTTTTCAAAGCCGTTCGCCAGCGAGCTATCCGTTACGCTCTCCGACGACGAGACGGTCCGCGAGATCAACGGCCAGTGGCGCGAGAAGGACAAGCCGACCAACGTTCTGTCTTTCCCGATGGTCGACCTCGAGCCCGGCGAACGGCCGGGTCCGCTCCTCGGCGACCTGATCCTCGCCTACGAGACTTGCGCGCGGGAAGCCGCCGGCGAAGCTAAACCTTTCGTGAATCACGCCCGCCATCTTCTGGTCCACGGCTTCCTGCATTGTCTCGGCTACGATCACATCGAGGACGATGAAGCCGAAGAGATGGAAGCCCTCGAGACATCGATCCTTGCAGGACTCGGGATTCCGGACCCATATGACGTTGCGGATTCAGGCTCTACGCGCGATAATCGCTTCGAGGGGTAGACCGGTCTTGCATGACGGCCAAGCCGCATGCCGAAGAGTTGACACGACGACCAAACGAGAAATGAACACTTCCACGAATGCCACCGCGCAGTCCGGCGAAGCCGGCGATCGAGGCGGAGACGAGCACGCCGGGCCTCAAACCGAGCCGGCTTCAGGCGAAGACCGAAGTCGGCCGCAAGGCGAGGCGAAGGGCCGCGAGGGCTTCTTCTCCAACGTCTTGTGGCGATTTCGCCCGCGCATGCCCAAGCTCATGCGCGAGGATCTGACCCAGGCGCTCTCCCAGCCGAACGACGACGATGACGGCGTCGACAGCTTCTCGCCCGAAGAAAGGGCGATGCTCAACAACATCCTCGCCCTGCGCGAGGTGCGCGTCGAGGATATCATGGTTCCGCGCGCCGATATTCAGGCCGCCGACATCAACATGACTCTCGGCGACCTGATGAAGCTGTTCGAATCGAGCGGCCATTCGCGCATGCCCGTCTATGGCGAGAGCCTCGACGATCCGCGCGGCATGATCCACATCCGCGACGTCGTCGGGCACATCACCCGCGTCGCCCGGCCCGCACGTAGCCGCAATGGCAGCGGACATGGGCGCTCAAACGGCAATGGGAACGGCGGCGGCTCCAATGGCTCCGACAAGGACAAGAAGCCGAAGTCCGGCCTGGACCTCCGCCAGATCAACCTAGCCCGCACAGTCGAAAGCCTCGGCATCCTGCGCAAGGTGCTTTTCGTACCGCCCTCGATGCCAGCCTCCGACCTGATGGCCCGTATGCAGGCGACACGCACGCAGATGGCACTCGTCATCGACGAATATGGCGGCACCGACGGTCTCGTCTCGCTGGAGGACGTCATCGAGATGGTCGTCGGCAATATCGAGGACGAGCACGACGATGAGGCCCCGATGATCCGGCAGGCGGGCGACGGTATTTATACCGCGGATGCAAGAGCCGGTCTCGATGAGGTCAAGGCGATGATCGGCGAGGATTTCGACGTCTCGGAATATGAGGAAGAGGCCGATACCGTCGGCGGGCTTCTCTTTTCCGAACTCGGACGCGTGCCGACGCGTGGCGAAGTGGTGCAGGCCGTGCCGGGCTTCGAGTTCCAGGTGCTGGAGGCCGATCCGCGCCGGGTTAAACGGGTCCGCATCGTTCGCTTCCGCCAGGGAGAGAAGCGTCGGCGCATCGTCGAAGGTCTCGCCGTGGCGTCGTGATCCGTGTCGCGCGGTTTGTTTCGCAAAAGCTCATGGGCTTAAAGACGAACCCATCGTGGCGATTCGCGCCATGGGATGGGGCCATTGAGCGAAGCGGAACATTCGGGTGAGGGAACGTGGCTGATGCCGACGTGACGGAGGGGCGGTCCCTGTTCGACCGCCTTGCAGGCCGACTGATTTTGGCGTCCGGCTGGCGCCGGGCCCTGATCGCGCTGCTCGCTGGCGCGACCGCGACCGCCGCCCTTGCACCGCTCGACTTCCCATTTGCCGGCTTCCTCTCCTTCCCGATCCTCGTATGGCTGCTCGATGGTGTGGGCATCGACGTCGGTGTGAGCCGCGTGCGCCGCCTCGGCCAGCCCTTCTTGATCGGCTGGCTCTTCGGCTTCGGCTATTTCGTCGCCGGCCTCTGGTGGCTCGGCGCCGCGCTGCTCGTTGATGCCGGAAGCTTCATCTGGTTCCTGCCGCTCGCCGTCCTCGGCCTTCCGGCGATCCTTGCGGTCTTCTTCGGTCTCGCTGCCGTCCTCTCCCGCTTGTTCTGGTCGGATACGGCCTGGCGCGTCCTCGGTCTTGCCGCGTGCTTCGGCCTCGCCGAATGGCTGCGCTCCTTCGTTCTCACCGGCTTTCCGTGGAACGAGATCGGCTATATGGCGGCAAGCCACGCCATCTTGATGCAGAGTGCCAGCGTGATCGGGATCGGCGGGCTGACGATGCTGGCTGTCTTCGTCTTCTCGGCGCCAGCCGTTCTCCTCGATCGTCGCGGGCGCCTGCCTGTGATTGCGCTCGCCATTCTCGCCCTTGCCACCCATCTCGGCTACGGTTTCTGGCGCCTGGAGAGCAACGCAACCGCCTTCAACCAGACGGTCGCGCTCCAACTCGTTCAACCGAACATCCTCCAGAGCCTCAAATGGGACCCGGAGACCGCCGATCAGAACTTCGACAAGCTCATCAACATGACTCTGTCGAAGGAGGCCTCGCCAGGTTCGCCCGAGGGGAGGGGTGCCGGCAGCGAAAACGCGCCACGCCGCTTGATCATCTGGCCCGAGACCGCCTTTCCCTTCGTCTTGACCGACCGGCCGGACGCGATTTCCCGTCTCGCCGACACGCTCTCCTCCGGTGAAACGCTGATTGCCGGCGCCGCCCGCGTCGACCGTTCCGAGGAGGATCGGCAGCGCGTCTACAACACGATCTACGTCATCGACGACGAAGGGACGATTACCGCCGCCAGCGACAAGGTGCACCTCGTCCCCTTCGGCGAATATCTGCCCTTTCAGGATCTTCTCGAGTCCTGGGGCATCTCCAATCTCGTAAACATGCCGGGCGGATTCTCCGCCGGGCCGATGCTCGAGCCCGTGCCGCTGGAGGATGCGCCGTCCTATCTCCCGCTCATCTGCTACGAGATTATCTTCCCGTCCGAGATCGAGGTCGGCGAGCCCGCACCGGGCTTCATCCTCAACGTCACGAACGATGCCTGGTACGGCGAGACGCCAGGGCCGTATCAGCACCTGCGCATGGCGAACGTCACGGCCGTCGCCCTCGGCCTGCCGCTCGTCAGAAGCGCTAATACGGGCATTTCCGTCGTCACCGATGCGTTCGGCCGCGAGATCGGTGGCCTCGGCCTCGGCGTCACGGGCAATCTTGTCGCAAGCCTCCCCTCGGAGACGGTCACGACTATCTATCGCACCTACGGCGATCGCATCTTCTTCGCGCTTCTCTTCGCATTAGCCGGTCTTTCCTTAGCTGCCAGACTGGCTCTGCGCTTTGGAAAAGGCTAAGCCCTCCGCCCATGAAGGGCGGGACGCTTTGACGAGATTTGCATGCTGAGGATCGCCGCGGAGGCCCTGTCGGTCGGGCGCGGCCGGACTGTGGCGGCCGGGCCGCTGGACTTCACGCTTGGTGCAGGAGAAAGCCTCGTCGTCACCGGCCCGAATGGCGCCGGCAAGTCGACCCTATTGCGTACTTTGGCCGGCCTTCTCCATCCGCTGGGCGGCAGAGTTCTCCTCGAAGGCGCGCTGGCCGCCGACGGCGAAAACGCGCGCTCGATCGCGGAAGTCGCCCACTATGTCGGCCATCGCAATGCGATGAAGCCGGGCATCTCGGTCGGTCGCAATCTCGATTTCTGGCGCAGGACCCTGCGTCTCGCCGCAGATGGCCTGACGAATTCGGATGCGCTTAAAGCCGTCGGCCTGCCGGATCTGACGGCGCTCCCCTTCGGCTATCTGTCGGCTGGCCAGCAGCGCCGCGCCTCGCTTGCGCGCCTCCTCGTCGCTCCTCGCGATGTCTGGGTGCTCGACGAGCCAACGGCCGCACTCGACGCCGACTCCCAGCTTCTCTTCGGCAAACTTATGGAGCGGCATCTTGCGGCCGGCGGCATCGTCATCGCCGCCACCCACCAGCCGCTCGGCCTCGAAACCGCCAAGCGCCTCAATCTCGCGAAAGCGCCGGACGCTAAACTGCCGGCGCCGACCGCGCTCGACGACGACGAACTCGCCGAAGCCGAGGGCTGGTTGTGAGATCGCTCGCCGCCCTCTACGTCCGCGATTTGAGACTCGCCGTTTCGAGCGGCGGCGGTGCGATGATCGGTGTCATCTTCTTTCTCGCCGTCATCGCGACGGTGCCCTTCGGCATCGGTCCCGACCTCAATCTCCTGTCGCGTATCGGCCCGGCCATCCTCTGGATCGGCGCGCTGCTCTCGACGCTCCTTACGCTCGACCGCCTGTTTCAGGCTGACCGCGACGACGGCACGCTCGATCTCCTCATCATGGGCCAGACGCTCATGCCTGCTGTGGTTTTCGTCAAATCTGCCGCGCTGTGGACCGCAAGCGGCCTGCCGCTCGTCCTGACCGCGCCGTTCCTCGGCCTTTTCCTGGCGATGGAGCCCGATGCCATCGCGGCCGCGACACTCACACTGTTCGTTGGAACGCCCGCGATCACGTTCATCGGTGCCGTCGGTGCGGCCGTCGCCGTCGCGCTGCCGCGCGGCGGGCTTCTCGTCTCGGTGCTGGTCCTGCCGCTCGCGATCCCGGTGCTGATCTTCGGCGTCTCGGCGACCTATGGCGCGATCAATGACCCCGATCCGTTCCTGCCGCCCTTCCTGATCCTCACCGCGCTGACGCTCTTCTTTGGGACGCTGGGCCCGGTCGCGGCGGGTGCCGCGCTCCGGGCGAGCGCGGATTGAGCGATCAGTACCGCCCGCGTCCGCCCATCTTCAGCACGCGCATGATGATGAAGATCGGCACCACGATCACTGCGCCGAGCAGGAAATAGGTGATGACGTTGTCGATCGAGCCGAAGGCGACGTCGATGATGCGGTTGAAGGCGTCGACGAACCAATTGATTACGCTCCGTGGCGAAATCTCGAACCAGGAGAGCAGGAGCCCAACGAGGATTGACATGAGAATGAGCCGGATGCCGACGCCCAGCGGCGAGCCGCCGAGAAAGCGCTCCACCCGGTATGAGACGCGGCCGCGGCCGTAGCGTGAACTGTCTTCATGGTCGGAAATATCTCGCATCGATCCCGCTTTGCTCATTCCGGTGTGATTTGTCTAAGGCCGCGATATAGGAAACGGACTTGGCAAAATTCAGCCCGTCCGCCCCCGAACGCCTACCAAATGCCGCGAACACTGCCGATATGGGCAGTGAGACGTGATCGAGACCGACGAGATTTCATCCATGGCAGACCGCATCATCGAACGTTCCCCGGGCGATCCGGCGAAGAAGGAGATAAACCCGCTCCTCAAGTTCGCGCTGGAACTGGGACCGCTTCTGGTCTTTTTCTTCGCGAACAATCGCGGCGAGCAGCTGGCGGCGACCTTTCCTTCGCTGAACGAGCTCGGCGGTCCGCTCTTCATCGCGACGGCTCTCTTCATGGCGGCGCTTGCGATTTCGCTCGCGGTTTCTTACGCAATTCAAAGGACACTACCAATGATGCCGCTCGTCTCCGGCATCGTCGTTCTCGTCTTTGGCGGGCTGACGCTTTATCTGCAGGACGAGACCTTCATCAAAATGAAGCCGACGATCGTCAACGGCCTCTTCGCCGCCATCCTGCTCGGCGGTCTTCTCTTCGGCAAATCCCTGCTGGGCTATGTCTTCGACCAGGCCTTCAAGCTGAATGCCGAGGGCTGGCGCAAGCTCACGCTCAACTGGGGTCTGTTCTTCGTCTTCCTCGCCATCGTCAACGAGGTCGTCTGGCGCAATTTCTCGACCGATTTCTGGGTCGCCTTTAAGGTCTGGGCGACGATGCCGATCACCATCGTCTTCATGCTCACCCAGTTCCCGCTGATCAAGAAACATTCGCTTGAACCGATCGGCGAGGGCAAACGGTAGGCGCGGGCGGTCACGCAGCCGGCTGGTATTGCCAATCGCACCTGCCGTTTCGATATCCGGGGTCAGTGATCGACCATTCGAGGACCCGACCCTATGGATATCCAGCGCCTTCTTTCCGATTTCCTCGGCGGCCAAGTGCAGGGCTCGTCCTCCCGCCGCGATCCCTATCGCACAGCTGACGCGACCCGTGGCGCAAGTTCGGGCGGCTCTCTGATCGATCAGGTCGGGGGCATGCTGCAGGGGCAGGGCGGATCAATTGTGACCAGCGCCGTCGTCGGCGGGCTCGCTTCGCAGCTCTTCAAGAAAAAGCGCGGCAAATCCTTCGGCAGCAGCGCGCTCAAGCTCGGCGGCGCAGCGCTTGTCGCGGGTCTCGCCTACAAGGCCTATCAAAACTACCAGACGAAGTCCGGCGCGACGGCACTGCCAGGCGCCGAGCCCGTGCGCAGCCTTCCCTCGACCCAGAGCCCGGACGAAGTGCCCGAACCTCGCGGCACGGCCTTCATGCCGTCAGGCGAGGAGGACAGTCGCGCCCGGCTGATGCTGTCGGCGATGATCGCCGCTGCCAAGGCCGACGGCTATATCGACGCCGACGAGGAAACGGCGATCTACGGCAAGATCGACGACATGGATATGGCGAGCGACGAAAAGGCCCTCGTAATGGACGAACTCCGCCGGCCGAAAACGGTCGACGACCTCGCCGCCGAAGCGAAGACCCCGGAAATCGCCATGGAAATCTACACCGCCTCGGTCCTCGCCATCGACGCCGACCACCCGGCCGAACGCGCCTATCTCGATCTCCTGGCGGCGCGGCTGAACCTGCCGGGCGAACTCGCGCGGGAGATCAGGCAGACTACGGGAGCGGAGTAAGAACCGTTTGGAATGCATACTGAGCAGGGTACTAAACATATCTTTGGTCGTATTTACTGCTCGCTGAAGTGCCATTTTGAAATTTTGTTTGGAGAATTGACCACTGATTATCTAGGAGTCGGAAAGTTACCATTATAAGTAAAAACTATGCGATATCTTAGTATTCGTCGTGAGATCGAAGGAGCGCTGCCTACTGTCGCTGAGCTATTGCGCCAGAAGGACGAGATAGACGCTTTTCGCGTTGTTACACAGGCTGACATTGAAATTGCCGAAACTGGTTATGATAACTGGAACGGCGGAACAAAGATTTGGACACTATACCTACGCATTCCGGTCAGCCTTTTTGTACCCATTGAAAATCGCCGTGAGGCCATAGCGAGTACAATCAAGGATAATATAAAGATTATTCTCGGGGATGATCGGAGCTTCTGGGTGGCGGTCGAAATATCGCCCGTGCGGATACTTGCGTCTGGTCAAGGTGTTCCAGATGGTAAAATCAGCGAGCGAACTCGCGCGGCGATTCTCGACGAAATGCGCGCCAGAAATACGGTATGGTATGGCGGTCTGGACGAGATTGGTTTTCTAAGCCGAGTTTTCGATTTGTCCTCAATGCCGTCATTTGACAGCAGATATAGCAACGCTGAGGGGGATATTTGGCAGCATTGTGTGAACAACGATGACTGGCCCCTAGAGTGGATATATACCGATCGTCGGTTTCGCCTCTACGGTGCCGAGCAAAGTATCTTTCTAAAGTTTATCTGTGAAGTGCTTCACCCTGTCGTCCGCAAAGATGATAGTGAGCAGGACCTGCTCGCGGAGGCTTTCAACGGACATCTCCGTACTGACGGCTGGGAATTGGTAGAGGATGCTCTTATTCAAGGTCGTCCTGTCTATGTTGCGCAGCGCAAAATCCACGCACTCGGCGGATCTGTACAGCGAATAAAAGCTGTAGCTGCGACGTTGAACTCAGACACGCTCTATGAGGATCTGCGCCGCCTTGAGCGCATAGGCGACAGCGAACCGGGAGAAGCTATCGCGCTGGCCAAGGAAATTGTCGAGAGTTGCTGCAAGCTTATTCTTGATGACCGCGCGGTCGCTTATCCTGAAAAGGCTGAGATCCCTGAGTTGCTGAAGATTATTCGAAGTGAAATTAAAATAATGCCTGACGGAATCGATGAGAATGCTAAAGGTGCGAAGGAAATTAAAGGAATACTAACGAGCCTCGGAAATATCGCTCACATGCTTGCACCGTTGCGAAATGCATACGGCAAGGGTCACGGACGCGGTAGAGATTTTAAAGGCCTTCAACCACGTCACGCTCGTCTGGCTATTGGTGCAGCTAGCACCTTTGTTGATTTCGTTCTGGACCGTCACTTGTCGCAATGACATTGGCATGGAATTTGTCCTTAATCCGTTTGAGATCCGAGACCGCCCGCTAATCCATCTTAATAGAAGCCGCGACAGCCTCCGGGTTTCGATGGATCGTCCAGAGCAGCGTCATGGCCGTCGCGTTCGGCTTCGACTTTCCCTGCTCCCAGTTCTTGACGGTCGCTTCCTCCAACCCAAACCGCAGGGCGAACTGCGCCTGTGACAGGTGCAGGGCCTCCCGAACTGCGCGCGCAGAGATTGGCTCCGGCCCATGCTTGCGCGCTTCGATCCCTGCGTTCTCCAGTTCGGACTTAAGCTGGCCCAGACTTTCCACCTTGGGCACCTCAACGAAAGCCTCCCCCGTGTCGAACAACTCCGTCATCACGGCCTGGGCGGCTTTCATGGCAAGATGCCTGCGCGCCAGCGCACGAGCCGCCGCCGGCGTGTTAAGGCCCGCGCTTGGGAGCGCCTTGAGATGCAGGCGCTCTGCGGAGCCTTCGGAGACGGGGTGTTCGTCCCGGATTTGCACCTGTTGTCCGAACCGCTCCAACAACGATGATCTCGTCGACATCCAGTTTCTCCATCACCGCTTGCGCGAGATTTCTCAGCGCCGCCGGGCCCCATGTCTTCGCAGGATCTCCGCCGATATGCGTGCCGTCCAAAGCGAGTGATCGACCCTCGATCGTCACACGGGCCATCACGTCAAGCGACCCTAGCGGCGTTCGAATTTCGGCGGTGAAAATCGGGTCGTCGCTGAGGGAGGGATCGAGCACGATCTCGATATCGTCCGCCGTCAATGACTCATCCCATACGCAATCTGCCTATAGGATGGTGGCGAAGTGCGGCGTTGTCAATTGGAATTCGCTAAAAGTGTCGGGGTATTCGATGACATCCGGCGGTCTACCACGCTTGCCATCCATTGCCGGAAGCGACGCTGCAAACGCCGGCTCACATATTCTCCGTCCGTAGCCGCTCTCCGCCCGGCATCATGTTCCCGGTCTCGCCCTCCGGGTTCTTGAACGGAACCGGCGGTGCACCGCCCTCGGCCTCCGCGTCGTGCCCGAGCGCCCAGTGCACCGAGGGAAAGGCCAACTCGTCATACGGAATGTCGTCCGGCGAAAAGAGCTTCACCTCGAGGCTTTCCGGCCCCGGCGAATAGTCGGGCCTTGCGAGCCGTGCGCGGTAGATCAGCTGCACCTGGCTGATGCGTGGAACGGAGTAGACCGCAAGCAGGCGTTCGATGTCGAGGGTGATGTTGGCCTCTTCAGAGGCCTCGCGGCGGGCACCGTCCTCAGGCGCCTCGTTCAGCTCCAGATAGCCGGCAGGGATCGTCCAGAACCCTTTGCGTGGGTTGATCGCCCGGCGGCAGAGCAGGATCTGGCCTTCGTGCCTCACCACCGAGCCGACCACGATTTTCGGGTTCTCGTAGAGCACGAAGCCGCAATTGTCGCAGACATGGCGCGAGCGGTCGTCGTCTTCCGGTACGGTCTGGGTGAAGGAGATCTCGGTCATCGCCCCTAAATGGACCCGTTCAGGCGTTCGGAAACAGGCGTGGCGGGAAATCTCGGGCGTCCGTGAACCCTCATCCCTTGCGGCTGAAAAAGGCCTCGAATGCCTGCCGCGCTTCCTTCGAGACGAGGCGTTTGGCGAAGATCTCGATCTCCTTGTCGATGCGCTCGATCACGTCGGACCGATCGCCTCGGATAAGGCTTTTCGTCAGCTTCACCGCCTCGCGCGGCTTCGCCGCGATCGCCTTCGCCGCCGCAAAAGCCGACCCGTCCACGTCGTCATCCACGATCTCGGTCACGAAGCCGCATTCACGGGCGAACTCCGCGTCGAAGGGCCGACCCATCGCAAGCATTTGGAAGGCGCGCTGATTACCCATCAGGCGCGGCGCGATCAGGCTGGAGGCCGCCTCCGGCGTCAGGCCGAGATCGACGAAGGGCGTTTTGAACTCGGATTTCGGTGTCGCCAGTACCAAATCGCAGTGAAACAGCATCGTCGTGCCGATGCCAATAGCGAGCCCGTCGACACCCGCGACCACCGGCTTTTCGGCCTTGGCGAGCGCATGCAGGAAGTCGCGAACCTCGGTCGGCAAGCCGCCGCCTTTAGCGATTTCCATGAAGTCGGCGAGGTCGTTGCCCGCGCAGAACGCGCCCGGTGCGCCTGTAAAGAGGATGCAGCCGACGGCTTCGTCCGCTTCCGCCGCCTGCAACGCCTCGGTCATGGCGCAATACATCGCCCGCGAGAGCGCGTTCTTCTTGTCCGGCCGGTTCATGCGGATGGTCTGGACGCCATCCGTGACAGTGGTCTTGATATGGTCGGTCATGCCGCTTCCAGTCCGAGCGCAATCCGGCCTGCTTCCAGACTGTCCGCGCCCTGGCAGACCTGCGCGGAAAGGCTTGGCGCTTCGGTGAGCAGGTTCTCGGCCATGAAGCGCGCTAAGGCCGTGCGTCCACCCTCCGGATCGCCCGCAAGCGCGCTCTTGACGAGATAGACGCCGCCGGCGGTCAGGCCGAAGAGCCGCAGATAGGGCGTCGCACCTGCGAGCGCGGTCTCCCTCTCGCCCCGTGCGATCGCCTCGGAGAGGAAGCGCGTCGACGCCTCCAACTCTCTCAGGGCGGCGTCGATCATCGAGGCCGAGCGTCCGAAATCGGGCAGGTTGCGAGCCTCCAGCGTCTCCAGAACCGAACGCAGCTCGAGGATGTAGTTGGTGACGGCACCGCCGCCCGAGAGCCCGATCTTGCGCGTCACCAGATCGATCGCCTGAATGCCGTTCGTGCCCTCGTAGATCGGCGCGATGCGGGCGTCACGCAGGAGCTTGGCCGCCCCGGTCTCTTCCACATAGCCCATGCCGCCATGCACCTGAACGCCGAGCCCGGCGACCTCGACGCCGACATCGGTCGAGAACGCCTTGGCGACCGGCGTCAGCAGATCGACGCGGTCCTTCCAGGATTTGGCGGCATCGCCGTCGCCGGCTCTCGCATGATGCTTCGCCATGTCGCCGGCATGGCCGCAGGCATAGGAGATCGCGCGTGCCGCGCCCGTCAGCGCCTTCATGGTGAGGAGCATGCGCGTCACGTCCGGATGGTCGACGATCGGCGCCATCTGCCCCTTCGGCTCGGCGCCCTTTGCGAGGCGCGTTGAGCGGCCCTGCCGGCGATCTCGGGCAAATTCCAGCGCCTTCTGGGTCGCGGCTTCCGCGATCCCGACGCCCTGAATGGCGACCAGAAGACGGGCATTGTTCATCATCGTGAACATGCAGGCGAGACCGCGGTTCTCCTCGCCGATCAGCCAGCCGATCGCGCCGGGCTCACCCGTCTCGCCCTTATCATCACCGTAGATCATCGTGCAGGTCGGCGAACCGTGGATGCCGAGCTTCTTTTCGAGCGCCGCGCAGAACACGTCGTTGCGCGCGCCAAGGCTGAGATCATCGTTCACCAGAAATTTCGGGACGAGGAAGAGCGAAATGCCCTTCACCCCCTCCGGGGCCCCCGGCAGGCGCGCGAGCACGAGATGGACGATGTTGTCGGTAAAGTCCTGCTCGCCATAGGTGATATAGATCTTCTGGCCGAAGATCCGGTAGGTGCCATCGCCGGCGGGTTCGGCCCGGGTCTTGATGCCCGAGAGGTCGGAGCCCGCCTGCGGCTCGGTCAGGTTCATCGTCCCGGTCCATTCGCCGGAGACGAGTTTGTCGAGATAACGCGAGCGAAGGTCCTCAGAGCCATGCTGGTGAAGCGCTTCGATCGCGCCGACCGTCAGCGTCGGGCCGATCGCAAAGCCCATCGAGGCCGAATTCCACATCTCGAAAAGCGCGGTCGAGAGCGCCATCGGCAGATCCTGCCCGCCATGGGCTTCGGGCCCCGTCAGAGCGTTCCAGCCGCCCTCGCACCATTCTTTGTAGATCGCAGGCCAGCCCTTCGGCGTCGTTACGACACCGTCCTTCACGACCGCGCCTTCATGCCCGTCATCGGCAAGGTCCGGCGCCATGCGCTCGGACGCGAACCGGCCCGCCTCACCGACGATCGCGTCGAGAAGATCGGCATCGAGATCGCCCGCAGCGCCGCTTTCCATCGCCTCGTCGAGACCCGCCACGTGCCTTAAGACATGGACGATCTCCTCGGTCGGAGCCTGATACATCGGTGCGCCTCCTCGCGGTCCTGCCGGCCTCTCGTGTGGGCCGGTCGGTTTCTCCGGTCAACTTAAGGCATTAAGCGCCCGGTCGCGATGCGGGAACCATCGGAATTGCGCGCGGAAGCCGCGACAAAGCGGCCAGACAAAAAAGGCGCGCCGGGGAGAGCGCGCCTTTCCGAAGTTCGGGAGCCGTAGACAGGAGGATTACTCGGCCGCCTCGAACTGGTTCATCGTGTTGTCGGCACCGCCCGCCTTCAGGGCCGCATCGCCGGCGAAGTATTCCTTGTGGTCGTCGCCGATGTCGGAGCCGGCCATGTTCTGGTGCTTCACGCAGGCGATGCCCTGACGAATTTCCTCGCGCTGTACCGTGTGGACGTAGCCGAGCATCGCTTCGTCGCCGAAATAGCGCTTGGCGAGATTATCGGTCGAAAGCGCGGTCGTGTGATAGGTCGGCAGCGTGATGAGATGGTGGAAGATACCGGCCTCGCGGGCCGCATCCGCCTGGAAGCTTTTGATCTGACGATCGGCTTCCTGGCCGAGCTCGGTATCGTCATACTCGCTCGACATCAGTCTGCCGACGTCATAGGCGCCGAGATCGCGGCCTTCGGCCTGCCAGGTCTCGTAGACGTGCTGGCGGAACTTCAGCGTCCAGTTGAAGGACGGCGAGTTGTTGTAGACGAGCTTGGCGTTCGGCACGACCTCTCGGATACGGCGAACCATGCCGCCGATCTGCTCCACATGCGGCTTCTCGGTCTCGATCCAAAGGAGATCGGCGCCGTTCTTGAGCGAGGTGATGCCGTCGAGAACGCAGCGATCTTCACCCGTTCCCGGCTTGAACTGATAAAGGTTCGAGGGGAGACGCTTCGGGCGCATCAGCTTGCCGCCCTGCTTGATGACGACGTCGGAGCTTTTCAGATCCTCGACAGAGACTTCCTCGCAATCGAGGAAGGAGTTGTACTGGTCGCCCAGATCGCCCGGCTCGGCCGAATAGGCGATTTCCTTGGTCAGACCCGCGCCGAGCGAGTCCGTGCGGGCGACGATGACGCCATCGTCGACGCCCATTTCGAGGAAGGCGTAGCGCAGTGCACGGATCTTGTGAATGAAGGCTTCATGCGGAACCGTGACCTTCCCGTCCTGGTGGCCGCACTGCTTCTCGTCCGACACCTGGTTCTCGATCTGCAGAGCGCAGGCACCCGCCTCGATCATCTTCTTGGCGAGGAGATAGGTCGCCTCGGCATTGCCGAAGCCGGCATCGATGTCGGCGATGATCGGAACGACGTGCGTTTCGTGATTGTCGATCTCGTTCTGGATCTTCCGCGCTTTCACCTCGTCGCCGGCTTCGCGGGCTTCGTCGAGCTGGCGGAAGAGGTTGCCGAGCTCCCTTGCATCGGCCTGCTTGAGGAAGGTGTAGAGCTCCTCAATCAGCGCCGGCACGGTGGTCTTCTCGTGCATCGACTGGTCTGGCAGGGGACCGAACTCTGAGCGCAGCGCCGCGACCATCCAGCCGGAGAGGTAGAGGTACTTCCGCTTGGTGGAGCCGAAATGCTTCTTGATGGAGATCATCTTCTGCTGGCCGACGAAACCATGCCAGCAGCCGAGAGACTGGGTGTATTGCGAAGGATCGGCATCATAGGCCGCCATGTCGTCGCGCATGACCTTTGCGGTGTATCTCGCGATGTCGAGCCCGGTCTTGAACTTGTTCTGTGCCCGCATGCGAGCAACGGCTTCGGGCTCGATTCCACCCCAGGAGTCGAACTTCCGCTTGAGCTCGATGATGTCTTGGATATCGGTCTGGTAGGCTGACATAATGGTACCCTTGGAAGTCTGTCTCGGATCTGTAAAGTTTTGACCGCGCGGGGATCGGCTTCGACCGAACGATGAGAGGATCGTGTCGAGCCGCCAACGCAGTACACCCTTCCGATATCCGCTTTACGGCGGCATAAGTCCAATCCTTTGAGGTCGCCGGACTGTCAAAAACGGTCACGATGTCGAGGCCGGCTTTACTGACGCGGATATCTTGTAAAAATTTTTACAAACGCTTTAGAGGGCTATCCAGGACGGCAGATCGCTTGGGAAGAAGCGGTAGGCCGCATAAACGGCGCCAGCGGCTGATGCGAAGGCGAGCAGCATCACCACGCCGTCGCGCACCGCCAGCGCGATCCCGAACAGAAGGATCGCGATGAACGGCACGATCGCCGCGAACGGCACCAGTTCGAGCGGCGGCACCAGAAGCGCCAGCGCGACGCAGCACGCGGCGCCGATCCGCTCGAAGACGACGGTCGTCAGGATTTCGAGCCGGTCCTTGAAGAGCCGGTCCAGCCGCTCGCCCCACGGACGCAGCTTCGCAACCCCATGGCCAAGCCGTTCGGAGGATACGGCGCGGTCGGAAAGGAAGCCCGGCATCCAGAAACTGCGGGCGCCGAACACCATCTGCACGGCGACGATGATGATGACGACGGTAAGGATCGTCGGCACCACCGGAATGCCGCCGACGGGCGAGGCGCCGACGAGTGCGGGCACCGCCAGCAGCGGCCCGTAGCCGCGCCGGCCAAAGCTCTTCGTCACGTCCCCTACCGAGACCTCGCGATCGCTCTCCGCCAGCTCCTTCAGTTTGTCGAGAATGCCGACGACGTCGTCGATTGTTTGTTCTGCCAAGGAGATTTCACGCTTTCGTCTTGGAGGCCCGCCCGAGAGCTAGGCGCTTACCGGAGAAGATCGAACGCAATCGGGCTGGCGGCTTTGCGGTATTATGATACCAATCATTCTCGATTGCCTATAGACAGGGCATTCTGGCCGCCACCGAATTTCCATTTGTCGCTTGACACCGCGCCGATCCACCCGTAGATCGCCCTTCAAGAAGCGCGGGTCTCATGGCCCGCCCTTTTTTATGTGGCGCGCGAGATATCGCCGGCGCCGACCGAAATTACCAACACCGGGACCAACCCCATGAAGACTTTCACGCAGAAGGTCGAGACGATCGAGAAGAAGTGGATTCTGATCGACGCCGAAGGACTGATCGTCGGCCGTCTCGCTTCGCTCGTCGCGCTCCGCCTGCGCGGCAAGCACAAGGCCACCTTCACCCCGCACGTGGACGATGGCGACAACGTCATCATCATCAATGCCGACAAGGCCGTGCTCACGGGCAAGAAGTACTGGAACAAGACCTATTACTGGCACACCGGCCATCCCGGCGGCATCAAGGAGCGCAAGGCGCGCGACATTCTCGAAGGCCGCTTCCCCGAGCGCGTCCTTGAAAAGGCCGTCGAGCGCATGCTGCCGCGTGGGCCGCTGGGTCGCCAGCAGCTCAAAAACCTGCGCGTCTACGCCGGCAGCGAACATCCGCACGCGGCGCAGCAGCCCGAGACGATCGACGTCCGCGCCATGAATTCCAAGAACGCGAAGGCCGCATAATTTCCATGTCCCAGCTTTCCTCCCTAGAAGAACTCGGCCAGGCCGAAACGGGCGCCCAGCCCGAAGCCCCGGTCCATGTCCAGAAGCTCGACCAGTACGGTCGTGCCTACGCCACCGGCAAGCGCAAGGACGCCGTCGCCCGCGTCTGGGTGAAGCCCGGCTCCGGCAAGATCACCATCAATGACAAGGACTTTGCGGAATACTTCGCCCGTCCGGTCCTGCAGATGGTCCTGCGTCAGCCGATCGTCGCTGCCGATCGTGACGGCCAGTTCGACATCGTCGCGACGGTCGCTGGCGGCGGTCTATCCGGCCAGGCCGGCGCGGTCCGCCACGGCATTTCCCGTGCTCTCACCTTCTACGAGCCGGGCCTGCGTCCGGTCCTCAAGAAGGGCGGCTTCCTTACCCGCGACTCGCGTACGGTGGAGCGTAAGAAGTACGGCCGTGCCAAGGCCCGCCGTTCGTTCCAGTTCTCGAAGCGCTGATCGAACAGGCTCCGCTTGCGGAGCTTCGATCGCTGTTTTCACGAAGCCGCCGGGTTCGCTCGGCGGCTTTTGTTTTGAGGAGCCCGAAGCCATGGCCGACCCAAGGCCCGACCACGCCTTCACAGCCCCCGGAACACTCGGCACGTCCGGCGACCCCACCTATGCAGGCGCGCTCTCCTTCATGCGCCGCCGATACACGAAGGATGTCGCTGGCACGGACGTCGCGGTCTGGGGCATTCCCTATGACGGCGCCGTCTCGAACCGGCCGGGCGCGCGGTTCGGGCCGCAGGCCATCCGGCGGGCTTCGGCGATCTTCGACAACGATCCGCAATATCCCATCCATCGCGACCTCTTCGAGCACCTTTCGGTCGTCGATTACGGCGACTGCGCCCTCGATCATCGCCGTCCGGAAATCGCCCATACGGCGATCCGCGCCGAGGCGAGCGATCTTCTGGAGAAGACCGGCTTCCTGCTCTCCCTCGGTGGCGATCACTCCGTCACCTTCCCGCTGCTCGAGGCGTATCGCGAATGGCACGAGCCGCTTTCGCTGGTGCAGTTCGACGCACATCAGGACACCTGGCCCGTGGCCCGAGACGAAGACGACAAGTCGCGCGTCGACCACGGCTCCTTCGTGAAGGCCTCCGTAGAGGCCGGTTTGATCGATCCCGAGACCTCGATCCAGGTCGGAATCCGCACCCATGCGCCGGAAACCTGCGGCCTCGACATTCTCTACGGCTACGAGGTTGAGGAGATGAGTTCCAAGGCGATTGCCGAACGCATCTACGAACGCACAAGGGGCACGAACGTTTATCTGACCTTCGACATCGACTGCCTCGACCCCGCCTTCGCGCCGGGCACCGGCACGCCGGTTGCGGGTGGTCCGTCATCCGCGAAGATTCTCGCGGTGCTCCACCACCTGAAGAACCTCGACTTCGTCGGCGCGGATGTCGTCGAGGTCGCGCCGGCCTACGACCATGCCGATGTCACCGCTATCGCTGGATCCACAGTGGCGATGTATGTCCTTGGCATCCTGGCGGAGAAGAAGGCGGCCTGAATGGCGCGGCAAGCCTCGCGTCAGCTTTGCGGTAGCGGTGTGAGCCGCGGAATTCCGGCGCGATACCGCCATAATCCGGCGCAACAAGTCGCAGCCCAGCCCCGCTGTGCGTGCCTGATCGCTTCATTCCTCAGGCGCAGTTACCGACCGTTATCTTTTTTGACTGGCACCGCGGCACGATCTGCTTCACCTGCTGCGCTGCAACAGACCCGAACGAGACGATCCTTCCCATGAACCGCACTCCTCCGCCCCAGGCCATTCCCTTCATCGACCTCGCCACCCAACGCGACCGCATTCGCGACAAGGTCGATCGGCGCATGGCGGCGGTGCTGGACCACGGCGCCTACATCATGGGGCCGGAGATCGCTGAACTCGAGCAGGCGCTCGACGCCTTCGGCCAGGCCAAGCACTCCCTGTCCTGCTCGTCCGGCACGGATGCGCTAGCCCTGCCGCTGATGGCCTGGGGCCTGCGCACCGGTGACGCCGTCTTCTGTCCGAGCTTCACCTTCGCGGCGACGGCCGAGGTCGTCGCCTGGCTCGGCGCCACGCCGGTCTTCGTCGATGTCGAGCGTGATACGATGAACATGGACGCGGCCAAGCTCGACCTCGCCATCGAGGCGGTGAAGCGCGAGGGCAAGCTCACCCCGCGCTTCGTCATCGCCGTCGACATCTTCGGTCAGGCCGCCGATTATGCCGCGATCCGCGCTGTCTGCGATGCCCACGGCCTAAAGCTCATCTCCGACGCCGCGCAAGGCTACGGCGCCACCACCGACGGCAAGCTCTCCATAGAATGGGCCGACGTCGTCTCCACCAGCTTCTTCCCGGCCAAACCGCTCGGCTGCTATGGCGACGGCGGCGCGATCCAGACCAATGACGATGATCTTGCGGCTGTCATGCATTCGATGCGCGTACATGGACAGGGCAAGGACAAATACGATTGTGTGCGCATCGGTATGAATGGTCGCCTGGACACGCTGCAGGCTGCGATCCTTCTGGAAAAGCTTGCGATCTTCCCGGAAGAGGTCGAGACCCGCATGCGCATCGCCGCGAGGTATCACCAAAAGCTCGAAGGCCACGTCATCCCACAGAAGCTCGCCGACGGCGCCGTTTCCACCTGGGCGCAGTACACCGTGCGCCTGCCTGAGCCGGCCAATCGCGAGGCCGTTCAGGCGAAGTTGCGCGAGGCGGGCGTTCCGACGGCCGTCTACTATCCGATCCCGCTCCACCGCCAGACCGCTTACGACCGCTATCCCGTGGCCGGCGGCGTGCTCGAGGAAACCGACGCACTGTCGCGCGAGGTGATCAGCCTGCCGATGCATCCCTATCTCTCCGAAGAGGTGCAGGATCACATAGTCGAAGCGCTGATCGACGCTCTTTAGGCGCCTTCAAGGATACCGGAGATGGAAGCGCAATTCTGGCACGACCGCTGGGACAAGGGCGAGATCGCCTTCCACGAGGGCAAGCCGAACCGCCTGCTGCTCAAGCATTTCGATGCGCTCGAACTGGTGGAAGACGCCCGCATCTTCCTGCCCCTCTGCGGCAAGGCGATCGACATCCACTGGCTCCTTGACAAGGGTTTCCGCGTCGTCGGCATCGATCTCAGCGCCATCGCCATCGACCAGCTCTTCGACGATCTCGGTTTTGAACCGTCCGTCACCGAAGATGGCGATCTCACCCGCTACACCGCACCGAACATCGATATCTTCGTCGGCGATGTCTTCGCCCTCACACCGGACCAGCTCGGCCCGGTGGACGCCATCTACGACCGCGCGGCCCTCGTCGCCCTGCCAGCCGCCATGCGCGCCCGCTACGCCGCCCATCTGGCGGAGATCACCGGCGCCACGCGGCAACTGCTCCTGTCGTTCGACTACGACCAGACCCTCTTTGACGGCCCGCCCTTCTCGGTGGACGAGGCCGAGATCGAGCGGGTTCACGGCGCTCGCTACCGCCTGCATCTCCTCGAAAAGGGCCGCATCCCCGGCGGCCTCAAGCGCCACGACGCCGTCGACGAAACCGCCTGGCTGCTGACGGCCAAGGGTTGACGATCGATTGGTGACGGCGCCGTTGCGCCGCATCGTCGAAGCGAGTCTCGCGCCTTCCATCCGTTCGGCGCGGTCTCTATATGCCCCGCCATGGCCTCCCGACCCCGCAAGTCCGCAACGCGCACCCCCGCTTCTCGCTTGCCCGACGCCGAGGCGTTCGACGAGGAGAGCGCGTTCGACCCCACCCGACCTGCGCGGCGCGGAGGCTTCGGCGAGGCGCCCCAGGCCGCGTTCGACGCATCCGAAGCCTTTTCCGGCCCCATCGGCTCTTGGGCCGACGAGATCGCCAAGACCGCCGAGACCCGCGCCGAACGCACCGCCGACGGCGATGGCGACCCCGCGAGCGCCGACGCCAAGCCCAAGACATCCGCCCGCGACACCAAGCCGAAGGCGAAGGCGCGCACCGCCGCCAGCGACAAAGCCCAAAAACCCATGAAATCGGCCCGCGGCACCTCCATGGGCGGCACCCGCGACCCCAAGGAACGCGCCGCCGCCGGTCTCAACCCCGTCGCCGGCATGGATGTCAGCCTCGAAGACGCGAAATCCCTCCCCGAAGGCGGCGTCACCGCCACCGTCCAGGCCCTGTCGGACCTCATCTCCTCCGGCAACCCACTGCACAAGAACGGCGAGATCTGGCTGCCCCATCGCCCCGCGCGGCCTGAAAAGTCCGAAGGCGGCGTCAAGTTCCGTATCGCCTCGGACTACACCCCCATGGGCGACCAGCCGACCGCCATCGCCGATCTCGTCTCCGGCGTTTCCGATCAGGACAAGACGCAGGTCCTTCTCGGCGTCACCGGCTCGGGCAAGACCTTCACCGTCGCCAACGTCATCGAGCGCACCCAGCGTCCCGCCCTCGTCCTCGCGCCCAACAAGACGCTCGCCGCCCAACTCTACGGCGAGTTCAAGGCCTTCTTCCCGGACAACGCGGTCGAATACTTCGTCTCCTACTACGACTACTACCAGCCGGAGGCCTACGTCCCGCGCTCGGACACCTATATCGAGAAGGAGTCCTCGATCAACGAGCAGATCGACCGGATGCGCCACGCCGCCACCCGCGCGCTGCTCGAACGCGACGACTGCATCATCGTCGCCTCGGTCTCCTGCATCTACGGTATCGGCTCGGTCGAGACCTACACGGCGATGACCTTCCAGATGTCGGTCGGCGATCGCCTCGACCAGCGCCAGCTCCTCGCCGATCTCGTCGCCCAGCAGTACAAGCGCCGCGACATGGATTTCCAGCGCGGCTCGTTCCGCGTGCGCGGCGATACCATCGAGATCTTCCCCGCCCACCTGGAGGATGCCGCCTGGCGCATTTCCATGTTCGGCGACGAGATCGAGGCGATCCACGAATTCGATCCGCTGACCGGCAGGAAGACCGACGACCTGAAGTCGGTGAAGATCTACGCCAACTCCCACTATGTCACGCCGCGCCCGACGCTCAACCAAGCGATCAAGTCCATCAAGGAAGAGCTGAAGCATCGCCTCGCCGAGCTCGAAAAGGCCGGCCGCCTGCTCGAAGCCCAGCGCCTCGAACAGCGCACCCGCTTCGACATCGAGATGATCGAGGCCACCGGCTCCTGCCCCGGCATCGAGAACTATTCGCGCTATCTCACCGGCCGCCAGCCCGGCCACCCGCCGCCGACGCTCTTCGAATACCTGCCCGACAACGCCCTCGTCTTCATCGACGAGTCCCACGTCACCGTGCCGCAGATCGGCGCCATGTATCGCGGCGACTTCCGCCGCAAGGCGACGCTCGCCGAATACGGCTTCCGCCTGCCGTCCTGCATGGACAACCGCCCCCTCCGCTTCGAGGAGTGGGACGCCATGCGCCCGCAGACCGTCGCGGTCTCGGCTACGCCCTCCACCTGGGAGCTCGAACAGTCCGGCGGCGTCTTCGCCGAGCAGGTCATCCGCCCCACCGGCCTCACCGATCCGCCGGTCGAGATCCGCCCCGCCCGCACCCAGGTCGACGATCTCCTCGGCGAGATCCGCGAGACGGTTGATCGCGGCTACCGCGTCCTCTGCACCGTCCTCACCAAGCGCATGGCCGAGGACCTTACCGAATATCTCCACGAGCAGGGCATCCGCGTCCGCTACATGCATTCGGACATCGACACCCTCGAGCGCATCGAGATCATCCGCGATCTCCGCCTCGGCGCGTTCGATTGCCTCGTCGGCATCAACCTGCTGCGCGAGGGGCTCGACATCCCCGAATGTGGCCTCGTCGCCATTCTCGATGCCGACAAGGAGGGTTTTCTCCGCTCGGAAACCTCCCTCATCCAGACCATCGGCCGCGCCGCCCGCAACGTTGACGGCAAGGTGATCCTCTACGCCGACAACGAGACCGGCTCCATGAAGCGCGCCATCGCCGAGACCGACCGGCGGCGCGAGAAGCAGCTCGCCTACAATGCCGAGCACGGCATCACCCCGGCCTCGGTCAAGGCCAAGATCGCCGATATCCTCGACAGCTATTACGAGAAGGATCACGTCCGCATCGATGTCGGCGGCATGGCGGAAGACGAGGGCGCCTTCGTTGGCAACAATCTGCGCGCCCATATCGAGCATCTGGAAAAGTCCATGCGCGAAGCCGCCGCCGATCTCGACTTCGAAAAGGCCGCGAAGCTGCGCGACGAGATCAAGAAGCTGCAGGCGAAGGAGCTGGAATTCGGCCCCGACGCAGGCTCCGGCAAGGCGAAGAATGCCAAATCCAAAGGCGGCGCCCGCAACGCCGTCGAGGAAGCCGATCCCGCCTCCGCCGCCATCGCCATGGAAGAAGAGGCGATGTCCCCCGCTTCCGGCAAATCGAAATACGGGAAGAAGGCCAAGCGCGACCGAAACCCCATCGGCGGCGACCGCTTCGGCCCCAGGGGCGAACCGCTCAAGCCGAGGGGATCGGGCGAGGTCGAGGCTCCTGCCTCACTGTTCCGCAAGCCGTCGTTGGATGGTGAGGAGCGGTCCGCGCAGCGGAGCGGAAGCATGTCTTCCGCAGCGACGAACGCCCGGAGCGAAAGCGAAGGGCAGGGCCCCGGCACCGCGACCCCGGCGGGCAAGTCCCTGTTCCGCAAGAACACCCTTGATGAAATGACGGTGGGTCGGACCGAGAAACCAGTAGGTGGGACTCCGCCGGCAAAGCTGGTCCGCAAGAACACCTTTAACGGTGAGGAGCGGTCCGCGCAGCGGAGCGGAAGCATGCCTTCCGCAGCGACGAACGCCCGGAGCGACAGCGGAGGGCAGACCGTCGGCCGCACCGAGAAGCCTGTCGCTGGGGAAATGCCGAAGAAGCCCGAACAGGTCCGTGCGGATAAGGACAACACCGCCGAACCGATCCGTCGCCACCGCGTCGGTCGCGGCAGCTACGAGGACGAAGCTGACCAGAAGCGCCGCAAACGCCGACCGAGCAAGACGGGACGGCCGGGGCGGTGAGCATAAGAGAACCGCTATCACTCTACTGACGGTCGTCTATAACACCGTTTCCGACGCTCGAGACCTTTCATTCTCTCCCACAAGGTGCGTAAGTGTCATTACGCAACGGCTGTGACGATTGACCGCCTTGCAGTCGCAGATGATATGCGAATCTGAACGTGAAAGTTGCAATTTTAGGCAGCCTAGGTGCCGAAAGCCAAAATCATGCAAAGC